>NZ_JBTLMN010000002.1:0-1131057 GCF_054462275.1 Micromonospora sp. SD19
GACGCCGGCTTGCTGGTGTTCGGGGCGGCGAAAGCGGTGGTGACGGGGCCGGCGATGGCACCGCCGGTGAAGGCGAGGCCGGCGGCGGTCAGGGCGGTCTTACGGATCAGATCGGTACGCATGATGGCGTGCTCCTCTGCATCGGGGGTGTTTCCGCACGAGCACTGAACGCGGGGGTGCGTGGCGGTGCGGGGAGGTTCGCGGGGGCCCGGCGACCCGCTGGGGTCGGCGTCGGGACAGGGTGTAACGGTTCGCGGTGGCGGGTCATTCCGCCGGCCCATCGGCCCTGTTGTGATGCTCGGGGGCTGGCTGGTTCGGCGTGCCCGGAGCTGGCCGGTGGTGCTTGGCCGTGCGGGGGATGTAACCGGGGCGGCCGGGCGGGTGTTCCCGGCGGCTGCTCCACCGGCCGGCGGGGGCGCGGTGGTCTGCCAGGTATAACGACCCGGCCCGGCCCCCGATTCCGCCGTCGGGGTGGCCCCGACCACCCGACATCCCCACCCAAACCGGACACCGGTGCTCGCCGGGATGCCCCGACATGACGGACGAACGGGATGATCGACTCGGGTTCCTGAAAAGCGCGCTGTCCGGGTGTGGGGGATACCGCGGTTTCCTGAAAGCCGAGTGGATCACGTCCGTCTGCGCCATTTGCGCCCGCTCGACCGGGGCCGACGCGGGGAGACAGTGCCTGACGGAACCGGGCGACTTGGCCGGACCCGGTCCCACCCTTGGGTCACGTCGCGGGCCCGTTCGCGTGCCCCTCGACGAAGCCCTCCCGATCGGGAGGGGTGTCAGCCTTCGCGACCGGGGAGCATCGCCAGGGCCTTCGCGCGCTGCGCGACGAGATCGGCGTAGGTCCCGTCACGTTCGGCCCAACGGTGCATGAGAACGCCCTTCACGAGGATTTCGCGCGGGGTGGGGTTCGCCGAGAGCAGCTGCATGACCTCGGTGGCGAAGTCGTCGAGCGGCAGCGCGTGCGGGTTCACCTTCTCCTGCCCGGCTGTCGCGACGGCCGGGGGAACGAGCTCGACGACGTCGACACCGGTGCCGTCGAGCTGCGCGCGCAGCGCCTCGGAGTAGGCGTGCACCGCTGCCTTCGAGGCGGCGTAGCTGGGCATGGGCGGGAACGGCAGGAAGGCGATGCCGGAGGTGACGGTGATGAAGGTGCCGGCACCCCGACCCACCAGGTGCGGCGTGAAGGCGTCGATGACCCGGATGGTGCCGACCAGGTTGGTGTCGATCGTCGCCTGCGCCGCCCCGAAGTGCGCAGGATCGCGAAGGTCTTCGGTGAGCATGACACCCGACATCGTCACCACCGTGTCCAGTTCGGGGTAACGGGCGAGCACGGCGTCCCGGACAGCGCCGACAGAGGCGCCGTCGGTGACGTCGATGCCGAACGTGCCGAAACCTTCCGCGGCGAGCGCGGAGAGGGCTTCGGGGTTGCGACCGCCAACGGCCACCGTGCTGCCCGCCGCGGCGAACCGCCGGGCCAGCTCCCGCCCGATACCCGACGTGCCGCCGACGATGAGAACTGTGCGGTTGGAGAGATCCACGAGATCTTCCCTTCGATCCAGAGGGCGCCGACGCGTCAACTCGCGGCGCGAACAGTGATGCGCGCTGTCCTTCTCGACGACAGCGCGATCACAGTCTTGACGGGGCCCGGCGGGGGTGGCAGGGCCCCCGTTTTCCCAGGTCCCACCAGGACCCCTCTGCGGCACGCGCACCGCACTACCGTGGTGAGCATGAGGGATGAGGAGTCGGGCGGCGGCCACCGGCTGGGCAGCTACCTCCGGGCCCGGCGCGAACTGGTCTCACCGGCGCAGGTGGGGCTCCCGACCGGCGGCCGGCGCCGCGTGCCCGGCCTGCGCCGCGAGGAGGTCGCCCTGCTCGCCGGGATCAGCCCCGACTACTACCTGCGGCTGGAACGGGGCCGGGACAAGAACCCCTCACCGCAGGTCCTCGAATCACTCGCGCGCGTCCTGCAACTCGACGACATCGAGCGGACGTATCTGCTCGACCTCGCGGCGGCGCGTCCCAGGGCGCCGCGCCGCAAGCGGTCCGAGCACGTACCGGCGCGGGTGTACGAACTGCTCGCCCACCTTCAGATCCCCGCGTTCGTGGAAGGACGCGCCTTCGACGTCCTGGCCTCCAACCCGATGGCCGTGGCGCTCTCCCCGCGCCTGCGGCCCGGTCAGAACCGGCTGCGCTCGCTCCTGCTCGATCCGGAGGAACGAGCCTTCCACCAGGACTGGACGAAGGCCACCGCCGACTTCATCGCCACCCTGCGCACCACCATCGGCGACGACATCGACAACCCCCGGTTCGTCGAGCTGGTGGGCGAACTCGCGCTGTCCAGTCAGCGGTTCCGGACCCTGTGGGCCCGCCACGACGTCCGCAGCCTCGACGGGGGCACGACCACCGTCCACCATCCCGTCGTCGGTGAACTGCGCCTCCACCGGGACAAACTCCCCATCGGTGACGTCATCCTCGTCGTCTACTACCCCGACAAGGACAGCGACAGCGACGAGAAACTGCGGCTGCTCGCCGCACTCGCGCACACCGAGATTGCCGACGACAACAGCCGGGTGGGGCGGCCCGACGCGTCGTCGAACCGCCCCACCCGTTGACGGAGCTGATCAGAAACCGAGGACGGCCCGCCCGCCGACCACCGGCAGTCGCAGCTCGCTGTCCTTCGGCGCGACCCGCAGCTCGGTGCCGCCCAGCGGCAGCAGGGTGTACTCCTGGTCGCTGGAGAAGACCACCACGCCGATGCGGTGGCCCGCCGGGAAGACGTAGTCCTTCGGCTCCATGGTCCACCGGTAGTCGTACAGCTTGCCCTGCTTGACCGGCTCGGTGCGGGCGGCGCTCTTGCGGTTCTGCGGGTCCATCCAGCCTCGCGTCACCACTGTCGGTGCGACGGTCGACCCGGCCGGGCCGTAGTCGACCAGGTACGCGGTGAGGTTCGCGTCCGGCTTGTTGTCGATCGCCATCCGCAGCCGCATCTCCGGACGCCCTGAGATGCGTACGCTCTGCGTCAGCTCCGGGGATCGGTAGGCGAGCCGGTTGGCGCTCGCGGTGTCCGGATCGGACACCAGGGTGTCCGGGTGGATGGTCCGGCCCTCGTCGACGAAGCTCTGCTCGACAGCGGCCTTGGGCGGCTTGCCGGTGGTGAGGGTGCCCGGCGCGGTGGCGTCGGTGGCGGCGAAGCGCAGCCCGACCTCCCGCGCGGCCGGGTCGGGCCAGTTGGCGTACGTGGTGTAGGCGCGGTCCTCGCGCTGGAGCACCGCCGTCGGCTCGTCCATGATGCCGTTGCGTACGTTCCACAACCAGAAGTCGAACCAGCGGTTCTCGGTCTGCTTGTACGTCCACGTCTGGCCGCTCGGCAGGGTCACCGAGGCGCTGCTGCCCGGGCCGCCGTGCCCGCCCTGGTGCAGCCAGATCTTGCGCGGCACGTGGCGCTTGGCGAGCTCGTCCCACCAGCCGGCGAAGTGTTCGGTCTTCACGTTCCAGTCGTTGAGGCCGTGCACCACGAAGACGCTGGCCTCGACGTCGCGGGCGTCGAGGTAGTCGCGGTCGCGCCAGAACGTGGAGTAGTCGCCGGTGATCCGGTCCTGCTCCTCGGTGATCTTCGCGAGCTCGTCGGCGCACTGCCCCTCGGCGCGGGCCTGTCCGGCGGTGTACTGGGCCAGGATGTCGAGGTCCTCGCCCTGGAACGTGCCGGGTGCGACGACGAGGCCGTTGGCCCGGTAGTAGTCGTACCAGCTGCTGATCGCGGAGACCGGCACGATGGTCTTGAGCCCCTTGACGCCCGTGGTGGCGACCTGGTTGGGCAGCGTCCCGTTGTAGGAGACCCCGGTCATGCCGACCGCGCCGGTGGTCCAGCCGGCGGTGACCGGGGCGCCGTTGGCGTCGTACCCCTTCGCCCGGCCGTTGAGCCAGTCGATGACGGCCTTGGTGCCCAGCGTCTCGGCCTGGTCGCCGCTGGTCGGGCAGCCGTCCGAGTCGCCGGTGCCGACGCTCTGGCCGAGCACCACCGCGTACCCGCGGGGCACGTAGTAGTCGTCCAGCGAGCCGGGCAGGTTGGCCTTGGCCTGGGCCCGCTGCGTGCCCACGTCGAGCGCCCGGCGGCCGGAGCGGTCGGTCAGACCGTTCTGCGGCAGGTCGTCGACCAGCACGCTCGGGTACGGCACGTCACCCCAGGTGCCCTTGCGGTAGGGGCTGTGCTCGAAGATGACCGGCACCTTGAAGCCCTGGGTGGCGGTTTCCCGGGGACGGGAGATGTCGATGGCCACCCGGTCGAGTCGACCGTCGTGGTCGGTGTCCACCGGGGTCTGGACGAACACGCGTTCCTCGATCGCGTCGGCGAGCGAGAACACGGGTTGGGTCATGCCGTCGCTGACCACGATGCCGGTGGGCGTGGTGGGCGGGGGCGGGGCGGCAGCCGCTGGTGGGGCTGCGCTGAGCACCAGCGCGCCGGACACGCCGACGCTCAGGAGTGCCAGATGACGGGGTCGACGCATGCGCGTCTCCCTTCGGTTGGGCTGGTTGCCGGGGTCGGCGGGGGCCGATCTCGAAGATCCATTCGTCGCCATGCTAGGTCCGGTCCGGCGTCGCGTCGATCCCTTCGACCGGGTACGCACCTGTCGTCCACGCCGTCGCCGCCGGTCCGGCGGGCCGCAATCGAAACGACATCGAACTGAGCCCGTCGGCGATACAACGCCGAAATCCGCAGCGCGTGGGCCGGAAAACCCCCTCGTCAAGGGGTGCCCGCCTGGTCGTCTCCGTGCATATGATCTTGCGGGAAGTCGCCCGAAGAGGCGCTTTCGTCCACATAAGACGAGGAGCACCATGCTCAGGAAAACGCGGTGGCTGTTGGCCATCGCCGTCACGGCCACCACGCTGACCGCCCTACCGGGCGGCGCGGCCACGGCCGGACCCAGCCACATCGGTCAGACCGGCGCACCCGCAGCCACGGCCGATCCGAAGACGCACACCGTCACCCTGCTGACCGGGGACGTGGTGACCGTACGGGACACCGGACCGGGCTGCCCGCACGCCACGGTCCGGCCGGCCGACGAGAACGCGGTGATCCGCCAGAACTGTGGCCCCGACGGTCACCTGCACGTCATCCCCGCCCGCGTCGCGTCCCAGATCGGCTCGGTCCTCGACCCCGACCTCTTCGACGTCACCGCGCTGATCGCCGACGGGTACGACGACGAGAACACCCTCGAGTTGCCGCTCATCGTGCAGCCCGCCACGGCGTCGGCCCGGGTGGCCGCGCTCGGCGACGTGCTGCCGTTGCCCAGCATCGGCGCGGTCGCCGGCCGCGTACCCAAGAAGGGCCCGGCCACCGCGAAGCTGGCGACGAACTCGCTGCTCGCCGGCGCGAAGAAGGTCTGGCTCGACCGCAGGGTCCGCGCCACCGCGCTGACCGGCGGCAAGCGCGCCGACCTCGACCGCAACCTGGAGCAGATCGCCGCGTCCGACGCCTGGCGGGCTGGCTACACCGGCAAGGGGAGCACCGTCGCGGTGCTCGACACCGGCGCCGACTTCACCCACCCGGACCTGGTCGGCCGGGTCGCCGACCGGGCCGACTTCACCGCCGAGGGCGGTGACGCCGTCGACCACAACGGCCACGGTACGCACGTCGCCGCCACCATCGCCGGCACCGGCGCGGCCGCACAGGGGCAGCGTCGCGGCGTGGCGCCGGACGCCAGGCTGATGATCGGCAAGGTCCTCGACGACCACGGCTCCGGTGAGGACTCCGGCATCATCGCCGGCATGGAGTGGGCCGCCGCCCGAGCCGACGTCATCAACATGAGCCTCGGCGGCAGCGACGCGGACGACGGCAACGACCCGCTCTCGCTCGCCGTCGACGGTCTGAGCAAGTCCACCGGCGTCCTCTTCGTGATCGCCGCCGGCAACAGCGGCGGCGCGATCTCCTCGCCCGGCTCCGCCGCCAGCGCGCTGACCGTCGGCGCTGTCGACCGCAACGACAAGCTCGCCGACTTCTCCAGCCGCGGACCGCTGGTCACCAGCCACGTGGCGAAGCCGGAACTGGTGGCGCCCGGTGTCGACATCGTCGCCGCCCGGGCCGCCGGCACCAACCTGCAGGATCCGATCGACGAGCACTACGAGGCGATCAGCGGCACCTCGATGGCCAGCCCGCACGTGGCGGGCGCCGCCGCGCTCCTCGTCCAGCGGCACCCCGACTGGACCGGCGAGCAGATCAAGGCCGCGCTCGTCGGCGCCGCCGACCCGCTGACCGGTGTCGACGCGTACGCCGTCGGGGCCGGCCGGCTCAACGCGGCGCGGGCCCTCGGCGGCCCGACCAGCAACCAGCCGGTGGTCAACCTCGGCACCTTCGCGTACCCGCAGTCCGGGACCAGCGAGGCGAAGCTGAGCTGGACCGGCGCGGCGACCCCGGCGACGACCCACCTCGACCTCGACGTGTCGGTGGTCAACCACGACGGCCAGCCGGTGCCGCGCGGGGCGGCGTCGCTGTCGACCGACCGGGTGACGCTCAAGCGCGGTTCCACCGCCGGTACGACAGTGCGGATCGACCGTGCGGCGCTGTCCGCCCGGCCGGGCTTCTACCTGGCCACCGTCACCGCGCGCGGTCCCGGCCGCAAGCTGGTCTCGACCACCCCGGTGAGCTTCTCCGTCGAGCCGCCCAGCTATGACCTGACCATCCACACGAAGCCGCTGCCCGGGCTCAAGGACGGCGCGGAGAGCTGGATCAACCTGCTGGTCACCAACCTCGCCGACCCGGTGGTCTACTACAGCGGCGCGGGCGGTGCCCCCGGAGACACCTTCACGCTGCGGGTGCCAGCCGGCCGGTACGCGATCCTCGGCTCGTCCGTCGCCTACTACGTCGACAGTGACGTGCTGGAGACCACGCTCGCCGCCGAGGCCGACCTGGACGTGCGCGGTGCCCGGAGCGTGACCCTCGACCCGGCGCGGGCCAGGCCGGTGACGGCGACTGTCGACGGGGTGTCCACCACACCCACCAAGACCGACCTCACCAACGTCCAGACCGCGCCGAACGGGTTGTCCTGGTGGCACCAGGTCAGCGGGTACGGGTCCCAGACCACTGTCCGCACCACCGCGATGCCGAAACCCGGTGTCGGATCCCGGAGCAGCTGGGCGGCCGTCAACCTCGATTCGCCGGCCGGCACGGCCAAGCCGTACCGGTACAACCTGGTGCACGAGTACCCGGACGGCGTACCGGCCGACCCCGCCTTCCGGGTGGGCCGGGCCGAGCAGGCGACGCTCGCCCGCATCGATGAGCGATTCCACCAGATGGACTCGGAGGGGATGGTCACCCAACTGGTCCGCAGCGGCTTCACGCCGGACGGGTTCCCGGTGACGCAGACCCACGAGGGGAACCTGCCGCCGAACCGCACCGACTACCTCTCGCCCGGGTTCCGCTGGGCGGACGAGGGTGTCTACGGTGGCCTGTCGGCCCAGGAGGCGCCCCGCAGCTACCAGCCGGGCAGCCAGCAGACCAAGGTGTGGGCGCGGCAACCCCTGCACTCCGGCTTCTACGACGACCCGGCCGGCGTCGACCACAGCTGCGCCACCGCGCCGTCGCGGACCCGGGGCAACCTGCACATCGACCTGGTGTCGCTGACCGACCAGCACCAGCGGGCCGACTGCCTCCAGGGCCCCTCCATCGGTGTGAACCGCAAGCTGTCGCTGTACCGCAACGGCAAGCTGGTCGAGGAACGGGACCGCCCGCTCGCCGACTTCACGGTGCCGCAGCAGCTGTCTGACTACCGGTTGACCCTCGACGTCGACACGAGCCTGATCCTGCCGATCTCCACCAAGGTCAGCACCTCGTGGACGTTCCGGTCGGCCGGGCCGGACGGGACCGCAAGCGTGCCGTTGCCGCTGCTCGCGCTGGACTACGCGCTGCCGATGGACACCAACAACCACGCCACCGGCGGTACGGCCGAGCTGGCCGTCCGGCAGGCACACGGTGTCACGGCGCAGAAGGTGACCTCGTTCGAGGTGTGGACGTCGACCAACGACGGTGCCACCTGGACCTCGGCCCGGGTCACCAGCAGCGGCGACAGCTACCGGGTCGTGCTGCCGAAGGCCGCCGCCGGGCAGGCCGTCTCGCTGCGGGTGAAGGCCGGCGCGAACGGTGGTAGCGGCATCGACCAGACCATCATCCGGGCGTACCACGCCGGCTGACGGTCACCCCGCTGGTGCGGCCCGGGCCCTCGACCGGGCCGCACCGGCACCCCGAGACCGTCATCGGTACCGGTTGAGGACGTCACGCAGTCGGTTCTCCGGGCCCCGGACAAACAGGGCTCGGATCTCGACGAAGGGGTTGTTGCCGGGTCGGTACCTTTCGTCGTCGTCCTCTTCGTACTCGTCGCGTGGATCCTCGGGCATGAGCACGAACGGTGTGCCGTCCTGGTCAGGGTGGTTCACCGGGAGTTGCGGGTTGCAGTGCCACACGGTGCCGTAGTGCCGGTTCTGCACCTCGCCGAGGTACCAGGCCGAGACTGCCACGATCGGATCCTCCTGCGCCGCGCTCACCTCCTCCCAGATGGAGAACTGCCGCCGGAGCAGGTCTTCGAGCTGATCCAGCGACCCGGGCGTGAAGTCCCACGCCTGGCCACTCTGCTGCGCCCACCCCGGGAAGGCCGCCTCCTGCTTCGCCAGCCACGCGTTCAGCCGTGGGTTGTCGGCCCACTCCTGCTCTTCGCTCTGCCGATCGACGCTCATGGCGTTCCACCCTACGACTGTGGTGGCGCGAACGTAACGATCCCGCATCCAAAGCTATCGATCAGGTAGTGCTGGACTGCATCGGCGGCGAACTCACGCCTAGGGTGCCTGACGGCGCTGGTGACCAGATGACTACGGGGAGGCATCTGCCGCAGCGCTTCCGCTGTCTGGTCTTTCAGCCTCCCCAGACGAGGATCCAGATGAGCTACCCGACACCCAGACGTCGCCCACGCAGCCTGGCGCGAATCGCGGTGGCGGTCGCCTGCGCCAGCGTGATGACCTTCAGTGGCCTGCCTGTTCTCACCGGCGGCGTGGAGGCGGCACCGAAGGCGAAGCGCTGCGACGAGATGTACGGCGTCAGAGGCGATCCAGCGAAGCCGGGCGGACTGCCGGCGGACAGCACGATCCGTCGCGAGGCGGACTGGGACGAGTACGAGTTCGACAACCCACGGCAGGCCATGGACGGTCTGACCCTTCCCTCTGACCCGGCCGAACGCACGAAATTCCTGGACGAGATCGGCGAGGACAGCTCGCGATACAAGGAGGGCGACCCGAAGCGGGTCTACGCCACCTACAACAACAACCAGAAGAACGGCACCAGGCCGTTCGCGGGCACGTTCGACGAGTGGCTGAACGAGGTCTACATCGAGAACTACGCCCGTAACCGGCGTGGTGCCGCGTTCACCGCGAAGATCGTACGCGATCTGAACCTCGTCGGACCGGACTGGCTGTGTGAGGAGTACATCCTCGACAAGGACGGCAAGACCATCCGCAAGTACGACGCGGCCAACCACCGGACCAAGGAATTCGTCGAGTTCAAGTCCGGCGGCGCGCACGACACGAGCCAGCCGCCGAAGGACCGCGTCGTACTCAAGGACCCGAGGTACCAGGACTACAAACTGCGGTACGCCTTCGGCCAGGAGCAGGAACCGAAGACCAGGACGGCTGTGCGGAACCTGGGCGCGGACATCGGCAACGACGCGCAGGGCAGGCCAAGGGTCACCACCTACGAGCACCGTTCCACTGCAGTCGTCCGCTACACGCCTGGCCCGCACAGCAGGTACGACTCCACCCTCAACGCCAAGCCGGGCGTGAACCAGGGCTCACGCGGCGGCGGCAACGACATGATCAACCGGTCCGCGCCGAACCCGGAGACCGCGCGCCAGCAGATCGAGCGTGCCCGTCAGTTGGACACGACCGGTCAGCGCGTGCGTGGTCCCGGCGGCGTGGACTTCTCCACCCTGGAACTGCGCTTCGTGGGCGCGCCGGTCAAGGGCGAGGGCCTGGACTATTCCTTCAGCGCCAAGAAGATGCCAGATCCGGACACCAATCCCGGTGCGGGCGGCAAGGAGAAGGCGGAGCTGGTCTCCGACTCGTTCTTCACCTGGCTCGCGCTCACCCCGGACAAGTTCTGGGTGAACCTCAACCCGGACCAACCCGACAAGATCATGGACGACCGGTTCGGCGAGACCGACGCTGGCCGCGTGCTGCTCGAAGCTGACCTGGATATGAAGCACGACTTCGCCCAGACGATGAACCCCAGCACCGCCCGCGGCGCCCGCTTCTGGGACTCGCTGAGTCGGGTCGACGGACGGCCCTGCCTGCACAGCATCCGCAACTGGATCGTCCCCCAGCCGGCGCAGGTGCGGGAGCAGGACGGCGGCATCTACATCCTCGACGCGCCGCTGAAGGTCAACTCCGTTCCGCAGGAGGTCAACACGCCTGTGCCAGGCGGCACCTGCGACCTGACCAAAGCGCAGATCGAGCACAACCAGAGCCTCGTCAACACCATGATCCTCCCCGAAGTCGAAAAGAAGATCAACAACCATGCGGCGTACGCCGACCTGCGCCGGGTGTACACCTCGCGCGTCGCCGCGGAGTGGATCCGGCTGCAGGACGCGGAGAAGGCCACCGACTACCGCGCCATCATCAACAGCAACGAGGTGTCCCGATGGCCGATCCGCGGTGCGAAGTGGGACAAGAACGAAACCTGGCAGCGGTACCTGAAATCCTTCAAGGAGGGCGACTACAGCTTCGAGCGCGAGTACGGCGGCAGGGTCTACGTCTACACCGTCGGCGGCGTGGACTTCTCACAGGCACCGAAGAAGAACATCACCAAATCGGAGTTCACCACGGCGCACCCGCACCTGCCGCGCACCACGCAGACCTCCGTCAAGGCGATGACCGACGACGCCGAGACCAAGAACATCCTCTACCTCGGCGGTAACACCACCGTGAAGGCGTCCAGGGGCGGAGGCGCGACCCCCGAGCCGCCGTCCAACGACGGCGGATCGGGTGGTGGTCTGCCCATCACCGGCGACAGCCTGCCCGTCGGTCTGGTGCTCACGTTCGCTGCCGCGCTCATCGCCGTCGGCAGTGGCATGCTCTGGTGGACGCGTCGCCGTCGGCGATTCCAGAGCTAGCTGTCCCGTTCAGGTCTCCCGGCTGGGCCGGTGCCGTCTCCGGTTGCTGGTCAGCGTGTTGGCTGACCAGCAACCGGAGACCTCGGGCCCGCCCTCGACCCGGTGCCGAATCCTTCTGTCGCCGGAGGTGTCGATCCGGCGGGGCGGCGTTCCGGTCGCTGATCGCGGCCGGTCTGCTGCTCGCCTGGCGGGTCACTGGCCCTCCCAGACCGCCTTCGCCCCGGAGTCGCCGGTACGGAACACGTAGTAGACGGCGACGCCGGCGGCCACCACGGACAACACCTGCAACGCCACTGTCAGCGCAAGGGAGGGGCGCCGGTCGACGTCGCCGTCGGTCGCCCTGGGCGCGACGAACCAGACCAGTGCCAGCGCCACCACGGCCAACCCGATCGTCGCGTACAGCGTGATGTCACCGAACTCCTGATGCGCCTCAAGCTTCGGCAGGAACTCGGGAGTGACCCGGTTGGCCGCCTGCATGCGATCGAGGAAGGCGTCACCGGAGAGCTTCGTCAGCAGGGCGGCGATCGGCGCGCCCACGGCGAGCAGCCCCAACACCCAGCGGGTGTGCGGCCGGATCGGGGCGACCAACGCGTAGCCGACGGTCAGCAGGGCCAGCAGCGGCACGAACACCACGGCTGCGTGCAGCAGCAGAGGGTGGGCGGGGATGCCCATGAACTCCTCGAACATCGGCGTCTCCTCCTGATACCGGCCGGACGTCGTTCGTCCGGGCATGGACGCTATCGGTACCGCTCGGATGTGTCAGCCCCCACGATCGCCCGGCGGGGCGCGAGCCACGGCGACCTCAGGTCACCGCCGCCCGTACCCCGAGGCCGAGCAGGATCGCACCGGTCAACCGATCGAACGCGCGTCGCACCGAGGCGGTGCGGAGCAGCCGGGCGGCGGCACCGGAGACCTCGGTCCAGCCGGCGAGCCAACAGGTGTGCAGCGCGGCGTGTGCCGTGGCGAGAAGCACCATCGGCACGAGCACCGGTCGACCCGGTTCGAGGAACTGTGGTGCCAGGGTGAGGTAGATGGCGGCGGCCTTCGGGTTCAGCACGTTGCCGAGCAACCCCTGCAGGTAAGGGTGGTCCACCCGCCAGGGCAGCCTCCGGCTGGCAACCGTCGGTCGTCGTTGCGCCGTCGTGCGACGGCGTGACGCGGACCAGAGCAGCCAGAGCCCGAGCCCGACCAGGTAACCGGCCCCGACCAGCTTGACGACCCAGAACGCCTGCGACGAGCGGAGCACCAGCGCGGCCAGACCGACAGCGGCCAGGGTGGCGTGCACGTACAGCCCGGTCACCGTACCCAGGATCACCCACCAGCCCTGCCGCCGGCCGCCGCTGGCGACCCGCGAGACGACCAGGGTCAGGCTCGCGCCCGGCGTGGCGGTGATCGGCGCGACGGCGAGCATGAAGCCGAGCACCGCGACCCCGTGCACGCTCAGACCACCACCCGGTAGTGGGTGGTGAGCAGCCCGCTGTCGTCGTACACGTGGAACGCGACGCCGGGCGGCTGGGTCTGGGTGGTCAGCGGGCCGTCACCCTCCCAGGGCATCCGCAGCGTGGAGACGACACCCGGCGCGATCCGCAGTGGACGGCCCGCGAAGGTGCTCGCGGCGGCGGTGTGGAAGTGCCCGGTCAGCACGGCGACGACCTGGGGGTGGGCGGCGACGAGGTCGGCCAGGGGGTCGGCCGGCAGCAGCCGCATCGGATCGATGACCGGGTGGTGCAGCACCACCGGCGGGTGATGTAGGGCGATGAACGTCGGCGTCCCGGCCGGCACCGAACCCAGCTCGTCGACGAGCCACGCCATGGTCTCGTCGTCCAGGTGGCCCTCGTCGGCACCGGGCACCGACGAGTCGGCGAGGAGGAAGACCGCGCCGGCCACGTCGTGCCGGGCGTTGATCGGGCCGGCGCCGCCATCGTCGTCGCCGAGCAGACCCTTGCGGTACGCGTCGCGCACATCGTGGTTGCCGGGACAGACCATGACCGGCAGCGGGGAGTCGAAGAGCTTCGCGGCGGTCTCGTACTCGGCCACCTCGCCATGGTCGGCGATGTCCCCGGTGATCAGGATGGCGTCGACCGGTCGTGGCAGGGAGTGCAGGTGGTCCATGACCCGGGCGGTCCGCTCGGCCGATCGGGGATGGCTGTCGATGTGGGTGTCACTGAGGTGTGCGATGACCAGCACGGCGCCCCCTAATGGTTCACGAACGGCGTAAGCATTAGGGAAGCTACTCTTGGCAGCATCGACAGCACAAGCCAGCACCGGAGGGACCGATGTCAGCGCAGCTCGCGCTCGCCCTGGTCAGCACGATTCGGCACGACGGCAGCGGCGGCGTCGCCGACGACCTCGACGACCTCGCCGGCCTCACCGCCTGGCTGCACGAGCAGGCCGACGCACTGCGGGAGTACGTCGACGGGTTCGACGCCCACGGCGACGTCGTCGACGAACGGACCCGACTCGACGTGGTGGCGGTGCGCCGTGCCGCGCGTGGCCTGTTCGCCGTGGCGGTCCGCCCAGGCCCACCGAGCCGGGCCGACTCGGCCTCACTGCTCTCGCCGCAGGAGGCGGTCGCCCAGCTCAACCAGGCCGCCGGGGCGGTGCCGGTCCGGCCCGTGCTGAGCTGGGCGCAGGAGGGCGCACCGTCCCTCGCCTGGCACGGCGAGGCCGCCGACGCGCGGCTCGCGATCACCGCCGGCCTGGCCCGGGCCGTCATCGGCTTCCTCACCGGTCCGGCGCGCGAAGAGTTGCGCGCCTGCCCCGCACCCCGATGCGTGCGCTACTTCGTCAAGGACCACCCGCGTCAGGAGTGGTGCAAGCCCTCCTGCGGCAACCGGGCCCGGGTCGCCCGCCACTACCAGCGGCGCGCCGCACCTCGCTAGCTGCCGCGCTCAGCTACGGGAACGCGGCAGGCAGTCCTTCTTGTACTTGAGGCCCGACCCGCACCAGCAGGCGTCGTTGCGCTCCGGAGGCCAGGCGATCCGCGCGCTGGGTCGTGCCTGCACCTCGGCCGCGTATCCCGCCCGGACCGCGGCGTCGGCCGGATCGCCGTCACGTCGACCGGCAAACGCGTTCAACCCGTCCACGGTGGCACGGAACACGGCCAACCCGGCCTGACCGGCACCCCTCAGCCGGACCAGTTCCTTCTCCAGCCGGCCCCGGTGCGCGTCCCAGTCCGACCCGTACACCTCGCTCAGCGCGGGGTGCTCGGCGAGCAGTCGGTCGAACTCGACCCGGGGCCAGAAGAGCAGGTCGGACTCGGCGTCCCTGCGCTCGCCGGCCCGGCGCACGAGTTGGGTCTCCAGCCGGTCTGCCAGGTCGTCCTGCCGGTCGTGCGGCAGGTTCAGGTTCCGGCGTACCCGATGCCGCTGTTGCAGCAGGAAGAAGGTGACACCGGGCGCGTCCGGCGGACCGAGATCGACCACCGGGTCGATCGCGGTGCTGGCCGGCCCGGAGGCGGCGGTCGCGCGTTCGTTGAGCACCGCGTCGACCGCCTCGCTCAGCCACTGCTCGGCAATCGCCGAACGACCACCGGCATCCAGCGCCGCGCTGACGTAGGCGGGGGCGTGGGGCTGCGTGCGCAGCAACGGGCGCAGCGCTGTCAACTCCGCCATCGCCTCGTCGGCCCGACCGCCGGCGCGGAACAGGGCCCGGGCCCGCAGCGCCCGGGCGAACCCGGCCCGCGGATCGTCCCCGGACGGGTACGCCGCCAGGGCCCGCTCGGCGTAGCGCAGGGCGGCATCCGGTCGGGCCCGGATCTCGGCGATCTCGGCGGCCAGGGTCAGCGCGTCCCCGGCGTCGTCGGGATCCTCCAGTCGGCCCTGCTCCGCCGCCTCGGCGAGATCAGCGGCGACGCCGAGCGGGTTGGCCGTCCCGAGCGCCGAGCGGCGAAGTTCAGCGAGGTCAGCCTTGGTGAGTACGTCTTTCGTCGACACGATCTCACGGTACGTCCGGGTGCTCGCGGTATGCGGGCAGATCACCTGTTACGCCGCTCTCATGCCGCCCGCCGGGCGGACTACGACCACGCGCCGGCCGCAACGGCCCGTTCGGCGTAGGTGTCGAAGTCGAGCGGGTCCCGTCCGAGAACTCGACGTACCCCGTCGGTCGGTTCGGCGAGATGGCCCGCCCGCATCCCGGCGAACAGGGCGTTCAGCCCCGTGGCCGCCTGCGCCGGATAACCCTCGGCGCGCAGTTCGGCGTGGTACTGCTCCGGAGTGAGCTCCACGTAGCGGATCGAGCGGCCGGTCACCCGCGCGATCGTGGCGACCGCCGTAGCGAAGGTGAGCGCACGGGGGCCGGACAGGTCGTACACCTGTCCGTGGTGACCGGGCGAGGTCAACAGCGTGGCCGCCACGTCGGCGACGTCCTGGGCGTCGACGAACGGCTCGGGCGTGGCCCCCATCGGCAGGGCCAGCCGACCGTCGAGCAGTGGTTGGCGAAACAGGTCCTCGCTGAAGTTCTGACTGAAGTTGTTCGCCCGGATGATCGTCCACTCGATGCCGGACTTCCGCACTGCCTCTTCCGCGGCGAGCATGCCGGGGGAGAAGTTACCGATCCGGTCGATCCCGCGCCCGGAGAGCGCCACGATCCGGCCGACACCTGAGTCGACTGCCTGCGTCACGAAGTCGGTGGCCAGCGCCGGGTCCTCCGGAGCGAGCAGATAGACAGCAGAGGCACCTGCCACGGCCGGCCGCCAGGTATCCCGCCGCGACCAGTCGAAGCGCACCTCACCGGAGCGAGAGGCGGCCCGGGCGTGGTGACCCGCCGCCCGCAGCGTCTGGACCAGCCGGCGACCGGTCTTGCCGGTGCCGGCCATCACGAGTGTCGAAGGTGCGTTCGTCGTCATGACCACGAGTCAACGCGCCCGGTCGTTTGCGGGACATGTCCTGTCGTACGCCGGGCATGTCCGATCGTCCGCGGTCCATCCTCCGCGACCTATCGTCGGAGACATGGACCCGTTCGACAATCTGCTGCGCGGTCTGCACGCCGACGGCGCGGCCTTCGGCCGGTCGGTGCTGACGCCGCCGTGGGCGCTGCGGTTCACCGACGGCGCCCCGCTGACGCTCTGTGTTCCGATGCGGGGCGAGGGCTGGATCTCCCATCCGGACAGCGACAAGCCTCGCCTGGTCCGGGTCGGCGAGGCGGCCATCGTGCGCGGGCCGGCGCCGTTCGTATTCTCCGCCGAGCCCCGGTCGAGCTTCGAGCCCGGGGAACTGCGGGACGTCCGGCGCGGCCAGACCGGGGTCGTCGACCCGGTGGACGCGGATCACACCGACCGCCTCGTGCTGTTGGTCGGGGTGTACCACGTCCGGGGTCGGGTGCCTCAGCGGTTGCTGGGCGCGCTGCCGCCGGTGCTCGTCGTGCCGGAAGACCAGGACTGCGCCGCGCTGCGCGACTACCTGGACGCCCAACTCAACGCGGGTCGGCCCGGACGGCAGGTCGTGCTGGACCGTCTGCTGGACTGGTTGTTGGTGTGCACGGTCCGGGACTGGTTCGACCAGCCGGAGGCCGAGGCGCCCGGCTGGTACCGCGCCCTGAGCGACGACACTGTCGGTCCGGTGCTGCGCGCCATGCACGACGCGCCGGGCCGACCGTGGACCCTGGCCAGCCTGGCCGTCCAGGCCGGGGTTTCCCGGTCCACACTGGCGAAACGGTTCACCGCATTGGTGGGTGAACCGCCGCTCACCTACCTGACCGACTGGCGCATGGCGGTGGCCGCCGACCTGCTGTCCGAGTCAACAGCGACGGTCGCCGCCGTGGCGCGTCGCCTCGGGTACGCGGACGCGTTCGGCTTCAGCGCGGCCTTCAAACGCGTGCACGGCCTGAGCCCGAGCGGGCATCGACGGCTCACCCGGGTCGACGTCACGGCGGCGTGACCGGCACTCATCGAGGGCCCAGAGCCGGTCGACGAGTGGTCGCAATACCAACGAACTACGGTCATCTGCCGTCAACCCGTCGTCGGTAGCGTCCGGTCGCCAGTTTCTCGACCAGATCGCACAAAAGGCGGAGTTATGGGCACGGTGGATCGGCGCACGTTCCTCAAGGCGATGGGAGTCCCCGCGATCGGCGCGGCGCTCCCGCTGGACCTCAGCAAGGCGCTCGCCATCCCGGCGAACAACCGGACGGGCACGATCAAGGACGTCGAGCACGTCATCATCCTGATGCAGGAGAACCGTTCCTTCGACCACTACTTCGGCACCATGCGCGGCGTACGCGGATTCGGTGACCCCCATCCGGCGACACTGCCGTCCGGCAAGGACGTGTGGCACCAGCCCAATGGGGCCAACGAGCTGCTGCCCTTCCGGCCCGAGGTGAAGGACCTCGGCCAGACCTTCCTGCCGGACCCGCCGCACGGCTGGAACGACGGGCACGCCGCCTGGAACGACGGCCGGTTCGACAGGTGGGTGCCGAACAAGGGCGTCACGGCGATGACCTACCACACCCGCCAGGACCTGCCGTACCACTACGCGCTCGCCGACGCCTTCACTGTCTGCGACAGCTACCACTGTTCGCTGATGGGGCCGACCGACCCGAACCGCTACCACATGTTCAGCGGCTGGGTCGGCAACGATGGCAAGGGTGGCGGTCCGGTCATCACCAACGCGGAGGCCGGCTACGACTGGTCCACCTACCCGGAGCGGCTGGAGCGCAACGGCATCTCCTGGAAGATCTACCAGGACGTCGGCACCGGCCTGAACGCCGGCGGCTCCTGGGGCTGGACGAACGACCCGTACATCGGCAACTACGGCGACAACTCGCTGCTCTACTTCCACCAGTACCAGAACGCGCAGCCCGGAACGCCGCTGGCAGACAAGGCCAAGACCGGCACCGAAATCAGGACGCAGGGCCGCGACCCGGAGGCGCTGCTGGCCGACTTCCGCGCCGACGTCGAGGCGGGACGCCTGCCCCAGGTTTCCTGGATCACCGCTCCCGAGGCGTACACCGAGCACCCGAACTGGGAGCCGGCGTACGGCTCCTGGTACATCTCGCAGGTCATCGACATCCTCGCGGCGAACCCCGAGGTGTGGAGCAAGATGGCGCTCTTCATCACGTACGACGAGGAGGGCGGCTTCTTCGACCACGTGGTCCCGCCGACCCCGCCGCAGTCGCGGGAGCACGGGCAGTCCACGGTGCCCACCACCAACGAGATCTTCCCCGGCGATGCCAACCACCCGGCCGGACCCTACGGGCTCGGCCTTCGCGTACCGATGATCATCGTGTCGCCGTGGACCCGCGGCGGCTACGTGAACTCCCAGGTCTTCGACCACACCTCGCTGATCAAGTTCCTGGAGGCGCGGTTCGGACACGGCCGGCCGGACCTGATCGAGCAGAACATCACCCCGTGGCGGCGTGCCGTCGTCGGCGACCTGACCACGGCCTTCGATTTCCGACACCCGAACCGCTCACGCGAGGTCCGGCTGCCCGACACCGACGACTTCAAGCCCGAGGACCTCATCCGGCACCCCGACGAGGTGCCGGTCCCGCCGGCGGACCAGCGGCTGCCGAAGCAGGAGCACGGGGTACGACCGGCGCGGCCGATCCCGTACACCCTGCACGCCGACGGGCACCTCGCCGACGGCGCGTTCCGGATCGACTTCCGCAACTCGGGCGGGGTCGCCGCGGTCTTCCAGGTCCGCCAGGCAGGCAGCGCGGACGCCCCGCGCAGCTTCACCGTCGAGCCGGGCAAGCACCTGTCGGACACGTGGAAGGTCGAGTCCGGGTACGACCTGTCGGTGCACGGGCCGAACGGGTTCTTCCGCCGGTTCACGGGCGGCCGGTCGAACCTCGACGTCACCCCCTCGTACGACGAGCGGGACTTCAAGGTCGCCCTCACGCTCACCAACCGTGGGTCGAAGCGGGTCGAGGTAACCGTCCGGGACCTCTACTACTCCCGTCCGGTCAAGCTGTCGCTGCGGCCCGGCGAGACGGAGCGGGCGCAGTGGCCGCTCTCCCGTACCCACGGCTGGTACGACCTGACCGTCAGCGTCGCGGGTGACGCCGCCTTCGAGTACCGGTACGCGGGCCACGTCGAGAACGGCAAGGACAGCATCAGCGACCCGTCCCTCGGCGGGCTCGTCTGATCTGACGCACGCCGATGCCGTGCCGGGCGGCCGCCACGTGGCCGCCCGGCACCGGCGTGGGTTCAGTCGTCGCCGCCGCGCCCGGCGGTTGCCCACGTCCAACCAGCTTCGCAGGCCCAGGGGGAGTCGGCGTGCCGCGTCCTGGTGACGGCGGAGCAGCGCCCGGATTCTGGCCAGCAGTTCGGCGACTTCGGCAGGCTTGACCAGATAGTCCTCCGCGCCGGCAAGCGGCGGCCTGAGCGCCCGGCAAGGCGGGGGTCGCGGGCTCAGTCGGCCAGCAGCTCCCGCACCCGCGGGATCACCGCCGTGGCGTACAGCTCGATGCTGCTCATCAGGTGTTCGTGGGCCAGGGTGCCGGTGGCGTACTTGAGGTCGATGCGCTGCAGACCGAGCACCCGCACCGTCTCCGCGACCTTGCGGGCCACCGTCTCCGGCGAACCGACGTGCCAGGACCCCTCGGCGATGTCGGCTTCGAACCGGGCCCGGGTGGCCGGCGGCCAACCGCGCTCCCGGCCGATCCGGTTCAACATGTTGCGGGCGTGCGGCCAGAGCCGATCGGCCGCCTCCTTGTCGGTAGCGGCGACGAAGCCGGGCACGTGTGCGATGACCGGAAGGCGCTCGCGGCCGAACTGGTCGAGGGCACGGTGGTACAGCTCCACGTAGGGCGCGAACCGGGCCGGGTCACCACCGATCACCGCCAGGGCCAGCGGGAAACCGAGCCGGGCGGCCCGGACCACCGACTGCGGGCTGCCGCCGACGCCGACCCAGGTGCGAATCCGCCCGGACTCCGTCTTCGGGTAGACCTCCTGCTGCTTCAGCGGCGCCCGTACGCTGCCCTCCCAGGTCACCGGACCTTCCGCGAGCAGCCGGGACATCAGCTCCAGCTTCTCCTCGAACAACTCCTCGTAGTCACCCAGGTCGTAGCCGAACAGCGGGAACGACTCGGTGAACGAGCCCCGGCCCAGGGTGATCTCGGCACGGCCCTGAGAGACCGCGTCGAGGGTGGCGAAGCGCTCGAAGACCCGCACCGGATCGTCCGAGCTGAGCACCGTCACCGCGGTGCCGAGCCGGATCCGCTCGGTCCGACCGGCGATAGCGGCGAGCACGATCTCCGGGGCGGAGATCGCGAAGTCGTCGCGGTGGTGCTCACCGAGGCCGATGGCGTCCACGCCGAGCCGGTCCGCGAGGACCGCCTGCTCGACGACGTTGCGGATCACCTGCGCGTACGGCAACGGTTTGCCCTTCGCGTCGACTGTGACATCCCCGAAGCTGTCCAGCCCGAACTCCACCTCGGTGGCCACGTCGGTCCTCCTGATCACGATGCGTCCGCCGCATCCGTTCTTCCGCTGCTTCCGGCGCTTCAACGGCGATATCGCCGCGTCGAATTCCCCAACCTGGCAGTAATAAGCAGCACTCGACGCGGCCGGCTACCCCGGGTGCGCGAGGTACGCGAGCACCGCCGGGCGGCTTCCCGGCAGGCCGTACTCCTCGACCAGCATGCTGACGTTGCCGAACTCCTGCCCGTCGATCAGCCACGGCTGCGGTGAGCGGCCCAGCACCTCGGCGAGCCGCCGCTGCCGGGGCGTCAACGCCGCGACCGGTGTCCCCGCCGGCGCGGGGCCGTCCGGGAAGGCGAGGCGCAGCGCGGCACCCAGCACCGTCAACGACCGGTCACCGCTGACGACGGGCAGCCGGTCGAGCAACGCGTCGAAGGCCCGGTCGCTGTGCCGGGGGCCGAGCTGCCGCAGGGCCAGGCCCGCGTAGCCGCCGAGGTCGCCGTCGAGGAACGGCACCCACCCCTCGGGCAGGGGTGCCAGCACCTCGTCCCGGCTCGGATCGGCCGCGTGGTCGGGGGCGGCGATGCCGTCGGGCGGGGACGCCGCCCAGCTCAGCAGCTCCTCGACGGTCGCCGGGTCGGCCGCCGCGCCGAGGACACGGGCCCGACCGATCGCGGCGCCCCACCGGACAACCGGGCGCGGATCGGCCAACCAGCGGACGTCCGGCGCCGCGCCGAGCAACCCCGACGCCACCAGCATCGTCGCCACCTCGCCGGACGCCACCTCGACGCCAGGCTTCCCGGCGGCGTCGATCGCGGCGGCCAGCGCGGGCACGCTGCCGGTGGCCTCCTCCGGAAACCAGGCCACTGTGTACGCCGCGCCCGTCCGCACGCCCGGGTCGCTGTGGTGCAGCAGGGTGCGCAACAGCGGCACCCCGGCGCGCACCGCGTCGTAGACCGACAGTTCGATGTACGCCCACAGCCGACGCTGATCCGCAGCGGAGAGGGACTCGACGTAGGTGTACTCGACGTACTCCTTGGTCGACTCGTCCGCGCCGGTCCACGGTGGCGGCTTCGCGGCGAGCAGCTCACGCCCGCCCTCGGCGGCCCGGCGGTGTTCGGCGACGGGGAAACCGTCGGGGAGGACACCCTCGTCGAAGCCGACCGCCAGGGCACCCAGCAGCCCGAGCACCGCCGCCGGGTCCGGGGTGGCCGCATCGGCGAGCAGTTCCAGCAGGAACGGCACCGCGTACGCGCTCGCCTCGAACCGGCCGCCCTGGTGGAAGACGTTGGTGTACAACTCGCCCAGCGCCGAGTCCCGGACGGCCGGGTCGGGCGAGGCGAGGGCGCGCAGTTGGTCGGGCACGTCGTCGGCCGCCCCGTAGGCGTGACCGAGCCGCGCCCAGTCGATGTCGTCGAGTCCGTCGAGCACGCCCCATGCTCTCCCGACCCCTGACCGTCCGGTGCGGCGGGCCGGTCAGAACTCCTCGTACACCGCCGGGTCCTGGTCCGCGAGACGCCCGTCCGGGCGGCCCAGCGCGGTGATGGCCGCGACCTCCGCGTCGGTGAGCGTGATCCCGAAGACGTCCAGGTTCTCGGCCTGCCGCTGCGGGGAGGCGGCCTTGGGCAGCGGGATCACCTGACGGGCCACGTGCCAGGCGAGGATGGCCTGCGCCGGGCTGACGCCGTGCGCCGCAGCGATCTCCCCGATCACCGGATGCTGTCGCAGGTCGTTGCCGTGGCCGAGCGGGCTCCACCCCTGCACCAGGATGCCGTGCTCCCGGTGGTAGTCGAGCGCCTCCTGCTGCGGGAAGTACGGGTGCACCTCGATCTGGTTGACCACCGGGGCGACACCGGTCTCGGCCACCAGCCGCTCGATGTGCTCGGGCAGGAAGTTGGACAGACCGATGTGCCGCACCAGCCCGCGCTCGCGGGCCTCGATCAGCGCTTGCCACGCCTGCACGTACCTGTCGACCTTCGGGTTCGGCCAGTGGATCAGGTACAGGTCGATCCGGTCGAGGCCGGTGCGGAACACACTCTCCTCGACGGTGGTCAGCGCCTCGTCGTAGCTGTGGTGCCGCCCCGGCAGCTTCGAGGTGACGATCAGCTCGTCCCGTACGTCGCCCGCCGACCGCACGGCCCGACCGACAGCGCCCTCGTTCTCGTAGTTGAACGCCGAGTCGAGCAACCGGTAACCCGCCCGGATCGCCTGACCGATCGCGTCGACACCCGCCGAGCCGTTCAGTTGGTAGGTGCCGAGCCCGATCGCCGGCAACGTGGTGCCGTCGGCGGCCGTCAGATGCGGAATCGTCATGATCGGAACCCTACCCGCGCGAGCCGTCCCACAGGCGTGTCCCGCGTCCGGACGGCCCCTCAGGCGGACCCGGCATCAGCGGGGGCGTCCCGGATGGCGAGTGCCGCCTGGACGAGCGCGGCGTGGGTCAGCGTCTGCGGGTAGTTGCCGAGGTGGGCACCCGTCGCCGGGTCCACCTCCTCGGCGTAGAGGCCGAGCGGGCTGGCGTAATCAACCATGGCCCGGAACATGTCGACGGCCTCGCGGCGACGCCCGGTGCGGGCAAGGCCCTGAACGAGCCAGAACGAGCACGGCAGGAACGCGCCCTCGGTGCCGGGCAGGCCGTCACGTCCGGGCGGGTAGCGGTAGAGCAGTGGGCCGCCGGCGGACAACCTGTCTCGCACGGCGTCGACGGTGCCCCGCACCCGCTGTGACTCGGCCCGGTCCATGTCCAGCAACGGCAGGACGAGCACTGCCGCGTCGAGATCGGCGGAGCCGTACCCCCGGACGTAGCTGTCCGCCCTCGCGTCGAAGCCGCGCGTCCGGACCTCGGCGGCGATGGCATCACGGGCGTGCTGCCAGCGTCGACGCTGAGCCTCCCGCAGGGGATGCGTGTCGGCGATGGCCAGGGCGCGGTCCAACGCGAGCCAGCCCATGAGCTTGGAATGGACGTGCTGGCCGGGTTCCCGCACCTCCCAGATGCCGGCATCGGGTTCCTGCCAACACTCGGCGACCACGTCGGCGAAGCCGCGCACCGCCCGCCACGTCTCGGCGTCGAGGCGATGCCCGGCCGAAGCGAACGCCCAGGCGGCGTCGATCACCCAGCCGTAGCCGTCGAGCTGGTGTTGACCGGCCGCACCGTTGCCCATCCGCACCGGACGGCTGCCGAGGTAGCCGGGCCAACCAGGCAGTTCTCGTTCGGCTGGCACGTGCCGGCCGTGCACGGTGAGCAGCGCTGGCAGGCGTGGCCGTTGCAGCCGGCTGGCGTGCAGCAGCCAGGCGAGGAAACCGCGGGCCTCGTCGGCCTTGCCGACACTGAGGAAGGCGCTGACGCCGATGCTGGCGTCCCGGGGCCAGACATAGCGGTAGTCCCAGTTGCGTCCGCCACCGGGATCCTCGGGCAACGACGTGGTCGGTGCGGCCACCGGCGCTCCCGACGGCGAGTAGGTCAGCAGCCGCATGGTGAGCAGGCTTCGGGCGACGTGTTCCCGGAACGGCAGCCGCTCGTCGATCTCCGCGGTCCAGGCCCGCCACCGGGCCTCGTCCTCGACGAGCAGGTCCCAGGCGGCCTCCGGCTCGACGTGGATCAGCGGTTCGCGGTGGGCCACGGCCAGGACGAGGGTGACCGGACGGCCCGGCCGGACCGTGACCGAGGCGGGCCGACCCGGTTCAATTCTGAACGGGGGCGTGCTGTCCAGCGCGACCGCGAGCGCCTCCCACTCACACACGAGGCCCTGGCGCCGGTGGTGGATACGCGGCCGGCGGTGCCGTACACCGAGGCGGGGATCGAACTCCACCACCGCGTCGACCGCCGCCTGCTCGGCCGACAACCGTCGCACGATCAGTGTGGTCGGCAGCAGCCGACCGCTGACCTCGGCCAGCATCGCCTCGGTGAGGCGCAGCCGGCCGCCGCCCACCAACCAGGTCGTCTCCACTGTGGCGGTGTGCTGCTTGTACCGTCGCTCGACGACGGTGGCCGCTCCGGCCGGGCCGACCCGGAACGTGCCGGCTTCCGGGCCTCCGACCAGCCGACCGAACAGCGGATCGCCGTCGAAACGTGGTACGCACAGCCAGTCCATCGCGCCGTCACTGGACACCAGGGCGGCGGTGCGCGTGTCGCCGAGCAGCCCGTAGTCGCTGATCGGTGGCCCGTCGGTCATGCAGATCGCTCCGTGCCGGGCCGCCTGGACGAGCGGTGGGTCACGCGGTTCACCTGGCCTGCAGCAGCAACCCGAGGAAGGCCCCGTAGACGACGTGGACGACAACCGTGACCAGTGGGGTCTGGATGCCGTAGTTGACGGCGAACAACCCGGGCGGCTCCAACACCGCAGTGCTGGCCGGCCCCGCCCGTTGCGACGCCATCCGCGGATGGACACCAGGAAGCAGCGGCAGAATCACCGTCAGCGCGATCCCGACGTGCACGACCCCCAACACCGCCCCGAGCCACCACGTGGAACGGTGCAACAGCGCGAACGCGGCCGCGTAACCGAGCGCGAAACCCTGACCAATGCAGAGATGCGCGAAGAACCCGACGACCCGCGCCCGGTCCGGGTCCCCGGTGACGAAGGCCCCGAGCACCAGGGGAAGGTCGAGCCGGGTGAGACCGGCCAGTTGAGCAGTGATCATCGCCGCGGTGAGCGCCGCGGTGGCGACCAACCCGAACAACGCCCATCCGGCCCAGTCCATCTCAGCGGTCGTCGACGCCGAGGGCGTTGTCGGTCATCGGTCCACTCTCCGGCTGATCAACGTGAAACCCCACGGCCCTGGGCCGCCCACCCGACGCCCGATTTCTCACCATAAGCCACAGGGTCGGTCGGGCTGACCTCCTCGCCCAGACATCCCTTGACCAGTTGACCCCGTGTGGCGAGTGCCCCTTCGCACCTGTCGTGCCGCCGAGCCCACCGGTCGTCAGCCGAGGTCGTCTCCGATGACCGTTTCGTAGACAGTCTCGACCGGTCGGATCACCTTGACCATCGACGCGAGGTATTCCCGCGTCTCCGGGTCCGTGGAGTAGACGATCGTGCCCCGCATCCCGCGGGTCAGCAGAACCTTGTAGGTGTTGCGAATCAGCAAGTCGGCTTCGGTGTCGCTGACCAATTTGCGACTGCGAAACGCCGGGTCCTTCGACTCCTCGCGTCGAGTCACCAGCCGGCCATCCCGCGCCACCAGATCCGGTCCGATGATGACGCCCGACCAGGTGTACTCGAAACCCTGCGCGGTGTAGACGCAGCCCACCTGGCCAAAGCCGTCCGGGTCAGTGGCCCAGAACGCGCTACCTGGCGCCTCGCCGACGCTGCGGTCGCTCTTGACGTTCCAGGGCCTCGACCAGCCGCCGATCTGTACGTCCGGCACCAGGCTGTCGTCCGCTCGCGGGTCGCTCCACGGCCAGCAGTAGCCGGCGGACATGCGCGCCGTGAGACCGGCTGCCTGCCTGCCGGCGAGGAAGGTCTCCAACTCCTGCGGCGACTCGGCGAGGCGCAGGTCGACCCTCCCGTCGCCGGTCCAGACCGACGGCTCGCCGCCGTCGAGCCCGAGCAGATCAACGACCCACTGCTCGTACGCCTCGCTGCCGCCGCAGCGGAACTGAGTGTGTAGAGACACCACCTCGACGTCAAGGTTGAGCTGCTTCGCGTACGACGAGATGACCTCCACGTTGCCCAACTCACCCGGCTTGACTACCTGGTGCTCATCGAGCAGGAAGACCGGCACCCGAGCAGCGGCGATAAGCTCGTCGATCTGCGACCGAGCCTTCTCCCGCTTGACTTTCGGCGTGAACCGGTTGACGGAGGTTTCCCGGATGCGGTGCGCCTCGTCGCAGATCAAGACGTCCAGACCGTTGCGCTCGGCGGACATGAAGCTGTTGAAGTAGCTGAACAGGTTCTTGATCCGGGTCGAGCCTTTGCCTGCGTACCGGCGCAACGTCTGGGTGAACGACCGCGAGCCGGTCGCGTGCATGACGGACCGGTTCTGGCGTGCCAACTCACCGAGCACCGACAACGCGATCACGCTCTTGCCGCTGCCCGGTCCGCCCGATACGACAACGACCGATTTCCGATCCGCCGATCGGGCGCGCTCCACGGCGTGCAGCACCAACTCGTAAGCCACACGCTGCTGATCCAGCAGCGTGAAGTGCGACCGGCTCTGCAGTTCCTGTGCGGCGTACCTGAGCAGATGACGACTGGGGCGAACGGAACTGGTGAGGAACCGGTCTGCGGCCCCGGTACCTGATGTCGGGGCGAGATGGGTGCGCAGGTAGTCGATGAACTGGCCGCGCCGCTGCTTGGTGAAGATGCGGCTCTGCTCGGTTGATCCGCGATCGAACAGGTCACTGATGTCTCGGTCGACCGCGTTGTGTAGGTATGCCACCCCACGGATCCGGTTCCGCTCCGTGGTGAGGACGCCGAGAAAGTCCGTCAGGTACTGGCAGTACAGCTCGACTTGGACGCCAGGGTGGAGCCGTGGGCCACGTGCGTGTTCCACCGCCACGAGGTCGCCGGAGCCTTCGTAGGACTCGGCGTAGGACCACTGCTTCAACTCCACGACAACGTAGGAGTCGTCGGCGGTCCTCGGGTCCACACCGGCGAGAACCACGTCGACCCGCTTGCTGGTCAGCGGCAACTGGTACTCGACGAGCATCTCGACCTGGCTCAGGCCGGCATCGGCGAGATCCTGGCCTAGCACCTCAAGGCTGCGCGACCAGGCACGGCGTTCCGCCGGACTCACGTTTCGGCCGATCTGCTCCGCGATCCGGTCCGCGAGAGTTCCGTTAGCGACCAGGCGCAGCAGACCATCGGCGGACGTACGAAACGCTGACAACTCTTGCCCCCGGGCAGCACGAAGTGATCGTGCGCATGGGGGGCGTATCCGACACTCGCCGGAAGCCCGTCGTGACGCGCTCCTACGTGGTGGACTGTAACGAATAGATCAACTCGGCGCCATGCCGACGCTGCCTGCGGCTACCGCTTCGAGGCTGAACCGCGAGCCAGGTCAACGGGGTAGCGACGAGCCGAATCCTGAAGCTTGGTCAGAGCCGCCTCCACTAGATCGACGTCGAGTACATCGGCGAGCCGGGTCAGGTAGATCATGACGTCGCCGATCTCGGCTCTCACCCGTTTGCCGGCGTCCGGGTCAGACATGACCGCCGCAGACTGCTCGGGCGTGAGCCACTGGAACTCGGCAATCAGCTCACCAACTTCACCAGCGAGTGCCATGGCCAAGTTCTTGGGCGTGTGGAACTGTTGCCAGTCCCGTTCTTCCGCGAATTGCCGTACGCGGCTCGTCAGGTCGTCCATGGCCTGAGCATGGCAGGCCTGCGAGCCAGCGGCGGCAGCCCCATTGCTGTCCCTCCGCTACTGGCGATGCCGGCGGACCGACTGCGAGTGGACGCGGTCGTCGGCAACTCCGGTGACCAATTCAGAGGTGAGATGGTCAGCGGCGGGCCCGCCGTCGGATTCCTCAAGAATCTCGGACTGTCTATTCAGTGCGAATGTGACAGGTCGATGCGAGAGCCCGAGTTGCTGAAGGAATTATGTACGGAACCGATTGCTAGGTGCCGTCGTCGGTCACAACGAAATGATGACCGGCTGGATCTGGACGTTCTTTTTCAGCTGCTGCGGCGAGGGGATTGGCGTGCTGATGCTGACGGACGTGTTGTAGCCGTAGATGACGACCCCGTCGAGGTGGTTCGCGCCCGGCCAGTTCGACTCCAGGCGGACCGCCATCTGGGTGGGGAAGTTGGTCACCTCCTCGGCGCACGACCGGATCAGGACGACGCTCGGGGTGGCGGTCAGGTGGGTGGCCAGCATTCGGGCCAGCTTCTTGTACGTCCAGCCCCAGTCCTTGGCACCGGCTTCGGCGTCGCCGATTTCCTCGTCGTTGCCGTGCGCGCGGATGCACAGCGGCTCGCCCGCCTGCACCCCGGCCAGGTAGGTGGCCAGTTGCCGGTCCGCCTCGGCCTGCGTGAGCCCGGCGTCGATGGGTAGGAGGGCACCCCACGCGTCCGCGCCCGATTCGGGAGCCTCAGACTGACCGCGTGTCTTCGGATCCTGCGTCGCCACGATGAACATGACATTCTCCTTTAGGAATGGTCGCCTGTTTCAGCGAAACCGCCGAAGGCAGATTAGCGTGGTGGTCGAAGAAGTGCCCTGTCAGCTATCCGGCTCGCATTTAACTCTGTCGGTGGTCGGACAAAATGCTGGCGGCTTCGACGGAGTGACACGTGATTGCTGTCCATCACGGATGCGCAATTCCCGCACGTGCAACAGACGTGCGATGGCAGCCGGCGTTGGGGGAGCTACCCGGGGGGTGAGGGTGCGTTATCAGATCCACGTCGAGCAGGAGTTGCCCGCAGGGGCGCTCTGCCGATTTCTGGACGAGAGCTACGGCATCTCGCCGGACGCCGTCTACGTGGGACGCGTCGAGGATCGAGCAGTCGATGACCCTCGGCCGGTCGCCATGCTCAGCCCTCCACCGCACGACGAGGAGTTCGGCTGGATCCTGACCGGTGACACCGACCCAGCCGATGCCACCGGTCAGGGTGAACGAGAGTCGGCGATTACCTTGGCCCGCGCCTTCGGGGTGCGGGCGCTGGTCGACGACGGCAGCATCTACCCCAGCCGGTGGCTGCTGGTCAGCACCGACGGCAGCAGTGGCCGCGTCATCATCGACGAGGACGCGGCGGCCGACGGGCACCTGCGGGTGGTGCACGCCCTCGAACCGATCAGTGCGGAGCCGCACCTCGCCGTCACACCGCCGTCGAAGTGGGCAGGTGACTGGTGACCGACTGGTTAAGGCGGCGCCCGCACACCGTCGGCGACGCCCGACCTTCAGCTGGCGCGGCCCTCATGTTTGGCCGCCGCGATGAAGTCCGTCCAGGCCTGGGCGGTGAAGGTGAGTAGCGGTCCCGCGGAATCCTTCGAGTCGCGCACGGCGACAGCGTTGGGGAGGTTGATGGCGACCTCGACGCAGTCACCGCCGTTGTCGCCGCTGCGGGTGCTTTTGCGCCAGACGGCGCCACTCAGGTCAGTCATGCCGCATCTCCCCAGCGATCCGCTTGATCATGTCAGTCGATTCTGCCTCGCCGAGGGCCAGCGCATCCAGGCCTCGCCAGACGCGCTGGTAGGCGGCCAGCTCGTCGGGCTTGTCGAGGTACAGAGCGCCGGTCAATGACTCGCTGTAGACCACGGAGGGCTCCGGCGCGGTACGACCGCCCTTGGTCGCCGGGAAGTCGAGGATCACAAAGGACCCCGCAACCGCCCCGGGCTGCGGTCCTGCTGCCAGGGGCAGCACTCTGACGCTGACGTTCGGTAGCTCGGACAGCTTGGTGAGGTGAGCGAGCTGCTCGGTCATGACGGGTGGGCCGCCGACACCACGCCGAAGCACCGCCTCGGACAACACGGATTCAACCCTGGGAGCTGCCGGGAGACGCCGAGAGAGTAGTGCCTGCCGTTGCAGCCGGACCTGGACCGCGCGCTCGCGTTCTTCCTCGTTCAGCATCCCGCCAAGGCGGTAGAGCGCGCGGGCGTACTCCTTGGTCTGAAGGATCCCAGGGATGAGCGACTCGTCATAACGGCGGAGGTGGGCGGCGGCGGACTCCAGGCCGACGTACAGCTCGAACCAGTTCGGCACCGCATCGCCGTACGCGTGCCACCAGCCCTTCGACTTCGTTTCCGCGGCCAGCCCGCGCATCGCCTCGGTCATCTCGGGCGACACCCCGTACAGCTCGCACATCGCCTTGACGTCGAGCACCCGGACGGAGCCCTGGCCGCATTCGAGCCGCCAGATCTTCTGCCGGCTGTATTCGAGGGCTTCGGCGGCGGCGTCGAGCGTCACCCCGGCCTCGTTGCGGAACTGTCGCAGCAGCCGGCCGAGTTGCCGACGCGGCACTGTCGATCCGATGTCTTCGGGCATCCGCACACTCCCTGGTTCCGTCACGCAACACTGCGTGACCTGCTCCTGCAACTCCTACGGGTTTCAGCAAAGAAAGTCAATGCACAACGGCGAAATTGCGGTGTGGAACGTTGTGTTTCCACTGCGGACTGTCGCAGGCTGATCACAGCACGGCGGCCGGCCGGTTCCCCCGAACGGCCGCCGTGCCTCCCGAAACCCCTCGCCCCTCCGCAGCAGGAAGGCAGGCAGACATGAACGCCAGCAACCAGCGACCAGAGCGGCCGCGCGGCGGCGCGACCTACCGCTCCGCCGCGTACACCGGTCTGCTGCCATGGCAGGTGCGTGAGCGCCGCTTCCCGCCGGTCGGGCTCGGGCGTCGCGGTCTGAACCCCGACGACGTGTACGCCTTCCTCGACCGGGTGGCCGTCGACATGGCCGCCGTCTACGCCGCGCTCGCCGAGAGCCGCCGCGAGACCGCCCGGATCAAGGCCGGCCTGCGTCGCTGGCAGACCGATCAGGCCCGCGCCAGCAACGAGCGGGACCAGGCCCGATGAGCCAGCGGTACGTCATCCATCTGCCCGTCGTTGCCAACGACCTGCCGGCCGTGCAACGCCTGGCTAGGGTCATCGGCCGATGGATGCTGGTGCTGCCCATGGCAGACCCGGGGGAGACCACCGTTTCCGCGGAGGACCAGCAGTTCCTCCGTCACCGGGTCTTCTGCGACCTGCGACTGCCCGGCGGTCGGCGTTGCCTCCTGCGCGACGGTCACGACGGCGACTGCTCCCGCCGCCTACGCCGCTGACGGAGCGCTGCCGGCGACGGACCGCCATGACACGGCTGAATGAGCAGGGCCATGACACGGTATGCGCCGGTCAGCTTCCAAAATGTCCGGCTCGGTCACAATGACTGCCGTCGTCGTGTGAGCTGGTGAACAGCGTTCGCTCGGCATCACGGTGATGATTCGGGGTGTGTCAGGCTCCGCCGGTGACGATCACGACGGCAGGCGCGCGATTTCTCGCCGCCTTCAATGACATCGAAAACCACTTCCGCTCCACCCTGCGGGCCGATGTGGCGGTCGGCTTCGCCCAACTGATCCGGGACTATGGGCAACGGCGGACGCTGTCGCAGCAGCAGCGGAACGCCCTGGTCGCGTTCGCCTCGCTGCGCAACGCGATCAGCCACGGCACCTACTACGGCGGCCGGCCGATCGCCGACCCGGTTGAAACCGTCGTGCAGGAAATCGAGCATCTTCGACAGCAGATCATCGAACCGCCGTTGGCGCTGACGGTCCTCAAATCCGGCAAGGTCTGCGCGGTGCGCCCGGACGACCCCATCAGCATCGCGCTGGAGCACGTCCGCGCATTCGGGTACTCACAGTTGCCGGTTTACGACGACGGCTACGTCGGCGTGCTGACCACCAACGCCATCGCGCGCTGGCTCGCCGATCAGATGACCAGGAACACGGGGATGGCCGAGGAGGAACCGGTTCGGCAGGTGCTTCGTTTCGCCGAACCAGGGGAGGGTGCGGTTCTGGTCCCCAGGGCGATCACCGTGGTGGAGGCGATCGACCTGCTCAGCCAGAGTTGTCTTGCCGGGCAACAGAGTATGGCGCTCATCATCACTCAGAACGGGAGGCGGACCGACAAGCCGTTGCGCCTGGTGGTTCCGTTCGACCTACCGATCTTGACTCAGGCGCTCGCCTTCAACTGAGCTGCCCAGGCCGGGATGGCGGATGGGCCCGGCACTGGCCGCGTCAGCCTAGGCCGTGCTCATCCAGGCCGGTGTTGAGAACCCACGCGAGCGGCATGGTCGCCTGGGTGACGTACTGGTCGCCGTCCAGGCGGTGCATGGTCACGGTCTGCGCCGAATCCTGATCCACTACCCAGTACTGGGGGATGCCGGCGGCAGCGTATTCGCTGCGCTTGGTCACCGTGTCGACGCCCTCGGAGCCGGGCGAAACGATCTCGACCACGAGGAGCACGTCGGCCACCGGCAGCCACACGCCATCTACCTGAGCCTTGCTCCATACAACCAGGTCCGGAATGCGCCCACCGACACCACCGTCACGGCCCGGGATGCGTAAGCCGACTGCTTGAGCGATGTGTTCCGCTGGAACACCGCCCTGGGCGAGCCACACCATGAGCCGGGTCGCGATGATCGCGTGGGTGTAGCCCGGCGGCGGCATGATCGAGACGACTCCCTCGGGGCTGATTTCGTACCGGTGGTTCTCGTCTGCGGCCATCATCGCCGTCAGGTCATCGAGCGTCACGACCGGGGGCATGTACCTGCCAACCGCCTCTGAGCTCATGGGCGCATAGTACCGGTTCGCAGTCCAACTCCTGCGACGATGGGACCGCACGGCGTCAGCGACCACCAGGGTTGCTTGATCCGGGGAACCCAGCCGAATAGGTGGCGTCGACCAGTTCCTGAAGGTGGCGGATGACATCGACCTTGTGTTCAGTTTCCGGAAGTTGTCGCTCGCCAGCCGCCACCAGGCCGTCGCGCCAGTGACTGACGATCTCCTCCTGCGCTGCGGCGGGCAAGTCGTCGATCCACACCGACCCAAGGTTGTTGTCGACGATCTCCTGCAGGTGGTTGGCGGTCTGCCTGTCCGAGAGGCGGGAAATCAGGAACTCCAGCGTCCAGTCGAACAACCCTCCGGTTGCGGTCCAGTCGACGCCTGGTTTCAGGACGATGAGGCCAGCCATTACTTCCCCACAACGAATACTCGTGGACCGAGGCGTCGGTCCCCAATGAACTGCTCGATCCGGGCGACCTGTTCCGGAGCGAACCGCGAGACGTCTACCGGCACCAGGTCTGCTTTATCTAAGTGTCGCTCGATCTGATACTGCAATTGCGGCCACTGACGGTCAAAGTACTGCCCCGGAAAGTTGCCCACCGCATCGTAGGTCCGGCCGGCATCGTCAACCCAGTCGGCTGAGGAATCCGCAGGAGCGCGATGCAGCCGCACGCCCAGTTCCTGCTCCAGACGAAGCGCCGTCTCCGCCTCACCCGGACGGAACCTTCCTGTGGCCGGATCCATGCCAAGGTCGTGGACTCGTTGCTGCTCCGTCAGGGAATGGGATGTTGTCTCGCGAGGTGGCTCAGGTTCCGGCGTGTTCCGGCCCGATGGCGATTCACCTCTCCGTAGCCGCCCCAACACCTGCTTGAGCTTCTCGATGAGGTCGGCGAGTCGGCGTACCTCCGGGATCAGCCGCCGCAGGCTGGCCAGCAACCCGCGCAGCAGCCGCGCGATCCGCGCACCCCACGACGCGACCAAGGTCGTCACCTGCTCCACGACCAGGGGCGCGGCCAGTCCGCCGGTGATGAGGAGTTCGCCCGCGTACACGATGATGCGGGACACGCAGGTGGCGATGGCGTCGCGGACGAGGAGCCGGACGGCGGCGACCAGGCCGGCGGCGCCTTCGGTGATCGCGGCCAGGGTGTCGGCGCCCTGGGCGAGGCCGGTGATGGCCTGGTGTTGTTCGGCGGCCCAGGCCCGGTAGGCGGGGCCGGCGCTGCCGCCCCAGCCGGCGACGTCGTTGCGCACCGCGCGGGCCAGTTCGGCGGCGTCGTCGCGCAGTGACCCGGCGACGGCGCGCCAGGTCTGGGCGTGTGCGGTGATCTGCGCGGGGTCGCCGGCGAGCCAGTCCAGCGCCTCGCTGAGCGGCTTGACGTGTTCGATGAGCCAGGCGATCCCGTACTGGAGCAGCGCACCGACCGGGTCGGAGACGAGGGCGAGGGCGTCCAGCCCGGCGCTCACGACGCCGAGGCTGCCGTCGATCCAGCTGCCGTTGCGGATGCCCTGCGCGATGAGGTCGATGTCCTCGCAGATCCACACGCCCGCCCAGGCGCTGGGCGGGGTGTCCGCAGCGGTGGCGACGAGCGGGTTCGACGTCACCGGTGCTGCCGCACCCCGTCGAGCGGGTGCTGCCGCACCTCATCGGGCCGGTGCTGCCGCACGCTGTCGAACAGGTGTTGGGCATGGGCGTCGGAGCTGCGGTAGCGGTCCGCGCCGACCCGCAGCCTGCCGGCGGTGTCGCGGACCGACGTGGCGGCGGCGCCGATGCCGTCGACCACTGCCTGCTGGAGGCCGCCGAGCAGCACCGGCATCATCGCGCAGAGCTGCCCGTAGGCGTCAGCGCCCAACCGGACGTGCTGGCCTGCCTGGTGGGCGGTATCGAGACTGCCGGCGCAGCGGTCGAGGCGCGCGGCGTGGGCGGTCAGGTCGTCCGGGTCGACCTGGATGCCGTCACCGGCGGGCATCGTTCGACCTCTGGTCGGGGAGAAGCCGGCTGCGGTACGAGTCGATGATGGCCTGGGTGCTCGCGTCGTCGCCGAGCGTTTCCCCTGCTGCGGTGGTGACCTGTCGGAGCAGGTCGGCGCGGGCGGCGGCGGTGGTTTCCAGGATCTGCCGGGCGGTGTGGGTAGCTGATTGTTGCCGGATGCGCTCGTCGAGCCTGAGGTCGATCAGGATGCCGGTCGAGTCGACGGTGACCTCGACCGTCCGGTCGGCGTTGCGGGCGGTGCCGGTCAGGTCCCGCATCGTCGTCGACAGCGCCCTGGCGCGTTCCGCCCGTTCGGCGAGCGATGATTCCCACTCGTCGAGCCGGCGCGCCGCCGCGTCGAGCGCGGCGTCGTCCGCCCACATGTCGACCCTCCCCAGGGGAGCGCCGCCGACGGCAACCGGCGACCCCACGACACGTTACCAACCGGTGCCGCTGCGTGCATGCCCGCCAAGGTCGCCGCCCTCCCCGCGCGATCTTGCACTTTCTGTCGCGACAAATGACACGGAAGCCCGCAACCCGACCACCGAAAGCGCAAGATCGGCGCAGTGGGGGAGGGATGAGCGCGCGCGGTCGTCTTCGGCGGGGAGGAGTGGCAATCGGGGCCGTGTGACGGTCGGGTCGGCGAAGATTGTCCCCGTGACGAGCGACAACATGCGCCGGGGCTGGACCAGCCGAACGGCCTGGCAGGGGCGGATCAACGCTCCGCTGCGCCGGTTCCTGCGCACCGAGACCGGCGGCGCGCGGGTGGTGCTCATCGCCGCGGTGGCCGCTCTCGGCTGGGCGAACCTGCATGTGTCGTCGTACGAGTCGGTCTGGGGTACCTCCCTGTCGATCCAGCTCGGCGGATGGACCGTGTCGCACGACCTGCGTACCTGGATCAACAGCGGCCTGATGACGTTCTTCTTCCTGGTCGCGGGGCTGGAGTTGCGCCGCGAGTTCGACATCGGCGAGTTGCGGGAGCGGCGTCGCCTGGCGTTGCCCATGCTGGTCGGGATCGGTGGCATGCTCGTGCCGGTCGCGATCTATCTCGCGATCAACGCCGGGCGGACCACCGCCGCGGGGTGGGGCGCGGTGATGGCCACGGACACGGCGCTCGCGCTCGGGGCGCTGGCCGTCTTCGGGCCGCGGTTCTCGGAACGGTTGCGGGGTTTCCTGCTGACCGTCGCCGTCGTCGACGACGTGGTGGCGATCGCGGTGCTGGCCATCGCGTACCCGCACCATCCCTCGGTGACGGCGCTGGTCGTCGCGACGGTGATCTTCGGCGTCGTCCTGCTCATCCGGGCGTGGGGTGTGCAGTTCGGGCCGATCTACGGCCTGTTGGGGGTGGCGGCCTGGCTGGCGGTCTCGATGTCCGGTGTCGATCCGGTGGCGGTGGGCCTGGTGATGGGGTTGCTGACCTACGCGTACGCCCCCGGCCGCAGCGACCTGCAACACGCCAGCGACCAGTTCCGCCTCTTCCGGGAACAGCCCACCCCGCAACTGGCCCGGATGGCCCGAGCCGGGCTCACCGCCGCGCTGTCGCCGAACGAGCGGCTGCAGACGCTCTACCACCCGTGGGCCAGTTACCTGGTGGTGCCACTGTTCGCGCTGGCCAACGTCGGGATCGTGATCGACGGCGACCTGCTGGCCAGGGCCGTGACCTCCCCGGTCACGCTCGGCGTCGTGGTGGCGTACGTCGTCGGCAAGCCGGCCGGGATCGTGCTCACCGCGTGGCTGGTGGCCCGGCTGAGCGGCAACCGGTTCCGGCCGCCCGTCGGCTGGCTCGCCGTCCTCGGGGTCGGCACGGTCTCCGGCATCGGGTTCACCGTCGCGCTGCTGATCGCCACCCATGCCCTGCACGGCCCGGCCCTGGACGAGGCGAAGTTCGGCATCCTCGTGGCCACGTTCGGCGCGTCCCTCGTCACCTGGCTGGTGTTCCGCTCCGTCGGCCGGCTCTCGCCGGCGCGGCGGTCACGCGCGCTGCTGGGCGTCACCGAGGGCATCGTCGACCTGATGTTGCCGGTCGACCCGAACCGCGACCACATGCGCGGGTCGCTCGAAGCGCCGGTGACGGTGGTGGAGTACGGCGACTTCGAGTGCCCCTACTGCGGGCAGGCCGAGCCGGTGGTCCGAGAGCTGTTGGCGGATTTCGCCAACGTCCGGTACGTCTGGCGGCACCTGCCGCTCACCGACGTCCACCCGCATGCCCAACTCGCCGCCGAGGCCGCCGAGGCGGCGGGGGAACAGGGCGCGTTCTGGGAGATGCACGACCTGCTGCTCGCCCACCAGGACGCGCTCAGCCCCACCGACGTGCTCGGCTACGCCGAGCAGCTCGGCCTGGATCTGGACGGGTTCCGGGAGCACATGGTGAAGCGGATGGGCGTGGACCGGATCGCCGAGGACGTCGACTCCGCCGATCTCAGCGGCGTCACCGGCACCCCGACCTTCTTCATCAACGGCCGTCGACACCACGGCGCGTACGACATCGCCGCACTCTCGGCGGCGGTGAAGGCGGCGTTCGCGAGCGCGAAGCTGCGCCCCGAGTACCGCCCCCGGGATCCCGATCGCCGCGAGGGCGGGCCGGCGAGGTGACCGCGCGGGCGCTGATCGCCTCCGGCCAGGTGATTGACGGGTACGGATGGGCAAACACCTCGCCCAGCGCCGGGCACTCGCGGCGCCACCGGATCGGCGGCTGGGTCGGCGGCTGGGTCGCCGGGCCTCCGGGTGTGATCGGCGGCCGAGCGGGTGTTGCCGCGGGGGTGGGCATCTTCGGGGCGGATCCGTAGGTGGCGGTCGCTGCCTTTGGAGCTGAATCGTTTGCGGCATCGCCCGCTTGTCGGTGTGGGTGGTCTGATCGTTTGCGGGATCGCCGGCCTGGCGGTGGGCGGTGTGATCGTTTGTGGCATCGTCGGCCCGGCGGAGTGGACGGCTGATTCGTTTGTGACATCAGCTCCAAAGGCAATCCGCTAAGCCTGCCACGCCGAGCCGCCGAGCCGCCGAGCCGCCGAGCCGCCGAGCCGCCGAACCCGTGACACCCCGGAGCCCCACGCCCTCGCGATCCGATGGGCTTAGAGCCCTCGCCGTGTGCCGGCGGCCAGGCAGCAGGAAAGACGGTCACGGTCGATGTCCGGAGTGGAACAGCTGCGGAACGTGGTGGCGGAATCACGATGGACGCCGGCTCTTGACTCCCGGGAAACATCAGGCCACCATCTGACAACGTTGTCACGGATCCCCGCCGTCTGACAACGTTGTCACTTCTGGAGGCACGATGTCCGAGCCATCGCCGATTTCGCGGCGTACCTTCCTCTCCGCCGGTGCGACGCTGCTCGCCTCGGTCGGGGTGACAGCGGTCCTGCCGGACGCCCTCGCGTCCGCCGCCGGGCCGACGCCGAGCACCACCCCGACCACCACCGACCTCGCCCGGTACCGCCCGGTGGCGGTCTCCTCGACCGACTACGCCCCGACCCCCGCCACCTTCGCCGTGGACGGTCTGCCGCTGGTGGGCGTGCGGGGGAGCGGATGGCGGGCTGCCAACGGCGATCCACAGTGGATCTCGGTGGACCTCGAGGCGCCGTGCCGGGTCGAGGCCGTCTGCCTGGTCTTCGAGGCCACGCTCACCGACGCGCCGTTCGACGGCAACTACACCGACACCGACGGCGACGAGATCCTGTCCAGCGCCGCGACGGCGTACCGGATCGAGGTCTCCACCGACGGCCGTTCCTGGCGGTCGGTGTACGAGACCAGCGAGGGGCAGGGCGGCGTACAGACCATCAAGCTGCCGGAGCCCGTCACCGCCCGATGGATCCGGATGACCGTCACGAAGCGCTCGAACAACAACCCGGTGGGCCTCAACGGCTTCCAGGTCTACGGCGTACCGCTGGCCGGCCGGCCGAAGGCCGCTGGTTGGACCAGCTGGGAGGGCGGCAACACCGGCCCGGCCCCCGAGCTGAGAGTCGCCGCCGACGGTACGGTCCCGCTGGAGTCGGGCTGGTCGTTGACGATGGACGACTTCGCCGGCACCGCCGACGGCGCGGAACTCTCCCGCGCCGGTGTCGACGTCCGGTCCTGGCTGCCGGCGACGGTGCCCGGCACCGCGCTGGGCACCCTGGTCGAGCAGGGGCACCTGCCCGACCCCGTAGCCGGCTTCAACAACATGCGCATCCCGGAGGCGCTGTCACGGCACGCCTGGTGGTACCGGCGTGCGCTGCGACTGCCACGCGAGCTGGACACCTCGGCAGGCCGACGGATCTGGCTGGAGTTCGACGGGATCAACCACGAGGCGACCGCCTGGGTCAACGGCGTCCAGGTCGGCACCGTCACGCACCCGTTCGCGCGGGCGGCCTTCGACATCACCGACGCGTTGGCCGGTCACCGTGGCGAGCACGTCCTCGCCGTCCGGGTGACCCCGATGCCGCACCCGGGCACCCCCGGCGACAAGGGCCCCGACGGCCGTACCTTCCTCCAGTCGGCCCGCCACTACCTGGACGCGCCGACCTACCTGGCGGTGTCCGGGTGGGACTGGATGCCCGCCGTCCGCGACCGGGTCACCGGCCTCTGGGACCACGTCCGCCTGCGCAGCACCGGCGCCGTGGTCATCGGCGATCCGCACGTGCAGACCACGCTGCCCGACCTGCCCGGCACCGACACCGCCGAGGTCACCATCCGGGTGCCGGTCCGCAACGCGGCGGCCAGCGCCACCACTGTCACCGTCCGCGCCGAGTTCGACAAGGTACGCGTCGAGTCCACGGTGACCGTCCCCGCCGGCGCGAACACCACAGTCACCTTCAGCCCGGAGCGCTTCCCCGCGTTGCGGCTGCGCAAGCCCCGGCTCTGGTGGCCCAACGGCTACGGCGACCCGCACCTGTACGACCTCACCCTCACCGCCACCGTCAACCGCTCGGTCAGCGACCGGCGCGCGCTGCGCTTCGGTGTCCGCGAGTTCGCCTACGACTGGCACCAGCCGGTCCTCATCTCGCCTCCCGGCAAGCCGGCGCTGGAGTTCGTCGACGGCGCCGCGACCCAGACGGTCACGTTCGACCGTCAGCACGCCCAGCACGTACGCATCCAGGCCGGCCAGCGCGCCACCGGTTGGGGCATCTCGATGTTCTCGCTGTCGGTCGCCGACGGCACCGGCCCGGATCTCGCCCTGCGCCGCGACGCCATCGCGTCGTCCTCGGAGAACGACGGCAACGGTCCCGGCAGGGCCGTCGACGGCGATCCGGCGACCCGGTGGGCCTCCCGGGCCGAGGACGACCAGTGGATCCAGGTCGACCTCGGCGCGGCGGTCGACTTCGACCGGGTCACCATCGTGTGGGAGCAGGCGTACGCGCTGGACTACCGCGTCCAGGTCTCCGCCGACGGGAACGCGTGGACCGACGTGAAGGCCGTCAGTAACGACACCCCGCTGGGCAGCCGCGCCACCCAGGTCGAGACGTTCCCCAGCCAGACCGCCCAGCACCTGCGCATCCAGACCGGTGCGCGGGCGACGTCGTGGGGTGTGTCCATGTGGGCGCTCTCGGTGCAGCGGCAGGCCGAGCCGGACGTCGACCTGGCGCTGCGCCGCACCGCCACCGCGTCGTCGTCCGACGGCGACTCCAACGGCCCGGAGCGGGCCGTCGACGGCAACCCGCGGACCCGGTGGTCGTCGAAGTTCGAGGACAACCAGTGGATCCAGGTCGACCTCGGCGCTCCCGTCGCGTTCGACCAGGTCACCATCGTCTGGGAGCAGGCGTACGCCCGCGACTTCGTCATCCAGGTCTCCGCCGACGGGCAGCGCTGGACCGACGTCAAGACGGTCAGCAACAAGATCACCGAACTGAAGATCACGGTGAACGGCGTGCCGGTGTTCGCCCGTGGCGGCAACTGGGGCTGGGACGAGCTGCTGCGCCGGGTGCTGCCCGACCGGCTGGCCGACACGGTCGAGATGCACCGCGACATGAACTTCACGATGATCCGCAACTGGCTCGGCAGCAGCAACCGCGAGGAGCTGTACCAGGCCTGCGACGAGCAGGGCATCCTGGTGTGGAACGACTTCTGGCAGGCCGGCGCGTTCCTGCCCAACCCGCCCGGCTACGTCGACATCGCCGCCGACACCATCCGGCGTTTCCGCCACCACCCGAGCATCGTCGTCTGGTGCGGCGCCAACGAGGGGGACCCGCCGCCGATCGTCGACGCCGGGCTCAAGCAGGCCGTCGCCACCGAGCACCCGGAGATCCTCTACATCCCCAACTCGGCCAGCGGCATCGTGAGCGGGCGTGGGCCGTACGGCTGGGTCGACCCGGCGACCTACACCGACAAGACGATCTACGAGGCGGACTCGTTCGGCTTCCACACCGAGATCGGCATGCCGGTGGTGTCGGTGACCGAGAGCATGCGCAACCTCGTCGGGGACGCTCCGGAGTGGCCGATCGGTGAGGTGTGGAACTACCACGACTGGTCGACGGTCGGTAACCAGCGCGTCGGCACGTACCAGGCGGCGATCGACGCGCGCCTCGGTGAGTCCGGCTCGCTCGACGAGTTCGCCACCCGGGCGCAGTTCGTCAACTACGAGAGCCACCGCGCCATGTTCGAGGCGTGGAACGCCAACCTGTGGCAGGACGCCACCGGTCTGCTGCTGTGGATGTCGCACCCGGCGTGGCACAGCACGGTCTGGCAGACCTACGACTACGACCTCGACGTGAACGGCGCCTACTACGGCGCCCGCAAGGGGTGCGAGCCGGTGCACGTCCAGGCCGACCCGGGCACCTGGCAGGTGCGGGTGGTCAACCACACCGCCGCGCCGCTGAGCGGGGTCACCGTGAGCGCCCGACGCTACGACCTGAGCGGCCGGTCGTTGGGTCCGGCGCGGCGTCAGCGGGTGGACGTGGCCCGCTCGGCCACGACGACGGTCTTCCCCCTCGCCGCGCCGGACGGCGGCGGGCTGCACCTGGTGCGACTGGAGCTGCGCGACAGCCGGGACCGGCTGCTCGCGGAGAACACCTACTGGCGCTACGACAAGGCCGAGCAGATGCGGGCGCTCAACGACGTGCCGAGCACCCGACTGTCGACGTCGTCGAGCACCGTACGCGTCGTGGACGGGCGCAACACCGTCACCACGACCGTCCGCAACCAGGGCCGTACGGTCGCCGCGCTGGTCCGGCTCGCCGTGCGCGACAAGGACGGCAACCGGGTTCTGCCGGCCCGCTACGACGACAACTACTTCTGGCTGCTGCCGGGGGAGACCCGGGAGGTACGGGTCTCCTGGCCGGCGCGCCCGGGCGTAGCCCGTCAGGTCACGGTGACCGCGCAGGCGTACAACTCCTAGGAGGACGGTGGGAAGCGGCGCTGAGCGGGCCGCTTCCCACCGGGGCCCGGCCGTCGGGTCACTTCTTCTTCAGCACGGCCTCGCGCCAGATCAGACCCGCGATGCTCGGCCTGACCTCGGTGGTGACCACCGCCATCGCCCGCCGGACGTACCGCTCGTCGGTCAGCTGCGCCAGCATGCTCGCCGCCAGGTCCGCGCGTGCCGTGAAGAGGCCGTCGGCGACGTCCTCGGCCACCTGGTAGCGGGTGACGCTCGGGTGGTCGAACAGCCCGGACGGTCGGGCGATGGTCCAGTCCAGGTCGCTCTCGCGGACGAGGGACTCCATCCGCCGCATGTCCTCGTGCGCGGTGCGGCCCGCCCTGCGGTTGAACAGCGGGTCCAGCACGTTGTTGAAGAAGAACTCGCCGGTCGGTCGCCAGGTGGGGTCGAGCACGCTGGAGCTGACGGTGATCAGGCGCTTGACCCCGTGGCGGTGCATGGCGGCCAGGATGTTCGCGTTGCCCGTCGAGTAGACGGTGATCGGCTTCGGGGTGAGCGGGACGCCCAGGCTGGACAGGACGGCGTCGCCGCCGGCCACCGCCCGGTCGACGGCCTCCGGGTCGGCGACGTCGGCGCTGACCACGGTGAGGCCGGGGCGCGGTGGCCCGGCGGGCGGGCGGCGGGTGACAGCGACGACCTCGTGGCCGGCGGCCAGAGCCTGTTCGGTGATCTGACGGCCGGTGGGGCCGGTGGCGCCGAAGACGACAGTGCGCATGCGTTCGCTCCTCGCTGGGGTTGACGGCGTTGACCGTGCCAGCGGGGAAGCGCAGTATTCAACCATGTTGAATAAAACTCGGGGCCGGCCCCGCGGCAACCCCGACACCAAGGCCCGCATCGCGCAGGCCGCCCGCGAGCTGTTCCTGAAGCACGGCTATCCGGGCACCACCCTGCGGGCCGTCGCCGCCGCCGTTGGCGTCGACGTGGCGCTGATCAGCTACCACTTCGGCTCCAAGCAGGGCCTCTTCAGTCAGTCACTGAACCTGCTCTGCGTTGATCCCACCGCTCTCGACCAGGCGTTGCAGGGCAACCGGGAGCAGTTGGCCGACCGTCTGCTGGACTCGGTCACCGGCTTGTGGGACGCCGCCGGGCCCGCGCAGAGCCGGATGGCGGTGCAGGATGACGCCACCATGCGCGCCCTGAGGGACTACCTGGACGGTGAGCTGCGCCTCCGCATCGCTGAATTTATCGGCGGGCCGGACGCGACGCGACGGGCCACCGCAGCGGTCGGTGTGCTGGGTGGGCTGATCTTCACGCGGTACCTGAACCCGATCCGCTCGGTCGGTGCGCTGTCCCCGGCCGATGTCCGGCGGGTCTTCCGGCCGGCGCTGCGCGCGGCCCTGTACGGCCGCACCCCGGCCTGAGAAGCCCCGTCACGGAGGTCTTGCGGCGGTCATCGTATACAACATACGCTCCCCGAATCGCCCACTTGAGGAGCTCTCCATGACGAACCTCTCCGTCCGCGAAACGACACTGCCCCGCCGTCGGGTGCTCCGGGCCGCGGTGGCGGCGGTTGCCGTCGTCTGCACGGCCGTCGCCTGCTCACCGGTGTCGAACAGCGATGGCGGCAACCCGTCCGGCGGCGACCAGTCGGCCGGCCAGGACGCCTTCGGCACGCCCGCGGACCCCGCCTCCGTGAAGCAGGGCGGCAACCTGGTCATCGCCCTCTCCGCCGAACCCGACGCGCTGGACCCGACACTGTCGAGAAGCCTCTACTCCCGCTACGTCTTCCAGGCGATGTGCGAGAAGCTCTACGACGTCAACGAGCAGGCGCAGGTCGTACCGCAGCTCGCGACGGCCCTGCCCACCACGAGCGACGACGGCCGGACGGTGACCATCCCGCTGCGGCCCGGCGTGCGCTTCGCGGACGGGACGGCGTTCGACTCGGCCGCGGTGAAGGCCACCCTGCAACGCCACCTCACCAACGCCCGGTCGGCGCGCAAGAGCGAACTCGGCCCCATCGACGGCGTCGACACCCCGGACGCGCAGACCGTCGTCCTACGGCTGAAGCAGCCGTTCGCGCCGCTGCTCGGCGCCCTCGCCGACCGGGCCGGCATGATCATGAGCGCGCAGGCACTGCAGGCCCGGGGGGACGACTTCGCCTCGGCGCCGGTCTGCGTCGGTCCCTTCAAGTTCGCCAAGCGGGTGCCCCAGAACTCGATCGAGGTGGTGCGGGACCCGAACTACTACGACGCCAGCAAGGTGCACCTGGATGGCATCTCGTGGCGGATCCTCACCGACGCGAGCATCCGGGCCGCCAACCTGCGCTCCGGTGACGCGCAGGTGGCCGACTCCGTCTCCACCCAGGACGTCGCCTCGCTCCGGCAGGACGCCGCGGTCTCCGTCCTTCAGTCGCAGTCCCTCGGATACCAGGGCCTGACCATCAACGTCGGCAACGTCGACGGTGTCGGCACCACTCCCAAGCCCATCAACCGCCCGCTCGCCCAGAACGCCAAGGTGCGGCAGGCCTTCGAGCACGCCATCGACCGCAAGGCCCTGGTCGACGCGGTCTTCAACGGTGAGCACGCCGTCGCCTGCTCGCCGATCTCGCCAGCGAGCACGTTCTCGTCCCCCGAGGCGCAGACCTGCCCGGCGCACGACCCCGCCAAGGCCAAGCAGCTGCTGACCGAGGCCGGCGTGCAGACGCCGTACGAGGTGACGATGCTCGCCTCGAACACCCCTGACACGCTGCGCCTGGCCCAGGCGTTGCAGTCCATGGTCAAGGACGGCGGATTCGACCTGAAGATCAACCCGGTGGAGTATTCCTCGCTCCTCGACGAGCAGGACCGCGGCAACTTCGAGCTGCTGCAACTGGGGTGGAGCGGACGGATCGACCCGGACGCCAACATCACCAACTTCGTCGGCACCGGCGGCAGCCAGAACGTCGCCGGCTACCGCAACCCGCAGCTCGACACGCTGCTGACCCAGGCCCGCCAGGCCGGTGACGTCGAGCAGCGCCGCAAGCTGTACGGCCAGGCGGTCACCCTGATGCAGCAGGACGACGCCCTGATCTACCTCTACCGGCAGCGCAACCTGACCGCCGTCAGCAAGCAGGTCCAGGGTTTGCAGGTCTACCCGGACGGCGTCATCCGGGCGGCCTTCGCCGGCTTCGGCAAGTAGGTCGTCGTGGCCCGATATCTGCTCACCCGTGCCTGGCAGTCGGCAGTGACCCTGCTGTTGTCGACGATCGTGGTCTTCGTCGGCGTACGGGCGCTCCCCGGTGACCCGGCCCTCGCCCTCGCTGGCGAGGACCGGTCGCCGGAGGCCCTGGAGGCCATCCGTCGGCACTACGGGCTGGACCAGCCGCTGCCGGTGCAGTTCGCCCAGTACGTGGAGCGGATGGCGCAGGGCGACTTCGGCGTGTCGATCCGCACCGGCACGCCGGTCTCGTCGATGCTCACCACCGCGCTGCCGGTGACCGTCGAGCTGTCCGTCCTGGCGATCCTCATCGCGTCGGCGCTCGGTGTCGGCGCCGGGGTGCTCGCGGCGGTCCGTCGTGGACGCCCGGCGGAGTGGCTCGCCAACGGCCTGGCCCTGATCGGCCTGTCCGTGCCGCACTTCTGGCTGGGGCTGCTGGCGATCCTCTACCTGTCCGTGGCGACCGGGCTGTTCCCCGCCTCCGGCTTCGTGCCGATCCTGGAGGACCCGGTGGACAACCTGCACCACATCGTCCTGCCCGCGGTGATCCTCGGCACCGGCCTGGCCGCCATCATCATGCGGCAGACCCGCTCGGCGATGCTCGACTCGCTCTCCTCCGACTACGTGCGGACGGCGAAGGCGAAGGGGCTGCGACCGCGCGCCGTCATCACCCGGCACGCCCTGCGCAACAGCCTCATCGTGGTGGTGACCGTCGTGGGCCTGCAACTCGGCGGGCTGATCTCCGGCGCGGTCGTCACCGAACAGATCTTCGGGCTGCCGGGCTTCGGCAAGATGACCATCGATGCGGTTTTCCAACGGGACTACCCGGTGATCCAGGCCGTCGTCCTGCTCACCGCGGCGGCCTACATCGTGATCAACTTCTTCGTGGATCTGCTCTACTCCGTCATCGATCCACGCATCCGGGTGACGGGAGATCCGGCATGACCGTCCTCACCGTACCGATGGCGGAGGCCGGCGCCGCCAGCGTCACCCGGCGTACCCGCGTGCTGCGGCGGCTGCGCCGCAACCCGCTCGCCGTCGTGAGTTTCGTCGTACTCGCGTTGGCGGGCGTCATCGCGGTGCTGTCGCCCTGGCTCGCGCCGTACTCGGTCGACCAGACCGACTTCGCCCGTACGTTCGCACCGCCCGGCACCGCCGGGCACCTGCTGGGCACCGACGACCTCGGCCGCGACGTCCTCTCCCGCATCATGCTCGGTGCCCGGGCGTCGTTGCAGGTGGGGCTCCTCGCGGTGGCCACGTCCCTGGTCATCGGGGTGCCGCTCGGGCTCGCGGCCGGCTACTTCCGGGCCTGGGACGCGGTGATCTCCCGCTTCACCGACCTGCTGTTGGCGTTTCCGTTCCTGATCATGGCGGTGGGGCTGGCGGCCATCCGGGGTGCCAGCCTCGGCAACGCCGCGGTGGCCATCGGCATCGCCCAGATCCCCGGGGTGATCCGGGTGGTCCGCTCGGACACCCTGCGCCTCAAGTCCCTCGACTTCGTGGCGGCGGCCGTCGTCGACGGCGCGAGCGACCTGTGGGTGCTGGCCCGGCACATCCTGCCGAACGCGACGTCGGTGATCCTGGTGCAGGCCACCGTCGCCATCCCGGCCGCGATCCTCGGCGAGGCGGTGCTCTCCTTCCTCGGCCTCGGCATCCAGCCCCCGGCGCCCAGCCTCGGCACGATGCTGGCCACCGCCCAGCAGTTCGCCGCCCGCGCACCGTGGGCCGCCGTCCTGCCCGGCGTGGTCATCATGGGTCTGGCGCTGGCGTTCAACGTCTTCGGTGACGCCCTGCGCGACGCCCTCGACCCGAAGGGAGACCGACGATGACCACGACCGGCGCGCCCGTGCTGGAGATCCGCGACCTGTCGGTGTCGTTCCCCACCGAGACCGGCACCGTCTCGGCGGTCGACGGTGTCAGCCTGGACCTCGCGCCCGGCGAGATCGTCGGGATGGTGGGTGAGTCGGGGTGTGGGAAGAGCGTCACCGCGATGAGCATCGCCGGGCTGCTACCGGGCAGCGCCCGGGTCACCGGTTCGGTGCGCCTGGACGGCACGCAGCTGATCGGGGCCCGCGAGGCGGCGCTTCGTCGGGTCCGGGGCCGGGAGATCGCCTACATCTTCCAGGAGCCGATGACGTCGTTGAACCCGGTGCTCACCGTCGGGCGGCAGATCGGGGAGGTGCTCCAGGTCCACGAGCGGATGTCCCGGCGGGCGGCGCGGGCGCGCGCCGTCGAGCTGCTGACGCTCGTCGGGATCCCGTCCGCAGCCCTTCGCGTCGACAACTATCCGCACCAGCTCTCCGGCGGCATGCGCCAGCGCGTGATGATCGCGATGGCGGTGGCCTGCGGCCCGAAGGTGCTGGTGGCCGACGAGCCGACCACCGCGCTGGACGTCACCGTGCAGGCCGGCATCCTCCAGGTGCTGCGGGACCTGCGCGACCAGCTCGGCACGAGCGTCCTCATCATCACCCACGACCTCGGCGTGATCGCCGACATCGCGGACCGCGTCGTCGTCATGTACGCGGGACGGGTGGCGGAACGGGCACCGGTGGACGACCTGTTCGCCCACCCCCGACACCGGTACACCGCCGGTCTGCTGTCGGCGTCACCGCAGCCGGGCCGGCACGCCGGCACGGATCGGTTGACCGAGATCCCCGGGCTGGTGCCCGTCCTGGCCAGCCAACCCGACGCCTGCACCTTCGCGGATCGCTGCCCGGCCGCCGACGAGCGGTGTCGGACGGCCGCCCCGCCGCTGGCGGGTGTCGGTGGCACCGACCACGTCGCGGCCTGCTGGCACCCGTGCGAGATGGCCCCTCAAGAGGCGAACCGATGACGCCGCAGCCGAACGCTCTGGAGATCACGGACCTGGTGATGCACTTCGGCCCGGTGCGTGCCGTGGACGGGGTGTCGCTGACCATCCCGCGCGGCCGGGTCACCGCCCTGGTGGGGGAGAGCGGCTCCGGAAAGTCGACGGTGGGCCGCTGCGTGGTGCGCCTCGTCGAGCCGACAGCGGGAACGGTGCGGATCGCCGGCACCGACGTCACCCACCTGTCCCGGCGGCACCTGCGCCCCCATCGCGGCGCGGTGTCGATCGTCTTTCAGGACCCGGCCGCGTCCCTGGACCCGCGCATGCTGGTGGGGGACATCGTGGCCGAGCCGCTGCGGCTGGCCGGCAAACGGATGTCCCGGCGCGAGCGGGAGGCCCGCGTCGCTCCCCAACTGGAACGGGTGGGCCTGCGCGCCGAGGTGGCCCGTCGCTATCCCCACGAACTGTCCGGCGGGCAACGCCAGCGGGTCAGCATCGCACGGGCACTGATCTCCGAACCGATGCTGCTCATCGCTGACGAACCGACCAGCGCGCTCGACGTGTCGGTGCAGGCGTCGGTGCTCAACCTCCTCGCCGACCTGCAACGCGACATCGGGTTCGCCTGCCTCTTCATCACCCACGACCTCTCCGCCGTCGAGTACCTGGCCGACGAGATCGCGGTCATGTACCTGGGGCAACTCGTCGAGCGGGGCAGCCGCGAGCGGATCTTCGCCCGGCCCGCCCACCCGTACACGCAGGCCCTGCTGTCCGCCGCGCCGGTGGCCGATCCGGTGCGTCAGCGCGACCGTCAGCCGGTGCTGCTCGGCGACGACCTGCCGTCCGCGCTCGACCCGCCGTCGGGCTGCCGGTTCCGGACCCGGTGCCCGCTCGCCTTCGACAGGTGCGCGACCGAGGTGCCGGCGCAGACCGCGATCGGCGACGGCATGGCCGCGTGCCACCTGGTCCAGCCGGACGGCACCGGCCCCGACGTTCGCACCGCAGATCCCAGTGAGGTGTTGTCATGACGTTCACCACCCGACCCACGTTGCAGGGCACCTTCGGCATGGTGTCCTCCACCCACTGGCTCGCCAGCCAGGCGGCGATGGGCATCCTCGAACGCGGGGGAAACGCCTTCGACGCCGCGGTCACCGCCGGGTTCGTCCTGCACGTCGTCGAGCCGCACCTGAACGGGCCGGGCGGCGAGGTGCCGGCCATCGTGGCCACCGCACAGGACCCCCGGCCGAAGGTGCTGTGCGGGCAGGGGCCGGCACCGGCCGGCGCCACCATCGCGCACTTCCGGTCCCTCGGGATGGACCTCATCCCGGGCGCCGGCCCGCTCGCGGCGGCCGTGCCCGGCGCCGTGGACGCCTGGCTCCTGCTGCTGCGTGAGCACGGCACGCTCACCCTCGCCGAGGTGCTGGAACCGGCCATCGGCTACGCCGGCGCCGGACACCCCGTGGTGGGCCGGGTCGGTGACACGGTGGCCGCCGTCCGGTCGTTGTTCGAGGAACACTGGCCCACGTCCGCCGCGCTCTGGCTGCGCGACGGCCGGCCACCGGCCGCGGGGGAGTTGGTCACCAACCCGGCGTACGCGGACACGCTGCGTCGGCTCGTCGAGGCGGGACAGGCTGCCGGCGTCGACCGGGAGGCCCAGATCGAGGCGGCGCGCCGGGCCTGGAGCACGGGTTTCGTCGCCGAGGCGATCGACGCGTTCAGCCGGCGACCGTTCCAGGACTCCAGCGGGCGCCCGCACGCCGGGCTGGTCACCGGCGACGACCTGGCCGCGTACTCGGCGAGCTGGGAGGCGCCCGCCACCCTCGACTGGCACGGCTACTCGGTGGCGAAGACCGGGTTCTGGGGTCAGGGCCCGGTGCTGCTGGAGTCACTGGCCACATTGGACGCGCTCGACGACCCGGGCGCGTACGACCCGGGGACCGCGGCCGGCGTCCACGCCCAGGTCGAGGCGCTCAAGCTCGCCTTCGCCGACCGGGAGGCCTGGTACGGCGACGACGTCGACGTGCCCGCCAAGGCGCTGCTCTCCCCGCAGTACGCGCGGGAGCGGGCCGCCCTGATCGGCGACCGCGCGTCGGCGGAGCTGCGGCCGGGGCGTCCGGACGGTGCGCAGCCGCGCCTGCCGGCCCACGTCCGACCCGGTGCCGTCCGGCGTACCGGGTCGACGGATGCCGCGACGGGGGAGCCGACGGTGCAGTCGGACGGGGTGACCCGGGGCGACACGTGTCACGTGGACGTGGTCGACCGCTGGGGCAACATGATCTCCGCGACGCCCAGCGGCGGCTGGTTGCAGAGCTCCCCGACGATTCCGGAGCTCGGCTTCCCGTTGGGCAGCAGGTTGCAGATGTTCTGGCTGGAGGAGGGGCTGGCCTCGTCGCTGGCACCGGGCCGTCGCCCGCGGACGACGTTGAGCCCGACGATGGTGCACCGCGACGGTGAGCCGGTGCTGGCGTGCGGCACCCCCGGTGGCGACCAGCAGGACCAGTGGCAGTTGCCGTTCCTGCTGCGGCACCTCGTGAGTGGTCAGAGTCTGCAGGAGGCCATCGACGCGCCGGCGTGGCACACGGTCAGCCTGCCGGGGTCGTTCTATCCACGCGACATGCAGCCGGGTGTCCTGGTGGTGGAGGACCGGTTCGACGAGGGCGTGCTGGCGGCGCTGCGGGCGTACGGGCACGAGGTGCGGGTCACCGACGGGTGGAGCCTGGGCCGGCTCTGTGCGGTGACCCGCGACCCGGCCACCGGGCTGCTGGCCGCCGGTGCGAACCCCCGGGGGATGCAGGGTTACGCGTGCGGCCGGTAGCGGGTGCCGCGGCCACCTGAGCGTCAGCGGGCGGCGTAGCCGCCTTCGGCGTTCTCGTAGGCCGCGGCGGAGGCCGCGTCGAGGTGGTTGAGCGCGGCCCGCTCGGCGCGGTCGCCGTCGCCCGACTCGATGGCGTCGACGAGCTGGATGTGCTCGGCCCACGAGTGGGGGGCCCGTTCGGCCGCCCCGAGCCGGAAGATCCACTGCACATGGAGGTAGAGCGACTTGGCGATCGACGACAGCCAGGGGTTTCCGCTGATCTGCAGGATGCGCAGGTGCAGCGTGCTGTTGAGCTCGGCGACCCGGGCCAGGTCCTGTCGCTGCGTCGCCTCGCGGCCCTGGTCGAGCAGGGCGCGCAGGGACGCCACGTCGGCGGCGGTGGCCCGCTCGGCGGCCAGCCGGGCGGCCAACGCCTCCAGCCGCTCGCGTACGGCGAACATGTCGGCGATGGTCCCGCTGCTCGGTGAGGCGACGACAGCTCCCCGGCGGGGGAGGATCACCACGAACCCCTCCGCCTCGGCGACCCGCAGCGCCTCCCGGACGGGGTTGCGGGAGACGCCGAAGTCCTCGGCGAGCCGGTCCTCGGTGAGCCGTTCCCCGGGAAGGTAGTCGCCGTCGATGATGGCGGTCCGCAGCGCGGCGAGGACCTGATCGCGGAGCGGCAGGTGTTGCGCGCCGAGCTTGTCCCGTAGGTCTTCAGCCACCTGGTCGCCTCTCCGTGAACGTGTCCGGACAAAGTGTATACGAAGAACAATCACCGGAAGGTGGCCGACAGTGTCGAGCACAGCGCCCCGCGTCACCCGCCCCCACGTCGCCGCACACCCAGACGATCGACTGCTGCGCCGACGGCACGCGCTCGTCGTCGTCCTCACCTTCCTGACCGGAACCGCCGACGCTCTCGGGTTCCTCGCCCTCGGCGGCGCGTTCGCCAGCGTGATGACCGGCAACATGGTCCTGCTCGGGCTCTCGGCGGGCCGGGGCGAGGCCGATTTGGCCCTGACGTCGGGCTGCGCCATCGTCAGCTTCATCGTCGGTGTCCTCGCGGGCGCCCGCGTCGTCGGCTCGGCGCAGCCTGACGACCCGGTCTGGCCTCGACGGGTCACCTGGGCGCTGGTCCTGGAGCTGTCGGTGTTCGTGGTGTTCGCCGTCGTCTGGGAGGTCACGCTGCACGCCCCCGACGCGCGCGTGCACCTGGCGCTGCTGATGCTGTCCGCGGTCGCGTTGGGCGTGCAGAGCAGCGCCATCCAACGCTTCGGCGTCTCCGGCCTGTCCTCCACGTACCTGACCGGCACGCTCACCAGCCTGATCGCCGGGGTCGCCGCCCGCAGCCCGTGGGCCGGCCTGCGGCCCAAGGCGCAGGTGCTGCTGGCCCTGATGGTCGGCGCGGCGGTCGGCGCCCTGGTCGCCCTGCACCTGCCGGTCGTCGCCCCGGCCCTGCCGCTGGTGCCGCTGGTGCTCGTCATCGTCGTGTCCGCGCGGATGCGGGGCTGACAGGGGTGGTGGCCCGCCGGTGTCGGTGGGGCCAACGCGGGATGGCGGAGACCCGCCATGTCCGTGCTCCGCCAGTGATCTTGCGGGTCAACCGGATGCCCGTCGCCCGAGAATCGGCGACGGCGGTGTCGGCCCTCCCGGGCGACCGCCCGAGGGAGGGACGTACGTCATGCTCAGACCCAGACCGCTGACACGTCGAGCCATGGGCGCCGTCGGCGCGGCGCTGGCCATCGTGCTCGCACTGCCGACCGGCGCCGCCGTGGCCGCGCCCGCACCGGGCAACGGCGCTGCCGACCCACTGCGCAAGGTGGACCCGCTGGTGCTCGGCTCGGCCCGCGCCGGCACCAACGCCAGCTTCTTCGTCGAGCTGACCGACGAGGCCACGCTGAACCAGAGCGACCTGGACCGGGTCGCGCGGGCCGCCGGTGGCCGGGCCGGGCGGGTCGCCCGCACCACCCGGGTCTACCAGACCAAGCTGGCCCATGCCGAGAAGACCCAGCGTGGGCTGCGTGCCCTGCTGCGCGAGCGGCACGCCGACTTCACCCCGTACTGGATCGCGAACATCATCGAGGTCACCGGCGACCTGAAGCTGGTGACCGAGCTGGCCGGCCGGGCGGACGTCGCGCGGATCACCGCGATCGGTGGGACCGCGCTCGCGGAGCCGGTCCGCACCGCCGGCGCCGCCGCCGACGACCCGCAGCTGCCGTGGAACCTCACGTCGCTCGCCGCCGACAAGGTCTGGCGCGAGTACGGCACCCGCGGCGAGGGCATCGTCGTCGGCAGCGTCGACTCCGGTGTGCAGTACGACCACCCGGCCCTGGTCCGCCAGTACCGTGGCAACGACGGTGACGGCACCTTCACGCACGACTACAACTGGTACGACCCGACCGGGATCTGCCTGCCGTCGATGCCCTGCGACAACTTCGGGCACGGCACCCACACGGTCGGCACGATGGTCGGCGACGACGGCGACGGGCGGATCACCGGTGTGGCCCCGGGCGCCAGCTGGATCGCGGCCAAGGGGTGCGAGGCCAACTACTGCAGCAACAGCGCGTTGCTCGCCGCCGGTCAGTGGATGCTCGCACCGACCGACCACAACGGCGAGAACCCCCGCCCCGACCTCGCCCCGGACATCATCAACAACTCCTGGGGCGGCCACGACGGTGACCCCACCTTCTACGACACCATCATCGACTCCTGGGTCGCCGCCGGCATCTTCCCGGTCTTCGCGGTCGGCAACGAGGCCAAGGAGCTGCCCGAGCCGTGCGGCTCGGCGGGGCACCCGGCCACCAACCCGCTGGCGTACGCCGTCGGCGCGACCGACTCCACCGGTGTGATCGCCGACTTCTCCAGCCGTGGGCCGGGCCGCGAGGACGCGGTACGGCCGGACATCACCGCCCCCGGGGTGGGCATCCTCTCGTCAGTGCCGGGCAGCGACTGGGGCATGAGCGACGGCACCTCCATGGCCGCGCCGCACGTCGCCGGCGCGGTCGCCCTGGCGTGGTCGGCGGTGCCGAACCTGCGCCGCGACCTGGCGACCACCCGGGAACTGCTGGACCGCACCGCGCACGACGTCAACGACCTTCAGTGCGGTGGCACCCCGGCCGACAACAACGTCTACGGCGAGGGTCGGCTCGACGCGTACGACCTGGTGACCCAGGCCTCGACGGCGCAGCTCGGCGGCGTCGTGGTGCACGCGAAGCTGAACGGGACCGTGCTCTCCGGTGCGAAGATCACCCTGACCTCCGCGCTGGTCACCCGCACCGCCCGCACCGACGCGCGCGGCACCGTCCAACTGGGTCGGGTCCCGGCCGGGGAGTACACCCTGACCGCGTCGTTCTTCGCGCGGCGGACCGTACGGCAGAGCATCACCGTGTCGACCAGCGGCACCACCAACCTGACCGTGGACCTGTCCGAGCCCGCGCCGTGGCAGGCGATCCAGGGTCGGGTCACCGACCCGGCGGGCAAACCGGTCGTGGGCGCCCGGTTGGCGCTCGCCGGGGAGACGTTCCCGGCATTCGTCACCGACGCCGACGGTCACTACACCGGGATGCTGCCCGAGGCCGACTACGACCTGCTGGTCGAGTACGGCCGGTGGCTGGCACCGAAGACTGTCGCGCTGAGCGTCGACGGGCCGCAGACGGTGGACGTGGCGCTCGCCGCGAAGGCCGACCGGCACGGCTACCAGGCGGGGACGGCCACCGCGCAGTGGGTCGACGGCGGCAGCGTGCTCGCCCTCACCGGTGACGCCGCGAGCCGGGCCGTCGACCTGCCGTTCCCGATGACCTTCTACGGCAGCACCTACCGTCGGCTCACCGTGCACACCGACGGTTACCTGACCCTCGGCGTCGACACGAGCACCTCGGTCGGCGACAATGGTCCGCTGCCCGCCCCGGCGGTCTCGGCGCCGGCCGTCTACGCGTTCTGGGACGACCTGATCCTGGACCACGCTTCGACGGTGCGTACCAGGGTGTCCGGCACCGGCACGGCCCGACAGTTCGTGGTCAGCTGGAACCGGGCCGCGCTCAAGAGCGCGCCGAAGAACCGGATCGACGTGCAGGTACGCCTCGGCGAGAACGGCACCGTCACCATCCAGTACCGCAAGCTCGCCACCACCGCGGCGGGGGCCGGCGGCTCGGCGACCGTCGGCATCGAGGACGCCACCGGCCGCGACGCGTTGACCTACTCGCGCGACGAGCAGGCACTCGACGCGGGCGACGCGGTCACCTTCCGGGTGGCCGGTCGGGGCCTGCTGCGGGGCACGGTGCGCGACGCGAACGACCGTCAGCCGCTGGCCGGCGCGACGGTACGGGTCGAGTCCGCCGACGCCCCGCAGCCGGTCACCGCTACCACCGACGCGGACGGCTTCTACCAGCTGGAGGCGCCGGCCGGACCGGTCACGGTGACCGCGCTGCAACCGGGCTACGACCTGCCGGGGAGCACCGTCGACGTGGTCGAGTCGACGGTCGTCACGCACGACCTGGCGCTGCGTACGCCGCTGCTGCTGGCCAACAGGGACGCGATCTCGGTGACCGCCCGCGCCGGGGCGACCCGGACCGCGACGGTGACACTGACCAACCGGGGTGACCTGCCGGCCACCTGGCTGGCCCGGGAAATCAACTCGCCCACCCCGCCGACCGGCATCCCCGGCCGGCAGCTCAGCTCGTTCCCGCTCAAGGAGCTCTACAACGCCTACGGCGTCGGCTACCGCAACGGCGAGTTGATCGTCTCCAACTCGTACCTGTTCGGGCAGTTGCAGCGCTTCAGCACCGACGGCCGGTCACTGGCCAAGGGTGTGCTGCCGATCGACGGCTGGCCCTCGGACATGGCGTACGTGGCGAGCCGGGACCTGATGTGCGCGCCGAAGATGTCGTTCATCGGGGACCTGCCGATCGTGTGTTTCGACCCGGACACCCTGGAGGTGAAGGAGACCATCACCGGGCCGTGGGCCGGCAAGCTCTACTACGGGCTGGCCTACCGCGCCTCGGACGACACCTTCTACCTCAGCGGCGACAACCGCATCCGGCACCTCGCCGGGCTGTCGCACCCGCAGCCCGGCTCGGTGCTGGGGGAGTGCACCCCGCCCATCCCGTGGATGACCGGCCTGGCCCTCAACGAGGAACACAACGTGTTGTGGGGCATCAACCAGGACTCCAAGGAGTCGATCTGGGCGCTCGACCCGGCCACCTGCCAGCCGCTGGCCTCGGTGCCCGACCCGGACCCGAACCCGCTCAGCGGGGCCGGGCTGGACCTGGACGAGCAGGGCAACCTGTGGGTGCTCGGTAACGCGACCGGCCGGCCGTACGGCGCCAAGGTCTATCACGTCGACGGTTCGCTGCCGGCGTACAGCGACGTGTCGTGGCTGTCCGCCGCCACCTCCGGCGAGGTGCCGGCTGGGGCGAAGGGCACGCTGGCCGTCACTGTGGACACCACCGGCCTGGCGCCGGGCACGTACGTCGCCACGCTGCTGGTCACCAACAACGGCGCGAAGGGCGCGTCCACCCCGGTCACCGTGTCGGTGACGGTCACGAAGTGAGCACCGGGGCCTGCCGTCACCTCCCGTGTCGGCAGGCCCCCCACCGCCGGGTTCAGAGCCAGTCGTGGCGGGCGATGAACCAGCCGAGCTGCATCCGGGTGGCGCTCCCGGTCGCGTCCATCAACTGCCGCAACCGCCGCTGCACCGTCCGCAGCGAGATGCCCAACTGGGAGGCGACCGCCTTGTCCGGCAGCCCGGTCATCAGCAGGGACAGGATCTGCCGGTCGACGAGGGTGGGCGTGCTCTGCCGCTCGACGTCGTCGACCACCTCGCTGGCCGGGGCGAGCCGCAGCGGCGTGGCCCGGTCCCAGACCTCGGTGAACAGCGCCACGAGCACCTCCACCCAGGTGGCGCCCCGGACCACCAGTGCCCACGGTTCGGTGCTGTCGGCGCGGGCGGGGAAGGAGATCAGGGCGACCCGGCGGTCGGCGACGGCGAGCTTGCCGGGCACGTTCGCGGCGACCCGTGCCTGTTCACCGGCGGCGACGAACCGGCCGATGTGGGCGGCCGCACCCGGCCGTTCCAACCCCCGCCGGTCGTACACCACCCGGAAGGCGACGCCCCGGCCGAGCATCTCGATCTCGGTCGGGTTGTCCTGCAGCACTGCCGCGTACGGCGGGCGGTCGAAGCCGAGCACCTCCTCCTGCGCCCCGCGCAGGAACTGGTCGAACGCCTGCATGATCGCGGGAACGCCGACCACCAGCTGGACGTCCTGGTCCATCGGGTCCGCCGGGCGTTGCTGCCGCAGCCAGTCCCACAGGCCGACCCGCGCCTCCTGAAGCTCGCGCATCCGCTGGTTCAGCAGCGACTCGATGGCCAGGTCGGGTGGGGCGGCACCGGCGCGGCCGGCGACCACGCGGACCAGCCCGGCCCGGGTGAGGGCGTCGAGCGCGTGCTCCAGCTCGGCGACCGTGGCCGCGACCCGTGGTGCCAGCTCCGCAGCGGTCCCGGCACTGCCCCGGACCAACTCCAGGTAGACCTTCTCCTCCAGCTCGCTCAGACCGAATGCGCCCAGCAACAGACCACCACACCCGCCTCGGGCGGCCCGCCGTTCGTGCGGCTCCGCTCCAGCTGATCTTGGAGCGCTCCCAGCGGCACGTCAAGAGGCGCGAGCGGACGGCTTCCGCGCGTCAGACGCCGCGAGCGAACAGTGCCAGACGGACCCGGTTGGGGCTGTCGGTCTTGGCCATCAGGCTGGTGATGTGGGTCTTGACCGTGGTGACGCCGATGTGGAGCCGGTCGGCGATCTCGGTGTTGGACAGACCCTCGGCGACCAGGTCGAGCACGTCGCGTTCCCGGGCGGTCAGACCCGGCAGGGCCGGTGGGGCGTCGGGGCGGGCGTGCACCGCGCGCTGGACGAGGCGACGCAGCACCTCCGGGCTGAACGGGCTGTCACCGACGGCGGCCCGGCGGATGCCGTCCAGCAGCTCGGTCGGGGGCGCGTCCTTGAGCAGGAACCCGCACGCCCCGGCGGTCAACGCGGGGTACAGGTGGTCGTCGTCGCCGAACGTGGTCAGCACCAGGATGCGGGTGGTGGGACGGTCGGCGAGGATCCGGCTGGTCGCGGTGATCCCGTCGACACCGGGCATCCGCAGGTCCATCACGACGACGTCGGGGACGAGCCGCCCGGCCAGCGCAATCGCCTCGCGGCCGTTGTCGGCCTCCCCGACGACCTCGATGTCGGGTTGGGCGTCGCAGAGCATGCGCAGCCCGGCCCGGATGAGGTGCTGGTCGTCGACCAGCAGCACCCGGATCACGCCGGCTCCGGTGCGGGGGAGCCGGCGGACGCCGCGCGGTCCCGCGGCAGCGACCGGGTCGACGGCTCGGTGGCGTTGGCCGGGAGCACGGTCCGCACCCGCCACCCCGTCTCCGTCGGGCCGGCCTCCAGCCGGCCGCCGAGGACCTCGACCCGCTCGCGCATTCCGGTGATGCCGTGCCCGCCGCCGGCCGGCACGCCCACCGGCACCCCACCACGGCCGTTGTCGCTGACCTCCCAGTGCACCGCGCCGTCCCGGACGGCGACCACGAGGTGCGCGAGCGCGGACGTTCCCGCGTGTTTGGCCACGTTGGTCAGCGCCTCCTGGGTCAGTCGCAGCACCGCCATGCCGCGCACCGCGTCGAGGGAACCGATCGCCGGGTCGAGGTCGGCCTCCACGGTGATACCGGCCTGGCGGGCCCGGTCGATGGACGCGCCGAGCGCCGCCGGCAGCGCGGTGGGCTCGATTGCGGTCAGCGCCGCGTCGCCGCGTACCCCGTCGGGGTTGCGCAGCACCGCGACCAGCCGGCGCAGCTCCGCGAGGGCCGCGGTGCCGGTGCCGTGCACGTCGTCGAACACCTCGGCCACGCGGGGGTCCGGGTCGGTGAGCACGTGCCGGGCCACGCCGACCCGCAGGACCATCGACGCCACGTGATGCGCGACGACGTCGTGCAGCTCGCGGGCGATGGCGCTGCGTTCGTCGGCGCGGGCCGCGCGGCTCTCCGACTCGTGTTGGCGTTGCTCGGCCAGGGCCCGCTCCACGGCCTGCCGACTCAACTCCCGGTTGGCGCGGATGACGAGGCCGAGCAGCACCGGCACGCCGACCTCCACGGCGAGCCCGACGACCCCGGAGGCGAACCGGCGTGGCGGGTCGCCGATCGAGTCGGTCAGGTCGACCACCACCAGCAGCGCGGTGGCCAGCCAGATGGCCCGGGGGCCGCGCGCCCGCATGGTCATCTCGAGCAACGCCCAACTGGCGCCGACCTGGTTGATGGTGAAGTCGTCGATCAGGCTGATGGCGACCGCCAGCAGGGCGGTCTGCGCCACCATGTTCACCACCGGTCGACGGTGCGCCGCCAGCGCCACCGCGAACGCCGGCACCGCGAGGACCCACTGTGTCGTCGTGGGCGTGCTGGTGGAGTGCGGGACGACGAGCAGGTAGCACAACCCGGTGAGGTCGAGCAGCACCATCCGCACGAGTGTGTCCCGCAGGTCGAACAGTCGCACCAGCCAGCTCACGACGGTCAGCCTAGGCGCTGCGGGCCGGTGGCGGCGGTCGCCGGCCGCCGCCACCGGGTCCGGACCGCGAGGTAGGCGGCCAGGCCGAGCGGTCCGAACAGGATGGTCAGCAGCAGCACCGGAGCCATCACCAGCGCCGGCACCCCCCGTTCCCTGCTGTCCAACCACGCCCACCGCCCGACGAACAGATCGAACGCGACCATGTGCGCCCAGCCCGCCGCCGCCCCGTCGGAGGTGCCGAGCAGGTCGCGTACCCCGGCCAGGGTCGGCGACGCAACGGCCGGCAGCACCTCACCGAAGGCCGGCAGCACCAGCAGCGCGTAGATCACCACGACCGGCAGCACGATCAGCGGCGAGCCGACGATCCGGGCGGTCCACGACCAGTTCGGCAGGAGGATCATCAGCGCCCAGAACGGCGCGGCCACCGCGAAGGTCAGGGCGAACAGCGTCGCGGTCATGCGGCCAGCGCCACATCAGGGCGGCGGCGGGCCAGCACCAGGCCGGTCGCGGTCGCCGTCGCGAGCACCAGTGACGCGACCGCGACGAGCGTGGTGGCGTCCGGGCGCAGCAGCGGCTGTCCGCGCAGGGCCTGCCAGGTCAACAACACAGTGAGTACGCCGTACGCGCCGCCCGCGACGGCCAGCAGCCGGGCGCGGGTGCGCTCGTCCAACCGCGTTGCGAACCGGCTCAGCAGGATCGCCAGGATCGGCAACGCCTGCAGGGCGTGCAGCCCCACGAAGTGCCCGATCCGCAGGTCACCGCCAGTGGTGCTCCAACCCACCACCGGCAACCCCGGTCCGCCGTCGATGACGCCCACGCTGTGCGCCCCGGAGATCCCGTCGATGCCCGGCTCCTGCATGGGCAGCACCATAGGTATCGCCGCGAGCATGCCCAGCAGGGACAGGCCGAGCCCCCACCCGATGGCCGTCAGAGCCGCCCGGTCCGGGATCCGCCGGATCAGCACCACGATGCCGACCACGAGGTGCGCGAGGAAGAGCACCATGATCGCCGCGCCCATCACCGAGAACAGCGCGCCGTTCAGCGCGGAGGTGCCGTTGAAGTGGCTGGTCTGCCCGCGTATGACCTGACCGACGATCACCAGCATCTCGATCACCGCCATCGCGACGATGACCGTGACGGCCCATTCGGCGGCCCGGCTGCGGCGCGGCAGCAGGGAGAGCATCCAGGCGAGCGTCGCGCCGTACAGCACGAAGGACACCGCGAACTTGAACGGCTTGAGCCAGATCGGCGCTCCGGTGAGGACGCGCGGGTCGACGAGGATGCCGACCGCCGCGACGACGGCGAGCACCGCCATCGCGGAGACGAAGACCATCAGGGGGCGATTCCAGTGCGTCGCCCGGCGCAGCAGGGTTGTCATGCCTGTAGATGTTCGTGGCCGTACCCGCCGGTCGCGTCCGACCCCGAGCCCTGTTCGCGGCCGGTGGTCGGAGTCCGTCTCCTCCCCGGGTAGGAGACGAAAACCGTCAGAGTCGCTCGACGGTGCTGGCACAATGGCCGGTCTGCCGACCGGACGGGGAGTGACCATGACCACCAATGCCGACCGTGTCCAACCGAACGAGACCGCCGTGCCGCTGCTGCACTGCGCGGACCCGGAGCAGACCCTGGCGTTCTGGCGGGCGCTCGGGTTCGAGGTGACCTACGAGCAGACCAGGCCGTACGTGTACCTGGCGTTTCGGTGGAGCGGCTTCGACCTGCACTACGGGCCGGCACCGAAGGATCTCGACCCGGCGAGGGAGCACTCCGGCGGCTGCCTGGTGTTGGTGGACGCGGTCGCCGCGTACCACGCGGTGTTCACCGAGGCGATGCGCCGCAGCTACGGCAAGGTGCTGGTCAAGGGCCTGCCGCGGATGACCCGCTACCGGGCCGGGGCGTCGCGGTTCAGCATCGTCGACCCGTCGGGCAACACCATCACCTTCATCCAGCGGGATGAGCCGAAGGACCTGGAGTACGGCGGTTCGACGGAGCTCGAGGGGTTGGCCCGGGTGCTCGACAACGCGCGGATCCTGCGCGAGTTCAAGATGGACGACCGGGCGGCGTACCGGGCGCTCGACTCGGGGATGCGCCGCCGCGCGGAGGACGCGCCGGTGGTCGAGCAGGCGATGGCGCTGGCCGCGCTGATCGAACTGGCGACCGCGTTGGACAAGGACGATCGGGTGCCGGAGTGGGGCGAGCGCCTCCGCGCGCTGCACCTGCCTCCGGAGCAGCGGACGCAGGTGCGGCAGTACGTCGCCGACCCGGCCGTCCTGGAACCGTGGTGGCCCGACGCCAGCTGAGCGTCGGCCGCAGCGGGCGTGAGTCGCGGGACCGCGGCAAGTCCGGGTGCCGACGCCGACGGACGGCCCGATCATCCCGGGATAGCCGATTTCTGGTGGGTGCGTCGGGTAATTCCATGAAACGGCACGGAATTACCGCTTTAGGGTAAGTATGACGATCTGCGATAGCTGCTCCGATAGCTTTCGAAGGAGAGGAAAACTCGTATTCCTCCCTTCGGATGCATGAGGAGTCAGTGATGAAGCGCAGTGTCGCACTCGCGGCAGCCCTCCTGGCAGGTCTGACCAGCATCGGATCGATCCCCGGGACCGCCCTCGCCGATGGCGGTGGCCCCGGGTACCACGACGACCGCAAGGGGGGTGATCACCACCACGGCGACGAGGGCGCGGTCTTCGTCCAGACCAACAAGGCCGAGGGCAACACCATCAAGGTGTACGACCGCGACGAGGACGGCCGTCTCACCAAGGCGGGTGAGTACGAGACGGGCGGGCTGGGTGGCTTCACCATCGGCGCGCCGCTCGACGCGCTGGCCTCGCAGGGTTCCCTGACCTATCACAAGGGGCTGCTGTTCGCCGTCAACGCCGGCAGCAACACCGTCACTGTCTTCCGCGTCGAGGGCACCAGGCTGCACAAGCTCCAGGTCATCTGGTCCGGTGGCCTGCTGCCGGTCAGCGTCGCGGCCCGTGGCGACCTCGTCTACGTCCTCAACGCCGGTGGCGAGGGCTCGGTGCAGGGCTTCGAGCTGCACAAGGGTCGGCTGTCCCGGATCGAGGACGCCAACCGGTCACTCGGGTTGCACAACGGCAACCCGCCCGCGTTCGGCACCGCCCCGGCCCAGGTCAAGATCGACCCGGACAGCGAGTTCGTGTTGGTCTCGACCAAGGCCGCCAACGTCATGTTCAGCTACGAGATCGGACGCCACGGCAACCTGTCGCGCACCCCGGTCATCAGCGACGCGGGCAACACCCCGTTCGGCTTCACCTTCGACACCGACGACACGCTGCTGGTCACCGAGTCCGGCGCGAACGCGGTGAGCCGGTTCGAGCTGGAGGACGACGGGGCGCTCGACCAGATCGGGCCGTCGGTGCCCAACGGTCAGCAGGCGACGTGCTGGATCCAGCGCGTCGGCGACTACTTCTTCGCCGCCAACGCCGGCACCTCCACCATCAGCTCCTACCGGGTCAACGACCACGGCAAGCTCGAACTCGTCAAGGGCGTCGCCGCCGACACCGGCGGCGGGTCGATCGACATGACCACCAGCGACGGCTTCCTGTACGTGCAGAACGCCGTCGCCGGCAACGTGCAGGGCTACGAGGTGGGCAAGGACGGGTCGCTGACACTCGTCACCACAGTGGAGGGCCTGCCGAAGTTCGCCGACGGCATCGGCATGGAGGGCATCGCCGCCTCCTGAGCGCACCACCCGCTGGTCCCGGTCGGTCATCGACCGGGACCAGCGCTGTGTGGTCGGTCACCGGTCGACCCGTCCCGTTGAGGTGGGGCCGAGACTACGAGGCCAGTCGCTCGCCAGCGACGTGCGCCGGTCGGGGGAGGTTGGCGGCGGCGTCCGACGTGTTGATCTCCGACCAGACGGCGTCGAGGGAGAGGCCGAGCACGTCGGCGATCGCCGCGATGGTCGGGAAGGCGGGGGTGGCTATCCGGCCGGACTCGATCTTTCGAAGGGTCTCCGGCGAGACGCCCGCGTCGAGCGCGGTGAGGAGCATCGAACGCTCTCCGCGGGCGCGACGCAGCAGGGCGCCGAGGCGCTGTCCGCGTTCGACCTCTGCGGGGGTGAGTGGCAACCTGACCATGGTCCGATTCTAGTACCGGGATAATATGGCCGGGATACTTATTGGTCCGTGGAAGGCGTTGCATGATCGAGATCCTGAGCCCCGCCGACGTGCTGCGAGCGAAGGAGACCGGCGCGCTGGTCGCCGGCATCCTGCAGACACTGAAGAGTCGCTGCGTGGTCGGCACCAACCTGCTGGACATCGACCGCTGGGCCCAGGCCATGATCACCGAAGCCGGGGCGCAGTCCTGCTACGTCGACTACGAGCCGTCCTTCGGGCGCGGCCCGTTCGGCCACTACATCTGCACGTCGGTCAACGACGCCGTGTTGCACGGGCTGCCGCACGACTACCCGCTCGCCGACGGCGACCTGCTCTCACTCGACCTCGCCGTCTCACTGGGGGGAGTTGTCACGGATTCGGCCATCAGCTTCATCGTCGGCGACGTCCGGCCCCCGGAGAGCGTCGCGCTGATCGATGCGACCGAGCGCGCGTTGCAGGCCGGGATCGCCGCCGCCGGGCCCGGCGCTCGCATCGGTGACATCTCGCACGCCATCGGCTCGGTTCTCGGCGCGGCGGGATACTCGATCAACACCGAGTTCGGCGGCCACGGCGTCGGGTCGACGATGCACCAGGACCCCCACATCTCCAACACCGGGCGCCCCGGGCGCGGATACCGGCTGCGCCCGGGGCTGCTACTGGCGCTGGAGCCGTGGGTCATGGCGGACACCGCCACGCTCGTCACCGACCCCGACGGCTGGACCCTGCGCAGCGTGACCGGCTGCCGGACCGCGCACAGCGAGCACACCATCGCCATCACCGACGACGGCGCCGAGGTGCTCACCCTGCCGAGGTCCTGACCCCGACGTCAGTGACCACCGGCCCGGCGGATCGCGGCGGCCATCGCCGACGAGTCGTGGTCGGCCTCCACCCCCTCGACGAGGATCACCTCGCCTGCGAGGTGCCTCGTCCGCAGGGGCTTGATCTCCTGGTACGCGGGGGACCCGTACCAGGAGCGTGCCGCGCTCAGATCGGGGAACTCGATGACGACCAGGTCGCCCTCCCAGTCGCCCTCCAGCACCTCGATCGGCCCGCCGTGCACGATGAACCGGCCACCGAAGGGCACGAGGGTGGCCTGGATGCGCTCCAGGTATTCCAGCACCTCGGCATGCATGGGTGCCTTACGCAGATGAGCAAGCGCGTACGCGGTCATGACTCTCCGTTCGTTTCGGTCGGCCTCGCCTTCGAAGAAATGATCGCGAGCACGGGCGTGCGTTGTCGATTACGTCGCAGGTAAAGCGGCGTACACAGGTGAGGTCACTAGGGTCGGGGTGTGACGACAGTGGCCAGACCGAAACGACCGCTGGGGGAACTCCTGCGCGAGTGGCGTCGAGCGCGCGGACTGAGTCAGCTCGACCTGTCGATCGAGGCGGGGGTGTCGGCCCGGCACCTGAGCTTCGTGGAGACCGGGCGATCCCGGCCGAGCCCCGACCTGATCCTGCGGCTGGCGGAGCAGCTCGACATTCCGCTGGCTGAGCGCAACACCGTGCTGCTCGCTGCCGGATATGCCCCCGCCTACCCCAGCCATCAGCTGACCGACCCGGAACTGGCCCCACTGCGGGCAGCCGTCCGGCAGATCCTCGACGGACACGGCCCGTACCCCGCGGTGCTCGTCGACCGACAGTGGCACCTCGTCGAGGCCAACCCCGCCGTCGCGCTGTTCACCGCCGGCGCCGACCCTCGCCTCCTGGTCCCACCGGTCAACGTCCTGCGGCTCACCCTGCACCCCGGCGGAATGGCACCGCGCATCGTCAACCTCTCCCAGTGGCGGGCCCACCTTCTCGGACGGTTGCGCCAGCAGGTCCTGGCAACCGACGACGCGGCCCTGTCCGCCCTGCTCCAGGAGCTTCGTGGCTATCCCGACGGCGACGATGTCGCAGCACCGGAGGGCGACACCCTGTCGCGTGTCGTCATCCCACTGCGCTACCGCCACGGCGACCGGGAGCTGTCCTTCGTCAGCACGACCACCCTCTTCGGCACCCCGCTGGATGTCACCGTCTCCGAGCTGGCCGTCGAGGCGTTCTTCCCGGCCGACCCGGTTACCAGGGCCACGCTGCACGCCCTCGGCACGGTGGCCTGACCCGAACACCGTCATCGCGTCCGGGGCGTCGTCGGCTGGGACGGGCCGCTCTCACTGGCGACGGCTAATCCGCATCCGACGGGGCACGTCCCTCCGTATACATGGTGAGGCCCGTTCAGAATGAACCGATCGGTCATGTTTTCCGTGATGACGGTCAGGGTCACCCACCAGAGTCACGGAGGCGCGATGTCAACGGTTCGAACGGGTCCGGTCATCGGACTGCTCGCGCAGATCGGCGTGCTGGCGGTGCTCGCACAGACGGTCGGCCTCGGCCCGGCCGGGTGGGCGGCCGGGCTGGTCTACGGGGTGGTCCTGTGCGCCCTGCTCAGCCAGGGGATGACCCGCGCGGGCGCTGGCGATCTGAGCCCCGCCGATCGGGTGACCCTGAGCCGGGCCATCCTCGTCGGCGGCGTGACGGCCCTGGCTGCGGACTCGTTCACCCGACCGGCACCGGTCGCGGTGATGGTCGTCCTCACCAGCGTGGCGCTGGCCCTCGACGCGGTGGACGGATATACAGCCCGCCGCACCGGGACGTCCAGCGAACTCGGCGCGCGCTTCGACATGGAGATCGACTCCTTCCTCGTCCTGGTGCTCTGCCTGTACGTGGCCCCCTCGACGGGTGCCTGGGTGCTCGCGATCGGCGCGATGCGGTACGTCTTCGTCGCCGCGAGCTGGGTGCTGAGCTGGATGCGCGGCTCGTTGCCGCCGCGCTACTGGCGCAAGGTCGTCGCCGCGGTCCAGGGCGTGGTGCTGACGGTGGCGATGGGCGACGCGCTGCCCGGTCCGCTGACGACAGTCGTGCTGGTGGCGTCACTGGCGCTGCTGGTCGAGTCGTTCGGGCGGGACGTCAGGTGGCTGTGGACGACCCGTCACCTCCGCCACGCCGTCGCCCACGACGCCCCGGTCGACCAACGGGTGGGCGTCGCACACGAGTCGGACGCGATGGTCCACGCGGGCAACCAGCCGAGCCACAGCGCCCCGAGCGCGGGCGCAGGGCTGACCGGCCTGGGCCACGGCAGGACGGATGGGCTGCCCTGGCCGGAACACCGGCCGGTCGCCGTGGCCCGACGCGGGATCGCCCGCGTCTGAGCCGCCCGGATGCCGCACCCAACGAAGATCATGGAAGGATGCCCGGGTTGTCGCTCTTGACGCGCGTACGTCAGCTGCCGAGCCAGGGACGGAGGGCGATGAGGGGCGAACTGTCGGACGCCACCACCGCCACGGACACCACCGCCACGGACGCCACCGCCACCGACGGCGCCGCACCCGAGGGGCGGCCGCGCCGTTCCATCGTGGGCCGACTGGTCACCCTGCTGGCCGTGCTGCTGGTGCTGCTCGTGCTCACCCTGCCGTACGACTTCGGCCGGTTCAGCCCCGGTGCGTTCGTGCGGATCCCCCTGGAGGCCCTGCTCGCCGTCGCGCTCCTGCTCGCCCTGCCGCCGCGCGCAAGCCGGTTCGTCGCCACCCTCGCCGGGCTGGCCCTCGGCCTGCTCGGACTGCTCAAGCTGTTCGACCTGGGATTCACCGCCTCGCTCAGCCGGGCCTTCGACCCGGTGCTCGACTGGGCGCTGCTCGACGAGGGGTTCGCGTTCCTCAGCGAGTCGTACGGCCGGCCCGCCGCCATCGCCGTGGCGGTCGCCCTGGCGGTGGTGGCGGTGGGCCTGCCCACAGCGGTCACGCTGTCGATGCGGCGGCTGCGCGGGCTGGTGATCCGGCACCGCGCCGGGACCACCCGGACCGTGGCGGCGCTGGTGGTCGTCTGGGTGGTCTGCGCCGCGTTCAACGTGCGGGTGGTCGAGGGCGTGACGGTTGCCGACACGTCCGCGACCACGCTCACCAACGGCCACGGCTTCCAGGTGCGCCTGCGACTCGACGACCGGGAGAAGTTCGCCGCGCTACTCAAGGACGACCGGTTCGCGCAGACCCCCGGCGACCAACTCCTCACCGCGCTGCGCGGCAAGAACGTGGTCATCTCCTTCGTCGAGAGCTACGGCCGCGACGCCGTCGAGGACCCGGAGTTCGCCCCGCAGGTCGGTGCGGTCCTCGACGACGGGACCAACCGGCTGAACGCGGCGGGGTTCGCCGCGCAGAGCGGCTTCCTCACCTCGCCAACGTTCGGCGGCGGCAGTTGGCTCGCGCACGACACGCTGCTCTCCGGCCTGTGGGTCGACAACGACCAGCGGCACCGCACCCTGCTGGCGAGTGACCGGATGACCCTCAACGGCGCCTTCCGCCGGGCCGACTGGCAGACCGTGGGCGTGATGCCCGCCGTCAGCAGGGCATGGCCGGAGGGCTCCTTCTTCGGCTACGAGCGGTTCTACGACGCCAGAGCCCTCGGGTACCGCGGCCCGAAGTTCAGCTTCGGCACGATGCCCGACCAGTACACCCTCGCCAGTTGGCGGCGGCTGGAGCAGGCGAAGCGCGACGGCGGGCCGACGATGACGGAACTCGCGCTGGTGTCGAGTCACGCGCCCTGGACGCCCGTACCGGACCTGGTCGACTGGGCCGCCATCGGCAACGGGACGATCTTCAAGGGGACCGCCAAGGAGTCCGACGACAAACGACGCAACACCGAACAGATCCGCGCCGACTACCGGCACTCCATCGAGTACACGTTGAGCGCACTGATCTCCTACGTGCAGACCTACGGCGACGATGACCTCGTGTTCATCTTCCTCGGTGACCACCAGCCCGCCGCCGTGGTCACCGGCGACAACGCCAGCCGCGACGTCCCGATCAGCATCATCACCCGGGACCGGGCCGTACTGGACCGGATCTCCGGGTGGGGCTGGCAGGACGGGCTCAAGCCCGGTCCGCAGGCGCCGGTCTGGCGGATGGACACCTTCCGGGACCGCTTCCTGACCGCCTTCGGGCCGTAGGCCCGGCCAACCCCACGGACTGGACTCACACAGATGACGGCTGGCACCGACACCAGGATCGCCGCGCTCAGAACCGACCCCGCGATGTCCCTCCTGCACCGATCGCTGGACGTCTACTACGGCGACGCCGAGCGCGACGCCCGGATGGACGCCTTCTACTCCCGTTTCGTCACCGAGGGCGATCTCGTCTTCGACGTCGGCTCGCACGTGGGTGACCACATCGCCAGCTTCCGTCGCCTCGGGGCGCGGGTGGTCGCGGTGGAGCCGCAGCCGCTGTGCCTCCGCGCCCTACGGGCCATCTACGCCGACGACGACCAGGTGACGCTTGTCGAAGCGGTCTGCGGCGCGGCCCCCGGCAGCACCCGCTTCCACGTCAACTCCGCCAACCCCACAGTGTCCACCGCCTCGCCCGACTTCGTTCGGGCCGCGGAAGGCGCGGGCGGGTGGGAGGGCGAGGTGTGGGACGCCGACATCGAGGTCCCGGTGGTCACCGTCGACGCGCTCATCACCGAGTACGGCGAGCCGACGTTCGCGAAGATCGACGTGGAGGGTTTCGAGGACGAGGTGCTGGCCGGGCTGACCCGCCCGCTGCCCGCGCTCTCGTTCGAGTTCACCACGATCGCGCGACCGGTCGCCTCCCGGTGTCTCGACCGGCTGACCGCGCTCAGCTTCGACGGCTTCGACGTGGCGTTGGGCGACGACAAGTCGATGACGTTCCAACGCTGGGTCTCCGCGACCGACATGACCACCCACCTCGCCGCGTTGCCGCACGACGCGAACTCCGGCGACGTGTACTGCGTGTCCCGTGGCCGGTTGCGACAGCTACCGCCGCCGCACGACCCGAAGCGGCGGTAGCCAGGCTCAGAAGGGGCCACCGCTCGTGACTGCCGGCCGCCAGGGGTCAGGGCTCGCGGCGAGTGCGTAGGCGTATCAGGGCCAGGCCGCCGACCAGGAGAACACCGAGGGCAGCCACAGAAGCTCCAAGTGTGGCGATGGCTGTCAGACGTCCACCCGTGACGGGCATGGGCGGAACCGGCCCGGTGAGGACCACTGTCGAGGAGCAGCTCGGTGTGCAGTCCGGGTCGGACACACCAGTGGGCGGGGTGAGGGTGGCCGTGTTGGTGAGGTCGCCGGCGGTGCCCTTCGGCACGGTTCCGCTGATCGTGTAGGTCACTGTGCCGCCAGCGAGGACGGTGATGGTGTCGTTGATGTCACCGGTGCCGGACGTTGTGCAGGTGCTTCCGGTGGATGGTTCGCAGGTCCAGGTGAATCCGGCCAGTGGTGTGGGCAGGGGGTCGGTCAGTGTCGCGCCGACCGCGTCGGACGGTCCCCGGTTGGTCACTGCCACTGTGAAGGTCACCGGTTCACCTGGCACGTAGTGGCTCGGGGTTGCGGTTTTCACCACTGCCAGGTCGACCGCGGGGGCGATGGAGGTGACCACTGTCGATGAGCAGTTCGGGGTGCAGTCCGGGTCGATCGCGCCGGCGGGTGGGGTGAGGGTGGCGGTGTTGGTGAGGTCGCCGGTGGTGCCCGACGGCACGGTTCCGCTGATCGTGTAGGTCACTGTCCCGCCGGCGAGGACGGTGATCGTGTCGTTGATGTTGCCGGTCCCGGACGCGGTGCAGGAACTTCCGGTGGACGCTTCACAGGTCCAGGTGAAGCCGGCCAGTGGTGCGGGCAGTGGGTCGGTCAGGTTCGCGCCGACGGCGTCGGATGGTCCGCCGTTGGTGACCGTGACCGTGTAGCGGAAGGGCGCGCCCGGAACGTAAGGGCTGGGAGTTGCGGTCTTGACCACCGTCAGATCCACGGTGGCGGCGGCCGGGGTCACGACCGTCGACGAGCAGTTCGGGGTGCAGTCCGGGTCGATCGCGCCGTCCGGTGGGGTGAGGGTGGCGGTGTTGGTCAGGTCGCCGGTGGTGCCCGACGGCACGGTTCCGCTGATCGTGTAGGTCACTGCCCCGCCCGCTAGGACGGTGATCGTGTCGTTGATGCTGCCGGTCCCGGACGCGGTGCAGGAACTTCCAGTGGACGCTTCACAGGTCCAGGTGAAGCCGGCCAGTGGTGCGGGCAGTGGGTCGGTCAGGTTCGCGCCGACCGCGTCGGACGGGCCACCGTTGGTCACCGTGACCGTGTAGGAGAAGGCTGCGCCTGGTACGTAAGGACTTGGTGTCGCTGTTTTGACGACAACGAGGTCCACCGTCGGGGCTGCGGGCGTGACCACTGTCGATGAGCAGTTCGGGGTGCAGTCCGGGTCGATCGCGCCGGCGGGTGGGGTGAGGGTGGCGGTGTTGGTGAGGTCGCCGGTGGTGCCGGAGGGCACGGTTCCGCTGATCGTGTAGGTCACGGTCCCGCCCGAGAGGACGGTGATGCTGTCATTGATGTTGCCTGTGCCGGACGCGGTGCACGCGCTGCCGGGGGATGCCACACAGGTCCAGGTGAATCCGGCCAAGGGTGCGGCCAGGGGGTCGGTCAGATTCGCGCCGACCGCGTCCGAAGGGCCGCCGTTGCTGACGGTCACTGTGTAGGAGAAGGCTGCGCCTGGCACGTAGGGGCTCGGGGTGGCTGTTTTGACGACGGCGAGGTCCACCGTCAGGGCAGCCGGCGTCACGACGGTCGACGAGCAGTTCGGAGTGCACTCCGGATCCGAGGCTCCGGCCGGTGGGCTGACGGTGGCGGTGTTGGTCAGATCGCCGGTGGTGCCCGCCGGGACGGTGCCGCTGATCGTGTACGTCACCGTTCCGCCCGCGAGGACGGTGATGGTGTCGTTGATGCTGCCGGTGCCGGAGGCGGTGCAGGAACTTCCGGCGGACGGCTCGCAGGTCCAGGTGAACCCGGCCAGTGGTGCGGGCAGCGGGTCGGTCAGGTTCGCACCGACGACGTCGGACGGGCCGCCGTTGGTCACGGTGACTGCGTAGGAGAAGGACGCGCCCGGAACATACGGGCTCGGGTTTGCGGTCTTGACCACCGCCAGATCCACCGTCAGCGTCGCCGGAGTCACGACGGTCGATGAGCAACTAGGCGTGCAGTCCGGATCTGAGACGCCCTCCGGTGGGGTGAGAGTGGCCGTGTTGGTGAGGTCGCCGGTGGTGCCCGACGGGACCGTTCCGCTGATCGTGTACGTCACCGCTCCGCCCGCGAGGACGGTGATCGTGTCGTTGATGGTGCCCGTTCCGGACGCGGTGCACGCGCTGCCAGGGGATGGTGCACAGGTCCAGGTGAACCCGGCCAGCGGTGTGGGCAGTGGGTCGGTCAGGTTCGCCCCAATCGCATCGGACGGTCCGCCGTTGGTGACTGTCACCGTGTAGGTCAGCGGCGTACCTGGCACGTATGGGTTGGGGGATGCGGTCTTCACGACGGCCAGGTCGACCACGGGTCCGGCGGGGGTGGCCACAGCCGACGAGCAGTTCGGGGTGCAGTCCGGGTCAGTCGCGCCGGTGGGCGGGGTGAGCGTGGCCGTGTTGGTCAGGTCGCCGCTGGTTCCGGAGGGCACGGTTCCGTTGATCGTGTAGGTCACTGTCCCGCCTGCGAGGACGGTGATGGTGTCGTTGATGCTGCCGGTGCCGGAGGCGGTGCATGCACTGCCGGCGGACGCCTCGCAGGTCCAGGTGAACCCGGCCAGCGGTGTGGGCAGTGGGTCGGTCAGGGTTGCCCCGACCGCATCGGACGGTCCGCCGTTGGTCACTGTCACCGTGTAGGAGAAGGGGGCGCCCGGCACGTACGGGCTCGGGTTTGCGGTTTTCACCACCGCCAGATCCACCGTCAGCGCAGCCGGGGTCACGACCGTCGACGAGCAGTTCGGTGTGCACTCCGGATCCGAGACGCCGTCTGGTGGGGTGAGCGTTGCGGTGTTGGTCAGGTCGCCCGTGGTGCCCGACGGCACGGTCCCGCTGATCGTGTACGTCACGGTCCCGCCTGCGAGAACGGTGATGGTGTCGTTGATGCTGCCGGTGCCGGACGCGGCGCACGCACTGCCGGCGGACGCCTCACAGCTCCAGGTGAACCCGGCCAGCGGTGCGCAGCGGGTCGGTCAGGGTTGCCCCAACCGCATCGGACGGTCCGCCGTTGGTCACTGTCACCGTGTAGGAGAAGGGCGCGCCCGGCACGTAGGGACTTTGCGACGCGGTCTTCACCACAGCGAGGTCAACAGTGGGGATGACGGTGAGGGTGGTGGAGCCGGGCGGGTTGATCCCGACGATGGTGGGGAAGTTGCTCTCGCAGCCGGGGATCGTGGAGCCGTCCGGGGCGACGCATCCGGTGTTGGTGTACGAGCCGACCACAGTGCTGGTCACCTGGACGGAGATCGTGCAGGAGGCGACGTTCAGGTCCAGGTTGCCGGCGAAGTCGACGGACGTGGCGCCGGCGGGAGCGGTCACGGTGGCGTCCGAGCACGTGGTGCTGTTGACCCCGGTGGCGGTCACATTGGCGGGAAGGGTGTCGGTGAAACTCATCCCGTTCTTGGCTTGCAGATCGTCGGTGTTGGTGATGGTGAACGTCAGCGTGGACGTCTGCCCCTGCCCGATGGTGGTGGGGTTGAAAGCCTTGTCGAGTTGGGGGGTGACGTCGACGATCTGCGGAAGGTCGAACGCGACGTCGTTGCCGATGCCCGTTGCGGTCGCGTTGTAGAGGCGCAGGCCCAGGGTCGGTGTGTCAGCCACCGACAATTGCAGTGCCAACGATTGCAGCTTGGCTATCCAGGTGTTGTTGACGATCTCGGCGCCGGGATCCGTGCATGGGCTCAGGTTCTGTGCGAGCACCGTCGGGACGCCGTTGAGAAGCAGCTCGAACCGAAGTCGCGCCCGCTGGGCGGACGGAACGGTGCAGTTCCTCTCAGCGAAGATCGCCGAGACCGAGTAGAAGTGGCCACCGATCGCCGGAATGGTGTTGTTGTCGGTCTCCAGTTGGTATCCGGGAAGCTGCGCGCCGGTCACGCTGTTGGTGTACTCGGTGAGTACCTGGTTCGTGGCGGCCTCCCCGGGGCTCTGCCCCTGAAACAGCCCCATGTCACGGGCCATCTCCTGTAGCCGGCCCCATGCGTCTGAACGACCGCACTGGTCGTTGTTGGTGACCGGCGCGTCGCCACCGTTGGGCGGCAGCGGCGACGTCTGACGCATGATCCAGCCGTTGCACGCGCCCGCGCCGGGGCTCCACGCGGGATCCGCCGTATAGGTCTCACCGTCCGCGCCGCTGCCACCCGGCCCCGGCACGTAAACGGAACCTGGCGATCCGGTGTAGGAACCAATGCGAATCGGCGCCGCAGCCGCGCTCTCGTTGGAAAAGTCCTCAGTGAAAATCGGGGTGCCGGGCTGAGGCGTTCCGGGCAGGCCCGGCACGGTCGCCAATGCGGGTTGGCTCGACGCCACAACCACCAGCGTGGACGACGCGGCAAACGCGCCGACCGCCGCCAGCGCTGATGTGAACCATCGGCGTTCCCCGCGAACCATATTCGTTTCCCCCGTCATGCGGCCTGCAGGAGTCGCAGTAGTGGCGTTCCGACCGCGCCTGACGATCTCAAATCGCGAACGCCAGACAGAATCACCCGATACGTGGTCACCCAATCGAGTGAGGGGATGATGGCCGAATGCAATGACCGGGATGTGCAGGGAATTCGACGCGCGGCGGCTCAGCCGGGCCATCACGGCGGCCAGCTCGGCCGGCGGATCGGCGTCCCAGCCGTCCGACCCGATCACCACCACCGCCCCGCGGGTCGCCTCCGCGTGGTGGGAGGTGAGCAGGGCGCGCAGATTCGTGGCGATCCGGGTGCCCCCGTACCGGTCGGTCACCGCAACAGCCCCTCCGATGATCCGGGTAGCCTTCGCGGATGGACCTCGATGATCTTCCGCTCGCCGAGTTCGCGTTTCCGGGGCCACTGCGGGACAAACTCGTGGGCGCGATCCTGTCCGGGGCGAAGACCTCGACGACCGGTCTGCTGATCGGCTACCAGCGCGCCAACGAGCCGCTGCCGACGGTGGGCCAACTGTCCGCCGTGGTGGACTCCGCCGGTCGGCGGGTCGCGGCCATCGAGCTGACCGACGTACGGGTGATCCGGCTCGCCGACGTCGACCTGGCACACGCCCTTGCCGAGGGGGAGGGCGACGAGTCGGTGGCCCAGTGGCGCGCGGGACACGAGACGTTCTGGCACAGCGCCGCCGTGCGCGCCGAACTGGGCGACCCCGACTTCACAGTGGACGACGACACCCTGGTCGTGACCGAACGCTTCTGGCTGGTGCACGTCGTCTGAGCGACCGGAGCCGCCGCGCACCGGTCCGCGACGGGCCACACGGTCGTGCAAGGTCACCTATGCTCGGCGCGTGATCCCCCCGGCACTCGAGATCCGTGGCCTGGTCAAGACCTTCGCGGCGCATCGCGCGGTGGACGGCGTCGATCTGACCGTCCACCCCGGCACCTTCCACGGCATCGTCGGTCCCAACGGCGCCGGCAAGTCCACCACCATCGGGATGGCCGTCGGCCTGGTCACCCCGGACTCCGGCGAGATCCGGATCCTCGGCCACGACGCGCTGCGCGAGCGCGGCGTGACCCGCGCGCTGACCGGCGTACTCCCCGACGGCCTCGACTTCCCGGAACGCCTCACCGGTGCCGAACTGCTGCGCTACAGCGCCGGCCTGCGCGGGCTGACCCGGGCCGCGGCCACCGACCGGGCCGCCGAACTGATCGACGTGCTCGGCCTGACCAAGGGTGCCGGCACACCCCTGGCCGACTGTTCCACCGGCACCCGCAAGAAGCTCGGCCTCGCCCAGGCGCTGCTGCACGCGCCCCGGCTGCTCGTGCTCGACGAACCGTTCGAGGCGGTCGACCCGGTGTCGGCGGCCACCATCCGCCGGGTGCTGCGCCGGTTCGTGGCCGGCGGCGGCACCTGTGTGCTGTCCACCCACTCGATGCTGCTCGTCGAGCAGATGTGCGACGACGTCACCGTGATCCACCAGGGCCGGGTGGTCGCCGCCGGGCCGGTCGCCGAGGTCGCCGCCGGCAGCAGCCTGGAGGACCGGTTCGTCGAGTTGGTCGGCGCCGAAACCTCCGGCAGCGCCGGCCTGGACTGGCTGACCGGGGCACGATGAACGCGCAACCCTCCCTCGCCCCGCTGGCCGACACCCTCGGCGCGATCGCGGTGCCGGCCCGGATGCGCACGACAATGCTGCGCCGCTCGCTGCGCGAGCACCCCGGGCCGACCGTGGCCGCCCTGGTCGGTCTGCTGGCCGCCGCCTGGCTGATCCGGTACGCGCTGCGCGGCGACCAGCACACCCTCGGCCTGCTCGCCGGTGCCTGGGTGCTCGGCTGGATCGTCCTGCCGCTGCTGCTCGGCGGCGGGCGCGGCCGGGTCCGCCCGGCCCACCTGCGGTTGGAGCCGATCGGCGGGGTCCCGGCCGCGATCGGTCTGCTCGCCGCGTCGGCGATCGGCATCGGTCCGGCCGTCTCGCTGGTGGCGCTCGCCGCGCTGCCGGTGCACGCCGCCCGGCACGGCACCGTCGCGGTCCTCGTCACCGCCGGCGGCGCGGTGCTGCTCTGGCTGTTCGGGCTGATCGGTTCGGCCATCGCGCTGGAGGTCGTCGGCCACGCCGGTGGTCCCGCCGGGGCGCTGCTCACCGGCGTCTTCACCGGCACAGCGATGGGTGTCGCGGGGTCGCTCTGGGCGGTCTTCCCGTGGGTGTCGGTCCTGCTCGTGGCAGCGCCGCAGGAGGTGGTCCGGGCGATGGCGTACGTGCCGAGCGGTTGGCCGATCGCCGCCGTGACCGGGCCAACCGGGCGAGGGGTGGGCATGATGGCGGCCCTGGTGGGCATCGTGGCGCTCTGCGCCGCCGCGTACCTCATGCTTGTCCGAAGGGTGATCGCCGCTGGCGTGCCGTTCCGGCCGCGCCGGACCACCGCGGCGTCGCCCGCCGCACCTGACCGCGAGTGGCTGGGCTGGGTGCCGGCCGCGACGCGGGCGGTCGTCGGCCGCGAGCTGCGGGCCTGGACGCGGCATCCGCTGCGGTTGCAGTATCTGGCGTTCGCGGTGGTGTACGGGGCGCTGCTCGCCGGGCTGCCGCTGCTGTCCGACGTGGATCTGCTGCTGCCGTGGGCCGGGCCGCTCGCCGTGCTCGGCGCGGCGGCCATGTCGGCCGGCCTGGTCGGGCTGGACGGCACCGCGTTGTGGCTGCCGCTCACCACGCCCGGCGGCGAACGAGCCGAGGTCCGGGGACGGGCCCTGGCCTGGCTGGTACTGGTCACCCCGATCGGGGTGCTGCTCACCGTCGCCGGTGTCCTCCTCGCACCGGACGTCGACCCGCTGGCCGCGCTCTGCACCCTGCCGGCTCTGCTCGGCGCGGGCGCGTCGGTGCCGGTGTGGGTGTCGCTGCTGCGGGTACGGCCGGTGGCCGACCGCCGGCACCCCACCGCGGCCGACAACCCCACGGACATCGTCAGCGTGCTGGTCGCGACCGGGTCAGGGCTGGTGGCCGCCGCGCCGGTGCTCGCCCTGGTGATCTGGGGTCCGTCGGGAGTGACGCCGCTGCTGCCACTGGTCGGGCTGCTCAGCGGCGCCGCCGCCTGGCGGGGCGGCATCTGGTTGGCCGACGAACGTCTCACCCGACGCGGGCTCGACGTGCTCGCCGCCGCCGGCCAGCGCAGCCGGCCCCCGGAGACGGTGCTCCCGCCGACCTGGGACGCACAGTGGTTCCGGGAGAACAAGCTGACCGCGTGGGCGCTGGGGTTGCTCACCGTGGGGTGGATCCCGGTCATCCCGCAGGGGGTGATGCCGTTGGCGTTCGGAATCGACAGCGGGTGGATCCTGGCGGGCCACCTGAGCGGGGGTGCGCGCACCGCCGTGGGGTTGGCCATGATCGGCCTGGGTGTGGCGATGCTGCTCGCGGGCCTGGTGCTGTGGGATCGCCGGCCGCAGCCAGGCGGCAGTGCCCACCCTGCTTCCGGGCAAGCGGAGTAGGCGGGGTTTGGCACGTCGATCGGTGGCAGCTCAGCGGGGCACCGCTCGGCGTGTCGAACAGCTCAGCTGCCAACGATCGAGGGAGCAGCGCTGCCGCCGGGACGTCGCCAGGATCTCAGTACCCGTTGTTCGTCTTCGTAACCTTGGTCCGACAGACTGCGCGGTATGCGTGATGGTTGGCGCCGGTGGGCGTGGGTCGGGGTGTTCGTCGTCGGGCTGATCCTCTATCTGGCGGTGCTGCGCACCCTGGTCAGCACCAAGAATCCGAACTTCGTACCGGCGTTGATCCTGCTCGGGGCGACGCTGGTGCCGTTGACGTTCCTGACGTTCGCGCAGGCCCGTACCGGGCGGTGGCAGGTGCCGGCGTCGGTCCTGGTGACGTCGGCGTTCTTCGGTGGTGTGATCGGCACGGTGGTCGCCGGAACGCTGGAGTACGACACCCTGCGGGGGCTCGGCACCCTGCCGATGCTGTTCGTGGCGTTGATCGAGGAGTCGGCGAAGTTGATCGTCCCGGTGATCCTGCTGTTCACGGTGGTGGCCCAGCACCGGCGTCGGGTGCCCTCGGACGGGCTGATCATCGGTGTCGCGGCCGGCATGGGTTTCGCCGCGCTGGAGACGATGGGCTACGCCTTCACCGCGCTGCTGAGCTCGCAGGGCAACATCGGCGCGGTGGAGCAGACCTTGTTCATCCGTGGGCTGACCGCGCCGGCCGGGCACACCGCCTGGACCGGGCTCACCGCTGGCGCGCTGTGGGCGTTGCTGGCGAGCCCGAGTGTCGGTCGGATCTTCGGGTTCATCGGCACGTTTCTGGGTGTCGTCGCCCTGCACACCCTCTGGGACACGTTCTCCGGCTCGCTGGTCTTCGTCGTGGTGGCGATCATCAGCATCGGCTGGTTGTTCTGGGCGCTGCGCCGCTACCGCACCTTCGGCGAGCACCCCGTCGGTCAGCTCGCACCGAGCTGACCAGCGCCCCACCCGGCGCCTCGCCCGGCCGGTGCGAACGGCTGGCACGAACGGCTGGCACGAACGGCCGGGGCAGGCATGACTGTTGGTGATCCCGCTGCGACCGGACCGGCACCTCATCTACCGTCAGAGTGTTCATATATGGCGGATTGGTCGGGAAGGTGCGGCGATGGGGGTGCGCAGCTGGTTCGCGGGTTGGCCGGTGTACCGCCAGCTCACCGGCACGGACCCGCTGGGCCGGGGTGCCGCCGCGAAGTCGGACGGGTCCCGCGCGCTGACTGCCCGTACCGATACCGCTGACAGCGTGGCGCGGTCGGTGTGCCCGTACTGCGCGGTGGGGTGTGGTCAGCGGGTGTTCGTCAAGGACGGGCAGGTCAGTCAGATCGAGGGCGATCCGGACAGCCCGATCTCCCGGGGTCGGCTCTGCCCGAAGGGTTCGGCGAGCAAGAGCCTGGTGACCAGCCCGCTGCGGCAGACCACCGTGCGCTACCGCCGCCCGTACAGCACCGAGTGGGAGGACCTGGACCTCGACACCGCGATGAACATGATCGCCGATCGGGTCCTGGCCGCTCGGGACGAAACCTGGGAGGACGTCGACGCCGAGGGTCGACCGCTCAACCGGACGCTGGGCATCTCCAGCCTGGGCGGGGCGACGCTCGACAACGAGGAGAACTACCTGATCAAGAAGTTGTTCACCGCGATGGGGGCGCTTCAGATCGAGAACCAGGCCCGTATTTGACACTCCTCCACCGTCCCCGGTCTGGGGACCAGCTTCGGTCGTGGCGGCGCCACCCAGTACCAGCAGGACCTGTCGAACTCCGACGTCATCGTCATCCAGGGTTCGAACATGGCCGAGGCGCACCCGGTGGGTTTCCAATGGGTGATGGAGGCCAAGCGCCGGGGGGCGAAGGTCTTCCACATCGACCCTCGCTTCACCCGTACCAGCGCGCTGGCCGACGCGTACCTGCCGATCCGGGCCGGCACCGACATCGCGCTGCTCGGCGGGGTGATCCGCTACATCCTCGACAACGAACTGGACTTCCGGGAGTACGTCGTCGCCTACACCAACGCCGCGACCATCGTGACCGATGAGTACGCCGACACCGAGGACATGCACGGCCTCTTCTCCGGCTTCAACGACGACAACGCCACCTACGACCAGGCCAGTTGGCGCTACCAGGGTCACTCGCAGAACCAGACGACCCGCGACAGCGAGACGCAGCGGGAGACGGCGGCCGGGTTGGAGAACGAGTCGCACGGCGCGCCTGTCGGCGGCGAGACCGAACGTGACGAGACGTTGCAGCACCCGCGCTGCGTCTACCAGATCCTCAAGCGGCACTACGCCCGCTACACGCCGGAGATGGTGGAACGGGTCTGCGGCATCCCACAGGAGAAGTTCCTCGAACTGGCCCAGGCCTGGACGCAGAACTCCGGCCGGGACCGCACCGGCATGCTCGTCTACTCGGTGGGGTGGACGCAGCACAGCGTGGGTGTGCAGTACATCCGCACCGGCGCGATCATCCAGCTGTTGCTGGGCAACATGGGTCGCCCAGGTGGCGGGGTGATGGCCCTGCGCGGGCACGCCAGCATCCAGGGGTCGACCGACATCCCGACACTGTTCAACCTGCTGCCCGGTTACCTGCCGATGCCGCACCACGCCGACCACCCCACCCTGACCGAGTGGGTGGACAGCATCGCGCACCCCGGGCAGAAGGGGTTCTGGGGCAACGCCCGCACCTACGGCGTCAACCTGCTCAAGGCGTACTGGGGAGATGCCGCCACCGCCGAGAACGACTTCTGCTACGGCTACATGCCGCGGATGACCGGTGATCACGGCACCTACCAGCAGGTGCTGAACATGATCGACGGGAAGATCAAGGGGTACTTCCTGCTCGGTCAGAACCCGGCCGTCGGGTCGGCGCACGGTCGGGCGCAGCGTCTCGGCATGGCCAACCTCGACTGGCTCGTCGTCCGGGACCTGTTCGAGATCGAAAGCGCCACGTTCTGGAAGAACGCGCCGGAGATCGAGACCGGGGAGATCGTGCCCGAGGAGTGCCGTACCGAGGTGTTCTTCCTGCCCGCGGCGTCGCATGTGGAGAAGGAGGGCACGTTCACGCAGACGCAGCGGTTGTTGCAGTGGCGGGAGAAGGCCGTCGAGCCGCCGGGTGACGCCCGCTCCGAGCTGTGGTTCTTCTACCACCTCGGGCGCATCATCCGGGAACGGCTGGCGGCGTCGACCATGCCGCGCGACCGGGCGTTGCTCGACCTCGCCTGGGACTATCCCACGCACGGTCCGTACGCGGAGCCGAGCGCCGAGGCGGTGCTGCGCGAGATCAACGGGTACGACGTGGCCACCGGCCGGCCGCTGGCGTCGTTCACCGAGATGAAGGACGACGGCTCCACCGTCGGCGGCTGTTGGATCTACACCGGGGTGTACGCGGACGGCGTCAACCAGGCCGCCCGGCGCAAACCCGGCGCGCAGCAGTCACTGGTGGCGCCCGAGTGGGGTTGGGCGTGGCCGGCGAACCGGCGGATCCTCTACAACCGGGCCTCCGCCGACCCGGACGGCAACCCGTGGAGTGAGCGCAAACGCTACGTGTGGTGGGACGCGGACAAGGGCGAGTGGACCGGTTACGACGTGCCGGACTTCGAGAAGACCAAACCACCGTCCTACCGACCGGAGCACGACGCCGCAGGCGTGGCGGGCATCGCCGGCGACGACCCGTTCATCCTTCAGGGCGACGGCAAGGGCTGGCTGTACGCGCCCACCGGCGTCCTGGACGGGCCCCTGCCCACCCACTACGAGCCGGTGGAGTCGCCGGTGCGTAATCCGCTCTACCGGCAGCAGGCCAACCCGACCCGGAAGGTCTACACGCACCCGATCAACACGTTGAATCCGAGCCCGCCGCAGGAGCACAGTCAGGTGTTCCCGTACGTGTTCACTGTCAGCCGGCTCACCGAGCACCACACCGCCGGCGCGATGAGCCGCAACGTGTCGCCGTTGGCCGAGTTGCAGCCCGAGATGTTCGTCGAGGTGTCGCCGGAGCTGGCTGCCCTGCGAGGGCTGAGCCATCTGGGCTGGGCCCATCTGGTGACCAGCCGCGCGTCGGTGGAGGCGAAGGTGCTGGTGACCGACCGTGTCACGCCGTTGCGGGTGGACGGCCGGATCATCCACCAGGTCTGGTTGCCGTACCACTTCGGTTTTGAGGGTCTGGTGACCGGCGACTCGGCCAACGACCTGTTCGGCATCACCCTCGACCCCAACGTCCTGATTCAGGAGAGCAAGGTCGGCACGTGCGACGTCCGGCCCGGACGACGCCCCAGAGGCCAGGAACTGTTGGACCTCGTCGTCGACTACCGACGGCGGTCGGGGAACCTCGTGCACCGTTACCCACCGATGGTCACGACCGACGTCGCCGACAGCGCCAGCGACCAGGAGGCCTGACCGATGCCCCACGCCAATGCCCTGTACGGGCCGCTGGACCCCGCACCGGACGCGGGCTACGAGGACGCGCCGCCGCGGATGGGGTTCTTCACCGATACCAGCGTCTGTATCGGGTGCAAGGCGTGTGAGGTGGCCTGCAAGGAGTGGAACGGTGTGCCGGAGAGTGGGCTCGACCTGCTGGGTATGTCGTACGACAACACCGGCGCTCTGACCGCGAACTCGTGGCGGCACGTCGCGTTCATCGAACAGCCCCGCTCGGTGGGCTGGGCGACTGCGGCGTTCGAGGACAACCCGGACGGGCCGGCGGTCAGTCCGCTCACGGCGGCCGTCGGCGCGCGTACCGAGACCGACACCGGTACGGATCCGGGTCTGCCCACCGGTTCGCCGGGGGCGGCGGCGCGGATGTCGGGTGGGCCGGAGTTTCTGGGGATGCCGGGTGCGCAGCCGCCGGGGCGGGGCACGGGCGCGGAGGGTCGGACGGATTTCCGGTGGTTGATGATGTCGGATGTCTGTAAGCACTGCACGCATGCGGCGTGTCTGGATGTGTGTCCGACGGGTTCGTTGTTCCGGACGGAGTTCGGGACGGTGGTGGTGCAGGAGGACATCTGCAACGGCTGCGGTTACTGCATCTCCGCCTGCCCGTACGGGGTGATTGATCAGCGTAAGGACGACGGTCGGGCGTGGAAGTGCACGTTGTGCTACGACCGGTTGGGTGTGGGGATGACGCCGGCGTGTGCGCAGGCGTGTCCGACCGAGTCGATCCAGTACGGGCCCCTCGACGAGTTGCGGGAGCGCGCCGCCGCGCGGGTGGCGACGCTGCACGAGCGGGGGGTGCCCGAGGCGCGACTGTACGGGCACGACCCGAACGACGGTGTGGGTGGGGACGGGGCGTTCTTCCTGCTCCTGGACGAGCCTGAGGTGTACGGGCTGCCACCGGACCCGGTGGTGACCACCCGCGACCTACCGGCCATGTGGAAACGCGCCGGCCTGGCGGCGATGACGATGGCGGTCGCCGCGGCGGTCGCGTTCATGGGTAGGCGGCAATGACCGACGAGACACCATCGAACGAGTCGGTCGGCGCCCGGTTCCGCGAGTTCCAGGCCGGCCTCGACCAGCCCGACGGGAAGCGCCACCGGCAGCCCGGCCGGCGACGCGGCGACGGCGGTGAGCAGCTCACCGTGCCGCCGGCCGACTTCGCCTCCTACTACGGCCGGCCCGTGCTGAAGCCGCCGGTGTGGAAGTACGACATCGCCGGCTACCTGTTCACCGGTGGCCTCGCCGCCGGAAGCGCGCTGGTCGGCGCGGGCGCCCAGCTGACCGGACGACCGGGGCTGCGCAAGGTGGGCCGGTGGACGGCGCTCGGCGGCGTCGCCGCCAGCACGTACCTGCTGATCCACGACCTCGGCCGGCCGACCCGGTTCCATCACATGCTCCGGGTGGCCAAGGTGACCTCGCCGATGTCGGTCGGCACCTGGATCCTCGCCGCGTTCGGGCCCCTCGCAGGCGTGGCAGCGGTCGCCGAACTCGCACCGCTGCTCCCGCGGCATGGTGTGCTCGGCCTCGCCCGCCGGATCGGACCGCCCGTCGGCAACGTCGCCGGACTGGCCGCCGCGGCCACGGCACCGGCGCTGGCGACGTACACCGGGGTGCTGCTCGCCGACACGGCCGTGCCGTCCTGGCACGACGCCTACCCCTCGCTGCCGTTCGTCTTCGCCGGCAGCGCGCTCGCCGCCGCGTCCGGGGTCGGACTGATCGCGGCACCGCCCTCGGAGACCGCCCCACTACGGCGACTCGCAGTGGCCGCGGCGGCCGTCGAGTTCGGTGGGGGGCACCATCTGGAGCGGCAGGGCCTCACCGGCGAGCCCTACACGCACGGACGCAGCGGCCGGCTGGTCAAGGCGGGACGCGTCCTGCTGACAGTGGGCACGGTCGCCGCACTGGTCAGTCGACGCAGCCGGATCCTGTCGGCGCTCTCCGGCGCCGCCCTGGTGGCGTCGTCGATCGCGACCCGGTTCGGTGTCTTCGAGGCGGGACGGGTCTCGGCGCGCGATCCGAAGTACACGGTCGTGCCCCAGCGGGAGCGGCTCGACGAGAGCCGGTCGACGACCCCACTCTGAGCGGACCGACGAGGAAGGCGCCCCCTGACGGGGCGCCTTCTTCGGATCCGAGGAGAGGTGTGGGCGCGACGGGCCACCGCCGGCGCGGCCGGTCAGCCGGTGAACAGCTTCGCGGCGGTGATGGCGGTCTGGACGATGCCGTACCCGAGGAGCACCGCGACCAGCAGCCACGACAACCACAGTCGCCCGGTCTGGCTACCGACTCGTGGCGGCGCGGGCGGCTGGCTCTGCGGCCCGATGGCCACCGGTTCGGTGATGGTCGCCTTCGCCACGGGCGACGTCGGCCCCCGGTTTGGTTCGTGGAACCGCTCGGGCACCGAACGGACCAGCAGGTTCGCGATGAACCCGATGGCGAGGACGCCGACCATGGTGAACAGCGCGGGACGGTACGCCGCCGCGGTGAGTGTGCCGGGCTTGCCCTGCGTGTCGAGGATCCCGTTGACGATCAGCGGGCCGGCGACACCCGCGGCCGACCAGGCGGTGAGGATCCGGCCGTGGATGGCCCCGACCTGGAAGGTGCCGAACAGGTCACGCAGGTAGGCGGGCATGGTGGCGAAGCCACCGCCGTAGAAGGAGATGATGGCGGCGGCGATCAGCACGAAGACCGCTGTCGCGGAGTGCCCGGCCACGGCGAGCAGCAGGTACAGCACCATGCCGACGCCGAGGTAGACCATGTAGATGGGCTTGCGGCCGATGAGGTCGGACGTCGTGGACCAGACGAACCGGCCCGCCATGTTGAACAGCGACAGCACCCCCACGAAGCCGGCCGCCGCCGACACCGAGACCGTGGTGGCGGTTCCGTTGTCCCGGAAGAAGTCCTGGATCATCGGGCTGGCCTGCTCCAGGATGCCGATGCCCGCGGTGACGTTGCAGAACAGCACGATCCACAGCAACCAGAACGACCGGGTACGCACCGCGTTCGACGCGGACACGCTCGCCGTCGTCACCAGAGGTTTGGCGGCAACGCTCGCCGGGTCGAACCCGGCGGGCCGCCAGTCCGGTGCCGGAACCCGGACGTTGAACGGGCCGAACATCATGATCACGAAATACCCGATGCCGAACGTGACGAAGAGCGCCACGAGGGCGCTGCCCGACGCCACGGCGGCCGGGTTGTCGGGGTTGTAGCCGGAGTCGTAGAGGGAGAGCAGTTGGCGCGCGAGCGGGCCGGCGACCAGGGCGCCACCGCCGAACCCCATGATGGCCAGCCCGGTGGCCAGGCCGGGGCGGTCCGGGAACCACTTGATCAGTGTCGAGACGGGTGAGATGTAGCCGATGCCGAGCCCGATGCCGCCGATGACGCCGTATCCGAGGTAGAGCAGCCAGAGTTGTTGCGTCGCGATGCCGAGCGCGCCGACCAGGAACCCGGTGGCCCAGAAGCAGGCGGAGGCGAACATCGCCCGGCGCGGCCCGTTCTTTTCCACCCAACGGCCACCCACCGCGGCGGACGAACCCAGCATGACGATGGCGATACTGAAGATCGCCCCGATCGCCGTCTGGCTGGTGTCGAAGTGCGCGATGAGGGAGTTCTTGTAGACACTCGTCGCGTAGACCTGACCGATGCACACGTGCACAGCCAGTGCCGCGGTCGGGATGAGCCAGCGGCTGTATCCCGGGGGAGCGACAGTGTGCCGAGGATCGAAGACCGAGAGCATGGGCATCGTCCACACCTCCTGCGGCTGAGCGACGTTGCGGAGCTGTCCGACCCGGCAGTTGGCCGAGCGGCGCCGCCGCAGTGGCGGCCCGGCGCACGTCTGGCGATCAGCCGATTACCGGCTCTACCTCACGTTACGTGGCGACTTGTGCACGCCAGGTGATTACCGAAAAACGCGGGATGGCGACGTCGGCGCCCGCGGGTGAGGCCGGAAGGGGGCACGAAGCGGGGGCGGGCCCTCCGGCCCGCCCCCGACTGCTCTGTCGTACCGCTCAGTGCATCGCGGCCTTTGCGGCCGCCTCCTCCTGGGCGCGTCGTTCGTCCCCGCTGACGGTGTGCAGCGGCTTCTCCTTGATGAACAGCACGACGATCAGCGCCAGCAGCGCGAACGGCGCGCCGACCAGGAAGAGGTCGGCGGTGGCGATGCCGTACACGTCCTGCACGATGCGTACCACCGGTTCGGGCAGGGTGGACAGGTCGGGCACCTCCGTGGAGCCACCACCGGCGGTGGCCGCCGGGCCGAGACGCTCGGTCGTCAGTGAGGTCACCCGGCTCGCCAGGACCGCGCCGAGGGCGCTGACCCCGATCGCGCCGCCCATGCTGCGGAAGAACGTCAGCACCGACGTGGCGGCGCCGAGCTCCTGCGCCGGCACGTCGTTCTGCGCGGCGAGCACGAGGTTCTGCATGAGCATGCCGACGCCGACGCCCAGCACGGCCATGTAGATCGACAGCACGACGACGCTGGTGTTGGCGTCGATGGTGCCCAGCAGCAGCATCCCGGCGGTCATCACCGCGGCGCCGGCCACCAGGTACGCCTTCCAGCGGCCGTACTTCGTGATGAGCTGGCCGGCCACCGTTGACGAGACCAGCAGACCGAAGATCATCGGGAGGCTCATCAGGCCAGCGACGGTGGGCGACTTGCCCAGCGAGATCTGGAAGTACTGGGACAGGAAGACGGTGCCGCCGAACATGGCGACGCCGACCAGCACGCTGGCGATCGTGGCCAGGGAGACCGTCCGGTTGCGGAAGATGTCCAGCGGGACGATCGGCTCCGCCGCCCGCGACTCGACGACCACGGCCAGGGCCAGCAGAACCAGACCGCCGATGACCATCAGGACCGTCCAGCCGGAGGCCCAGTCGAACTTGTTGCCGGCCAGGGACGACCAGATCAGCAGGGTGGAGACGCCCGAGGTGATGAGCACGGCGCCCAGCCAGTCGATCGTCGCCTTGCGGCGGACGACCGGCAGGTGCAGGGTGCGCTGGAGCAGGGCGATGGAGATGATGCTGAACGGGACGCCGATCAGGAAGCACCACCGCCAGCCCAACCACGACGTGTCGACGAGCAGGCCGCCGATCAGCGGACCGGCGATGGTGCCCACACCGAAGACCGCGCCGAAGATGCCGGCGTAGCGGCCCAGCTCACGCGGCGGGATCATCGCCGCCATGACGATCGTGGCCAGCGCTGTCATGCCGCCGGCGCCGATGCCCTGGACGACCCGGCTGAGCAGCAGAACCTCGACGTTCGGCGTGAAGCCCGCGATGAGCGAACCGACCACGAACAGTCCCAGCGACAGCTGGATCAGCAGCTTCTTGCTGTACAGGTCGGCCATCTTGCCCCACAGCGGCACCGTCGCCGTCATGGCGAGCAGTTCGCTGGTGACGATCCAGGTGTAGACGGTCTGGCTGCCGTTGAGATCCGCGATGATCCGCGGCAGCGCGTTCGCCACCACTGTGGAGGCGAGGATGGCCACGAACATGCCGACCATCAGGCCGGACAGGGCCTGGAGAACCTCCCGACGCGACATGCGCGTGCCGACGCCGGCGGTGTCGGCGGGCGGGACGGTGGTGGTCATTGACGCTCCCTTGTCGGGTTTCTGGCGCAGCGCTGGCCCCGCAGCTGATGCGGCGGGGCAGAGACTGGCGGGTCAGGAGGGGGACGGCGGATCCGGCAGGCCGGCCGCGATCGCGGCGAACGCCTCATCGACGAAGTCGTGCAGCGGCCGGGTGTCGTCGTCGGCGGCCCAGCGCAGCATGGCGGTGCGGAAGGCGGCACCGGCGACAGCGATGACCAGCGGCGGGTGGCCGTGGTCGAGGCCGACGCCGAGGCGGGTGGCGACGATCGCGACCATGGCCTGCTCGGTCGCGCTGTTGCCGGCCACCAGCCGGGGCAGCAGCACCGGGTTCTGGGCGATGACCGTCAGTCGCAACCGCCACAACTCCCGGTCGGCCTGGATCGTGTCGACCGACTCGTCGAGGGCGACCCGCACGGCCTGCAGCGCCGACACCTGTGCGGGGGTGGCCGCCAGACGCGCCACGACCGGGTTGCCGTCGAGCGCCGGATCGTCGGTGAGGGCCTCGTCCTTGCAGGTGAAGTAGTTGAAGAAGGTCCGCGAGGAGACGTCCGCGGCCTCGCTGATCTCCTCCACCGTCACGTGCTCCAGGCCGCGTTCGGCGACCAGCCGCAGCGCGGCGGCGGTCAGCGCGGCCCGCGTCTGCGCTTTCTTGCGGTCGCGACGCCCGGTGGCGGCGTGGTCGGTGTCGGTCACGCGAGCGAGGCTAGGAGCGAAGTTGCACAGACTGCAAGTTTTTAGCGTGTGAAGTGATCTTCCTGACTCGGGACCGTCAGACGGCGACCGACGGATCCGGCCGGTCGCCGCGGGGGACGGCGCCGGTGGTCTCCAGGATGAGCGCGGCGACCAGGTCCGGGTCGTCGCTCATCGGCACGTGACCGCAACGGGGCAGCGTCACCACCCGTGCCGCCGGCAGGCCCGCCCGGACGCGCTCGGCCTGGTGAACGCCGAAGATCCGGTCGCGGTCGCCCCAGCCGACGGTCACCGGCACCGCCGGGTCGGACAGTCGATGGCAGTCGAAGCGGTAGTCGCGGGCGGCTCTGGCCACCGCGTTGAAGCCGCGTCCACGGCGTAGGGCGAGCGCGTCGCCCAGCGCGCGCTCGACGTCCAGCAGCGTCGGGCGGGCCATCAGCGGCGCGAAGCACAACGCCCGCAGGTACGCCGAGCGCAGCGCGACCCGCATGATCGGCGTGGGCAGGTACGAGTTGGCCCGGAGCATCCGGAGGATGGCCAGCGCCCGGCGGCGCTCCGCCGGGGTGAAGAAGCCGGCGGGGGAAAGGGCGGTGGCCGAGGCGACCGCCCCGGCGGCGGCGAGTTCCAGGGCGATCGCCCCACCGAGGCTGTAGCCGGCGACGTGCGGACGCGTCAGCCCCCACCCGGTCAGGACCGGCAGGACCCCGGCCACGGTGGCGGCCATGTCGGCGGGCATGCCGGTGCCGGGCACCGGCGAGTTCCCGAACCCGGGCAGGTCGAGCGCGATCACGTCGTGGTGGGCGGTGAGCCGGTCGAACACCGGCTCCCACGCCTGATGACGGTGACCGATGCCGTGGACGAGCACGAGCGGCTCCCCGCTGCCCGCCCGGCGGAAATGAACTGTCATGACCGCCCTCCCACCGACGTCCTGCCGAAGGACCGCCCGAGCTGGCGCACCTCGTCCTCCATCTGGTCGACCATCGTCCGGCCGCCGAACCTGGTGATCAACGCGTCCGTCAAGCCGCTCAGCACCACCGGTCGCAGCGCCTGCACCACGGCGAGCGAGCGTGGCACGTACACCTTGCGTCTGCGGCGCTCGACACCGCGCAGCAGGGCCTCGACGCACTGCTCGACCGGGACGACCGTGGACAGCGGCCGTGGCAGCCGGCGCAGCGCGGTGCGGAACGACGCCAGGTCGTCACGGATGTCGCGGACCAGGTCGGTGTCGATCCAGATCGGATGCGCGGTGCCGACGGTGACGCCCTGCGGGCGGGTCTCCAGGCGCAGCACGTTGGCGAACTGCTCCACCCCCGCCTTGGACGCGCAGTAGGCGGCCATGCCGGGCATCGCCGTGAAGGCCGCGGCGGACGAGACGATCAGGACGTGACCACGGGCGGCGGTGACGTGGGGCAGCGCCGCGCTGACCGTGCGGATCGCGCCGCAGAGGTTCACCTCGACGGTACGGACCAGCGCGTCGACCGGTCCCACGGCGACGGTGCCGAGGTTCGCGATGCCCGCGTTGGCCACGACGACGTCGATGCCACCGAAACGGTCCACGGTCGAGGTCACCGCGGCGTCCAACGCAGCCTGGTCGGTGACGTCGCACTCGTACCAGTGCGCGTCGAGGTCGGCGCTGAGCCGCTTGAGCAGCTCGCCCTCCAGGCCGACGAGGGCGACCCGGGCCCCGCGGGCGACGGCCTCGCGGGCCAGTTGCGCCCCGATGCCGCGCGCCGCGCCGGTGATGAGAATGGTCTTGCCGGCCAGGTCATAGCGCATCGGCATGCTCCCGTTCCGAGTCGTTGGGGGTGCTGCCGGCCGAAGCGGTCCGGTAGTCGGCCGGGCGGAAGCGGCGCAGACGCATCCGGAAGCTGGTGGCGAGGCCCGGCCAGACGGTGGTGTTGCGGCCGGTGGCGTCGAGATACCAGCTCGAACAGCCGGTCTGCCAGACGGTGCCGGCCATCTTCTGGTCGATCCGCTCGGTCCAGCGCTGTTGCGCCTGCGCGGTGGGCTCGATGGCCTGGATGCCCGTGGCCCGCATGTGCCGCAGGGCCGCGAGGACCAGGCGCAACTGCGCCTCGATCATCAGCACCACCGAGGTGTGCCCGAGCCCGGTGTTCGGGCCGAGCAGGAAGAACAGGTTGGGGAAGCCGGCGATGGTGGTGCCCCGGTACGCGTGCATGCTCGGGGTCCAGGCCTCGCTCAGGCTACGTCCGGCACGGCCGTGGATGCGCCGCACGACGGGGGAGTCGGTGACGTGGAAGCCGGTGCCGAAGATGACCGTGTCCGCCGCGTGGTGCACACCGTCGTCGGTGACGAGGCCGTCCGGCACGAGCCGGGCGATGCCGGCGGTCACCACGTCGACGTTGGGCCGGGTGAGCGACGGCCAGTAGTCGTTGGAGATCAGCACCCGCTTGCAACCCATCGTGTACCGGGGGGTGAGCTTGTCCCGCAGGTGCTGGTCGGGGACCTGCCGGCGCAGCGTACGCAGTGACAGCCGGGAGGCGAAGCGGTTGAGCGCCGGGTACAGGAAGCCCAGGCCCAGGCTCTCGCGGAGCAGATAGAGCCGTGCCCGGGCGAGGCGTTGCGCGCCGGGCACTGTGCGAAACGCGGCCTGCTCGACAGCGCTGATCCGGCGCGACAGCCTCGGCATGATCCACGCGGGGGTGCGCTGGAAGAGCGTCAGCTTCTCGACCGTCGGCTGGATCTGGGGCACGAACTGGACGGCGGAGGCGCCGGTGCCGATCACCGCGACGCGGCGGCCGGTGAGGTCGTGATCGTGCCGCCACCGCGCCGAGTGGAACACGGTGCCGGCGAACTCGTCGATCCCGGGCAGGTCGGGGATGGCCGGGTCGCTGAGCGGGCCGGCCGCACAGATCAGGACCCGGGCGGTGTGCTCGCCGCCGGAGGTGCGCAGCAGCCACCGTTGGCGCTGATCGTCCCACCTCGCCTCGTGCACCTCGTGGCGCAGCCGCAACCTCGGGCGGATCCCGAAGCGGTCGACGCAGCCGCGCAGGTAGTCCCAGATCTCCGGCTGACCGGAGAAGGTGTTGGACCAGTTCGGGTTGGGCGCGAAGGAGAACGAGTAGAGGTGCGACGGGACGTCGCAGGCGCAGCCGGGGTAGCTGTTGTCCCGCCAGGTGCCGCCGACGTCGTCACCCCGGTCGAAGACGAGAAAGTCGGTGAAGCCGGCCCGCTGCAGGCGGATGGCGGCGCCCAGGCCACCGAAGCCGGCGCCGATGATGGCAACGTCTGTCTCCATTCACTCCTCCGTGGGCTCGGTTGCGGCGGCTGGGTCGGGCTCGGGCGGCCAGGGCGGATCGCCCACGCCGGTGACGCGTACGCCGCCCCACGGGTCGACCTCGGCCAGTCGGGCGGGTCGGACCCGGTCGGCGATGCGCACCTCGACGTCGCGCCGCCCGCGGCGCAGCAGGTGGGTCACCAGTGGCGCCGGTTCGATCCGCCCACCCCAGTGGAAGCGACCGTCGACCGGCTCCCACCGCCCGCTGAGGTGCACCCGGACCGAGATGCCCTCGACACCCGCCGGGCCGTGGTAGGTCACGGCACGATCCGTTCGTGGGCGCGGGTCAGCTCGGGCGGCAGGTCGGCGCTGGCGCGTACCCCCTCGATGCCGCTCCACAGCAGAGTGGTCAGGTAGTCGGTGAGGGCGGCCCGGCTGATCGGCTGGCCGTGCGTGGTCCACCAGTCGCCGACCGCCTGCACGAAGCCCACCAGGCCGTACGCCCACGGCTCCGCCGGGCCGGCGTCCAGCCCGAGCGCCCGTAGCCGGTCACCGATCACCCGGGCCAGCCCGGCGGCGACCTGCCGGCTGGTGCCGGCGACCACCTGGTGGATGCCGGGTTGACCGGACTGTCGCATCAGGAACCGGTAGAGCGTGGGCTGTGACTCGATCACCCCGAGGTACGCGTCGATCGTCGCCTCGACCAGGTCACGTTCCTCGCGGACCTGCTCGATCGCCGGCGCGATGGCGTCGACCACCCGGGCCGCCACCACCTCGCTCACCGCGACCCAGAGCTGCGACTTGTCGGCGAAGTAGCGGTACAGGACCGGTTTGCTGACGCCCGCGGTGGCAGCGACCTGTTCCATGTCGACGTCCGGGCCGTGTCGCAGCAGCGCCTGCACGGCGGCGCCGACCAACTCCTGCCGTCGGTGCTCACGATGGTCTGCCCAGCGGTCCCGGCGGCCGTTGCCCTTCGCTTTCGGATCGTCGGCCGGAGGTGGGTCGGATGCATTGACATCAGTGAGCGGCGATTGCATGCTACTACTCGTAACAGTTACCGGCCGTCACGTCAATATGGAGGAGTCATGGAGGCCGCACCGGCGAAAACCGAGCGCGCGGCGGTCGCCGAGCGACTGCTCACGTCCACACTGCGGACCAGCTACGACCCCACCGTCGAGATCGACTGGGACGCCCCGCACATTCCCGGCGCCTACTGGCTGCCCCCACAACGCAGCAGCCTCTACGGCACGCCGTTGTGGGAGCGGCTCAGCGAGGAGCAGCGCGTCGACCTGACCAGGCACGAGGTGGCCAGCGCCGCCAGCGCCGGGCTGTGGTTCGAGACGATCCTCATGCAGATGCTGATCCGGGAGTACTACCGCGCCGACCCGACCAGCCGCCAGGCCCAGTACGCGTTGACCGAGGTCGCCGACGAGTGCCGCCACTCCATCATGTTCGGCCGGCTGATCGAGGCGATGGGTTGCCCGGTCTACCGCGCGAGCACTGTGGACCATCACCTCGGGCGCTTCCTCAAGGCCACCGCCAGCGGACCCCGGATGTACGCCGCGATCCTCATCGCGGAGGAGATCCTCGACGCGTTCCAGCGCGAGATCATGGCGGACGAGTCGCTCCAACCGTTGATCCGGATGGTCTCCCGCATCCACGTCGTGGAGGAGGCGCGGCACGTCCGGTTCGCCCGCGAGGAGTTGGCCGCCGCGGTGGCGGCCACCGGCCCGGTGGGCATGGCGTACGCCCGGCTGTTGGTCGGCCGCGCCGCCTACACGATCGCCAACCGCCTGGTCCATCCCGACGTGTACGCGGCGGTGGGCATTCCACCGGCGGTCGGTCGTGCCGCCGCCCGCGCCAACCCGCACTGGCGAGCCACCCTGCGCTGGTCGGCGGCGCGGGTGCACGCCAACCTGGCGGGTGTCGGCCTGGTGGCGGGGCCGGGGCGTCTGCTGTGGGCCCGGGCCGGGCTGATCTGACCGGTCGTCACCCGGTGCGACGTCGTGGGGGTCCGGGGTTGTTGCTGATCTTCCGGTCGAGATCGGTTCAGGCGACGTCGCTGTCAGGCCCGTTCGACCCGGGCCTGCTGGTGATCGGTCAGCCGTAGCCCCACCCCGCGCACCACGTCGATGGTGGCCCCGGTGCCCAGGTCGGTCAGCTTGCGGCGCAGTCGCTTCACCAGCGACTGCACGTCCGCCTTGCGTTCGCGCCCCTCGTCACCCCAGACCGACCGGTGCAGCTCGGCGTAGCTCCACACCCGGGCCGGCTCGGTGATCAGGCAGGTCAGCAGGTCGTGTTCCAGCCGGGTGAGGTCGATCTCCCGATCTCCGCAGCGGGCGCTGGAGCGGGCGGAGTCGATCACCAGGGTGGCGACCGGCGCCGGTTCGGACGCGGCGGCGACCTGCTGCGGAGCGGCGATCAGCCGGCGCAGCTCGTCGAGGTCGGCGACCAGCAGCAGCGGCGCGATGCCGTCGAGAAGCTCCGCGAGCCGGATGCGCTCGGCCGGCGACGGGGTGACCGCGATCAGCAGCGGGAACGGCTCGTCGGCCGCATCACCCCTGTTCACCGTTGCCTCGTCCTTGGCCACCGCACCACCCGGGATCGATGGGCATCCCTGCCCAGCTCTCGTCACGGTTCTGACAATGATTGGCAAGCGCGCCGCCGGCCACTGCGACTCTTAGCGACAAGTTGCTCACGGCAAGTTCTTGATCGTCCGTTCTTCTCGATCATAGTGTCCACTCGGGCAACCGGCGTGACCCGCGCGGTGCATGGGGAGGTCCACCATGGCCCACTACACCCTGGGTCGTTCTGAGGGAGGCAGCACCTATGTTCAGACGTCCACAATGGCGGCGCGCAGCCAGATCGCTGGTGAGCGCCGGTGCGGCGACGATCCTCGCCGCGACATGCCTGGCCACCATCGGTTCGGGCGCGCAGGCCGCGCCGGGCGGTGCGATGGGGGCGGGCACCTCGACCGGGGACAAGATCCGACCCGAACTCGCCAAGCAGCTCCAGGCCAAGAGTGAAGGGGACTTCTGGATCCGGTTCAAGGACCGGGCGGACCTGAGCAAGGCCAGCGCCATCAAGGACTGGTCGAAGCGCGGCACGGCGGTGGCGGACGCGCTGCGCAAGACCGCCGCGGCGAGCCAGGGCAAGATCCGGGCCGACCTCGACAGCTCGGGCACGAAGTACCAGACCTTCTGGGCCACCAACGCCATCAAGGTGAACAGCGGCTCGCTGGCGATGGCGCAGAAGTTCGCCGGCCACTCGGAGGTCGAGGGCCTCTACGCCCCGGTCGCGTACAAGGTGCCGGAGACGACGAAGGGCGCCGACGAGAACACGGTGAACGCCCTGGAGTGGGGCATCGCCAACATCAACGCCGACGACGTCTGGTCCCAGTACGGCGTCAAGGGCGAGGGCATCACCATCGCGAACATCGACACCGGGGTGCAGTTCGACCACCCGGCGCTGGTGAACTCCTACCGGGGCAACAACGGTGACGGGACCTTCGACCACAACTACAACTGGTTCAACGCCGCCAACGCCACCGGGGCCTGCGCGACAGCTCCCTGCGACGGCGACGGCCACGGTACGCACACGATGGGCACCATGGCCGGCTCCGACGGCGCGAACCAGATCGGTGTCGCCCCCGGGGTCAGGTGGATCGCGGCGAACGGGTGCTGCCCCAGTGACGCCGCCCTGATCGAATCCGGTCAGTGGATGCTGGAGCCGCTGGACCTCAACGGTCAGAACGCGGACGCGAGCAAGCGACCGAACATCATCAACAACTCGTGGGGCACCCGGGACCCGTCCAACGAGCCGTTCATGGAGGACGTGACGAACGCCTGGGCCGCGTCCGGCATCTTCGGCGTCTGGTCCAACGGCAACAGCGGACCGGCCTGCCAGACCAGTGGCTCGCCGGGCAGCCTCGCCAGCAACTACTCCACCGGCGCGTACGACATCAACAACAACGTCGCCGGCTTCTCCTCCCGGGGCGCCGGTCAGAACGGTGAGATCAAGCCCAACATCTCCGCGCCGGGCGTGAACGTCCGGTCGAGCATCCCGGGCAGCGCCTACGGCAGCATCAGCGGCACCTCGATGGCCGCGCCGCACCTCGCGGGCGCGATCGCGCTGCTGTACTCGGCGGCGCCGTCGCTGGTCGGTGACGTCAACGCGACCCGCGCACTGCTCAACGGCGCCGCGATCGACAAGGCGGACGACCAGTGCGGTGGCACCGCCGCCGACAACAACGTCTACGGCGAAGGCCGACTGGACGCCCTCGCGCTGCTCAACGCCGCCCCGACCGGCGACATCGGCACGCTGGCCGGCACCGTCACCGACGCGACCTCCGGCGCCCCGATCGCCGGCGCGACGCTGACGCTCACCGGCCCGTCCGAGCGTGAGCTGACCACCGGTGCCGACGGCAAGTTCTCGACCCAGCTCCCCACCGGTGACTACCAGGTCGCCGTCGCGGCGTTCGGGTACGGCGGCACCACCACGACGGCAACCATCGCCAAGGGCACGACCACGACGCTCAACGTCGCCCTCACCGCGGTGCCGAGTGTCAACGTCACCGGAGCGGTCACCGACGGCTCCGGCCACGGCTGGCCGTTGTACGCGAAGGTGACAGTGACCGGCGTGTCCGGCGTCTACGACTACACCACCCCGTCGAACGGTCGCTACAGCATCAAGCTGCCGGCCGGGCAGACGTACACCCTGACGTACGAGTCGCAGTACCCCGGCTACCAGACCGTCACCAAGCAGGTCGTGGTCGGCTCGGGCAACGTCACCGCCAACGTCGCCGTGCCGGTGGACACCACCGACTGCACCACCGCCGCCGGGTACACGTTCGGCTCCGACGGTGAGTACGAGACCTTCGACGCCACCACCACGCCGGCCGGCTGGACCGTCGTGGACAACGCGGGCAGCGGTCAGGTCTGGAAGTTCACCGACGACGGCAACCGGGGCAACCTGACCGGGGGCAGCGGCAACTTCGCGATGATCGACAGCGACGACTACGGTGCGGGCACCAGCCAGGACACCTCCCTGGTCAGCCCGGTGGTCGACCTGACCGCCGTCACCGCCCCGGTGATCCGGTTCAACCAGGACTTCAACCAGCTCAACGACGACACCGCCGACGTCGACCTGAGCATCGACGGCGGCGCCACCTGGACCAACGTGCTCCGGCAGGAGACGGACGTCCGGGGACCGAAGCTGACCGAGATCCCGATCCCGCAGGCCGCCGGTCAGGCGCGGGTGCAGGTCCGGTTCCACTACTACGACGCCTCGTACGAGTGGTGGTGGGAGGTCGACAACGTCCTGATCGGCAGCCAGGTGACCTGCGTGCCGGTCGACGGTGGTCTGGTCGTCGGCAACGTCCGTGACAAGAACGACGGCAGCTACGTCAACGGCGCGACCGTCACCAGCAAGGACCGGCCCGCCGAGAAGGCCGTCACGGTGGCGACCCCGGACGACCCGGAGCTGGCCGACGGCTTCTACTGGATCTACTCGTCGCTGACCGGCGAGCACCCGTTCACCGCGTCCGCCGGCAACTACGTCAGCCAGACCAAGACTGTCGACGTCGAGGCCGACTGGGCGACCACCGCGAACTTCCAGCTCGCGGCCGGCCGGCTGTCGGTGACGCCGACGCAGCTCAGCGCCACCCTCCAGATGCCCAACGGCAAGACCAGCAAGACGTTCACGGTGACCAACACCGGCGGCGCGCCGGTCGAGGTGAAGTTCGGTGAGCGGGACAACGGGTTCGAACTCCTGCGGGCGGACGGCTCCACTGTCACCCGGCAGCAGGTGCTCGGGTCCGGCGGCGCGCCGGAGCAGCGGCTCACCGTGCCGACGTCGTTCGCCGCCAAGGCGTCCGGCAAGGAGGCCAAGGCCGCTGCCGCTGCGGTCGGCCCGAGCGCGGCGCCGTGGACCGACATCGCCAACTACCCGGCCACGATCATGGACAACCGGGTGGTGAACCTGGACGGCAAGGTGTACTCGCTCGGTGGCGGCAACGGTGAGGCGTCCACCACCAAGAACTACGCCTACGACCCGGCCGCGCAGACCTGGACGGCGATCGCCGACCTTCCGGGCGCCCGCAACGCCGTGACCGCCGGCGTGGTGAACGGCAAGATCATCGTCAGTGGTGGCTGGGGCGACGCCGGCCCGGACTCCGCCACCTGGTCGTACGACCCCGGGGCCAACACCTGGACCGAGCTGGCCGACAACCCGGCGCCCCGGGCCGCGGCCGGTCAGGGTGTCGTCGACGGCAAGCTGTACGCGGTCGGTGGCTGCACGACCGCGTCCTGCACGCCGATGTCGAACAGCGTGGTCCGGTACGACCCGACCAGTGACACCTGGGAGACGATGGCCAACTACCCGAAGTCGGTGGCCTTCGCCTCCTGCGGCGGGATCGACGGCGTCCTCTACTGCACCGGCGGCAACGACGGTTCCGCCGCGCAGAAGTCCAGCTACGCCTTCGACCCGGGTGCCAACACGTGGACCGCCATCGCCGACGCGCCGACCGACAACTGGGCCAGCGCGTACGCCGTCGCCAGCGGCAAGCTGCTCGTCGTCGGTGGTTCGCAGGGCGGGGCCATCAGCAACGCCGGCTTCGCCTACGACCCGGCCGCCGGTTCGTGGTCCAACCTGCCCAACGCCAACACCGCGCGGTACCGCGGCGGCGCGGCGTGCGGCTTCTACAAGATCGGCGGCTCGTCCGGCAGCTTCGACGCGGCTCCCGAGAGTGAGGTGCTCCCGGGCTTCGAGGGATGCTCCGAGTCGGCCGCCGACGTCAGCTGGATGACCGTCGACAAGTCGGAGGTCACCCTCGCACCGGGTGCGAAGGTCACTGTCACCGTCGGTCTGACGGCGAACGTGGACCAGCCGGGCACCTACTCCGGCGCGGTAGCGATCTCCGAGAACACCCCGTACTCGGTCGCGCCGGTCGCGGTGACCATGACCGCGAACCCCCCGAAGACCTGGGGCAAGCTCATGGGTACGGTCACCGGCACCAGCTGCCAGGGTGCGACCTCGCCGCTCGCCGGTGCGGTCGTGCAGGTCGACTCGTGGGCGGCGTCGTACACCTTCGCCACCGATGCCGAGGGCAAGTACGCCTACTGGGTGGACCGCCGCAACAACCCGCTCACGATGATCGTGGCCAAGGACGGCTGGAAGCCGCAGACCCGCCAGACCCGGATCGACACCGCGACCCCCACGGTGGAGAACTTCGGGTTGGCGCCCATCAGGTGCTGACAGCCGAGCACTAGTCGCGTGACGTCCGGCCCGCCTGGTCCTCGACCAGGCGGGCCGGACCGCGCCCGGGGTGATCAGACGGGCGCGAGCCGGAATCCGACGCCGCGTACCGAGTGGATCGTCGCCGCGGCGTTGAGCCTGGCGAGTTTGGCGCGCACCCGGCGGACCACCGAGTGCATGTCCGAGCCCCGGCCGAGGTGCCGGTTGCCCCAGACCTCCAGGTGCAGCCGCTCGTAGGTCCACACCTGCCCGGGGGCGTGCACCAGGCAGAGCAGCACGTCGTGCTCCAACCGGGTCAGGTCGATCTCCTGGTCACGCCACCGCAGCACCCGACGGTCGGAGTCGACCGCCAGGTCCGGTGGCGGGGGTTGCGGGCTCGGCGCCACCTCGGCGCGCGCCGCGGTGGTCGGCGGGGCCGGTGCGGCGGGCGCCTCGACCACCCCGAGAAACTCTCGCGCCTGGTCGACTGTCGAGACGATCAGAAAGGCGTCGCTGCCGCCGAGCAGCCGGGCCAGATGTCGCCGCTCGGCCGGCGAGGATGCGATGCCGATGACCAGGCTGGCGACTGGAATTTCCTGCATGTGCCAACACCTTCCGGTTCCCCACATCACTCCGGATGGATTGTCGTACCGCCGACCGAGACATCGATCGGCGTCCTGACCCTAGTGGTGGCTGATCTCGGCTGGGTAAAACATAGTTGCATGTAAGCATGTGAATCCCGTTGCGCCGGCCAGGCCACCCGACCCCACCGCCGACCATGCGCTTCTCCGGAAGCGGCGGGGGTGGTTGTGACAGAACCAAGACAATTCGAGGACGGCGTACGGACCTGCGGGGGCGAGCATGGTCGCCATGTCCACCGGATCGCTGTACTCCGTCGGGCGCCCGACACCCGGTCCGGCGCGCCCGCTGCCCCACGCCCGCGCGGCGGTGCCGTTGGGGCTCCGACTGCTCGCCGCGGCGCTGTGTGGTCTGCTCGCGCTGACCCTCACCGCCGCTGTCTTCGTGCGGACCTATCCCGGGCAGTGGCTGGACGGGGTGCTCCTGCCGCCCGCCGAATCCGGCGGCGGGTACGAGCAGCGGACAGCGCTCGTGGGCCCGGCCAAGACCGCGCTGGCCACCTTCGGCAACCCGACGCTCATCGCGGCCCTGCTCGGCGTGGTGCTGCTGGTGGGTGTGCTGCGCCGCCGGCTGGTGGCGGGCGTCGTCGGCGTGGGCATGGTCGTCTGCGCGGTGCTGGTGGCCGGCGCGATGAAGACACAACTGCCCCGCCCGGACCTGCAGATCGAGAGTTCCACCACCCACAACAGCTTTCCCAGCGGTCACGTCGCGGCGGCGACCGCCCTGCTGCTGGCGTTTCTGCTGGTCCTTCCCGGTTGGGCCCGGCGCTGGCTGGCGGTGCCGGGTGCGGCGGGAGTCTCGGTGATCGCCGCCGCCACGATGATCGCGGGCTGGCACCGGTTCAGCGACGTGCTCGGTGGCGTACTGCTGGGGGTGACACTGTTTCTCCTGGCCGCGGCCGCGTTGGCGGCCCGGCCCACCGACCACGACGCGGCCGGCGGCGGCCTCTGGCGCGGGCTGGCCGAGGCGGCGGTCGGGCTGGTCGTGCTGGTCTGGGCGCTGGTGGTGGTCGTGCCCGGTCTGGCCGCGTCGGTGCAGCGCGGGCCGCTGGTTGCGATCGTGGCCGCGGCCGTTTCGACGATGTTCCTGGTGGGCGCTGTGGTGTTCCTGGTGCGTTCGACGGATTTCGCGGTGCCGAGGGCGGCGCGGAGCCCCGCACAGCCGCAGCCGTCGACCGAAGCCCGAAAGATCTCATGATGGGATACTTGACGACATGTCCCAGGTGCTGTTGATCGAAGACCACCAGACGGTGCGCGACGGATTGCAGTTGGCGCTCACCCGGCAGGGCCACACGGTGCACGCCGTGGGCACCGGTGAGCAGGGGCTGGAGCGACTGCGCGCGGCCCCGTCCGATGTCGTGGTGCTCGATCTCATGCTGCCCGGGATGGACGGGTTCGAGGTCTGCCGCCGGATCCGGCAGCTCGGTGACCTGCCGATCATCATGCTCACGGCCCGCAACGACGACATGGACGTGGTCGCCGGCCTGGAGGCCGGCGCCGACGACTACGTGGTCAAGCCGGTGCAGGCCCGGGTCCTGGAGGCGCGCATCCGCGCGGTGCTGCGACGCACCGGTGGCGACTCGCGGCGCGGCGGCGAGCGGGCCGGCCTGGAACAGCACGGCGCGTTGACCATCGACCGGGCGGCGCTGGTGGTCAGCAAGGACGGGACGCCGGTCAGCCTCGCCCCCACGGAGCTGCGGCTGCTGCTCGAACTCTCGCACACGCCCGGTCAGGTGCTCAGCCGGCAGCAACTGCTGGAGGCCGTGTGGGAGCACGGGTATCTCGGTGACTCGCGACTGGTGGACGCGTGCGTCCAGCGGGTCCGCGCCAAGATCGAGGCCGATTCGTCGGCGCCGGTCTTCATCCAGACCGTGCGTGGTTTCGGATACCGGTTCGGGCCGCTGTGACCTTCTGGCGCTCGGTCGCCGCCCAGGCATCGAGCCTGCGGGTCCGGCTGCTGCTGGCGTTCGCGCTGCTCGGGGTCACCACCACGGCCGTCGTGGCCAGCGGCAGCTACTTCCAGGCCCGGACCGTCATCCTCCAGCAGGCGCAGGACGCCGCGGTGATGTCGCTGACCGACCAGCTCACCAAGGTCTACCCGATCGCCCAGCTTCCGCCGACCCAGAACGACCTGGACCTGTTGGCCCAGCGGCTCTCCGACCGCGAGGGCTTCGCGGTGGTCATCTACCGGGACATGCGGGCACAGGGCTCGCAGACACCCGCCCCGCTCAGCCCCGAGCTGCGGGCGGAGGTCGGCGACGGTCAGATCGCCTGGCAGCGTGTCTCGCAGGACGGGCGGCCCTGGCTGCTCATCGGCACCCAACTGCGGCTCGAGCGCCCCGACGGCACGGCCCACCCGTCCGGGTTGGAGGTCTATTCGGTGCGCGATCTCGTGCCCGAGCAGCAGAGCATCGACCAGCTCGCCACCAGGGCGTGGTGGACCGGAGGGTTGTCCCTGCTGCTCGCCGTCCTGCTGGCCCTGCTGTCCGCCCGGGGGGTCCTGCGACCCGTCCGCGATCTGGGCCGAGCGGCCCGCCGCCTCGGCGAGGGCGACCTGAGCACCCGGCTGACGGTCCGGGGCGTGGACGAGCTGGCCGACGTGGCGCGGACCTTCAACGACACCGCCGGCACGCTGGAGCGGCAGGTCGGGGAGCTGCGGCGGATGGAGTCCGACGCCCGCCGCTTCGTCGCCGACGTCTCGCACGAGCTCCGCACCCCGCTGGCCGCGATGACGGCGGTCACCGACGTGCTCGACGAGGAGGCCGAGCACCTGCCCGGGGACGCGGGCCGGGCCGCTCGGCTGGTCAGCCAGGAGACGCAGAACCTCACCCACCTGGTCAACGACCTCATCGAGATCAGCAGGTTCGACTCTGGCACGGCCCGGCTCGCCCTCGACGACGTGGACGTGGGCGCGGCGGTGACCGCGACCCTGCGGATCCGCGGCTGGACCGACCGGGTACGCGCCGACCTGCCGCCCGCTGTGGTGGCCCGGCTCGATCCCCGCCGGCTGGACGTCATCGTCGCCAACCTGGTCGGCAACGCCTTCCGGCACGGTGCCGAGCCGGTGACCGTACGCCTGAGCGCCGATCCGGACTGGGTCACCATCGAGGTGGCCGACCAGGGGCCGGGGCTGGACCCGGAGGTGTTACCGCACGTGTTCGACCGCTTCTACAAGGCCGACACGGCGCGGACCCGCTCCGAGGGCAGCGGCCTCGGCCTCGCCATCTCCTGGGAGAACGCGCGGCTGCACCACCACGGCGAGCGCCGGGGGGCTCTCGTCGCCGGCAACGCCCCGGGTGGCGGCGCGGTCTTCACGCTCCGGCTGCCCCGCGAGACGACGGACACCGGGGGTGCCCGGTGACCGGCCGGCGCACCGGGCGGGCGCTGCTCGCCGGCGCACTGCTGCTCGGTCCGCTGCTGGCGGGGTGCGGGGTACGGCCCAGCCTCGTCATCACCGGTCGTCCCGCGGTCAGCGGCCCCGCGCAGGGAGTCGGGCTCTACCTGGTCGCGCAGGGCGAACTGGTGCTGGTCCTGCGCCCGGCCCGGGGGGATTCCTCACCGACCAAGGCACTTGCCCTGCTCGCCGCCGGCCCGCAGCCGAACGAACGCGACCAGGGTCTGACCAGCGACGTGCCGACCGGGTTGAACCCGGTCGTCGAGGTGACGCCCACGGCCGGTCGGTTCGGTGGTCTCACGGTGCGCGTCACCGGGACGGCGCAGGCGTTGTCGCCGACGGCGACCGACCAGATCATCTGTACGGTGTCCGACGCCGCCGCCCAGGCCGGTGTGGTGGCAAGCTCGGGCCCGGTCACCATCGTCGGGTCCGACGGTGCCCAGCCAGCCCGCCGGTGTCCCGCCAGGTGACCGGGCCCCACCGCCTCACACCAGGTCGACAGCTCGGGCCTGCCGGGGCAGGCCGGTGTGGGGGCGGTGGTCCTGATCGGCCAGCGCGCCGGAGATCAGGATGTCGATCAGGGTGGCGAACCCGATACCGGCCTGCTGCCAGATCTGCGGGAACTGTGACGCGGCGGTGAAGCCGGGGAAGGTGTTGACCTCGTTCACGATGGGCTCGGGCGACCCCTCGGCGGGCAGGAAGAAGTCGACCCGCAGCAGCCCGCGGCAGTCGAGGGCCTGGAAGGCGCGGATCGCACGGTCCTGGAGCACCTCGGTGGTCGCCGCGTCGAGCGGGGCCGGAATCTGGAAGGTCGCCCCGCCGTCGTACTTCGCGTCGTAGTCGAAGAAACCCGCGCCGCTCACCCTGATCTCCAGCGGCGGGCCGGCCTGCACCCGCCCGTCCGGGTGCTGGAGGACGGCCACGTCGATCTCGCGTCCGCGCGCGCCCTGCTCGATGAGCACCTTCGGGTCGACCTGACGGGCCTGCTCCAGCGCGGCGGGAACCCCCGCCCAGTCGTCGACCTTGACCACACCCAGGCTCGAACCCGCCCGGGCCGGTTTCACGAAGACCGGCAGCTGCAGCCGGCGCTGGTCATCGGGTGACAGGTCCTCGCCGGGACGCACTGTCACCCCCGGGCTGACCCGCAGGCCCTCCGCCGCGAGGAGCCGCTTGGTGACGCCCTTGTCCATGCCGGCGGCGCTGGCGAACACACCGTTGCCGACGTAGGGCACGCCGAGCCATTCCAGCAGCGACGACACGATGCCGTCCTCGCCGTACGGGCCGTGCAGGGCGGGGAACACCACGTCCTGGGCGCGCAGCACACGCAACGCCGCGGGAAGTGGCGTCGGTCGACCGCCGACGTGCCACCCGCCGTCGCGGTCGATGAGGACCTCGGTGACCTGGTACCGCTCACGGTCCAGGTGGGCGAGGATGCTCGCCGCCGAGCGGCAGGACACCTCGTGCTCGCCGCTCTGCCCGCCGTAGAGGACCGCCAGTCGCGTTGTCATGATTTCCGTGCCCTTCCGTCGAGGTGGTCGCGGGCCACCCGAGCCCCGATGCCGGTCAAGATCTCGTGTGGGTTGGTGTCGGCCCAACGGGCCCACTCGACGACGGTCGGAGGGTGGTGGTCACCCTCGGCGGGGCCGAACACCACCACCGGGTCGCCGATCGTCACGGGAAGATCGCCGGCGTCGACCACGCACTGGTCCATGGCGATGCGTCCGACGATCGGGCACCGCCGACCGCCGAGCCACACCGAGGCGCGCCCACCCGCGACCCGGGGCAGCCCGTCGGCGTAGCCGAGCGGCAGCAGCGCCAGCGTGGTCGGTGCGCTGGTCACGTGTTCGAACCCGTAGGAGACACCCGTACCGGCCGGCACCCGCTTGACGTTGACCACGCTCGTCCGCAGTGTCATCGCGGCGCGCAGCCCGTACTCGCCGGGACCACTCGCGCCGAACGGGTCCACGCCGTACAGGGCGATCCCGATCCGGCAGAGGTCGAAGCGGGTCTCTGGTGCGCAGAACGCGGCCGCCGAGTTGGCCAGGTGGACGAGATCGGGGTCCAGACCCGCCGACCGTGCGATCCGCAGCGCCTCCTCGAAGATCGCCACCTGTCGGGTGAGCGCGGGGGCGCCCGGCAGGTCGGCGTCGGCGAGGTGGGACCACACCCCGCGCACGCGGATACCGCCCTCCCGTTCGTACTTGCGGGCCCAACCGACCATCTCGGGCCAGTCGTCCCCGGCGGCCCCGTTGCGGGACAACCCGGTGTCCGCCTTGAGCTGCACCATCGCCGGCGCGCCGAGCAGACGGGCCGCGTCGGCGACGGCGTGCAGGTGCGTCGTCGTGGACACGCCGATGTCGACGCCACCCTTGATCAACATACCGAAGTCGTCGTCCGGGCGGTGCAGCCAGCTCAACGTGGGCGCTGTCACACCCGCCTCGCGCAGGCTCAGCGCCTCGGCCGTCGAGGTCACCCCCAACCAGGCGGCGCCGGCCCGGAGCGCGGCCCGGGCCACCTGCACCGCGCCGTGGCCGAACCCGTTGGCCTTCACCACGGCCATCAGCCCGGTGCCGGTGACCGACGCGATCGTCCGCACGTTGGTGGAGATCGCCTCCAGGTCGACCAGGGCTTCGGCGAGCATGCTCATCGGGCCGCCTCCACCCGCCGTCGGTCGGGGAGCGCGAACAGCCAGCCCGCGCGGACCGCGAGCAGCGCGCGGTGCACGGCCAGGCTCAGGCCGATCACCAGCCCGGTCAGCAGAATCGGATAACCGAACACGATCAGGCCCTGAGCAGACCCACCCAACCCGGAAACCGGTACGAGCAACAGCCGGTGCAGCAGGGCCAGGACCGGCATGTGGACGACGTAGATCGGCAGGGTGATGCGGCCGAGCCTAGCCAGTGGATCGCTGAGCACCGACCAGGAGGTCAGCCGGGCGGCGGCGGTTATGCCGAAGATCACTGCCAGCACGGAGACCGCCGGCCACACAGCGAACCACTGCTGCGCGCCGGTCACCGCCATCGCGGCGAGCGCCAGGAGGTAGGCCCCCGAGGTCAGCACCAGCCGGCGGCGGTTGGCAGTGGCCGCCCACCGTTCGATCTGCGGTCGCAGGGACAGGCCGGCGAGGAAGAAGACCAGGTTCTGGTAGAGACCCGCACGGTTGCCCGGGGTGTCGAGCAGGCCGGCGGCGGCGACGGCGGACAGCGCGGCGGCGGGGAGCAGGACCAGCGTCCGGGGCAGCCGTCGGGTCGCCTTGGCGATCGTGAAGTACACCGCCAGGGCGTACAGGTACCAGAGGTTGGACGGCGTGATGGTGAGCTGCTCCAGCAGACCGAGGGCCGAGGTGGCCCGGTCGGTCGGCAGTTGCGGCGCGGCGGCGAGCACCGCCGTGTGGATCAGCAGCCAGACGGCGTACAGGTAGAGGAACCCGGCGATCCGGCCGCGGGCGACCAGCCGCCAGGGCCGCTGGGCGGCGTTCGCCGCGAAGACGCCCGAGATGGTGAAGAACAGCGGCATCCGCAGCGGGAGGAACTGCTCGCCGAGCGTTCCCCAGAAGCCGGGCACCGGTACGCCGATGTGCCAGTCGATCTGGAGGTAGTCCTTCACCACCACGTGCCACAGCACGACGAGGACGATGCAGACGCCCTTCGCGGCATCGGCCCACTGGGCCCGCGGTGATCCGGCGGCGGGCGCGGACACGGTGGCAGGGATGGGTCCGGTCCGCTGGCGGTGGCGGAACCGGACACGCGTCGCGTCGGGCTCCCGCTCGGTGGGCCGGGACTCGGTGGTCTGTTGGATCACCCACCGAAAGCTGCCAGCCGGATATCCGCGCGTGATCCCCGAATTGTCATGATCCGGTAATGGACGTGGCCGCACCCGACTCGTCGGCGACGCGGAGCCGCCCCGGCGCGGGCCGGGCGGCACTAGGCTCGTTGCGGAGGTGCCGAACATGAAGCTCGGGCTGCACTACTGGAACTACTCGACCCCGGCCGACCCGGCCGCCATCGCACCGACACTGGCCCAGGCCGCCGCCAGCGCCGAGCAGGCCGGCGTCGCGTCGTTCACGGTGATGGACCACTTCTTCCAGATGGACGCGGTGTTCGCGGCCGACGAACCGATGCTGGAGGCGTACACCACGCTGGCCTACGTCGCGGCGAAGACCCAGCGGATGACGCTGGGCGTGCTGGTTACCGGTGTGATGTACCGGTACCCGGGATTGCTGGCCAAGACCGTGACGACCCTCGACGTGCTCTCCGGCGGCCGGGCCCGCCTCGGCATCGGCGCCTCCTGGTACGAGCGGGAGCAGCTCGGGCTGGGTGTGCCGGTGGTACCGGTGGCCGAACGGTTCGAGCGGTTGGAGGAGACGCTGCGCATCTGCCTGCAGATGTGGAGCGCCGACGACGGCCCGTTCAACGGCAAGCACTACCAGCTCGCCGAGACCATCAACTCGCCGCAGCCGTTGAGCCGCCCGCACCCGCCCATCATGATCGGTGGCGGGGGCGAGAAGAAGACCCTGCTGCTGGTGGCCCGGTACGCCGACGCCTGCAACCTGTTCGGCCGCGCGGGCATCGACGACGTCGCGCGCAAGCTGGATGTGCTGCGCGGGCACTGCGCCGCCGAGGGCCGCGACTACGACACCATCGAGAAGACGGTGGTCGCCGCCCAGGCGCCGCTGGACGACACCGACGCGTTCCTCGCCGAGGTGTCCGCGTACGCGGCGCTCGGCGTGAGCGAGGTGCAGGTGACGCCAGATCGGCACCCGGTCGAGTTCGCCCAGCGGCTCGGCGACGAGGTGCTGCCCCGGTTGGCCGACATCGGCTGACGGGGGCCGCGACTGGCGGTGTCGACACGAGACAGCCGCGGTGGATCCGGCGACAGCGTCAGGACACCGACGAGGGCCGTCCTCCCGGTGGAGCGGAGGACGGCCCTCGTCGGTCGGTCAGGTCAGGTCAGGCGACCGAGACGGGGAATCGTTCCCACACCCGGTGCGCGGCCATCAACTGCTGCACCGCGGTCAGTGCCTCGGTGCCCGAGCCCGCCGCGACGACACCCGGCGTGCCGGCGACGCCGGCCTGCTCCAGCACCGTGACGCCGGCGCCCCAGGCGCCGATCGCCTTCGCGTGCCGCCAGCACTCCTCGACCAGCAGCAGCACCCGTGGGTCGACAGTGGTCGGTTCCGGCCGGCCCGCCTTGGCGTCGCGGGCGGGCAGGGCGTCCGGCGCGGGTGCCGGCGCTCCGGCCAGCAGGACCGCGTCGAACTCGACCGACCGGCCGGTGGCGAAGGTGCGCTGCACCGGCAGGTCACCCACCATGCCGCCGTGCGGGGCGATCAGCAGCGGCACCATGCCGGCGTCGAACACGGCCCGGCGGACCTCGTCGACACCGTCCAGGTCACCGGCGGGGTCGACGACGATCCCGACGGTACGGCCGTCGCCGGGCCACTCCCGGCCGACCTGCGACAGCGCCGGGCTGGGCGCGACGTCGGCCAGCGGCACGCTCGGCTGCGGCGCGGGCAGACCCAGGCCGGTGGCGACCTGCTCACACAGCACCGGGTCGATGTTGGCCAGGCTCTGCAGCTGACGCTCCTTGATCGCCTGGTGGTAGCACTTGCCCAGCTCGAAGGTGTACGCCCGGATGATGTGCTCCTTCTCGACCGGCGACATGCTCAGCCAGAACAGGCGGACCTGGCTGTAGTGGTCGTCGAACGAGGCGGGGTTGGCGCGTACCTTCGGCGCTTCCGCCACCGTGACCGGCACGTCGACGAAGGCGTGCTCGGCGTCCCCGGCGGGGAACGGGTTGCCGCCGTCGAGCGAGTTCGGCCGGTACGGAGCGACGCCCGCGTGCACGGCGTGCTGGTGGAAGCCGTCGCGCAGCATGTCGTTCACGGCGGCGTGCGGGCGGTTGATGGGGATCTGCGCGAAGTTGGGCCCGCCCAGCCGGGTGAGCTGCGTGTCGAGGTACGAGAAGAGCCGGCCCTGCAGCAGCGGGTCGTTGGTGACGTCGATGCCCGGGGGCAGGTGACCGAGGTGGAAGGCGACCTGTTCGGTCTCGGCGAAGAAGTTCGTCGGCGTCCGGTTGAGCACCAGCCGGCCGATCGGCTGCACCTCGGCCAGCTCCTCCGGCACGATCTTCGTCGGGTCCAGCAGGTCGATGCCGGCGAAGGTCTCCTCGGGAGTGTCCGGGAAGACCTGGATGCCCAGCTCCCACTCGGGGTACGCGCCGGCCTCGATGGCGTCGTACAGGTCGCGGCGGTGGAAGTCCGGATCCATGCCGCCGAGCAGCTGCGCCTCCTCCCAGGTCAGCGAGTGCACACCCAGCTTCGGCTTCCAGTGGAACTTCGCCAGCACCGTCTCACCGGCCTCGTTGACCAGCCGGAAGGTGTGCACGCCGAAGCCCTCCATCGTCCGGTACGAACGGGGGATGCCTCGGTCGGACATGTTCCAGATGGTGTGGTGCTGCGCCTCGGTGTGCAGCGACACGAAGTCCCAGAAGGTGTCGTGGGCGCTCTGCGCCTGCGGGATCTCCCGGTCCGGGTGCGGCTTGCCGGCGTGGATGATGTCCGGGAACTTGATGGCGTCCTGGATGAAGAAGACCGGCATGTTGTTGCCGACCAGGTCGAAGGTGCCTTCGTCGGTGTAGAACTTCGTGGCGAAGCCGCGGGTGTCGCGGACCGTGTCGGCCGAGCCTCGCGAACCGAGCACCGTGGAGAAGCGGACGAAGACCTCGGTCTCGCGCCCCTTCTTGAGGAAGCCGGCCCGGGTGACCGCCTCGGCGGTGCCGTACGCGGTGAACACGCCGTGCGCGCCGGCGCCCCGGGCGTGCACCACCCGCTCGGGGATGCGTTCGTGGTCGAAGTGCGTGATCTTCTCGCGGAGGTGGTGGTCCTGCAGGAGCACCGGGCCGCGCGGGCCGGCCTTGAGCGAGTGGTCGGTGTCGCGCAGCCGCGCCCCGTTCGCGGTCGTGAGGTACGCCCCCTGCTGACCGTTCGCGGTCGTTGGCGCGCCGGTTTCCGCCCCGGTCGGCGTCCGCGTCTGCGGTGCCCCCTGCTCCGGCTTCGGCGGCAGCGGCTCGTGCGGCGTCGTCGGCTCCTCGACGGGCGGTGGCGCGCTCCCCGGCGCACCGGGGACGTCCGGGGTGAGGGCGTCGGCGATCTTTCCTGAGGCGGTCTTCACGGCGTTCTTGACCGCCTCGGCGGGCTTGCTGGAATCCACTGAACGAACCCTCTCCATGGCGCGTGTACGGGCAGGCGCCTGCCCTGCTACCCCTGGTCAGAGGGTCGAAACACATCTGGGCGCGGCATCCTTCGCGGGGACTGGTGATTTCGCCGATGCCGGGACCGCCGGAGCGGCTGAAACTGACACACGTCGATATCCCTCGACTCTAGGGAGTGCCCGACGTGTCCTCACCAACCACCACCCGTCCCCGTTCCGTCGTAGCCCGGTTCGCACTGGCCGCCGTCCTGGCCGCCGGCGGCGTCGTGGCCGGCTCGGCCGGTGCCGCCCAGGCCGCGAGCCCGTACGAGCGGGGCCCGGCCCCGACCACCGCGATCCTGGAGGCCAGTCGCGGCCCGTTCGCCACGGCCTCGCAGAGCGTGTCCTCGCTGAGCGTCACCGGCTTCGGCGGCGGCGTCATCTACTACCCGACCAGCACCAGCGAGGGCACCTTCGGCGCCATCGCCATCTCGCCCGGCTACACCGCCAGCTGGTCGAGCATCAGCTGGCTCGGACCGCGCATCGCCTCGCACGGCTTCGTGGTGATCGGCATCGAGACCAACACCCGGCTGGACCAGCCGGACAGCCGGGGCCGGCAGCTGCTCGCCGCGCTGGACTACCTCACCGAACGCAGCTCGGTGCGGACCCGGATCGACAGCAGCCGACTCGCTGTGGCCGGCCACTCCATGGGTGGCGGGGGCAGCCTGGAGGCCGCCTCGTCGCGGCCCTCGTTGCAGGCAGCGGTGCCACTGGCGCCGTGGAACCTGGACAAGAGCTGGTCCGAGCTGCGGGTGCCGACCCTGATCATCGGTGGGGAGAGCGACAGCGTCGCGCCGGTGGCGACGCACTCGGTGCCCTTCTACAACAGCATCCCGGCCTCGGCGGAGAAGGCGTACCTGGAGCTGAACGGGGCGAGCCACTTCTTCCCGCAGACCACCAACACGCCGACCGCCCGGCAGATGGTGGCCTGGTTGAAGCGGTTCGTCGACGACGACACCCGCTACGAGCAGTTCCTCTGCCCCGGCCCGAGCGGTTCGGCCATCCAGGAGTACCGCAACACCTGTCCGAGCGCCTGACGGCGGTCACCGGGGCGGTCGCCGTTGGCGGCCGCCCCGTCCACCTGCGCGCGGGAGCATTGAAGGTCTTGACGCCATACCCGAGAAACGTACACTGCGAGTGTAAATAAACACCCGCCACGACAGAGGGATGGGTGATGGAGCGCGGCCTCGAACTGCACCACATCGGCGTCCGTTTCGGCGGCCTCACCGCCCTCGACGACGTGTCCCTGCGGGTGCCACCCAACCGGGTGGTGGGCGTGATCGGGCCCAACGGCGCCGGCAAGACCACGCTCTTCAACGTGATCTGTGGTTTCGTCGCGCCGGAGACGGGCTCGCTCACCCTCGACGGCCGGCCGCTGCGGCCCCGACCGCACCGGCTGACCCGGCTCGGCATCGCCCGGACCCTGCAGGGCACCGGGCTCTTCGCCGGGCTCAGCGTGGTGGAGAACGTGATGACCGGCGCGTCGCACACCGCCCGTGCCGGCTTCGTCCCGGCGCTGCTCGGGCTGCCGGCCAGCGACCGCGACGAGCGCCGGCTGCGCGGCGACGCCCTGGCCATCCTCGACGAGCTGGGCATCGCCGGGCACGCCGAGGCCGCGCCGGGCACCCTGCCCTTCGCGGTACGTCAGCGGGTGGCCCTGGCCCGCGCGCTCGCCGCCCGGCCCCGGCTGCTGCTGCTCGACGAGCCGGCCGGTGGCCTCGGCGCCGACGACATCGCCGAGCTGGCGGAGCTGGTCCGGCAACTGCCCCGGCGGGACACCGATCCCTGTGCGGTGCTCCTGGTCGAGCACCACATGGATCTGGTGATGGCCGTCTGCGACGAGATCGTGGTGCTCGACTTCGGCCGGGTCATCGCCGCCGGCACCCCGGACGAGGTCCGCGACGACCCCGCGGTCACCGACGCGTACCTCGGTGCCACCGTCGAGGAAGAGGTCTCCCCGTGAGCGCGAGGAGTGAGCCGGGTTTGCGAGCCCCGCAGTCGCGAACGAAAGGCGGCACGGTGTGAGCGCGAGGAGTGAGCCGGGTTTGCGAGCCCCGCAGTCGCGAACGAAAGGCGGCACGGTGACCGGGACCGACCTGCTCGTCGTGCGGGGGCTGGCCGCCGGTTACGGCGCCGCGCCCGTGCTGCGGGCCATCGACCTCACCGTCCCGGCCGGCACGATCGCCGCTGTGGTCGGCGCCAACGGCGCCGGCAAGACCACTCTGCTGCGCGCGCTGTCCGGCATGATCCGCCCGACCGCCGGCCAGGTTCTGCTGGGCGGGGAGGACCTTCGGGGTACGCCGGTGGAGCAGCTCGTTCGACGCGGCATGGCGCACGTCCCGGAGGGCCGGGGCGTGATCAGCGAGCTGACCGTTGACGAGAACCTGCGGCTCGGCGGGTTGTGGCGGCGTGACCGGGCCGACGCGGGACGGGCTCTCGACGAGGTCTACCAGCTCTTCGAGCCACTGGCCCGACGCCGTCGGCACCTGGGTCACCAGCTCTCCGGGGGTGAGCGGCAGATGCTCGCGCTCGGTCGGGCCCTGGTCGGCCGACCCCGTCTGCTGCTGCTGGACGAGCCGTCCCTCGGCCTGGCGCCACGGGTGGTCGCGCGGACCATGGCCCTGCTCCGCCAACTGCGCGACAGCACCGGCCTGACCGTCCTGCTCGTCGAGCAGAACGTGCGCAGCGCGCTCGCCGTCGCCGACCAGGGCGTCGTGATGTCTCTCGGTCGGGTGGTGATCGCCGCCCCGGCGGCGCAACTGCGCGACGACGTCGACCTGCGCCACGCGTACCTCGGTTTCTGACCACCACCTCGTCCCCCGGAGGGAGGACTGTTGGACCGCTTCGTCTTCCTCACCGTCGACGGCCTGTCCCGGGGCGCGGTGTACGCCGCGTTCGCGTTGGCCCTGGTGCTCATCTGGCGGGCGGCGCGGGTCGTCAACTTCGCCCAGGGGGCGATGGCCGTCGCCGCCGCGTACGTCGCCTACTCCGTCAGCACCGCGACCGGCTCGTACTGGCTGGGCTTCGTGGTCGCGATCGTCGCCGGCCTGTTGCTCGGCGCGCTGGTGGACCGGGTGGTGATGCGGCACGTCGATCACGTCTCACCGCTGAACCCGGTGATCGTCGCGCTCGGGCTGGTGCTGCTGATCCAGGCCGTGCTGGGCATGGTGTACGGCAGCGAGTTCCGCCCCGCGCAGGCCCCGTTCAGCCGGTCCGCCCTCACCGTGGGCGGGGTGGCCGTGCTGTCCCCGTACGACCTGTTCGTCTTCGCCACGATCGGCGTGGTGGTCAGTGGCCTGGCCTGGATGTTCGCCCGTACCCCGGTGGGGTTGCGGATGCGCGCGGCGGCCTTCGCCCCCGAGGTGTCCCGGCTGCTCGGGGTCAACGTGGGTGGGATGCTGACTCTCGGCTGGGCGCTCGCCTCCGGGGTGGGCGCGCTGGCCGCCATGCTGGTTCTTCCGACCGAGTTGGGCCTGCACCCGCACGCGATGGACCTGGTGTTCGTCTCGGCGTTCACCGCGGCGGTGGTCGGCGGGCTGGACAGTCCGCCGGGGGCGGTGGTCGGCGGCCTGGTGGTGGGGTTGCTGCTCTCCTACGTGAGTGGCTACGCCGGCAGCGACCTGACGCCGCTCGCGGTGCTGGTCCTGCTGCTGGCGGTGCTGTTGGTCCGGCCCGGTGGGCTGTTCGCCCCGGTCGCGGCGAGGCGGGTGTGAGCGCCACCAGGGCGGCGGTGCCGCCGAAACAGCAGCTCGTCGGGGCGGGCCGACCGGCCGACCGTCGGCGCGGCTCGACCCTGCTGCGTCACCTGGCGGTCGTGCTCGCCGCCGGGTTGCTGCTGGTGGCGGTCAGCTACTCCGTGGAGCCGTTCCGCAACTTCCAGCTCGCCACGGTGGCCGCTTACTTCTGCGCGACCGCCGGGCTGACCGTCCTCACCGGGCTCAACGGTCAACTGTCGCTCGGGCACGGCGCGTTGATGGCCACCGGTGCGTACACAGTGGCGCTGTGCCAGACCGCGTTCGCCGACCGGGGGATGACCGGCGGCTGGCTGTTGCCGCTCTCGCTGGCGGCGGCGGTCGTCAGCACGGTGGCGGTCGGCGCGGTGGTCGGGGTGGCCGCGGCCCGGCTGCGCGGCCCCTACCTGGCCGGGGTCACTCTCGCCGTGGCCGTGGTGGTGCCGGCGCTGGCCGTCACCTTCGACGGCGTGTTCAACGGCGAGCAGGGGTTGTCGGTGCCGGTGGAGCCGCCGCCGTTGTCGCTCGGCGCGTACTTCCCGTACGAGCGGTGGCAGCTCTGGGTCACCGGCGCGGCCACCCTGCTGGCGTTGCTGCTGCTGGCGAACCTGATCCGCAGCCGGTACGGGCGGACCTTCCGGGCGGTCCGCGACGACGAGGTGGCGGCCCGCCTCGCCGGTATCCACGTGGCCCGCACCCAGGTCCTCGCGTTCGTGGTCAGCGCCGCCACCGCCGGGCTCGGCGGCGCGCTGCTGGCGGTGCTCGCGCAGAGCGTCTCACCCGGGGCGTTCTCGCTGACCCTGTCGCTGTTCCTGCTGATGGCGGTGGTGATCGGTGGCCTGGGTCGACTGAGCGGCGCGCTGTGGGGGGCGGTCCTGCTGGTCGCCCTGCCCGATCTCACCCACTCGCTGACCGAGCTGCTGACGCTCTCGCCCGCGGTGGCGCAGCGGCTGGAGGGCAACCTCCCGCTGGCGATCTTCGGACTCACCCTGATCGTCGTCATGATCGCCGCCCCGGGCGGTGTGCAGGGTCTGCTGTCGCGTCTCGGCCGGGCTCTGCTGGCCAGGCGGCCGACCCGGCGTTCCTGAGCTGTCCTCGGTCCGGCCTCGGCCGGGCGCCCCACCACCACACCGTTCCCCAGACAACCGGACCGAGAAAGGTCGGTGTTTCCCATGCACCGTAAAGCGCATCGCGGCCTCGCGATCGCCAGCACCCTTGCCCTGCTCATCGCCGTGGCCGGCTGCGGCGGTGACGACGGCCCCAGCTCCGGCGGGGCGCCGGTGCCGGGCGTCACCGACACCGAGATCACCGTCGGCACCCACATGCCGCTGACCGGGCCGGCCTCGGCCGGCTACTCGAAGATCGCCCCGGCGACGAAGGCGTACTTCGACTACGTCAACGCCAACGGCGGTGTACACGGCCGCAAGATCACTTACAAGATCATGGACGACGGCTACAACCCGGCGAACACCCAGCAGGTGGTCCGTCAGCTCGTCCTGCAGGACAAGGTCTTCGCCGTCCTCAATGGTCTGGGTACGCCGACGCACACCGGGGTGCTCGACTTCCTCAAGAGCAACCGCGTGCCGGATCTCTTCGTCGCCTCGGGCAGCCGCAGCTGGGACCAGCCCGACAAGTATCCGGGCACGTTCGGGTTCAACCCGGACTACACGGTCGAGGGCAAGATCCTCGCCACCTACGCGAAGACGAACCTGGCTGGTCAGAAGGTCTGCTTCCTCGGCCAGGACGACGACTTCGGCCGGGACAGCCTGGTCGGCGTGGAGAAGGTGCTCGGCGCGTCGGCCGTGGCGGTCAAGCAGACGTACGTCACCAGCAACACCAACGTGGCGCCGCAGATCGGCGCGTTCAAGGCGGCCGGTTGCCAGGTCGTCGTGCTCGCCACGGTGCCCGGCTTCACCGCGCTCTCCATCGGCACCGCCGCACGGCTGGGCTTCAAGCCGCAGTGGCTGGTCTCCAACGTCGGCGCCGACCACCCGACCCTGGCCAAGCAGCTCGGCGCCGCCGCGCCGCTGCTGGAGGGCATGGTCGGCACCAACTACCTGCCGATGCAGAACGACACCGCGAACCCGTGGATCCAGCTCTTCGCGAAGATCAACAAGGAGCACAACGGGGACGCGCCGTTCGACGGCAACACCGTCTACGGCATGTCGGTCGGGTACCTCTTCGTGCAGGTGCTGCTCGCCGCCGGCAAGGACCTCACCCGGGAGAAGGTGCTGGACGCCGTGCAGAAGGGTGGCTTCCAGGGCCCCGGGCTGGTGCCGCTGCGCTTCTCCGAGAAGGACCACTCCGGGTACGGCGGCCAGCGGTTGAGCCGGGTGAGCGGGGGAGTGCAGACCTACTTCGGGCCGGCGTACGAGACGGACGAGGCCGACGGGGCGGTCAACGAGTACACCGCCCCTGCGGCGGTGCCGCCGGCGAACGGGGTGCCGACCGGCTCCTGAGCCGGGGTGTCCGGACGTCCGACCGGGCTGGTTCGCGTGACCACGCCCGGTCGGACGGCTGCGCGCGTGTTGCTGACGCGGTCTGCCGGCGCGACCGTCCGAGGCGTTGACCGATGCCGATTGACGCTCCTACTATCTGCACCGTGAATGCATATTCGGATCGCCTCGCGGACCGGGTCGCCATCGTCACCGGCGCCGGTCGGGGGACCGGTCCGGCCCTCGCCCAGCGCCTCGTCGCCGAGGGCGCGCGGGTGGGTCGGTGCGACGGCGGCGTCTCGCTGACCGGCCGGGCCGGATGACGGCGTCGGTGGCGCGTCCGGGATCGCTGATCAGCCCCTGTCTAGACTCGGCGGTGCGTCGGGGGATGCCATGGCGGTGAGGGGGCGGGGGCGGATGGACGGGGTCGATGTGGTGGGCCGGGTCGACGGGCGCACCGCCCGCGCCGAACGCACCCGCGCGGCCATCGTCGAGGCGCACCTCGCGCTCATCTCCGAGGGTGACCTCCGCCCGACCGGCGAGCGCATCGCCGAGCGGGCCGGGATCTCGCTGCGCACCCTCTGGACCAACTTCAAGGACATGGAGACGCTCTTCGAGGCCAGCGGCGCGGAGGTGCTCCGTCAGCAGGACGCCGCACACCGGCCGATCTCACCCGGGCTGCCGCTGGCGAAGCGGGTCGACGCGTACTGCCGCCAGCGGGCTCGACTGCTCCAGCTCATCGCGCCGTCGGCGCGGGCCGCCCAGATGCGTGAGCCCGTCTCCGAGCAGCTGCACCGCAACAAACTCAAGCACATCGAGCGGGTCCGCGACGAGGTCGAGGAGCTGTTCGCCGTCGAGCTGGCCGAGGCCGGGCCGGGGCGGGAACAGTTGGTGCACGCCCTGGTGGCGGCGAGCACCTGGCAGGCCTGGTCGATGCTGCGCTACGGGCTCGGTCTGGGCGTGGACCAGGCCCGCGCGGTGATGTCCCGGACCGTGGGCGCGCTGCTGGCCGAGGTCACGCCCGACTGATTCCGGCCCGGCCCGATATCGCCCCCTCTTTCCATTCGGTTTCCGATGGGTAACACTGGCAGGCATGGTTACTGCATCAAGAGTGCAACTAACCGTGCTGCGTGGCCGGGACGACGAGTGCCGGGCTGTCCGGAGCCTGCTCGACGGCATGACCAACGCCGGCGGTGCCCTGCTGTTACGCGGAGAGCCCGGATCGGGCCGGACCGCGCTGATCGGCTACGCCCACCGGCACGCCGAGGACCGCACCGTGCTCGTCGGCAGTGGGCTCGCCGAGGAGGCCACCCTGCCGTACGCCGGCCTGCAACGGTTGGTCGACCCGGTGCTGCACCATGCCGCCGACCTGCCCGACGAGCAGCGCCAACTGCTGCGGCGCGCGCTGGCCGGGGAGAGCTGCCCGGCCGACCGGCAACTGACGCTGTCGATGGCGGTGCTCGGGCTGCTCGCCGCCGCCGCCCACACGCGGCCGTTGCTCGCCACCATGGACGACGTCGACCGGGGCGACCCGCAGACCGCGCAGGTGCTCGCGTTCGTCGCCCGCCGACTGCGGCACCTGCCGCTGGCCGTCCTGCTCACCGCTGACGTCACCGCCAACCTCGACGGGATACCGGCGCACCGGCTGCGGGCGCTGACCGAGCACGAGAGCAGCGCCGTCCTCACCGACCGGCTTCGTCGGCTCGCCGAGCGCGCGGGCGTCGACCGGCTCCCCGAACGGCCGGCCGCGTCGGCGCTGGCCGCGTTGGCCACGACCGGCGGCGGCAACCCGCAGGCCCTGGTGGACCTCGCCGAGGGGCTCAGCGCGGGGCAGTGGCGGGGGGAGGAGCCGCTGCCCGCCGCGCCACCGGCGGACGGGGCGCTCGGTCGGGCGTACCGGGCCCGGCTGGACCGGCTGCCACCGGAGACCCGACGGGTGCTGCTGCTCGCCGCGCTCGACGAGGACGGCGCACCGGGCACCCTGATCCGGGCCGCCGCAGCCGCCGGCGCCGAGGTCGAGGCGCTCGCCCCGGCGGAGGTCGCCGGCCTGGTCCGCGTCGAGCAACGTGGTGTCACCTTTCCGCAGCCGCTGGTGCGCATGATGATCGCGGCCAGCGCACCGCTCGCGGAGCGCCGCGCGGCGCACCGACTGCTCGCCGAGGTGCTGGTCGCGCAGGGGCAGCGGCTGCGCCGGGCGATGCACCTCGCCGCCGCGACGGCGGGCGCCGATCCGGCCCTCGCCGCCGAGTTGGAACAGGCCGCGGTCGGCGGATCCGATGGCTGGGCCACCGCGTCGGTGGCCCTGCGGTGGGCCGCCGAGTTGAGCGATCAACCCCAGTTGACCGCCGCCCGGCTGTTGACCGCCGCCCGCTACGCCTGGGCCGGTGGGCAACCCGACGCGGCCCGGCTGCTGCTCGACCGCCTCCGCGCGGTCTGCCCCGATCCGGTCGTCCGCGCGCGTGCCGACCTGCTCCGCGGTGAGCTGGAGCTGCGCTGCGGCACCGCGTCGGGCGCGTCGGTCACGCTGCTGGCCGCCGCGGCGGCCGTGGACGGCACCGACCGTGCCCTGGCCCTGACCGGGCTGGTGCGGGCCGGTGAGGCGGTCTGCTTCTCCGGCGACCAGTACCGCTACGCCGAGGTCGGCCGCCGGGCGCTGGCGTTGCGGCGCCCGGACGACCCGCCGGCCCTGGAGGTGATGGGCTGTCTGGTCGCCGGGGTGGCGGCGACCCTGCGGGGCGACCACGAGCGGGCCGGACCCGCGCTGCGCCGCGCCGTGGTGCTGGGCGGCCGGCTGACCGGTTGGGCGCTGACCCCCACCGCGCTCAGCTGCGCCGCGGCGGCCGGGCTGCTGGTGGCGGTGGACGGCGCGGCCCACCGGCTCGCCGGGCGCGCTGTCGAGCTGGCCCGGGAACGGGGCGAGCTGTCGATGCTGTCGCGGGCGTTGGAGCTGCGGGCGGTCGCCGAATACTGGCTGGGTCGACACGAGGCGGCGGCGGAGACCTCCCGCGACGGGCTGCGCGTCGCCCGGGCCACCGGCCAGGTCAACTGCGCCAACGTCCATCTGGGCATGCTGGCCGTGCTGGCCGCGATCCGGGCCGACCGGGCCACCAGCCTGCGGCGGATTCGGGAGATCGGCGAGTCACCGACGCCGGGCAGCCGTCCGCACGCGCTCGCCGCGTGGGCCCTGGCGGTGCTCGACCTGGTCGACGGCCGGCACGCCGAGGCGGCGGACCGGCTGGCGTCGCTGGCCCGGCTCGGCACCGGTCGAGGTCAGGTCCTCGTGCAGGTGATGGCCACCCCGTACCTGGTGGAGGCGGCGGCGCACCTGGCGCACCGGCCGGCGGCGACGGCCGCGCTCGCCGCCTTCGACAGGTGGGCCAGCAGCACCGCGAGCCCGCTGCGCCGGGCCCTGTCCGCGCGGTGCCACGCGCTGCTCGCTCCGCGGGGTGGCGCCGAGGCGGAACGACACTTCGAGGCGGCGTTGCGGCTGCACCCGACAGAGGCCGGCACGTTCGAGCGGGCCCGCACCGAACTGCTCTTCGGTCAGGAGTTGCGCCGCAACCGACGCCCCCGCGACGCGCGCACACACCTGCACCAGGCCCGCGAGATGTTCAGCCTGCTCGGCGTGGAGTGCTGGGCCGAGCAGGCCACCACGGAGCTGCGGGCGGCGGGGGAGTCGATCGGTCCGCCGGACCTGCCTGCGGCACGATTGCTGACCGGCCAGCAACTGCGGATCGCCGAGCTGGTCGCCGAGGGCGCCACCAACCGGGAGATCGCCGCCCGGATGTTCCTCTCCACCCGTACTGTCGACCACCACCTGCGCAACGTGTTCCATCGGCTGGGCATCCGGTCGCGTACCGAGCTGGCCCGCGCGTTCACCGCCGAACGGCACGTCGGTCTGGCCTCGGACCGGTGACCCTCCGGTCTGGACGCGTTAAACTATCACCGCTAGTTTGATCGTCATGGACCTCACCCTCTCCGCCGAGCAGGCGGCGGCCCGCCAGCTGGCCGCCGAGTTCGCCGACCGCGAGCTGCTGCCGCACGCGGCCGCCTGGGATCGTCGCGAATCGGTCGACCCCGCCATCGTCGGCATGCTCGGTGACCTGGGCTTCCTGGGGCTGACCATCGCCGAGACCGACGGCGGGTCCGGCGGCGACCACCTCGCGTACTGCCTGGTGCTGGAAGAGCTGGGCCGGGGCGACTCGGCGGTGCGCGGCATCGTCTCGGTCTCCCTCGGCCTGGTCGCGAAGTCGATCGCCGCCAACGGCAGCGCGGAACAGCGGGCCGAGTGGCTGCCGAAGCTCTGCGCCGGCACCGCGCTCGGCTGCTTCGCGCTGACCGAGCCGGACAGCGGCTCCGATGCGGCCGCACTGCGCACCCGTGCGGTCCGCGACGGCACCGACTGGCTGATCTCCGGCACGAAGACGTTCATCACCAACGGCACCACCGCCGACGTGGCGCTGGTCTTCGCCCGTACCGGCGGCCCCGGGCACCGGGGGATCAGCGCGTTCCTGGTGCCCACCGGCAGTCCGGGGCTGACCCGACGGGAGATCCACGGCAAGCTCGGCCTGCGCGGCCAGGCCACCGGCGAGCTGGGCTTCGACGAGGTGCGCGTGCCCGACACGGCGCTGCTCGGTGCCGAGGGCGGTGGATTCCGGCTGGCCCTGGCCACCCTCGCCAAGGGGCGGATGTCGGTGGCCGCCGGGTGTGTCGGCATCGCCCAGGGCTGCCTCGACGCGGCGGTCGGTTACGCCGGGCAGCGGACCCAGTTCGGCGGGCCGATCGCCGGGCACCAGCTCGTTCAGCAACTGCTCGCCGCCATCGCTGTGGACACCGCCGCGGCCCGGCTGCTGGTCTGGCAGGTGGCCGACCTGATCGACCGCGACCAGCCGTTCGCCACCGAGGCGTCGGTGGCCAAGCTCTTCGCCAGCGAGGCCGCCGTCCGCGCGGCCAACAACGCGGTCCAGGTGTTCGGTGGGTACGGCTACATCGACGAGTACCCGGTCGGCAAGTACCTGCGCGACGCCCGGGTCGCCACCCTCTACGAGGGCACCAGTCAGATCCAGCAACTCCTCATCGGACGCGCGCTCACCGGCGTCAACGCCTTCTAGTAGCTGTAGGGAGACCTGGCATGAGAGTGTTCACCTCGTTCGAGGAGTTGGCCGCCGCGACCGGTGAGAGCCTCGGACCCGGTCCGTGGCAGCGTGTCGAGCAGAGCCGTGTCGACCTGTTCGCCGACGCCACCGACGACCACCAGTGGATCCATGTCGACCCGGTCCGAGCCGCGGCCGGGCCGTTCGGCCAGCCGATCGCGCACGGGTATCTCACCCTGTCGCTGTTGCCGGCGCTGGCCGGTGGGCTCTACCGGGTCGAGGGGGTGGCGATGGGGGTGAACTACGGGCTGAACCGGGTGCGTTTCCCCGCGCCGCTGCGGGTCGGCGCCGCCGTACGCGCCACCGCCACCATCGCCGACGTGTCGCCGGTGAGCGGCGGCGTGCAGCTGGTCGTGACGGTCGTGGTGGAGAGCGACAGCGGCGGCAAGCCCGTCTGCGTGGCCGAGACCGTGAGCCGGCTCTACGCTGCCGCGCAGCGCTGACCCCAGCTCGTCTGCGGTCTGGTCGGTGTGCCGCGACCTCCGGTAGCGTTGCGAGAGAACTTCCGGAACTTGCGGTGCCCTGCGGCTGGTGAATCCACCCGGCCGATGTAACAGGGCACCGCCGTCGCCTTCCGATGGCACCCGGCCTGGGCAGCTACGTCCTGCTCCGGTACCCGGGCCGAATCAATTCTCGCAATCCTTCCGGAAATTCTTGCCTGTCGATCAGTGGCGCTGACATACTTCACATCCACCGAGGTCGATGACCAGCGGTGTGTGCCACTTCCCGGGCGCACTCCCGCGCGTGGTCGTGACCCGGCACCCCACCACCGCAGGGGCGGTGCGTGTCACCTGCGCTGCCCCGGGTTCACGGAAGGAAAAGACATGATCGAACGGTGCCAAGAGGACACCCGCCCACGCTTCGGCCCCCGAGCCCGTACGGCGGTCGTCCTCGCCGCCGCCGCTCTGCTCGCCGCAACCAGCGCCGCGTTCCTGCCGGGCACGGCGAGCGCCGGTACGACGCTGGGCGCGTCGGCTGCGGAGAAGGGGCGGTATTTCGGTACGGCGGTGGCGGCGAACAAGTTGTCTGATAGTGCGTACACGACGATTTTGAACCGTGAGTTCAATTCGGTGACGCCTGAGAATGAGATGAAGATCGACGCGACGGAGCCGCAGCAGGGTCGGTTCAGTTACGGTGCCGCGGATCAGATTGTCAGTCATGCGCGGTCTCGGGGTATGAGCGTGCGGGGTCACACGTTGGCGTGGCATTCGCAGCAGCCGGGTTGGATGCAGAGCATGAGTGGTAGTGCGTTGCGGCAGGCGATGCTCAATCATGTGACGCAGGTGGCGACGCACTTCCGGGGTCAGGTGGTGGCGTGGGATGTGGTGAACGAGGCGTTCGCCGATGGTAGTTCGGGTGCGCGTCGTGACTCGAATTTGCAGCGTACGGGCAATGACTGGATCGAGGCGGCGTTCCGGGCGGCGGACGCGGCGGATCCGAACGCGAAGTTGTGCTACAACGACTACAACACCGACAACTGGACGCACGCGAAGACGCAGGCCGTGTACAACATGGTGCGCGACTTCAAGTCGCGTGGTGTGCCGATCGACTGTGTCGGGTTCCAGTCGCACTTCAACAACGACTCGCCCTACAACAGCAACTACCGCACCACGCTGTCGAGCTTCGCGGCTCTCGGTGTCGACGTGCAGGTGACCGAGCTGGACATCCAGGGCGCACCGGCGAACACCTACCGCGCTGTGGTGGAGGACTGCCTGGCCGTGGCCCGGTGCAACGGCGTCACGGTGTGGGGCATCCGGGACAGTGACTCGTGGCGGGCGTCGCAGACCCCGTTGCTGTTCAACAACAGTGGTCAGAAGAAGGCAGCGTACGACGCCGTCCTCGCGGCGTTGAACAACGGCACCACGCCGACCGATCCGCCGACGAACCCGCCCACGACTCCGCCGACCAACCCGCCCGGCGGCAGCTGCACCGCGACCCTGCAGGACGGCACCCGGTGGGGCGACCGGTTCAACAGCACGGTCACCGTCAGCGGCGCGAGCAGCTGGACCGTCGTGGTCGCCGTCACCTCGCCCCAGAAGATCTCCAGCACCTGGAACGGCAGCCCGACCTGGGACAGCAGCGGGAACGTCATGACCATGCGGTCGAACGGCAGCGGCAACTCCTTCGGCTTCACCACAATGGCCAACGGCAACTGGAACCGCCCGGTGGTCCAGTCCTGCACCGCCTCCTGACCAGCGGCGCACCCTGATGGGGCGGCGACGGAATCCGTCGCCGCCCCATCAGCCGGTCCGATCACTTTCCGACCGCTGGCCGAGCAGCCGCCCGGCGTCGCCGCGGCCGAGAGGCGCAGGCCCAGACTTTGTCGATCCGGTCGTTCGAGGTACGCGCTGACAGCGTCGACGAATCCGAGAAAACGATCATGTGCGTCGCTGAATAAAGACCCCCCCGTCTATTCAGGACCGTGTGACGCCCCCCGATCCCAGGACGGTCACCAGTGTTGTCGGTAACAACGCCGATGCCGTTTCTGGCGCGCGTCACACCGCCCTCCCCGTTCTCCTCCGTGCCGCCGATCGCGTTGCCTGTCGAAGGCGCCCACACACCTCGTCGTACGATGGCTGCTATCTGACAGTCACCGATCGGCGATCACGAAACTAGATATAGTCCCCCATGGATTGTTTGCCAATCATGTCGTGAGACTGACAAACAACTCTTCGACGGGGGACAACGTGGGTAGACCTGAGCGGCCGCTCGACCCGGAGGCGGGTGAGCTGGAGCGATTCGCGCTCGACCTGCGGAAACTGCGGGCGAAGGCGGGGACGCCGACGTACCGCCAACTGGCCAGACGGGCCCACTTCTCGGTGACCACCCTGGCGAAGGCGGCCAGCGGCGAGACCGTGCCGAGCCTTCAGGTGACACTCGCGTACGTGGCCGCGTGCGACGGCGATCTGGCCGAGTGGACCGAGCGGTGGCACAGTTTGATCGCCAGCGTGGCGTCCGCCGAGACGACGGAGGTCAGCCGGGGGCCGTACTGGGGAATGGCGGCCTTTCAGCCGGAGGACTCAGAATGGTTCTTCGGACGCGAGCGCATGGTGGCTCAACTGTGTGAAATGCTCACCCGTCTGCGGTTCGTCGCTGTTTTCGCCCCGTCTGGTGCGGGCAAATCATCACTGCTCCGCGCCGGCCTGCTGGCGGCAGTGGCGGAGAATCCCGGGAAGGGCCAGCCCGCCTGGGCCACTGTGCTGATGACCCCCGGCGAACACCCGGTCGAGGAACTCGCGACTCAGCTCGTGAATGGACAGGACCGGGCGCGCGGCACGGTCCAGAGCGAGCTGATCGAGGATCCGGCGAACATCCGCGCGACGATCGAGCGGATTCTCGACTCCCGTCCGTCGGTCGCACACCTGCTCATCGTGGTGGACCAGTTCGAGGAGCTCTTCACGCTCTGCCGCGACGAGGAGGAGCGATCGGGCTTCATCGCGGCGCTGCTCGCCGCGGCGGATCTTCCCAGGGCGCGTGTGGTGCTGGGGGTGCGGGCCGACTTCTATGGTCGGTGCGCGGCCTACCCGGCCCTGGTGGCGGCCCTGCACGAGCACCAACTGTTGGTCGGCCCGATGGACGACGAGGATCTGCGCCGGACGATCACCGGCCCGGCCGAGCGGGCCGGGTTGCAGGTGGATCCGGCGTTGGTGGAGATGGCCGTGGCCGACGTCGGCGGTCAGACGGGGGCACTGCCGCTGCTGTCCCACGCGCTGCTGGAAACGTCACGCCTGCGCCAGGGCAAGCGGATCACGCTGGCCCACTATCGCGAGTCGGGCGGCGTGAACGGTGCCATCACCCGGACCGCCGAAGGGGTGTACGCGCAGTTCGACGAGGGGCAGCGCGGGCTGGCCCGGGACATCTTCCTGCGGCTGACCGCCCTCGGTGACGGCACCGAGGACACCCGACGTCGGGCCCCCCTCGCCGAGCTGGTGGGCGGCGCCGACCCGTTGGCCGCGGCCGGGGTGCTGGGTCGGTTGACGGCCGCGCGCCTGGTCACCGCGGACGAGAAGGGCGTCATGGTGGCCCACGAGGCCCTGATCCAGGAGTGGCCCCGGCTGCGCCGCTGGCTGACCGAAGATCGGGAGCTGTTGCGGTCCCACCGCAGGCTGACGGAGGCCGCCGCCGAGTGGCATCGGCATCACCGCGCCGACGGGTTCCTGTACCGGGGGGTTCAGTTGGCGCTCTGGGGAGCCCACCGGGTGCTGGACCTCAGTGACCTGGAACGGGACTTTCTGGAGGCCAGCCGGGCCCGGGAGGCCCGGCGCCGTTCGGCCCGACGGCGGCGGACCCGGGTGGCACTGACCGGGCTCGCGGCAATCGTTGTGGTGGTGAGCGTCCTCGCGGCGGTGGCTCTGGTGCAGGCGAACCGGGCGGCGGCCGAACGGGACCTCGCTGTTGCTCGGCAGCTGACGGTCGAGGCCGGCAACCAACTGCAGATCGATCCGCGACAGGCCCAACGGCTCGCCAAGCGCGCGCTGACCGTACGCCCGACTCTCGACGCGGAGATGGTGCTCCGCCAGGCGGCCGTCAACGACCGGCTCCAGGCGATCGTGCCGATGAGCAGCAAGAAGGCCCTGGGCGTGGCGTTCAGTCCGGACGGGCAGCGGGTGGCTGCCACCGGGACGGACGGCGAGGTGCGGGTGTGGACCTGGACCGGGCGCGGCGTCTCCGGGCCGGGCCTGGCTCTCCCCGGCGGACCCGACGGGCAGCTCTGGAGCCCGGTGTTCAGCCCGGACGGGAAGCGGCTGGTCACCGCCGGCTCGGACGGTACGGTCCGGATCTGGCAGGTCGACGCGACCGCTGGGCCGATCGTCCTGCGCGGGCACGAGGGCCCGGTGTGGGGCGTGGCGTTCAGCCCCGATGGACGGCTGGTTGCCAGTGCCGGCGAGGACACCACCGTCCGGGTCTGGGATGCCCGCGGCGGCGCTCGACCGGTGGTGCTGCGGGGGCACACCAAGGTCGCTGTGGGTGTGGCGTTCAGCCCGGACGGGCGGCAGTTGGCCAGCAGCGGCCACGACGCGACGGTGCGGCTCTGGGATCTGGCCGACCGATCCGCCGCAACGACGCTGACCGGGCCGCGCACGGCCACCAGGACACTGGTGTTCAGCCGCGACGGCAGCCGCCTGGCCTGCTCCAGCAGCGATGGTACGGCGTGGGTGTGGTCGCTGACCGGGTCGACCGCTCCGGTGGTGTTGCGGGGGCATGAGGGCACAGTGGAAGGGCTCGCGCTGAGCCCGGACGAACAGTGGATCGCGACCACCAGCGACGACCTGACCGTGCGGATCTGGAACGCCGACGGCGCTGGCGACCCGCTGGTGCTGCGCGGTCACACCAACCGGGTCTGGGCGGTGGCGTTCAGTCCGGACGGATCGCGGCTGGTGACCGCCGCCGACGACGGCACGGTGCGGGTCTGGGACCCGGGCAGCGAACGGGTGATCCTGCGCGGCCACGACAAGGCCTCCTGGTCCGCCGCGTTCACCCCGGACGGGCAGCGGGTGGTCAGCGGCGGCGAGGACGGCACGGTGCGGGTCTGGAACCTGGCCGCGCCCGACGAGCCTCGGCTGCTCGGCCGCCACGACGGCGACGTCTACGGCCTCACGGTCAGCCCGGACGGCACGCGGGTGGCAACCGGCGGCAGCGACGGGACGGTACGGGTGTGGGACCTTGCCGGCAGAGACGATCCGGTGGTGCTGCGCGGGCACGAGAAACAGGCGTGGACCGCCGACTTCAGCCCTGACGGCCGTCGCCTGGCCAGTGTCAGCAACGACCGGAGCCTGCGCATCTGGGACCTGACCGGCCAGCGCGGCCCGGTGGTCCATCGGGTCGCCGAGGAGATCCGGTACGCCGCCTTCAGCCCCGACGGCACGAAGGTCGCCACCGCCGGCGCGGAGGGCACCCTGCGGATCTGGGACGCCCTCGGCGCGGCCGACCCGCTGCTCCTTCCCGGTCACGAAGGGCTGGTCTGGGCCGTGGCCTTCAGCCCGGACGGAGAACGGGTCGTCAGCGCCGGCTTCGACGGCACAGTGCAGATCCACTCCATCACCAGCGGCGTCGCGCCGATGGTGTTGCGAGGCCACGAGGGCCCCGTCTGGCACGTGTCGTTCAGCCCCGACGGGCGGTGGGTGCTCAGCGCCGGCAAGGACGGCACCGCCCGCCTGTGGCGCGCGTCGGAGACCGCGCAGTCGGTGACCTTCGACGGGTTCGGGGCGTCCGTGGAGACCGTGGACTTCAGCCCGGACGGCGAGCGGCTCGTCTCGACCCACGACGACGGCACCGTACGCGTCTGGCCCTGCCGTGCGTGTGCTCCGGTCCAGCGCCTGCTGGAGCCGTGAGCAGCACACTCACGGTGTCGGTGCGCGCCGTGGCGTCCGGTCGACGAGCGGATGTGCCCGGCGGTACCGGGCTGGGCGCAACACCGAGCCCAGCCAGCGCAGCTGACGCCGGACGTGTACGGCCTCGCCGCCCTCGTGACCGTTGAACGGGTAGACGTGCATCTCGCGTTCGGGTGGGACCGGCCTGCCGTTCGCGGCGCCGTAGTGGTTGTAGGCGGCGAAGGCCGTTCGCGGTGGGCAGACGGTGTCGCGCCGGCCGACCCCGAAATGCGCCGGGGCCGTCGCTCGGCGGGCGAAGCTCACGCCGTCGACGTAGGACAGCGTGCGCCAGACCGCCTCCTCGGCCTCCCGGTGCACGGCCAGGTACCGGGCGATCTCGCCGTACGGCGCGAGATCGGTGAGCGCGACGCTGCGACGCATGTCGCACAGGAACGGGGCGGTGGTCAGCACCGCGCTGAGGTCGTCGACGAGACCGGCCACCGCCAGGGCGAGGCCGCCACCCTGGCTGTTGCCGACCACGCTGACCTGGTCGCCGTCGACCCCGGGCAGCGCCCGGACCGCCGCGACCGCCCGGACCGCGTCGGTGATCAGGCGGCGGTAGTGGTAGGTCCGCGGATCGAGGACCCCCCAGGTGACCGGCGCGGGCCCGCCGGGCGCGCCGTGCGGGTCGGCGGTGTCCCCGGCGCCGTACTGGCCCGCCTGGCCCCGGTTGTCCATCAGCAGGTGCGCGTACCCGGCCACCGGCCAGGTCAGCCGTTCGTGGGGAAGGCCGCGACCGCGACCGTAGCCGGCGTACTCGACCACGGCCGGCAGCGGCTCCCGCACCCCCGCCGGGCGGGTGTACCAGGCGCGTACGGGGTCACCGCCGAAACCGGCGAACGTGACGTCCCAGGAGTCGAGCAGCGGCAGGTCGGTGGGCTCGGGACGGACGTCGACGAGCACCGGCGCGGCGGCCGCCTCGGCGAGCGTGTCCCGCCAGAACTCGTCGAAGTCGGCGGGCTCGGCGACCTCGGGCGCGTAGCGCTGAAGCTCGTCGACGGTGTTGGCGCAGTGGGGCACGGGTCCTCGCAGGGGCCGGGGTCAGTGCGGGTGTGTCGGTGGCGCGGTGCTCTCCCGGACGACCAGCTCGGTCACCAGGTCGATCCGGCTGGTCGCCGGCTCGTTCCCTCTCGTCAGGTCGAGCAGCATCTGGGTGGCGATGCCGGCCATGTCGCGCAACGGCTGGTTGATCGTGGTGAGGGCCGGGTCGGTCCAGGCGGAGAGCGGCAGGTTGTCGTAGCCGATCACCGAAAGGTCCTCGGGCACCCGCAGGCCGCACTGGCGGGCGGCCCGGAGCACCCCCATGGCCTGGATGTCCGACCCGGCGAAGATCGCCGTGGGTCGGTCCGGCCGCTGGAGCAGTTGCAGCCCGTGCGCGTGCCCGGCTCCGGCGGAGAAACTGCCGTAGCGGATCAGCTCGCGGTCGAGCACCAGCCCGGCTTCCTCGTGGGCCGACTGGAAGCCGGCGGCGCGGGCGCGGCTGCACAGCACCTCGGGTGGGCCGGAGATGACGGCGATCCGGCGGTGCCCCAGATCCAGCAGGTGCCGAGCGGCGAGCAGGCCGCCGTTCCAGTTGTTCGACCCGACGGTGGGCACGGAGGCCGAGGTCGCGCTGTCGGTGTCGACGACGACGAACGGTATGCCCTGCCGACGCAGGTGCTGCTGTTGCGCCTCGGCCAGGTGGGAGAGGACGAACACCACACCCAGCGGGCGGTCGGCGAGTAACGCCTCCAGCCAGCGTGCCGGCGGTCGGTGCGCGCCGTCGAGTTGGGCGACCGACAGCCCGATGCCGGCGGCGGAGGTCACCGCCTCGACGCCCCGCAGGATCTCCATCGCCCAGCCCGTGTCGAACTCGTGGAAGACGAGGCCCACCCGACCGCCGCTGGTCGCGTGTCGCCGGGCGCGGCGCTGGTACTGGTGGCGGTCGAGGCTCGCCTCCACCCGGGCTCTGGTGCCGGGGGCGACGTCGCCGCGTCCGTTGAGGACCTTGGAAACGGTCGCGACCGAGACGCCGACATCGTTGGCGATGGTCGCGATGGTGGTGGAGGCGGGTGGGCCGAGCGGGCGGTGCTCTGTCATCGCAGCCCCATACAACATCCGAAAGTTTCGGCCGACCTTAACATGATGCGACATTCACGCCAGTCGGTCTCGCCGTCGGCGTGCCCATTGGTGGGTCGTCGCGCGGCCCGTCGACGACGGAACGCCGATCTCAGGGTCACCGTGTGCAGGAAACAATGCCTGGTGGTCCGATTGAGACTCTTGACAGGCATCGATGGGGCACTTAGGTTGCCGAAAAGGTTGCGCAGGTTTCCGGAAAGTTTCGGATCGTGAAGTTTCGGATCGGGGCTGTTCCCCAGTCGGCATAGGAGGTCGTGGATGACATCCACCCTGCGGCCACCGCCGCCGGCGCCGCCGCGCTCACCGCAGGAGGCGCGCAGTCCTGCTCCGCGCCCACCGCGACGTGGCCGAAGCTGGCGGCAGGCACTGCGCCGGGACTGGCAGCTCTACTCCCTCGCCATTCTGCCGCTGCTGTTCTTCCTGGTCTTTCGGTATCTGCCGATGCTCGGCAACATCATCGCCTTCCGCCGGTTCAAGCCGGGCGGCAGCATCTTCGGTGAGTACTGGGTCGGGCTGCGCTACTTCCGGATGTTCCTCACCGACCCGACGTTCTGGGAGGTGTTCACCAACACCCTGGTGCTCGGGGCACTGACCCTGCTGTTCTGCTTTCCGCTGCCCATCGTGCTGGCGCTGCTGCTCAACGAGGTCCGGGCCCGCCGTTTCAAGCGGTTCGTCCAGTCCGTCTCCTACCTGCCGCACTTCCTGTCGATCGTGATCGTGGCCGCGATGGTCATGCAGCTGACCTCGATCGAGGGCACGGCCAACCAACTCGTCAGTCTGTTCGGCGGCGACCCGGTGGCATTCCTGCAGAAACCGGAGTGGTTCCGCACCATCTACGTCTCGTCCGAGGTCTGGCAGACGGTCGGCTGGGGCACGATCCTCTACCTCGCCGCCCTCACCACCATCGACGAGGACCTGTACGAGGCAGCCCGGATCGACGGCGCGGGCCGGCTGCGCCAAACCTGGCACATCACGTTGCCCGGCATCCGCCCGACGATGATGACCCTACTGATCCTCAACATCGGCAGCTTCCTGGCCGTCGGGTTCGAGAAGATCCTGCTGCTCTACAACCCGTTGACGTACCCGACCGCCGACGTGGTCTCCACCTATCTGTTCCGGATGGGCTTCCAGTCGAGCAACTTCAGCTACGCGGCGGCCATCGGTCTCTTCGAGGCGGTGATCGGGCTGATCCTCGTCCTGTCGGCGAACGTCATCTCCCGTCGCACGGTGGGGACGAGCCTGTGGTGACCTTCGGTACGAAGATCGACGCCCCGAAGACCCGCGGGCCGGACGACAGCCGGGGTTACCGGATCTTCCGCGTCGTCAACACGGTGGTCCTGCTCGGCGTCGTGGTCGTGACGCTGTACCCGTTCCTCAACATCGTGGCCCGCTCGCTCAGCGAAGAGGCGTACATCATCGCCGGCAAGGTGAGCGTCGTCCCGCGTGGGTTCGACCTGACCGCGTACAAGCTGGTGATGTCGGACTCGCTGTTCTGGACGAACTACCGCAACACGGTGGTGTACACGGTGGTCGCCACGCTCATCTCCATCGTGCTGACCACCTGTTACGCGTACGTGCTGTCGAAGCCGCAGCTCAAGGGGCGCGGAGTGCTCGTCGGGGTCGCGCTGTTCACCATGTTCTTCTCCGGTGGCCTGATTCCCAACTACGTGCTGGTCACCAGCCTGGGGATGAAGAACACCATCTGGGCCGTGGTGGTCCCCAACGCCATCAGCGTGTTCAACCTGCTGGTGATGAAGGCGTTCTTCGAGAGTCTGCCGACCGAGTTGGAGGAGGCCGCGGCGGTCGACGGGCTGAACACGTACGGCATCCTGCTGCGGATCGTGCTGCCGCTGTCGAAGGCGATCATCGCGACGATGGTGCTCTTCTACGCGGTCTCCTTCTGGAACTCGTGGTTCACCGCGTTCCTCTACATGGACCAGCAGGATCTGCTGCCGGTCACCGTCTACCTGCGCAACCTCATCGCGGGCGCCACCGACGCACAGCAGTCCGGCGCTGCCGACGCCGACGTTGTGCAGGCCGCGGCCACCCTCCAGGCCGTGACGATCGTGCTCACCACAGTGCCGATCCTGGCGGTCTACCCCTTCGTCCAGCGGTACTTCGTCCGCGGCGTGATGCTCGGCGCGGTCAAGGGATGACGCCGAATGTCGCACCGCGGCACCTCCGAACCCACCATCGAAAGGACGAGCCATGCTCCACAAGACGTGGCGCCGCGTGGCGGTAGCCACCGCGGGTCTGCTCGCGCTCTCCCTTACCACCGCCTGTTCCGAGGACCCCGGTGAGTCGACGGACCTCTCCGGGAACCGGGTCGGCGCGATGGCCGACTACGGCGTCGGCGACCAGTTCAAGGCCAGCGAGGCGCTCTCGTTCTCCACCCTCTACAACAACCACACGTTCTACCCGCTCAAGGAGGACTGGCTGTTCTGGTCCGAGTTGACGAAGCGGACCAACGTCACCATCGAACCGGTGGCCGTGCCGCTGAGCGACTACGAGCAGAAACGCAGCCTGCTGATCGGCGCCGGGGACGCGCCGCTGATCATCCCGAAGACGTACCACCCGCAGGAGAACGCGTTCGTGGCCTCCGGGGCGATCCTTCCGGTGAGCGACTACCTGGACCTGATGCCCAACCTCAAGGACAAGATCGCCAAGTGGAACCTCAAGCCGGAGATCGACAACCTGCGGCAGGCCGACGGTAAGTTCTACCTGCTGCCCGGGCTGCACGAGAAGCCCACGCAGGACTACACGGTGCTGGTGCGCACCGACATCATGCAGGAACTCAACCTGCCGACGCCGAAGACCTGGGACGACCTGTACGCCGTACTCAAGGCGATGAAGGCGAAGTACCCGAACGTCTACCCGTACTCCGACCTCTTCAGCAAGCCGAACCCGACCGGCGCGTTGCTGAACATCCTCGGCTCGGCCCACGGCACCCAGGCGGGCTGGGACTACCAGCACGCCACCTGGGACCCGGCGGCGAAGAAGTTCACCTACACCGGAGCGTCCGAGCAGTACAAGCAGATGGTCACCTTCCTGCACAAGCTCGTCGCCGAGGGCCTGCTCGACCCGGAGAGCTTCACCCAGACCGACGACCAGGCCCGGCAGAAGCTCGCCAACGGCAAGTCCTTCGTGGTCACCGGAAACGCGCAGACGCTGGTCAACAACCACCGGCCCGACCTGGCCAAGACCCTGCCGAACGCGAAGATGGCCAAGATCCCGCTGCCGGTCGGCCCGGCCGGCGAGGTCAACCCGTTCCCCCGGCTGGAGAACGGCATCATGATCTCCACGAAGGCCCGGGAGAGCAAGAACTTCGTGGCCATGATGCAGTTCATCGACTGGTTGTGGTATTCGGACGCCGGCCTGGAGTTCGCCCGCTGGGGCGTCGAGGGCACCACCTTCACCAAGGACGCCTCCGGGAAGCGCACGCTCAACCCCGGCGTCGACTTCCTCGGCCTCAACCCGAAGGCGCCCAAGCACCTGCAGAAGGACTTCGGCTTCCAGAACGGCGTCTTCGCCTACGGCGGCAGCCCCGACCTGGTCCGCGGGTTCTTCTCCCCGGAGGAGCTGGAGTTCCAGAAGGTGATGGACGCGCGTGCCCCGCGGATGGTGCCTCCGCCGGCCCCGTTGACCGACGAGGAGCGCGAGCAGGTGTCGCTCTGGGAGACGCCGCTGAAGGACTTCGTCACCCAGAACACGCTGAAGTTCGCCCTCGGCCAGCGGCCGCTCGCCGAGTGGGACGCGTACGTGGCGGAGCTGAAGGCCAAGAACTCCGACCAGTACATCGAGCTGGTCAACAAGGCGTACGAGCGGTTCCAGAAGAACAACGGCTGATCAGCGAGGTCCGGTCGGGCGGCCAGTCGCGGCCCGACCGGACCTCGTCGTGAGCACCGGTCGGACGATCAGAGGAAACGACAGTGAGTGGCGCGGCCCAGACCTGGCGACAGTTCGGCGACGGACCACTGTCGCGGATCACCTCACGCGTCTACATCCTGCTCGTGGTCGAACTGCTCCTGCTGCTCACCACAGTGCCCGGCCTGCTCCCGTTGCTGCTGCTGGACCGCGACCCCAGCAACCTGCCGCTGGTCGCGCTCCTCCTGGTACCTGTCGGTCCGGCCCTCTCCGCCGCCCTGTACGTCCTGCGCCACCAGCGAACCGACCTGACCGACCTGCGCCCGGCGGCGGTGTTCTGGCGCGGCTACCGGGCGAACGCGTTCGGGGTGCTGCGCATCTGGGTGCCGACGCTGCTGTGGTTGGCCGTGCTCGCCCTGAACCTCGCCTACCGGGACGCGGTCGGCCTGGCGACCTGGTGGACGGTGCCGTTGGTGCTGATCGCGGTGGCGGTGACACTCGGCGCGGCCAACGCCCTGGTGATCACCTCGCTGTTCGACTTCCGCACCCGGGACGTGCTCCGACTGGCGGTGCACTTCCTCGTGCGTACCCCGGCGGTCACCGTCGGGAACGTCCTGCTGCTGGCCGCGGCGGCCGGGATCACCGCGGTCCTCTCCGAGGCGGTGCTGACGCTGCTCGCGTCGATCGCCGCCCTGGCGTTCCTGCGCGTCAGCGAGCCGATGATCCACCTGATCCGGAAGGAGTTCACGACATGAGCCTGCCCCTGAGCGCCACGGTGCCCTTCGGGGGCGACGACAACCCGCGACAGGAGACCGAACCGCCGTCGGCGCTCGCCACCCCGCGACTGCCGGCGTACCGGGTCGTCGTGCTGGAGGGAGACCGGTGAACGCCGAAGAGTCAGTGGACCTGGAGCAGTTGATGTTCGTCGACGAGCCGATGGATGGTGACGGGCCGCGGGTCCACCCGGCCTGGTTGCCCCCGGAGGCGTTCCGGTCGCTCGGTGCGCGCCGCGTCCTCCTGCACGGCGAGGGGTTGCTCGTCGACACCGTCCTCGACGAGGTCTCACGGGCCTGCGCGCGCTACGGCGGGCTGGTGTGGCACTCCCCGTCCTGGGACGTCGACGTCGACCTGGTGCTCGCCCTGCGCGACGCCGCTGAGCTGCCCAACCCGTCGGTCGAGGCGGCCCGTGCCGCCGGTGAGGCGGCGCTGGTCGAGCTGGGCGACGGCGAGACGCTCGGCGACGAGGGTTTCGTGTTGGCGCGAGCCGGTGACGTGACGGTCGTGCTGGCCGACGCGCCGGCCGGCCTGCTGTACGGGCTCTTCCACGTGGTCCGGCTCTGCGCGGCGGCCTTCGACCCGGCCCGCCCGCCGGAGTGGCACCGGCCGGCGCTGCGCCGGCGGATGCTGAACCACTGGGACAACGTCGCCGTGCACCCGGTGATGGGTCAGGTCGAACGGGGGTACGCCGGCGGTTCGATCTTCTGGCGGGACGGCCGTTCGCGCGGCGACCTGGACCGGGTGCGGGAGTACGCGCGGCTGTTGGCGTCCTGCGGGGTCAACGCGATCTCGGTGAACAACGTCAACGTGGCCCGCACCGAGGCGCTGCTGCTCACCGAACGGCTCGGTGACGTGGCCGAGATCGCGGACGTGCTGCGCCGCTACGGCATCCGGGTGCACCTGTCGGTCAGCTTCGCCGCGCCGGTGCTCCTCGGTGGCCTGTCGACCGCCGACCCCCTCGACGAGAACGTGCGGGTCTGGTGGGCCGCGACCACCCGGCGGGTGTACGAGCGCATCCCGGACTTCGGCGGTTACCTGGTGAAGGCCGACTCGGAGGGGCAGCCGGGCCCGTTCACGTACGGCCGTGACCACGCCGACGGCGCGAACCTGCTGGCCGAGGCGCTCGCCCCGCACGGGGGAGTGGTGCACTGGCGGGCGTTCGTCTACAACCACCACCAGGACTGGCGGGACCGGTCCACCGACCGGGCGCGGGCCGCCTACGATCACTTCGCCCCGCTCGACGGGCGCTTCCGCACCAACGTGGTCGTCCAGGTGAAGTTCGGTCCGGTGGACTTCCAGACGCGGGAGCCGATCTCACCGGTGCTCGCCGCGATGCCGGCGACCCGGTTGGCGGTGGAGTTGCAGGTCACCCAGGAGTACACGGGCCAGCAACGGCACGTCTGCCACCTCGGCCCGTGGTGGAGTGAGGTGCTCAGCTTCGCCCCCTGGGGGCCCGGCGGGCGGACGATCGCCGACGTGGTCACCGGGGAGGCGGGGGCGGGCGGCGGGATGGTCGCCGTCGCCAACGTCGGCGACGACCCGTTCTGGACCGGGCATCCGTTGGCGCAGGCCAACCTGTACACGTTCGGCCGGCTGGCCTGGGACCCGCGGCGGGACCCGACGGCGATCCTCGACGAGTGGATCACGCTGACCTTCCCGCCGTCGGCGACCGCCGACGCGGAGCTGGTGCGGCGTACCCTGCACGAGATCATGGACGACTCGTGGCGCACCTACGAGCGCTACACCGCCCCGCTGGGCGTCGGCTTCATGGTCAACCCCGGCGACCACTACGGCCCCGGCGTCGACGGGTACGAGTACACGCGGTGGGGCACCTACCACTTCGCCGACCGCGACGGCGTCGGCGTGGACCGCAGCCGCGCGTCGGGCACCGGTTTCACCGGCCAGTACCCGCCGTACTGGGCGCAGGTGTACGAGTCACCCGAGAGCTGCCCCGACGAGCTGTTGCTCTTCTTCCACCACGTGCCGTACGGGCATGTGCTGCACAGCGGCTCGACGGTCATCCAGCACATCTACGACACCCACTTCGCGGGGGTGGAGGAGGTGACGGCGATGCGGCGACGGTGGCAGCGGCTCAACGGCATGATCGACCCGAGCGTGTACGAGCGGGTCGCCGAACGCCTGGAGGAGCAGGTGCGGTGTGCCACCGAGTGGCGCGACCAGATCAACACGTACTTCTTCCGCAAGTCCGGGGTGCCGGACGAGCGAGGGCGGGACATCTACTGAGCGGCGACCGACGGCCCGACCACCCGGTCGGGCCGTCGGTCACCTCGCGCTCACCGGGGTCTGCGCGTACCGATAATGTCCCGGTAATTTCTCGCGACCTGTAGTCGCTGATCATGCCGGTCGATGCCGGTGGTAGCGCAGGTGGCCGCCGGAACCGTTGCGGCGAAAGGTTTCCGGAAGTCTTGACAATCGAACGTGCTCGATTGAAGCTGACATGGTCACGCGAGCCGCGGTCAAGGTCGGGCGAAGGGCAGTCCTCGACTCAAGTCCCCTTCCACGCGCCTTTTTTCGCAAGGGATCGCGACGATGACACTCAAGACGAGAATGCTCGGCGTCGTCATGGCTGCCGTGACGTTGGCCGCCGCCGCGCTGACGCTCGCCACCCCCGCGTCGGCGGCGACGCTCACGCAGGTGATCAACTTCGGCACCAACCCCACCAACCTGCAGATGCACCTGTACGTCCCGGACCGGGTGGCGACCCGACCGGCGATTCTCCTGGCGATGCACTACTGCACCGGGACGGGCCCCGCGTTCCACTCGGGCACGCAGTACGCATCCCTGGCGGACCGGTACGGGTTCATCGTGATCTACCCGTCGGCAACCCGCAGCAGCAAGTGCTGGGACGTCTACTCGCCGCAGGCGTTGCGCCGTGGCGGCGGCAGCGACCCGGTCGGGCTGATGTCCATGGTCGACTACGTGAAGCAGCGCTACTCCGCCGACCCCGCGCGGATCTTCGCCACCGGCACCTCGTCCGGCGCGATGATGACCAACGTCATGCTGGGTGACTACCCGGACGTGTTCGCGGCGGGCGCCTCGTTCGCCGGGGTGCCGTTCGCCTGTTTCGCCACCGGCGGCACCTCGGAGTGGAACAGCCAGTGCGCGAACGGGCAACTCATCCGGACCGCGCAGCAGTGGGGTGACCTGATCCGGGAGGCGTACCCCGGCTACACCGGACAGCGACCCCGGATGCAGATCTGGCACGGCACCAACGATGAGACGCTGCGCTACCCGAACTTCGGTGAGCAGGTCAAGCAGTGGACCAACGTGCACGGGCTGAGCCAGACCCCGACGTACACCGACTCCCCGCAGTCCGGCTACACCCGCACCCGGTACGGCAGCAGCGGCCCGATGGCGCCGGTCGAGGCGATCAGCATGCAGGGTGTCACGCACAACCTTCCGGTCGACGCCGCGCAGGTGATCCGCTTCTTCGGGCTGGACGGGACCGCACCGCCGACCACTCCGCCCCCGACCACTCCGCCCCCGACCACTCCGCCCCCGACCACCCCACCCCCGACCACTCCGCCGCCGACGACCCCGCCGCCGAGCGAGGGTGCCTGCCGGGTCGGCTACACGGTCAACGCCTGGAACAACGGCCTCACCGCGAGTGTGGCCATCACCAACACCGGCACCACCGCCGTGAACGGCTGGGCGCTGACCTTCACCCTGCCCAGCGGGCAGCGCATCACCGGCGGCTGGAACGCCCAGTACGCGCCGACGAGCGGTGCGGTGACCGCCCGCAACGTCTCCTACAACGGCACCATCGCCCCGAACGCGTCGGTCGAGATCGGCTTCCAGGCCACGCATGAGGGCGGCACCGGCAAGCCCGCTTCGTTCGCACTCAACGGTGCCGCCTGTTCGGTGTCCTGATTTCCCCTTCCACCCCACCACCCGAGAAGGAGTCACACGATGAGAAATGCGAGATGGAAGGCGGCATCGAGAGCCGCCATCGCGCTGACCAGCGCGGGGGCCCTCGCCGCCGGTATGGCGCTGTTCATGACCGCGCCGGCCGCCGCCGGTACGACGCTCGGCGCGTCGGCTGCGGAGAAGGGGCGGTATTTCGGTACGGCGGTGGCGGCGAACAAGTTGTCTGATAGTGCGTACACGACGATTTTGAACCGTGAGTTCAATTCGGTGACGCCTGAGAATGAGATGAAGATCGACGCGACGGAGCCGCAGCAGGGTCGGTTCAGTTACGGTGCCGCGGATCAGATTGTCAGTCATGCGCGGTCTCGGGGTATGAGCGTGCGGGGTCACACGTTGGCGTGGCATTCGCAGCAGCCGGGTTGGATGCAGAGCATGAGTGGTAGTGCGTTGCGGCAGGCGATGCTCAATCATGTGACGCAGGTGGCGACGCACTTCCGGGGTCAGGTGGTGGCGTGGGATGTGGTGAACGAGGCGTTCGCCGATGGTAGTTCGGGTGCGCGTCGTGACTCGAATTTGCAGCGTACGGGCAATGACTGGATCGAGGCGGCGTTCCGGGCGGCGGACGCGGCGGATCCGAACGCGAAGTTGTGCTACAACGACTACAACACCGACAACTGGACGCACGCGAAGACGCAGGCCGTGTACAACATGGTGCGCGACTTCAAGTCGCGTGGTGTGCCGATCGACTGCGTCGGGTTCCAGTCGCACTTCAACAACGACTCGCCCTATGTGAGCAACTACCGCACCACGCTGTCGAGCTTTGCGGCTCTCGGTGTGGACGTCCAGATCACCGAGCTGGACATCCAGGGCGCGTCGGCCAACACCTACCGCAGCGTGGTGGAGGACTGCCTCGCCGTTTCGCGCTGCAACGGCATCACCGTGTGGGGCATCCGGGACAGTGACTCGTGGCGGGCCTCCCAGACCCCGTTGCTGTTCAACAGCAACGGCTCGAAGAAGCCGGCGTACGACGCCGTCCTCGCGGCGTTGAACAACGGCACCACGCCGACCGACCCGCCCACCGACCCGCCGACCGACCCGCCGACCGATCCGCCCACGACCCCGCCGCCGGGGACGGGTGGCTGCACGGCCACGGTGACGGTGAACCAGTGGACGGGTGGCTTCGTGGCGAACGTTCGGGTGACGGCCGGATCGTCGGCCCTCAACGGCTGGACGGTGACGATCGCGCTGCCGTCGGGCGCGACGGTCACCAACGCGTGGAGCGCCGACCGCAGCGGTAACAGCGGCACGACAACCTGGACGAACGTGTCGTACAACGGCCAGGTCGGCGCCGGACAGTCCACCGAGTACGGCTTCCAGGCCAACGGCACCGCCGGCACTCTCAGCCCCACCTGCTCAGCCCGCTAAACCCTGGTCCGGCCGGTGCGGAGGCAGGACCTCCGCACCGGCCGGACCACCCCACCCCCCACCCCCCGAGCGGGTGATCAAGAGGTTTGCGTCACGACACGCCGTGGACGCTGACCGAAATCTCTTGATCACCGAGTCGAGGTGGGGGTGAGCCCGATTGGGGACGTTAGGAGGTGCAGATCTTCTTGGGCGGTTGGATGTCCAGTTTGGTGAAGACGTTGTCGACTCTGCCGATGCCCGCCTTCGCCGCGATCGGTCCGGCGTTCACCAGATCGAGGAACGCGTTGATCGCCCTCGTCAGGCCAGCGGGAATCGTGTAACCGACGCCGTAGTCCAGGTACAGGCCGAGCTGGGTGCTGCGGCACAGCACGAGCGGTGCCCCCAGCGCGGAGCCGACGGTCAGCCCCACCGAGGCGGTGACTGTCGCGTACAACCCGGCGGTGAAGCCGAGCGCACCCAGACCAGCCCGGAACGCGGCCTGGTAGTGCACGATGATCCCGTTCACGCCGACCGACGGGCCGCTGATCGAGTCCGTGATGCTGTTGCGGACGCTGAGGCGCCAGGGCTCGGTAGCGCCGAACGCGCCGTTGGCGTAACCGAACCCCATGGAGCCGCCCAGCGACCACTCGCCGGCCGCCTTGATGTTGCCGTCCTTGGCGCTGAAGGCCGTCTGCACGCCGATGAGCTGGTTGGCGGTGACCGAGAACGGTACGCCGAGGATCTCGCCCACCGGCACGCTGAAGTCCAGGGGGATGGGGATGCGCTTGTTGATGTTCTGGTGGCTGTCGGTGGCCCCGGCGATCTCGATCCGCAGCCCGGCCATCCCGCCGATCCGCAACTCCGCCCGGCGGACCGTGGCGCCGCGAATCTCCAGGTGGAACCGGGCGGTGGGCCGCTTCATCAGCAACGTCGCGGTGCCCGCCACGCGGATCCCGCCGCCGTCGTAACTGAACCGCGCGCCCACACCGCCGGCACAACAGATCGGGGTGACGGCGAACCCGGCCACCCGCCGCTGAGCGGCGAAGGTTCCCTGTCGCACCGCGCGGGCCACCCCGAGCCGCCCACCCGAGGTCGAGTCAGGCCGTTGCCGGGCGACCGGGGCGGTCGAGGCCACGCCCCCGGCACCCTCACCGTCGGCGTCGTACTCCGCCCAGAAGGGCGTGCCCGCGTCGTGCCGGGTCGGGTTCTCCAACGCGACCGGGCCGTCACTGGCGAAGGTGCCGTCGCGGATCACGTCGGTGATGTCCACCGGCCCCAGGGTCACCGCCAGGTCGCCGGTGTCACGGCGGAGGTCGAGCACCCGCCCGACCGCCCGCCCGGTGAGGAACATGACCTTTCCCCGGGCGAGCGTGTTCGCGCCGCTGGCGCGGGGATCGATGCGCCAGGTGAGCGCGTCCGCGGAGAGCCCGCGCACCGACGCGCCGCCGCCACCGACGAACACCACGTCGGGTTGGTAGGTCACCCCGGGGTCGGACGTCGGCGCGGCCCCGTACCGCTGCTCCGCCGCCGGGTCGGCGGTCGGCGGCTCGGGCGGCCTCGGTGCGGTGTCACCCCGCCCGCAGGCGGTGAGCAGGAGCACTGTCGCGGTGAGCAACGCGATCACCGGACGACGACGCCCCGGCCCGGCGGGCACCACGTCGCCGCCCCGCACGGTCACAGTCGACCGGCGACCGTGGCGGCCGCGGATTCCAGGGCCTTGCGATAGACGGCCGGGTCCTCGGTGCGAACCAACCGGACGCAGGCCCACAGCCCGTCCTTGCTGACGAAGACCGTGCCGTCCTCGGCGTACGACTCGTCGCCCACTCCACTGATTGGGGTCAGCTTGTGCCCGAGTTCGCGATCGATGTCCAGGAACTTCTTCGCGCCGTCACCGACATACACCTCGACCTGCGCGGTCGGGCCGGTCGACGGTCCGGTGTAGGTGCAGCTGCTCCGATCCGGCGCGGGCGGCTCCGCTGGCTCCGCCAGCCGGGTGCCGGCCAGCTTCTCGGCCTCCTGCCTGGTCAACAGCGTGCAGGCGTCGACGGCCGTGGTCGCCGGGGCCACCTGCTCCGGCGGCACCGACGGTTCGCCGTCGGAGGTGGCCGCCACTGTCGGCTGGACGCCGGCGGCGGGGTCGTCCCCGTCGCCGCTCGTGCCGCCGAACAGGGCGCAGCCGCCGAGCCCGGCGAGCGCCAGGACCGCCGCGGCCACGGCTCGTCCGGCGCGTCGCCACACCGGTGCGAGGTGGGTCATCGTGGCTCCTCTCCGTGTCTCGGACTCGGCCGGTTCCGGCCTCGGGCTCACAGCGGGAGGGCGTCGAGCACCGAGCGCAACGTCGACTCGTATCCGCCCGAGGTGGCGCCCAGCCGCTCGAAACTGCTCAGGATCACGGTGTAGCTGCCCTTGTCGCTGACCACGACGGCCTCACCCGCGATGTCCTTGACGGCCAGGTACGCCTTGCGGCCCTTGTCGACGTCCCGCACCTCCCGGTAGACCTGGGTGGCCTGATCACGCTGGTAGGCGTAGGTGCTTTCGCCGGCGAGCGGCGATGCGGTGGTGATGGTCAGCGAGGCGACGCCTTTGCCGTCGCCGAACAGGCAGTTGCCCTGGTCCTGCATCGACTGACCGACGAGGTCGGAGACCTGGGCAGCGCTGAACGGGCACGCGGGTCGGGGCACATCGGGCAGGTCACCGCCGGCGTCGGTGTCCGCGTCGGCGTCGACCCCGACGCCGACGACGGGGTCGCTGCCCCCGGTGTCGTCGGGGCCGCAGGCGACGAGCGGGATCAGCAGCAGCGAGCACCACAGGGGTGCGATCAGTCGGCGCACAGTCATGCTTCCTTCACCTGTCGTGGAACGTCCGAAATGGTGGGGTTGGCCTGCGGCGGATGGATCCACCAGGCCGGGATCAGCCGGTCCACCCGCCACGCGCTGACGGCGGCGGCAGCGGCCACCGCCTCCGCGTCGGGGCCTTCGACCAGCGCGATGACGACATCGTCGGTGGGCAACCGGATGGTGGCGACCAGCCGGCAGCCCACCGTGGCGATCAGCGGTGCCACCGCGCCCGCGTCGGCGGAGCAGTAGTACTGCTCCAGGACGAACAGGTGGTTGGCCATGACCCGACGCTAGGACGTGGCCGGCGGCGAGGAATCGGGCGTTTCCCTATGTTTGCGCTTCTGCCCTGGTCATCGCCGCGCCCAGCTCCGCACGGGTGGAGATGCCGAGCTTGCGGTAGACCCGGGCGAGGTTGGCCTCGACGGTCTTCGGGCTGACGAACAGTTCGTCGGCGATGGCCCGGTTGGTCCGGCCGCGCGCCGCCAGCCGCGCCACCCGATCCTCGGTGGGGGTGAGATGCCGGGGTGTCGGTGCCCGGCCGCCGACGCGAGCCAGCTCGGCCCGGGCGCGCTCGGCGAACGCGGCAGCGCCGATCGCTGTGAACTCCGCCACCGCCGCCTCCAGCGCCTGCCGGGCCGGCAACTTGCGGCGGGAACGCCGGTGCGCCATCCCCGCCACGAACAGGCAGCGTGCGCGATCCAGCGGCAGCACATCCGGCGGTACGGCGTCCCGCGCCGCCGTCAACGCGTCGAGCGCCGGCCCCGGGTCCCGGCCGGTGGCGCTGTCCAACAGCACGCGGGCCCGCGCGGTGCCCAGGATCGTCCAGGGCCGGGGCAGGCGGCGATGCCGGTCATTCAGACGTTGCAGCGCGGCGGCGGCCCGGTCGAGGTCGCCGGCCCCGACGCACGCCTCGATCCAGTCCGGCTCGAAGCGCATCGCCAAGGGCTCCACCAGACCCCTGGCATCGATCGTCGCGGCCAGGGTCGTGTAGGCGGCGGCGGCCTCCGCCATCCGGCCGGCCGACAGGGCCACGAACCCGGCCAACTGCTGGTGGATGCGTCGGCACCAGTCGTCGTCCAGCTCCTCGGCGAGCCGCAGGCCGGACTCGGCCACCCGGGTCGCCTCGGCCAGCCGACCCCGGTGGGCGTCGAGCAGGGCGGCCAGCCAGGTCTCCGCGACCAGGCCGCTGCCGAGCTGGTCGCCGAGGTCCCGGGCGGCGGCGATGTGCCGCTCGGCAGTGTCCCACCGGCCGGCCAGCAACTCGGCCTCACCCAGGTGCGAGAGCAACTCGTGCTGTAGGGGCTCGTCGCCGCGGGCCTCCGCCCGAGCGAGCATCCGGTGCAGCCGATCGCGGGCCCGCTGCGCGTCGTCGATCGACTTCCACCAGATCGCGGGCACCGTGCTCGCCAGCCACGCGGGCTCGTCGCCCTCCAGGCACAGTGCCCGCTCCAGCAGGTCGGTACGCGGCGCCCGGCCGAGGCGTACCTCCTGGAAGAAGAGCAGGAGCAGGGCGGCCGCGAGCAGGTCGTGCTCGCCGTCGCGACCGTCCAACAGCGCGGCGGCGGCCTCGGCGTGCGCCCGCGCGGCCTCGGTGTGGTCGTCGAAGACGGCCAGGTGGGCGTGGACGCGGCCGGCCACTGCGGAGCCCGGCCGGGCCGCCGTCAGGGCCCGGGTGCCGATCTCCACCGCCGCCTGGCCGGCCTCGCCGCTGGACCAGGCGACGACGGCGCGCAGCAGCAACGACTCGGCCCGTAGGTCGCCGGTGAAATCGGCGGCGACCGCCTCGGCCGCCTGCCGGGCCGCCGGGAGGTCACCGCTGTCCAGCCGGCAGCGCGCCGCCGCCAGCCGCCGCCGGCCCAGCAGTGCCCGGTCCTCGACCGGGGTGAGCTGGCTGGCGCGCTCGTGCAGATCGGCGGCGAGGTCGGGCGCCCCCCGGCTGTGCCAGCGTTCGGCCGCGGCGGCGAGGGTCTCCGCGACCACCGGGTCGGGTGCTGTCGTGCACAGCGCCAGGTGCCGGGCCCGCTCGTCCGGGTCGGCCACCAGATCGGCCAGTTTGCGATGCAGGCGGCGGCGGACTCCGGGCGGGATGCCGGCCCGCACGGCGGCGGCATGCACCGGGTGGGTGAACCGCACGCCCGTCGGTGTCACCACGATCAGCCCGGCCTCCTCGGGGGCGTCCAGCGCGGCGGCGGGCACCCCGGCCGCGGACAGGTCGACGAGCGTGGGCACGGTCAGCAGGGCGGCCAGTCGGAGCGCGTCGCGGCTGGGCGGGGGCAGCCCGGCGACGACGTCGGCGAGCAGGTGGTGCATGGACGCGGCCACGGGCAGATCGTCGCCGGGCGAGGGGTGGCGTGGCAGCCGCTGCATGGCGCGGACCACCTCGATGGTCAGCAGCGGATTGCCCCCGGCCTCCCGGGCCACCCGGACCAGCATCGGTCGGGTGAGCGTGACGCCGAGCTGGTCGCGCACGACGTGGTGCAGCGCGCCGACGTCGAGTGGTGGCAGCTCCACCCGGTCGAGCCGGTTGCCGTGGCGGCCGTCGTCGAGCCCGAGCGGCACGTCCTCGCTGTCGCCCTGGCCGCGTCGGCGACTCACCAGCACGCTCAGGCCCGCCACCCGGCGTAGCGCGTACCGCAACGCGCGCTCGCTCGGCCGGTCCAGCCACGGCGCGTCGTCCACTGCCACCAGCGTCCTCAAGTGGGGGTCGGTCGTGGCGGCTTCCAGCAGGGACCGGGTCGCCGCCCCGACCACCCGGGTGTCGACGGCCTCCCGGACGGTGCCGGAGAGGAGCACGACCTCAGCCGCGGCCCGCTGCGGGCCGGGCAGCGCGGCGACCTGGTCGGCGAGCGGACGCAACAGGTCGGCCAGGGCGGCGTAGGGAAGCTCCGCCTCGGCCTCGGTGGGCGCGCAGCTGAGGACCAACCACCCCGCCTGGGTGGCGTGCGCGACCAGTGCCCGCCAGAGTTCGGATTTGCCGATGCCGGCCGGCCCCTCCACCAGCACCGGCCCGGATCGGCCCAGCTGCTGCCAGGCCCGGTCGAACACCTCGTCCCGCCCGACGATGGCGCGTCGCATGGGGAAATTCTGGCATCGGCGACGGTCGCCGGGGCATCCCGCCAACGGGTGATCGGGGATGGCCCGGCCGCCCCGAGGAGTCAGCCGTCGATGCGGGTGATGTTGCGGATCTTGTTGGACGCGTCCAGGGCGGCCACCTTGTACGCCTCGGCCAGCGTCGGGTAGTTGAACACCGCGTCGATCAGGTAGTCGATGGTGCCGCCGCAGCCCATCACGGCCTGACCGATGTGGACGATCTCGGTGGCGGCGGTGCCGAACACGTGCACCCCGAGCAGTCGGCCGTCGTCGGGGGAGACGAGCAGCTTCAACATGCCGTACGAGTCGCCCACGATCTGACCCCGGGCCAACTCGCGGTAGCGGGCGACGCCCACCTCGAACGGGGTGGAACTCTCGGTGAGCTGCGCCTCGGTCTGCCCGACGAAGCTGATCTCCGGGATCGTGTAGATGCCGATCGGTTGCAGGCCGTGCATCTCCCGGATCGGCTCGCCGCAGGCATGTTGCGCGGCCAGCCGGCCCTGCTCCATCGAGGTGGACGCGAGCGCGGGGAAGCCGATCACGTCGCCGACCGCGTAGATGTGCTCCACCGAGGTGCGGTAGTTGCCGTCGACGGCGATCCGGCCGCGTCGGTCGGCCGCCAGCCCGGCCGCCTCCAGCGCCAGGTCGTCGGTCTGGCCCTGCCGGCCGGCCGAGTACATCACCGTGTCGGCGACGATCTTCTTGCCGCTCTTGAGGACGCACAGCGCGGCCGTCTGGTGTTTCTCCACGGCGGCCACCTCCTCGCCGAAGCGGAACGCCACGGACAGGTCGCGCAGGTGGTACTTGAGTGACTCGACGATCTCGTCGTCGCAGAACTCCAGCATCCGGTCGCGGCGCTCCACCACCGTCACCTTCGTGCCGAGCGCGGCGAACATCGAGGCGTACTCCATGCCGATCACGCCCGCGCCGACCACGACCATGCTGCGGGGTACGGCCTGGAGGTTGATGACGCCGTCGGAGTCCACGATGGTCCGGTCGTCGAAGTCGACGCTGTCCGGGCGGGCCGGGCGGGTGCCAGCGGCGATGACGATCTTGTCGAAAGTCACCTTGGACTCGCGGCCGGAGCCACCGTCGACCCAGATCGAGTGCGCGTCGGCGAACCGTCCGGTGCCGGTGATCATCGCGACCCGGTTGCGGGCCAGCTGGTTGCGGATGACGTCGGTCTGCCGGGTGATGACGTGCTGGGTCCGGGCGGCCAGGTCGCTGACCGTGATCTCCTCCTTGACCCGGTAGCTGCTGCCGTACAGGTCCCGCTGGCTCAGGCCGGTCAGGTAGAGCACGGCCTCGCGCAGGGTCTTGGAGGGGACGGTGCCGGTGTTGATGCACACCCCACCGATCATGTCGCGGCGGTCCACGATGCCGACCCGCCGGCCGAGCTTGGCGGCGGCGATCGCGGCCTTCTGACCGCTGGGTCCGGAACCCAGCACCAACAGGTCGTAGTCATACACAGGCGTTAGCGTCGCAAGATGTCCTGGCGCGCGCCAGACTTCGTACCCGAGTGTTACTCAGCCGCCACCGTGCAGCTGCCGCCGTTGAGCGTGACCTCCTCCGGTGGCTGTGATCCGGTGGCGACGAACCCCAGCGACACCGTGCCGCCGGGTGGGATCAGCGCGTTGTGGCGGACGTTGCGCACCCGCAGGTAGCTGCTGTCGCGGTCGACGACCTCCGCGCCCCACAGGCTGCGCAGCTGCTGGGCGGCGTAGAACCGCCACCGCATCGTCCAACCGTCGATCGCCGTCGCGCCGGTGTTGGTGACCAGAAGGCGTGCCACCAGACCGTCGGGCCACTGCCCCACCCTCGAGCGGACCGTGCAGCTCGGCGGTGGCGGCAGCGTGGTCACGGTGACCGGTGCGGACATCGGTGACAGGTGGCCGGCCTCGTCGCGGGCCTGCACCACGAAGGTGTACGTGGTGCTCGGCGTCAGCCCGCTGATCTGGGTGCTGTTGCGCCCGGGCGGGTACTGGTACACCTCGCTGACCCGGGTGAGGACGCCGCCGGCGTCGACCCGGAACACCTCGTACCGGTCGAGGGCGACGTTCTCGACCGAGTGCGCCCAGCGCAGCCAGACCAGCGTGGCGGCGACGTCGTAGGCGACCGGTTGGCCGGGTGCGCCGGGCGGTTGGTCGTCTCCCGGTGGCATGGTCACCCGCACTGTCGGGTCGGACAGCGACCGGTTGCCGGCCGCGTCCACCGCCGCGACGGAGAAGACGTACGTGCGCGACGGCCGCAGGCCGGTGATCCGGATGCTGGTGGTGTCGGTCGAGTACTGGGCGCCGGAATCCTCGAACCGGACGCCGACCGGGTAGCTGACCACGCCGACGTTGTCGGTCGCGGGCGCCCAGGTCAGCTCGATCCAGGTGGTGTCGACGGCGACGACGGTGATCGGGCCGGGGGCGGTGGGTCGTTCGGTGTCCGCGGCGGCGTACGCCGGGGTCGCGCCCGCCGCCAGCACTGTCGTCGTGAGCACGCAGGCGGCCAGCGCGGCGGCCCTGGGTCGGACGCCGCGCACCTGATGATCGCGCATGATGCTTGCCTCGCTTCCGGGTGACCGCAGCGGACCAGTCATCGACTGTCGACGATGTTAGGCCACTGCTGGTCGCACCGTTGCCCCGTCAGCCGACGAGGCGGCGTTCCCAGGCCCAGGCGGCGATCTCGACCCGGTTGCGGGCCTTGAGCTTCATCTGCACGCTCGCCAGATGGGTCTTGACCGTGCCCACGGCGATGAAGAGCTGGGTGGCGATCTCGGCGTTGGTCAGGCCGCGGGCGACGAGCTTCACGACGTCGAGTTCCCGTGGCGACAGCCCGCCGTCGTCGCGCGCCGGGGCCGGTGAGCTGAGGTGCTCCAACAGTCGTACCGTGATCGAGGGGCTGATCAGCGCGTCGCCGGACACCGCCGCGCGGACCGCCTCGACCAGCAGGGCCGGGCCCGAGTCCTTGAGCAGGAAGCCGCAGGCGCCGTTGGCGAGCGCGGTGTGCACGTACTCGTCGAGGTCGAAGGTCGTCACCACGACCACCCGGACCGGGTCGGTGACACCCGCTCCGGCGAGCAGCCGCAGCGCCTCGAGACCGTCGAGGCGGGGCATCCGGATGTCCAGCAGCACCACGTCCGGGCGCAGTCGTCGGGCCAGTTCGACGGCCTGCACCCCGTCGGCGGCCTCGCCGACCACCTCCATGTCCGACTGGGCGCCGATGATCATGCCGAAGCCGGTCCGGACCATCGCCTGGTCATCGGCGATCAACACCCGGATCACCGGGCCACCGCCGAGGGCAGCGGGAACGCGGCGTCGAGCACCCAACCACCGACGACGCCGGGCCCGGCGGTGATCGTGCCGCCGAGCGCACGGACCCGCTCGGTGAGGCCGATCAGACCGAAACCGTGCCCCCGGGCCGGCGCGGTGCGCGGCGAGGCACCGTCGTCGGCGACCCGGACCAGCAACCAGTCCGGGGTACGCCGCACGACCACATCCACGGATCGGGCGTCCGGCGCGTGCTGACGGGTGTTGGTCAGCCCTTCCATCACCACCCGGTACGCCGACGTCGAGACCTCCACCGGCAGTCCCGTCAGGTCGCCGTCCACGTGCAGCCTGGCCGGCGCGTTCGCCGCGCCGTTGAACCCGGTCAGCAGCGGCTCCAACTCGGTCACCCCGGCCAGCGGGGCCAGCGGCGCGTCCGGTGGGGCGTCCGGGTTGCGCAGGATCCCGACCATCCGCCGCATCGAGGCCATCGTCTCCGCGCCGGCCCGCTCGATCTGCTCCAGGGCGACGATCACCCGCTGCGGGTCCTGTTCGGCGACGAACCGGGCGCCCTGCGCCTGCACCACGATCCCGGTCACGTGGTGGGCGATGAAGTCGTGCAGGTCGCGGGCGAACTCCGCGCGCTGCTCCGCCCGGACCAGCGCGATCGCCCGCGCCCGGCCGGCGGCGATCACCCGCAGGTAGAGCCCCACCCCGGCGGCGCCGGCCGCCGCGAGCGCCTGGAGCAGTCCGAAGATCACCAGCAGGCTGTCGGTGCCGACGCGCAGCGGCATCGCGGCCACGGCGAGCCCGGCGGCCACCGCCGCCCACGGGGCGAGCCGGGGCGCGCCCCAACGGCTCACCACGAAGACCACGCCGATCAGCCCGGCCGACTCGGCGAGCCCCCAGGTGCGGGCGATCAGGATGCCGCCGCCTGCGGAGAGGAGCACCACCCCCGCGGTCACCGCCAGTGAGGCGGCGGCGAGGGCCAGCGCGGCCACCGGCAGCCGGCGCGAACCCGGTTGGTGCACCGGCAGCCAGAGCGGCACCGTCGCCACCGCCAACCCCACCGGCACCAGCAGGAGCAGAAGAGCCGAGATCCCGCGGTCGTCCGCAGTGCTGGCCGTGAAGTCGAACAGAGCGAGGAGGCCAAAGGCCACCAGCCCGGCCGCCTGAGCCAGGCGTACCCACAGACGGCGAAGATCCGGAGCGCTCATGGTGACCCAGCGTAGCCAGCCGGGCGGAGCTGCCGGATCGGCCAAAAGGCAGACCCGGTGACGGCGATACCCGGCCCCGGGCCGATGCGCCCACCCCACCGCGGCGGCGACGCTTCCCCGGTCACCACGCAGCCACTGGAGGAACGATGACAACCCACGCCCCGCCGCAGACCAGCCACGCCGCGGTCGCCGCGGTCGACCTGGTGAAGGTGTACGGCAGCGGCGAGACCGCCGTCCGTGCCCTGGACGGGGTCTCGGTCGGCTTCGGCCGGGCCGAGTTCACCGCGATCATGGGCTCGTCCGGGTCCGGCAAGTCGACGCTGATGCACTGCCTCGCCGGACTCGACACGGCCACCTCCGGACGCGTCCTGCTCGGCGGTACGGAGCTGACCGGCCGGTCGGACCGGACCCTGACCCGGGTACGCCGGGAGCGGATCGGCTTCGTCTTCCAGTCCTTCAACCTGCTGCCGCAGCTCACCGCCGCGCAGAACATCACCCTGCCGCTGGACCTCGCCGGTCGGCGGCCCGACGCCGACCTCCTCGCGCACCTGGTGCGGGTGCTGGGCCTCGGCGACCGGCTGAACCACCGGCCCAGCGAGCTGTCCGGTGGCCAGCAGCAGCGGGTCGCGCTGGCCCGGGCGCTGGTGGCCCGGCCCGAGGTCGTCTTCGCCGACGAGCCGACCGGCAACCTCGACTCCCGCTCCGGCGCGGAGGTGCTCACCATCCTGCGCGACTCGGTACGCGACCTCGGCCAGACCGTCGTCATGGTCACCCACGACCCGATCGCCGCCGCGTACGCCGACCGGGTGGTGCTGCTCGCCGACGGGCGGCTGGCCGGCGAGATCGACAAGCCGGACCAGGTGTCGGTCACCGACGCCCTGCGTGAGCTGGCGGCCCGGGCATGAGGGCGACGGTGTTGCGTACCCAGACGGCCGCCGCGGCCCGGCGGCCCGGCCGGCTGATCCTGACCGGCCTGGCGATCCTGGTCGCGTCGTTCGTCGTCTTCGGCACCGTGCTGGTGCAGCAGATCACCGAGCGGACCGTGCGGGACAACCTCAGCGGCACCCCGGCCGTCACCGACCTCGTGATCGGCAGCCCCGGCGAGCCGCCACCCACCGTGGCGGACGTGCGGCAGATCCGGGCCGTGCCCGGGGTGGCCGAGGCGGTGGCCCGGGCGTCGGCCGGGATCTCCGTCGGCGAGGGCTACCTCAACCTCCAGGCCGATCCGGGCACCGGCCCGCTGAGCACGGTCCGGCTGATCGAGGGCAGCTACCCGGACCAGCCCGGCGAGATCGCGGTCACGCCGCGCACCGCCGAGCGGCTCGGGCTCTCGGTCGGCACCACCACCAGCGGTACCGGCGGTGAGCTCACCGCCCCCGCCGCACTCACCGTGACCGGCGTGGTGGAGACCGCCGCCGACGCCGGCTACGACGCGTACGCCCCGGACAGCGCGGTGATCGCCTGGGCGCGCCTCACCGGCGTGGAGCGCGTCGACCTGCGAGTTTCCGCCGACGCCTCGACGGAGGTCGTCCGCCAACGGGTGAGCGCGGCGGTCGCCGGCCAGCCGATCCGCTCCGGCGCCGAGGTGCGCGAGGCCGAGGCCAACGCGGCGGCCGAGGAGGTCGGGCGACTCTTCATCCTGGTCGGCATGTTCGTCTCCATCGCCGTCGTCGCCGCGGCGCTGGTGGTCACCTCGACCTTCCGCATCGTCTTCGCCCAGCGGATGCGGCAGCTCGCGCTGCTGCGGGCGGTCGGCGCGAGTCGGGGCACCCTGGTGCGGGCCCTGACCGCCGAGGGAGCCCTGACCGGGCTGGTCGCCGGCGTCGTCGGGGTCGTCAGTGCCCTCGCCCTCGGGTACGCGCTGCCGGCGGTGCTGCGCGCCACCGGCCGCGCGGTCTCCGCGCCGGGCCTGCCACTGGCGACGGCGGTCCTGGTGGTGATCGGTGCTGTCGTGCTCACCGTGCTGGCCGTGCTGGCACCGGCGCTCTCGGCCGCCCGGGTCTCCCCGCTGGAGGCACTGCGGACGGCGAGCACCACCGCCGGCCGGCGCGGCATCGGGGTCCTGCGTCTGGTCGGCGGGCTGATCCTGGCCATCGGTGCGGTACTGGCGGCGGTCGCGACGATCAGTCAGTTGCCGAAGCCGGACCAGTCGAGCTACGACCCCGCGATGCCGCTGCTTCTGCTGGTCGGGTCCGGCGCGCTGGCGTTCTTCGCGCTGGTCGCCCTCGGTCCGCTGCTGGTACGCCCGGTGCTGGCAGTGGTCGGTTGGCCGCTGCGCCAGCTCGGGCCGCTCGGGCGGATGTCGGTCGGTGGCATCGGCGGGGCGCCGCGCCGGGCGGCCGCGGTCTCCGTCGTGGTCGCGCTGGGCACGACGCTGATCTCCGGGGTGGTCATCGGCGGCACGTCGTTGCAGGTCCTCGCCGACCGCGAGATGGCGCTCGCGGCCCCCACCGACTTCGAGGTCACCGGCAACGGTGCGACGCTGCCGCCGGCTGTGGTGAGTCGGGCCGAGGCGGCGCACGGCGCGCTGGCCCGGGTGGTGCCGTACCGGAAGGTCGACGACGCCACGCTGCTGCGCGGTGCCGACAGGCTCGGCGCCGTCGAGTCCGGCTACCCGATGAGCGACCTGGACGTGGCGGTGTTGCCGAGCACCGGTGACCTGGACGTGGCCCAGGGCAGCCTGGACGATCGCGGCCCCGGCCGGATCGTGCTCAACAGCTGGGTCGCGCGGGACGCGGGCCTGCGGGCCGGCGACACCGCGACGCTCGCCGTCGCCACCCGCCGGGTCGACGTCCGGGTGGTCGCGGTGCTGCCCGGTGACGGGCCGCTGCACGCGGGCATCCTCGCCGACCCGGCCGACCTGGACCGGCTCGGCGTGCCGTCGGCGTACACCGGTCTGCTGGCGGACGCGGCCGGTGCCGGCGAGGACGGTCGCACCGCCGGCGTGCGGGCGCTGCGGCAGGCGATCGCGGGCAGCGACGGGGTGGGCCTCACGGTGCTCGCCGACGAACGGGACCGCACCGACGCGTTGGTGCGCACCCTGGTCTGGATCGCGGTCGGTCTGGTCAGCCTGACGGTGCTGATCGCGGTCGTCGGGGTGGGCTCCACGACCGCGCTGTCGGTGGTCGAGCGGGTACGCGAGTCCGGGCTGCTCCGGGCGATCGGGCTGTCCCGGACGGGTCTGCGCACCATGTTGACTGTCGAGTCCGGCCTGTACGGGTTGATCGGCGCGAGCATCGGCCTGGTGCTGGGCGTCCCGTACGCCTGGTTGGCGGTGCAGGCCCTCGGGATCGCGGCACCGCTGACCGCGCCGCTGCTGCCGCTGGCCGGGCTGTTCGTGGTGCTGGTCGGGCTGACCGCGCTGGCCGGGGTGCTGCCGGCCCGTCGGGCGTCGCGGGTCAGCCCGGTGGTGGCGCTGGGGACTGACGGCTGAGCACCGCCGTGGGGTGGCGTCGGTTGTCGGCGCCGCCCCACGGCGGCCCGGTCAGTTGGGGTTGTTGGCGTGGGTCAACGTCTCCCAGGCGACGAAGAGGTTGTTGGTTCCGGCCGGACGTTGTTGCAGCGTGAGGGTCTGGGTGTTGGTCATGACGTTGCCCAACCGGTTGCTCATCGCGTTGAAGCCGACCTCGGTGATCGGGCCGAGGCCCCGGGTGAGGCTGCCGCCGCAGAGCCAGGAGGGCGGCGCCTCGCCGAGCTGGTAGCGCGAGTGGAAGCCGAGCGCCTGACGCAGCCGCTCGCCGACCTGCGGGTACAGGTCGCGGCCCTGGATCCGGGAGGTCTCCGCGACGTGTGAGATGGCGGAGATCCCGTACCCGGTGTGGACGAAGTCGCGGCAGGTCTCCTGGGCCAGGCCGGCGACGAAGGTGGACTGGCCCTGCCAGTAGCCGATGATCTCCGCGCTGGTGTCCAGACCGCTGCCGGGCGTGGTGTACGGCAACGCGCCGTCGCTGGGCAGGTACACGAAGGCCCGGGTGCGGTTGAGGAAGCGGGTGACCGCCGCGTCGTAGGCGCTGCGGTCGTCCAGGAACACCGCGATGCCGACGGCGGCCTCCATCATGGTCAGTTCCCAGTTGCCGTTGCTGTTCGAGCCGTTGCGCACCATCGGCAGGTAGACGGTGCGCAGCATGGTGGCGAAACGGCTGGCGTTGGGCCAGCTGGTGTACGTGTACTTGATGATCTCGGCGGCCCGGGGCCAGACCGAGGCGGCCCAGCCGGTCTGCAGCGGGGCGTTGCTGCCGGTGTGGGCGGTGATCGTGGCCGACCACGCGTCCATGATCTGGATGGACTTCTGCGCGTACCGGGCGTCCCCGGTGACATACCAGGCCAGCGCGTCGGTGTACGCGGCGATTGCGTCCTCACGCTCGTCGGTGCAGCCGTTGTTCGGGTTGGAGTAGGAACCGCACTCGACCACCGAACGGGGCGCCGGGGTACGCGACAGGGAGGCGTACCGGCTGCTCATCATCTGGTTGTAGGCCGCCGCCCACGGCTGCGCGCCGGCCTGGACCCGACCCCGGACGAAGTCGAGCTGGCCTCGGCTGACCAGCACGCCGGGGTGGGTGAAACCGGCAGAGGGCGGTGGTGTCGTGCCGCCGCCGCTGGGCAGTGTCCAGGTCTGGTTGGCGGTGCCGGTGCAGCTCCAGATCTGCAGCGGGGTGCCGTCGGCCGAGCTGGGACCGGTGGCGTCGAGGCACTTGCCGGAGACCGGGTTGACCAGTTGGCCGGCGTTGGCCGACCACTGCTGCGCCCCGGTGCCGTTGCAGTCGTAGATCTGCACCCGGGCACCGTTTGCCGTGCTGGCGGCGGCGATGTCCAGGCACTTGCCCAGCGCCCGGATGGTGCCGTCGTCGGCCACCGTCCACTGCTGCGCGGTGGAGCCGTTGCAGGTGAAGAGCTGGACCTGGGTGTTGTTGGCCGGGTTCGCGGCGGCCACGTCGACGCACTTGCCGCCGTACCCGGTGATGGCGCCGGTCGCGGCCGCCGTGGCGGGTGCCGCGCCGACGACCATCGCGGCCGGTACGGCGAGCAGGGCCGCGGCGAGCGCGGAGGTCAGTCTGATGCGGGGGTGGCGGGGCACGAGCCCGGCCAGTCGTCGCGCCATGTCGGGTCCTTCCGGGGCGGCGAAATAACTGTAAAGTGTGTTAATCATTACAGCCATACACACCGATATCAATGTCTTCGTCGCCACGGATGCCGTTACGGGTGCATCGACGCGCCCTTGAGCACCTTGTCCACCACGTTGCGTGGCGCGTGCAGCGCCAGGCCCACCAGGTCGAGCTTCTCCCGTCCGACCGCACGGACGGCGGCCCGGTTGTCCCGGTCGTTGCCGGTGGCGAACAGTTCGGCCGTGAAGATCGCCAACCGTAGGCCCCGGGCGAGGGCGCGTGAGTGCGCGCCGACCACCGTCGCCCGATCCCCGGCGAAGATCAGCACCGGCTGGCCGAACATCGGCAGGTAGCGGGTGTCGTCGGCGTCCCGGTACTCCTCGCCGAGCAACTCGGGCAGGGTGCTCGCGATGCCGCTGACCAGGAAGGCGGTGACGTTCAGTCGTTGCCAGCTCGCCAGGTCGTCACGGAGCAGTACGGCGATCTTGGTGGGAAAACGGATCGGTTCGGTCATGGCGTCGAGCCTGCCCGCCCCGACGTCGCCCGGTCTTGTACGTTCTTAGCGTGGCCACCAGCCCGGCTGGCTCGCACGTCAGCGCATGGCGACCCGCGGTAGCCGGGGTCGCCGAGGTCTTCCACGCCCATTTCGTGGACCACGCCTACCCCCGGCACATCCACGACGTGTGGACGCTGTTGATCGTCGACGACGGCGCGGTCCGCTTCGACCTGGACCGGCACCGGCACGGCGCGCTGCGCACGTCGGTCACCCTGCTGCCACCGCACGTCCCGCACGACGGCAGCTCCGCCACCCCGGACGGCTTCCGCAAGCGGTCCTGTACCTGGACACCTCCGCGCTCGACGCCGAGCTGATCGGCCGGGCCGTGGACGAGCCGGACCTGGCCGATCCGCAGCTGCGCGACCGGATCCACCACCTGCACCAAGCGCTGGCCGCGCCCGGCGACGAGTTCGAGGCCGAGAGTCGCCTCGCGCTCATCCTGGACCGGCTCCGCCGCCAGCTGCGCCAGCGCCCTCCGGTCGATGGCCAGCCGGCCGGACGCGGCCTCGCGGTCCGACTACGGGAGCTGCTGGACGCCCGGACCGTCGAGGGCGTCACGCTGGGGGAGGCCGCGCAGCTGCTGCACGCCCACCCGACCCACCTGGTCCGGATCTTCACCCAGGTGTACGGCGTGCCACCGCACTCGTATCTGACCGGTCGTCGGATCGAGCTGGCCCGGCGCCTGCTCCTCGCCGGGCAGCGGCCCGTCGAGGCGGCCGTCGCGGCCGGGTTCTACGACCAGGCGCACCTGGCCCGCCACTTCCGGCGCTACCTGGGCGTCAGCCCGGCCCGCTACCCCGCCCGGGGCTGATCGGACGGGTCAGACGAGCTGGCCGCCGATGACGGAGAGCAAGCGCAGCTTCTCGTCGCTGGGCGACCCGGGCACGGCGGTGAAGACCAACAGCGTCTGCGACTGGTCCGGGTCGACGAGTGTCTGGCAGTGCAGCTCCAACGCCCCGACCTCCGGGTGCGCGAAGTGCTTGGGCGGGCAGTAGCCGGCCGGCACCGGGTGTTCGCGCCACAGCCGCGCGAACTCGACGCTCCGGGCCAGCAGGTCGTCGACGAGCGCGGCGGCCCGTGACCCGCGCCCGTCACGGGTGTACGCGGCGTGCAGGTGCGCCACGAGCAGGCGGCTCTGCGTCTGGTGGTCCTGCGCCGGGTGCAGCTGCCGTGCCGCCGGGTCGGTGAACCAGCGGTGGTGGGCGCTGCGCGCCAGGCCGGTGTACCGGGTCTCGTCACCGAGCAGCGCGACGGCCGGCGCGGTCTGCGCCAGGGTCTCGCCCAGGTGGTTCACCACCTGGGCCGGGGTGTCGTGCATCCGGTCGAGGATCCGCATCATGCCCGGGTTCACGTGATCGGCGCGCAGCGCCCGACGCGGAACCGCGTGCCCGGCGAGCTGGAACAGGTGGTCCCGTTCGGCGAGGGAGAGTCGCAGGCCACGAGCGAGCGCGGCGAGCATCTGCTCCGAGGGGTGCGGCCCACGCTGCTGCTCCAGCCGGCTGTAGTAGTCGGTGGACATCCCGCTCAACGCGGCGACCTCCTCGCGCCGGAGCCCTCCGGTGCGTCGGCGCGGGCCCCGGGGCAGCCCGACGTCCTCGGGCTGTAGGGCCTCGCGGCGGGTGCGCAGGAAGCTCGCGAGTTGGGCGCGGTCCACGATGACTCCGATCGGCAGGTGCCGGGAAACGACCCGGCACATCGAGCGCAACAGCACACCCCCAACCCCGTGTTCCCTCCGCCCCACCCCACCCCACCCCACCCCCTTCGCGATCTTGCGGTTTCTGTCGGGACATGAGGTGCGTTTCGCCTCATTCCGACGACCGAAAGTGCAAGATCGGCGGGATCAAAGGGGTGGGGTGGGGGCGGGGCGGCGGGGTGGGGGGGTTAGCGCTGGATGGACTTTGTTTCCAGGAACTCTTCGAGGCCCATTCGGCCGAACTCGCGGCCGTTGCCGGAGTGCTTGTAGCCGCCGAACGGGGCGAGCGGGTTCCAGTGGCCGGCGTTCACGTCGACCTGGCCCACGCGCAGCCGCCGGGCGACGGCGAGAGCGTGCTCCGGCTCACCGAAGACGCCGCTGGTGAGGCCGTACACCGTGCCGTTGGCGATGGCCACGGCCTCCTCCTCGTCCGCGTACGGGATGATCGTCAGCACCGGGCCGAAGATCTCCTCCTGAGCGATCGCGGAGGCCGGGTCGACGTCGGCGAAGATCGTCGGCTGGACGTAGGCCCCGACGGTCAGCCCCTCGGGCCGCTGCGGGCCGCCGAACACCAGCCGGGCGCCGTCGGCGATGCCCCGCTCGATGTACCCGATCACCTTCTGTCGGTGCGTCTCGGACGCCATCGGGCCGATCCGGGTGGCCTCGTCGCCCGGGTCGCCGACTGTGTACTGCTTCGCGGCCTCGACGGCCAACGCCACGACCTCGTCCTGCCGGGAGGCGGGCACCAGCATCCGGGGCCACGCGCCGCAGACCTGACCGCCGTTGCTGAACGCCATCATCAGGCCCCGCTCGACAGCGTCGGGCAGGTCGGCGTCGTCCAGGATGATGTTCGCCCCCTTGCCGCCCAGCTCCAGCGCGACCCGCTTGACGCTCGCCGCGGCCACCGCCGAGATGCGCTGCCCGGCGCGGGTGGAGCCGGTGAACGAGATCATGTCGATGTCCGGGTGGGCGGAGATCGCCTCGCCGACCGTCGCGCCGGTGCCGTAGACGACGTTGAAGACGCCCGCCGGTACGCCGGCCTCGGCGGCGGTCTCGGCGAGGATGCGCGCGGTCAGCGGGGCGTTCTCGGACGGCTTGAAGACCATCGTGTTGCCGGCGAGCAGGGCCGGGGCCAGCTTGGAGACGATCTGCTGGAGCGGGAAATTCCACGGCGTGATCGCGCCGACCACGCCGATCGGCTCGCGGACGATCAGCGAGTTGCCGACCTCCTCGGTCCAGGCGAAGTCGTCGGCCAGGCCGGCGATGGATTCGAGCACCGCGGCCGGGAAGGCGACCTGGGCGGTGCGGGACATGCCGATCGGCGAGCCCATCTCGGCGGTGATCGCCTGGGCGATCTCCTCGGTACGGGCGGCGAGGCCGGCGCCGAGGCGGCGCAGCACGTCCGCCCGGTGCTGCGGGGTGGTCGCCGACCAGGCCGGGAAGGCGGCCCGGGCGGCGGCGACGGCGCGATCGACGTCGGCGGCGGTGCCGGCCGGGGTCTCGGCGACGACCTCGCCGGTGGCCGGGTTCACGACGGGAAGGGTGCCGGCGGAGCCGGTGACGGTCTCGCCACCGATCCAGTGGCCGGCGACGGTGTGGGTGGAAGGTGTCATGGACCGACCGTCGCACCGTGCCGGAACCCCAACCAGGTGCGGTTTATCCAGGGTTTCGCGATCCCTGGCTGGGGTCCGGCCCTCCTCAGAGCGCGAGGACGATCCGGCCGGCGGCGGTGCCGGCGTCCTGCCGGGCCCAGGCATCCGCGACGGCATCGAAGGGCACGATCTCATGATCGACGGTGAGCCGGCCGGTCGCCGCGTGCCCGGCCACCACTGTCAGCGCCGCTGCCCGCGCGGCGGTCGACAACCCGTTGTTGGTGTAACCGACGATCCGCAGTGCCCCGCTGCGCAGCACGGCGGACTCGATGGGTGCGGTCGCACCCGCCGCGCTGCCCAGGTTGACCAGTCGCCCACCGGGGCGCAGCACCCGCAGCGCCGCCGCGGCCGGGACACCGAAGACCGGGTCCAGGACGAGGTCGAGCGGCCCGTCGGCGGCGTGGCGCAGCCGGTCGGCCAACGACGCGACGTCGTCGTCGGGGAGCAGCGGGAGGGCGACGGCGGCGCCGAGCTCCTCGGCCCGGGCGCGGGCCGCCGCCGAGCGGGCCACGGCGATGACGCGGCGGGCGCCGCCGAGCAGTGCGAGCTGGATGGCGGCCTGGCCCACCACACCCCCGGCCCCCAGCACGACGACCTGGTCACCGACCGACAGGCCGCCGGCGTCGGTCAGCGCCGCCTGCGCGGCGACCGCGGAGAGGCCCAGGGCCGCGAGCAGGCTCAGCGGTACGCCGTCGGGCAGCGCCACCACGTCGGCGGTGGGCACCGTGACCGTGCCCGCCATGCTGCCGTCCACACCAGGGCGCATCCCGGCCGACGTGCCGAACCACACGGGAGTGCCGTCGGCCAGCCGACCGACCCCCTGCACCCCCGGCACGTACGGGGTGGTCGGCGGGCCGAAGTAGCTGGTGCCGCTGGCGCACAGCACGTCCAGCGGGGTGATCGGCACCGCCTCGACGGTGACCGCCACCTCGCCGTCGGCTGGCACGGGTGTCGGCCGCTCGGCGAGCGTCGGCGCGGCACCGCAGCGGGTGAGCACTGCCGCGCGGATCACGTCGCGATGTCCGGGTAGGGCATCGAGAAGTGGGCCAGCCGCGCGCCGTAGGACTTCTGGTATTCCAGCGGCTCGGTGTTGTCCCGCTCGAAGAGGGCGATGAAGAGGGTCAGGGTGAGGAACGGGTGCGCGCCCAGCTCGAAGAGCTTCACGTGGTCGTGGGTGGCCAGCGCCTCGCGCTCCACGTCGTCGAAGCGCAGCCAGGTGCTGGCCTCGCCGGTGTGGCAGTTCAGCACCGTGTTGGCGCACTCGGCCTCCCACCAGGCGACCAGCTCGCGCGGCTCGCTGCGGTAGCGCTCGACCAGCTCCGGGTCCCGGTCGACGGTGAAGAGGAACTTGTTCAGCAGGTATCTGCTCATGCCGTCGGCGCTCCGTTCGGGTACCAGGTGAAGTAGGCCTCCATGGTGTGGAACAGGTCGAGGGTGTCGACGTAGTCGGCCTTCACGCCGGCACCGGCCACGCCCATCATGAGCATGAAGTCCATGAAACCGTGGGTGGCGTTGCCGGGGGAGTGCAGGCTGTCCAGGGTGACCTCGCGCAGGCACTCGTCCAGGTCGCCGTTGGCGATCCACTCGACGGCCCGCCTGTCGAACTCCGGGTCCGGGCCGTGCGGGCCGAACTGCCGGGGGCCGCCCAGCTCCAGCGAGAGGTGACCGGTGCCGATGACGGCCACCCGCAGGTGCGACGGCCACGACTCGACGATGTCGCGGATGCTCTGGCCGAGCTGGACGAAGCGCTTGGGCTGCGGTAGCGGCGGCGCGAAGATGTTCGTGTAGATCGGCACGATCGGCAGGTCGGCCTCGGGCCGCAGCGTGATGATCGGGCAGGTGATGCTGTGGTCGATGCGCAGCTCGTTGCTGAACGCGAGGTCGAACCCGGCGTCGAGCCCGGCCCGCAGGATGTGCGCGGACAGGTCCTCCTGGCCGGTGAGCAGCATCCGGGGCAGCCCGAACTCGCGCTCCTCGTTGTACCAGTTGGCGTCGTAGCGGGGCGCCTTGCCGACCAGGAACTGCGGCATGTTGTCCAGCCAGAGCTGGTGGAAGTGGTCGGAGCCGACCATCACCAGCACGTCGGGTCGGGCCCGGGTCAACGTCTCCCGGAACGCCAGGATCTTGCGGGTCCACTCGTCGGCGAACGGTGGTCGATCATCGCCGGTGGCGGTGCTGGCCCGGTAGTAGAAGGGGTGGTGGGTGGAGGCGATGACCGCGACGATGGAGGCCATTCCCGCTCCTTTCGGGGGTGCGGAGAGGGGGTCAGGGTTCGTAGACGGCGTTGCTGTCGACAGTGCGGTAGATGTCCATGCCGAGCGGTCGTCGTCGTTCCTCGGCGAGGTGCCCGAGCAGCCCCGCCGCGCGGGCCAGCAGGGCGAAGCCGCGCAGCATCTCGACGGGGAGCCCCAGATCGGCCAGGGCCGCGCCGCAGACCCCGGCGCCGTTGAGCGGCAGGGTGCGGCCGAGCACCTGCGGGTGGACGCGTCCGATCGCCTCGAACAGCCGCAGGTGCGGGCCGTGCAGACCCTCCTCGGTGGCGATCCGGATCAGCACGGGGGTGCGCGGGTCCTGCTCCTTGTGCACGGGGTGCCCCAGCCCGGGGACCAGCCGGCGTTCCTGCTTGGCCCGGGTGACCGCGTCCAGCGCCACCGCGTCGTAGTCGGTCACCTCACCGGCCTGGGCGAGCGTGTCGGCGAGGAAACGTCCACAGTCCTCGGTGACGCCGAGGAAGCGCGAGCCGCCGCCGAGCAGACCGGCGGCGAGCGCGCCCTGCAACGACTCGGGCGCGGACAGGTAGGTCAGCCGGGCCGCGATCGCCGTCGGGGTGAAGCCGTGGTCGGCGAGGGCCACCAGCACCGCCTCGAAGACCCGTACCTCACCGGAGGTGGGCCGGCGGCCGGCGACCAGCCAGTACGCCAGCTCGCCGAAGCCCACGGTGCCCATCAGGTCGGCGGCCAGGTCGTGCCCCAGCAGGGAGATGGTGGTCGGGTCGGAGGTGCCGATCCCGGTCGGGAAGCTCAGTTCTTCAGCCACGCGCGGATCTCCTCGCCGTGTTCGTCGAGCCCGGGCGGCGGCAGTTCGTAACGCGCCGGGGTGTCGGAGAAGGTGATGGGGTTACGCACGCCGGGTACGTCCCCGACGGTGACGACCGGGTCGAGCCCCAGTTCCTCGGCGAGCGCCACCCCGCCGTCGATGGTGTTGATCGGCGCGCACGGGACGCCGGCGGCGAGCAAATCACGGAACCACTCGTCCTTCGGTCGGGTGGCGAGCCGTTCGACGAGCAGGGGACGCAGCTCCTCGCGGTTGGCGGTGCGGTCCTGGTTGCGGCCGAAGCGCGGGTCGTCCGGCAGGTCGGGCAGGTCGAGCACCTGGCAGAGCTTGCGGAACTGCCCGTCGTTGCCGGCGATGACGATCAGCTCGCCGTCGGCGGTGGGCAGCGGCTCGTACGGGAAGAGACTGGGGTGCGCGTTGCCCATCCGGAACGGGACGGTCCCGCCGGCGACGTAGCCGCTGGAGTGGTTGACCAGGCCGGACAGCGCCGAGCTGAGCAGGTTGACCTCGACGTGCTGGCCGCGTCCGGTCGCGCCACGGTGGTGCAGCGCGGCGAGGATGCCGATGCTCGCGTGCAACCCGGCCATCACGTCGAAGACCGAGATCCCGGCCCGGTACGGCGAGCCGTCCGGGTCGCCGGTGAGGCTCATCAGGCCCGAGATGGCCTGCACCATCAGGTCGTAGCCGGGGAAGTCCCGGCCGGCGCCGGTGCCGAAGCCGCTGATGCTCGCGTACACGACCTTCTCGTTGGTCGCGGTGACCGTGTCGTAGTCGAGGCCGAACCGGGCGAGGCCACCGGGCCGGAAGTTCTCGATGAGCACGTCGGCGCGGCGGGCCAGCTCCTGCGCGGCGGCCAGGTCGTCGGGATTCTTGAGGTCCAGGGCGATCGACCGCTTGTTGCGGTTGATGCCGAGGTAGTACGTCGAGACACCGTCGCGGGTGGGCGGCATCCAGGTGCGGGTGTCGTCGCCACCGGGGCTCTCCACTTTGACCACCTGTGCGCCGAGGTCGGCCAGGAGCATCGTCGCGTACGGCCCGGCGAGGATCCGGGAGAAGTCCGCGACGAGCAGCCCGGCCAACGGCCCTGTCGAATGCTGCACCATTTTTCCGCCCGTTCTACGGACACCTGTCCGTCGTGACAGCTTCCGACACCGGAAGGGGAGTGTCAACGGAGGAATTGGCCAGCGGGGCCAGACCTTGACACGAATGGTGACCCGGACCACACTTGCGCCACCCGGGCTGGCCGTACAGCGGACAAGAGTTCGGATTCCCCTCGTACCCCGGAAAGGAATGGGTGGCGATGAGCGCAACCGACCGGCCGGTGGTCTTCCGCAACGGCCTGGTTCTCACCATGGACGACGCGCACACGGTGCTCCCCGGCGCCGACGTGCTGGTCGTCGGCGACCGGATCGCGCAGGTCGGCGTCGGCCTCACCGCGCCCGACGACGCCCTGGAGATCGACGCCACCGGCGGCATCCTCATGCCCGGCATGGTCGACACCCACCGGCACCTGTGGCAGACCGCGATGCGCGGGTACGGCGCCGACTGGACCCTGACCCAGTACTTCGTCTGGTACTACCTCGAGTCCGGCAAGCTGTTCCGGCCCGAGGACATCCACGCCGGCAACCTGCTCGGGGCGATCGAGGCGATCGACGCGGGCGTCACCACCACTGTCGACTGGTCGCACGGGTTGCAGACGCCCGAGCACGCCGACGCCGCAGTGGACGCCCTGGAGGCGGTCGACGGGCGATTCGTGCTCGCCTACGGCAACATCCAGCAGGGGCCCTGGGAATGGGCCACCTCCCCGGAGTTCCGCGACTTCCACCGCCGCCGCGTCGACGGGGGCAAGCTGGCCGGCTTCCAGATGGCCTTCGACGTCACCGGCGACCCCGCCTTCCCGGAACGGGCCGCGTTCGAGGTGGCCCGGGAGTTGGGCGCCGCGGTGACCACCCACGCCGGCGTGTGGGGCGCCACCAACGACGACGGCATCCGACTGATGCACGAGAACGGGTTCATGACCCCGTCGACCGTCTACGTGCACGCGGCGACGCTCATCCACGACTCGTACAACCGGATCGCCGCGACCGGCGGCTCGGTCTCCGTCTCGACCGAGAGCGAGCAGAGCGCCGGCCAGGGTTACCCACCCACCTGGCAGCTGCGCCACCACGACATCCCGGTGTCACTGTCGATGGACACCAGCGTGTGGTGGAGCGGCGACCTCTTCTCCGCGATGCGCAGCACGCTCGGCGCGGACCGCTCCCGGGAGCACCTGGAGGCGCACGCCAAGCAGGAGACCGTCACCCACTGCCACCTGCGCGCCGAGCAGGTCGTCGAGTGGGCCACCCGGGGCGGCGCCCGCGCCCTCGGCATGGATGCCACCATCGGCGCGCTCACCGCCGGCCGGCAGGCCGACGTCGTCCTGATCAAGAACGACGCCTCGCCGGTGATGTTCCCGATCCTGAACCCGCACGGTCACGTCGTCTTCCAGGCCCAGCGTGCCGACGTGCACACAGTGCTCGTCGGTGGGCGCGTCGTGAAGCGCGACGGCCGCCTCGTCGGCGTCGACCTCGCCGCCGCGCGGGCGCGGGTGGCGGCGACCATCGACCACCTGCGCGAGACGATGGGGGAGCAGGCGTGGCAGCGGGGCATGAACCCGGACATCCCCGAGACCGCGATCCTGGAGAACCCGTACCAGTACACCGAGTGGGACGCCGGGTCGGCGCAATGGAAGCATTAGGACATGGGTGACAACGGAAGGGGCACCGGGCCCGACTTCATCGAGGCTCTCGCTCGGGGCCTCGACGTCCTGCGCTCCTTCCGTCCCGCCAGCCCCTCGATGACCCTCAGCGAGATCGCCGCCGCCACCGGCCTGGCCCGCCCCACCGTCCGGCGCATCCTCATCACGCTCGAATCGCTGGGCTACGTCCGCGCGGCGGGCCGCGGCCACACCCTCACCCCGCGTGTCCTCGAACTGGGGATGGCGTACGTCAACGCGCTGAACATGTGGGACGTGGCCCGCCCGCACATGGAGAAGCTGGTCGCGCAGACCAACGAGTCGACCTCGATGGCCCAGCTCGACGGCAGTGACATCGTCTACGTCGCCCGGGTGGCCGTCCCCAAGATCGTGACGCTGGGCGTCACCATCGGCACCCGCTTCCCGGCGCCCGCGACGTCGATGGGCAAGGTGCTGCTCGCCGCGCTACCGCCGGACACACTGGCCGCCGTCCTCGCCGAGCCCAGCCGCTCCGGCATCACCCCGCGCTGGCAGCCCTCGCCCGGCGACCTCGACGCCGTGCTGCGCGAGGTCCGGGCGAAGGGCTGGGCGCTCGCCGACCAGGACCTGGCCCCGGGGATCCGGTCCGTCGCCACCGGCGTCCGCGACGGCGACGGGCGGGTCGTCGCCGCCATCAACGTGACGGTGCACGCCGCCGAGACCTCGGTGGAGACCCTGCGCGAGGAGCACCTGCCGAGGTTGCTGCGCGCCGCCGCCGACATCGGGCACGACTGGGCACTCACCGCCGCCGTGCCGGTGGTCACCGCCTAGGTTCCACCGATCACGAGCTTCGTCGATTGTCCGGGGCAGCGCCGACACCAGATCGGATGCCATAGTGCCGCGATGAAGGCAGACCTGCACAGTTACCTGAAGGGCGGCCGCGACACGCTGCTGTGGAAGCTCGACGGGCTCAGCGAATACGATGTTCGGCGTCCGTTGACCCGGACCGCGACCAACCTGCTGGGTCTGGTGAAGCACGCGGCGGCCATGGAGGTCCTCTACTTCGGCGTCGTGTTCGGCCGGCCGTTCGAGGAGGAACTGCCGTACGTCGGCGACGGGGCGGAGCCCAACGCCGACATGTGGGCGAGCGCGGATGAGACCCGCGAGGAAATCGTCGCACTGTACCGTCGCGCGATCGCCCACGCCGACACCACCATCGAAGCCCTCACCCTGGATGAGGTCGGCCGGGTGCCGTGGTGGGGCGATGCTGCTGTCACGCTGCACCACGTCCTGGTCCACGTCGTCGCGGAAACGCAACGGCACGCAGGCCACGCCGACATCGTGCGCGAACTCATCGACGGCGCGGTCGGGCTGCTGTCGGAAAACGACAATCTGCCCCCGGCCGACGAGTCATGGTGGCGGGAACACCGGCAGCGAGTGGAGCTGGCTGCCCTCGACGCCGGCAAGCGCAGCAACTAGTGCCCTGACCACTAACGTTCACCGGCTTGGGACCGGTGGCTGCACGGGGCGCGAGTAGCCTCGGCTCGTGGAGGATCGCGAACAGTACCTGCGATATCAGCGGGACCGGACCGTGCTGCTGGCGATCGGTGCTCGTCTCGGTTCCCAAGTCGGCCGGATCAGCGTGCGGTTGCCTCGGTCTCTGGCCGAGTCAGCCGTCGCCGCCTGGAATCGCGACGAGTTGGGCGGCATCGGCGAGGAGAGTCGCGAAGAGTACGAACTGCGTGACGATGCCGCCGAACTGGCCTTGATCGGTCTGGCGATCGGTGAGCGCGGCATGCGGGATGGTGAGGACGTCGTCGTCGACCTGGACGTGGTCCAGGTCGCGGCGGCGTTGCGGGCCGCGCGATAAATCAGGCGCCCGCCGCCGTGGCGCCGACCTGCTGCGAATCGATCACGGTGACTGAAAGTGTCGTACAGGTGTTCTAGATTCGGATCGTGGTCGAGGAGTTGGCGCAGGCAGAGGACGCGATCGCGGCTCCGCCGATACGGCCGTCTGGGCCCTTTCCGAGCAGGACCTGATCGCCGCGCTCGACGCCGCGCACCGCTTGGAGCAACGTCTCGCCGCCGTAAAGCTGGCAGTGATGCTGGCGGGCGGATCGAGTGTCCAGCCCGGCACGCCGCGATTCCGCGCGGCCACCGAGGGCGGTGGGGGCGCGCGGCCAGGACCGGCGTGGGCCCGTTCCTGTTCAGCTATCGAGGCGGTGAGAGCGCGCGGCCAGGACCGTGCACACGCCCGCACTCCGTGCAGCTACGGAGGGGTGAGAGGGCGCGGGGGCCAAGACCTGGCGCGCTGCCGCTCCCGTTCAGCTACCGGGGATGAGGTCCTGCCGCGCAGGGACGGCGGGGCCTGACGCGCGGCTTTCCCGCCTTGACGCGTTCGACAGACCGACAGATCACCAGGGCGGCTGTCCAGGCCGATCAGGAGACCACCCTGGTGACCACTGGATCGCGGTTCTGCCGGCCGATCGCCACCCCGACGTCCGGCCACAGTCGCACAGCCGTTCGGATAAGCAGCCGGGCGGTCACGAAAACCGGCGGCGAATCGTCACAACTGGCGGTTAGTCTGCCTCCGCGCGTCGCTGCCCCGGCACGTCGCGCCCCGCGCCCGGTAGGCGCGGCATTGCCGCCACCGCCCACCATCGGCCGGCTCAATCGACTTCAGGAGAGTTAGTGACACAGCAATCCATCGCGACATCGGACAAACTCGACGGTGCGGTGCTCAAGGTGGCGGGCGTCGTCGTCCTTGGCGCGATCATGTCGATCCTCGACGTGACGGTGGTCAGTGTGGCGCTGCCCACATTCCAGAGCGAGTTCGACGCGTCCTACGCCCGCGTCGCCTGGACCATGACCGCCTACACGCTCGCGCTCGCCACCGTGATCCCACTCAGCGGGTGGGCGGCGGACCGGTTCGGCACCAAACGGCTCTACATGGTGGCGTTGGCTCTGTTCACGATCGGGTCGGGGCTCTGCGCCATGGCCGACACGATCGGCGAGCTGATCGGCTACCGGGTCCTGCAGGGCCTCGGCGGCGGCATGCTCATGCCGCTGGGCATGACCATCATGACCCGGGCGGCCGGGCCGCACCGGATCGGCCGGTTGATGGCCGTCCTCGGCATCCCGATGCTGCTGGGCCCGATCGGCGGCCCGATCCTGGGTGGCTGGCTGATCGACACCGCGAGCTGGCACTGGATCTTCCTGATCAACCTGCCGATCGGCCTGATCGCCCTGATCTACGCGCAGTTCGCGCTGCCGAAGGACGCGCCCGAGCCGTCCGAGTCGTTCGACTTCGTCGGCATGCTCATGCTCTCCCCGGGTCTGGCCCTCTTCCTCTACGGCGTCTCGTCCCTGCCGGAGGTGGGCACCTTCGCCGAGGCCAAGGTGTGGGCCCCGATGCTGGTCGGCGGGGCGCTGGTGGTGGCGTTCGTGCTCTACTCGTTCAGGCCCCGGCACCCGCTGCTCGACCTGCGCCTGTTCCGCAACCGCAGCCTGACCATCGCGTCGGTGACGATGTTCGTGTTCATCATCGCGTTCATGGGCGCCGGCCTGCTGTTCCCGAGCTACTTCCTGCAGGTGCGCGGTGAGTCGACGCTGGCCGCCGGCCTGCTGATGGCCCCGCAGGGCATCGGCGCGATGATCACCATGCCGATCGCCGGCACGCTCGCCGACCGGGTGCCGATCGGGCGTACGGTCCCGTTCGCGTTGGGGCTCATCGTGATCGGGTTCTTCGGCTTCACCCAGGTCGACCCGCAGACCTCGTACTGGCTGCTCGGCGCGTCGCTGTTCGTGATGGGTCTGGGCATGGGCGGCACGATGATGCCGATCATGACGTCGGCGCTGCGGACGTTGCAGGCGCAGGAGGTGGCGCGCGGCTCGACGCTCGTCAACATCCTCCAGCAGATCGGCGGGTCGGTCGGTGCCGCCGTGATGTCGGTGATCCTCACCAACGAGCTGAACGGCTCCCGGCCGATTCCCGGCCTGGTGGACGAGAGCGGCAAGCCGGTCACCGAGGCGGGGCTGGCCATCGCCTCCCAGCAGCGGCCGGAGCTGCTTCAGCAGATGCCGGTCGACCCGTCGCTCATCGAGCGCGGGCTCGACTTCGCCGCCAAGTCGTTCGCCACCACGTTCTGGGTCGCGTTCGCGCTGGTCGTGCTCACCTTCATCCCGGCCGCCCTGCTGCCGCGCCGACGGCAGCCGGCGCAGCTCGACGACCCGCAGGGCGAGCAGATCAAGACGCCCGTCGTCATCCACTGACCGACCCCGCCGCGCCCGGCACCCGCTGAGGTGCCGGGCGCGGCGGGTACGTCGTCAGCGCAACGGACCGTCGCCGGGCCCGTCCGGGTCCTCGACCACGTGGATCGCCGCTTCCTCGGCGCTGGCGGCACCCGCGTCGATGCCGGCGTCCCACGCCACCGCCTCGGCCTCGTCGTCCTCGCGGACGCCGTCGTCGTACGCGACGAGGCGGCCGGCGCGCGCCTCCGCCTCGTACCCCCGGCGGGTCAGCTCGTCCTCGTCGTCGCCACCCTCGGCGTACGGGTCGACATCCGGCACCTCCTGGGCGAGGTGCTGCTCCAGCGACTCGCCCGCCCGCTCCTCGGCGGGCGTGGTGCCGAACCGGTTGGCCGCCGTCCAGTGGTCCTCGGCGACGATGCCGGTGTCGAGGGGGTCGCCGACCAGGTCGTCGTCGAGGGTGTCGGAGGCGTCCAGCACCCCGTCGTCCTCGGCCACGTTCCACTCGTCGACGGAATCCATCCGTTCGGTCTGGCTCACGGCGGTCTCCTCTGTGTCACGGTGCGGCAAAGTGCTCAGCCTATGACCGTGCAACGCGCCCGCACCCCGAGGCCTGCCCGCTGTGACGAACGGACCTCGGGTCGCGCCGTACCCGGGCGGGTCAGCGCTTCAGCAGCTCCGCCACGGCGTCGGTGAACTCGGCCGGCTGCTCGATGTGCGCGAAGTGTCCGCTTCGCGGCAGGGTCACCAGCCGCGAGTCCGGAAGCCCGGCGTGCAGCTGCTCGGCCCAGCGCGGGCCGCAGATGAAGTCGTACGCTCCGACGATCACCACGACGGGCACGGTGATCTCACCCAGGTTGTCCCGCACGTCGAAGGGCGTGGGGTCCTGCGCGCCGGCCGGCGTCGACCAGATCCGGACGGCCGCCTGAAACGGGGCGAACTCGTCCTGTCGACCCCAGAAGTCCGCGAAGTACACCGGCAGGGCGGCGCGCAGCGCGGCGCCCAACGACTCGTCGTCCGTCGCGCCGCCGATCTGCGCGAAGGCGGCCGGGACCGCCGCCGCCTCCGGCCGGTCCGGGTGCCGCTGCGGGTAGGCGGCGAGGCCTGCCATGGCCTCGGCCCAGAACTCGGCGCCGGTGACGGGTGACGTGTCGTACAGGGCGAGGCCGGCGATCCGGTCCGGGTGGGTGAGCGCGTACCGCTGGGCGACGAAACCGCCGTGTGAGTGTCCGAGCAGGTACACCCGGGGTTCGCCGAGGTGCTCGACGACGGCGTGCAGGAACTGGACATAGGTGTCCAGGCGGTAATCGGCGGGGTTCTCCAGCTGCCCGGACGCGCCGGTGCCCACCGGCTCGACGTAGACCATGGTGAAGTGCGTCTCAAGGCTGGGCGTCCGCAGGTACGCCCACTCGATGCCGGGGCCGCCGGAGTGCGCCACGCAGACCGGGCCGGTGCCGGCGACGTGGTAGACCTGCCGAACGCCGTCGACGGTGAACGTGTGGGCACCGGGTGCGAGGGCGCTGACGTCGTGGCTGGTGGAACCCATGAACTATCTCCCGATCCGAGAACCGTGCGGCGTCCGCCGACACGGCGACTGGTGCATGACGCGGACCAGATGCTCGGGTCGGGGGAAAAGTTCGCTCGGCCGGGAGGGTTTTTCAGACCAGCGCGGGGACGGGGTGGAAGAGGGTCAGTTGGCGTACCCGCCCCTCGCGCAGCACCTGCAACCACAGCGCCGCGGGTGGGCAGTGCTCCGGGTCGTCGGGCGGGCTGATCAGGTCGGTCTCCCAGATCAGCACGTCGCCGCTGGCGGCCACGTTGCGCAGCCGCTGACGTACCCCGGCGGTCAGGTCGCGGTTCATGCCGCTGATCGCCAGGTCACGACCGCCGCGCGGGCCGCCCGGCACGATCATTTCGGCGTTCGGCCACCAACTCTCGCGGACCACCCGCTCGAAGCCGCCGCCCATCGCGGTGGCGATCACGTCGCGGCCCTCGCGCCACCGGGCGTCGTTGGCGGCGGCGACGTCGGCGTGCGCCGTGGTCGCGGCCGCGCGCAGACCGCCGGCGAGCGCACGGCGGGCGTGGTTGAGGCGGCTGCGGACGGTGCCGACCGGCACCCCACACACGGCGGCGATCTGCTCGTACGAGGACGCGTCGCTGAAGTAGCGCAGCAGGGTGACCAGGCGGTCAGGCTCGGACAGTTGCTCGAGGGAATGCCACACCCAGTCGCGCATCACGGCCCGGTCCAGTGCCTCCTCGGGGGTGGGGCTGTCGGCCGGGCCGGTGAACCACTCCGGTTCGGCGACCGGGACGGCTCGGGGCTTGCGTAACGTCGTCCGGCTGGTGTTGCGGACGATGGCCCGCAACCAGGACCCGACGGCGTTCGGGTCGCGAACCTCGCCGATGCGACGCAGGGCGACGACCATGGTGTCCTGCACCGCGTCTTCGGCGTCCGGCCCGTAACCGAGGACGCTCAGCGCGACGGCACGCATCCCGGCCTCGTGCCGGGCCAGCAGCACACCGAGCGCGGCCGCGTCTCCCGCCTGCGCGAGCACGACCAGCTCCGCGTCGCTCTGCGTCACGTCCAGCTCCTCCCCAAAAGCCGGTTTTGCTGGCTTGTGCTCCGTCAAGCGTACGGCGGGCTGGCGTGTCGATGCCCCGAGCGGCCGGCCGTCCTACGCTGCGGGAGGGCTGGCGGCGCGGGTGGCACGGGTGCCGATCTGCCGCAGGTGTGCGATCAACTCCGGCGGCTCGTGCACCTCCAGCTCGCAACCGAGGGTGAGTAGGCGCCACGCCAGCCACTCCAGCGTGTCGGCGTTGCTGCGCAGCCGGCACGAGGTCGCGTCGATCGGGTCCAGCTCGACGCCGGCACCGCTGAGCGGGCCCGCCATCCGCTCGATCGGCGCGTGCAGCGTCACCACCGCTCGGTAGACGGGGGTCAGCTCAAGCAGCTTCTCCGTCATGAACGTGGCGGCGTCGGACGCCGGCAGTTGCCGGGCGGCGACCCGGTTCCGGGTGGGCCGCAGGTCGGTGATCCGATCGACCCGGAAGATCCGCCAGTCGTCGCGGTCGTTGTCGTAGCCCACCAGATACCAGCGTCGCCCGGCCGACACCAGCTTGTACGGCTCGACGAGCCGTTCGGCGTCCACGCCGTCGCGACGGCGGTAGGTGAACCGTAGCCGCTCCCGGTTGTTGACGGCGGCGGCCAGCGCGCTCAGGTGCTCCGGGTCGACAGTCGGTTGGTCCCAGGTGAGCATCGGTTCGGTGGCCGCCCCCAGCGCGCTGACCCGGTGCCGCAGCCTGGATGGCAGCACCTGTTCGAGCTTCGTCAGCGCCCGCACCGAGGCCTCCTCGATGCCGGCCACCGCGTGACCGGCGGCGGTGCGCAGACCGACAGCGATCGCCACCGCCTCGTCGTCATCGAGCAGCAGCGGGGGCATCGCCTTACCGGCGACGAGCCGGTATCCGCCGATCGCGCCCATCGTCGCCCGCACCGGGTAGCCGAGATCGCGCAGCCGCTCCACGTCGCGGCGGATGGTGCGCAGGCTGACCCCGAGCCGGGTGGCCAACTCGCTGCCGGGCCATTCGCGGGACGTCTGTAACAGCGACAGCAGGCTCAGCAGTCGGGCGGGGGTGTCGGACATGGCTCCCAGAATGCCAGCGATGTGTGCCAGAAGCTGTCCTATATGGGCCGTAGCGTTTTCGGCATGACACCCTTTCGCATCGACATCAGCCAGTCGGACCTCGACGACCTGCGTGACCGGCTCTCCCGCACCCGGTGGCCCCGCTCGTTGCCCGGCACCGGCTGGAGCCGCGGGGTGCCGGTGGACTACCTCCGTGAGCTGACCGGGTACTGGGCGAATGACTACGACTGGCGGGCGCACGAGGCGCGTCTGAACGACTTTCCCCAACTCCTCACCGAGATCGACGGCTTGGACGTACACCTGCTGCACGTCCGCTCGCCGGAGCCGGACGCGCTGCCGTTGCTGCTCACGCACGGCTGGCCGAACTCCGTCGTCGAGTTCACCGAGCTGATCGGTCCACTGACCGACCCGCGCACCCACGGCGGTGATCCCACCGACGCGTTTCACGTGGTGGTCCCGTCGGTGCCCGGCTACGGTTTCTCGCAGGCGCCGCCGGCCGGTTTCACGATCGACCGGCTCGCCCGGATGTGGGCCGAACTGATGGCCCGGCTCGGCTACCACCGCTACGGCACCCAGGGCGGCGACCTTGGCGCGTACGTCGCGCCGCGGGTGGCGGCGGTGGCGCCGCAGCGGGTGGTCGGTGTGCACATCGACGGCGGGTTCGGCTTCCCGACCGCCGCCGACGTGCCGGACATGAGCGTGGCAGAACGCGCCGAGTGGGAGCAGATGCAGCGGTGGATGAGCGGTGGCGTGGACCATCACGCGCTGCTGCGGGCGGCGCCGCAGACCTTCTCGTACGCCTGGAACGACTCGCCGGTCGGGCTGCTGGCCTGGATGATGCAGAAGTTCAAGGAGTTCACCATGACGGTGCCCACGCCGGAGCAGGCCATCGACCGGGATCACCTGCTCACCAACGTCAGCCTCTACTGGTTCACCGGCACGTCCGGAACGTCGTCGTGGCCCATGTACGAGCGGCTGACCGTTACCGAAGATGGCGGTTTCGCCTGGCCGACGGGCCAACGGCGGGTGCCGTCCGGTGTGTACGGCGGTGGGTCCGCGTTGATGCGCCGCCTCGCAGAACGGGACAACACCATCGTGCACTGGCCGCAGGGCAACCCGGGCAGCCACTTCGTGGCGATGGACGAGCCGCTGGCGCACGCCGCGGACATCCGCACGTTCTTCCGAGAGTTGCGATGACCGAGCTGAGCTGGGACCAGGTCTCCGCCCGACGACTTCAGCGGCACGGGCTGCACACACCGGCGGCGGGCGCGGCACCGGACGCGGTACGCGTCGCCGACGTGGTGTCGACGATGTGCGGCGCGCACGCCCAGGTCGCGTCGGCCGCCGAGCTGTCCGTCGGGCTGCGGGTGCCGGGCGCGACCCGCGCCCTGGTGCGCCGGGCACTGTGGACGGATCGCACGCTGGTCAAGACCCGGGGGCCACGCGGCACCGTGCACCTGCTCGCTGCCGCGGACCTGCCGATGTGGGTCGGCGCGCTGACCGCGTTGCCGGCCCCGTCGTGGGAACGCAGCGTGGTCCTGCTGACGCCCCAGCAGACCGAGCAGGTCCTCGCGGCCATCGCCGACGCGGTCGCCGAGGCTGACCTGACCACCGCCGAGCTGACCGAGGAGATCGTCGCCCGTACCGGCCCGTGGGCGGGCGACCTGGTCATGGAGGCCTTTCAGGACAGGTGGCCCCGGTGGGTCGCCGCGATGACCGACGCCACCCGCAGAGGGGTGATCTGCTTCGGCCCGAACCGCGGTCGGGTCACCACGTACACCAGCCCGACCCGGTGGCTGCCCGACTTCGCGCCGATGCCCGGTCGCGCCGCCCTGGCCGCACTCGTGCGCAGCTACCTGTACGCGTACGGCCCGGCCACCCCGGCGCAGTTCGCCAGGTGGCTGGCGGTCCCACCGGCGTGGGGGAAATGGCTGTTCGACTCGCTCGATCTGACCGAGGTGACAGTGGAGGGCACCACGGCCTGGGTGGCCGCCGACGACTCCGACTTCCCCGACGACCGGCCGTCCGGGTTACGGCTGCTGCCCTACTTCGACGCGTACGCGGTCGGCTGCCACCCCCGGGAGCGGCTCTTCCCCGGTGCCGCCGCCACCCGGGCGCTCGCCGGTGGACAGGCCGGCAACTACCCGGTGCTGCTGGTGGACGGGGTGGTCGCCGGCGTGTGGCACCAGCGCCGCTCCGGCCGGTCGATCCGCGTCACCGTCGAGCCGCTGCGCCCGCTCGACGCGGCCCGGCAACGGGCGCTGGCGCAGGAGGTCGACCGGGTCGGCGAGATCCTGGAGGGCCGGGCGTCGCTGACCGTCGGCACCGTCAGTGTCGGCCCGCACGCCTGAGACCACGCCAGCCTGCCGACTGGGCGAGGATGAGAGGGTGCTTCCCGAACCGGTCGACCACGCGCCCCGGCAGGCGTTCCCCTGGGCGGTGCTGCGGCAGCGCTGGGAGGACCTCACGTTCCTGCACTGGGCGGTCGATCCGGCGCTCGTCGCGCCGTTGCTTCCCGTCGGGACCCGTCCCGACACGCTCCACGGGGTCAGCTACGTCGGCCTGATCGGTTTCCGGATGGTCGGGCTGGGCTTCGGCCGTGGCCCGGGGGTGCCCTACTTCGGCACCTTCTCAGAAACCAACGTCCGGCTCTACTCCGTCGACGACGACGGCCGACGAGCTGTGGTGTTCCGGTCGCTCGACGCGTCCCGCCTGGTGCCGGTGCTGGTGGCCCGGGCGACGCTGCGCCTGCCGTACCTCTGGTCGTCGATGCGGTTGGCACGCGACGGCGACCGCCGCACCTACCGGTGCCGGCGGCGCTGGCCGGGGCCGGCGGGCGCGACGAGCCGGATGGTGGTGCGGGTCGGGGAACGGATCGTCGAGCCGACCCCGCTCGACCATTTCCTCACCGCCCGTTGGGGGCTGCACACCCGGGCGTACGGACGCACGCTGCACCTGCCGAACTGGCATCCGAGCTGGCCGCTGCACCGGTGCGAGCTGCTGCACCTGGATGACGAGCTGGTCGCCGCCGCCGGGTTGCCGGCACCGGTCGGGCCGCCGGTCAGCGTGCTCTACTCGCCCGGTGTCGGAGTCCGGTTCGGCCCGCCGGTGGCGGCCCGGCTACGTGCCGCCGGGCCGCCGCGGGCTCAGTAGCGGCCACCCTCGGGCGCGGGCAGGGCGTCCAGGTCGGCCAGGTCCTCGGCGCTGAGCCGCACGTCAGCGGCCGCGCAGTTGTCCAGCAGGTATCTCGGGGTCTTGGTGCCGGGGATCGGGATGACCTGATCACCCTGGGCCACCATCCAGGCGAGGGCGACCTGCGCGGGGCTGACGCCCGCCCGGTCGGCGATCTCCCGGACCCGGGCGACGATGGCGAGGTTGGCGCGCAGCGCGTCCTGTTGGAAGCGCGGCAGGCCGCGCCGGAAGTCGTCGGCGGGAAGGTCGTCGAACGAGCTGAACCGGCCGGCGAGGAAACCGCGGCCGAGCGGGGAGAACGGCAGGAAGGCGATGCCCTGCTGGGCGCAGTACGGCAGGACCTCGGTCAACGGGTCGCGGGTCCACAGTGACAGCTCGGACTGCACCGACGCGACCGGGTGCACCGCCTGGGCGCGCACGATCTGGGCGACCGTCACCTCGGAGAGCCCGATCTGCCGGGCCTTGCCGGCCGCCACGACCTCCGCCATCGCGCCCCAGGACTCCTCGATGGGCACCTGCGGGTCGACCCGGTGCAGCTGGTAGAGGTCGACGTGGTCGGTGCCGAGTCGGCGCAGGCTCTCGTCGATCGCCGCGCGGATGTGCTCCGGGCGGCCGTTGTTGCCGATCCTCGGCGAGTTGCCGGGGCCGCCGGTGGGGGAGGTGGCCACCAGGCCGACCTTCGTGGCCAGCACGGCCCGCTCCCGCTCGCCGCCGGTGAGCGCCCGCCCGACCAGCTCCTCATTGGTGTACGGCCCGTACACGTCCGACGTGTCGATCAGTGTCGCGCCCAGGTCCAGTGCCTGTCGGATGACGGAGATCGACGTGTCGTCGTCGCGAGGGCCCGTGATGTCGTAGCCGTGGCTCATGCCCATGCAGCCGAGGCCGATGACGCCGACCTCGGGGCCGGTGCTGCCCAGCGTGGTGGTTCGCATGGCCCCAGGCTACGACCGACGCGGCCGGCGGGCACCTCGCGCGTCGGGCGGCCGGGTCGACCGCCCCGATGGTCGGGTGCCCGCGTCGCCCCTCGGGACTTCTCGCCGCTCAGGACGTCAACTGGGTGAAGCGGATGCTGTTGCCGAACGGATCGCGCAGGGCGCAGTCGATCCCGTAGAAGCGTTCGGTGGGTTCCTCGGTGAACTCGACGCCCCGGCCCAGCAGCGTCTCGTACGTCTTGCGGCAGTCGTCGGTGGAGAAGATCAGCGAGCCGCCCATCGCACCCTTGGTGACCAGGGCGCGGACCTGCTGGGCGGTCTCCTCGGACAGCGCCGGTGGGCCGGGCCTCTCCAACAGGATCTGGCGACCCGGCTCGCCGGGGACGTTGACGGTCAGCCAGCGCATGAAGCCCATGTCGACGTCGGCGTTGACCTCCAGGCCGAGCTTGCCGACGTAGAAGTCGAGGGCCTCGTCCTGGTCGAGGACGTAGATCTGTGAGTGCGTGATCGCGGTGAACATGCACGTCACGGTAGGGGTCCGCGCCGCCGGACGCTTATCCGAAACTGCGCGGTGACGACTCTCACCAGAAGCGGACTCGTGAGTCCGGTACGGTGAACACGAAGCGGACCTGTGAGTCCGGATATGCCCCACCGTCACCACGAGGAGCCCCCATGACCCCGGTACGGATCAGCGACGCCCTGCGCGCGGTGGTCTTCGAACCCACCCGCGACCTGACCGAGGCGCTCGACGAGTTCTACGCCCCGGACTACACCCACCGCAGCGACGGCGAGACCCTCGACCGGGCCGGATTCGTCGAGATGGTGACCCGGGTACGCGCCCAGATCGCCGGCGGCACCGTACGGGTTCTCGACGAGCTGCGCGACGGTCTCCGCTACGCCGAACGACACGTCTTCGAGATCACCATGGTCGACGGGTCGACCGCCAGGCGGGAGATCGCGATCTTCGGGTCGTACGCCGAGGACGGCCGGTTCCGCCACCTCAGCGAGACCGGCTTCGACCTGCCCGCCTGACCCACCTCGACCATCAGCACCGGAGAGAGAGCCATGCCCCGCCTTGCCGACCCCGACCCGAACGCCATCCCGGCCGACGTCCGCGACGTCCTGTCCGCCCTGCCGCCCGACCCGATGGTCAAGATGCTGACCCACTCGGTCGGCACGGTGGCCCTCTTCATCCAGCTCGCGAAGGCGCAGTTCACCTCGCTGGAGCTGCCCGCCCGCTCGCGGGAGCTGGTCATCCTGACGGTCGCCGAGTACGCCGGGTGCGAGTTCGTGGCGGCCCAGCACCGCCCGATGTCCGAGGCCGCCGGCGTCGACCAGCGCACCCGCGACATCATCAGCAGCCGGGACCTCGACAACCCGGGCCTTGCCGCGGACGACCGGACGCTCATCCGGTTCGCCGCCGAGGTGGTGCGCTCACCGCGCGTTCCCGACGACCTCTTCGACGAGGTCCGGGCCAATCTCAGCGAGCGCGAGATCGTCGAGGTGCTCCAGGTGATCGGCTACTACTGGTCGTTCGGACGGGTGGCCACGGTGCTCAACGTCGAACTCAGCACCGTGTACGGCGACGAGCCGTTGCTGACCGGCGGGACCGAACGGGCAGACTGACGCCATGACCCCACCGACGCCGAGCGACCCGGACGCACCCCGTCGGCGGCTGGACGCCCGTCGCAACCAGGAGCGGGTCATCGCCGCCGCCCGGGAGCTCTTCACCGAGCAGGGTCTGCAGGTGACGGTGCCGCAGGTGGCGGAGCGGGCCGGGGTGGGTCGCGCGACGGTGTACCGCAGCTACCCCAGCAAGGAGGACCTGATCGTCGCTGTGGTCCAGCGGCAGTTTGAGGAGCTGGAGCAGCGCATCCGCGCGGCGCTTGACGGCGCTGACGCGTACCAGGAGTGGTGTTCGTTCGTGCCCGACCTGTTCGGACGCCTGGCGCGCGACCGGGTCCTCGCCGACGCGTTCTTCGAGGGCCGACTGGTGCCCGCCGCGCGCATCCTGAGCCTGATCGGGCAGCTGGTGGCGGCGGCCCGGCTGTCCGGCAGGATCCGCCAGGACGCCGGGGAGTTGGACATCCGGGTGCTTCTCTGCGGGGCGGTTCGGCAGCTCATCGTGCTCGACGAGCGCGACCCGGCGGTGTGGCGCCGCTACGCCGACCTGGTGCTCAACGCGTTCCGCCGCTGACCACCGGGCTGACACTTAGGGATTGACCTAAGCGTCAGCCCGGTGGAATAGTTAGGCGTATGGCTAAGCATGTGGGGGACGACGCGCTCGACAGCGTGCTCCACGCGCTGTCCGATCCCACCCGCCGCCAGGTCGTGGAGCGCCTGGCCCAGGGGCCGGCCACGACCAGCGAGCTGGCCCGCCCGTTCGACATGGCGCTGCCGTCGTTCACCCAGCACCTGCACGTCCTTGAGCGCTGCGGCCTGGTGACGTCGGAGAAGCGGGGCCGGGTGCGCACCTACCGGCTCGCGCCTCAGTCGCTCGAACGCCTCGACACCTGGCTCGCCGCGCAACGCGCCCGGTGGACCCGACGCCTCGACCAACTCGACTCGGTTCTCTACGACCTGAAGGAGCAACAGCGATGACCACCTACCCGGTGAACCCCGACCTCGATCTCGTCCTGGAGCGCCGCGTCGACGTGGCCCCCGAACTGGTCTGGCGCGCCTGGACCACGCCCGAGCTGGTGATGCGGTGGTTCAGCCCGAAACCCTGGTCGACCGTCGCCTGCGAGATCGACCTGCGGCCCGGTGGCCGGTTCGACACCACCATGCGCTCGCCCGAGGGTCAGGAGTTTCCCAGCAGCGGCTGCATCCTGGTGGCCGACGAGGGCTCGACGCTGGTCTTCACCTCCGCCATGGGCGCCGGGTTCCGCCCGATCGTCACCGCCGACGGCTTCCCGTTCACCGCGGTGATCCAGATCGAGCCGGACGGCGCCGGCACGAAGTACACCGCCACCGCGATCCACGCCGACGCGTCGGCGAAGAAGTCGCACGAGGAGATGGGCTTCCACGAGGGCTGGGGTGCGGCGCTGGACCAGCTCGTCGAGCTCGCCAGGACCCTCTGAGCAGCGGCTCCGCTTGCCTGCATCGGCGTTGATCGATATTGTTCGCGGAGGCGCCGCCCCGCCTCAGGCCACCATCGTCGATCCGAAGCGGGTTCCGCATGCGCACACTGAGACTTGTCACGACCCTGGCCGTCGCCGGCCTGCTCGCCGGTGGGGCGGCGGCGGTCGCCGCCACACCGGCCAGCGCGGCGACCGCCGTGTTCTCGGTGACGAACAACTGGGGCAACGGCTACCAGGGGCAGGTCACCGTCACCAACGACACCTCCGCGCCGATCAGCAGTTGGCGGGTCGAGTTCGACCTGCCGTCCTCCTCGACCATCACCCAGTCGTGGAACGCGCAGCAGACCACCTCGGGCAGTCACTACACCTTCGCCAACGTGTCCTGGAACGGCAACCTCGCCGCAGGCGCCTCGACCTCGTTCGGCTTCCTCGTCAACGGCACCGGCACCCCGCTCAACTGCACGGTGAACGGCACCGGCTGTGCCGGCGGTCCGCCCCCGACCACACCGCCGCCGACCACGCCACCCCCGACCACCCCGCCGCCCACCACCGGCACGCCCGTCGAGCGGCACGGGCAGCTGCGGGTCTGCGGCACCACGATGTGCGACAAGTCCGGCGCCCGGGTGCAGTTGCGCGGCATCAGCAGCATGTGGCTCAACTGGGAGACCGCCCCGTACGCCGAGAACCTCTCCGCGCTGCGCTGGATGCGCGACAACTGGAACCTCCAGGTGATCCGCGCGGCGATGGGGGTGGAGCCGGCGGGGGCGTACCTCAGCGACCCGGCCAAGGCGCGCGCACAGGTGGAGACCATCATCAACAACGCGGTCACCGCCGGGGTGTACGTGATCGTCGACTGGCACGCGCACGAGGCACAGAACAACCAGTCCCAGGCGGTGGCGTTCTTCGGCGACCTGGCCCGCCGGTACGGCAACCTGCCCAACGTCATCTGGGAGCCCTACAACGAGCCGCTCCAGGTCAGCTGGACCACCGTCATCAAGCCGTACCACCAGGCGGTGGTGTCCGCGATCCGCGCCGCCGACCCGGACAACATCATCGTGCTCGGCACCCCGACCTGGTCACAGGACGTCGACGTCGCGGCGGCCAGCCCGGTCACCGGCACCAACCTGATGTACACGCTGCACTTCTACTCCTGCACGCACGGGTCGTCGCTGCGGGCCAAGGGGGACGCCGCGATCCGCGCGGGTCTGGCGCTGTTCGTCACGGAGTGGGGCGCCAGCAACGCCGACGGCGGCCTCGACGGCCGGGCCTGCCTGCCCGAGGCGCAGTCCTGGATCGACTGGATGAAGGCGAACGGCATCTCCTGGACGGCCTGGAAGCTCGACGTCGGCACCGACACCACCAACCTGCTCAGCCCGGGCGCGCCGGTGACCGGCGGGTGGACCAACTACCTGCACGGCCACGCGCCGTTCGTGGTGGCGAACATGAGGTGACCCCGGCCGCTCCCAGGCCATGATCGACACGAGTTCACTGATGTCGGGGTATCCGGATCGACGGGATACCCCGACATCGCCATGCCCGTGTCGATCAGGCAGCAGCGCGCGGATCGATCGCCGTGCCGGCGGATGGACAGAACGGCGGGTCACCTTAACGCGCCGGAAACGCCCCCGGTACCAACCCTGGGAACGCTCGTCGGACAGTCGACACCACCGACACGCGAACCGGGGTGACCATGGCCGACAACACCACGAACGCGCCGACGTACGACGGGCCGGTGGGCCGGTCCGGCAATGGCCGGACAGCGCCCACGCCGCGCACCAACCGGGCCCTGTCGCTCGACGACGGCGACCCGGCTGACCTGGCCACGATCGGGGTGGAGGAGGAGTTCCACGTCGTCGACCTGCACACCCGGGAGTTGGTGCCCCGCGCCGGCGAGCTGCTCGACCGGTTGCCGGCGGCCTCGTTCACCGCCGAGCTGCACCGCAGCGTGGTGGAGACCAACACCGCGGTCTGCCGCACCCTCGACGAGATCCGCGCCGAGCTGACCGGGCTGCGGCACAGCGCGGTCCAGGTCGCCGACCGGGTCGGGCTGGGCATCGTGGCGGCCGGTACGGTGCCGTTGCGGGCCGACGGTGACCCCAGCGTCACACCCACCTCCCGCTACCGGCGGATGCTCGACGAGTACCAGATGCTCGCCCGGGAGCAGCTGATCTGCGGCGCGCAGGTGCACGTCGGCGTCGCCGACCGGGACCTGGCGGTGGCGGTCACCCGCCGGGTCCAGCCGTGGCTGCCGGTGCTGCTCGCCCTCTCCACCAGCTCGCCGTACTGGATGGGTCAGGACAGCGGCTACGCCAGCGTCCGGTCGTTGGTCTGGCAACGCTGGCCCACCGCCGGCGACCCGGGCGAGGTGACCAGCGCCGCCGACCACGAGGCACTGGTCGCCGAACTGATCGCCTCTGAGACCATCACCGACCCCGCCATGATCTATTTCGACGTCCGGCCGTCGGCGCACGTGCCCACAGTGGAGCTGCGGATCACCGACGCCAACCCGGACGTGGAGACCATCGTCCTGCTCACCGGCCTGTTCCGGGCGCTCGTCCGGCGGGAGGTCGCCGCCCTGCGCGCCGGGGTGGAGCGCACCGCCGTGCGACCACCGGTGCTGCGGGCGGCCGTGTGGCGGGCGGCCCGCTCCGGCCTGGAAGGTGACCTGCTCGACCTGCCCCGCTCGGCCCGGCCGGTGCCGGCCGCCCAGGCGGTCCGCCGCCTGGTGACCGACCTGCGCCCGCAGTTGGCGGCGACCGGGGACTGGGAGCAGGTCAGCGAGCTGACCCGGTACGCGCTGGAGCACGGCAGCTCCGCCGCACGGCAGCGGCGGGCGTACGAGCGGCGTGGCCGGTTGGCCGACGTGGTCGACCTGCTGCTCGACGAGACCCGGGGTCGGGCCCGTGGGCCGCTGCCGGGTGCGTCGACACCACCGGCGCTGCCCACGTACGCCGACGCCGGCGACGAGGTATTCGGACCGGCCGGGCCGCAACCGGTGTACGCCCCGATGCTGGCGGCCCTGCGTCAGCTCGGTGCCGGCGTCCTGCGTCAACGCGAGCACGACCGGGACGAGGAGCAGCGGGCCCGGGGGGTGACGTTCAGCGTGGCCGGTGAGGCGAGCACCCGGCTCTTCCCGGTGGACCTGGTGCCCCGGGTGGTGCCCGCCGCCGACTGGCGGGCCCTGCGTACCGGCCTGGTGCAACGCGCCCGCGCCCTCGACGCGTTCCTGCGCGACGTCTACGCCGACCGGACGGTGGTGGCCGACGGCGTGGTGCCGGCGTGGGTGGTGGAGTCGTCACCCGGGCTGCGCCCGACCGGGGCGCTGATGGGCCGGCGGGGCACCCGCGCCCAGGTGTCCGGCACCGACCTGGTCCGCGACCCGGACGGCGGCTGGTACGTGCTGGAGGACAACCTGCGGGTGCCCTCCGGGCTCGGCTACGCGGTGCAGAACCGTCGGTTGACCCGGGCGGTGCTGCCGGAGTTGCCGGTGCCGGAGGACCTGCTGCCCGCCGACGAGACGCCGGCGATGCTGTACCGGGCGTTGGTCGCCGCCGCGCCGGCCGCGGCCGACGACCCCGCCGTGGTGGTGCTCAGCGGCGGCCCGGGTGATCCGGCGTGGTTCGAGCATCGGCTGCTCGCCGACGAGATGGGGGTTCCGCTGACCGAGACCAGCGACCTGCTGGTGGAGGAGGGCCGGGTCCGGCTGGTCCGCGAGGGCTGCCGCCGCGAGGTCGACGTGATCTACCTGCGGATGGACGAGGAGGCGCTGCTGCACGCGCCGGGCGCGGACGGGGTGCCGTTGGGGTGGCCGCTGCTCGCCGCGGTGCACGCCGGGCGGCTCACGCTGGCCAACGCGCTGGGCAACGGCGTCGCCGACGACAAGGCGTTGTACGCCTACGTTCCCCGGCTGATCGAGTACTACCTGGGCGAGAAGCCGTTGCTGGGAGACGTGCCCACATACCTGTGTGGGCTGCCCGAGCAGCGGGCCGAGGTGCTGGGCCGACTCGACCAGCTGGTGCTCAAGCCGGTCGACGGGTACGGCGGTGACCGGGTGGTGATCGGCCCCCGGGCCGAGGCCGAGGAGTTGGACGCGGTCCGGGAGCAGATCCTCGCGGCCCCGCACCGGTGGATCGCCCAGGAGGTGGTCGCGCTGACCACCCACCCGGTCTTCGACGGCGCGGCGCTGGCTCCCCGCCACGTCGACCTGCGGGCGTTCGTGTTCCTCGGTGACACCGCCGAGGTGGCGCCGGTGGCGCTGACCCGGGTGGCGCCGGCCGGCAGCATGATCGTCAACTCGTCGCGGGGTGGCGGGTCGAAGGACACCTGGCTGCTCGGTGGAGCCGACGAACCGCCGGTGTAACCCACGCTTGACTGACCCGTCATCGGGACGCAACCCGGCCCGCCAAGCCTGGACCGGTCAGCGGCCCAGCGGACCCAGCCGATGAGAGGTGCGTGCGAATGTGCGGTATCGGCGGCGAACTCCGCCTCGACGGGTCACCACCGGACCTGGCGGCCGTCGAGCGGATGCTCCCCGCGCTGGCCTCCCGGGGACCGGACGGCGAGGGGCGGTGGCAGCACGGACCGGTGGCCCTGGTGCATCGCCGGCTGCGCATCATCGACCTGTCCGACGCGGGGGCGCAGCCGATGGTCGACCCGGAGCTGGGTCTGGCGACCGTCTTCAACGGCTGCATCTACAACTACCGGGAGTTGCGCGACGAGCTGACCGCCGCCGGTTACGCCTTCCGGTCCACCTCGGACACCGAGGTGATCCTCAAGGCGTACCACAGGTGGGGGACCGCCTGCGTCGAACGGTTCTACGGGATGTTCGCGTTCGCCCTGGTCGAGCTGGCCACGCACACGGTGGTGCTGGCCCGGGACCGGCTCGGCATCAAGCCGCTCTACCTGGCCGAGGGGCCGGGCCGGGTGCGCTTCGCCTCGACGCTGCCGGCGTTGCTCGCCGCCGGTGACGTCGACACCGACCTCGACCCGGTGGCGCTGCACCACTACATGAGCTTCCACTCGGTGGTGCCGCCGCCCCGCACGATCCTCACCGGGGTCCGCAAGCTGCCGCCGGCCACCGTGCGGGTGATCACCGCGGACGGTCGGAGCACCGACACCACCTACTGGCGGCCGGAGTTCAACCGGGCCGCCGCCCCCGCCATGTCCGCCGACGAGTGGCAGGAGCGGCTCATGGCCGCGCTGCGCACCGCCGTACGTCGGCGGATGGTCGCCGACGTGCCGGTCGGCGTGCTGCTCTCCGGCGGTCTCGACTCCAGCCTGATCGTCGCCCTGCTGGCCGAGCAGGGCCAGAGCGGCCTGGCCACCTTCAGCATCGGCTTCGAGGCGGCGGCGGGGGAGAGCGGCGACGAGTTCCACTACTCCGACCTGGTGGCCCGCCACTTCGACACCGACCACCAGCAGATCCGCATCGGCGCGCAGCGCTTCGTCCCCGCCGTGCACCAGGCCATCGCGGCGATGAGCGAGCCGATGGTCAGCCACGACTGCGTGGCGTTCCACCTGCTCTCCGAGGAGGTCTCGCAGCGGATCACCGTGGTGCAGTCCGGGCAGGGCGCGGACGAGATCCTGGCCGGCTACGACTGGTACCCGCCGATGGCCAACGTGGCCCGCGCGGACGCCGTCGAGGCGTACGCCCGGGTGTTCTTCGATCGTCGCCACGACGCGCTCGGCGGGCACCTGGCGCCCGAGTGGATGCTCGACCACGACGCCAGCCTGGAGTTCGTCGCCGCGCACTTCGGCGCGCCCGGCGCGGACACCGCGCTGGACGCGGCGCTGCGGTTGGACAGCCTGGTGATGCTGGTCGACGACCCGGTGAAACGGGTCGACAACATGACGATGGCGTGGGGGTTGGAGGCCCGGGTGCCGTTCCTCGACCACGAGGTGGTCGAGCTGGCCGCCGCCTGCCCACCGGCGATGAAGCTGGCGCAGGGCGGCAAGGGTGTGCTGAAGGCGGCGAGCCGGGGCATCGTCCCGGACGAGGTGATCGACCGGCCCAAGGGTTACTTCCCGGTGCCCGCCATCCGGCACCTCGCCGGCCCGCTGCTCGACGACGTGCGGGACGCGCTGACCGCCCGACCGGCGCGCGAGCGTGGGCTGTTCCGCAAGGACTACCTGGAGGAGTTGCTGGACGCGCCGAACGCCCGGCGGACCACGCTGGGCTCCAACGCGCTCTGGCAGCTCGGGCTGCTGGAGCTCTGGTTGCAGCGGATCGGGGTTTAGATGAGCGTACGGACCGAGGCGCCACGCACCGCCCGGCGGGCCCGACCCGCGATCCCCCGTCCGGTGTCGCCGCCGGTGGGTGCGGACTTCGCCCCCGCGCCGTCGCCGGACGGTCGCCGGGTGGCGTTCCTCTCCGACCGGGCGGGTACGCCCGGCGTCTGGGTCTGCGAGGTGGACGCGGGCACGCCCGTCGCGCTGCCCGTCGGCGACGAGCCGGTGCTCGCGCTGAGCTGGTCCCCGGACGGGCAGTGGCTGGCCTGCGTCGTCGCCCCCGGCGGTGCGCCCCGCACCGAGCTGTGGGTGCTGCGCCCGGACGGCACGCGACGCCGCCAGGTCGCCGGGTTCGGCCGGCGTAGCGCCACACTGGCCGGCTGGTTGCCCGGCGGCGCGCTGATGGCGGTCACCGAGACCGACGCGCACGGGCGGGCCCTGCTGGTCGACGCGGCCACCGGACACCGGCGGGTGCTCGCCGAGGGTGAGCTGCTCACCCTCCTGGACGTCACGGCGGACGGCGGGGCGGCCCTGCTGCGTCGCGGCCCGCGCAACGCCCGCTGGCTGGAGCTGCTCGACGTGGCCACCGGGGTTCGCCGGCGGCTGCTGCCCGACAGCGGACGGGGCAGCACCGACCAGGGGTGGTTCGGCCCGGACGGCACGAGCGTGCTGGCCCGCACCGACGCGTACTCGGAACTGGCCGCGCTGGTGCGGGTCGACCTGACCCGACCGGAGCAACCGCCGACCCGGCTCGCCGGTCGGCCGGACGCCGAACTGGAACACGTCACGCCGAGCGCGGACGGGCAGCGCGGCGCGCTGTTGTGGAACACCTACGGCGGGCGCAGCGAGCTGAGCCTGCTCGACTTCACCAGCGGGGTGCAGCGGGCCGTCGCCGCCCCCGGCGAGGTGCTCGGCGACGCCGTCTTCGCCGCCGACGGCGGCCTGCTCTGCCTCACCGCGCAGGGGCCGGTGCGGCCCCGCGAGGTGTGGCTGGTCGACCCGTCGACCGGGGCGTCGCGCCCGCTGCGGTCGGACACCGCCGCGCGTACGGACGACGCCGGTGTCGCGCCGTACATTGTCGACCTGCGGGCCCGCGACGGGTTGCCGCTCTCCGGCTGGCTCTACCGCCCGGCCGGGCCAGGTCCCTGGCCCACCGCGATCAGCCTGCACGGTGGCCCGGAGGCGCAGGAGCGTCCCGGTTACCACCCGCTGTTCCAGGCCCTGGTGGCGCAGGGCGTCGCGGTGTTCGCACCCAACGTGCGCGGCTCGTCCGGGTTCGGCCGTTCCTTCGTCGCCGCCGACAACCTCGCCGGCCGCTACGGGGCGATCGCCGACGTGGCGGCCTGCGCCGAATTCCTCGTCGACGCCGGTGTCGCCCGGCCCGGTCAGCTCGGCTGCCTGGGCCGCTCCTACGGCGGTTATCTGGTCCTGGCGGCTCTGGTGAACTTCCCCGGGTTGTTCGCCGCTGGGGTCGCCGAGTGCGGCATCTCCGACTTCCACACCTTCTTCGCCGGCACCGAGCCGTGGATCGCCGCCGCCGCCGTCAGCAAGTACGGCGACCCGCGGCGGGACGCGGACCTGCTGCGCGACCTGTCGCCGATGACCCACATCGACCGGCTCGACGTGCCGGTGCTGCTCATCCACGGCGCCAACGACACCAACGTGCCGGCGGGCGAGTCGGCGCAGGTCGCCGAGGCCCTCGCCGCCCGGGGTGTGCCGCACGGGCACCTGGTGCTCGCCGGTGAGGGGCACGACTTCCTGAGCCGTGCCAACGCCGAGGCGGCCCGGACGGCCACCGCCGCCTGGCTGACCCGGCACCTCGCCGCCACCGCGAGCGTGCTCGGCTGAGGCGTTATCCTGCGCCGGTGGAGGTCGCGGCGCAGGGCGAGCGGTTGGCCGCGGACCTGGGCCGCTGGCTGGCCGAGCTGACGTTCGTCGACCTGGACACCGACGAGGTCACCGCGCGGGTGATCGACGCGGTGGTGCGGTGGGCGGAGGGCCAGGGTTGGCGGGTCTACCGGCGCGCGCCCAGCGTGTTGCCGTTGCCACCGCCGCTTCAGCAGCGGCACTCGGTGCTCGACGTGGCGTGCGCCCGCCCGGACGGCCCGCCCGTGGTGGTGGAGGTCGACCACACCGACCGGGCCCGCACCGTGCAGAAGCTGCGCGCGGAGGCGGACGCCGGCCGGATCCCGATCTGGGTGCGGTGGGGCGTCGGGCGGTTCGCCGTGCCACCACCGCCGGTGCGGATGGTGACTGTCGAGGTGACCCGCCGCGCCGGGCCGGCCGGGCGTGGACGGCTGCACAGTCGCGTCGGCGACCGTCCCGCCCCGGCCCACTCGACCGGCGGCGGCGCGGTGACCCCGCAGGCGTTGCCGATCCCGCTGACCGACCCGCTTCCGGACCCGCCGTCGGGTCCGTGAAAGGGCCCGCCGTCGGGCCCGCTGTCAGGCCCGCTTCCGGGCCCGCGAAAGGGCACCTGAAGCGAATCGTAAGCGGTCGCCGGCAGAGTTCTGGGTGTCACCGGAGAGCACGACCGACACCCAGGAGATTCCGATGCGCAAGCTCATCAACTCGACCTACATCACCCTCGACGGCGTCATCGAGAACCCGATGTGGACCGGGCCGTACTTCGACGAGGAGGCCATGAGCCTCGCCGGAGCGCAGACCGACGAGGCGGACGCGATGCTGATGGGCCGGGCCACCTACGACGGCATGTCCGTGGCCTGGCCGAACATGGACGAGAGCGACCCGACCACGGGCGCGGCGTACTTCAACAACGTCAAGAAGTACGTCGCCTCCACCACCCTGACCAACCCCACCTGGAACAACACGGAGGTGCTCCAGGGCGATCTGGTCGCGGCGGTCACCGCGCTCAAGGCCCAGGAGGGCAGGAACATCATCCAGTACGGCTTCGGCTCGGTCACCGCCCAGCTGATCCGGGCCGGTCTGGTGGACGAGGTCCGGTTCTGGATCCACCCCGTGCTGGAGGGCGCCGCCAGCGTGACCGTGCCGCTGACCGACTTCAAGGCGTCGTTCGACCTGGTCGACACCCGGGTGCACAAGAGCGGCGTGATCGTCGCCTCGTACCAGCCGAAGCGCTGAGCACCGGTCAGAGCTGAGCCCGGGCCTCGCCCGGGCTCAGCTTCGCGCCCTCGGCGACCAGCGCGTCGAAGCGTTCCCGACCGAGCGCGGCGCGCACCCGACCGGTCACCCGCTCGATCTCGTCGCGTTCGGCCGGGGCGGGCGGAGCCTGCGTGGCGAGCCGCGCCGCGGCGGCCGCGCCGAGCAACCGGGCGGCGGCCTCCGGGGCCCGCACCGCCGACGCCATCCCCTCCAGGGCGTAGCTCGCGTCGCGGGGCGCGGCCATCGCCTCGGCGACCTCGAACGCCTCGACGTGCAGGGCCAGCGCCGTGTCCGGGTCACCCCCCTGTTCGACCGCGTAGCCCAGCTCGACCAGGACCGGTGGCAGGTAGAGCGCAGGCTGGGCCTCGGCTCGCCCCCGCTCGGCGAGGCGGGTCAGGTGGGTGACGGCCAGATCGAGCTTGCCGTCGCGGCGGGCGGCCAGCCCGAGGCTCATCTCGGCGAAGACCAGTGCGCTGGGGGAGTCGTGCTCCTGCGCCAGCCGGTACGCGCGTTCGGCCAACTCCCGGGCCTGCGGGTAGTCGCGGGTCTGCACCGCCAGCCACGCCAGCCAGGACAGCTCGGTGCCGACCTGCGGCCACAGCCCAAGCTGCTCGGCCCAGCGCAGCCCGTCGCGGTGCAGTGCGGCGGCGCGGTCGTGCTCGCCGCGCATCTCCGCCAACGCGCCCACCCACTCGGTCGCCTGAAGCTGCCCCCACCGGTCGCCGAGGTCGGCGAAGAGCGCGGCGCTGCGGGTCGCCGCCCGCTCCAGCGTTGCCTGGTCGCCCAGCACGTGCGCGATCTTGGCCTGGGTGGTGAGCACCGCGGCCTCGGTCCACGCGTCGGAGGGGGTGGGCAACAGCTCCGCCGCCAGGGCCAGGTCACTGTGGCCGGTCACCGCGTTGGCCGCGAACCAGGCGCCCCGGCCGTCCGGGTCGCCGGCGACCGCGGCGCGCACCTGCGCCGGCGCGACGGCCTCGCCCCGCACCAGGGCGAAGCCCACCCGCCAGGCCGCCGCGCGGGCTTCCTGCGCCGGGTCGCCGCGCACCGACAGGGCACGCCGTGCCTCGGTGAGCCGGCCACGCAGAAACCAGTACCAGCTCAGTGCGACGGCCAGCCGCAGCCCGCCACCGTGGTCCAGCGCGGCACGCAGGTTCGCCGTCTCGGCGTCCAGCTGTGCCAGCCACCGCCGCTGCTCGGCCCCGCGCAGCCCGGGGTCGGCGCGCTCAACCAGCTCGGTGTAGTAGGCGGCGTGCCGGGCGCGGACCTCGTCGGCGTCGCTCAGGCGCTCCAGGCAGAACGCGGCCACCGATTCGAGCAGCCGGTAGCGCGGGGCCGCGCCGGAGTCGTCGAGCACCACCAGCGATCGGTCCACCAGTCGAGCCAGGGTGTCCAGGTCGGTGCGGCAGACGTGTTCGGCGGCCTGCGGGGTGCACCCGTCCGGAAACACCGCCAGTCGGGCCAGCACCATCCGGTCGGGCTCGTCCAGCAGGTCCCAGCTCCAGGCGATCACCGCGGTGAGCGTCCGCTGCCGGGGTGGCACGTCCCGCTGCGCGGTGGTGAGCAGCCGGAACCTGTCGTCGAGCCGGTCCACCACGCCGCGCACGCCCAGCGCGCGTACCCGGGTCGCGGCCAGTTCCAGCGCCAGCGGGAGGCCGTCAAGGCGACGGCAGAGCTGGGCCACGGCCGCCGCGCTCTGCCCGTCGAGGCGGAAACCGCGCTGCTGCGCGGCGGCGCGGGCGGCGAACAACCGGGCCGCCGCCGAGCGCCGGACCGTGTCCAGGTCACCGTCGTGCGGCACGGGCAGCGGGGGTACCTCCCAGAGCTGCTCACCGGTCAGCCCGAGTGGCTCCCTGCTGGTGGCCAGCACGCTCACCCCGGGCACGTGGCGCAGCAGCCGGGCGACCAGCTCGGCGACCGGCTCGATGACGTGTTCGCAGTTGTCCAGCACGAGCAGCAGCTGCCGGTGCCGCAGGGCGGTGACCACCCGGTCGGCGGGGGACAGGCTCGTGCCGGCGGTCTCATAGCCGCCCAGCGCGCCGAGCACCTGTTCGGCGACCCGGGCGTCACCGGCCGGCAGCGGCGCCAACTCGACCAGCTGGACGCCGTCCGGAAAGGACTGCGCGCGGGCCGTCTCGGTGGCCAGGCGGGTCTTGCCGACGCCACCCGGGCCGACCAGCGTGACCAGCCGCTGCCGGGACAGCAGCGCCCGCAGCTCGGCCAACGCCTCGGCCCGACCGACCAACTCGTCGAGCTGGGCCGGCAGGCTGTTCCGGATGATCGCCGCCTTCGGCGGGGCGCTGAGGCCGGCGTCCCGTTCGAGGATTCTGCGGTGCAGGGCGACCAGCTCCGGGCCGGGGTCGAGGCCCAACTCCTCCGCGAGGCGTTCGCGCAGGTCGGCGTAGCTGTCCAACGCCTCGGACTGGCGGCCCGCCGCGTACAGCGCGCGCAGCTGCACCGCCCGCAGCCCCTCGCGCAGCGGATGGCGGGCGACCAGCTCGGTCAGGTCCGCGGCCACCAGGTCGTGCTCGCCCCGGGCCAGCCGGGCCTGCGCCAACCGCTCCTGCACGACGAGGCGTTGCTCGGCGAGGCGGGCCGCCTCGGCACTGGCGAAAGCGGCGTCGGCCACGTCGGCGTACGCCTCGCCGCGCCACAGTGCCAGCGCCTCGGTCAGCCGCTCGACGTCGGTGCTGCGGCTCAGGTCGACGAACCGGTCCGCGTCGACGGCGTCGGCCCGCAGCAGGTAGCCGGGTGGCCGGGACTCGACCAGCTCACGGGCGCCCGGCTCGGCGTCGTTGAGCGCCTTGCGCAGCTGCGACACCCGCACCTGGAGGGCGCCGGCCGGGTTGGCGGGGGAGTCGTCACCCCACAGGTCGTCGATGAGGCGGTCCGCCGAGACCACCTGGTTGCGGTTGGCCAGCAGGTCGGCCAGCAACGCCCGTACCTTCGTGCCGGGCACCACCACCGGCTCGCCGGCGTCGGTGGTCACGGCGAGCGGCCCGAGCACCCCGAACTGCACGGCGGTCATCTTATGGCCTTGCCGGGGCGCCGTCCGGGCCCGCCGCCGGCCGGCCAGGGGCTTCGACACCGGTAAGGCGACCTGAAGTCGACCATAAGCGCGCGGGCGCACGGTGTGGGCATGGACATCTACTCCGAAGCGCATGGCAATGGTGAGGGCCGCCCACTGGTGCTGATCCACGGCGCACTCTCCGGCATCGGTACGTCGTTCGGCACGATCCTGCCGTCGCTGGCGAAGACCCGGCGGGTGATCGCCGTCGAGTTGCAGGCTCACTGCCACACCCCCGACGTGGACCGTCCGCTGACCGTGGAGCACTTCGCCGCCGACGTCGTCGAGTTGCTCGACCGGTTGGGCATCGGGCGGGCGGACGTTTTCGGCTGGAGCATGGGCGCGGCGGTGGCGCTGCGCCTCGGCACCCACCACGCCGACCGGGTGGGCCGCCTCGTGCTCGCCTCGGTGAGCTTCGACGAGGACGGCCTGCACCCCGGGCTGCTCGACGGGATCCAGGACCTGCAACCGGAGCACCTGCACGGCTCGGAGTTCCACGAGGAGTACCTGCGGACCGCACCGGACCCGGCGGGCTGGGCCACCCTGGTCACGAAGATGAAGGTGCTGGACGCGAACCTGCCCCGGTGGACCCCCGAGCAGGTCCGCGCGCTGGCCGCACCCACCATGATCGTGCTGGGCGACGCGGACATCGTCCAACCCGAGCACGCGGTGCGCATGTTCCGGCTGCTCGGCGGCGCGGTGCCCGGCGACCTGACCGGCCTGCCGGCCTGCCGGCTGGCCATCCTGCCCGGCACCACCCACACCACGATCCCGCAGCGCGCCGACTGGCTGGCCCCGATGATCGACGAGTTCCTGGGGGAGGCGTAGGGGTGTTTCGCAATCGGTTGCTCGGGGCAATCACCTGTCGACGACATCCCTCTGGAAGGACGAATCCCCGTGGAAGTTTCCGGCTTTTTCGCCGCCATCATCATCGGTCTGATCATCGGCGCGCTGGGCCGGCTCGTGGTCCCCGGCAAGCAGAACATCCCGATCTGGCTGACGCTGCTCATCGGTGTGATCGCGGCGATCCTCGGCACGCTCGTTGCCGGTGTCTTCGGCGTCGACGACACCAGTGGGATCGACTGGATCGAGCTGGTCATCCAGGTCGCCTTCGCGGCTGTCGGCGTGGCTGTCGCAGCCGGTGCCTACGGCCGCCGTCGGGTGCGCTGACCTCTCGCACCATCGTGCCGGCCCGCCCTCCCCCGGAGGGCGGGCCTCGCCGTGTCCGGACCCTGAACTGGACCAGCTACGTGGACCGTGCGGTCGGGATCACGAACCCCTCTCGTCAGCGTACGGATCCCTGTTCGGATCGGCGGCGGACCGCCGCTAGCAGGCGGCGTACGCCGAACACGTGGCCGCCCGAGGTCAGCAGGATCTGCCGGTACAGGCCGCCGGCCAGGCCGGGGAAGACCGCGCGTGTCTCGGCGCGCAGCCGTGACCGGGTCGGACCGTCGGCGTCGAGGCGGAAGGTCAGCGCGTACGTCGAGAACCGGTGGCTGCCCCGCAGGGCCAGCTCCTGACCGGGGATCGCGGTGGCGACGTGGAATCCGGGCAGTGTCGAGCCCTCGCTGAGGGGTCGGGGCCCGGACGTGACGGGGTCGGCGGCATGCACCAGGCGGGCGTACCCGCTAGCGCCGAACCGCGAGAAGGACCTCTCCACGACGTCGATCAGGTGGGGCCAGACCCGGTCGGGCCCGGCGTTGATGATCGTGGCGTGTTCGTCCAGGTGGGGCAGGGGGTCGAGCGGCATCGGCACCTCCCAGGTCGTCCGTCATCCTCCTCCGCCCGGCGCGAAGTTCGCCGGCCCGGTCATGGCGGCCGGCCGAATTAACGGGTAGAAACATGTCGACCCCTTCGGCGCGCGACCCGTTCTCGGCCGCTGTGGTCAGAGAGCGCTCTCACGCCGCCCCAGCTGCGCCGGACGAGACGGTCCGGTCAGCGGAGAGGACGAACCGCATGACAAGCCCGTCCCGACGTACCCTCACCCTTGCCCTGCTGGTGACCGCCGCCGTCACCATGTCCAGCACCGCCGCCACCGCCGGCCGCCCGACGCACGGCGCACCCGACTTCGGCCCGAACGTGACGATCTTCGACCCGTCCATGCCGGTCGGCCAGATCCAGCAGACCCTCGACGCCGCGCACGCCCGGCAGGTCGACAACGAGATGGGCACCGAGCGGCACGCCTACCTGTTCAAGCCGGGCACGTACGGCACCGCCGCGCAACCGCTGCAGGCCAAGGTCGGCTACTACACCGAGGTGTCCGGCCTGGGCGCCTCGCCCACCGACGTCGCCATCAACGGCAAACTCGAGGTCTACAACCGCTGCCTGGCCGACGGCGGCACCGGCAACTGCCTGGCGCTGGTCAACTTCTGGCGCACCCTGTCCAACCTCTCGCTCACCATCAACGCGGCCGGCCAGGACGACTGCCGGTCGTCGGCGAACTTCTGGGCGGTGTCCCAGGCGGTGTCGATGCGCCGGCTGAACATCGGCGGTGGTGGTCTGTCGCTGATGGACTACTGCACCGCCGGTCCGCAGTACGCCAGCGGCGGCTTCATCGCCGACTCGCGGCTGCCCGCCACCACCAACGGCTCACAGCAGCAGTGGCTGACCCGCAACAGCGAGGTCGCGGGCTGGTCCAACGCGGTGTGGAACCAGGTGTTCGCCGGGGTCGAGGGCGCGCCGGACGACGCCAGCTTCCCCGACCCGCCCTACACCACGCTGGAGACCACCCCGCTCAGCCGGGAGAAGCCCTACCTCTTCGTCGACGGCAAGGGCCGCTACCAGGTGCGGGTGCCCGCCGCCCAGCGGGACAGCCGGGGCGTCTCCTGGGCCGACGGCATGACGCCGGGGCGGACCATCGGGATCGGCGACTTCTTCATCGCCAAGCCCTCCGACCCGGTGCGGGTCATCAACAGCCAGCTGGCCCGGGGCAAGCACCTGCTGCTCACCCCCGGCACGTACGACATCGCGCGCAGCATCGAGGTCCGGCGTCCGGACACCGTGGTGCTCGGGATCGGGCACGCCACGCTCACCGCCGTGAACGGCGCGATCCCGCTGGACGTGGCCGGTGTGCCCGGGGTGATCGTCGCCGGTGTCACGATCGACGCCGGCACCGTCGAGTCGCCGGTCCTGCTGCGGGTCGGACGCCAGCACGGCCACAACGCGAGCAGCCCGCACAACCCGACCACGCTCTCCGACGTGTACTTCCGGGTCGGCGGTCCGCACATCGGACGGACGAACACCGCGCTGGAGGTCAACAGCGACAACGTGCTCATCGACCACACCTGGGTGTGGCGCGGCGATCACGGCGTCGAGGGCTTCACCGAGGGCGTCAACGGTGACACCGACCGCTGGCGTACCAACACCGGTCGCTACGGGGCCGTCATCAACGGCGACCGCGTGACCGCTACCGGGCTGTTCGTCGAGCACTTCCAGCGGTACAACACGGTCTGGAACGGCGAGCACGGCACCACGATCCTCTACCAGAACGAGCTGCCGTACGACCCGCCGACGCAGGCCGACTGGATGAACGGCCCGGTCGAGGGCTGGGCCGGGTACAAGGTCGGTGACCGGGTGCGTCACCACACCCTGTACGGCGGCGGGGTGTACGTCTTCAACCAGAACAACCCGTCGATCCACACCGAGAACGGCTTCGAGGTGCCGAACCGGCCGGGGGTGCGGCTGCACCACATCATGACCGTCAACCTCAGCGCCGGCACGATCGACCACGTGGTCAACGGCGTCGGGGACGCGGCCGACATGACCCGTGTCGGCGCCCCGGTCTACCTGAGCCAGTACCCCACCCCGTAGCGGGGATCGGGCGTAGCGGCGGTGCCGGAGCCGGTCGTCGGCTCCGGCACCGCCGTAGGTGGTGCGATGCGTGGAGAATCCGCGCCAACGGTCTTGAATTCCTATCGACCCGGTAGGAAAATAGGTGAATGCCGGTTGGTCCACTCCTCACCGCCGGATCGCGCGTCGACTCGTGACCCCCGCGCACCGGCTGGGCTCCGAACGCACGCCACCGCACGTCCGACCGATCCGGCAGCGCCGGATCGGTTCACCACCATGGAGGTACGCCATGACCACCGACCCGTCACCCCCCAACCCGGAGACCGCAGGGGAGTCCCGGCTCGCGTTCAACGAGGACTGGGTCGCGACAATCCTCGGGCTGGCACTGCTCGCCCTGGTCCTGCTCGGTGCCATCCCCGCCGGGCTGGTGCCCTGATGACCGCCGACGCGACCCGCACGGGCAGCGAGCCCGGCACGCCCGACGCCACCCGGGCCAGCGACGCACCCGCCGAAGACGTGGCCGAGCCGAGTACGTCGCCGACCACCGTCGACCCCGCCGGTCCGACCAGTGTGGTGCGTGACGGGGCGTTCTGGGCCTGGACGGCAGTCGGCCTGCTGATCGTGGTCGGTCTCGCCGCGCTGACCCGCTTTCTGGAGCAGAACGTCCCGGCCTGGGCCGAGGGCACCGCCGTCGAGGACATCGGAGCGGCGATCGAGTACCCGGTCTACGCGATCCTGCTCGGCCTGCTCGGCAACGTCGCCGTCACAGTGCTCGGGTGGCGCGACCGGATAGCCGCCGCGTTCCGCACCGAGTTCTTCATCAAGACCGGTCTGGTGCTGCTCGGGGCGTCGATCAACCTGGCGGTCATCGCCAGCGCCGCCGGCCCGGCGATCGCCCAGGCGATCCTGCTGATCAGCGGGGTCTTCCTCTTCACCTGGTGGTTGGCTGGCCGGTTCGGCCTCGACGACAAGCTGCGGGCGCTGCTCGCGTCGGCGGTGTCGATCTGTGGGGTCAGCGCGGCGATCGCCGCCGCCGGCGCGGTGCGGGCGCGCCGCGAGCAGTTGGCCTACACGGCGAGTCTGGTCATCGTCTTCGCGCTGCCGTCGATTTTCATCCTGCCCTGGTTGGCCGATGTGTTCGGGCTTTCCGACGCGGTGGCCGGTGCCTGGATCGGTGGCAACATCGACACCACGGCCGCGGTCACCGCCGCGGGAGCGCTCGCCGGGGAGGAGGCTCTCCAGATCGCCAGCATCGTCAAGGTCACCCAGAACGCCCTGATGGGTGTGGTCGCGGTCGCGCTCACCGCGTACTTCACACTGCGGGTGGAACGACGGCCCGGCGCGGCCCGACCAGGTCTCGGTGAGCTGTGGACGCGGTTCCCGAAGTTCGTCCTCGGCTTCATCGCGGCCTCGGTCATCGCCACCTGGTACCTCGACGCGACGGGTGCGGACGGGAAGGCCACCATCGCCATCGTGAACGACCTGCGCGTCTGGTTCCTGATCCTGGCCTTCGTCAGCATCGGTCTGGAGGTCCGGGTCGCGTCGCTGCGGGAGGCGGGTTGGCGACCGGTGGCGGTGTTCGCCAGCGCCACGGTGTTCAACCTCGCGTTGGCGCTCGGCCTGGCGTCCCTGCTGTTCCGCAATTTCTCAGCATGAGGCGGGCGGTCGCCGCAGGGTCGTCTCGACAGCCCGTGAGCAAACTACTAGCGACACCGGTGACGTGCAGCTGAATGGGTGAAAACTGACCTCTAGGGACCGAATCACGGGTATCCACGCAGGGCATTGGGCTAAGTGTCCGTTTGGTAGCTGTTGGGTGGGTTACGGTCGGCCGGTTGCAGCTGCGGGCCGACCGTTCCGTCGTTCCAAGGAGTTCCTCATGGACCTGCCCGTCACCGCCGTCGGTGTCGATCCGCCGACGGGCCTGGTGCCCCGACGCGTGCTGGTCACCGGCGGCGCCGGCTTCATCGGCAGCCACGTGGTCGCCCGGCTGATGCTGATGGGCAGCCAGGTCCGGGTGCTCGACAACTTCTCCACCGGCCGGATCGAGAACCTGGCCGACGCCGTGTGCGGCGGGCTGACCGAGGCGGACGTCATCTCCGGTGACATCCGCGCGTCGGAGGGTGTCGAGGTCATCCACGAGTGGCAGCCGGACGTGGTGGTGCACCTCGCCGCGCAGCCGAGCCTTCCCACCGCCCGTCGTTCACCGCTGTACGACGCCGACGTGAACGTGTTCGGCACCGTCAACGTGCTGGACGCCTGCGCCCGCAGCGGCGTACGGCTGATCGTCAACGCGACCAGCAGCGACATCTTCGGCAGCGTCGCCGCGCACGAGTTGCCGGTGCGCGAGGACCACCCGATCGCGCCGGTGAGCCCGTACGGCGTCAGCAAGGCCGTCGGCGTGCACTACCTCGACTGGTACGGACGTCAGCACGGCCTGTCGTACACCTCGATGGTGTTGGGAAATGTCTACGGGCCCCGGCAGGAGGGCGGCGACTGCGGTGTGGTGTCCCTGATGGTCGACGCGCTGCTCGGGGGCCGGCAGGCGGTCATCCACGGCGACGGTACGCAGACCCGGGACTTCGTCTACGTCGGCGATGTCGCCGAGGCGATCGCGCTCGCCTGTCACCACAGCGGAGTGGGGACTGTCAACATCGCCTCGGGGCGGCAGACCAGCGTCAACGAGGTGTACGACACCGTCCGGGAGGCGTTCGGCGTCGACGAGGTGGCCCGTTACGAGCCGCTGCCCTGGTCGGGCGAGGTCCGCGACATGGCGCTGGACACCCGCCGGGCGCGCGAGCTGCTCGGCTGGCACCCCACTGTCGGCTTCACCGAGGGCGTCCGGATGACGGTGCGCGAAGCGCGCCGCCGCCAGACCGGCAGCCACATCCTGTCCCCGGCGTGGGCGCTCAGTCGCTGACATCCCAGCGCATATTTCCCGTCATCTGATCGGGAATTTCATCGAACAGTCTCACTCTTGCGGTGCGGCATCCACTGCTGCCACGATGACCGTCAATGCCTTCCGTCGAAGAAGGAGTGGTCGTCATGGCGGTGTCCCGCCGCAGGTTCGTCACATCGGTACTGGCCGGGTCCGCCCTCGCCACCGCCTCCACCACCGAGCTGCTCAACACGGTGGCCGGCCCCGCGCACGCCGCCAGTCCTCCCGGGGACGTGGTCGGCAAGGTGACGGTCGGCTACCAGGGCTGGTTCAGCGCCCCCGGCGACGGCGCGCCGATCGGCGGGTGGTGGCACTGGAGCCGCGACCGGTTCCAGCCGCCCTCGCCTGCCAACACCACCATCGTGTCCTGGCCGGACATGCGGGAGTACTCCCGCAGTTACCCCACCGCGTACCCCAACCTGGGCAACGGCCAGCCGGCCACCCTTTTCTCCTCGTACGACCAGCAGACGGTGGACACCCACTTCCGCTGGATGCAGGAGTATGGCTGCGACACCGCCGCCCTGCAACGGTTCAACCCGATGGGCGACGAGGGCCCGACCCGCGACGCGATGGCGCAGAAGGTGCGCTCCGCGGCCGAGCGGTACAACCGCAAGTTCTACATCATGTACGACGTCACCGACTGGTTGAGTTTCCAGTCGGAGGTCAAGACCGACTGGACGACGAAGATGGCGGCGCACACCGCTTCGTCCGCGTACGCCCGGCAGAACGGCAAGCCGGTCGTCTGCATCTGGGGCTTCGGGTTCAGCGAGCCCAGCCGCCCCTTCACCCCCGGGCCCTGCCTGGAGGTGATCAACTGGTTCAAGGCGCAGGGCTGCTACGTCATCGGCGGCGTGCCCACCTGGTGGCGGCAGGGCATCGAGGACTCCCGCCCCGGCTTCCTCGACGTCTACCACGCCTTCCACGCGATCTCGCCGTGGATGGTCTACCGGGCCAGGACCGTCGAGGAACTGGACTCGTACTACGTCAACGTCAACGTCGGCGACATGGCCGACTGCGCGGCGCGCGGCATCGACTACCTGCCCTGCGTGATGCCCGGCGACCTGGCCGGGGGGCACCGCAAACACGGCGACTTCTACTGGCGGCACATCTACAACATGATCCGGCTCGGCTCCCAGGGCCTGTACGTGTCCATGTTCGACGAGTACAACGAGGGCAACCAGATCGCCAAGACGTCCGAAACCCAGGCCACCACCCCGGCCGGCGCGAACATCCGGGCCCTGGACGAGGACGGCGTCGCCTGCTCCGCCGACTACTACCTGCGAATCACCGCCGACGGCGGCCGGATGCTCAAGGGGCAACTCGGCCTCACCGCCGTCCGCCCCACCCCGCCGATCCTCGGCACCCCGCCCCCGACCGGCGGTGACCTCGCGGCCGGCCGGTCCACAGCGGCCAGCAGCCAGGGCAGCGGATTCCCCTCGGGCAACGCGGTGGACTCCAACGTCGGCAGCTACTGGGAGAGCGCCAACGGCGCGTTCCCGCAGTGGTGGCAGGTCGACCTCGGCGCCAACCACCAGGTCAACAAGCTCGTCGTGCGGCTGCCCGCCGGCTGGGGCGCGCGTACCCAGACCATCACCGTGCAGGGCAGCGTCGACGGCAGCTCCTTCTCGACCATCGCCGCCGCCTCCGCGTTCACCTTCGACCCGGCCACCGGCAACGCCGTCACCCGCACGCTGCCGACCACCACGGCCCGCCATATCCGGCTGAGCATCGCCGGCAACACCGGCTGGCCGGCGGGCCAGCTTTCCCAGGTCGAGGTGTACGCCGCCGGCGGCACCACGGACAACCCGCCGACCGCCCCGAGTGGCCTCACGGTGACCGACCGGACGGCGAGCAGCGTGTCCCTGGCCTGGACGGCGTCGACCGACGACAACGGCGTGACCGGCTACCAGGTACGCCAGGGCGGCACGGTGGTCAGCACGGTCACGGGCACCACGGCGACCGTGAGCGGACTGGCCGCGTCCACCTCGTACACCTTCACCGTCGTCGCCCGCGACGCCGCCGGCAACACCTCGGCGGCCTCGAACGCGGCCACGGTGACCACCGACGCCCCGACCAACGCCGACCTGGCCCGAGGGCGGTCCACCAGCGAGAGCAGCCACGTCCAGAGCTACGGCTCGGGCAACGTGGTCGACGGCGACGCGAACAGCTACTGGGAGAGCGCCAACAACGCGTTCCCGCAGTGGGTGCAGGTCGACCTGGGCGCGACACGCACGGTCGGGCGGGTGGTGCTCAAGCTGCCGCCGTCGTCAGCCTGGGGGAGTCGGACGCAGACCCTCGCCGTCGCGGGCAGCACCGATGGGAGCGGCTTCGGGACCCTCGTCTCCTCGGCGGGGCGGACTTTCGACCCGTCGACGGGCAACCAGGTGACGCTGACGTTCACCGGCGCGCAGACCCGCTATGTGCGTATCACCGTGACCGGTAACACCGGCTGGCCGGCCGGACAACTGGCGGCACTGGAGGTGTACGCCAGCTGACCGGACGAGGGGCGGCCGCCGTACGCCGACCGGTGGCCGCCCCTCCACCCGTACGCCGACTACCAGATGATGATGCCGCCCTGCACCGCCCTGGCGCGCTGCACGGCATCCCGCACGTTGGCCAGGTAGCGGAGGATGCGTTCCGCGTCGTATCCGGTCGCGGCGGCCAGCAGCTCGACGTTCTCCGCCAGGCGGACGCACTCCTGGTCGAAGGCATCGAGCTGACCGGGGAAGACCTGGAGGTTACCCCGATTCTCGACCGTGACATCGGCGAGTTGTGGCAGGAACGTCGCGCCCAGCTGACGAGTCACCGCGGAACCCCACAGTGAATGACGGAAGGCTTCAGCTCCCACCGCCGTGCTGGTGCCCGGCGGATCCTCCACAACCTGCCGGCCGGCGTAGGAGTCGTCGTCGGGTATCCACACCGCGATATCCAGGCTCAATCGCACACTCCCGCCAAGCTCCGAAGCGCGGCTGGTAGGGGGATCCCTAGCTGCATCGATCCGCCGCCCGGACTGGCCACGATGCTAGGTGGCAGGCCGACCCGGCCCGAATTGTTTGTCGGCTCTGTCGCCCTCTGGTTACGGTGCCTCGCGTGACAATGTCAGATGCGGAATGGTGGTCGCTGCTCCGGGAGCTGGACGAGCCGGTCGCGCCGGTGGAGCACGGCCTCAGCCCGGAGTCGCTCACGCGGGTCATGGTCGAGGGCGTAGTGCCGCAGTCGGTGCTGGCGGTCTCGAACGCTCGGGTGCAGCCAGGCGCAGGTGATGGTCTGGAGATGCCACGGCACTTCGACCGCGCGGCGACCCAGGGTCGGTTCGACCGGCTCGCGGAGCGATTGAGCGAGGCCTACGGTTGCCGATGCGACGTGGGGCTGGCCCAGGACTCCGCATGTTTCGGCAGCATCTGGATTCCCGCCGAGGTCAGTCGCAGCCGCACGAAACGTACCCGAATCCCACTGTCTCTGAGTGTGAGCGTCAGCAATTTTGGTGGCCTTGCCGCGTGCGGATCTTCCGCTCCGTGGGCCCACACATCTCACCTGCACCCGGACGACCGCGCACGGATCGAGGGGGCACTCAGCGGACTCGACTACCTCCTCGTCCCAGAGCACATCCTCGCCGCGCCGTACGACGGGCCCAATGGTTGGGTGTTCGGCCCGACGAATGATGCGACCTGGTCCACTCGATTCTTCGAGCCCCTCTGAACACGTCAGAACCCCACCACTTGTCAAGACGACCGGGTGCCCTCACGGTGCAGTTCAACGCTTCACACAGGCTCGGTAACGGCGAATCGCGGTAGCTCAAGTTCGGTCGGCGGGGCGATTGTGAACGTCCCACCCAACGCCTGCGGCGTCCATCCAGCGCGCAGGCCGTAACGGACCAGAACGCGTACGTCCGCGGCTGTCGGGTAGGGGTACGCCTCCCCGCTGCCGTGCACGTCGGTCTCGACGTATCGACCGTCAGCGGCAACGGTGGGCCGCTCGGTCACATCGGCCTGTAGGGCGCGACCGGCTTTTCCCGCACCCCATACGCGGAGCCTTATGCAGCGGTGAAGACGGCCGTCAGAGCCAGGTGCGGCCCGGATGTCGGCCTTCCAGGTGAACTCCCGGCCGTCGATGTGGAGCCTGCGCAGCCTCGACCTCATCCGCCCATGCTGCCAGCCATGCGGTCACCACACGCGCCGCCGGCCGTGATGTCGGCGCAGGTGCCCAGCCGAACCGGCCCAAATCGGTTGTTCGCACTGTCGCCCGCTGGCTACGGTGCCTCGCGTGCCTGACGCGGATTGGTGGTGAAGCGAGTGGCGAAGAACAGGCCGCCGTTCAGCATGAAGGCGATGCTCAGGCTGGAACGCGGCACCGCGACCGCCACCGACGCCCTGCGCCGTTACGCTCCGCTCGCCGACGAGCTCGGCGCCGACGGGATCGACGTCGCGTGCTTCGTACCACCGAGCACAACGACACCGACCCGAGCTGGAGCGGACGTGCGTTCGCCACCCTCGGCGACCTGCCTGCCCTGCTGAGCGAGTTGAGCGGCCCGCGTTGCGCTTCGACGTCTGACGGGCGGGGCCGGTGACCACTGGGTGACGACGCAGCTCATCGCCGGCGATCGCTTCTTCGGGACGAAGAGTCAATTGTCGGTCTGCTGTTCCAGATGCCGACGAGCCTCCCGCCACAGGCGCTCGAAATCCTCCGAGGACAGGCTTTCCACAGCAGGCTCCACCACCAGGCTCGGTCCAGGGAACGGGGACTCCGGCACACAGCCGTACCGCTGGTCGTACTCGGCAACCGCCCCCACCACTCCCGAATCGCGAGCGATGAGCACCTCTGCAAGCGATGCCGCCGCGAAGAAGGCCCCGTCCGATGCGCGTTGCTCAACGTGGCGCAGTGCCCACCGATCAGCGTCCAGCTCGTCGTAGCACCAGCGGTCGTCATCTGGGCAGTACCAACGAACGTAGGTGAGCATGTGGCCATTGTCGCGGAGCCTTATGGCGGCGTGGCAGACGTTTCGGGCATGCGCGAGACGGTCGCGTCCTCGTCGACGCGGACAGTGTCGCGCCGGCTGAGGTTCGGTGGCGGCCGTTGGCGCGTACTCTCATCGCCGATGTCGCCCGCGCGCAGCCGGCGCCGGCCGGCGTGGCGCGGCTGGCGACGGTGGTCGGCCTCACCCGCTGACGGACTCGCGCCGGCGCATGTCGTCGGCGGGGTTGATGGTGCGGACCGGGTCCGGGACCGGGCCGCGTCGCCGCCACTCGCGCGGGTAGCCCAGCGAGACCTCCTCGAACCGGACGCCGTCGTAGAACGTGGTGCGGGGGATGTGGAGGTGCCCGTAGACCATCGTGGACGCGCCGAAGCGTAGGTGCCAGTCGCGGGTGCGGACGGTGCCGCACCACTGGGCGAACTCCGGGAACCACAGGACGTCGGTGGGTTCGCGCACCAGCGGGTAGTGGTTGACCAGCACCGTCGGCAGCGCCGGGCCGCGCTCGGCCAGCCGGCGTTCGGTCTCGATGATGCGGGCGTCGCACCACGCCTCCCGGCTCGGGTACGGGTCGGGGTGCAGCAGCGCCTCGTCCGTGCAGACCACCCCGGCCGCGTACGCAAGGTTCAGCGACTCCTGCTTGGTGCGCGCCTGCGGCACCCGGAACGTGTAGTCGTAGAGCACGAAGAGCGGGGCGATGGTGGCGGGGCCGCCCTCGCCGTCCCAGACGGGGTACGGGTCCTCCGGGGTGACGACTCCCAGCCGCCGGCACAGCTCGACCAGCTCGCGGTAGCGGGTCTCGCCGCGCAGGTGCTCCGGGTCGCCGGGCGGCGTCCACAGCTCATGGTTGCCCGGCGCCCAGACCACCCGGGCGAAGCGGCTGCTCAGCAGGCCGAGAGCCCACTCGATGTCGGCGTACCGCTCGGCCACGTCACCGGCGACGAGCAGCCAGTCGCCAGGGTGGTCCGGCCGGAGCTCCTGGACGAACGCGCGATTCTCCGCGTAGCTGATGTGCAGGTCGCTGACGGCTCGCAGCCGGGGCGAAGGGCTCACCGTTCGAGGCTAGGCCGCCGCGGCCGGATCGGGGCACTCCGATCGGGTCGCGTCGCCGGCCGCCCGTTCAGCAGAACCAGCCGTCCTGCACCCAGCCGCGCCGGTTGATGTACCCGTAGGCGAAGCCGTAGACGTAGCCGCCGCTACGGGGACCTTCGACCAGGAACGTCTGACCCTGGTAGAGGGTGCCCATCCAGGCGCCGTTGGGCTGCGTGCGGACGAACAGGTCGCTCGCGCACACCGTCTCGCGCTGACCGATGGTGCCGTTGGCGGCCTGCGCCGGCGCCGGTGCGGCGAGGGTCGCGGCGACGATCCCGGCCAGCACGCCGGCCGTCACCCGGGCCCTCACCATGAGTCGTACCCGCCGATGCACTCGGAGCGCAGGTAACCCCAGTCGTTCGGGCCGAAGTCGAAGGCGGCCGCCCACCCGTTGTAGACCGGATGCGCGCCCGGGGTGTGGCCGATCTTGTTGCCGTAGACGAGCGTGCGCTTCAGGCCGGTGGGGCCGCCGGCAGAGTCGTAGTTGGCGTAGAAGCTGGCGCTCTGGCAGATGACTATGGCGTGCCGTGGCACCACCGGGTCGGCCTGCGCCGGCGTGCCGCCCAGGGCGGCCACCGCCGCTCCGACGGCCAGCGCCGCGGGGACTTTTCGAAGCATGCCCACCTCCCGTACGCCGAAACTTTCCTACCGGCGACCCTACCGACGAGGTTGATAGATGTCGATGCCGGGACCGGTCGTCCGGAGGGGGACCGGCGGGCCTGGGGCGACGGCCCTCGGCCGCATATCCGGCGACCCGACGGGAAAGCGCGGGGCGTCCGACAGCCCACACCGGAGCAGGAGAAAAACATGCCTTTCATTACCGTGGGGACGGAAAACTCCGCACCCATCGACCTGTACTACGAGGACCACGGATCCGGTAAGCCCGTGGTGCTCATCCACGGCTTCCCGTTCAACGGGGCAACGTGGGAGAAGGAAACCAGCGTGCTGCAGAACGCCGGATACCGGACGATCACCTACGATCGGCGCGGTAACGGCAACTCGGCGCAGCCGGCCTTCGGGTACGACTACAACACGTTCGCCGCCGACCTGGACGTGCTGATGACCGAGTTGGACCTGAACGAGGTGACCTTGATCGGTCACTCGATGGGCACCGGCGAGGTCGTCCGCTACCTGGCCAACTACGGCTCCCAGCGGGTCAGCCGGGCCGTGCTGCTCAGCCCGCTGCAACCGATGTTGGCCAAGGCCGACGACAACCCCGAGGGCGTCGACCGCAAGCTTTTCAAGGGCTTCCAGGACGCCATCATCAAGGACCGCTTCGCCTATCTGACGTCCTTCTGTGACGCGTTCTTCAACCCGGACCAGAACATGGGCAAGCGGGTCAGCGAGGAGGCGTACCGGGCGCACTGGCAGATCGGCGCGATGGCCTCCGGCAAGGCCACCCACGACAGTGTGGACGCCTGGCAGGAAGATTTCCGCCCCGACCTGCCGAAGATCAACATTCCGGTGTTGATCATTCAGGGTGACCAGGACCGGGTGCTGCCCTACCCGGTGACTGGCCAGCGGCTCGGGCCGATGATGCCGACCGGCCAGCTCATCACGCTCAAGGGCGCGCCGCACGGCATCCCGTGGACCCACGCCGACGAGGTCAACAAGGCGATCATGGACTTCATGAAGCAGCCGGCCAAGGCTCGCGCCTGACCCGTACCGGTAGCCGATCGGACGCCAGCGCCGTGAGGCGCCGCGACACCCGGCCCACGGTTCGCACCGGGGCCGGGTGTCGTCGTCGGTCAGGCCCGGCGGGCCACCACCGCGCCGTTCGCCCCCGGCGCGTCGAACGGCACCGTCCGCACGTCGACGAAACCGGCGTCGGTGAGCCAGGCCGCGTACTCGGCACCCGAATAGTTGCGCCCACCCTCGGTCTCGACAAGCATGTTCATCCCCATCAGCGCCGCCTCGGGCGGCCCGGTGCGTTCGTCGTTGAGCAGCAGTTCGCAGACGACGATCGCCCCGCCGGGCGGCAACGCCGCGTGGCACCGGGCCAGCAACGCCCGGTTCGTCGGCTCGTCCCAGTCGTGCAGGATCATGCTGAGCAGGATGACGTCGTGGCCCGTCGGCAGCGCCGGGTCGGCGAGGAAGTCACCCGCCACCGCGTCGATCCGCCCGGTCAGGCCGGCCTCCGCGATCCGCTCCCGGGCCCGCACGCAGACGTGCGGCAGATCCAGGACCGTCGCCCGCAGCTCGGGCAGGCGGCGGCAGAACTCGATCGGGAACGCGCCGGCCCCGCCGCCGACGTCGAGCAGGCGGCGGTGCGCCGAGAAGTCGTACGCGTCGGCCAACGCGCTGGCGGTGAAGCTGGACGTGGAGAACATCGCGTCCCAGAACTGCGCCAGCATCTCCGGGTCGGCGGTGTCGAACATCGACTGTTGGGCCTCTGGGTCCCAGGTCAACGGGCGATCCGTGCGCAGTGCCTCGCCGATGCGGTGCCACGGCAGGTAGGTGCGCAGGTCGGAGTAGCGGATCTGCGCGCCGAAGTAGTACGGGCGACCCTCGACCAGGAACTGCTCGGCCAACTCGGAGTTGCGGTACGCGTCGCCGGCCTTCTCCAACAGCCCGAGTGAGGCACTGGCGGCCAGTAACAGGTCCGCCGGCCGATCGGGCAACCCGAACTCGGCGGCGGCCTCCTCGACGGTCATCGTCCGCCCACCGGCCAACCTGGTGAACAGGCCGAGCTCGACGCCGGCCGCGAGGGTCTTGAACCCCCACACACCGGCCACCAGACGCATGAGGGGAGTGGGAGTGATCATGCCGACATGAGATCACAGATCGGCGCTTTCCACGATGGACGGTCACGCCCGTAGCAACGTCACCAACCCCGCGGCCACCAGCACCCCGGCCCAGAGCCGGTCCACGTTGAACCAGGCCCGACGCAGCACACCCACCCCGAACACCTGGTAGACCAGCACCGCCACGGCCAGGGCGACGCCGAGCATCGCCACGGTGTGCACCCCGGCCGCCGCGAGGCCGGACAGCGCACCGACCGGCGCGGCGGCCAGGTGCCCGGAGTGACCCCCGGGCACCGGCTCGGCCACCAGCACCGGCACCAGCATCAGGCCCGCGCCGTGCGCCGACGACATCAGGAACGACCAACCTGCGAGCTGCCCCGCCGACAACCGCATCCCCGCCCAGCGGAAGTGCCGCTCGGAGAGCAGTCGCCACAGCCCGAACGCGACCAGCAGCACGCCGCCGAGCACCGCGAGGGCGCTGCTCGCCGTCACCGACCGGGTCGCGGCGACCAGCGCGGCGACGATCGCCACCGAGGCGAGATGCCCCGCCGCGATCGGCGGCAGGGCCCGCAGCAACGCCATCCGGCTGCGCTCCTGAAGGCCCCGGGCCACCGCGAACAGCCACCCCATCGCCGGGTTCAGACCATGGAACGCGCCGAGCGCGGCGAGCGTCGCCAGGGCGGTGAGGGTCACGGAAAGCAGTACGAGTCGGAGGAGGCGTCCCCGCCCTGCAACCGGGTCTGGTGCACCCGCAGGCCCCGGAACTCGTCCCCGTGCGGGAAGAACCGCTCATCAGGGGTGAGCCCACCGGCGTCCACGTCGACGTCGAGCTTGGCCAACCAGGCGCCCACCCCGTCGGGGTAGAACTGGTCGTCCCACGCGCCGTAGAGCGAGTTGCTGACGTACACCCGCCGACCGTCCCGGCTGACCTCGACCATCTGCGGGCCACCGGCCAACGGCTCGTCCGGCGCGGACGGGTGCGCGCTGCGGCGGACGATCCCGCCGAGGTGCACCGAGCCCGTCTGTACCGGGTGCAGCGGGTCGCTGACGTCGTACTGGCGCAGCTCGCCGGTGCCCCAGCAGGAGACGTAGAGGAACCGGTCGTCCACCGACAGGTCGATGTCGGTCACCAGCGGCGGCACCGCGCCGAACGGCTTGAGCAGGTCGGGCAGGTCCGCCGGGTCGGCCGGCTCGGCCGGGATGTCGATCACCTTGGTGACCGCCCAGCCGTCCCCGTCGCGGTGCCACAACCAGATCGAGGCGGACAGGTCCTCGACGCTGATCACCACACCGACGAACCCGTACGACTTCGTCGGGTCGTGCGCCGGCCGCAGCTCCAGCGGCATCTGATACGCATCGCCCAGGTCGACCCGCTGCACGTGCCGGCGTTTCGCCAGATCCCAGAAGTGGATGGCGTGCCCGTAGCGTCGGCCCAGCAGCAACTCACCGATGATGCCGTCCTCGATCATCGACGGAGTGCCCCACTCGCTGGTGACCAGCACGTCCTGGGTCAGGTGCCACCACACGTCGTACGCCAGGAACTGCGGACCCCGGTCGGCCTCCCACGCCCCGCGTACCTCGAACGTGGTGTGATCCAGGATGGCGATGCCACCGGGACCCTCCTCGCCGTCCGCGCCACCGAGAGCCGAGAGGTAGATGCCGTCCGGCCCACAGTGCACTGTGTGCGGCCGCGAGTAGCCAGCCCGCTTCGCCAACTCCTCGGCCCCGATCACCTTGACGATCTGCGGCTGGCGTGGATCAGGCTGGGTGTCGAGCACGTGGATGCGCGACGACCGCAGGCCGGGCACGATCAGGTAGCGCCGCTCGACGTGCGGGTGCGGGGCGGTCGGGCAGAGCGCGCTGCTGCACGCGTTCCAGCCGAAGTGGTGCAGCTCGTCACCGACGTACGGCAGGTCGGTCCAGCCAACGACCCGGCCGTATTCGGGGGAGTCGGGGTCGGTGTCCAGCACCACTATGGCGTCCGGACGGCTGGCCGCCCGGTCGAAGGCCGCCACGTAGGCGAGTTTCTCCGTCGGTGCGGTCACCGCCTCGCGCGGCGAGGGGTAGAACGTGGGATCGGGAGTCCAGCGGGTCATCACAGCTCCGCTCATCAGGTGGTGGGGACGCCAAGTCGGTCGAGCAGGTGGCGGCGCAGCGCGCCGAAGGCCGGGTCGTCCGGGGTACGGGTTGCACCGAGGTCGACGGGCAGGTCCGCGGCGATGCGACCCTCGTCGAGGAGCAGGATCCGGTCGGCGAGCAGCAACGCCTCCTCCACGTCGTGGGTGACCAGCAGGGCGGCGAAACCGTGCTCGGCGCGCAGCCGGCGCAGCAGGATCTGCATCCGCAGCCGGGTCAGCGCGTCCAGCGCGCCGAACGGCTCGTCGAGCAGCAGCAGGTCCGGTTCGCGGACCAGGGCCCGCGCCACGGCCACCCGCTGCGCCTGCCCGCCGGACAACTCGGCCGGCCAGGCGCGGTGCCGCTCGGCGAGACCGACCTCGGCCAGCGCCCGCCGGACACGCCCTGGAGCGTCCACACCGGACAGCCCGAGCCGCACGTTGTCCGCCACCCGTTTCCACGGCAGCAACCGGTGTTCCTGGAAGACCACGGCGGCGGTGCCGTGCACGACGATCGTCCCGCTGGCGTCGCCGTCCAACCCGGCGAGAATCCGCAGGAGTGTGCTCTTGCCGGAACCGCTGCCGCCGAGCAGGGCGACGACCTCACCGCGGGCGATGCTCAGGTCGACCCCGGTCAGCACGACGGTCGGGCCGAACGCCCGGCGCACCGCGTGGGCGGTCAGCACCGGCTCGGCGCCGTTCAGGTGGCCCGCAGTCCGCGACGCCATGTCAACATCCTCCTCTCCAGGACCCGCAACGCACTGTCGGATATCAGCCCGAGCAGGGCGTAGACGAGCAGGCCGAGCACCACCACGTCGGTCTGGCTGAACTCCCGCGCCTCCATCATCAGAAAGCCGATCCCGGTCTGGGCGTTGACCTGCTCGCCGACGACCAGGCTGAGCCAGGCCGCCCCGATCGCCAGCCGCAGGCCGAGGAAGAGCGACGGCAGCGCGCCGGGCAGCACCACGTGGCGCAGGCGGGCGGCCTGGCCCAGCCCGCAGGTGCGGGCGACCTCGACCAGTCGTTCGTCGATGTCGCGGATGCCGGCGTAGGTGTTGAAGTAGATGGGGAAGAACGCGCCCAGCGCCACCAGGCTGATCTTCAGCGACTCGCCGATGCCGACCCAGATGATCAGCAACGGCACCAGCCCGAGGTGTGGCAACATCCGGGCCATCTGCACCGGCGGATCGACCAGGTCGTCGCCGAGTCGCAGTAGCCCGGCCACGGTGCCCAGGACCAGCGCCAGCAGGCCGCCGATCAGTAGGCCCGCCCCGGCGCGGGTGAGGGAGTCCAGCAGGTGGATGCCGAGTGTTCCGTCCCGGCTCAGCCGCCACCCGGTGGCCAGGACGTCGCTGGGCGCGGGCAGCTTCTCGGCCGCCAGCAGCCCGGTCCGTGCGGCCAACTCCCAGCACAGGACCAGCACCGCCGGGCTCACCGCCCGCCGCCAGCGCCGGGCCGGCCGCTGACGACGGGGTACGACCGGCGCCGTCGCCGCGATCTCGTCGGGCGCCTCGACCAGCGTCGCCCGGCTCACTGGAACACCGCGCTGAACCGGTCGTCGACCCGCGATCGCAGGTCGACCGGCCCTGGGATGAGGTCCAGGGCGATGAAGCTGTCGGTGATCGCCTGGAGTTCGTCGCCGATGGCCGGGGTGACCGGGGCGAGTGGCTTGGCGCTGCGGTCGAGAGCGCGGCTGGTGACGTCCTCCGGGATCTTCAGCTCCGGCGCCAGCGTGCGGGCCCGCTCCTGCGGGTTCGCGATGCCCCAGTCGGTCACCTCGCGGTAGCGCTGCAGGAACGCCCGGATGTCGTCCGAGCGCTTGTCGAGCGCCTGGGGCGCGGCCAGGACGTACTCGCGGTTGCTGGCCAGGCCTGTCGCGTCGGCGAGCACCCGGACGCCCGGCTGCTCGGCCAGCGCGAAGTACGGGTCCCAGATGACCCAGGCGTCGACCTGTCCGCTGTCGAACGCGGGTCGTCCCTCGGCCGGCTTGAGGTACTTGACCTTGATGTCCTTCAACGTCATCTTGTTGGCCTCCAGCAGCCGGACCAGCAGCCAGTGCACGTTGGAGCCCTTGTTGAGGGCGATCGTCCGGCCCTTGAGGTCGGCGAAGCTGCGGTAGCCGCTGTCGGCCTTGACCAGCACCGCCTCGCCCTGCGGGATCGGAGCCGAGGTGCCGATGATGGAGAACGGGATCTTGCCGGCGGCGGCGAAGACGGGTGGGGCCTCGCCGACCTGTCCGATGTCGATCGACCCGGCCTTGAGCGCCTCGGTGAGGGCCGGCCCGCTCTCGAACAGCGACCACTCGACGCCCGGGGTCTCGCCGCGCGCCTTGACCAGGCTCAGCCCTCCGAAGCGCTGGTAGCCGATTCGCAGCTTGCCCGCCTCGTCTCCGGCGTCGGCCGACCCGCCGCAGGCGCTCACGGCGGCCGTGGCGAGCAGGACCAGCGCGGTGAACGCGGCTGTCAGCAGGCGGTGACGCGGGGGATGAGGCGTCGAGGGGGTGCGCATGGCGGCTCCTTGGGTCGGGCAGGTGCGCCGGGCCGCATCGACCGGCGTGGGGGATCGTGGGCGGTAGCCTACTAACCCGATAGGTTTTATGGGTAGGCTGTCGGCGGGATCGTCCCACCCCTCAGGAGGTGCTCGCGTCACCGCGTGCGCCGACCGCCCCCGCTCACGGAAAGAGCCGCGATGACCCTCACCTTCCACTGGTTCCTGCCCACCAACGGCGACAGCCGCGACATCGTCGGCGGCGGGCACGGCGTACCGACCGGTGCCGCCGGAGGCGCCCGCCCGGCCAGCGTGGCGTACCTCGGACAGATCGCCCGCAGCGCCGAGCAACTCGGCTTCGTCGGCGCGCTCACCCCCACCGGCGCATGGTGCGAGGACGCCTGGCTGTCCACGGCGATGCTCACCGAGGTCACCGAACGCCTCAGGTTCCTGGTGGCCTTCCGGCCCGGCCTGACCTCACCCACCCTCGCCGCCCAGATGGCCTCCACGTTCCAGCGGCTGTCCCGGGGCCGCCTGCTGCTCAACGTGGTCACCGGCGGCGAGTCATCGGAGCAGCGGGCCTACGGCGACTTCCTGGACAAGGACGCCCGGTACGCGCGGGCCGACGAGTTCCTGCACGTCGTCCGCGCGCTGTGGCGGGGGGAGACGGTGGACCACGCGGGCAGCCACCTGCGCGTCGAGCAGGCGCGGCTGCACCGGTTGCCCGACCCGGCCCCGCCGGTCTACTTCGGCGGCTCGTCGGCCGCAGCCCTGCCCGTGGCGGTACGGCACAGCGACGTCTACCTCACCTGGGGCGAGCCGCCGGCCCAGGTCGCCGAGAAGCTGCACCGGGTCCGGTCGCTGGCCGCCGACGTCGGGCGGGAACTGCGCTTCGGCATCCGGCTGCACGTCATCGCCCGCGACACCGCCGACGAGGCGTGGGCGCAGGCCCGTCGCCTGCTCGACGGCATCGCCGAGGCCGACATCCGGGCGGTCCAGGACGGGCTGCGCCGCAGCGAGTCCGAGGGGCAGCGCCGGATGCTCGACCTGCACGGTGGCTCCCGCGACGGGCTGGAGGTCGCCCCCAATCTGTGGGCGGGGGTCGGGCTGGTCCGTGGCGGGGCCGGTACCGCGCTGGTGGGCAGCCATGCCGAAGTCGCTGATCGGATCGCGGAGTACCACGCGCTCGGCATCGACGAGTTCATCCTCTCCGGCTATCCGCACCTGGAGGAGGCGTACTGGTTCGGCGAGGGGGTGCTGCCGATCCTGCGCGACCGCGGGCTGTGGCGGCACCCCGACGGCGCGCGGAGCGCGGCGAGCCACGTCGACATCCCGTTCGCCGGCTCGCCCGCGCCGGAACCCGTCGGGGCTCGCTGACCCGGCCGACGGCACCGCCGCCGCGGCTAGGCGGGTCGGCGGGCCATCCGTCGGCCGATCCGCCGCCCGGCGAGGCTCACCAGCGTGCTGCCGACCGCCATCCCGACCAGCACCAGAATTCCGCCTACCACCCACAGCCCGCTGTCGTCGGTCCCGGCGGCCCGCCACGACCAGACCGCTGTGAACGCCACGGTCATCACCGGCGCCACCAGCCACGGGCTGAGCCGCGTCCCGGCGAGCCCGGCCAGCAGGACGAGCGTCAACACACAGCCGATCACCTGCCACGGCTCGTACGGGCCGCTGCTCGCGCCGGTCTGCGCGTCGACCGTGTACCGGGTGTCCCAGCCCAGCCACAGGACCCACGCCCCGATCGTGGCCGCCGCCAGGAACAGAACACCGAGCAGTGCCCGCGTACCCCTCGTCGCCGTCATCCGGCGATCATGCCCTGCCGACCGCTTCACGGGAATACGCGTCGGCGTCCGGTGTGATCCGGTGGGCTGTTGCCTCGGTCGGTGGCGATCCTCTACGGTCGGCTCAGCGGTGGGCGGTGCGGTCCGCATCCGACCCGACACCGCCGGTTGCCCGTCGTGCGGGCCGGGATGGTGGAGTCCCGGGTCGCCCCGGCGGCGGTGCCCCGGCGGTCGTGTGACTCCCAGCTCGTCCCCGGGTCCGCCCGGGGTGGCTCCGCGCGGAGCCGACGGCGAGCCGGGGCACGCCGACCCACCGGGAGAGCCCCGTGTTCCTCAGCCCGCACGAGCAGGACCGCCTGCTCGTCCACGTCGCGGCCGATGTCGCCCGCGCCCGCCGCGAACGCGGCCTGCGCCTCAACTATCCCGAAGCCGTCGCGGTGATCACCGCGTTCCTCCTCGAAGGGGCCCGCGACGGGCGGTCGGTGGTCGACCTGATGTCGGCCGGCCGGGCGGTGCTCGGCCGCGACGACGTCCAGGACGGCATCCCCGAGTTGCTGAGGGAGGTGCAGGTGGAAGCGACGTTCCCGGACGGCACCAAGTTGGTGACGGTGCACCACCCGATCCCGTGATCCCCGGGGAGATCCTGCCGGCGGTCGACCCGGTCGAGATCAACGTGGGTCGCCCGTTGACCACGCTGCTCGTGGTCAACACCGCCGACCGCCCGGTGCAGGTCGGTTCGCACTACCACTTCGCCGAGGCCAACCCGGCGCTGTCGTTTGACAGGGGCGCGGCGTGGGGGCAGCGCCTCGCCGTGCCGGCCGGCACCTCGGTCCGGTTCGAACCGGGCATCAGCCGCAGCGTCGACCTCGTCCCGCTGGGAGGCGCGCGCGTCGTGCCCGGCCTGCGGGGCGAGTGCGCCGGACCGCTCGACACCCCGACGGCCGACGGGTCGCCGCGGTGAGCGCCGTGCGGCGGGAGCGTTACATCGACCTGTACGGGCCGACGACCGGTGACCGGATCCGGCTGGCCGACACGAACCTGCTGATCGAGGTGGAGACCGACCACTGCGCGGGCGGCGACGAGGCGGTGTTCGGCGGCGGGAAGGTGATCCGCGAGTCGATGGGGCAGTCCCGGGCCACCCGCGCCGAGGGGGCCCTGGACACCGTCATCACCGGCGCTGTGGTGCTCGACCACTGGGGCGTGGTCAAGGCCGACGTGGGGCTGCGCGACGGGCGCATCGTGGCGCTCGGTCGGGCCGGCAACCCGGACACCATGCCCGGCGTGCACCCCGACCTGGTCATCGGCCCGTCGACAGAGGTGATCGCGGGCAACGGGCGGATCCTCACCGCCGGCGCTGTCGACACCCACGTGCACTTCATCTGCCCGCAGATCGTCACCGAGGCGCTGGCCAGCGGCGTCACCACGCTGGTCGGCGGCGGCACCGGGCCGGCCGAGGGGACCCGCGCGACAACTGTCACCCCGAACGCCTGGCACCTGGCCCGGATGCACGAGGCGCTGGACACGATGCCGGTCAACGTGCTGCTGCTCGGCAAGGGCAACACCGTCTCCGACGACGCGCTGTGGGAACAGTTGCGGGCCGGTGCGGGTGGTTTCAAGCTGCACGAGGACTGGGGCACCACACCGGCGGCGATCGACGCGTGCCTGCGGGTGGCGGACGCGTCCGGGGTGCAGGTGTCGATCCACACCGACACGCTCAACGAGGCCGGGTTCGTCGCCGACACCCTGCGGGCGATCGGTGGACGGGCGATCCACTCGTACCACACCGAGGGCGCCGGTGGCGGGCACGCGCCGGACATCATCACCGTGGCCAGCGAGCCGAACGTGTTGCCGTCGTCGACCAACCCGACCCGGCCGTACACCGCGAACACCCTGGCCGAGCACCTGGACATGTTGATGGTCTGCCACCATCTCAACCCGTCCGTGCCGGAGGACCTGGCCTTCGCCGAGAGCCGGATCCGACCATCCACGATGGCCGCCGAGGACCTGCTGCACGACCTCGGCGCGATCTCGATCATCGGTTCCGACGCGCAGGCGATGGGCCGGGTCGGCGAGGTGATCACGCGGACCTGGCAGAGCGCCCACGTGATGAAGGACCGGGTCGGCGCGCTGCTGGGTGACGGGGCCGCCGACAATCACCGGGCCCGACGGTACGTGGCGAAGTACACGATCTGCGCGGCGATGGCCAACGGGCTGGAACGGGAGATCGGCTCGGTCGAGCCGGGCAAGCTCGCCGACCTGGTGCTCTGGGACCCGGCGTTCTTCGGCGTCCGACCGCACCTGGTGCTCAAGGGCGGCATGATCGCGTACGCCCAGATGGGTGACGCGAACGCCTCGATCCCGACACCCCAGCCGATGCTGCCCCGGCCGATGTTCGGGGCGTACGGCGCGGCGGCGGCCGCTACCAGCCTGGCCTTCGTGGCTCCGGCGGCAGTGGACGCCGGGCTCCGCCTGGACGTACGCCGCCGGGTGGTGCCGGTGAGCGACGTGCGGTCGCGGGGCAAGGCCGACCTGCCGGAGAACAACGCGATGCCGCGCATCGAGGTGGACCCGGACACCTTCACCGTGCGGATCGACGGGCAGGTGGTGGAGCCGGACCCGGTGACCCGGCTGCCGATGGCCCAGCGGTACTTCCTGTTCTGATGGCGACGCCGAGCCTGCTGTTGCTGTTGGCCGACGGGCGGTTCCCGGCGGGGGCGCACGCGCACTCCGGTGGTCTGGAGGCGGCCGTCGCCGCCGGCCGGGTCACCGACCTGGTCACGTTGGAGGCGTTCCTGGCCGGTCGGTTGGCCACCGCCGGTCTGGTCGGCGCCGCGTTCGCGGCGGCCGCGCACCGGACGGCGGTGCCCGAGACCGTCGGCTCGGCGCACCCAACCCGCTCGGGTGTCCTGACTGGACCCGCCGTCAGGTCGCAGGCGCTGGCCCGGCTCGACGCGGAGCTGGACGCGCGTACCGCAGCACCGGCGCTGCGGGCGGTCTCGCGCCGACAGGGCCGGGCTCTGCTGCGGGCCGGCCGGGCCATCTGGCCGGACGCCCCGTTCGCGGATCTGCCCGCGACGCCCGGTGGCGCACACCAACCGCTGGTGCTGGGTCTGCTCTGCGCCGCGGCCGGGCTGTCCCGCGTCGAGACCGCCACGATCGCCGCGTACGGGACGGTCACCGGGGCGGCCAGTGCCGGCGTACGTCTGCTCGGCCTCGACCCGTACCGGGTCCAGGCCCTGCTGGTCGGTCTGGCCGACGCCTGCGACGGCACCGCTGCCGACGCGGCACGGGCCGCCGACGGCCCACCGGAGCGGCTGCCGGCCGCCGCCGCTCCACTCGCCGACATCCATGCCGAAATCCATGCCACCTGGGAGGTGCGTCTCTTTGCGTCCTGACACCGTTGTGCCGAACGCTGTGCCCGCCGTCGACCCGACCACGCCGCCGGCCGCCCCACCCCACGACGAGACCGTTCCGCACACCCACCCGGAGCCGGGGGTGGACCCCCACCCGCCGTTGGCGCGCGCCGGCCGTGCCCTGCGGGTCGGCATCGGCGGCCCGGTCGGTTCCGGCAAGACGGCCCTGGTGGCCGCCCTCTGCCGGGCCTTCGCCGACGAGTTGCGGCTCGGCGTGGTGACAAACGACATCTACACGACCGAGGACGCCGATTTCCTCCGGCGGGCCGGGGTGCTGGACCCCGCCCGGATCCGGGCGGTGGAGACCGGCTGCTGCCCGCACACGGCGATCCGCGACGACATCGGCGCCAACCTGGACGCCGTCGACGAACTGGCCGAGACGGTCGGCCCGTTGGACCTGGTCCTCGTGGAGAGCGGTGGGGACAACCTGACCGCGACCTTCAGTCGAGGGCTCGTCGACCGGCAGATCTTCGTGGTCGACGTGGCGGGCGGGGACAAGGTGCCCCGCAAGGGTGGGCCGGGGGTCACCGCCGCCGACCTCCTCGTGATCAACAAGACCGACCTGGCACCGCTGGTGGGTGCCGACCTCGCGGTCATGGACCGTGACGCGCGGGCCCGGCGCGGCGACCTCCCGACCCTCTTCCTGTCCATCGTGGGAGATCCCACGGCGTCAGCGGTCGCGGAGTGGATCCGGCACGAGCTGGCCCACCACGCCGACCTGCACCCGCTCACCGCGCCGGTCGGCCCGGCCTGATGCGAGCACTCGCCCGGCTCGTCGCCCGGGCCGACGATCGGGGCGGCACAGCAGTGGTCGAGCTGCGCGGCGAAACGCCGTTGCTGCTGCGCCAGACCCCGACCGACGGTGGTGTCGCCACTGTGCACCTCGTCGGCGGGGCGGCCGGACCGCTCGCGGGCGACGATCTGCGCCTGGAGATCGAGGTGGGCCCGGGAGCGGCGGTCCGGGTGCACAGCGTCGCCGCGTCCATCGCCCTGCCGGGCCGCTCGGGTGCCGTGTCCCGGATGGCGGTGCGGGCGGTGGTACACGCCGGTGCCACGCTGCACTGGCTTCCGGAACAGCTGGTCGCGGCGGCCGGCTGCGCGCATCTCGCCGAGTCCCGAGTCGAGCTGGCAGCCGGTGCGAGCCTGCGCTGGCGCGACGAGCTGATCTGCGGCCGGTACGGCGAGACGCCCGGCGGCGCCGTGGTGCACACCCACGTGGACTACGCGGGTCGACCACTGCTGCGCCAGTCCCTCGCGGTGGGACCGCACGCGCCGGGCTGGGCCGGCCCGGCGGTGCTCGGCGGCGCCCCGGCCACCGGGTCGCTGCTGGTGGTCGACCCGTCGCGACCCGTCGACCCGCCGACGGTCGAGAGCGGTGTCGCCCGGCTGCCGTTGGCCGGCGGACCGGCGACGCTCTGGACCGCCACCGCCCCCGACGCGCACACCCTGCGCGCCCAGCTCACTGGCTAGGAAGCCCTGTCGGTCCTCCTGGCGCCCCGGCCGTTTCGGAAGCGGACACTGCGGAGAGCGTGATGTCTGTGAGTCATCGTGATGACTCACAGACATCACGCTCGCGGCGGGGTGGCGTTCGCGTCGGGAGCAGGGCGAGACGGGCGGCTCGCCCAGGGTTGGTCGGTGCGCCGGCCAGAGGTCAGCGGTGGCGGCCGGACGCGTGAACGTGCTCCCGCTGTGGAGCCGGGGCGAGACGGCCGATCAGGTCGTCGAGCTGGCTCGCCAGGTCGGCGGCGTGCGGCACTCCCAACTCGGCGAGGCTCGCGCGGACCCGCTCGTCCAGGCGGGCGTGCTCGCGGCGGCCTCGATCGCTCAGGTACGCCCGGATCCGACGGCGGTCGACCGGATCGATCCGGCGGAAGACGAGATTGCGGTCGACGAGCTGGTCGACCAGCTTGGTGAGGGTGCCCGGCGGCAGCGACGCCTCGGCGGACACCTCGCTCATCGGGTGACCCTGGCCGTCGGAGAGCAGGCAGAGCACCCGCCAGGCCTCGATGCTCAGCCCGTCGTCGGCCAGCACAGCGCCCAACCGGCGGGAGAGCAGCCGTTCGGCGCGGGTGAGCGAGCGCAGCAGGTCGGCTGGCGCCCCGGGCACGTCTGACATGAAACTCCCTGGTCCGGTGGCAGTGTCATGGTAGCGAGTCGTCCCGGCCAGTGGTGAGCGCTGGTCTTCCGTCGGGGGCCGGGCAATCATGTGCTCATGTCCGCGCCGGCACCGCCGTGGCTGACCGTCGACCGTGCCGTGGTCAGCATCGCGTTGGTCTACCCGATGCGCGGGCCGGCCGGCATGTTCGGCCCCACCTGCGAGCTCTGCGCGCAACTCGCGGTGGAGGAGATCAACCGGTGTGGTGGCGTGCTGGGCCGGGAGGTGCGGCTGGTGCCGGTCGACGGTGGCGCACCGCCGGCCGAGGTGGCTGCCGAGGTCGAGGCGTTGGTGTCGGTGGGGGCCGTGCAGGGGGTGACCGGGTGGCACATCTCCTCGATGCGCCAGGCGTTGGCGCCCCGCGTGGCGCACCGGGTGCCGTACGTCTACACCGCACTCTACGAGGGCGGTGAGCGTACCGAAGGGGTCTTCCTGACCAGCGAGACACCGGATGCCCAGCTGTGGCCCGCGATGCGGCTGCTCGCCGGGGAGCAGGGGGTGCGTCGCTGGTTCGTGGTGGGCAACGACTACGTGTGGCCGCGTCGTACCTCGCGGGCGGCCCAGCGGTACGCGCTGCGCGGCGGCGGGCAGGTGGTGGGCCGGCACTTCCTGCCGTTGGACGCGCACGACTTCACCGAGGTGTTGCGCCGCATCGAGCACAGTGACGCGGACGCGGTGTTGATGCTGCTGGTCGGTGCCGACGCGGTGCGGTTCAACCGCGCGTTCGCCCGATCCGGCCTGGATCAGCGCTGCCTGCGGCTGAGCACCCTGATGGACGAGAACATGCTGCTGGCCAGCGGTGCCGGCGCGACCCGGAGGTTGTACAGCACGGCCGGCTTCTTCGCCGGGCTGATGACCCCGGAGAACCTCGACTTCCACGGCGAGTTCGCCAGGCGTTTCGGGGTGGAGGCGCCACCGCTGGGCAGCCTGGGGGAGTCCTGTTACGAGGGTGTCATGCTGCTCGCCGCGCTGATCGGTCAGGCCCGCACCCTCGACGTGCGGGCCATCGAGACGGCCGCCGACACGGTCGCCTACCACGGGCCGCGTGGACGGCTGCGGCTGCGTCAGCGGCACGTGCGTCAGCGCATCTACCTGGCCGAGGCGGACGGGTTGGACTTCACAGTGCTCGCCCAACTCTGAACCGGGCGTCGGGAATCGGCCCACCAGGCCCTTGACAGCGCCACCCGATCCCGTCCTAAGATGCTTCCTGCGTGAAGTATCTGGCCGGGCGGTCAGCTGTCACCATTGTGCGCCCACCGTCGGCGGATTCTTCCGTCCACCATTGTGGTGGCACTTATCTCGCGTCTTTCCCAACGGCCGACACCGTTTCCTCCCCACGGTGTCGGCCGTTTTTCGTGCGCGCCTGACGGGCCCCTCGGAAACAGTCAATTAAGGACCGGGAAACACCCGCGCAATCATGCCGGTCGACGCTTTCCCTGCCCATATCCGATCCGGTGCCCCGCACGGCGTCCACCCGTCGACCTCGGCATCGCCCACGTCAGCTCCATCGGACCGCACCGACCGTCCTTAACGTCACCTGAGTGCACCGCAGGGAGAGTAGATGTCATTATTCCGGGGCCGCCGCATCCTGGCGGGTGCCATGACAGTGGTCGCCGCGGCCGCGATGACCGCGTGCGGCAGCAAGACCACCGACGAGGGCGGCGCCACCGGCGTCAGCGCCGACGTCTCCGGCGACACCGTCAAGGTGGGCCTGCTCAACTCGCTCTCCGGCACCATGGCGATCAGCGAGGTCACCGTTCGCGACGCCATCATGCTCGCCGTCGAGGAGATCAACGCGGCCGGCGGTGTCCTCGGCAAGAAGATCCAGCCGGTCGGTGAGGACGGCGCCTCCGACTGGCCCACCTTCGCCGAGAAGGCCGAGAAGCTCATCTCCGAGGACCGGGTGGCCGCCGTCTTCGGCTGTTGGACCTCGGCCAGCCGCAAGGCGGTCAAACCGGTCTTCGAGAAGAACAAGGCGTTGCTGTTCTACCCCGTGCAGTATGAGGGTCTGGAGCAGTCGCCCTACATCTTCTACACCGGAGCGACGACCAATCAGCAGATCGTTCCGGGGCTCGACTACCTCAAGGCGCAGGGCGCGAAGTCGGTCTATCTGGTCGGCAGCGACTACGTGTTTCCCCGTACCGCGAACAAAATCATCAAGGCGTACGCGACCGCGAACGGGATGGCCGTGCTGGGCGAGGATTACGCGCCGCTGGGCTCCACCGAGTTCGGCACCATCGTCAACAAGGTCAAATCGTCCGGCGCGGACGCGGTGTTCAACACGCTCAACGGTGACAGCAATGTGGCCTTCTTCAAGGAATACAAGTCCGCGGGGCTGACCGCCGCCGCCATGCCGGTGGTGTCGGTGTCGATCGCCGAGGAAGAGGTCAAGAGCATCGGCACCCAGTACCTGGAGGGCCAACTGACGGCCTGGAACTACTACCAGACCACCCCGGGCGCGGCGAACTCGAAGTTCGTGGCCGCGTACAAGGCGAAGTACGGCGCGGACAAACCGACCAGTGACCCGATGGAGGCCGCGTACGTCGGGGTCCACCTGTGGAAGGCGATGGTCGAGAAGGCCGGCGCCTTCGACGTGGAGAAGGTCCGCTCCGCCTCGGACGGCATCACCTTCGACGCGCCGGAGGGTCTGGTCACCGTCGACGGCAAGACGCAGCACATCGCCAAGACCGCCCGGATCGGCAAGATCGGCGCGGACGGTCTGATCACCGAGGTGTGGAACTCCGGCAAGCCGGTCGCGCCGGATCCGTACCTCAAGACCTACCCGTGGGCGAGCGGCCTGAGCTGACGACGCCGGCCCGGGCGGGCCGCGCGGAGACGCGCCCCGCCCGGGTCACCCGACCAGCAGTACGGAGTACCCACCGTGACAGTCCTCTTCGGTCAACTCTTCACCGGCATCAGCATCGGCGCGGTGCTGCTGCTCATCGCGCTCGGCCTCGCGCTGACCTTCGGCCAGATGAACGTGATCAACATGGCGCACGGTGAGTTCATCATGGCCGGCGCGTACACCACCTACGTCCTGCAGCAGAGCATCACCGGCGCCGGCCTGTCGCTGGTGGTCGCGCTGCCGGTGGCGTTCGTGGTCGCCGGCGCCATGGGTGTCCTGCTGGAGGTGCTGCTCATCCGCCGGCTCTACGCCCGACCGCTGGACACCCTGCTGGTCACCTGGGGGGTGTCACTGATGCTGCAGCAGCTGGCCCGCGACGTCTTCGGCAGCCCGAACGTGCAGACCCGCGCGCCCGAACTGCTCACCGGCAACGTGGCGCTGCCCGGCGGGCTGACCATCGCCAACAACCGGCTGTTCATCCTGGCCCTGGCGCTGGCCGCCGTCGCGGCGCTCACACTGGCGCTGCGACTCACCCCGCTCGGGCGTCGGATCCGCGCGGTGGTGCAGAACCGCGACCTCGCCGCCGTGTCCGGCATCGCCACCTCCCGGGTCGACCGGACCACCTTCTTCCTCGGCTCCGGCCTGGCCGGGGTGGCCGGGGTGGCGCTCACCCTGCTCGGCCCGATCGGCCCGACCATGGGCACCAACCTGATCATCGACGCCTTCCTGGTCGTCGTGGTCGGCGGGATCGGCCAGCTCAAGGGCAGTGTGATGGTCGCCTTCGCCCTCGGCGTGCTCCAGGCCACCGGGGAGTACCTGACCACCCTCAGCGTCGCCAAGGTGATCGTGTTCGTGGCGATCGTCGCGTTCCTCCAGTGGCGACCACAGGGCCTGTTCACGTTGCGGACCAGGAGCCTCGCATGACCGCCGTCACCCCCGCGCCGCCCAGCACCGCCGTCGCACCGGCCCCCGCCGGCGCCGCACCACCGAACCCGCCGGGACGGCGCTCGCGGCTGCGGACGGCGGCCGGGTTCGCCTTCGGCGCGGCGCTGCTCTTCGCCGTCGCCCCGCTGGTGTTGTCGGACTTCCGGCTGGCGCTGCTCGCCAAGTACCTCTGCGTCGCCATGGTCGCGGTCGGCATCGGGATCGCCTGGGGCCGGGGTGGGATGCTCACCCTGGGCCAGGGCGTCTTCTTCGGCCTGGGCGGCTACGCGATGGCCATGCACCTCAAGCTCGCCGACGCGGGCCCGGGTGGGATGCCCGACTTCATGCAGCTGTACGGGCAGCTCGACGAGCTGCCGCTGTGGTGGCGGCCGTTCGCCAGCCCGTGGTTCGCGCTGCCCGCCACGGTGCTGCTGCCGATGGCTGTCGCCTTCGGGCTCGGCTCACTGGTGTTCCGCCGCCGGGTGCGCGGCGCGTACTTCGCCATCCTCAGCCAGGCGCTCGCCGCCGCGATGGTGATCCTGCTGATCGGTCAGCAGGGCACCACCGGCGGCACCAACGGGCTCACCGACATCAAGGGCTTCTTCGGCTACGACCTGGACGACCCGGTCAACCAGCGGATGGTGTACTTCATCATCGCCGGGACGCTGCTGGCGTTGCTCGCGCTGACCCGGCAGCTCATCCACAGCCGCTACGGCGAGCTGCTGGTGGCGGTCCGCGACGGTGAGGAACGGGTCCGCTTCCTGGGCTACGACCCGGCGTCGGTCAAGCTGGTGGCGTACGTGGTCGCGGCCGGCATGGCCGGGTTGGCCGGTGCGCTGTTCGTGCCGGCGGTGGGCATCATCTCGCCGGCGCTGATCGGCATCGTCCCGTCGATCGAGTTCGTCATCGGCGTCGCTGTGGGTGGCCGGGCCACACTGCTCGGGCCGGTGCTCGGCGCGGTGGCGGTGGCCTGGGCGCGGACCGCCCTCTCCGAGCGGTTCCCGGGCACCTGGACGTACCTGCAGGGGTTGCTCTTCGTGGTGGTGGTGGCGTTCCTTCCCGGCGGCCTGGCGTCGCTGTGGGCGCTGGCTCGCCGCCGTGACGTCGGCGCGCGGCCGGTGCGGCGCGGGTGGTTGCCGGCGGCCCGACGACGCGCCGAACGGACGGAGGTGCCTGCGGCATGAGTGAACGCACCGAGCGCAGCGAGGGCCGTGAGCGCATGCCCGACCGGCACGGCATGAGTGAACGCACCGAGCGCAGCGAGGGCCGTGAGCGCATGCCCGGCCTGCACGGCACGAGCGGGGAACGGTTGGACGGGTTGTCCGTCCGCGACGTGCGGGTCAGCTTCGACGGTTTCACCGCCGTCGACGGGGTCAGCCTGGAGGTGCCCGCCGGGGACATCAGGTTCCTGATCGGGCCGAACGGGGCCGGCAAGACCACACTGGTCGACGCGATCACCGGCCTGGTCCGGGCCACCGGCTCGGTCCGCTTCGGTGCCGAGGAGCTGCTGGGTCGCCCGGTGCACCGGATCAGCCGGCTCGGCATCGGGCGGACGTTCCAGACCTCGACGGTCTTCGAGGAGCTGTCGGTGTTGCAGAACCTCGACATCGCCGCCGGGGCCCGGCGCAGCTGGGCGACGCTGGCCCGGCGTCGCCGTGGTGTCCCCGACGAGGTGGCCGCGGCGCTGGAGACCATCGGGCTGGCCGGGCGCGCCGGGCATCTCGCCGGGACCCTCGCGCACGGCCAGAAGCAGTGGCTGGAGATCGGCATGCTGCTGGTGCAGGACGCCCGGCTGTTGCTGCTGGACGAACCGGTCGCCGGCATGAGCCACGAGGAACGCGACGCCACCGGCGCCCTGTTGGAGACGGTGAGCCGGGACCGCACTGTCGTCGTGATCGAGCACGACATGGACTTCCTGCGCCGGTTCGCGCGCAGCGTCACGGTGCTGCACGCCGGGCGGGTGCTCAGCGAGGGCACCGTGGCGCAGGTCCAGGCGGACCCGCGCGTGCAGGAGGTCTACCTTGGCCACCCGGTCGACGCCGGGTCGGCCCGCACCGGCCGGGAGGCATGATGCTGACGCTGCGCGGGGTGCACGCCGGGTACGGGCGTTCTCGGGTGCTGCACGCGGTCGACCTGGCCGTCCCGCCCGACGGGGTGGCCGCGGTGCTCGGGCACAACGGCGCCGGCAAGAGCACACTGCTGCGGGTCGCGGCCGGCCTGCTGCGTCCGAGCGCCGGCACCGTCGAGTTGGACGGTGCGGACGTCACCCGCGCCGGGCCGCACGAGCGGGTGGCGCGGGGGATGGCGTACGTCCCGCAGGGCCAGCAGTGCTTCCCGCACCTGACCGCCGCGGAGAACCTGCGGTTGGTCGCCGACGGCCGGCGCGACGGGGCGGTGGCCACGGCGGAGGTGCTGGATCTGTTCCCGGCGCTGCGCCCGCTGCTGCGGCGTCGGGCCGGGCTGCTCTCCGGCGGTCAGCGTCAGCAGTTGGCCATCGCCCGTGCCCTGATCACCCGGCCCCGGCTGTTGATGCTCGACGAGCCGACCGAGGGCATCCAGCCGTCGGTGGTCGCGGAGATCCAGGAGCGGATCGTCGAGTTGACCCGGCAGGCCGGGTTCAGTGTGCTCCTCGTCGAGCAGCACCTGGGTTTCGCGTTGCGGGTGGCGGACCGTTACCACGTGCTGGAGTCCGGCCGGGTCACCTCGCACGGCGACGGGGGTGTCACGGCGGAGCGGGAGGTCCGGGCCGCCCTGGCGGTCTGATCGGCGGGGCGTCTGTCACGGCTGGAGCCGGTTGAGGAAGTCGCGGACCAGCCGGACGACCTCGTCGAGGTGCGTCTCGAGCAGCCAGTGGCCGCCGTCGAGCAGGTGCAGGTCCGCGTCGGGCAGGTCCCGCAGGTAGGCGCGGGCCGCGCCTTCGGGCATGTAGCCGTCGTGCGGCCCCCACACGATCAGTGTGGGCGGCCGGTGGGTCCGCAGGTACTCCTGCTGGCGCGGGAACCAGGCGACGGTGCTGCCCTGGTCGGCGAGGAGCCGCAGCCAGGCGTCGCGCCGCCGCGGATCGGTGACCAGCGCGCCGGAGAGCCGCCACAGGTCCGGGCTCACCCGGTCGGTCAGCCGGTCCGGCAGTTCGCCCAGGAACTCGCCGCGAAAGCCGTCCTCGCTGATCGCCGTGGCCAACTCCGCTCGGCCCTCGTCGGTCGGGTCGCGCCAGAACCGCTTCAGCGGCTCGTACTTGGGCCCGTGCTGGTCGGGGTAGATGTCGCCGTTCTGGATGACCAGGCCGGCGACCCGCTGCGGGGCGGCCATCGCCAGGCGCAGCCCGAACTGGCTGCCGTAGTCCTGCAGGTAGATCACGTAGCGGGTCAGCCCCAGCGTGTCGACGAAGCGCTGGAGCAGGTGAGCGTGGGCGTCGAAGGTGTACGCGAACCGGTCGGGGTCGGGCAGCGCGCTGTAACCGAAGCCCGGGTAGTCGGGCGCGATGACGTGCCACCGGTCGGCCAGCGCGGGCAGCAGGTGGCGGAACTGGAACGATGACGACGGGTACCCGTGCGGCAGCAGCACGACCGGCGCGTCGACGGGACCGGCCTCGCGGTAGAAGATCGCGATGCCGTCGACGTCGACGGTCCGGTGGCGTACGGCGTTCTCGGCCATTGACTCTCCTGATCCGGTCACGGGGTGGACCCCTCGACCGTGCCAGACGTCCGGCCGTCGCGGTGCGGCATTGCGGTCAGCTCGTCGGTGCGGGCCCGGTCGAGTCGCGGACGACCAGCAGGTGCCCGGTGGGGCGGCGGCGGGGGCGGGTCGTGCGGGGCTTGAGCGCGAGGGTCAGTGCCGTGCGGCCCATCTCGGTCATCGGCAGCCGGATGGTGGTGAGGCTGGGTGCGAGGTCGGCGGCCACGGAGACGTCGTCGAAGCCGACCACTGACATCCGCGCGGGCACCGGCACCCGGCGGGACCGCAGTGTGGACAGCACGCCCATGGCCATCACGTCGTTGAGCGCGATGATCGCCGTCGTCTCCGGATGCTCGTTGAGGATCCGCTCGGCGGCGGCGCGCCCACCGTCGCGGGTGAAGGCGCTGTGCACGACGGCGAGGTCGACGGGGGACCGGCCGCGCTGGCGCACTGCCGCCGAGACCCCGGCCAGCCGGTCGGCGACGGTGGTGAGGCCGGCGCTGCCCGCGGCGACCGCGATCCGTCGGTGGCCGAGATCCATCAGGTGCTGGGCGAGGGCGTGGCCACCGGCCTCGTTGTCCGGCAGGACGGCGTCGACGCCGAGCGCGTGTCGGCCGATGGCCGCGGCCCGGCCGCCGTGGTCCTGGAACGCGGCCAGCTCGGCGCGGGCCGCGCTCTCCATCCGTGGGTCGTCGTAGCCGGAACCGCTGATCAGGACGATGCCGACCCGTTGGGCGATCAGGTGGCGCAGCTGGTGCAGCTCGTAGTCGGGGTCGCGGCCGGACTGGCAGATCTGCACCAGCAGCCCCTGCTCGGCGGCGAGCTGGATGACCCCGGCGGCGATCTCGGCGAAGTACGGGTCGTCGACCTGGTGGACGATCAGACCCACGGTGGAGGTGGCTCCTCCGGCCAGGGTGCGGGCGTACGGGTTGGCCACGTAGCCCAGCTCGCGGGCGATCTGGCGGATCCGGTCGGCCACCTCGGCGCTGACCCCCGCGCGGCCGGCGAGGGCCCGGGAGGCGGTCGCCAGCGAGACAGCTGCGTGTTCGGCGACGTCCACGAGGCGCGGCCGCCGGCTGGCCCTGGACATCCGCAACCCTCCGGAAACATTCATGTCACCCGATCTATTGCGAGTGACATTGATCGAAGCCTAGGGTACGTAAGCGCTTACGTAAGCGCTTACGTGACCGGCATCCTCCCTGCCGCGAAACGAGGTGACAGCCATGTCCACTGCCCGACGAGCGGCCGTCTCCCTGCTGGCGATCGGCGTCCTGGCCGGTGTGGGCACGCCACCGGCACAGGCGGACCGGCACACCTCGCCCGACGTCCACCCGGCGCTGCGCACGCATCTGGTCGCCGCGTACGACTTCGACCACCCGGTGCCCGGCGACCCGGCCCTGGAACGCGACCAGGGCCGTTCCGGCACCGAGATCGAGCTGGTCAACGGCGGCGCGGCGATGCGGGTGCCGGACCACGCCTACCGGGGCAGCCGCAACGCGGTGCAGACCCGCCAGGTCGACCCCACTGGTGCCGGCAACGACGACTGGAAGGCCGGCACCTGGTCGGCCAGCGGGGTGCGGACGCTGCGCGCCTTCAGCGCCACCGCCGGCACCACGGTGATGGGCTGGTTCAAGCTGAACATGGACAGCCCGCTGCCCAACTCCACCACCGCCGACCCGGACGACAGGTACAACGCCATCGGCCTGGCCGGGGTGCTGACCGGCGACTCCGACGGTCACGGCGTCCGCGCCCTGCTGGAGCTGATCGACGTCGACGGGCAGGTGCGCCTCGTCGCGCTCGGCCGGCGGCTCGACGGCGGCAACTCGCAGACCTTCGCCGCCACCCAGGACTGGCGCGAGCTGCTGCCGGTGGGGCAGTGGGTGCACCTGGCCGCCACTTTCGACTTCGACACCGGCGCGCTCGCCCTCTACCGCAACGGTGAACCGGTGGACGGCTTCTACACCCGCACCGACGACCCGTGGCTGGTGTCCGGACCCGGCCCGCACCTGACCAGCGCGTCCGACCCCCGGGGCATCAAGATCGGCGGCAGCTTCCCGCAGGACACGGTGGAACGCAACCCGTGCGACTGCCGGATGGACGGCCTGATGTTCCTCGACAGTGTGGTCTCCGCGAACGACGTACGGAGGCAGTACCGCCACCTTGCCCGCTGACCACCCTCGGCACCGTCCCACCGAGAAGGAGACACGCGTGCGCACAGTGCACCGCCGGGCCGGCACCACCCGCCGGCTAACAGTGAGGGCCTGCCTCACCGCCCTCGTGCTGATCCTGTCCACACTGGTCGCCACGCCCGCACGGGCCGCCGACGCGGTCTACGACCCGATCCCCGAGATGCCGACCCAGTCCCGACTCGGGCTGGTGCTCAGCGAGTACGCCAGCTTCCCGCAGTCGTACCCCACGCCGGCGCCGACCGACGCGCGGCTCATGCGTACCGCGCGGATCAACACCATCATGGAGGTGCCCGACGGCTCCGGCCGACGGGCGGTGCCCGACCTCAACGGCAGCCTCTACCTCGTCGAGAATGGTGTGCCGCACGTCTACCTGGACGTGGCCGCGACGTTCGCGCCGCGGTTCTTCTCCGGTCGTGGGCTCGGCCAGGGCTTCGGGTATGTCGCGTTCCATCCGGAGTTCGGGGTGAACGGCCGGTTCTACACCATCCACACCGAGTTGGCGTCGACGACGACCGCCGTACCGGACTACGCCCAGCCCAACACGCTCTTCCACGGCGTCATCATCGAGTGGACGGCGACCGACCCGGGCGCCGCCACCTTCGCCGGTACGCACCGCGAGGTGCTGCGCATCGGCTTCGGCGGCCAGGTGCACGGCATCCAGGAAATCAACTTCGACCCCACTGCCAAGCGCCACGACCGCGACTACGGCCTGCTGTACCTCGCCGTCGGCGACGGCGGGCAGGGCGCGCGCAACACCGACCCGCAGAACCTGGCGGTGCCGCACGGCAAGCTGCTGCGGATCGACCCCCGGGGCACCAACGCCGCGAACGGGCGCTACGGCATCCCACCGACGAACCCGTTCGTGGGGCGGGCGGGCGCGCTCGGCGAGCTCTACGCGGTGGGTTTCCGGGACCCGCACCGGTTCAGCTGGGACCGGGCGACCGGTCGGATGTACCTCGGGCACATCGGTGAACACGCCGTCGAGGCGATCTACGAGGTCCGTGCCGGGGACAACTTCGGCTGGAGCGAGCGGGAAGGCTCATTCGTCTTCGACAAGACGGCCACCAACCCCTGCGACCGGCTGCTCCCGCTGCCCGCCGACGACGCCAGCTACGGCTACACCTACCCGGTCGCCGCGTACGACCACGACCCCGCCGCCGGCTGGAACTGCACCGACGACGTCGGTGTCGCGGTGGCCGGTGGTTTCGTCTACCGGGGGCGGACGCTGCCCGCGCTGCGCGGCAAGTACGTCTTCGGTGACCTGGTCGACGGCCGGGTGTTCTACACCGAGGCCAACGAGATGCGCCGGGGCCGGGGTCTGGCCACCATCCACCAGCTCGCCCTCTTCGACCCGGCGGGCACCCCGGTCCGGATGCGCGACCTGTCCGCGCCGGGTGCGCCCGGCGACCCCAACCGGGTCGACCTGCGCTTCGGCACCGACGCCGCCGGTGAGCTCTACGTCGTCGCGAAGGCCAACGGGAAGGTCTGGAAGGTGACCGGCACCACCGGGTACGCCAGCGGCGACGTCGGGGACGTCACGCTGCGCCGCACCGCCGGGGCGGCCAACTGGGCGCCGGTGACGCCGGCGAAGTGGCGGTTCGCAGGCGACCAGGTCATCCTGGCCGAGGCCGGGGAGAGCCGGCCGGGTCCGCGCCGACCCTTCGAGTACGCCGTGCTGACCGCCGGACCGGCGTGGTCGTCGGTGCGGGTGGACGCTCAGGTACGGCTCGACACACCGGTGGAGGTCAGCAACCGGGACGTGATCATCGTCTTCGGCTGGCGCTCGGACACCGAGTTCTACTACGCCCACCTCTCCACCGACAACACGATCTATCCGCACAACGGCATCTTCAAGGTGGACAACGCCGACCGGGAACGCATCGACCACCAGTGGAACGGCCGGTCCCGGGGCGCGAACCCGGCGATCACCGATGCCCGGTGGCACCGGGTGCGGGTGGTGCACCTGCCGGCCACCGGCGAGATCGCCGTCTACGTCGACGGAGACCGGGACCCGCTGTTGACCGCGAAGGACACCACGTTCGGCGCGGGGCGGGTCGGCTTCGGGTCGTTCGACAACGTGGGCCGAGTGCGCGACCTGACCGTCACCGGCACACCAGCCGGCACCGGGTCAATGGCGGGCTAGACCGCGCCGTAGTGCAGGGACAGCCCGGTGGCGGCCCGGTCGGCGGTGATCTGCATCATGCTGCCCACCATCGTCGCCCGGTCCGTCACCAGGGCCGTCCCGTCGGGCGCGTAGGTGATCCGGTCGCTGACCAGCACCGGCGCTCCCTCGGCCTCGTCCAGATGCCGGGCCACGTCGACGCTCAACACCTCCGGCCGGATCGTCTCCGAGGCCCGGGCCACCGTCACGCCGAGGTCGGCCAGGGCCGCGTACAGCGACGTGCCGGTGAAGTCCACGTCGTGCAACCGGCTCGCGTGCGGCTCGCGTACCCAGGAAATCTGGTGAATGGCGCGGCGGCCGGCGAACGCGCGGACCCGCTCGAGGCGCAGACCCGTCTCGGCCTCGCGGACCCGCAGCCGGGCCGCGACGCGTGCGGGCAGCCGGCGCTGCGCGCGGGAGAGCACCGTCGTGTGGACCTCGTGGCCCTGCTCACGCAGGTCGTCGCCGAAGCTCCGCAAGGATCCCAGCTGGTACGCCGCGGGCGACGGCGCGACGTAGGTGCCCTTGCCGGGCCGCTGGACGATCAGCCCTTCGGCGCTCAGTTCGCGCAGGGCCTGCCGCAGTGTCATCACCGTGACGCCGTACGCCGCGCTCAGCTCGCGTTGCGCGGGCAGCGCGTCGCCCGGCCGGTAGTGGCCGTCGCGGATCTTGGCGGCGAGGTCGGCGGCGATGGCCCGATAGCGTGCCACTGGTCTGCCTCCCGATGCGTCGACTGTCCGCCCCCCGTCGTCGACGGCCACCGCCGATCATCGCACGGGGGCCACCGGCGACAGCGCGGCCCGCAGCGACGCCACGAAGGCCCCGACCTCGGCGGGGTTCGCGCCGTCGAGGATGCGCCGCATGACGGCCGCGCCGACGATGACGCCGTCGGCTGCCGCCGCCGCCTCGGCCGCCTGCTGCGGGGTCGAGATGCCGAAGCCCACCAGCACGGGCAGGTCGGTGACCTGCTTGAGCCGGGCGGCCAGCAGGACGGCCGAGGGCGCGAGCCGGTCACGTTCGCCGGTCGTGCCCATGACCGACACGGCGTACACGAAACCCTGACTGCGCCGGCCGATCTCGGCGAGCCGGTCGTCCGGCGTGGCGGGTGAGGCGAGCAGACTCACCTGGACGCCCGGCACGTGCAACCCGGCCAGCTCGTCGAGGGGCAGGTCGGGCACGATCACCCCGGTCACCCCGGCCGCCGCGAGCGCGTCGCCGAACCCGGGCCGCAGCGCGATGTTGGCGTACGTGCTGGCGACCAGGGGGATGCCCACCCGCGTTCCGGCGAGGTCCGCCAGGACCGAGGCGGGCGTGGTGCCCCGGGCCAGCGCCGCGTCCGAGGCTTCCTGGATGGTGGGGCCGTCCACAGTGGGATCGGAGAACGGCAGCCCGACCTCGATCATGTCGGCCCCGGCGTGCGCGAAGGCGCTCAGGAAGGCCGTCCAACCGGGCACGATCCCGCCGGTGATGTAGGGCATCAACAGCTTCATCCGAGGTCCGCCTCCGCGATCAGGGTGGTCACGTCCTTGTCGCCGCGCCCCGAGAGGGTGACGAGCACTGTCGACCCGCTGGGCAGCTCCGGTGTGCCGGCGGCGCGAACGACCCAGGCGAGCGCGTGGGCCGACTCGATGGCGGGCAGCACGCCCTCGGCCCGCGCGAGCCGGACGGCGGCCGCGATCGCCTCCCCGTCGGATGCGGTGACGTACCGGGCGCGCCCCAGATCGCGCAGGTACGCGTGCTCGGGGCCGACGCCCGGGTAGTCCAGCCCGGCCGCGATCGAGTGCGCCTCCCTGATCTGCCCGTGCTCGTCCTGCAGGAACAGCGACCGGAAGCCGTGCAGAACGCCGACCTCCCCGTTCGCCGCGCCGGAGCCGCCTTCGGCTTCGACCCCGACGAGCTTCGCCGACGTCTCGACGAACCCGGCGAACGTGCCGGCCGCGTTGCTGCCGCCGCCGACGCAGGCGACCACGTAGTCGGGGGTGGCAGCGGGCAGTTCGGCCGCGCACTGCTGTCGGGCCTCGTCACCGATGACGCGCTGGAATTCGCGGACCATCATCGGATAGGGGTGCGGACCGATGACCGAGCCCACGCAGTAGTACGCCTCGTCGGCGTCGGTCACCCAGTGGCGCATGGCCTCGCTGGTGGCGTCCTTGAGCGTGCGGCTGCCGGTGGTCACCGTAACGACCTCGGCGCCCAGCAGCCGCATCCGGAAGACGTTGTGCGCCTGGCGTTCCACGTCGCGTTCGCCCATGAACACCGTCACCGGTAGACCGAGCAGGGCGCCGGCCGTCGCCGTCGCGACGCCGTGCATGCCCGCTCCGGTCTCGGCGATCAGACGGGTACGCCCCATGCGCCGGGCCAGCAGCGCCTGCCCGAGCACGTTGTTGATTTTGTGGGATCCGGTGTGCGTCAGGTCTTCCCGCTTGAGCAGCACCGTCACGCCAAGTTCGGCCGACAGTCGCACGGCCGGCGTCAGCGGCGTCGGTCGTCCCACGTGCGCCGACAGCAGCGCGGTGAGGCTGCCACGGAACCGGGGATCGGCCCACGCCTCAGAGAAGGCCTCGGCGACCGCCTCGCAGGCGGGGATCAGGGATTCCGGCACGTACCGCCCGCCATAGCTTCCGTACCGCCCGGGGGGAACCGTCGCGCGTACTGTTATAGAACTCATACAACAGTTATAGAACAGTCTGCCGTGCCCTGGCAACAGCCGACCCGCCTCGTCATCCGTCGACCTGCGCCGCGGCACCCCGTGCGCTTCGTAGACTTCCTGTCATGCCGGAGATCGTCGAGTTGCTGGCCTCGCCCGTGCACCGCTTCCTGGGCCGGCCCGCCGACGGTCCGGCACCCGCCCCACCCGGCGAGCTGGTCGACGCCGTCCGGATCCGGGCCGGCCTCGGCATCGTCGGCGACCGCTACTTCGGTCAGCAGGCACACCGCGACGCCAGCGTCACCGTCATCGCCCGGGAATCGCTGCCGGACGGCATCGGCCTGGCCGAGGTGCGGCGCAACATCCTCACCACCGGGATCGCCGTCGACGAGCTGATCGGCAGAGTGCTGGTGCTGGACTCCGGCGACGGCCCGGTCAGCCTGCGGGTCAACCGGGCGGCCCGACCGTGCGCCTGGATGGACGTCACCGTCGGCCCGGGGGCCTGGAAGGCGCTGCGCACCACCGGCGGCATCCGCTGCACCCCCCTCAACGACGGCACCCTGCGCGTCGGCCCGATCGACGCCGTCGTGACCTGAGGAAAGGGCTCGACGGCAGCACACCGGGACCGGATCGTGGGCAGTTCCCGTTCCCGTTGGTTAGGCGGAATCGGCGAGGTGACGCCGCGACGAGCCGATGCGTGGTAGAACCAAACCGCGCATCGGCTCGTGGGTCTCCGGGCAGCCGGAGCCTTGCCGGACGAGGCCTCATCCGAACAGAGGTGGTGCGGTGAACGCCGAGCTGCGGCAGCTCATCGAGGAGCTGCGGGCCGACCTGGCCGATCTGCCGGAGAGCCTGGCGTACGCCGAGTTCGGCGAGGGGGCGGCCATCGACGCCGTGCCGGCGGGGCTCCCGGCCGACCTGCGGGATCTCCTGCTGGTGACCGACGGGATACGGGCGGGTCGGGTCGAGCTGGCGTCCACGTCGACCCTGCCCGGGATCCAGTACCACCTGGACTACGCGCCCGACTTCTCGGCCATTCCGCAGAACCGGGCCGGCTGGCTGGTGATCGGCACCCGCAGCGACGAACCGGTCTTCATGGACCGTGGCACCGGAGCGATCTGGTACTTCCCACCGACCGGCACCGAGTGGTTCATGTCCGACGCGTTCGAGGAGCTCGCCCCCGACGTGGAATCCTTCGTGGACTACTACCTGCTCGGGCCGGGTTACGCCGATCTGACCCCCGCCGACGACCGGTGGTTCGCGTTCCTCGACGAGCAGGGCCTGCTCGACGAGGACGACGAGGACGACGAGGACCCGAGCTGAGTCAGACCGGGCTGATGTGCGCGGCCAGGACCCGCCAGCCGTGTGGGTCGTCGTGGACCCAGGTCCGGGTGTAGCGCAGCCGCGCCGCGAACGGCACCCCGTCGAGGGTTCCGGACACCCGACCCAGGAAGAACGTGACCCCCGTTCTACCGACGACAAGCAGGTCCAGTTCCTCCTCCACCAACTCCTCGACGACCGAGCGGCGGTCCCGGTGGGCGGTCAGGTCGTCCTGCTTGGTGAGCGCACGCCCGTCCGGGCCGATGGCGATCAGCTGGTCGACCAGCAGTTGGTCCAGGGCGGCGACGTCGCCGGCTCGCTGGGCGGCCTGCAGGGTGCGCTCGGCGTCGAGCAGCTCCGCCTCGCGTGCGCTGTCCGGCATCGTGGCGTCCTCCTGTTCGGGGCTGACCCGGGGCCACCGTCGGCCCGGGCTGTCCGCATTGTGACAGCCGTCGTGGCCCGCGTGGGCGGGGATCGCCGCCGACGTTCACAGACTCAGGCGAATCCGTACGACGGTCTCTCCGGGGCCGGTGAGCACCGCCACCTCGTCACAGATCTGCTCGACGATGGCCAGCCCGCGACCGCGTACCGAGTCGGCGGCCGGCATGCTCCGCCCGAACGCCCGCGCCGGCCCGTGGTCGACCACGTCGCAGAACAGCTGACCCGACTCCGCCCAGAGCCGGACCCAGCCGCCGCCGGTGGTGTGCTGCAACGTGTTGGTGGCCAGCTCGCTGACCGCCAGCGTCAACAGCTCCACCCGCTCGGCCGACAGGCCGCGGGCCAGCGCCCCGGCGCTGACGAACGCGCGCAGCGCTCGCACGTCGGTCGCGACCTGGTACGCCATGGTGTCTGTGGCGTGGGTCGGGACATTCTGCTCGGCCACGGCCTCCCGTCGCTCTCCCGGCATCAGCCCGCCCGACGCGGCTGCCCGGCCGGCGGCACCGCGATCCACGCGGGTGTCGTCGGCGTGCGAGCCTCGAAGTGCGCCATCGGGCAGCCGGAACCCTTCTCGTAGCGACAGCTGTTCTTCACATCATGTCATCCACTGACCCGTTGGCCGTCTCGTCCGTTCGGCGGTTGATCACCTGCGGGCCGGACCGCCCGGCTGGGCTCGCTGGCCGGACACGGTCACCGCGCGGCCGGGGCGGACTTCGCGGCACGGTGCTGCCGTCGGGCCGGTGGACGGGTTCGCCGTCACTGACGGATGTCCAGGGCGCCGATCAGCCCGTCGCGCAGCGTGAACCGGTACCGCAGCTCGACCGGGCTGCCGGGGAAGTCGCCGGACACCCGCGTGAGGGCCAGGTACGAATCGCCCGCCTGCGGGGTGAGGCGGACCGGCTCGGCGGTGTACGAGTACGCGTCCATGCTCTTCTGCCGCCAGGAGCGGATCGAGGCCCGCCCGTCGTACAGCCGGTCCTCGTCGGCGACGCTGGCGGTGTCGGCGAAGCAGGCGACGAAGGCGTCCAGGTCCCGGTCGTTGACGGCCCGGAAGTACCGGTCGATCACGTCTGGCAGGTCGAGGGCCATCTGCTCCTCCTGCGGCACGGGCCGCCGTCGGGCAGCCGTCGGGTTCCCGGTCCGACCTCACCGTACGAGAAGCCGACGGCGTCGCGCGGGGCAACCAGCAGAACCATCGCGCCGGCCGCCGGGTTTGCTGCCGCGTGGCCCGGGTAGCCACGCGTCTCCGAGGCGAAGGGCGGGGACATGGCCGAGCTGGCGTTCGTCGACAAGGTTGCGGCACGCGCGAATGTTTCGCCGGAGCAGGCGCGCCCGCTCACCGAGGCGGTCCTGCGGACCCTCACCGAGCGGCTCAGCGGCGGGGAGGCGGGCGCGTTGGCCCCCCACCTGGCCGACGAACTGAGCCCGCTGCTGGTCAAGGCGGCCGAGCCGGCCGAAACGTTCGACTACGACGAGTTCCTGCGCCGGGTGGCCGACCGCGCCGGGATCGACCGCCCAACCGCCGAGCGGGGCACCCGCGCGGTGTTGCAGACGATGCACCGGGTGGTCGGGCACCGGGAGTTCGAGGACGCGCTGGCCCAGTTGCCGGCGGACCTGCGGGCGCTGGCGCAGCCGCTGCCGCACGGCCCCTGACCGACGCCTCGGAGCGCCTCCCACAGGATGCCGGGGCGGGGGTCTTCTCCGCGCGGGGCCGACCGGGGGATGATGCCGGTGCGACAGCGGTCAACCGTGGAGGTCAGGCGATGGCGACGCGTACCCCGGAGGGTGTGGACGCCGCGCGGGCCCGGCGGCGTGGCGGTCTGCTGGTCGTCGCCTTCGGCCTGCTGGCGTACGCCGGGACGACAGCTGTCGACGCGCCGACCCGCGCTCTGGGGCTGTCCTGGTCGATCATCGGAGCGGCCGGCGCGCTCGGCGTGCTGACCATCATGGTCGCGGCCCGCCGCCGGGCGGTGCGCCTCGCGGACGCCGCCCGCCTGATGATGGCGGTGGCGGCGCTCGCCGCGCTGGCCGTCGGGGTCGCGTTGGCGCCCCGCGGCGCCGAGCGCGGATTCGTCATCGCGGTGACCGGGGTGCTGGCCGCGGCGCTGGCGGCGTCCGCGTTGCTCGCCGGTGACCTGCGGCCAAAGGGCCGGGGCGCGGCCTGACCCGCCGATCAGGCCACGCCCCCACGTCCGACTGTCAGCCGGTCACCCCGCTGCTGACCACCCACTTCTGGTGTGCGCCGCCCGCATAGGTGCCGAGCTGGATCTGGGTGCCCTCGGCGGTGTTGCCGCCGGCGGCCTCCATGATCTTCCCGGACTGCGGGTTGCGGATCGACCCGTCGCTCTGCGGTTGCCAGACCTGCGCGCCGGTGCCGTTGCAGGTCCAGAGCTGGATCTTCGTGCCGTTCGCGGTGCCCGCATTGTCCACGTCCAGGCACTTGCCGAGCGCGCGGTAGGTGTCGCCGACCCGGGTCCACGACTGCGCGGCGGTGTTGTTGCAGGTCCAGAGCTGGATCTTCGTACCGTCGGCGGTGCCCGAGTTGTCGACGTCCAGGCACCTGCCGCCGACGCCGGTGATGGTGCCGCCGCTCGGCGGTGGCGGACTGCCCGGGATGGAGTTGAGCGTGTACCACGCCTCGGTGCTCCACAGTGACTGGCCGGTGGTGGAGGTGAACGGGCGCGGCGAGCGCAGGTGCACCACCCGACCGGCCTTGCGACCGGGCACCACCAGGGTGACCTTCTTTCCGTCCGAGGAAAGGGTGGCCGAGGTGACGGTCAGCGTCTCCTCGTCGATCTTCGGCCCGCCGTAGGCCGACGTCGCCACGTACCGCCATTGCTTGATCTTGTAGCGCGCGGCCAGTTCGGCGGCGGTCCCCGCCGAGACGGGCTGGGTGTACTCCACCTCGAAGCCGGTGGTGGTGGCGCGCATCGCGAGCATCTCGAACGTGGTGGAACTGTTCGGGGTGAGCTTCTGCAGGCCGTACGACAGTTTGCCGCTCTGGCCCCAGTTGCCGCCCGCGCCGAGCCCGCCGACGTAGATCGCGCCGTCCGGGCCGATGTTGACCTCGGAGACACCCGCCTCCAGGCCCTGGGTGAGCCGGAACAGGGCGCCCTGGTACTCGCCGTTGACCTTCTCCACGTTCGCCCGTTGCAGGCCACCGTAGGTCACGTCGCCGATCACGAACTGGCCGGCGTACCGGCCGCTGGTCAGGTAGAGCGGCGTGCTGGGCGAGTTGGCGATCTCGTTCTGCGGCATCCAGAGCACCGGCTGCGTGACCGGGGCGGTGTCGAACGGCCCCGCCGGGTTCGTGTAGTGGTTGAAGAACCGGCCCTGCTTGACGTGCACCAGCTTCGACGAGGGCAGCCAGCCGCCCTGGTTGTCGGTGACGAAGAGGCCGCCCTCCGGACCCCAGCCGATGCCGTGCGGCGTACGCAGGCCGCCGGCGACGTAACTGACCGCGCCGGTGTCCTTGTTGACCTTGATGGTGGTGCCCCGGTTGGTGGCGGGTTGCGGGTTGGTGGTGGCGCCGCCGGAGTTGATCGACACCGACAGGTTCAGGTAGAAGAACCCGTCGGCGTAGAGCAGGCCGAAGGCGAACTCGTGGAAGTTGCCGCCGTAGGGCCAGGTGGCAACGGTTTCCAGGCGCTCGGCCGCCTCGTCGCCGCCGGTGTTCACCAGCCGGGTCAACCGCTGTTTCTCGGTCACGTAGACCACCCCGTCGACGACCTTGAGCCCCATCGGTTCCTTCAGGCCGCCGGCGATCTTCTTGGTGGTGACGGTGCCTGGGCTGGTCGAGCCGCCGGTGTTGCCGAGGATCCAGACCTCGCCGTCCTGGGAGGTGCCGGACTGGTCGCTACCGCCCCAGGTGCTGATGACGAGCCGGCCGTCGGCCAGCCAGTCCATCCCGGTGACCTTCGGCTGGAAGCCGCTGGGCCGCAGGTTGGTCAGCGTGTAGCCGGGGTGCACGCCGGTCAGCGGCAGCCCGTCGCCGGGGGAGTCGAAGACCCCTTCGCACTCCTTGCGGCCGGGCGCGGTCACCCGGACCACGCCGGCGTCGGTGCTCAGCGCCGAGTTCGGTACGACCACGAAGGCCGACGAGCCGGGCGTCTTCCACTCCAGGATGATCTGCTGTCCACCGCCGCGCTCGAAGTGGTCGATGCGCAGCGGGTGCAGGCCGGCGGTGAGGGTGACGGTTCCCTCCTTGGGCGGGGTGGCGCCGTGCAGCCCGTCGTGGTTGATCACCACGGCATTGTCGATGGACAGTTTGGATCCGTCGTCGCTGCTGAGCCGGAACGTGTAGCTGCCGGCCTGGGTGGTGGTGATGTTGCCGAGCACCTGCGAGACGAAGTTGTCCTCGAAGCCGAAGTCGGCCGCCGAGGTCCAGTTGATGGTGGACATCAGCTTGTCCACGTTCGGGGTCTGGGCGGGCTTGAGGGTGCACAGCTCGGACAGCGGCACCTGCACGTCGAAGACGCGCAGTGTGACGCCCGGTTCCTGCGCGGGGGCGGCGGTGGCGGGGACGGCCCAGAGGCCGGCGGCGAGGACGAGCGCCAGCGCACCGAGGACGGGATGGTGGAGTCGGCGTAGCAGGGGTGTGCCCATCGTTCCTCCAGGAGGCAGTGGAGTGCCCGACGGCCGGCGTGGATCAGCGGTGAGGATGACCGTCGGCCCCGGCTCCGTAACGTCCTCGACGCCGACGAGTGACAGTGCGGAAACACCGGGTTGATGGGTCGAGACATTAAGGTGTTTCGATTGCACTGTCCATGGCTTCACCTCGATACATCAAAAGTTTCCTATGTCCGTGCGAAAGTTCGAGGCGGTACGCGAAGAATGCCGGTTGCTGCGGTGGCTACCGCCGTCCGCGCCGCGCCGGACCACCCGTCCGGGCACCGGTCTTCCGAGTCGGACCCGCGGCCTTGCGGGCGCCTGCGCCCCGACCCGCCGGGCCGGCCGGCCGGCGGCCCGCCGGGGAGGCGCCCCGCGCCGCCGGTCGACGGCGGGCCGCCAGCAACACCACCGCCGAGACCACCACGACGATCAGGGCCGGGACCAGCCAGGCCGGAAAGCCGCCGTCACGTTGCTCCGGGGCGGCGCCGGCCGGGTCGTCCGCCGCCGCGTCGGTGGGGGCGACCGGGCTGCCGGTGGCTCCGGGGTTGGTCGAGCCCTCACCCTCGGCCTGGGCGAGCAGCGCCGGATCCGGCCCCGCCGTGGGCGGTGACCAACCGGCCGGGGCAGGCGTGCCGGGGCCCTGGTAGTCGAAGCTCACCTCGCCCCGCACCGCCTCACCGTCGGAGGCCACGGAGAGATAGCTGGCGGTGTAACGGCCCTTCGCCGGCCAGTGGGCGACGGTCACCATGGCCGGGAAGCCGGTGTGGTACAGCCGTGGCTCGAACACGCCATTGACCATGAAGTACTCGGTGACCGGCTTGTCCAGTCGCTTCGGCTCACCGTGCGACCAGCCACTGTCCACTCGCGACCCGTCCGGCCCGGTGACGGCGAAGTGCGCGTTCGAGGCCGGCTTCTCGGTGAAGTACAACGCCAGCTGCGTCAGCGGCTCGCGTACCACGGTGCCGGTCAGCGGGGTGGAGGTCGCCAGCTGGCCGTGCGCGTACGCCGGGGCGACCGGCAGCAGCAGCGACACCGCCAGGGCCGCTGCCAGCGCCGCCACGGTACGGCTCAGAACCTTACGCACAGTGACCAGCTTCGATCGCATTCGTTCATCATGGTCATTTCCCCGGCACCGAACAAGACGTAGAGTTCTCCTCCCCGACGATCAAACCGACACCCGTCCCCCTCGCGTCGTTCGGAGTCCACCCGTGTTCGTCCGCACCCCCGCCGCCCGCACCGCCGCGACCGTCGCCGCCGTCGCCCTCGCCGCCCTGCTCCTCGCCGGTTGCGGGCAGGACGACGACCCCTCGGTGGGCACCCCCTCGACGGCGCCGACGTCCGCCGGCCCGTCGGGCGCCACCCCCACCGCACCCGCCCCGACGGCCACCGGCACCCCCAGCGCCGCCGCCAGCACCCCGGCGGTGGACCGACAGATCACCGTGACGATCGCGAAGCGGCGGGTCGATCCGCCGACCGGGCGGGTCACCGTCAGTAAGGGCGAGCTGGTCCGGATCACTGTCACCTCCGACGTGTCCGACGAGTTGCACGTGCACGGCTACGACCTGGGCGCCCGGCTGCCGGCCGGCACGCCCGGCTCGGTCGAGTTCCGCGCCGACCAGACCGGACTGTTCGAGGTGGAGACGCACGACTCCGAGCTGGTGCTCTTCCAGCTCGTCGTCCGCTGAGCGGCATGACGGCCGCTCCCACGCTGCTGGCCCACGGTGTCGGTGGCCGCCAGGACCTGCCGATCACGCTGCCGCAGCTCGTCGTCGCCGCCGCGCTGACCCTCGTCGTCACGTTCGTGGCACTGGGTGTGCTGTGGCGCGAACCCCGGCTCGACCGGGACGCCAGCGGCGGTCGTCCCGTGCCGCGCTGGCTCGCTCGACTCGTCGACGCGCAGGCCGTCCGGTGGGCGCTGCGCGGGCTCGGCCTGCTCGCCGCGGCCTGGTTCTGCCTCGGCCTGCTGGGCGGGCCGGACACCGCTGACAACCCGACGGCCGGCACGCTCTACGTCCTGCTCTGGGTCGGGCTGGCACCGCTGTCGCTGCTGCTCGGCCCGGTCTGGCGGGCGGTCAACCCGCTGCGCACCGTGCACCTGCTCGCCGCGCTGGCCGCGCGGCGAGACCCGCACCGTGGGCTGCGTGAACTGCCCGACGGGGTCGGATGGTGGCCCGCCGCCGCCACCCTGTTCGGGTTCGTCTGGCTGGAACTGGTCGCCCCCGACCGGGCCACCCTGCCGGTCATCACCGCCTGGCTGGCCGGGTACGCGGTGCTCCTGCTGGTCGGCGCGGTGGTGTTCGGCGCCGGCTGGTTCGACCACGCCGACCCGTTCGAGGCGTACAGCACCCTGATCGGTCAGCTCGCCCCGCTCGGCCGGGCCGCCGACGGCGTCCTGGTGTGGCGCAACCCGCTCGACGGGATCGCCGGTCTGCGTCCCCGCCCCGGGCTGGTCGCCGTGGTGATCGTGCTGCTCGGCTCGACCATGTACGACAGCCTCTCCAACGCGCCGGGCTGGTTGCGCTTCAGCCAGGAGAACGGCCTGCACCCGGCGGTCACCGGCAGCGCCGGCCTGAGCCTCGTCATCGCCGCCGTCGCGGTGGCGTACCTCGCCGCCACCGGCGCCGCGGCGCGCATCGGTCGCGCCGACCCGGCCGAGGCCCGTGCCGTGCCGGGCGAGATCGCCCACTCCATCGTGCCGATCGCGGTCGGGTACGTGGTGGCGCACTACTACTCGCTGCTGATCCTGGAGGGCCAGCGCACCGTCGCGTTGCTCTCCGACCCGCTGGGCACCGGTGCCAACTGGCTCGGCACCGCCGACTGGGAACCGCACACCGCGCTGGTCACGCCCTCCGGGGTGGCCACCCTGCAGATCACCGTCATCGTCCTCGGACACCTGCTCGGCACCCTGCTCGCCCACGACCGCGCACTGTACCTGTTCCCCCGGGCCCGGGCGGTGGCCGGCCAACTGCCCCTGCTGGCACTCATGGTCACCTACACCGTCGCCGGTCTGCTGCTGCTCTACGCGGGGTAGTGCCGCCCGGTTCCGAGCCGTGCGCCATGATGGCCCGTGCACTCCGATCTTCAGCGCTACCTCGACGACCTGGTCAGCACCGCCCGGGACGTGCTCGGCACCGACCTGGTTGGGGCGTACGCCGCCGGCTCGGTCGGGCTCGGGGCGTACCAGCCCGGTCGCAGCGACGTGGACGTGGCGCTGCTCAGCGCCGGGCCGCTCAGCACCGACGCCAAGCAGGCGCTGGTCGCGCGGCTGCGGCACGAGGCGCTGCCCTGCCCGGCGCGCGGGCTGGAGTTGGTGGTCTACGACCGGGCGGTGGCCGCCTCCGGCACCCCCGAGCCCGGCTTCGAGGTCGAACTGAACACCGGGGCCGGCATGCCGTTCCGGCGCACCCTCGACCCCGCCGACCGCCCGGTCGCCGACGGCCGGTTCTGGTACGGCCTCGACCGCAGCATCCTGCACCAGAGCGGACTCGCGCTGCTCGGGCCGCCAGCGGGGGAGGTCTTCGCCGACCTCGCCCCGGCCGACCTGCGCCGGCTGCTCGTCGAGGCGCTGACCTGGTGGCTCGCCCTACCCACACCGCCCGCCGACCAACCCGCACCCGGCACCGAGGACGCCGTGCTCGGGGCCTGCCGATCGCTGGTGCGCCACCGCGACGGCATCTGGCTCGCCAAGACGGCGGCCGGTCAGCGGCTGATCGACGCGGGGGACCCGGCCGAGGTCATCCGGCAGGCGGTCGCCGCGCGGCACGGCGGGCCGCCGCCCACCGGGGCGCAGGCCCGCGCCTTCCAGCAACGGGTACGCGACGAGATCGCCGGGTAGCCGGTGCACGGTTGGTCGAGCGGCGCTCAGCGGACCGGGCGGGACTCCAGCGAGGCGAACAGCAGGTTGAGGCCCTCGGTCATGGTCGGGTGGGTGATGACCGCGTCCCGCAGGGCGGTCCACGGCATCGCGGCGAGCATGGCCAGCTGCACGGAGGTGATCACCTCGCCGGCCTCGGGGCCGAGCAGCGCCGCGCCGAGGATCCGGTCGGTGCCGGTGTCGATGACCGCCTTCCACATGCCCCGGGTCTGACGCAGGGTGCGGGCCCGGGGGATGGCGGCGACCGGCAGGTGGGCGACCTGGACGTCGTACCCGGCGCGGCGCGCCTCGGTCTCGGTCAGCCCGACCCGGGCCAGCTCCGGGGTGGTGAAGACGGTGTACGGGATCAGCCGGTCGGCGGTGCTGCGCCGGCCTCCCGCGAGGTTCGCCCTGATGATCCGGTAGTCGTCCAACGAGACGTGGGTGAACTGGGGGCTGCCGGCGACGTCTCCGGCCGCCCAGGTGTGCTCGGCGCTGGTGCGCAGGTGGTCGTCGACCTCCACGAAGCCCCGTTCGCTGAGCCGTACGCCGGCGACGTCCAGGCCGAGCCCGTCAGTGACCGGTTCCCGGCCGGCCGCCACCAGCACGTCGTCCCCGATCACCACGCCGCCGTCGTCCAGCGTCACCCGCAACGCGCCGTCGGGGTCCCGCTCGATGCGCGCTACCGCCACACCCACCCGTACGTCGATGCCGTCGTCGAGGAAGACGCGCATCACCGCGTCGCTCACGTCGGGATCCTCCCGGGTGAGCAGCCGTGGACCGCCCTCGACCAGCGTCACCGCGCTGCCGAACGACGCGAACATCTGCGCGAACTCCACCCCGACGGTGCCGCCGCCGAGCACCACCAGCCGGGCCGGCAGCCGATCCAGGCGCAGCAGCTCGTCGCTGGTGAGCACCCCGGCCTCGGCCATCCCGGGCACCGACGGCAGATGGGGGCGGGTCCCCGTGTTGATCACGACGTCGGTGCCGCGCAGCAGCCGCTCGCCACCGTCGGCGAGGGCCACCCGGACGGTCCGTGGGCCGACGAACCGGGCCTCGCCGATCACCAGGTGCAGGCCGGAGTCGAGGAACTGCTGCCGGTTGGCGGCGACCATCCCCTCGACCACGTCCTGCTTGTGCGCGCGCAACAGGTCCACGTCGACCCGGCCGCCGTCGACAGTGAGGCCGAGCGCCGACGCGTCCCGCAGTTGGCGGGCGGCCCGCGCGCTGGTCACCAACGCCTTGGTCGGGATGCAGGCGACGTTGATGCAGCTGCCGCCGATCATGCCGCGCTCGACCATGGCGACCCGCTGCCCGGATCGGGCGACGTCCATGCTCAACGTCTTCCCGGCCTTGCCGCCACCGACGACGAGCAGGTCGAACTCCTCCGGTTGGTCGGTCACCCGGCGCTCCTCTCGGTCACCGGCCAGGCCGGCGGCCACCGCTGGTGCACGGCGGCCAGCCCAGCCTGCCAGCTCCGTCGGGCGCGGCGATCCGGTTCCGCGCAGAATCCACCCGGACCCTGACCAGGTGCCGAGGACCCACGCGGCGAGCCCGGTGAGGGATCATCGGTGGATGCCTGACATCCCGCCGCAGTTCCGTGCCCGGGTCCGCCATGAGCCGGATCGGTCGTACGCGGTGCTGGTCGAAGGACCTGACGGGGAGGTGCTGGCCGGCGCCACCGGCAGCCTGCGGGAGGTGCGCACGGTGGCACGCCAGGGTGCGGCCCGCCTGTTCGGCGTACCGCTGGATCAGATCGCCCGGTGAGCACCTCGACTTCGCCCCCGTCCTCACCGACGGGGAGGCCGCCGAGTTGCGGCGGTATCTCGCCCGGTCGGCTCAGCCTCCGTCGTGAGCCACGTCTGTGTCCTGCCAGCGGTAGAGGTCGCGCAGCAGGGAGATCTCGGCGCCGTGATGGATCAGCTCCCGGTTGACGTGCAGGACGATGCCCTCCATCGGAAACCGCTCGGTACCCACCAGCGGCGGATTCTCCAGGTCCGCGTCCGAGAGCTCGCGGACTCCGGCGTTCCATCTGCCGTACATCTCGTCGAGCTGGTGCAGCGCCTCGTCAGCGGTCCCCGCGTAGGCGAAGGTCTGCGAGTCGACGTCCTGGCCGCCGAAGTGCCATCCGACCCGATAACCCAGGCAGGAGACGATGATGTGCGCCAACCGCCAGGCAATGGTGGTCACCGGCGCCGGTACCGGGTCAGGGGACGCGTGGTCCACCGTCCATGCCCCCGAACCTGCTGACATCGGTGCGGCCGACGTGCCACGTGGGCGGATGCTCCAGCAGCCGGGCACCGGCTCCCAGAAGTACTCCTCATCCGTCAGATCGTCCAGCCGCGGTCGCAGGTTCTTGCGCCAGTGCCGGTCCAGTTGGTCGGCGAGTCGCTCGCTTCTCGTCACCGCCGCACACTACGGACAACGGACCTGGCTGCCAACCCCGGGCGGTCGACCCGGGCCCGTGCGGAGGTGCTCCGGGCCCGGGTGCAACCGCTGCTGAGGTCAGTGCCGGGCGGCGCCGTTCTCACTGACCGGCTGCCCGAAGGCCAGGAACGGCACGGGCGTCGGCGCGTCGGTGCCGATGTGCCGGGGGAAGATCGGCTCGGCGTCGGCACTCACCTCACGGGCAGCAGTAGCGTCCGGCGCCACCGACTCGTCCGCCACCACCGCCGCGCCACCGTGCTCACCGTTCACCTGCTCGGCCGGGTCGCCGTCCACCTGCTCGGCCGGGGCCTGGTCGGCGGGGCCACTGTCGACAGGGGAGCGGTCGGACGTGGCGCGATCGGCGTCGGCGTCGGCCACCGGGGCTCGCTCCGTGGCGTGCCGGTCGACGCCGACGCGGTCGACGGTGAGCTGCTCGACACCGGTCCGCTCGGGGGCGGGTCGATCGGCGCTGGCGCGGGAACCCACCATCGGGTACTCCGCGGTCTCCGTACCGCCGGCTGCCGCGGCCATGACCGCGGCGGCGGCGAGGTCGGCCACCCGCTTGGCCTCCCGCTGCACGCGGGCGCGGACCTCCTTGGCGTGCCGCTCGGCGGAGTCCCCGGCCCGGCGGGCCTCGTCCAGGCGGGCGTTCTCGGCGGTGAGGTCCCGGCGGACCTCACTGAGCCGCTGCTGCATCCGGGACAGCTCGTTCTCCAGCGCCTCGCCCTCCTGGCGGATCTCGGCGAGCTGCTGGCGGCCGGTGTCCAGCTCGGCGTGCAGCTCCGCGGCCTCCTGCCGGCGCTCGTCAAGCTCCTTCTGCAGGGCGGCGAGCTGCTGCTGCTGGCTGGCGGCCTGCTCGTCGGCGCGGTTGCGCAGCTCGGTCACGTGCTGCTGCGCCTCGGCCAGCAGCGCGGCGATCTGCTGCTCGGTCGCGCTGCGCTGCTCGGCCAGCTCCTGCTCAGCGGCGGCCTGCTGTTCGGCGATGTCCTGCTCGGCGACGGTGCGCCGTTCGTTGACCTCTCGCTCCACGTTGGCCTGCCACTGGGCCATCTCCTGCTGGTTCTTGGCGCGGGCCGACTGGAGTTCCTGCTGGATCTGGGTACGGGCCGACTTCATCAGCGCGTCGGCGGCCACCCGGGTCTGGTTGAGCTGCTGCGCGCTCTGCTCGGTGATCCGCTTGGCCTCGTGCTGGGCGCGCTCGTGCGCGGCCTCACCGTCGGCCCGCAACTGTTCGGCGTGCTCGCGGATCGCCGTCAACTCGGCCTCGGCCAGGGTGCGCCGCTCCTCGTACGCCTGCTCCTGCTCGGCGCGCCGGGCGGCCAGTTCCTCGGCCAGGTCCTGACGTGCCTGCGCGGACCGCTCACGGGTGTCGGCGAGGATCCGCTCAGCTTCGCTGCGCAGTTCGTTCGCCCGGTCGGTGGCCGACTCGGTGATGATCCCGGCCTGCTTCTCGGCGAGGGCCATGATCTCGCCGACCATCGGGCCGAGGTCGTGGAACGAGGCGCGGTCCACCTGCACGGGCTGCTCCTGAAGCTCGGCCAGTTCGGCACGCAGCCGCTGCACCTCGGCGGTCAACTCACGGACTCGGACGGCGGAACGCCCGTGCTCCCCGCTCAGCATCGCGATCTGACCGTCGAGCTGCTCCAGGTGCCGGTCCACCTGGCGTTTGTCGTATCCGCGCAGGGCGAGCTCGAAGCTCGGCCGGGAGGCCGCATCGTCGCGTGCTGCGTGCGGCTCAGCGCCGATGGACATGCACCATCCTCCGTACGATCGGGGCGTCAGGGTCGGCGGTCGCCTGCCCCACGGGCCGTCAGTGTGGCGCAACGCTACCGCCGAGCGGACCTCATGCGAAGTCCTGCCCCACCCCCTCTCACGTTGTCGCCCCGCGTTCCCCCGTTCCCGCGCCGATCACGGACTCGTGGTGCCGGAAAGGTGCTGCTCCACCACCTTTGTCATCCGGGGAAAGTCCATGATCGACGCAGGTCGACGTGCGGACGCGGGGCGACGGGCCGGTGCGGGTCAGCGTCGGCGGGCGACCAGGACCGCGTCGTGGTGGGTGACGTCCTCGCCGTCGGGGTTGGTGGCGAGGCGGGCGCGTTCCTCCGCCGTCAGCACCTCCCAGTGGATCGGGTCCAGATCGGCGGCCACCTCCTGCGCGGTGTACATCGCGTCCGGCATGTGCATCCGGTGCGCCGCCCCCCACAGGTCAGACGGGTGGTGGCCGACGATCAGCAGGACGCCGCCCGGTGCCACCGCCGCGGCCAACCGGGCGAACAACTCCTGCCGCTGCTGCCGAGGCAGGTGCATGAACTGCGCGGACACCAGGTCGTACGCCTGCTCGGCGGGCGGCTTGTCCCGCAGGTCGACGTGGGTGAACTCGATCCGGTCACCGACGCCGGCGGCCTCGGCGTTCGCGGCCGCCCGGCTCAGCGCCGTGCTGGAGATGTCCACCGCCGTCACCTGCCAGCCACGCGTGGCCAGCCACACCGCGTCGGCGCCCTCGCCGCTGCCCACGTCCAGCGCGCGCCCCGGGGTCAGGTCGGTGACCTCGGCGACCAACTGCGGGTTCGGCCGCCCACTCCACACCGAGGGCCGGGACTGGTAGCGCTCCTCCCACGCCGGCTCCTCGAACGTCGTGGCCACCAACTGCCGGTACGCGGCCACCGCGTCGCGGGTCTCCTCGGCGATGAGATCGGCGTTGATCGCCGCCGCGGCGGTCAACCCGGCCCCGGCGGACGTGATCACCTGTCCCCGGAGGTCGGCCACGTTGCCCGCCACCCAGACACCGGGGACGGCGGTCGCGCCGGTGGGGTCGGCCGGGATCTGGGCACCCATGACATGCTCACCCATCGTCACCTCTTCGGGGGCCAGGCCCAGCCCCACCAGCAGGTCGGCGCGGGGGGTCAGTCGCGTCGCCACCACGATCGCGTCGAGCGCCACCACACGACCGTCGGCGAGCCGTACCCCGGTCAGCACGTCGTCGGTCACCTCCACCGCGGCGACCGGGCCCGGCACCACCGTGATGCTGCGGGCGGCGAGCCGTTCGGCGGTCTCCGCGTCCGGTGCCGGGGTGTCGTGCAGCAGGAGCAGCACGGAGGAGCTCCACTGTCGCCACATTTCCGCCTGGTGCACGGCCAGTGGCCCGGTCGCCAGGATGCCGATGCGACGGTCCCGAACCTCCCAGCCGTGGCAGTACGGGCAGTGCAGCACGTCGCGACCCCACCGCTGTGCCAGGCCGGGCACGTCGGGCAGTTCGTCGGTCAGCCCGGTGGTCACCAGCAGCCGCCGGGCGCGCACCGGCTCGCCGTCGTCGAGGCTGAGCTGGAACCCGTCGTCGTCCCGGGTGGCGCTGCGCACCCGCCCGGTGCGGAACTGCCCGCCGTACCCGGCCACCTCGGCCCGTCCGACCGCGAGCAGCTCACCGGGCGGCGTTCCCTCCCGGCCCAGGTAGTTGTGTATCCGGTCGGCGGGCGCGTTCCGCGGCTCACCGGAGTCGATCACCAGCACCGACCGTCGGGCCCGGCTCAGCGCCAGGGCGCCGCTGAGCCCGGCAGCGCCGCCGCCCACCACCACCACGTCGTATGTCTCGTCCACCGGTTCGTCCCCCTCGTGTTCTGTCGGCTGTCACCACCATCCGCCGCCGCCAGCCCGGCGGCAACTATCCTTGCCGTTATGGCAAACGAGGACAGTGCCGCGCTGGCGGCCGTCGGCCCCCGGCTGCGTGCCCTACGTCACCAACGCGGGACCACGCTCACCCAGCTCGCCGACCTGACCGGCATCTCGGTGAGCACCCTGTCCCGGCTGGAGTCCGGGAGCCGTCGACCGACGCTTGAGCTGCTGCTCCCGCTGGCCAGGGCCTATCAGGTGGCGCTGGACGAACTCGTCGACGCCCCGGCCACCGGCGACCCCCGGGTGCGCCCCAAACCGATCGTCCGGCACGGCGTGACGTACCTGCCGCTGACCCGCCGGCCGGGCGGTGTGCAGGCGTTCAAGCAGATCTTCCCGCCGGACCCGTCCGCCGGAGGCCGGATCCCGCAGGCCCACGAGGGGTACGAGTGGCTCTACGTGCTCTCCGGCCGGATCCGCCTGCTGCTCGGTGACCGTGATCTGACGCTCACCCCCGGCGAGGTGGCCGAGTTCGACACCCGCATCCCGCACCTCTTCTTCAACCCCGGCCCGGGCACCGCCGAAGCCCTCAGCCTGTTCGGGCCGCAGGGGGAGCGGCTGCACGTCCGCGCCCGTCCCGCCAGCCCGGACAAACAGCAGTGACCAACGCGGATTCCGTGTTGTCGGGGCGTCGCCGCGACCGGGACGCCCCGACAACACGGACCGTCGGTGCGAAGATGGCGCGATGACCGACGCGGCATCCCGGCCCCGGAGCGACCGGATCGAGCACCGTGACATCGTCGTCAACGAGGTCCCGGGCTTCCGCCCGCTCACGTTGGACCTGGTCGTGCCCGTGGCGGCCCGCCAACCGGTCCCGGTCCTGGTGTGGATCCACGGTGGCGCGTGGCTGTTCGGCTCGCCCAAGCAGCCACCGGAGTGGCTCATGGAGGTGGATCCCTTCACCGCCGCCATCCGGGCCGGTTTCGCGGTCGCCTCCGCGCAGTACCGGCTCAGCGGCGAGGCGCATTTCCCCGCCCAACTCGACGACGTCACGGCGGCGGTCCGCTGGCTGCGCCGACACGGCGACACGGCGGGCGTGGACCGCGAACGGATCGGGGTTTGGGGCGAGTCGGCCGGCGGACATCTCGCCTCGATGCTCGCGCTGACCGGGGACGACCAGGACGACACCCGCGTCCAGGCGGCGGTCTGCTGGTACGCGCCGTCCAACCTGCTGACCATTCAGTCGCAGGCCCACCCGGCCGGGACGATCGACCACGACGCTGCCGACTCGCCCGAGTCGCTGCTGATCGGCGCTCCGTTGGCCGGCAACCCCGAGCTGGGCCGGGCAGCCAGTCCGATCGCCTACGTCACCGGCCACGCCCCGCCCATGCTGCTGGTGCACGGCGAGGAGGACCTGGTCGTACCGGTGGGGCAGAGCGAGGAACTCGCCGCGGCGTTGACCGCGGCGGGTGCCGAGGTCGAGTTGTCGGTGGTGCGGGGCGCCGACCACTGTTTCGTCGGGGTGCCGCTGGAGCCGCTGATCCGCGACACCCTGGTGTTCTTCACCCGAGTCCTTGCCCCCGACACCGGGGTGCTGCCGCCTCCGTAGGGTGACCCGGTGACCGCCTACGACGTCGCCGCCAAACTCCCCGACATCGACCGGCTGCGCCAGCGCTGCAAGGCCTTGGCCGTACTCGAGCGCATCATCGACGGCGGGGACCCCTACTACGCCTACACCTCGACCTGGGGCACGGACGAGGCGGCGCTGATGAGCAATGGCAGCGGCGACGAGTGGGCCGTCGTGTTCACCCCCGACGGCGCCTTCATCCGGCTCTTCGACCATGAATCGGCGATGTCGCCGTACCGTCATCCGGACCACGAGCTGTGGCCCGGTCTGGTCGACGGCGTCCCGGAGGTGCTGCGTTCTCAGCTGACGGAACCCGCCTTCTGCGACGAGGACGGCCGACTCGTGGCGACCACCGTGCTGTGGCGGCTGGTGGAGGACGACCGCTGGCACGCCGGTGACGGCATCACCTTCCCACCACTGCACCGACCGTACGATGACAGCGGCCCGGATGGGTCCGGCATGCTCGACATCCTGCTCGACGACATCGTCGACCGCTTCGTCGAATTCGCCGTCGACTACTACGAGATGACGGTGGACCGTGCGGCGGTCGAGCACATCGTTGCCCATCGGCTGCTCACCGACCGTGTGACGAGGGCCCTGAATCCGCAGCTCAGCGTCGCCGATCTGCGTTCCGACATCGCCGCGATCGGCTATCCGATCGCCGGGGACGGCACGCGCGACGGCGCCACGGTCCAGGTCAAACCTCATGGCGCGTTCTCCGTGAACAGCGTGGGACTGGACGGTGCACCCTTCCCGTTGAGCTTCAGTGTTCGCGAGACAGGCGGCTCCTGGATGGTGAATGCGACTGCGGCGCAGGCCGCCGAGCTGGCCGACGTGCTGATGCTCGCCGGGAACGACACCATCATGGTTGTCGGGGTGGAGACCAACAGCTTCCTGGACGAGGAGTATCAGCAGTGGCGGCCGTCACGGATCGCTGCCGAACAGGGCGTCAGCTTCGAGGTGCATGAGGTCCGCGCGCTGGCGGCTGGCGTCGTCGGCCTCAGCGAAGAGGCCCTGCTGATACCCCGGGAGCAGCTGCCCCGGTTCCTGGCCGGTTGGTACCCCTACGAGCTGACCCTTGTCGACGTGCCGGGTACGCCTTCCGCCGAGCGCGTCGACGAAATGATCGTCACCATTGGAACGGCCACGTTCGACGAGCCGGTCCTACCCGCTCTGGCCGGCTCACGCCTGTTGTTCTCCGGGCATGACGACTGCTACGTGTCTGTCGAAACGACGGACCCCGCGGTGCCTGCGGCGGTCCTGGGCCGGCTCCTGGCCCTGCTGGTCGGCTCGGCGCTCGCCGACACCACCGTGGTGGAGGTGACGGCGCCCGACGTCGAGACCGTGCAGCGGCTGATCGAAGAGAACCGGCACTGGGTCGGCGAGCTGGGCCCCGCGACGCGGGGCTCGGTGACCGTCGAGCTGCACGCCACGTCCGGGTCGTGGCGGCTCGGCCAGTCGCTTCCGAAGCAGGTCGACCGCACGATGGTCTACGACATCGCGGACAGGGTCTGGCGGTGACCGAGACGGTTGCGGCACCCCGAGGTGGTGAACCATGGGTACGCCAGGGAGCCTCCGGCGCGATGCCGGAGGCTCCCTGATGTGTCGGTCAGTTGAGGGCGTAGATCTCCGCGGCGGTGGTCCACGGGTTGCCGTTGACCTCGCTCAGGGCGCGCAGTCGCAGATACTGGCCCGTTTTCGCGGTGAACCGGACCTCCTTCTGGCTGGCGTTGTTGGCGAACGTGCCGGTGGCCACGGCCGTACCCCAGTTGGTGCCGTCAGTGCTGACGTAGACCTCGTACTGGCCGATGCGTCCGTTGGCAGCGCCGGAGCCTGCGTCCTGCCGGGGCAGGTAGCGGATTCCGGAGACGGAGTAGCTCGCGCCCAGGTTGATCTGGATCTCGTGGGGCATCGGGGCGTTGCCGCCGGTGTACTTCGTGTGCCAGATGGTGCTGAGGTTGCCGTCGAAGGCGTTGGTCGCGGCCCCGTTCTCGGCGGCCGTCTCCTGGCTGTCCACGTACTTCAGCGACCATCCGGTGCGGGGGATGACGCCGGCGCTGGGCACGCAGACGGTGCTGAGCTGGTGTGCGCCCCGGTCCGGACGGCAACCCGGGGTGACGGTGCTGCCGAAGTAGTCGCGGCTGCCCGGGCTGGTCATGACCTGGCCACTGGCCAGCGCCGGGGAGCCGGCGCGGAGCCGGTAGCCACCGGCGTTGCTGATCGAGGTGGCGGTGCCCGGCGCGACGAACAGCGGATCGGTAGTGATCTTGTTCGAGTCGGCGGGCTCGCCGGCGGGGTGCTGGCCGTAGAACACGTTGGAGTCGAACAGCAGCGCGCCGGCGTTGTAGCTGGCCTGGGTCGAGGTCACGTAGAAGATGTTGTTGTAGAACTCGACATTGGCGCCGGCCGAGCCGTTGCCGTTGTTGATGATCTGGGCTGCCTCGCCCACGTAGAAGACATTGTTGTAGATCTTCGTGTTGGTGAGTTTCCCGCAGACCAGGTCGAAGATCTGGCCGCGGTCGTTCTGGCTGATGTTGTAGCGCACGATGTTGTCTTTGGTGGTCGAGCCTCCACCGTTGCAGAGCAGGATGAAGCCGCCCTCGTTGTCGTGGCTGTAGTTGTACTGGTAGATGGTGCGGATGTTGCCCTCGTCCAGGTCGAAGCCCTGCCCGTCACAGGTGCTCCGGCCGCCGCTGACCTCGTTGAACTGGAACAGGGCGTCGTTGATGTTCCAGCCCCAGATGCCGGCGGCGCACTGCGCGGGCTCGCGGACCCGGAAGCCGTCCACCCGGTTGTTCTCGACCAGGGCGCTCTGGGTGTGGTGCACGTCGATGGCGTCGCCGCCGATGTCGGTGACCGTGTTGCCGCGCACGACGACCCGGGTCTGCGGAAGCCAGTTGCCGCAGGTGGAACCGCAGTTGGGGTTGGCCAGCTCGGGCCGGACCATCCAGCGGGTCCAGAAGTGGATGCCGTAGCGGTCGACGGTGCCGATCGTGTTGTTGTTGATCAGCACGTCGTCGAACTTCGTCTGCGTGGTGTAGCCGAGGACCTCGAAGAAGATGCCGGCGCTGGCGTCGTCGTCCTTCTTGGTCTGGTTGCCGTTGATGTCGTGGACGCTGAGCCCGGTCACCCGGTAGTAGGTGCCGGTGCCGGAGTTCTCACGGATGATGTGCACGCCGCGGCGGGTGGCGATCGCCGATCCCTTGTTGGAGATGTCCAGGTTGCGGATCTCCCAGTACTGCTGGTTGTAGAGCTTCACGACGTCGACGACAGCGCCGTTGCCGGCCAGCACCGGCTTGGCGCCGCTGCCGTACGCGTCGACGATGATCGGTGCGCCGGCCGCGCCGGAACCCTTGGGAAAGAGCTGCTGGTTGGCGCAGGTCGTGCCCCGCCGGATCAGGATCTGATCTCCGGCGGCGAACGTCTTGGCGTTCACCGGTGTGAAGCTGTTCCAGGGGCTGGCCTGGGTGCCGCTGCCCGACGTGCTCGCGGAGCAGTCGACGTAGTAGTTCGTGGCGGCTGCCGCGGCGGGGGGCGCGGCGACCAGTACTGCGGTGGCTAGCGTGGTCAAAGCCACCAACGAGGACCTGAACAGGCGCATCGAGAGTCCTAACCGTGGGGGTGGTCGGGGTGGGGGAGTCTGTCAATTCCTTGCGCTGTCTCGTTCGTATGCCGGGAGGGAACGCCCCCGGCGGAGCTCGGGCCCGCCGCACGCCGCGGCTCACCGGAACTTTCTGTTGTAGTCCGCGAGAAGACCGATCAGGACGGCGAGCGCCACAAGCATGATCGCGAGGTGGCCCCACCCGACAGTGGGTCGGACGACCACCACGGCGACGACACAGGCGAGCGCGAGCAGCAGCCGGGCGACGACGAGCAGCACGGCATGCGTCGGTTCCTTCATGACATCCCTTTCTCGGGCCTCAGCCCTTGACGCCGCCGGCGGCCATGCCCTGAATCAGTCGGCGCTGGATCAGCGCGTACAGGAGCAGCACCGGCACGATGACGATGACCATGCCGGCGTAGAGCCGCCCCGGGTCCGCGGCCGCCTTCTGCGCCGCCATCAGGTTGAGCAGGCCGACCTGCAACGTCTTGCCCTCACCGGGCAGCAGCGTCAGCGCGATGATGAAGTCGTTCCAGTAGGCCAGGAAGTTGAACAGGATCACCGTGGTGACCGCCGGGCGGGCCATCGGCAGCATCACCCGCGTCATGATCCGGAATCGGGATGCCCCGTCCAGCAGCGCGGCCTCCTCGAAGTCTCCCGGAATCGACCGGAAGTACGCAGTCAGCAGGTAGATCGTGAATGGGATCGAGGTCGCCGCGTAGACCACCGAGAGCATCGCCGGGTTGTCGAGGAAGAACCCGTCGGGGAACACGTCGACCAGCGCGCGGTCCCAGTCGACGAGCATCAGGAAGATCGGCACCACGATGTAGTTGACGTTGACGAACAGCCCGGCCAGCAGCGCCACCTCGACGATGCCCTTGCCGCGGAACTCGTACCGGGCGACGACGTACGCCGCCGGCACCGAGACCGCCAGCACGAAGACCAGGCCGAGGAGCGTGACCAGTACCGACGTGGCGAAGTAGCGGCCCATCTGCGCGCCGCCGAACGCGTCGACGTAGTTCTGCAGGTGAAGGCCCTCGGGCAGGGTCCACGGGCTGCCGAAGAACTCGCTCTTGCGCTTCAGCGAGGCCACCAGCACCCAGCCGACCGGGATGACGATGAGCAGGGTGATCGCACCGACGAGCAGGTGGGTGAGTCCACGGCCGGGCCGTGGACCGGATTTGTTGATCGTGGTCATGGGAGTGTCCTCTAGAACTGGAGGGGCTCACGCCGGGTCGCGCGGCTCACCAGGAGCGACACGAGGAACGAGAAAGCGAAGATCACCACGCCGATGGCCATGCCGTAGCCGTAGGCCGAGTTCGTGTACGCCTGCTTGTACATGTAGCTGAGCAGCACCTCGGAGGCACCGTCCGGGCCGCCGCCGGTCATCGCCCGAACCAGCACGAAGCTGAGGTTGACCGCGCTGAGGATGAAGAAGGTCAGCGTGGTGCGCAGGTTCTGCCAGATCAGCGGCAGCGTGACGGCGAAGAACTGCCGACCTGCCGAGGCACCGTCGAGTGCCGAGGCCTCGTACAACTCCTCCGGGATGCTCGCCATGCTCGACATGTAGATGACCATGTAGTAGCCGAGCGACTGCCACAGCATCGCTATCGCGACCGAATAGAGCACCAGCTTCTGGTCGCCCAGCCAGACCTGTTGCAGGCCGTCCAGCGAGAGCAGCCGGAGGGTGCCGTTGAGCAGGCCGTTCTCCTGGTCGTAGACGGCCGAGAAGATGGCCGCGATGACCACGACCGAGAGCACGTTGGGGATGTAGAGCACGAACCGGTAGAGGGTGTGGCCGCGCAGCTTCTGCCGGGTCATGACGGCGGCGAGGAACAGACCCATCCCCATCGTCACCACGGTCACGACCACGAGCAGCGCGACGGTGTTCTGGAACGCGCGGAGGAACTGCTCGTCGTCGACGAGCTTGGTGAAGTTGTCCAGGCCGACGAACCGCATCTGCGCCGAGAAACCGCTCCAGCTGTAGAGCGACATCCGGAACACGCTGACGGTCGGCCAGATCATGAACAGCGCGAACAGTGCCAGTGCCGGAAGCAGGCAGGCGGCGACGAATCGGCCGTCGCCGGGCCGGCCGCGTGCGGCGCTGCCACGCGCTGACACCGGGGGTCGGCTGGGCGCGCGCTTGCTGGCGCCTCTGGGTGGTGGAGTGAGGGTCGTCGTCACCGTGACCAGTCCTTGGTTCTCGCGGGGGGAGGGGTCGGCGGCAGCCCTGTTCCGGGCTGCCGCCGGGGCGTCACTTGCCCGCTTGCCGCAGCTTCTCGCTGGCGTCGTTCAGCGCGGTCTGCCACTGGTCGACGGTCTTGTCGCCGCTGATGATGCTGTTCGCGGTGTCGAAGAGCGTGCCCTTGATGTTCACGCCCTCGACCGGCGCGGTGCTTCCGAAGCCACCCACCAGGGCGGAGATGCTCGGGTCCTCGTAGAGCTGGTAGAACGGGGCGATCTCGGCGGGCAGCGTCGAGGCGATGCCCTTGATCGGCTGGATCGCGTTGGCCTTGGCGAAGATGCCGGCGGCTTCGTCGGAGTAGAGGTACGCGACGAAGTCCTTCGCGGCGTCCTTGTTCTGCGCGCCGCTGGGAACCCAGGCGGACTCGACGATCGTGGTCAGGTAGCGCTTACCACCGGCGTTGACCGCCGGCAGCGGGGCCATCGCCCACTCGAAGCCCTGGGCGCGCGGAGCGTCCTTCATCTCGCCGACGACCCACGTGCCGTTCGGCATGAACAGGGTCTTGTTGTCGAGCAGGGACTGCTGGTTCTTGGTGAAGTCCTGCTCGTTCGCGTACCCCACGGTGGTCTTCGCCGCGTAGCTCAGCAGCCGGGCGGTGATGTCCAGGACCTGGCGCCCCTGGGCGGTCTTCCAGACACCCTCGGAATACGTCATGACGTCCTTGTAGAACTGCTCACCGCCGACGTCGGCGAGCAGCGCGAAGAAGAACGAGTCCAGGTAGCCAGCGGTCGGGTACGTGAACAGCGCGATGCCCTCGGCCTTGGCGGCGTCGCCGAGCTTGAACATGTCGTCCCAGGTGGTCGGGACCTGCCAACCCTTCTGCGCGAAGAGGCCCTTGTTGTAGACCAGCCCGGTCGGCGCGTAGTACATCGGCATCAGGTAGGTCTTGTCGTCGTTGTACGGGTTGGTGCTGAGGTTGCCCACGATCCCGTCGGCGAGCTTGGAGCGCACGGTGACCTGTTCACCAGGCACCGTCATGTCCAGGACTCCGGTGAGGTCCTCCAGTGCCTTGTCCTTGACCAGCGTCTCGGCGAGCGCTGCCTTGCGGCCCTGGGGCAGCACCACGACGTCCGGGAACTTGCCGGCCTTCATGTTGGGGCTGATCTCGTCCTCAAGGGTCTTCGAGAGCTGCAGCTGAACGTCCACATCGGGGTGCTTCGCCTTGTAGGCCTCGATGACCTGCAGGTACATGTCCCGGCCGTAGCCGCCCTCGAAGGCCGCGACCTTCAGGCTCTTCTTGCCGTCGGCGTTGTCGTCGCCTCCGGAACAACCTGTGAGCAGGCTGAGCGCCGTCGCCGCGGCGACGGCTAGGACGATGGGTTTTCTCAACATGGGGGTGGTCCTCCGTGGCGGTACGCACAACGGTGCGGGAGTGAGAGGCGAGCACGAGACACGGTCCGCCTAGATCGCTGGGCGGGCCGCGCGTTGTTACTGTGGCACCCGTAACATGACCCGTCAAGAATGATCTGCCCGCAGCAGGACGGTCAGCGTGGCCGCGGCGCCGCGGTGGACTCCCGGACGATCAGGGTGGCTGGCGTGAGCGATTCGCCCTCCGACTCGGTGTCGAGCAGGAGTGCGACAGCAGCCGCCCCGGAGCGGTAGAAGTCCTGCCGAACGGTGGTGAGCGGCGGGTGGCAGTAGGCGGCCAGCTCGATGTCGTCGACGCTCACGATCGAGACGTCCTGCGGCACCGAGCGCCCGCGCTCCCGCAGCGCCTTGATCAGCCCGAAGGCCATCTCGTCGCTGGCCACGAAGACGGCGGTGACCTCGGGAATCATCGCGAGGATCTGCCCCAGCCGGTAGCCCGACTCGGGCGACCAGTCGCCCTCCAGGGCTGGAGGCGCGTCGATCCCGGCAGCGGCCAGGCACTCCTGCCAGCCCTGCCGACGCTGCCGCGCCTCGATCCACTCGTCCGGCCCGGCTACGTGCCACACCTGGCGGTGCCCCAGGTCCAGCAGGTGTTGGGTGGCCGCGCGCCCCGCCTCGTGCTGGTCGATGCCCAGCACCCGCGCCCCGGTCGTGCGCGAGCCGTCCACCGTGACGGTGGGGATGTCCCGGGTGATGTCCTCCATCCGCTGGGTCACGGAGATCAACGGGACCGCGATGATGATGCCGTCGACGCCCTGATCAGAGAGCTTGAGCAGGGACTTCTCCATCAGTGCGGTGTCCAGCTCGGCGATGGTCGCGATGCTCACCGAGTAACCCGCCTGACCGGCCGCCGCCTCCACCCCGGCGGTGACCCCCGAGCGCGAGTAGTAGCCGCCGGCCTGTAGCAGGACCAGGCCGAGGGTGAAGCTTCGTCCCGAGGACAGCAGCCGGGGAGCGCCGTTGTACCGGTATTTGAGCTGCTCGACCGCGTCGAGTACGCGACGTCGGGTTTCCGCGTTGACGTTCGGCGAGTTGCGCAGCGTACGCGAGACCGTCTGTGCCGACACGCCAGCGGCACGTGCCACGTCGGTCATGCTCGGTTGCTTGTCGCGCATTGTCGCCTCGGTCATCCGCCCCGCCCTCCTGAGAACCCGGTACGGCGGCATCCTAGCGCCATTGTTATAAATGGCACGGGTAACATAGGCTTCTGCCATGATCGAGACGACCCGGCCGAGCAGCACGCTGACACCGTCGCCCAGGCCATCACCCGCGCTCGGCTGGAGCGGCAGTCAGCTTCACCGGCACGGCGTCCCCCACCGTGTCCTCTCCGGCGCCCTGCACTACTTCCGGGTCCACCCACAGCTGTGGCGCGACCGGATCCGGCGACTGGCCGACCTCGGTCTCAACACCCTCGACACGTACGTGCCGTGGAACTTCCACCAGCCGCACGCCGAGCGCGCGCCCCGCTTCGACGGCTGGCGTGACCTCGAGGCGTTCATCGCGCTCGCCGGCGAAGAAGGCCTCGACGTCGTCCTGCGGCCCGGCCCGTACATCTGCGCGGAGTGGTCCAACGGCGGCCTGCCAGCCTGGCTGACCGCGCGTGACGTGGTCCTGCGCAGCTCCGACCCGGCGTTCATCCGGCCGGTCGAGCGTTGGTTCGACGAGCTGATTCCCCGTATCGCACGGCAGCAGACGCATGCCGGCGGACCGGTGGTGGCGGTACAGGTCGAGAACGAGTACGGCAGCTACGGCGACGACGAGGCGTACCTGCACTGGATTCGCTCAGCCCTGCTCGAGCGCGGCATCACCGAGCTGCTGTTCACAGCGGACGGCCCGACCGAGTTGATGCACGACGCGGGCACGGTGCCGGGCACCCTCGCCGCGGCCACCCTCGGCTCGAAGCCCGAGGCCGCCCGCGCCCTGTTCGCCACGCGCCGGCCCGACGAACCGTTCGTGGTCGCCGAGTACTGGAACGGCTGGTTCGACCACTGGGGCGAGCGACACCACGTCCGCACGGTGGACAGCGCCGTGCGCACTCTCGACGCCATCCTCGGCGAGGGCGGAAGCGTCAGCCTCTACATGGCCCACGGCGGCACCAACTTCGGGTTGTGGGCCGGCGCCAACGCGGACCGGGGTCGGCTTCAGCCCACCATCACCAGCTACGACTCCGACGCGCCCATCGCCGAGGACGGAACGCTCACCGCCAAGTTCCACGCCATGCGTGCGGCGCTCGGCGTGACCGGGCAACTGCGGGTGCCCGAGCGGATGCCGGTGCTGCCGCCGACGCGGGTGCCGCTGACCCACCGCGCCGACCTGATCGCCGGCCTGCGCGCCGTGCCCGCACCGGAGTCGACCGGTCCGCGGCCGGCCACCTTCGAACAACTCGGCCTGGACGCCGGGATGGTGCTGCTCACCGCCCACCCGAAGATCCCGACGGGCGAGCACACCATCATCCTCAGCGACGTGCGCGACCGGGCGATCGTCCTCGCCGACGGCGTGCCGATCGGTGTCGCCGACGCCGATCATCCGGAGATACCGATTCGCGGCACCGGCGCGATCGTGCGCCTGGAGATCCTGGTGGAGAACCTCGGCCGGATCAACTACGGCCCACTGGTCGGTCAGCACAAGGGCCTGCTCGGACCAGTGCTCGTCGACCGCCGGATCGTGCACGGCTGGGCCAGCTCGCCGATCGCCCTGGCCGAGTGGACACCTGACGACCTGCGTCGCGCCACCACCGCCGGGCCGGCCAGCACCGGCGCCGGGTTCGCGGTCGCGACGGTGCCCGTCGAGCAGCCGGCGGACACCTTCCTCGCCCTGCCCGGCTCGGTGCACGGCATGGTCTGGGTCAACGGATTCCTGCTCGGTCGCTACTGGGACATCGGTCCGCAGGTGACGCTCTACTGCCCCGCGCCACTGCTGCGCGCCGGCGAGAACACGATCGTCGTACTGGACACCGACCGGCTCGGCCCGGTCCTGGAGCTGCGCGATCAGCCCGAGTTGGGCCCCACCGAGGAGTACGTGGAGGAGTTCGAATGACCGTCTGACCGCTCCCGGTCGCCCGCCGTGCGAGCGGGCGACCGGGCCCGACCGGCCGGTCAGGCGTGCTTGCCGCGGCGACGCTTCAGCAGGAGGAATCCCAGGCCGGCCGCCAGCAGGGCGGCACCGCCACCGGCGACGAGCGGCATTGTGGTCGAGCTGTCGTCGTCGGCGGTCAGCTCCCGGGAGCCGAGCTCGGTGACCGGCTCGGAGCCGTCGGACTCGGCCTCCGTGGCGGTGTTCGCGCTCGGGCTCGCACTGGGGGTGGGGGTGGCGCTCGGGGACGGGGACGGGGACTTCGTGGGGGCCGCGTCGATGGAGGCGAGCGAGTCGCCGTTGAGCGCGACCTTGACCTTGGCCTGACCACCGCCGGAGGACACGACGGCGACTGACAGCTTGCTCGCCTTGTCCGTCAGCTTGGTGATGGCGTCCGCGTTCGGCGGCGCGTTGTTGGTGGCTGTCTTGTCCGCCGTCGTGGTGTCGATGAGTGACGAGGCACCGTAGGAGCCCTTGGGGACACGGTAGGCGTGCACGCCCTCGAGCTTCGCGTCGAAGTTGCCGGCCGCGTGGCGGTACTCGATGACGAGCCGGTCGCCGCCCAGGGCGATGTCCAGGGCCCGGACTCCGCTGCCCTTGCCGTGCAGGGAGCGCAGCGTGTAGACCCCCGACTTGGTGACCTTCTGGGACGCCCCGCCGTTGAGCCATCCGGCACGGATCATCTCCGGTGCGGAGAAGCCGGCCGGCCGGTAACCACCGGCCATGATGGTCGTGTGGCTGGCGCCCCCTGACTTGCACGCGCCCAGGTTGCCGCCGGTGCACTTGACGCGACCCTGGTGCCCGAAGCCCAGGTTGTGCCCGAGTTCGTGGCCGACGACGTCGATGCCACTGGCGGTGCCGTAGAGGTTGATCCAGGTGGTCGGGCCGGGCAGGGTGGCGAGGCCGGCCCAGGGGCAGTTCGTCTTCTGCGCCGGGAAGACGATCGAGATGCTGTCGTAGTCCTCGCCCGCGACCAGGCCCCGCTTGGCGAGTTCGTCACGGGTCATCTGATTGATCTTGCCGTGCGGGCAGCCGGCGGCGTTGAGGTCCAGCTTGATCGGGCCGAGGAACTGCTCCGGTACGGCGGGCACCAGCTTGTACTGCCCACGCGACAACTCCGACAGGTACGACGCGGCCGAGTCGCTCTTCGCGCCGAAGTAGGTGTCCGGCGTGGACGCCTTCACCTTGTCCGGGAACTGGAAGGAGGCGTCGCTGAACTCCACCAGGACGGGGAGCATCTTCCTCTTCACCGGTGCGGCGGCCGCGGGGGTGCCGGGGAGCGTGGCGGTGGCCAGCACGGTGATGCCTGTGGCCAGAGCGATACGGCCGAGGGCGGACAGCTTCATGGGGTCCTATTCCTTGAGGGGGGATGCCGGACGGCCAGGACGCCGATGTCCGTGGCCGCCCGGCAGCGTCGGGCCGCTTGGCGCTAAGGCGGCCGATGACGGGGGATTCCTGCCGGTCTCGTGCGGGTTCGTGGCCGCAGGCGGGGCCGGGCCGCCGCACCAGACCGGTGGGGGTGGGCGGGAGCGGCTACCAGGACGACGGGAGAGAAAGAGTCAGGAGCAGCCAAAGCTGCCGCATACACCACATCCTATGACATCCTATGTCCGATGTCATATGACCGTAGGTCGCATCGATGTGTCAGTCAAGCCGGCGGGGCAGGGGCGGCTATCGTGCAGCTCGTGACGCACGAACGTGAGCTGCTCTCGCCTGTCGACCTGTGCCAACGGGACGGGCGACTCAACCCCGCGGCGGTGGGCTGGACCCGGCGTCCCCTGCACACCGCGAACCTGCGCGGCTGGGGCCGGACCAAACGATGGGAGTACTGGGGCATCGTGACCCCACGGCACATCATCGGGCTGGTCGCCTCGTCGCTGGACTACGCCGGTGTGCACAGTGTCTACGTGCTCGACCGGGACAGCGGCACCGAGACGACTGCCGACGTGGTGGTGCCGCTGGCGCGGGGCGCTGTGCTACCGCCGCACTGCGGCGTGGGCGAGGCGGGCGCCCGCGGCGGTGGCCTGGCGATCCGGATCGTCCAGCGCCCGGACGGCACCGCGATCTCGGCGAGCGCCAGTGGCGTACGGCTGGAGGTGGACGTGCCGTTGCCGGCCGGTCACGAGTCACTCGGGGTCGTCGTGCCGTGGAGCACCAGACGATTCCAGTACACGGTCAAGGACGTCGGCCGCCCGGTGCTCGGCACGCTGGAACTGCACGGCCAGACGTACGAGATCGGTGGGCCGGACGCGTTCGCCGTGCTGGACCACGGTCGCGGCAGATGGCCGTACTCGGTCAGCTGGAACTGGGCCGCCGGCGCGGCGCCGGGACGAGCGATCCAGCTCGGCGGTCGGTGGACCGACGGCACCGGGGTCACCGAGAACGGCCTCTTCGTCGACGGTCGCCTGCACAAGATCGGCGAGGAGCTGCGCTGGACCTACGACCGGGCGGACTGGCTGCGCCCCTGGCGGATCAGCGGCGACCGGGTCTCTGTCGAGTTCCAGCCGTTCCACGAGAAGGTGTCCCGCACCAACCTGGGTGTCGTCGCGAACGAGACGCACCAGTGTTTCGGGCACTTCTCCGGCTGGGCGAAGACCGACGACGGAACGACGGTGAGCCTCGACGGGCTCGTCGGTTGGGCCGAGGAGGCACGCAACCGCTGGTAGTGGTTTGCCGCCACCACGCGCACACCGCGCCAGCGCACGGCAGCGCTTCGAACTGTGGACACCTCGCCTCCGTGTTTATGATCGACGACCCCGACCGGGGCACGGAAGGCTGGCCGTTCGGCCCAGAACAAGAGGTGAGGTGCGCGACGGTGATCCGCGAGGCGTACGCCTGCTGGGTGCGCGAACCCGGCGCGGCCGAGATCCGGCCGGTGTCGCTGACCGCCCCCGGCCCCGACGAGGTGCTGGTCCGGGCCCGCTACTCCGGGGTCAGCCGGGGCACCGAGACGCTGGTCTTCACCGGTCGGGTGCCCGCCGACCAGCACGCCGCGATGCGCGCGCCCTTTCAGGAGGGTGACTTCCCCGGCCCGGTGAAGTACGGCTACCTCAGCGTGGGCGTGGTCGAACAGGGCCCGCCGGACCTGCTCGGGCGGACGGTCTTCTGCCTGCACCCGCACCAGAGCGCGTACGTCGTGCCCGCCACCGCCGTGGTGCCCGTGCCGGAGGGGGTGCCGGCGGCCCGGGCGGTGCTCGCCGGCACCGTGGAGACCGCCGTCAACGCGCTGTGGGACGCCGCGCCGCTGGTCGGTGACCGGGTCACCGTGATCGGCGCCGGCATGGTGGGCTGCTGCGTCGCGGCGCTGCTCGCCCGGTTCCCCGGCGTGCACGTCGAACTGGTCGACACCGACGCGCGTCGGGCCGGCGTGGCCGGGGCGCTCGGTGTCGACTTCGCCGACCCGGCCGACGCCCGCGCTGACCGTGACCTGGTCGTGCACGCCAGCGCCACCGCCGCCGGCCTGCAACAGTCGCTGGACCTGCTCGCACCGGAGGGCACGGTCATCGAGCTGAGCTGGTACGGCGACCGCCCCGTGCAGGTGTCGCTGGGCGGCGCGTTCCACTCCGGTCGACTCACCGTCCGCAGCAGCCAGGTCGGCATGGTGGCACCCGCCCGACGGGGGCGGCGCAGCTACGCCGACCGCCTGGCGCTCGCCCTGGACCTGCTCGACGACCCGGCCTTCGACGCGTTGATCACCGGCGCGTCCCGGTTCGCGGAGCTGCCCGACGTGCTCGCCCGACTCAGCTCGGGTGACCTGCCCGCCCTCTGCCACCTCATCACCTACGACGACGGGGAGTGACAGTGTTCAGCGTGACCGTTCGAGACCACATGATGATCGCCCACAGTTTCCGAGGCGAGGTCTTCGGGCCCGCCCAACGCCTGCACGGCGCGACGTTCGTGGTGGACGCGACGTTCCGCCGGCCCGACCTGGACGCCGACGGGATCGTCGTGGACATCGGCCTGGCCACCGAGCAGCTGCGGGCCGTGCTGAGCGGGCTGACGTACCGCAACCTCGACGACGAGGCGGCCTTCGCCGGGGTGAACACCACCACGGAGGTGCTGGCCCGTACTGTCGCGGACCGACTGGTCGAGCGGGTGCACGCCGGTCAGCTGGGAGCGGGAGCGCGCGACCTGGCCGGCATCACGGTCACCCTGCACGAGTCGCACATCGCCTGGGCGAGCTACGAGCGGTCACTGTGACCGATGCGGGCCGGGCGGTGCACGTCGTCCTGCCCGGTGACATCGACGACCCGGCCACGCCCAGCGGCGGCAACTGCTACGACCGGCGGATCTGCGCCGGGCTGGGCGAGCGGGGCTGGTCGGTCCACGAGCACCCGGTGCCCGGCGCGTGGCCGCACCCCGAGCCGGCCGACCGGGCGACGCTGGCCGGGCTGCTCGCCGCCACGCCCGACGACGCCGTGGTGCTGTTCGACGGCCTGATCGCCTCGACCGTGCCGGACCTGCTCGCCCCGCACGCCCGTCGGCTGCGTCTGGTGGTCCTGGTGCACCTGCCGCTCGACGACGAGCCGGAGGCCCGCGCGCTGGCCACCGCCCGGGCCGTCGTCACCACCAGCGAGTGGACCCGCCGCGCCCTGCTGGCCCGGCACCCGAGGCTCGCCGAGCGGATCCGGGCCGCGCCGCCCGGGGTGCGGCCCGCGCCGCCGGCTGCCGGCTCCGCGACCGGCGACCGGTTGCTCTGCGTCGCGGCGGTCACCCACCACAAGGGGTACGACGTGCTGGTCGACGCGTTGGCCACGCTGGTCGGGCGGGAGTGGACGATGCTCTGCGCCGGGACGCTGGCCCGGGAACCGGACCTCGTGCACCGGCTGCGCGACCGGCTGACCGGGGCGGGTCTCACCGAGCGGGTGCGGCTGGCCGGCCCGCTGACCGGCGCGGCGCTGGACGACGCGTACGCCGCCGCCGACCTGCTGGTGCTGCCGTCGCGGGGCGAGACGTACGGCATGGTCGTCACCGAGGCGCTGGCCCGGGGCCTGCCGGTGGTGACCACCGAGGTGGGCGGGCTGCCGGAGGCGCTCGGCCACGCCCCCGACGGGGACCGACCGGGACTGCTGGTCCCGCCCGGCGACCCGGCGGCGTTGGCCGCCGCGCTGATCCGCTGGCTGGACGACGACGCGCTGCGCGCCCGGCTACGGCGTGCCGCGCTCGCCCGGCGCGACACCCTGACCGACTGGTCGGTGACCGCCGCGCTGCTGGCCGGCGTACTGAAGGAGGTGGCGGAATGACCGCCGAGGAGACCCTGCCGTTCGCCGACTGGCTGCGGTTGCGGGAGCCGGCCGACGCGGCGGCGCGCGCCGAGGACCTGCTGGACGCCGTCCGCGCCCGGCCGACCGCCAACGCCCCGATGGTGATCCACGACCTGGGCAGCGGCACCGGCTCGATGAGTCGTTGGCTGGCCGCCCGGCTGCCCGGGCCGCAGCACTGGGTGCTGCACGACCGGGACGCCGACCTGCTGGCCCGCGCCGCCGAGGGCATGACCGGGGTGCGAGCCGCCGACGGCGCCCCGGTGACAGTGCGGACGAGCTGCGGTGACCTCACCCGGCTGACCGCCGCCGACCTGGCCGAGGCGTCACTGGTTACCGCGTCCGCGCTGCTGGACATGCTCACCGCGGAGGACGTCGAACGGGTGGTGGCCGCCTGCGTCGGCCGGCCCGCGCTGTTCGCCATCTCGGTGACCGGGCGGGTCCGGCTCAGCCCGACCGACCCGCTCGACGGGGAGGTCGAAGCCGCGTTCAACGACCACCAGCGGCGTACCGTCGATGGCCGGCGGCTGCTCGGCCCGGATGCCGCCGCCGCCACGGTCGCCGCGTTCGCCCGGCACGGCGTCGACGTGCGGGAACGACCCAGCCCGTGGCGGCTCGGCCCGGAGCAGGCCGACCTGGCCGCCGAGTGGTTCCGAGGTTGGCTCGGGGCCGCCTGCGCGCAGCGCCCCGACCTGGCCGGCCCCGCCCAGGCGTACGCCCGCCGTCGGCTGGCCGACGCGGCCGCCGGCCGACTCACCGTGCTTGTCGACCACACCGACCTCCTCGCCGGTGGATGAACCGTTCACGCCCTGGGTACGTGGACTAGGGCAAGTGGACGATCTTCAAGGGGAGGGCCGGCGCGGATGTTCTGGGCCTGGGCACGAGTGGTCGGCGGGGTGGGTCTGCTCGCCGTCCTGCTGTGGCAGGTGGGCAGTGGCCCGTTCCTCGCCGGAGTACGACTGATCGACGCGCCGGCGTTGGCAGCGGCGCTGGTCATCGGGGTGCTCACCACGGTCTGCGCGGCGTGGCGGTGGAGCCTGGTCGCCGGCGGCCTCGGTGTCCGCCTGCCACTGGCGACGGCGGTGGCGCACTGCTACCGGGCGGTGTTCCTCAACGCCACACTGCCCGGCGGTGTGCTCGGCGACGTGCACCGGGCGGTGCGCCACGGCCGCGACGCCGGTGACGTCAGCCGGGGAATCCGCGCGGTGGTCTGGGAACGTACCGCCGGGCAGGTGGTCCTGGTCGGCGTCGCGCTGGTGGTGCTCGCGGCCTTCCCGTCCCCGGTGCGGCCGTACCTGCCGGTCGCCGCCGCGCTCGTCGTCGCCGGCGGTCTGGTCGTCGTGCTGGCGGCCCGGGTCCTGCCCAACGGGGGCGGGTCCCGCTGGGCCACGGCGCTGCGTACCGCAGTGGCGGACGTGCGGTCAGGGCTGCTGGCGCGGCGCACCTGGTTCGGTGTGCTGGTCGCCTCAGCGGTGATGGTCGCCGGTCACCTGGCCACCTTCCTGGTGGCGGCGCGCACCGCCGGATCCGACGCCCCGCTGTCCCGACTGTTGCCGTTGACGCTGCTCGCCCTGCTCGCCATGGGCCTACCGTTGAACGTGGCCGGCTTCGGGCCACGGGAGGGGGTGGCCGCGTGGGTGTTCGGCGCGGCCGGTCTCAGCGCGGCCGAGGGTGTCGCCACCGCCACCGTCTACGGTGCACTGGTGCTGGTGGCCAGCCTGCCGGGTGCCGCCGTGCTGCTGGCCCGTCGGCGTCGAACTCCGGCCGCCGCCCGGGAAGCCACCTCCGACGGCGGCTGTTGAAGTCGATGGTGAGACGGTACGCGTCGCCGGACGGCGGTGGCGCCGGACGAAGGAGTCCCATGCCCGAAGCATTGCCGGTTGCCACGATCCGCACGCAGGTCACGGTGCCGCTGGCGTTTCCCGACGGCTACTCCACAACCGCCCGGGTGTTCACCTTCAAGGGCCTGGTGGACGGTAGGGAGCATTTGGCCCTCGGCCTCGGTGACTGGGCCGGTGCCCTGGACCGGCTCGCGGTCGGGGGAGAGGCGCCGCTGGTGCGTCCGCACAGCGAGTGCCTGACCGGCGACGTGTTCGGCAGCGAACGCTGCGACTGCGGCCCCCAACTGCGCGAGGCGGTGCAGCGGATCGCCGAGACCGGTGGGTTCCTGCTCTACCTGCGGCAGGAGGGCCGTGGCATCGGCCTGTACGCCAAACTGGACGCGTACGCGTTGCAGGACGCCGGGTTGGACACCTACCAGGCCAACGTCGCGCTGGGCCGGGGCGAGGACGAGCGGGACTACACGGCCGCCGCGCAGATGCTGGCCACATTGGGCGTGCCGCGGGTCCGACTGCTCAGCAGCAACCCGGACAAGGAAGACCAGTTGACCCGGCTGGGCGTGGACGTGGTCGAACGGATCCTCACCAGCGTCTTCCTGTCGCCGGCCAACGCCGAGTACCTGGCGGCCAAGGCGGCCAAGGCGGCGGAGATCGAGGCGGCGGACGCGCTCGCGGGTCGCACTCCTGAGCAGCCCCGATGAGTTGCCGGCCGGAGCCGACGCGGCCGTACGTGCTGCTGAGCTGCGCCGCCTCCATCGACGGGTACATCGACGACGCCACCGAGCAGCGGTTACTGCTCTCCAACGACGAGGACCTGGACCGCGTCGACGCGGTCCGCGCCAGCTGCGACGCCATCCTGGTCGGCGCCGGCACCGTCCGGCGCGACGACCCGCGGCTGCTGGTGCGCTCCCCGAGCCGTCGGGCCGAGCGGGTCGCGGCCGGTCGACAGGCCTCGCCCACCAAGGTCACGCTGACCGCCCAGGGCGACCTCGACCCGACCGCGCGCTTCTTCACCGCCGGTGATTCGGTGCGGCTCGTCTACTGCGCCACCGGCGCGCTGGAGAAGACCGAGGAGCGGGTCGGCCGACTGGCCACAGTGGTCGACGCGGGTGAGCCCGTCGACCCGGGGTGGCTGCTGAGCGACCTGGCCGCGCGGGGTGTGCGGCGGTTGATGGTGGAGGGCGGCGGGACGGTGCACGCCCAGTTCCTCGCCGCCGGTCTCGCCGACGAACTGCACCTGGTGGTCGCCCCGTTCTTCGTCGGCGACGGCCGTGCGCCCCGGTTCGTCGGCGAGGGTCGCTTCCCCTGGCACCCGGGTCGCCGCGCCCGCCTGGCCGAGGCTCGCCAGATCGGCGACGTGGTCCTGCTCCGCTACGCCCTCTCCGAGCGCTGCCCGGCCGACTGATCGGGGCCCGCGCGCTGTGCCGCCGCGCTCTGCCGCGAGCCGTCGATTGGTTATTCTGTCGACGGCGGTGCCGGTGCCCGGACAGAATCCCCGGATGTCCGTTTCGCCGCTGGCCCTTCTGCGCTGGCAGTTCGACCTGACCTGGTCGCTGTTCGAGTACCACCTCGAGCGACTCGACGCGGCTGACGCCCTCTGGGAGCCGGCCGCCCACTGCTGGTCGGTGCGGCAGGGCGTCGACGGCACCTGGGTTCCGGACTGGGCCGACACCGAACCCGACCCGGTCCCGGTGCCGACGATCGGTTGGCTCACCTGGCACGTCGGCTGGTGGTGGACCGTGGCGATGGACCATCTGCGGGGGGTGCCCGCGCCCGACCGCACGGCCGTCACCTGGCCGGGCCCGGGCGAGCCGACTGTGACCTGGCTGCGTGACCTGCGCACCGAGTGGCTGGGTCTGCTCGACCAGCTCAGCGAGCGTGACCTCGACCGCACCGCGACCTTCCCCTGGCCGGACGGGACCGACCACACCGTCACGCACACGATTGGCTGGGTCAACGCCGAGCTGATGAAGAACGTCGCGGAGATCGGCCAGCTCCGGCTGATGCGCGCGGCACAGCAGTCTCGACGGTGATGCGCGGATCCTGGTCGATAGGGTGGCGGGCGTGCCCGGACTGGTGAAGATCACTGAACACAACGTGGAAGCCGCCTGCCGGTTGCAGGTGCGACCCGACCAGGAGAAGTACTCGTCCCCGGTCGCCTGGTCCCTTGCCGAGGCGTACGCGCAGCCCGACATCGCCTGGCCACGTCTGATCGTGGAGGGTGATGAGATCGTCGGCTTCCTGATGGGCTTCTTCGACATCGAGTGGGACCGACCGGACGACCGGCGCTCGGGCCTGTGGCGGCTGAACATCGCCGCCGAGCAACAGGGCCGGGGGTACGGCCGCTTCGCGGTGGACGCCGTTCGTGCGGAGGCCCGCAGCCGAGGGCACGACCAGATCTACACGACCTGGGAATCGGGGGAGGACGGCCCGGAGGGGTTCTATCTCACCCTCGGATTCCGTCCGACCGGGGAGACCAGCGGAGGTCAGATCGTCGCCGTCCGGTCCGTCCACTGACCAGGCGGCATCACCTCGGTTGTTCGACGGCCTGGCCGCGCTCGGCGGGCGCCACAGTGGTGCCTGCCGCCCTCATTTCGAGGGGCACCGCGTCGGACCTGTCCCGCGTAGGCTCCCAGCCGCGCAAAGACAACCTACGGGGGATCGGTCGACATGACGAAGAACAGCCTTAGCCGCCGCGCTCTGCTCTACGGCACGCCGGTGCTGGCGGGAGCTGCGGCGCTGACCGCCGCTGAGCCGGCGATGGCGGCGGGTTCCGACACCTCGGTGGTGTCGCCGAAAGACTATGGCGCGGTTGGTGACGGCGTCACGGACGACACCGCGGCTGTGCAGCGGTGCCTGTCGCAGGGCCGGGCCGTGGACTTCGGCGGCCCGGGCAACGTCTACCTGATCACGAACACGCTCACGGTCTACCAGGCCACACCGCAGATATTGCGAGGCCACGGTGCCACCATCAAGGCGGGTGCCGCAGTCAACCTGATGCGTCTGGGCAGGGCGCGCCACTCGCTCGACGGCCTCAACTTCGACGGAACAAGCCAGCCGGGTGGCGTCGGTGTGATCATCGAGGGTGACGCTCAGTACAGCTCCATCGTCAACTGTCGGTTCACGAACATCGGCGGCTCCGGCGTGTCCGTCTCTTCGGGCGCGCACCATGTCACAGTCGCCGGCTGCTTCTTCGACCACTGCGGGCACGGCTCCACGGTGGCCGACAACAACTATCGCAGCTCGATCTACGTCGCCGATGCCGACTTCTGCGTTGTCACCGACAACCGCGTCCTCAATTGCAACTGGGGCATCATCTTCCGCGGCGATTCGGCCGCGGTTGGCATCAACTTCTATACCTGTCAGTCCAACGTCATCACCGCGGTCAGTCCGCCCGTTGCGATTTCGCAGGGCATCTCGAACCGCTACGGCCGCAACGGCAAGATTGCCGGCAACACGGTCATCGGCTTCGACGACAACAGCATCGACTGCTGGGGTTGTAACACGACCATCATCGCCGGCAACAGCACCAAGGGCGGCAAGGACGGCGTCTTCGTCGGCGACCCGTCCAGCTCCAACATCGTCGTCAACGGCAACACCTTCAACGGGCCCCAGCGCGGGGTGCGAGTTTTCAGCCAGGAGACGGTGACTCCAGCCCTGGTCATCGGGGTCACCATCGTCGGCAACACCATCACCCAGCCCACCGACGGCGGCGTCCTGATCTCCCGGAACAACCTCTCCCAGGTCACCGGGATCACAGTGTCCGACAACGACATCCACGTAACGGGCGCGGGCAGCTACGGAGTGAAGGTGGTCAACGCCGAGTTGGTGCGCGTGCTGGGAAACCGGATCTACCGACCGCTCCAGCAGGGCATCCACCTGAGCGGCGTCGACATCACCGAGGTCGCGCACAACACGGTTTCCGACGCCGGTTACCAGACGCCCAACACCTACAGCGCCATCGACATTGTCGGCTCGAACCGAGTCACCGCCCGCGACAACGTCGCCTACGGCAATGCGAAGCATGCGGTCGCGATCAACAGCGGGGCGGGTATGACGGTCACCGGCACACGATGGCGCTCGCTGGGTGCCGGCGGCATCAGCAACGGGGCGACCGGCACGGTACTCGCCGACAACGTTCAGCTTTGACGTGACGCCCCCGCCCGAGCGCGGCGACGTGCTCCGGCGGTCGGTAGGTCAACCGCCGCGCTGAGCGGTGCGGGCTGTCGCGCCGATCTCCCGCCGTCCCGCGGACGTCAACCGTCCTGACGGCTGCGACTGCGACTGCGACTGACCGAGTGATCAGCACCGCTGCGGGGGCTGCGTACGATGCGGGATCGAGTTCCCCTCGTCGCGGCGGAGGTATCGGGCAATGGCAGGCCAGCACGAGGGTTTCGCACTCGGTGTCGACCTCGGTACGTCCAACACGGTCGCGGTGCTGCGCTGGCCGGACGGGCGGACCCGTCCGCTGCTGATGGACGGTCAACCACTCAGTCCGTCCGCCGTCTACGCCGACCAGGACGGCACCCTGCACAGCGGCTGGGACGCCCGCCGGTTGGCGCAGACCGACCCGGGCCGGTTCGAGGCGAACCCGAAGCGTCGGGTGGACGAGCCGACCGTGCGGCTCGGCGACAACGCGTACCCTCCGGCCGAGCTGCTCGCCGCGGTGCTGGCGTCGGTCGCGCGGGCCGCGGTGGGCGCGGTGGGCTTCCTGCCCCCGGCCGTGGTCACCTGCCCGGCCGCCTGGGACGCGACGCGGCGGCAGGTCCTCGCCGACGCGCTGCTGCGGGCGGGTTGGCCGCAGGCGGCCGAGCACACCCTCGCCGGGCCGACCCCGCCGGGCACCCGTTTGCTGCGGGAGCCGGTGGCCGCCGCCCGCTACTACACGCAGGTGCTGCACCGTCCGGTGCCGGTCGGCGGGGCCATCGCGGTGTTCGACTTCGGTGGCGGGACGCTCGACGTCGCGGTGCTGCGCAACGAGGGCGCGGACCCCTGGGGCGACTCCGGCTTCAGCGTGGTCGCCGACGGCGGCCTGCCCGACCTGGGCGGCCTGGACCTCGACGCCGCGCTGGTACGGCGGGTCGGTGAGCTGGTCGGTGAGCGGCACGCCGCGCAGTGGGCCCGGCTCACCCGACCGGCGGATCCGGCGCAGCGCCGCGACCAGATCCGGCTCTGGGACGAGGTACGAGGCGCGAAGGAGACCCTGTCCCGGTCCGTTGTCGCGCCGGTCGCGGTGCCGGGAGTGGCCGAGCCGATCCAGCTGACCCGGGCGGACGTCGAACGGGTGGCCACGCCGCTGCTGCGGCGGGCGGTGCAGCGGGCCCGGGAGGTCATCGCCGCCGCCGGTCTGCGCCCCGACCAGCTCGCCGGGCTGTTCCTCGTGGGCGGGTCGTCGCGGATCCCGCTGGTGGCCCGGATGCTGCACGCCGAGCTGGGGATCGCGCCGACGGTGCTGGACCAGCCCGAGTTGCCGGTGGCCGAGGGTGCCCTGACCGACCTGCCACTGCGCAAGCCGCTACCCGCCCCGGCGTACGCGGGACCACCAGTGGCCCCACCCGCGCCAGCTCCGGTGAGCCCGCCCGCCCCGGCCGCGGCACCCGCGCCGGTCGTACCGTCGCAGCCCTGGCCGGGATCCACCCCGCCGGTGGGCCCGCCCCCCGGGCCGGGCCTGGCCGGCGCGACCCCGACCCCGAGCGGCGGCGGGACCCGCTGGCGGCGGGCACGCTGGGTGGTGCTCGGCGCGGTGCTGGCGGTGGCCGGGGTGGCCACCGCGGCGACGCTCTACCTGACCCGGGACCGCTACCCGGACCTGGAGTTCGCCTCGCTGCGCGAACTGTCCCGGCTCTCGGCCGGCGCCGAACGTCCGACCGACATGTGGACGGCGGTGCTCGACGATCGGGCCTACCTCGCGTTCCCGCTGCCCGACGACCGGCTGGAGGTGGTGGCCGTCGACGCGGGCACCGGTCGCGAGGTGTGGCGCGAGCAGACCGACGTGCGCGCCGACGACTGGGAGGCGGTCATCGCCGTCCCCGGGGCGGTCGTGGTCCTCGCCGACGCGCCCGGCGACAGCACCCCCCGACCGATGGCCGTCCTCGACGGTCGGACCGGCGAGCAGCGCTGGCAGCGCGTTCTCCGTGGGGACGACGACGTCTACGTCGCCGACGACACGGCGGTGCTGGTCGACCGGGCCGCTGACGAACTGGTCGGCCTGCGCCTGACCGACGGCGCGACGAAGTGGACCCGAGCCAACCCCCGCGACCGGTACGCCGGTGGCCGTACCGTGGTCCGGCCGGTGGGCACCGACGCGGCGGCGGGCGGACCGGCCTTCCTCGACGGCACGCCCCGCGACCCGTGGACGGGCAAGGGGCGGCGACTCGTGCAGGTGGGCGCGGACCGGTCGGTGCGGCTGCTCGACATGGCATCCGGCGCGGTGCTGCGCCAGTGGGGCAGCGTCGCCGACCTCGACGACCTGGTGGTCGCCCACGAGGACCGCCTGTACGTGGCCGCCAACGAGGGCGGCTACCAGCTGCTCGCCTACGACCTGGGTTCCGACGCCGAACCGGTGGTGCTGCACCGCTCCGGGAACGACGAGTACCGTCCGACGGAGCTGGTCGCCTGCGGTCCCCGACGGGCCTGCCTGGTGCAGGTGCCCAACAGTGACGCCACGCGCACCGAGGTGGTGGCGGCCACCGAGGGTGAGCGTGCGATCCAGTGGTCGGCGCCGGGCGTGACCGGCCTGGTCCCGTTGGGTGAGCAACTGCTCGCCCAACGGGAGTCCCCGGAGCCGAGCGTCACCATCTTCGACGCCGCCGGCAAGCCGGTGCTGCGGGACCGGGGCGGGGTGGCGGTCCGCCTCGACGAGGGCAACCTGCTGGTCTTCGCCAAGGCGCCCAGCGTGGTGGTGGCCAACCGGGTGCTGGCCGGCGTGTGGGCCGAGTCCGGGAAGGTCGACGAGTTGGGCGAGCTGCAGGACGTACGCAGCTCGTCCTGCTCGTGGAACACCCACCTGATCGCCTGTGGCGCGGAGAAGGACTTCGTGCTGTACCGCTTCACCACCGACTGACGTCAGCGCCCCACCGGCCGGCTCGTACGATGCTCCGGTGAATCTTCGAGGTACGGTCCGCGCCGATCGTCCGTTGGTGGTGCTCGCCGTCGGGGAGGAGGCCCGCTACCTGCCGCCCGAGCTGCCGGTCCTGCTCACCGGCATGGGCAAGGTGAACGCCGCCAGCGCGGTGGCCGCGGTGCTGGCCGCCGGGCCGCGCCCGGCCCTGCTGCTCAACCTGGGTACGGCCGGGGCGTTGCGTCCCGGGTTGGCCGGCATCCACGAGATCGCCACCGTCCTCCAGCACGACCTGGACACCGAGCTGCTGCGCACGCTCACCGGCGAGACGTACGGGGCGCCGCTGTCGCTGGCCGCCGAGGGCGCGGTGCTGGCCACCGGTGACACCTTCGTGGCCGACGACGAGCAGCGGGACCGGTTGGCGCAGCGCGCCGACCTGGTCGACATGGAGGGGTACGCGGTGGCCTGGGCCGCCGCGCAGGCCGGTGTGCCGTGCCGGCTGGTCAAGCAGGTCAGCGACGAGGCGGGGGAGGGCGCGGCCCGGACCTGGCAGGAGTCGGTGGACGCGTGCGCCCGCGACCTCGCCGAGTGGGCCGCTCGACACGTCGGCTGAGCGTGCCGGGTCAGTCGTCGGGTTGCCGCACCCGCAGGCCCGGCGTGGTCTCCCGGGCGGCTCCGGGCAGCAGGATGTGCGCCCACAGCCCGAGCGCGACGCTCGTGGTGACCAGCAGCGGTGGCCAGCGGCCGGCCCACGGCAGCGTCAGCAGCGGCAGGATGAGGCAGAGCATTCGCCGCCACGGCACGAGCATGGACACCAGCAGGGTGAACAGGACGCGGCCGATCACGAACAGGGCCGGGCCGCCCATGATCAGTAGCAGCCATCCCACCGGCGTCGTACCGGTCGGCCGGGCGACGACCAGGTCGAACGAGGCCGCCGTGCCGACCACCCCGGCCAGCATCACCAGATGGGTGTACGGCGCCACCCGCGCCGGGCGGCCCGCCCTCGCCCCGGCCTCCAGCAGTTCGCCGGCGCGAAAGACGTAGATCTGCCAGAGCAGCAGCATGACCGCGAACGCGCAGAACAGCGCGGCGACCCGGAGCCCGGTGAACTCTCCCCGACTCACCTGCAGGGTGGGCACCAGGATGATGTCGCCGAGGGCCAGGATGACGAACTGCTGGTACCGCTCGCCCAGATGAGCGGTGGTCCGCTCGTACTGGTCGAAGGGCACCCGGCCCAGCCCGGGCGTGGGGTAGCGGGCCGCCGCGGAGACCAGGTCGATCGCGATGGCGATGCTCCAGAGGGTCCAGTTCACCGTGTCGAACAGCGCGCCGGCGATCCAGAAGACGCCGGACACCAGGAACCAGAACAGGAACCGGGTGGCGCGGATCTCGGCCAACCGGTGCCGCTGTTGGTGCAGGCTGGTGATCAGGATGAAGCCGCGAATCACGTGCGTGCCGACGTACGCGACGGCGAAGACCAGCGCGTGCCCGCTGGCGATCTTGGGCAGCGACGCGCCCATCCCCACCGACCCGACCATGGCGACCATCAGGATGGCCTGGATGGGACGCTGCTGCGGGTCGTAGAACTCGGTGGTGGTGGCGGTGACCGACCAGGTCCACCAGATCGCGGTCAGCATCAGCAGGACCATCGTGGCGGTGGACCAGGTGTGGCGTTCCGCGAGCAGGGTCGAGGTCAGTGCGAGCGAGGCCACGAAGACCACGTCGAAGAGCAGCTCCAGCAGTGTGGCCCGGGTCGACCCGTCCGGACGGCGTACCAGCGCCCCGGTGCCTCCGGTGGTCATGCCGGGCCTCCCGCCGTTTCTTCCGAAAATTATCGGCGGTGTCGACACGGCTCGTCCCCGGATCGGCGATTCCCGCCGCTCACCGAGGGACGCCCGGAGGTTGGCACGGCGGACGCCCGCGCCCGGGACCTCGCCGAGGCGCCGGTGGGCACGTCGGTCGATGGCGCGCCGTCATTCGTCGGGCTTGCGCGTCCACAGGCCCGGTGTGGTCTCCCGTGCCGCTCCGGGAATCAGGATGTGACCGGCCAACCCGAGCGCCACGATCGAGGCCACCAGCAACGGCGGCCAGCCGCCGGCCCACGGCAGCACCAGCAGCGGCAGCAGTTGCCAGGCGACGCGCCGCCACGGCATGACCCACGACACCGCCATGGTGAACAGCACGCGACCGACCACGAACAGCGTCGGGCCGGTGATGATCAGCACGAGCCACGGCACCGGCGTCGTTCCGGTCGGCCTGCTGACGACCAGGTCGAACGTGGCGGCAGTGCTGACCACGCCGGCCAGCATGACCAGATGGGTGAACGGGGCCAACCGGGTGGCGCGGCTCCCCTTGGACCCGGCTGCCACCAACAACTCGCCAGCGCGGAAGACGTAGATCTGCCAGAGCAGCAGCATGACGGCGAAGGCGCAGAGCAGGGAGGCGAGCCGGAGGTGGTCGAGATGGCCCCGGCTGACCTGCAGCGTCGGCACCAGGATGATGTCGCCGAGGGCCAGGATGATGAACTGCTGGTACCGCTCGCCGAGGTGCTCGGTGGTCCGGCCGTACTGGGTGAGTGGCACCTTGCCCAGCCGGGGCGTGGGGTAGCGGGCCGCCCCGGCGACCAGGTCGATCGTTATGGCGATCCCCCAGAGCGCCCAGTTCGGAGTTTCTGACAGCGCGCCGGTGATCCAGAAGACGCTGGACACCGTGAACCAGAAGAGAAACCGGGTGGCCCGCTCCCTGGCCGTCTGGTGCCGCTGCCGGTGCAGGGCGGTGACCAGGATGATGCAGCGAATGACGTGCGTGCCGACGTACGAGGCCACGAAGAGCAGTTGGTGCCCGATGGTGACCATCGGCAGCGATGCCGCCATCGCCACCGACCCGACCATCGCAAGCATCAGGATGGCCTGGATCGGGCGTTGCTGCGGATCGTAGAACTCGGTGGTGGTCGCGGTGACCGACCACGTCCACCAGACGGCGGTCAGCATCAGCAGCAGCTTGGCGCCGCCGGCCCACGAGAGCTCTTCGGAAAACAGTTTCGACGTCAGGGCGAGGGCGGCCACGAAGACCACGTCGAAGAGCAGCTCCAGCAGCGTGGCCCGGGTCGACCCGTCCAGCCGGCGTACCAGCGTCGCATTCCCTTCGGTGGTCATGCCTGGCCTCCCGCCGCGTCTCCCGAGGATTATCGGTGCCCTGGCACGGGCCGTCCTCCGGATCGGTGATTCCCGCTGGTCGGGGAAGAGGGCGGGCGGAGCTTGCCACGGTGCGAGCGTCGCGCGATGCTGCACTGCATCCATCAATCTCGATCTCTTCGGAGGTTCGGATGCGTCGCTCCCCACTGGCCGCCCTCGCCCTGACCATCCTGCTGCTCGTCGCACCCGGCGCGGCGCAGGCCGCCGTCCCCGACCGGGCCGCCGCGCCCACCACCGACCCGGCGGCCCTGCTGAGCGGGGTACGCACCGCGGGCACCGCCTGGGGCCTCGACCCTGCCACCGGCCGGATGACCCTCACCGTCGACGACACCGTGACCCCCCGCGACCTGAGCGCACTGCGGACGGTGGCCGATCGGGCCGGCGCGCTGCTGCGCCGTGAACCCGGAACGCTGCGCCCGCTGATCGCCGGCGGGCAGGGCATCTACGGCGGCGGCGCGCGCTGCTCGCTCGGCGCGAACGCACGCAGCGGCAGCACCTACTACGTGATCACCGCCGGACACTGCACCGCGGCCGCCGCCACCTGGTACGCCGACAGCGCCCAGAGCACCGTGCTCGGCACCCGCACCGCCACCAGTTACCCCACCAACGACTACGGGCTGATCCGCTACACCGGTCGGATCGCCCACCCGAGCGCCGTCTACACCTACCCCGGCCTGCTGACCATCAACGGCCCCGGCAACGCGTACATCGGTCAGGCGGTGTGCCGCAGCGGCAGCACCACCGGGGTGCGCTGCGGCACGGTCACCGGTCTCAACCAGACCGTCAACTACGCCACCGGCGTGATCTACGGCCTGATCCGCACCAACATCTGCGCCGAGCCGGGGGACAGCGGCGGACCGCTCTACGTGGCCGCCACCGGCACCATCCTCGGCATCCTCTCCGGCGGCACCGGCAACTGCACGGCCGGCGGCACCACCTACTACCAGCCGATCGCGGAGGTGCTGGCCACGTACGGCCTGACGCTGCCCTGACCGCGGGACACCGCTTGCCCGTCCCGCGCGCGACACCTAGGCTCGGCGACGCCCAGCACCCCGCCGCGAGGACGTGTGCCCGATGCCGACCGACCCCCGACCTGACCAGGCGAGTGTGCCGGCCGGCTACCCGTCGGTGGAGGTGGCCGCGGTGGGGGAGACGATGGTGGTGCTCTGCCCCGCGCCGGGCGAGCCGCTGGAGCACGCCGAGCGGGTCGCCGTCTCGGTCGGCGGCGCCGAGTCCAACGTGGCCGGTTACCTGGCCCGCCTGGGACACCTGACGACCTGGGTGAGCCGGGTCGGCGACGACCCCTTCGGTCGGGCTGTCGTGCGGCACGTCGCCGCCGCCGGTGTCCGCGTCGACCAGGTGTGCGTGGACCCGGCCGCCCCCACCGGCCTGTACGTCAAGGACCCGGGCCCGCAGGGGACCGCCGTGCACTACTACCGGGCCGGGTCGGCGGCCACCCGGATGGACCCGGCCACGCTGGCCGACCCGGCGCTGGCCGGTGCCCGGGTGCTGCACCTGTCCGGGATCACCCCGGCGCTGTCCGCGTCCTGCCGGGCGCTTGTCGAGCACGCGGTGACCGACCGGCCGTTGCCGGCGGCACGGGTCAGCTTCGACGTCAACCACCGTGCCCGGTTGTGGTCCGCCGAGCAGGCCGCGCCGGTGCTGCGTGACCTCGCCAACCGCTGCGACCTCGTCTTCGTCGGGCAGGACGAGGCGGAGACTCTCTGGGGCGTCACCGACCCGACGGCCGTGCGTGAGGTGCTGCCCGCTCCGGAGACGGTGGTGGTCAAGGACGGCGCGGTCGGCGCCACCGCGCTGGTCCGCGACGCCGAACCGGTCTTCGTGCCCGCTCCCCGGGTGACGGTGGTGGAGCCGGTCGGTGCCGGCGACGCCTTCGCCGCCGGCTACCTGGCCGGGCTGCTGCGCGGCCTCGACCCCGTGCGGCGGTTGCGCCTCGGCCACCTGATGGCGGCGCAGGCGTTGACCAGCAGCGCCGACAACGCCCCGGTCCCGCCGTGGGCCTGGTTCGAGAAGCTGATCGACGCCCCGGCCGACGCCTGGTCGCCGCTCGACCTGACCGACCTGGGGGCGACGACCTGAGTCGGGCCGCCGGGTGGCGCCCCGGCCAGCAGCAACACTGTCACCGCGACCTCGGATGGAGTGTTCCATGACCACACCGGACTTCGACCACATCTTCGGCGGCGCCCGGGTGATGGCGATCCTGCGCGGCCTTCCGGTCGCCGAGACCGTTCGGCTCGCCGAGCGGGCCTGGGACCTCGGCATCGACGTGGTGGAGGTTCCGGTGGCCACCGCCGACGCGGTGCCGGCGCTGCGGGCCGCCGTCGCGGCGGGGGCCGAACGCGACCGGATCGTCGGTGCCGGCACCGTGCTCGACGTCGACCAGGTCGCCGCGGCGGCCGACGCGGGCGCCCGGTTCACCGTCGCGCCCGGCCTGGACCTCACGGTCGCCGACGCCGCCGCCGCGCGTGGCCTGCCGCACCTGCCCGGTGTGGCCACCCCCACCGAGGCCCAGCAGGCACTGCGGCACGGCCTCACCTGGCTCAAGGCGTTCCCCGCGATCTCCCTCGGGCCGGCCTGGTTCAAGGCCATGGCCGGTCCGTTGCCGCAGTTGCGTTTCGTCGCCACCGGTGGCCTCGACGCGGGCAACGCCGGCCCGTTCCTGCACGCGGGCGTCCGCGTGGTGGCCGTCGGCTCCGCCCTCTCCGACACCACCCAACTGGACGCCCTCGCCAAGCTAACCCGCACCACCCCCTAACCCCCCCGGCTCCGTCCCCCCGTCCCCCCGTCCCCCCGTCCCCCCGTCCCCCGTCCCCCCCTCGCCACCCCTTCCTCCGCCGTCGATCTTGCATTTGTGGTTGTCGATTGGGTCTGATTCAGGGCTTTGGTCGGCGCAGTAAGTGCAAGATCGACGGGCCGGAGGGCGGGGCGGGGGCCGGGGCGGGGCAGGGTGGCGGGTTTGTGCCATGACGTAACTGCGTCGGGGTGTGGGGGTGCGGTCGGGGCGGGTGTTACGTCGATGCTGTGGTGCGTACCACTTCTCGACACAAAGAGGTCACCGTGGCTCTGTCTCACCGGCGTCGCCGATCCGGGCTGATCGCCCTTGGCGCCGCCCTCACCCTGGCGGCCGGGTTCACCCCACCCGGCGCGGGAGCGGCCGCCGCCCCGCCGAACCACCCCGACCGCCCGGCGGGCCTGCCCCCGGCCGCCGCCGGGCGCGCGTCCACCGTCACCCTGATCACCGGTGACACGGTCACTGTCACCACCGCGGCGGACGGCAGCACGGTGTCGACAGTGCGCCGACCGGACGGCAGCACCCCGAGCTTCCACCGCACCGTGCGCGACGGCGACACCTACGTCTACCCGGACGCCGCGCTGTCCTACGTCACCAGCGGCCTGCTGGACCGGCAACTGTTCAACGTCACCGACCTCATCGCCGACGGCTACGACGACGCGCACACCGACGCGCTCCCGCTGATCGTCACGATGACCGACGCGGCGGCCCGCAACCGCACCCGGCCCGCACTGGACGGCGCCGAGCTGGTCCGACCGTTGGACAGCGTGCAGGGAGCGGCGCTGACCCGCCAACGCGCCACCGCCGACCGGTTCTGGACCGCGCTCACCGCCGGCTCGACCCGACGTACGGGCGACGCCCCGACCCTGGCCAACGGCATCGCGAAGGTCTGGTTGGACGGCCGGGTGCACGCCGACCTGGCCGAGTCCACCGCCCAGATCGGCGCGCCGACGCTGTGGGCCGAGGGCAACACCGCCGCCGGTGTCGACGTCGCGGTGCTCGACTCGGGGGCGGACGCCGAACACCCGGACCTCCTCGGCCAGATCGCCGAGTCCAGCAGCTTCGTGCCGTCGGAGCCCGACATCCTCGACTACAAGGGCCACGGCACGCACGTCGCCTCGACGATCGCCGGCACCGGCGCCGCGTCCGGTGGCGCCGAGCGGGGTGTTGCCCCCGGTGCCCGGCTGCACATCGGCAAGGTGCTCAACAGCGAGGGCAGCGGGCAGGATTCCTGGATCATCGCCGGCATGGAGTGGGCGGCCCGGGAGCAGAAGGCCCGGGTGGTCAGCATGAGCCTGGGTGGCGAGTCCACCGACGGCAGCGACCCGATGAGCCAGGCGGTCGACCGGCTCAGCGCCGAGACCGGCGCCCTCTTCGTGATCGCCGCCGGCAACAGCGGCCCGGCCACGATCGGCAGCCCGGGTGCCGCGAACTCGGCGCTCACCGTCGGCGCCGTCGACGCCACCGACCACCTCGCCGACTTCTCCAGCCAGGGCCCACGCGCCGGCGACGGCGGGCTCAAGCCCGAGATCACCGCCCCTGGCGTGGACATCCTGGCCGCCCGCTCGCATTTGGTGCGGGGCGGCTCCGGTGACTACACGCTGATGAGCGGCACGTCGATGGCCACCCCACACGTGGCCGGCACGGCCGCGCTGGTCGCCGCCGCGCACCCGGACTGGACCGGTCAGCGCATCAAGGAAGCGCTGGTCAGCACGGTCAAGGCCACCCCCGGGTACACCCCGTACCAGGCGGGTGCCGGTCGGGTCGACGCGGTGGCCGCCGCGCACGCCACCGTCTTCGCCACCCCGAGCGCGTACTCCGGCTTCCAGGCGTGGCCGCAGCAGCCGGGCATGACCGTCGACCGCACCGTCACCTACACCAATGTCGGCGGCACGCCGGTCGCGCTCAAGCTGGCCCTCGACGCGGCCACCGCGCCGACCGGTCTGTTCGCGCTCTCCGCCGACCGGGTCACCGTGCCGGCCGGCGGCACCGCCACCGTGACGGTCACCGCCGCGTACGACAAGCTGCCGGTGGAGAAGCAGGTCAGCGGCATGATCGTCGCCACCGACGGCGCCGGTGCGGTGCGTGGCCGCACCCTGATCGGGGCCGGCAAGGAGGGCCAGCGGCAGAACCTGACGCTGGTCGCCAAGGACCGGGACGGCAAGCCGCTCGTCGGCAAGGTCATCCTCACCGCCGACACCCTGTTCACCGCCGTGGACCTGCCCGAGAGCGGCACTGCGACGCTGCGGCTGCCGGTGGCGAGCTGGAACGGTTGGATCTCCGCGGACGTGCGCGGTGTGCACGGGCCGCACTCCAAGGGCATGGCGATGCTCAGCTTCACCGACGTCAACCTGGACACCGACCGCACCGTCACCCTGGACGCGCGTGCCGCCCGGCAGGTGCAGGCCCGGGTGCCGCAGGAGGCCACCGCCAGTGCGCTGCGGATGGACATCCACCGGTCCACGAAGAACGGTCTCACCGAGAGTCAGGTGCTGCCCGACGACTCGTACGACAGCATGTGGGCGTTGCCGACGAGCCGTCCGGTCACCGACGGCGAGTTCGAGTTCGGCGCCCGGTGGCGGCTGGAGCAGCCGGCGTTGACCGTCTCGGCGGGCGGTCGCTCGTACGACGATCTGTTGGTGAAGCGGGCCACCCCGGCGCTGCCGGCCGGTCGTCGTCAGCTGGACGCGGTCTATGTCGCTGACGCGTCGGCGGCGGGGCTGGCCAACCGGCCGGTCCGGGACCGGGCCGTGGTGGTGCGCCGCAGTGACAGCGTCGACATCGCCACCCAGGCGCGGGCCGCCGCGGCGGCCGGGGCGAAGCTGCTGCTCGTGGTGAACGACGGCATCGGTCGGCTGCAGCCCTGGGACGAGTTCGCGTGGAGCCCGGAGAGCCCGGCCCCGGTGACAGTGGCCACGCTCGGCGCGGACGAGGGTGGGCAGCTCATCGCCGCGCTGGAGCGCGGCGCGGTGCGGCTCACCGTCGAGTCGCACCCGGAGACCAGCTACCTGTACGACGTGGCGCACCACTGGTCCGGCACGGTGCCGGCCGACCCCACCTACCGGCCCACGAAGCGGCAGTTGGCCCGGGTCGACGTGGAGTTCCGCAACTACCGGCAGGGCAAGGCGTTGGAGTTCCGCACCGACGTCTGGCGCGGGTGGGCGTCCAGCAACCAGGAGCCGGCCCCGGCGCAGGGCCGGCGAACCGACTGGGTGAGCGCCGACCAGCGGTGGATCGACGACGCGTTCATCGCCGGCGAGACCGGTCAGCACCTGCAGGCGGTGACGACCTACCCGGCGGGCAAGCCGAGCGCCGTCACCTGGTTCGGGCCGATCCAGCGCCCCCGGATGGGTGGCGGCTACGTGCCGGTCCGATACCTGGACACCGTCTACCTGCCCGCACCCGGGTGGGGCGACGGAGGCGGTCACATCGGTGAGGCGTACGCCAACTACGACATGGTCAACCGGACCACCCTCTACCAGGGTGACCAGGAGCTGAACTGGGGCAACGCCGAGTACCTCCAGGTCTCCGGGCTGGCGTCTCCGCGGCTGCCGTACCGGCTGGTGGTGGAGAACGACCGGGCCGCCTGGAGCAACCCGTACTCCCGGCAGACCCGCACCGAGTGGGGCTTCACCTCGGCGGTGACGGGGGAGGAGTCGGCCGAGGTGCTGCCGATGATCCAGCTGGACTACCAGGTGGACATCGACGCCGCCGGCCGGGCGGCGCGGCGGGCACCCTTGACCGTGGTCGCCTCCCACCTGCCCGACGTCAGCGGCACTGTCGGCGCGGTGACGGTGGAGGTGTCCTACGACGACGGGGCGAGCTGGCAGAAGCAGCGGCTGACCCGGCACGGCGACGGCTGGCGTACCTCGCTGGCCGCACCGGCGACGGCCGGCTTCGTGAGCCTGCGCACCACCGCGCGCGACGCCGCCGGCAACACCGTGAGCCAGCGCATCACCAGGGCGTTCGGCCTGCGCTGACGCCACTGTGGCCGGCCGTCGCCGGGGGCGCCTCGGGCACCCCGGGCGGCGGCCGGTGCCGTCAGTCCCGCTCCTGCGTCAGCTGCTCCCAGTCGGTGACGACCGGCAGCAGCTCCCCGGCCAGCCAGGCGCGGCTCTGGTCGTCGTGGTGCGGGTCGCCGGGCACCCCGCACGCGCCCAGCGGGACCACCCACCGGCTGTCGCTGCGGCGGGCCAGGTCCCAGACGAAGCGCGCCGCCGGCCCCCGCAGGCACCAGTGGGTGACCCCGGGCACGCTGGAGGTGGCCAGCACGCAGTCGTGGTCACCGTCGAGCCGGGGACCGGACCCGGCGTCCGCGCCGGGCAGCGCCCGCCACAGCGCCAACCGGTGCAGGTCACCCCAGGGCACCTGCCCGGCGGCCGCGTCGCCGGCCTCCTCGGCCGCCGCGCTCACCAGCGCGCCGATGTCCACACCGGGCGGCGGGGTCGCGCCGAGCAGATGCTCCAGCGCGTAACCGACCCGCGGCGTCAGCGCCAGCCAGGGCGCGAACACCTCGGGGTACGCGGGCGGCTCGGCCAGCGCGGCCAGCGCCGGGTGGGCGGCGAGCCGGCGGACGACAGCCGCTCGCAGGATGGCGTAGGCGGCCGCGTCCGTGCTGTCGGCGGCCATCCGGCGATCCCAGGACAGCAGCCGGTCGCGCAGCGCGGCGGCGGCCGGGCCGAGCCCCGTCGACTCGGCGAGGACGGCCAGCAGCGGCCCGGCCGCGCCCAGGTACGTGTCGGTGTGCACAGCGGCCATCTCGTCGGCCGTCCACGTCGCCCGGGCGTCGAGCAGTTCGGTGATGCGGTGCGCCCGGTGCGGTGCGGCGAACTCCACCCCGAGCGGCGCCGCCAACCCGCGCTCGTTGGCCATCACCGCCCGACCGGCCACCTCGGCGCGGGGCATCGGCGCGTGCCAGCCCTGCCAGGCGTGCGCGGCGTCCCACCCGGGGACCACCCGCCGGCCGTTCTCCGGGTGCCGTACCGGCACCGCCCCGGCGACCCGGTGCAGCAGCCCTCCGGCGGTGTCCGCCGCCTGCACCACGTTGACCGGCTCCACCCAGTGCCGCAGCGCGTGATCCACGTCGGCCACCGTGCGGGCGCGCAGCAGCTCCGGCAGCGTCGCGAAACCGCTGTCACCCCGGACCCGGGGCGGGTAGCGCAGGCTGAGCGCCGTCTCGTCGTCGGGCCCACCGGCGATCACCGGACCACGATCGGTCTCCACCACCTCGACCTCGACCGGGTCGGCCCCGGCCACCTCGATCGTCTCGACGTGCCGGTGCGCCGGACGCCAGCCGTCCGGGCCGAGCGCCTGCACCCGCAGGCCGTCGCGGCGCAGCCGCTCCGCGTACACGTCCTGGTAGTCGGCCATCGCGTTGGTGATCGCCCAGGCCACCTCGCCGGTGTGCCCGAAGTGGGCGATGCCCGGCACGCCCGGCACCGCCAGCCCGATGACGTCGTACTCCGGGCAGGCCAACCGGATCTGCTGGTAGACACCGGGATCCTCAAGGAACCGGTGCGGGTCACCGGCGAGCAGCGCGGCCCCGGTGCCGGTGCGCTCGGCGGCGAGCAGCCACCCGTTGCTGCCGGCGACGGCCGGACCGTCGGTGGCGAACAGGTCGACCCAGTCCGGCCCGAGCCGCTGCGCGACGTGCTCGCGCCAGAGCTTGCCCGGGAACCCGGCGAACAGGATGTGGTGGCCCAGCCACACCGCGAGCGGTGTCCACGGCTCCCACCGGCCGGGGCGAAGCCCGGTGGCGGCGAACTCCGGCGACCGGGCAGCCCCGGCGGCGAGAGCGGCGTTGACGCCGTCCACGTAGGCGCCCACCCACTCGGCGGTCGCCTTGTCCAGAGCCGCGTGGCAGCGGCGGGCGGTGTCGTCGAGCCGGACCTGCCGGACGAACCGGTCCCAACCGAGCGCGTCCGGGCCGAGGAACGCCGCGCTGGTGCCCCGGGCCCGGTGCCGTTCCACCTCGATCTGCCAGGCCCGGTCGTACGCGGTCACCCGACCCTGCGCCGCCGCCAGGGCGAGCGGGTCGTCGGCCCGCAGGTGCGGCACCCCCCACGGGTCGCGGAAACGTTCTGTGCTCACGCCGGCTCCGGGGCCAGGGTGGTGGCCCGGCGTCGGGCCGCCGGGACGACCAGCGGGGTGCCCGTCTCCGGGTCGTCGATGACCCGACAGGGCAGACCGAACACCTCCGCCACCAGGTCGGCGGTGACCACCGACGACGGCTCCCCGGCGGCCACCACCCGCCCGTCGCGCATCGCGATCAGGTGGGTGGCGTAGCGGGCGGCGTGGTTCAGGTCGTGCAGCACCGCGACCAGGGTGCGTCCCTGCTCCTCGTGCAGCCGGGCGCAGAGGTCCAGGATCTCGATCTGGTGGGCGATGTCGAGGTACGTGGTCGGCTCGTCGAGCAGCAGCAGCGGCGTCTGCTGCGCCAGCGCCATGGCGATCCACACCCGCTGCCGCTGCCCGCCGGACAGCTCGTCCACCGCCCGGTCGGCGAGGTCGTCGACACCGGTCGCGGCCATCGACTCCTCGACCACCCGTTCGTCCTCGCGTGACCACTGCCGCAGCAGCCCCTGGTGGGGGTAACGGCCCCGGGCGACCAACTCGGCGACGCTGATGCCGTCCGGCGCGATCGACGACTGCGGCAGCAGACCGAGCGTCCGAGCCACGGTGCGGGCCGGCAGGTCGTGGATGTTGCGGCCGTCCAGCAGCACCGCACCAGCGCTGGGACGCAGCATCCGCGACAGTGCGCGAAGCAGCGTCGACTTGCCGCACGCGTTCGGGCCGATGATCACCGTGAAGGAGCTGTCGGGCACCGCCACGGTCAGGTTCTCGGCGATGGTGCGCTGGTCGTAGGCGAGGGTCAGCGCGGTGCCGCCGAGCCGGGAATCGCCGGGTCGCATGGGTGCTCCTTCGAGGGTGTCGCGGGTCTTCACAGCCGGCCCGCCCGGCGTTCCACGGCCAGCAGCCAGACCAGGTAACCGCCGCCGATGACGCCGGTCACCACGCCGACCGGCAGCTGGTGCCCGTCGAACGCGCGTTGGGCCAACAGGTCGGCGCCGGCCAGCAGCGCCGCGCCGACGGTCATCGACGGGACCAGGTTCGGGCCCGGTGCCCGGGTCAGCCGTTTCGCCACGTGCGGGGCGACCAGCGCCACGAAGGACACCGGCCCGGCGGCGGCCGCCGCGAACGAGACCAGCAGCACGGCGGCGGCGAGCAGCGCCAGGCGCAGTCGGCGTACCGGCACGCCCAGCGCGCTGGCCGCGTCGTCGCCCAGCTCCATCATCCGCAGCGCCGGGGCGCAGCCGACGAGCACCAGCGGCGCCAGCACGACCAGGACGGCGAGCAGCGGCCCGGCGTTGGCCCAGCCCCGCCCGTCCAGACTGCCGGTGAGCCAGAGCACCGCGCGGGCGGCGTCCATCAGGGGCGCCCGGGTCAGCAGGTAGCCGTTGACGCCGGTCAGGATCGCGGCCACCCCGATGCCGACCAGGATGAGCCGGTAGCCGTGCACTCCGCGCCGCCAGGCCAGCGCGTAGATCAGCAGGCCGGTGCCGAGCCCACCGGCAACCGCCGCGCCGGCCAACGCCAGGCTGCTGCCGCCCAGGACGACCACCACCAGCGCGCCGGTCGACGCGCCCTGGGTGAAGCCCAGGATGTCCGGGCTGCCCAGCGGGTTGCGGACCAGGGACTGGAACACCGTGCCGGCCAGCGCCAGCGCCGCACCGACCAACAGGGCGGTGACCAGCCGGGGCAGGCGCAGGTCGTACACGATGAACTGTTCCGCCACGGTGCCGCCGCCGGTCAGCGTGCGCAGCACGTCCGCCGGCCCCATCGGGTAGTCGCCGCTGCCCAGGGCCACCAGGCCGAACCCGGCCGCGAGCAACGCCGCACCGGCACCGACGCCCAACGCGCGGGGCCGGAACCGCACCGACAACCCCCCAGGGGTACGGATGACGCTCATGGTTGGGCCACCCGTCGGCGGGTGACCAGCCACAGGAAGAGCGGACCGCCCAGCACGGCGGTCACTATGCCGACCTGGAGTTCTCCCGGTCGACCCAGTACGCGGCCGAGCACGTCGGCGCCCAGCAGCAGCGCGGGCGCGAGCACCGCGCAGTACGGCAGCAGCCAGCGTAGGTCCGGGCCGGTCAGGGCGCGGACCAGGTGCGGCACCAGCAGCCCGACGAAGACGATGGGGCCGCACGCGGCGGTCGCGGCGCCGCAGAGCAGGGTGACCGCGACGATCACGGCGGCGCGGATGAGCGCGGGTCGAGCGCCGAGGGCGCGCGCCGCGTCGTCGCCGAGCGCGAGCGCGTTCAGCGGGCGGGCGGCACCGAGCGCGACCAGCAGCCCGATCACTATGAACGGCAGCACCCGGGTGACGGTCGCCGGGTCCGCGCTGGCCAGCGAACCGACCGTCCAGAAGCGCAGCCGCTCCAGCGACGCGGTGTCCAGCAGCATCACCGCGCTCACGTAGGAGTAGAGGGTGGCGTTGAGCGCCGCCCCGGCCAGCGCCAGCCGGGCCGGGGTGGCGCCCCGTCCGCCGCCGACGGCGTAGACGAGCGCGGTCACCGTCGCCGCGCCGAGCAGCGCGAACCAGACGTACCCGCCGACGGCGGTGACGCCCAGGAACGCGGCGGCGGTGGCGACGGCCGCGGAGGCACCGGCGTTGATGCCGAGCAGCCCGGGGTCGGCGAGCGGGTTGCGGGTGAGGGCCTGCATGATCGCGCCCGCCACACCGAGGGCGGCACCGGCCAGCAGCCCGAGCAGGGTGCGGGGGAGGCGCATCCGGTGCACCACCGCGTACTCGGCGGCGTCGCGGTGCAGCAACCCGGACCAGGCGTCGGCGAGCGGCATGGCCTTCGCGCCGACCGCGATGCTGAGCACCACGATCACCGCGAGCAGGGCCACGGCGGCGACCAGTCCGCCGGCGCGGGCCGCTCGGCGACCACGCCGGCTCGGGGGTGCGACAGCGCCCCGGGTCGACACGGAACGTGTCGGCCGGGTGGCGGTGGGTGTGGCGTCCAGTGTGGGCTCCGGGGTGGTGGCGAAACGGCGAACCGCTGTTGACAATGACCGAGGTTAGGCTAACCTAACCCCGCTGCCCTGGTCGAGCCCGGCCAACCCCTGATCGAAAGACACCACCATGCCCGATGCCCTGTCCGCCCGCCGTCTCTCCCGCCGTGGTCTCCTGGCCGCCGGTGGCGCCGCCACGCTCGCCACCCTGCTCGCCGCCTGCGGCACCGGTGACGCCCCCAAGCCCGCTACCGGCAACGGAGGCGGCCCCTGGTCGTTCACCGACGACCGGGGCAGGAAGGTCGAGGCGCCGGCCCGCCCGACCCGCGTGGTGGCCTTCACCGGCGTGGCGGCCGCACTGATCGATTTCGGTCTCGACAAGCAGCTCGTCGGCGTGTTCGGTGAGACCAAGCGTGCCGACGGCACGGCCGACCCACAGGCCGGCGACCTGAACGTCGAGGGCGTCGAGATCCTCGGCAACGTGTGGGGCGAGTTCAGCCTGGAGAAGTACGCGGCGCTGCGCCCCGAACTGCTGGTCACCCACATGTACGACCCGGACGCGCTCTGGTACGTGCCGGACGAGAGCAAGGACAAGATCCTCCCGCTGGCGCCCAGCGTGGCGGTCACCACCGCCCGGGTGCCGATGACCAAGCCCATCGAGCGGTACGCGGCACTTGCCGAATCGCTCGGCGCGGACCTGTCCGCCAAGAAGGTCACCGACGCGAAGGCCCGCTTCGACGCCGCCGCCGAGGCGGTCCGGCAGGCCGTCAAGGCCAACCCCGGCATCAAGGTCATGGCCTGCTCGGGCAGCCCCGACCTGTTCTACGTCTCCAACCCCAAGGTGAGCACCGACCTGATGTACTTCGCCGAGCTGGGCGTCGACATCGTGGTGCCCACCAAGCTCGAAGCCGGCGACTACTTCGAGGCGCTGAGCTGGGAGAGCGCCGGCAAGTTCCCCGCCGACCTGATCCTGCTGGACAACCGCAGCACCGCGCTGCAGGCCAAGGACCTCACCGCCAAGCCGACCTGGCAGCAACTGCCGGCGGTGAAGGCCAACCAGGTGAGCGCCTGGGACGCGGTGCCCCGCTTCTCGTACGCCGGCTCCGCGCCGCTGCTGGAGAACCTCGCCACCGCCATCCGGAACGCGAAGAAGGTCAGCTGACGAACACCGCACCTACCCGAGGCGCACCGCCGCGCCTGGGGTGGGTTCCGGCTGCCCTCGTCGAGAACGTGGAAGGACATCCCGTGACCGTGCCGACGTACCCCGTCGAGACCACCACGCCGCCGCCGTCGGCATCGACCACCGCGCGGGCCCAGCTGCTGCACGGCGGCTCGGTCGAGCAGTACCGCCGGACAATCGCCGACGGCGTCGACCGGGTCGCCCGCCGGGTGGCGACAGTGGACCGCCCCGGCACCGGAATCACGCCGACCGAGCTGGCCCCCCTGGTCGACCGGGTCGACCTGGACCGTCCACTGGGCGACGCGGGCGCCGCGCTCGACGAGCTGGAGAACGTCTACCTGCGCGACGCCGTCTGGTTCCACCACCCCCGCTACCTGGCCCACCTCAACTGCCCGGTGGCCATCCCGGCGCTGCTCGGTGAGGCGGTGCTCACCGCCGTGAACTCCTCCCTGGACACCTGGGACCAGAGCGCCGGGGCCACCCTCATCGAGCGCCGGCTGATCGACTGGACCGCCGAACGGATCGGCCTCGGCCCGCACGCCGACGGCATCTTCACCAGCGGCGGCAGTCAGTCCAACCTGCAGGCGCTGCTGCTGGCCCGCGAGGAGGCGTGCGTCGGCGCCGTCGGCCCGTCGGCACGCGCCGAGCTGCTTCCCCGGCTGCGCGTGCTCACCTCCGCCGCCGGTCACTTCAGCGTGCAGAAGTCGGCCAAGCTGCTCGGCCTCGCCCCGGACGCGGTGATCGCGGTACCCACCGACGCCCGGCGACGGATCCGGCCGGCCGCCGTCCGCGCGGAGATCGCCCGGTGCCGGCAGGCGGGGCTGGTGGTGATGGCGGTCGTCGGCACCGCCGGCACCACCGACTTCGGTTCGATCGACCCGCTCACCGAGCTAGCCGAGATCTGCGCGGCGGCCGGCGTCTGGCTGCACGTGGACGCCGCGTACGGCTGCGGTCTGCTCGTCTCGCCGACGCGCCGGCACCTGCTCGACGGCATCGAGCGGGCCGACTCGGTGACCGTCGACTTCCACAAGTCGTTCTTCCAGCCGGTCAGCTCCAGCGCCCTGCTGGTCCGCGACCGGCGGACGCTGCGGCACGTCACCTACCACGCCGACTACCTCAACCCGGCCCGGATGGTGGAGCAGCGCATCCCCAACCAGGTCGACAAGAGCCTGCAGACCACCCGCCGCTTCGACGCGCTGAAGCTCTGGCTCACCCTGCGGGTGATGGGCCCGGACGCGCTCGGCACGCTCTTCGACGAGGTCGTCGACCGGGCCGCCGACGCCTGGCAACTGGTCAGCGAGGACCCACGCTTCGAGGTGGTGACGCGCTCCGAGCTGAGCACCGTGGTGTTCCGCTACCTGCCCACCGGCCCCGGCCGGGACCTGGCCGACGCCGCGAACCTGCACGCCCGGGAGGCCCTCGCCGCGTCCGGTCTCGCCGTGGTCGCCGGGACCCGGGTCGACGGCCGGCACTTCCTGAAGTTCACACTGCTCAACCCGGAAACCACTGTCGACGACGTCGGGTACGTGCTCGACCTGCTCGCCACCCACGCCGGGCGGTACGTGCACGACCACGTCACCGCCGACCTGACCTGCCCCGTCGGCTGACGCCGGTGACCACGAACCCGCGCCTGGAGACCCCGATGTCCACCCACGACTTCGTCGCCATCGGGTTGGGCCCGTACAACCTGGGCCTGGCCTGCCTCACCGCGCCGATCGGCGAACTCGACGGAGTGTTTCTGGAGGCCCGGCCGAGCCTCGCCTGGCACCCCGGCATGCTGCTGGAGTCGGCCCGGTTGCAGACCCCGTTCATCGCCGACCTGGTCAGCCTCGCCGACCCGACGTCGCCCTTCTCCTTCCTCAACTATCTGAAGGAGATCGGCCGGCTCTACCCGTTCTACATCCGGGAGAGCTTCTACCCGTTGCGCAGCGAGTACGACGCGTACTGCCGGTGGGCGGCGGCGAAACTGCCGAACCTGCGTTTCGGTCAGACCGTGACCACAGTGGAGTACGACAGCACCGACGAGCGGTACGTGGTGCGGGCCGCCACCGGCACGGGGGAGACCGTCGAATACCGGGCCCGGCATCTGGTGCTCGGCACCGGCACCCCGCCGCACCTGCCGCCGGCCGTCGCCGGACTGCCCGGCGACGCCGTGCACAACTCCCACTACCTGGAGCACCGCGCGGCGCTGCGCACCAAGCGCAGCATCACCGTGGTGGGCAGCGGGCAGAGCGCCGCCGAGATCTACCACGACCTGCTCGGTGACATCGACCGGTACGGCTACCAGCTCAACTGGGTGACCCGCTCACCGCGGTTCTTCCCGCTCGAATACACCAAGCTGACGCTGGAGATGACCTCACCGGACTACGTGGACTACTTCCACGCGCTGCCCGAGGCGACCCGCTACCGGCTGGAGTCCGCGCAGAAGGGCCTGTTCAAGGGGATCAACGCCGACCTGATCAACGACATCTTCGACCTGCTCTACGCGCTCAGCGTCGACGGACCGGTGAACACCCGCCTGCTCACCAACACCGAGCTGGTCAGCGCCGAGCACCAGGACGGTGGGTACACGCTGGGGTTGCGTCAGGTGGAGCAGGAGCGCGACTTCACGCTGCGTACCGAGGGCCTCGTCCTGGCCACCGGCTACCACTACCGGGTGCCGGAGTTCCTCGCGCCGGTGCGCGACCGGATCCGCTGGGACGCGCACGGCCGCTTCGACGTGGCCCGCAACTACAGCATCGACCACAGCGGACGGGGCATCTTCCTGCAGAACGCGGGCACCCACACGCACAGCATCACCTCACCGGACCTGGGCATGGGCGCCTACCGCAACTCCTGGATCATCTCCGAGCTGCTCGGCCGGGAGCACTACCCGATCGAGAAGAGCATCACCTTCCAGGAGTTCGGGGTGTCGTCGTGACCACCGCCTTCACCCGCGTCGACGAGCGGCTCGGCGAGTTCGCGCTGCGGCCGCTCGACCCGGACGCCGACGCGGCGCTGCTGCACGGCTGGGTGACCCACCCGAAGGCGGCGTTCTGGCTGATGCAGGACGCCGACGAGGCCCAGGTGGCCGAGGAGTACCGGCGGATCGCCGGGCACCCGCACCACGACGCGTACCTCGGGCTGTGGCGGGGGAGCCCGGCCTTCCTCGCGGAGCGCTACGACCCGGCCCACGTCGAACTTGTCGGCCTCTACGATCACCAGCCCGGTGACGTGGGCATGCACTTCCTCTGCGCGCCGGTCGGCACACCCGTGCACGGCTTCACCCGGGCGGTGATCGGCACCGTGATGGCATGGCTCTTCGACGATCCGACGACCCGACGGGTGGTGGTCGAGCCGGACGTGCGCAACACGGCCGTGCACGCGCTGAACGCCGCCGTCGGGTTCACCGTCGTCGGCCCGATCGCCAAGCCGGAGAAGGACGCGCTGCTCAGCGTCTGCACCCGAGCCCAGTTCCAGGCCGCCGCCGACCGTGCCGCCGTCGACCCCGCCGCCGCCACCCGAACCGAAGGAGCCCCGGCGTGACCACCACCGCCGCCCCCAGCCACCCGCCCGTCGCCACCGCGTACCCCGCCTCCGGCGACCCGGTCGGGCACCTCACCCCGCAGCGGTGGGCCCGGGCCAACCGGCTGCTGGTCCGCAAGGCGCTCGCCGAGTTCACCCACGAGCGGCTGCTCACCCCGCAGGCCGTGGCCGGCCCCGACGACCGGCAGTGGTACGAGATCCACAGCGACGACGGCACTGTCAGCTACCGGTTCGCGGCGCGGGTACTCGCCCTGTCCCACTGGCAGATCGACGCGGACAGCATCACCCGGCACCGCGACGGCACGTCGCTGGCACCGGACGCGGTGGACCTGATCGTCGAACTGCGCGACACCCTCGGGCTCTCCGCGCGGGTGCTCCCGGTCTACCTGGAGGAGATCACCTCCACCCTGGCCGGTACCGCGTACAAGCTGACCCAGGCCGCGCCGAGCGCCGCCGAGCTGGCCGAGGCGGACTTCCAGACCATCGAGACCTCGATGACCGAGGGCCACCCCTGCTTCGTGGCGAACAACGGTCGGCTCGGCTTCGGCGTCGACGAGTACCACCGGTACGCGCCGGAGGCCGCCGCTCCGGTGCGGTTGGAGTGGCTGGCCGCGCACCGGGACCACTCGACGTTCAGTAGCGCCGCCGACCTCGACTACGACACGCTCATCGAGGGCGAGCTGGACGCCGGGACCCGGGCCCGGTTCGCGGCCACGATGACCGATCTCGGGCTGGACCTCGCCGACTACCACCTGATCCCGGCGCACCCGTGGCAGTGGTGGAACAAGCTGGCCGTCACCTTCGCCGGTGAGCTTGCCGAGCGTCGGCTGGTGCACCTCGGCCCCGGGCCGGACGTGTACCTCGCCCAGCAGTCCATCCGCACCTTCTTCAACGTCAGCGAGCCGGGCCGGCACTACGTCAAGACCGCCCTGTCGGTGCTGAACATGGGCTTCATGCGGGGGCTGTCGGCGGCGTACATGGCGGCCACCCCGGCGATCAACGACTGGCTGGCCGACCTGATCGCCGGCGACGAGGTGCTGACCGGCACCGGGCTGACCGTCATCCGGGAGCGGGCCGCGGTGGGTTACCGGCACCGCCAGTACGAGGCGGCGACCGACCGCACCTCCCCGTACCGCAAGATGTTGGCCGCCCTGTGGCGGGAGAGCCCGGTGCCCGACCTGGCGCCGGGGGAGCGACTGTCCACCATGGCCGCGCTGCTGCACGTCGACGACGAGGGCCGGGCACTCGCGGCGGCACTGATCGCCCGGTCCGGCCTGGCACCCGAGGTGTGGCTGCGCCGCTACCTGGACGCCTACCTGACCCCGCTGCTGCACAGCTTCTACGCGTACGACCTGGCCTTCATGCCGCACGGCGAGAACGTCATCCTGGTCCTCGACGAGCAGGACACGGTCCAGCGGGTGATCTTCAAGGACATCGCCGAGGAGATCGCGGTGATGAGTTCCGACGTCGAGCTGCCGGCGGCGGTGGAGCGGATCCGCGTCGAGGTGCCCGACGACACCAAGCTGCTCAGCATCTTCACCGACGTGGTGGACTGCTTCCTGCGGCACCTCAACGCGGTCCTGGTCGAGGCAGGTGTGCTCGCCGAGGACGACTTCTGGCGTACGGTCGCGGCCTGCGCCGCCGACTACTTCGACCGGGTGCCACACCTGGCCGAGCGGGTCCGCCACTACGACCTGTTCGCGCCGGAGTTCACGCTGTCCTGCCTCAACCGGCTGCAGTTGCGCGACAACCAGCAGATGATCAACCTGGCCGATCCGTCGGCGGCACTCCAGTTCGTCGGCACGCTCACCAACCCGCTGGCCGCCCACGCGCCGGCCCGGTGACCGCGAATCGCGGTTGATCATTGTTGCCGTCAGCGGGTGCAATAGGCGGATGGGAGTCCTGAGCACCGCCAGCCTGTTCGCCGCCACAGTGACCACCGGCCTGACCGCCGGGTTGTTCGCCGCCTTCGCGTACGCGGTCATGCCGGGTCTGGCGCGTACCGACGACCGGACGTTGGTGCTCGCCATGCGGCGGATCAACGAGTCGATCCTCAACGGATGGTTCGCGGTGTGCTTCGGCGGCGCGCTGCTGTTCACGCTGCTGGCGGCGGCGCTGCAGCTCGGTGCCGGGCGTCGGACGGTGTTGCCGTGGGTCGCCGCCGCACTGCTGCTGTACCTGGTGGTGCTCGGCGTCACCGCCGTGGTCAACGTGCCGCTCAACAACGTGCTGGCCCGCGCCGGCGACGTCGACGACGGCACCGACCTCGCCGCCCTGCGGTCGCGTTTCGAGCTCACCTGGGTACGCGGCAACGTGGTCCGGGCCGTCGCGTCGACCGGCGCCTTCGGGTTGCTGGCCTGGGCGCTGGTGGCGCAGGGCCGGCTGTCCGGCTGAGCCGGGTGAGTGACCGACCGGGCCGCCGCCGGCTCAGTCGGTCGGCTCCGCGGTGCCGGCGCGCTGGAACGCGAGGGCCAGTTGGGTGAGGTCGAAGCCTTCGAAGTGCTGCAGGAACCGGCGGCGTACGGCGGCCAGGTGGCTGGGCCAGGACTCCGTCAGGCGGGCGAAGCCGGCGTCGGTGAGGACGGCGTTCCAGCCGCGCGCGTCCTCCTCGCACCGTTCCCGCCGGACCAGCCCCTGCGTCTCCAGCCGGATGATCGTGCGGGTCATGCCGCTGAGCGAGAGGTGGCAGAGCGCTGCGAGCTCGTTCATCCGCATCCGCCGCTCCGGCGTCTCGGAGAGGTTCATCAGCGCGGTGTACTCGGTGAGTGGTAGCTGACGGTCACCGACCATGTCGGCGTCGATCACGCGGGGCAGCACGTGCATCACCTGGCCCAAGGCGCGGACCAGGGCTTCCTCGTCCGGGCTGAGGGGTTGCGGAGTCGCTGCTGAGGGATCGGGCATCCTCATATCATACTTGTTTGACTGAGCAAATGCTTACCCTCCGTGTGACCACGCCCATAGGGCACATATTTGCTTGACCAATCAAGCACCGGTTAGCGTTCCCGTCGTCCGGCACGCACCTCTGAAAGGCACCACACATGACCAGGATCGGGATCATCCTCGGCAGCACCCGCCCGGGGCGTAACGGCGAGGCCGTCGCCCGCTGGGTGCTCGAGATCGCCAAGCAGCGCTCCGACGCGGAGTACGAGCTGATCGACCTGCTCGACTACCAGCTGCCGCACCTCGACGAGGCGTACCCGCCCTCAATGGGCCAGTACAGCCAGCCGCACACCAAGCGGTGGGCCGAGACGATCGCGTCGTTTGACGGGTTCATCATCGTCACCCCCGAGTACAACCACTCGACCTCGGGTGCCCTGAAGAACGCCATCGACTTCCTCTACGCCGAGTGGAACAACAAGGCCGTCGGCTTCGTCAGCTACGGCTCGGTCGGCGGCGCGCGCGCCGTGGAGCACCTGCGTCTGATCTCCGGCGAGCTGCAGATGGCCGACGTGCGCTCGCAGGTCGCGCTGTCGCTCTTCACCGACTTCGAGAACTTCAGCGTCTTCAAGCCCGGCCCGTTCCAGCAGGACGCGCTGAACACCACCCTCGACCAGGTTGTCGCCTGGAGCGCGGCGCTCGCCCCGCTGCGCAAGGGCTGAGCGTTCGCTGATCCGGATACGGCCGCGGGGGATCCCGCGGCCGTATCCGGGCATTCAGGCCAGCCGTGCGCCGGCGAGCAGGTCCAGCGAGAGCTGCCACAGTCGGACCGCCGCCACCGGATCGGTCGCGTGGTCGGCCACGCCTCGTAGCGGCGTCTCCGGGCTGTGGCGTACCGCCTGCTCGCAGTCCTCGAAATACCGGCCGCCGATGCCCGCCAGATGCGGCCCCGCGGCAAGCAGCACAGAGGTCGCCGCGCCCTGCTGCGGGGTCTTGAAGTCGTACGCCGGAAGGCTCGCGTAGTCCTCCTCGGTGAGGTGCCGCCCCAGGTTCGTGGCGACGGCGCCCGGGTTGGCCGCGTTGACGGCGATGCCGTCGTCGGCCCAGCGCCGGTTCGCCTCGACAGCGAACAGCGCGGTGGCGGTCTTCGACTCACCGTAGGCGAGGAGACGGTCGTAGGGGCGTTCCCGGAAGTTGACGTCCTCGAAGACCATCGGGGCCTGAACGTGGGCGATGGAGCTCAGTGACACCACGCGGGCCCGACCGGCGCTGGCGAGTGCCCGGTGCAGCCCTGTGGCGAGTGCGAAATGGCCGAGGTGGTTCGTGGCGAACTGCAACTCCCAACCCTCCGCGGTCCGCATCTCGGGGGTCGCCGACACCCCGGCGTTGTTGACCAGCATGTGCAGGGGCCCGTCCCAGGCGGCGATGAAAGCGGCGACCGACCGTTGGTCGGACAGGTCCAACGACGCGACCCGGACCAGCCGGTCCACGGCCCCGGTGTCGATCTCCCGAGCGGCCCGTTCTCCGGCCCGCACGTCCCGTACCGCCAGGGTCACCTCGGCGCCGGCCATGGCGAGCGCCCGGGCGGTCTCCACGCCGATGCCCGAGGAGGCGCCGGTGACGATGGCGCGCTGCCCGGTCAGGTCGACACCGGCCACGACGTCGGTGGCGGTGGACCGGGCGTTGAACGGTGTGGTGACGCGTGTTTCAGCCATGATCGACTTCCTTGTGTGGGGTGTTCCCGGATGGCGATACCGGCCCGCCGTACTGGCGTACGGTGTCGCGGTTCAGCCCTGCCCACCGATCGTGCGCGGTGGTCTGCGCGGACGGCCAACACGCTCTTCCTGACGTGGCTACAGTCTGTTCCTGTGGCCACGCCCGAGCTGCGCCAACTGCGGTATTTCCTGGTCCTCGCGGAGGAGCTGAGTTTCACCAGGGCCGCCGCCCGCCTGATGATCGCCCAGCAGTCGCTGTCGCAGCAGATCACCGCCCTGGAACGCGTCCTCGGGGCGAAGCTGTTCGACCGTGACAGCCGTGGCACCACCCTGACCGACATCGGCGCCCTGTTCGTTCCCGAGGCGCGCGCCGTGACGGACCGCGCCGAGCAGGCAGTCACCGTCGTGGGGCGGGCCCTGCGGGGTGAGGTCGGCACCCTCCGGCTCGCCTTCCTGACCACCGTCGCCAACCACCTGCTGCCCCCGGTGGTCCGGGCGGTCCGCCACCACCTCCCCGACCTGCACCTGGCCACCGAGTCCACCAGCATCGCGCCCCTGGTCCAGGGCGTCCTCGGCGGGCAGTACGACGTGGCCTTCACCCGGACCCCGCTCGTTCCCGGCCTGGAGTCGAGGAGACTGACCACCGAACCGGTCTGCGCGGTGCTGCCCGAGGGCCACCCGCTCGCCGGGCGGGCCGAGTTGACGCTCGCCGACCTGGCGAACGAACAGTGGGTCATGACGCCGCGCAGCTCCTGGGAACCCTGGCACCGCGCCTACCAGGACCAGTTCCGGGAAGCGGGCTTCGAGCCGACCGTCGTTCAGGAGGAGGCCGGCGTGCAGAGCCTGCTCGGCCTGGTCGCCGCCGGACTCGGCGTCACCCGGCTCGCCTGCTCGGCGGCGAGTCTGCGCCGCACCGGCGTGGTGTTCGTCCCGCTGACCGGCGCGTACGCGCACACCGAGATGGTGTGGTTGGCGGGCAACACCGCCCCGGCGCTGCACCGGTTCCTGGACGTGGTCACGGAGCTCGCGGCGACGACCGACCTCACCAGCACCGGCTGACGGCGAGGCGGTCGGCTCACCGGGTCGCGAGGTGGTGGGTGGTGCCATCGGCGACGGCGTGCAGCTTGTCAGGGTTGGCGACGGTGTGGATGGTGGTGATCCGGCCGTCGGCGTCGAGGTCGAAGCAGACGGTGGCGACCACCCGGCCGACACCGCTGAACACCAGCCCCGGCGCCCCGTTGATCTCGACCAGGACAGCGCGCATGTCGTGCGGCTGAACGCCCTGGTAGGTGACGGTGCCGATTGCCGCGAACCAACCGGCGACCGTCTCCGCGCCCCGGATCGGACGCAGGGCCTGGCGGACCTTCCCGCCACCGTCGGTCCACAGCGTCACGTCGGGGGAGAGCAGCTCCAGCAGGGTGTTGAGGTCGCCACCGGTCGCGGCGGCGAGGAGCCGCTCGGTGACCCCGCGCTGCTGGGACCGGTCCGCGGTGAAGCGTGGCCGCTGGCCTCGCACATGTTCGCGAGCACGGTGAGCGGTCTGGCGGACCGCGGCCTCGGAGCGTTCCACCGCCGCCGCGATCTCCGCGTGGCTGAAGTCGAAGACCTCCCGCAAGACGAACACGGCGCGTTCGAGCGGGCTGAGCGTCTCCAGCACCACCAGCATCGCCATCGACACGGACTCGGCGTCGGTGACGGCGTCCCCGTCGCTCAGGACGGGCTCGGGCAACCACGGCCCCACGTAGGTTTCGCGTTGCTGCCGGGCCGAACGCAGGCGCTGCACCGCCAGGTTCGACACGATCCGAGCGAGGTACGCCTTCGGGTCGGCGACCTGGGCGCGGTCCGCCGAGGACCATCTGATCCAGGCGTCCTGCACCGCGTCCTCAGCATCGGCCGCGCTGCCGAGGATCCGGTAGGCCACCGAGAACAGGAGGTTGCGATGGCGGTGGAACATCTGCTCGTCGGCGTCCGGCGGGCGCGTCACCGGGCGTCCCGCAGGCGGGTGAAGCGCCCGCCGCGCGGCCAGAACGCACCGGAGGAGGGCCTGGGTTGCCTGCCGCGCAGCGTGCGGGCGATCGACACCGCCGCGTGCACACCGGTCGGCATCCCGCTCTGACAGGTGCCGTGCAGCACCCCGTAGCCCTGCCGGACCGCGGCGGCGTCGCCGACCGCGTACACCTCGGGGTGCGACACCGACCGCAACGTGGGGTCGGTGACGACGCGACCGCGATCGTCGACGGTCAGCCCGGCGGCGGCCGCCAGCGGCGCCACCCGGGTACCCCCGGTCCAGAGCACGACGTCGGCCGCGAGGGCCTCCGCGCCGGCCAGCTCGACCCCGTCGGGTCGGACCCTGCTGACCGCCGTTCCGGTGACGACCTGGACGCCCAGGCGGGTCAGCGCGGCCCGCAGGTACGCCCGGACCTTCGGGCTCATGCTCGCCCCGGGATCCTGCCGACCCGCCAGCGTGACCCCGAGCCCCGGGTGCCGTTCGGCGATCTCCGCGGCGGCCTCGACGCCGGTCAACCCGCTGCCGACGACGACGACCCTGCCGGTGCCGAGCCGGGTCAGCCGGTCCGCCAGGGTGGTCGCGCCGCTCGGGCTGTCCAGGGTGTACGCGTGCTCCTCGACGCCCGGCACCGCCGCCGTGTCGGTCACGCTGCCCAACGCGTACCTGCACGTCGGCCCGCCTGGTCCGTGCCGCGAGCTGGGTCGCCGCGGCCATGCCCGCGTAGCCCGCGCCCAGGATCAGAACGCGGTGCGTGCCCGCCGGGACCTGCCGTTGCGATGTGCTCATTGTTTCGCCTCTCTGATCGGATTGACGACCACGAGATGCGTGCCGCTGGTTGATCCGTGACATCGCCGCGATGTGACGCCCGCCACGGGCAGTGTCGGACGGCCGCCTTCACTACCCTTGGCGTGATGAGCCGATCTGCCACCGCTGGTCGGGCTCCGCTCTGGCGGGACCGGACCTTCGGCACGTACTGGATCGCGCAGTCGCTCTCGGCGGCCGGCGACTCGTTCGCCTACCTGGCGGTGCCGCTGCTGGTGCTCCAGGCGACCGGGTCGGTGGCGCAGATGGGCCTGCTCACCGCCGTCGCGGGCGCGGCGTCCGTCGTCGCCGGGATCTTCGGCGGGGTGCTGGTCGACCGGTACGACCGTCGCACCCTGATGATCGCGGCGGACCTGACCCGGTTGGTGCTCTACGCACTGGTCCCCCTGGCGTGGCTCGCCGGCCCGCAGGTGTGGCTGCTCTTCGTGGTGCTGCCGATCTGCGAGGCGGCCGGCATGGTGTTCCAGGTCGCCGCGGTGACAGCGGTCCGCAACCTGGTCGACCGCGACCGGATCACCGAGGCCAACGGCCGGTTGCAGGCGACGTACGCGGCGGCGGCGGTCCTCGGCCCGCTGCTCGCCGGGGTGGTGGCGGCCCGCTTCGGTCCGCCGACCGCCATCGCCGTCAACGCGGCGAGCTTCGCGCTCTCGGCGGCCGGAATGTGGCTGATCCGACTGCGCCCGGTGCAGGTGGACGAGGCGGTGGCCCGGCAGCGCCCGCTGGCCGAGTTCCTGGCCGGGGCGCGGTTCCTGTGGCGACAGCCCGTGCTGCGGGCGTTGACCGTCCTGTTGTCGGTCTTCATCTTCCTCACCTACGGCTTCGTCGACGTGCTGATCTACCACGTCACGCACGACCTTGGCGGCTCCGAGGGCACCGTCGGCACGGTGCTCGGCCTGGCGGCGCTGGGCACGGTCGCCGGTGCGCTGCTGGTGGCCCCGTTGCGTCGCCGTCGTGGCTTCGGTGCCACCTGGATCGGCGCGCACACGATCTGCGGGTTCGCGGTGGCGGGCGTCGGCATCGCCACGACCGTGCCGGCGGTCACCGCGCTCACAGCGGTGTACCTGTGCTGCCTCAGCATCGGCGGGATCTGTTCGATGTCGCTGCGCCAGGAGATCACCCCCGACCATCTGCTCGGTCGGGTCACCTCCGCGTTCTGGAGCACCCACTACGCCCTCGGCCCGGCCGGTGCCGTCGTGCTGACCTGGGCCGCTGGCCGCTACGGTGCTCCGGCGGTCACGCTCGCGGCGGGCGCGGGATGTCTGCTGGTAGCGGTCGGCGGCCTCTTCACCCCGATCCGTCGCGCCGGTGGGGAGGCAGCCGCTGGACAACCCGGACTGCACCCGGCACCGGCCGGAGGCACCGTTGGTGGTTGAGACGCTATGGAGCTGATGCCGTAAACGATTCACACGGTGGCGACGGTGCTGCCGGTGGCGATGGCGCCGGTGCGGCCGGTGGTGGTCCGGCCGGTGGCGACGGTGCGGCCGTTGGGGACGGTCCGGGCGTTGGCGGTGGTCCGGTGGAGACGGTCCGGCCGGTGGCGATGGCGCCGGTGCGGCCGGTGGTGCTCCGGCCGGTGGCGATGGCGCCGGTGCGGCCGGTGGTGGTCCGACCGGTGGCGATGGTCCGGGCGGTGGCAATGGTCCGGGCGGTGGCGGCGGCCCGGCCAGGGGAGCGGACCCGACGGTGGAGACGACTCGGGCAGCCGGCCAGCAGCCGATTCGTTTGCGACATCAGCTCCAAAGGCGGCGACCACCAGCACCGCTCCGACGGCGCCGGCCACCGGGACCGCTGACAACGCGCCGACCACGGGCACCGCTCAGAACGCGCCGAGCGCCGACGCCGAAGGCGTCACGTGGCCTGCCGAGCGAGCAGGTCGGCGCGGTCAGAACTCCTGGTACATCACGTGCAGGCCGACCCGGCCGAGGGTGGGGTGTCGGAACGCGCCCGGCACGGTGCCGACCACCGCGAAGCCCTCGCGCTGGTACAACTCCACCGCCGACCGGTTCGTCTGCACCACGGCGTTGAACTGCATGCCGGCGTACCCCTGTTGGCGGGCCCAGGTCAGAGCCTCGCGGCACAGCGCGGTGCCCACGCCCCGGCCCCGGTTCTCGGCGGCGACCATGAAACTTGCGGTGGCGACGTGCGCACCCGGCCCGGGTCGGTTGGTGCCCATCTTCGCGGTGCCGAGCACCCGTTGGCCGTCGACCGCCACGGCGGTCCGGCCCGGTGCCGCCTCAACCCACATGCCGTACGACTGGTCGGCGGTCATCGTCGGGTCGTAGGGGAAGGTCTCCTGTGCCCGGATCACCTCCTCGATGATGGGCCACACCTGCGACCAGTCCTGGTCGACGAACTCCCGAATCAGCACCGGGGGAGGTTAAGCCGCGGGCGAGCCCCGGACAAACAGTTATCCGCTGGTGCATCCGGGCGGCACACCCGGTGCGAAGCATTCATCGTGACGAGACGTCACGGATCCGGCCGCTTCGACGAAAGGCCCGCTGATGAAGATCGCACGACTCGCCGCCCGGATGGCGGTGGGCGCCATGGCCACCGCGCTGGCCACCACCGCCGTCGCTGTGCCGGCGGCTCAGGCCACCGGCAAGCCCAAGCCGCTCGGCACCACGTCCCTCGCCCAGGTGCTCACCAAGGACAAGGGCGGGTTCGACCGCAACTCGCGGGACTTCGACGTGCTCACCGCGGCCGTGCTGGCCGTGCTGGAAGCCAAGCCGAACTCGCCGGTCAAGGTGCTCACCGACGGCACCGTGGCGCTGACCGCGTTCATCCCCACCGACGCGGCCTTCCAGCAGCTGGTCCGCGAGATCACGCAGGCCAAGAAGCTGCCGAGTGAGAGCGCGGCCTTCACCGCCGTCGCCGGGCTCGGCATCGACACCGTTGAGTCGGTGCTGCTCTACCACGTGGTGCCGGGCGCCACCATCGATCGCAAGACCGCGGTCCGGGCCGACGGCACGGACCTGACCACCGCGCTCGGCTCCACGGTGGAGGTCGACGTCCGTACCTACCTGTACTTCTTCCGCCAGGTGCGGCTGGTCGACGCCGACACCAACGACCGTGACGCGCGCGTCGTCACCTTCGACGTCAACAAGGGCAACCGGCAGATCGCGCACTCCGTGGACCGGGTGCTCCGCCCGATCGACCTGCCCTGACCGGCGGCGGGTGGCGTCCGACCACGCGTCGGACGCCGCCCGCGACGGCCGTCAGCCCGAGGCGAGGGCGGCGATCTCCTCGTCGAGCAGGGCGGCCAGCTGCGCGTACCGCCCGGGATGGCTCTGCGCGGTCATCCCACGGCTGGGCATCTCCACGGTCATCAGCAGGTACAGGTGCAACCGGTAGAAGGCGAGCCGGCGGCGGGCCGACGCGTCCAGCACCAGCGGCCGCGGTGCGGCGGCCTGGTAACCGCGCAGCAGCGGGTGCTCCGGGTCGTCCTCGACGCGTTGGAAGAGCCGCGGCGAGACCAGGTCCAGCAGGGGGTCGCCGTAGAGGAACCGCTCGCCGTCGACCAGGCCACAGAGCCGCAACCGGCCATCACCGTCGGGTGCCGCCAACACGTTGCCGTCCCAGCAGTCGAAGTGCAGCAGCGCCGGGCGGCGCACCTCGTCCAGCACGTCGGCGTGCCGCCCCAGTAGTTCGTGCAGGCGCTGCGGTGTCACCGGCAGTTGGACGTCCCAGTCGGCCGCGTCGGCCAGCAGTTCGTCGAGCATCGCCGTGAACGCCGCCCGCCAGGTCGCGCCGGCGGCCCGGCCGCCGTCGTAACCGAACCGGTCACCGGTCACCTGGTGCAACGCGGCGAGAGCCACCCCCAGGTCGTAGCGCGCCGGGCCGTCGTCGACCGCGCCACCGGCCTCGGCCAGGTCGAACAGCGACCGGCCGGGCAGCAACTCGGTGACCAACCACTCGCCGTACGCCGGGTCGGTGCCGTGCCACAGCACCGCGGGCACGGGCACCTGCGGCGCCCGCTCGGCGACGAGCCGGAAGTATCGATCCTCGGCGGCGCAGAGCCCGCGCTCGTAGCGCAGCTGCGGCGTCTCGGCCGACGGAGCCAGCTTCAGCACCACCCGACGGCCGTCGTCGAGCAGCGCCCACCAGACCGTCGCGTACCCACCCCCGGTCAGCGGACCAGCGTCGCGGACCCCGGCGCCCGGCCCGAACGACGCGCCGACCAGGTATGCCACATCGGCGCTGGTGAGGGACTGTTGGGTCGGGCTGACGGCGGTCACGACGTGGTGTCCCCCCGCCGGGCCCGTGGCGCGGAGCCCGCGGTGGCGCGGGTGGAACGGGGGACGGGGCCGGCGGTGTCGCGGCGGATCAGCTCGGCGGGGAGCACCTCGACCCGGGGCGCCGCGGCCCCGGGGCCGAGCACCAGGGACATCGCCCGCACTCCCATATGGACCAAGGGTAGTCGCACGGTGGTCAACGCGGGGGTCACGTCCCGGGCGATGGGCATGTCGTCGAAACCCAGCACTGACACCTGCTGCGGCACCGCCAACCCGGTGGTGCGCAGGGTGGCGAGCGCGCCGATCGCCATCGAGTCGTTGAGCGCCACGATCGCGGTCAACTCCGGGTCGGCGTCGAGCAGTCGGGCGGTGGCCTCGGCACCACCGTCGCGGTCGAACTCCGCGTAACGGATGCGTCGTTCGGGCAGCTCACGGCCCTGCTCGGTGAGCGCCTGCCGCAGACCGGCCAGCCGGTCGGTCGTGGTGGTCAGGATGCGCGGGCCGGCGATCACGCCGATCGCCCGGTGCCCCAGGCCGCACAGCTCCCGCCCGGCCAGGTAGCCGCCGGCCCGGTTGTCCGGCATCACCGCGTCGCCGGAGTGCTCGTGCCGGCCGATCACCGCCACCCGCCCGCCGGTGGCCTCGTACGCGGCGAGCTTCTCGTTGAGCTGCCGGGTGAACGCCTCGTCGTGGTAGCCCGAGCCGGCCAGGATCAGCGCCGCCACCTGGTGGCCGCGCAGCAACTCCACGTACTCCAACTCGCGGTCCGGGTCCCGGTAGCTGTTGCAGATCATCAGCAGCCGGCCCTGGTCGGTGGCGACCCGTTGCAGCCCTCGGGTGATCTCCGCGAAGTACGGGTCGGAGACGTCGTGCACGATCACCCCGACCGCGCTGCGGTGCGAGCGGGCCAGCAGTTGGGCGTGCGCGTTGGGCACGTACTGCAACTCGGCGACGGCGGCGAGCACCCGCTCGCGAAGCTCGTCGGTGACCGGTTTGCTGCTGCCGTTGATGACGCGGGAAGCGGTGGCGGGTGAGACGCCCGCCCGGCGGGCCACATCGGACAGGGTCGCCATGGCCCGCCCCCTCGATCTGTTGACGGCGTTTCGTCGTGCCGGCTAGCGTCACCGTACCGCAGAGAAAGCCCTTTCCCGCAGGGAGGCACTGCCGTGTCCGATCGCTTCGCGGTACGTCAACCCGACGACCCTCCCGCCCGTAGCTCCACCCGCCCTGATCGGGCGGCACCGCTGCCCGGCGGAATCGGGGTGTCCCGGCTGCGCGTCTACGACACGGTGGCCCCCGACGGCCTGGTCGGCGGCACTCCGCACGTGCACCTGTGCTGCACCGAGGGGTACGTGGTGACCGACGGCGAGGGCGCGGTGCAGACCCTGACCACCGCCGGTTTCCGGGAGACGCCGCTGCGGCCGGGGGTGGTGGTCTGGTTCGAGCCGGGCACCGTGCACCGCCTGGTCAACGGGGACGGGCTGAGCATCGTGGTGCTCATGCAGAACAGCGGCCTGCCGGAGGCCGGCGACGCGGTGCTGACCTTTCCGCCGGAGGTGCTGGCCGACCCGGCCGCGTACGCCGCGGCGGCGGCGTTGCCCGACGGGGGAGCGCCGGGTGCGGATGTGCACGCCGCGTACCGCAGGCGGGATCTGGCGGTCGCCGGTTTCCAGGCGCTGCGCTCCGGCGGTCCGGCGGCGCTGGCCGCGTTCCATGCCGCCGCTGTCGCGTTGCGCCAGCCGCTGCTGGGGCGGTGGCGGCAGCGGTGGGAGGATGGCGCGGGCCGTGCCGCCGCCGGCACCGCCGCGCAGCTCGACGCCTTGGAGCGGGGGGATGCCGGGCACCTGGGCGACGCCGGGGTGTACGCGGTGGCCGCGCCGGTCGAGCGCGGCCGGTTGGGCATGTGCGGCCTCCTCGACACCTACCCGGCGGCCGGCTGAGGGTCCGCAGGGCACCACCGCATCCACTGTGGACCGGCGGGTGGTCCACTCGGTTTCACTGAGGTCGGGGTGTCCGAAGGCCGTCGACAGCCCGGTTTTCAGCAAGCCGAGTCGATCTCGCAGCGATCGGCGCCGGCTGGGTCGGCAATCGAACCGAATAGATCGAGGAAAGGCCTTGCCCGGCGTGAGGGTGCCGCCTACGCTCCAGGAAAGCGTTTGCCTGATCCGCCGACCGGCCCGCTTCACGAGCGCCGTGCCGGGCCCCGAGGAGGTTCCGCGTGACCGAGAACTCTTTGGACACGGCGGGCCGGCGGGCCGCCGACCAGACGGGCGGTGCGCGGGCGGCCGCCTCCGGGCCGGAGAGCCTCGCCGCGCCGGAGGCTGCTGACAGCGCGACGTCGTCCACAGCGGTGGCACCGCCACCCGGTGGTGGCCGTCCGCCACGCCCGACGTTCGGCCGGCGGGCGGTGGCCTTCGCCGACTCGCTCTGGCGTCCGGCGCTGGTGCTCGCGGTCTTCTTCGTCGCCTGGTGGTTCGTGGCGGCCCGGGAGTACGTCCCGAACTACCTGGTGCCCACACCCGGCCAGGTCTGGGAGACGATGACCACCCAGTGGTCCGAGCTAGCGCGGCACACAGTGGTCACCCTCTACGAGACGGTGCTCGGCTTCGTGCTGGCCGCCGCGTTGGGCCTGGTCACGGCGGTCGCCATCGCCTACTCCCGCACCCTGGACAAGGCGCTCTACCCGATCGTCCTGTTCGCTCAGGTCATCCCGAAGATCGCCATCGCGCCGCTGCTGGTGGTCTGGTTCGGCCTCGGCCTCACCCCGAAGATCATCCTGGCGGTGCTGATCGCGTTCTTCCCGGTGGTCATCTCCGGGGTGGCCGGGCTGCGCTCCACCGACCCGGAACTGCTCGACCTCGCCGCCACCATGGGCGCCGGCCCGTGGCGTACCTTCCGCAAGATCCGCTTTCCGAACGCGTTGCCGCACCTGATGGCCGGCCTGAAGGTGGCCGTCACCCTCGCCGTGGTCGGTGCCGTGGTCGGCGAGTTCGTCGGCGCCAGCGAAGGGCTCGGCTACGTCCTGTTGCTGGCCAACGGCAACCTCGACGCCCCGCTGCTGTTCGCCGACCTGATCCTGATGTCCGCCATCGGCATCGTCCTGTTCGTCCTGGTCGAGATCGCCGAAGCACTGCTCATTCCCTGGCACGCCAGCCGTCGCGCCGGCGTGTCCCTCACCACCTCCTGACCGACCCCATCACGGAGGCACCGATGAAACGCACCGCCACCACCATCCTGGTCACCGCCGCCCTGCTTTTCACCGCGACCGGCTGCGGTGGGGACGACCCCGCCGGCAGCACCAACGCCGACGGCAGCAAGCAGGTCACCCTCACCCTCAACTGGGTGCCCTACGGCGAGCACGCGCCCTTCTACTACGGCCTGCAGAAGGGCTACTACTCCGCCGAGGGCATCGACCTGAAGATCCTGCCCGGCAACGGCTCGGGCAACACGGTCAAGCAGGTCGCCCAGAAGCAGACCGACTTCGGTTGGGCGGACAGCCCGGTGCTGCTCAAGTCGGTGGCCAGCGGGATGCCGGTGCGCAGCCTCGGCGCGTACCTGGAGAAGGGACCCTCCTCGGTGGAGTTCTTCACCGAGGAGAACATCAAGACCCCGGCCGACCTCAAGGGCAAGACCGTCGGTGGCACCCCCGGCGACGCCCTCTACGCGACCTTCCCGGCCTGGCTGGAGAAGAACGGCGTCAAGAAGGACGACGTCAAGGTGGTCAACGTCGACGCCGCCGGCAAGATCGCCGCCCTGGCCGAGGGCAAGGTCGACGCCATCATGGGCTTCTTCCACGACCAGGCGCCCACCATCGAGAGCAAGACCGGCAAGAAGGTCGACGTACTGCTCTTCGCCGACTACGGGATGAACCTGCTCGGCACCGGTCTGGTCGCCAACACGCAGACCCTGCAGAAGGACCCGGAGCTGGCCCGCAAGTTCGTCCGGGCCACCCAGAAGTCCTGGGCCGACGCCGCCCGGGACCCGGCCGGCGCGGTGAGCGCGATGGCGGCCCTGGCCGAGAACGAACCGGCGCCCGAGGTGCTCACCAAGCAGCTCACCCTCAACCTGCCACTGATCGGCGCGGACGGCCCGCCCGGGGTGAACACCGAGGCCCAGTGGACCGAGACCATCGAACTGATGTCCCGCTACGCCGAGCTGAAGGACCCGGGAGCGCCCAGCGCCTACTGGGACTCCTCGTACGCGGCGCAGGGGTGACCCGGTGACCCCCGCGCCGGCAGCCACCGGCACCGCCATCGGGATGTCCGGGCTGACCGTCCGGTTCACCACCCGGCGGTCGCAGACCACCGCCCTGGACAACGTCTCACTGGACATCGACCCGGGCGAGTTCGTCACGATCGTCGGCCCGTCCGGCTGTGGCAAGTCCACCCTCCTGAAGATCGTCGCGGGACTGGTCACGCCGACCAGCGGCGAGGTGTCGTTGCTGCGGCGTCCGGTGCGCGGGCCGCAGAAGGAGATCGGCTTCGTCTTCCAGAAGGCCGCGTTGCTGGAGTGGCGCGGCGCCCGGGCCAACATCCTGCTCCAGGCCGAGATGCGCGGCATGGACCGGACGACGGCGGCCCGCCGCGCCGACGAGCTGATCGAGATGACCGGTCTGACCGGCTTCGAGAAGGCGTTGCCGCACGAGCTGTCCGGCGGCATGCAGCAGCGGGTGGCGCTCTGCCGCGCGTTGCTGCACTCCCCGCCGGTGCTGCTCATGGACGAACCGTTCGGCGCCCTGGACGCGTTGACCCGCGAGCAGATGAACGCCGAGCTGCACCGGATCTGGCGGGAGACCGGGACCACAGTGGTGCTGGTCACCCACTCCATCGCCGAGGCGGTCTTCCTCGGCACCCGGGTCGTGGTGATGAGTCCCCGGCCCGGCCGGATCATCCGCACCTTCCCGGTCGAGCTGCCGGCGCACCGCGACTACGCGCAGGTGATGTCGGATCCCCGCTTCGACCGGCTCGCCACCGACCTGCGTGGGTTGCTCGGCAGCGCGGCCGCCAACCACTGAACGCGGATCGGCACGACCAGCACGACGGAAGGAACACCATGACCCGCAGGTCGATCGGCATCATCGTCAACGGCGTGACCGGACGGATGGGCTACCGGCAGCACCTCGTCCGGTCGCTGCTGGCCATCCGCGAATCCGGTGGTGTGGCGCTGGCCGACGGCACCACCATCTGGCCGGAACCGGTACTGGTCGGGCGCAACGAGACGAAGCTCCGGGAGCTCGCCGAGCGGCACGGACTGACCGACTGGAGCACCGACCTGACCTCGGCGCTGGCCCGCGACGACATCGAGATCTACTTCGACGCGCAGGTCACCCAGCAGCGGGAGAAGGCGATCCGGCAGGCCATCGAGGCCGGCAAGCACATCTACACGGAGAAGCCCCTGGCCGAGGACACCGCGGCCGCGCTCGACCTGGCCCGGGCGGCGGACGCGGCCGGCGTACGGAGCGGTGTGGTGCAGGACAAGCTCTTCCTGCCCGGTCTGCGCAAGCTCAAGCGTCTCGTCGACGGCGGCTTCTTCGGTCAGATCCTGTCGGTACGCGGCGAGTTCGGGTACTGGGTCTTCGAGGGCGACTGGCAGCCCGCGCAGCGGCCGTCGTGGAACTACCGGGCCGAGGACGGCGGCGGCATCGTGGTGGACATGTTCCCGCACTGGCACTACGTGCTGGAGGAGCTGTTCGGCACTGTCAACGCGGTGTCCTGCGTGATCGCCACGCACGTGCCCGAGCGGGTGGACGAGGCCGGCCACGCGTATCCGGCCACCGCCGACGACGCCGCGTACGCCATCTTCGAGCTCGACGGCGGGGTGATCGCGCAGATCAACTCGTCGTGGACCGTGCGGGTGTACCGCGACGAGCTGGTGGAGTTCCAGGTCGACGGCGTCGAGGGCAGCGCGATCGCCGGCCTGCGGTCCTGCCGGGTGCAGCACCGGGCGGTCACCCCGAAGCCGGTCTGGAACCCGGACCTGCCGGCAACCGAGGACTTCCGCGCCCAGTGGGCCGAGGTGCCGGACAACGAGGAGTTCGACAACGGCTTCAAGGTGCAGTGGGAGGCGTACCTGCGGCACGTCGTGGCCGGCGAGCCATTCCGGTGGGACTTCCTGGCCGGCGCGCGTGGGGTGCAGCTCGCCGAGCTGGGGCTGCGCGCGGCCCGCGAGGGCATCCGCGTCGAGGTGCCGGAGCTGCGCTCATGACCGCGGCCGTGGTGCTGCCGGGTGGGCGACGGCACCGGTTCGCCGGGGGGAGCGGCTTCGCCCGACCGGACGCGTCGGCGACCAGCCGGATCGCGTACGCCGCCGCGCACGTGGTCGCCGATCCGGGCGCGGAGAACGTGCCGGGCGCCCCGGCGGCGGTGGACTGGGACACCACCCTCGCCTTCCGGCGGCACCTGTGGTCGTACGGGCTGGGGGTCGCCGAGGCGATGGACACCGCCCAGCGGGGGATGGGGTTGGACTATCCGGCGACCCGGGAGCTGATCCGGCGCAGCGCCGCCGAGGCCCGCGCGGTGGGTGGGCGGATCGTCGCCGGGGTCGGCACCGACCAGTTGCCGGCCGGTCCGGCCACCCTGGCGGCGGTCACCGCCGCGTACGCCGAGCAGCTCGACGACGTGCGGGCGGCCGGCGCCCGGCCGGTGCTGATGTGCAGCCGGCACCTGGCCGCCGCCGCGCGCGGCCCGGAGGACTACCTACTGGTGTACGACGAGCTGCTGAGCGCCGCCGACGAGCCGGTGGTGCTGCACTGGCTGGGCCCGATGTTCGACCCGGCGTTGACCGGTTACTGGGGTGCTGTCGACCTGGACCTGGCGGCCGACACGGTCGTCGAGCTGATCAAGACCCACCAGTCCACAGTGGACGGAATCAAGGTGTCGCTGCTGGACGCCGACCGGGAGATCGCGTTGCGCCGTCGCCTGCCGGCCGGGGTACGCCTCTACACCGGTGACGACTTCCACTACCCGGAGCTGATCCGGGGCGACGAGGTGGGTCACTCCGACGCGCTGCTCGGGGTGTTCGCGGCCATCGCACCGGCCGCCGCCGCCGCGCTGGCCGCCCTGGACCGGGGGGACCTGACGGCGTACGACGAGATCTTCGCGCCCACCGTGCCGCTGGCCCGGCACCTGTTCGCGGCGCCGACCTGGCACTACAAGACGGGGATCGTGTTCCTGGCGTGGTTGGCCGGGCACCAGGACCACTTCACCATGGTCGGTGGCGCGCAGTCCGGGCGGTCGCCGGCGCACCTGGCCACACTGCTCACCCTGGCCGACGCCGCCGGGCTGCTGCCCGACGCCGAGCTGGCCGCCGCCCGCGCCCGGGCCCTGTTCACCGTGGCGGGGGTGGCCCAATGAGCCTGACCCGCTTCTCGTTCAACCAGGCCACCGCCCAGCGTTGGCCGTTGCCGGAGGTGGTGGCTGGGTGCGTGGCGGCCGGCGTGCCGGGTATCGGCCTGTGGCGGGAGCCGGTGGCCGAGTACGGGTTGGCCCGTTCGGCGAAACTGGTCCGCGACGCGGGTCTCGCCGTCACGTCGTTGTGCCGGGGTGGGTTCTTCACGGCTGACGACTGGCGCGCGGAGAACCTGCGGGCCATCGAGGAGGCGGCCGTCCTCGGGGCCCCGGAGCTGGTGCTGGTGTCCGGTGGGTTGCCCGCCGGCAACCGGGACATCGACGGCGCCCGGCGTCGGGTCGCCGACGCGATCGGCGAGTTGGCCCCGCACGCCGAGGCCGCCGGGGTGCGGCTGGCCATCGAGCCGCTGCACCCGATGTTCGCCGCCGACCGGTGCGTCATCAGCACCCTGGGTCAGGCGTTGGACATCGCCGAGCGATTCGACCCGGCGGTGGTCGGCGTGGTCGTGGACGCGTACCACGTCTGGTGGGATGACACGGTGTACGCGCAGGTCGCGCGAGCCGCCGACCGGATCGCCGCGTTCCAGGTCTGCGACTGGGTGACCCCGCTGCCGGAGGGGGTGCTGCTCGGCCGGGCATTGCCCGGCGACGGGTGCATCGAGCTGCGCCGGCTGCGCGAGGCGGTCGACGCGGCCGGTTACGTCGGCCCGATCGAGGTGGAGGTCTTCTCCGCCGAGGTGTGGGCGCGTCCGGGCGCCCAGGTGCTCGACGCGGCGATCGCCGGGTACCTGCGCCACGTTGTCTGACCTGCCCGAACGGCGGTGGCCGGCGGCGGTCGGCGCCTGGCTGGGCATTGGCACCGCACCCGCCACGCTGGTGCTCGGCGCGGCGATGGCCGCCCGGCACGGCGGCGCGGTGCCGGTGGCCGGGCTGCTGATCGGCGGGGCGCTGATGGCGGCCCTGCTCTGGGGGCAGGGCCGGATCGGTCTGCGCCGGCCGCTCGGCGACGGTGCGCCGTTGACGGCGGTGCTGCCCGCGTACCTGGGGGACACCTCGCGGCTGCTGCTGGCGGCGGTGCTGACGGCGTCGATGATCGGGTGGAACGGGTTCAACGTCGGCCTCGGCGGGGCGTCGCTGGCGGCGCTGACCCACCTGCCGGCCTGGGCCGGGCCGGCGTTGCTGGAGGTGGCGGTCCTCGCCGTCTCGTGGGCGCCGGCCCGGCTCGGCAACCGGGTCGCGGTGCTCACCACGCTCAGCGCTGTAGTGCTGGTCGGCTGGTGCCTGACGGTGCTGCCACCACCGGGTGCGCCGGTCCGGCTGGCCGCCGGTGGGCTCGTCGACGCCGCGGCGCTGATCGGGTACGCGGCGGTGTTCGCGCTGCGCGCGCCGGACTTCAGCGTGGGTCTTGCCCGGCGGCGGGACCTGGCCTGGTGCGTGGGGTTGTTGGTCGGGCCGGCGTTGCTCGGCGTGCTCGCCGGTGCCGGCCTGTGGCTGCGCACCGGCTCGGCCGACGTGGTGGCGTTGCTCGCCGCCGGCTCGGGTCTGGCCGGGTCCGCGAACCTGTTCGTCGCGGTGGCGGTCTTCGCGGCGGCTCTGACCACCACGTACTCCGGTTCGTTGGCGTTGCGTGGCCTGGCTCCCCGGCTGCCGGTGCGGGCGGCGATGCTGCTCGTCGCGGTGCTCGGCGGTGTGCTGGCGGTGGCGCGGTTCGACCGTCTGGTGCTGCAGTGGTTGACGGTGCTGGCCGCCGCGCTGCCGGTGCTGGTGGTGCCGATGGCCGTGGAGGCGGCGGCCCGTCGGCGCGGTCGGGTCCCGCGTACCGTGCCCGCCTGGTGCTGGGTGCCGCCGGCGCTGCTCGCGGTGGCCTGCACGCTCGCCGGCGTGGGTGCCGCCCCGTTGCTCGGGCTGGCCCTCGCCGCGGCCTGCACGGTGCTCTGGCGCCGCCGAGGTGGCGGAGGCCACTCGGTTGGTGGCGCTTAGCGGGTGGCGTGCGAGCCGTGGTCGCTGACCTGGGCATCGAACCAGTGGTGCAGGGCATCGCGAAGCGCCGCGTCGTCTGTGGCGTAGGTGACGCGCGCGCCGCCGGGAACCGCCTCGTACGTGATGGTGATCCGCCCGCCGTGTGCCCGAAGCGTTGCCAGGCCCGGCATCTCGGCGCCGTGGATGCGGGCGGGGTCGCTGAAGTCACCGCGCCGGAACCGCTCGACCTCGGAGCTCAGGTGGTGTTGGACCAGGGTGACCTGGGTGGTGTCCTGGGGGTCGTCGGCGACCACGGTCTGCACGCCGCCGGTGTCGCTCTTCGTGAAGCGGTGCGTGGTGCGTTCCAGGTCGAACGGCATGACGGAAGCCCCTCGATCGGCGACGTCAGCCTGCCGATCGGAGGTGGTCGTTGTCGGTATCGACGGCGCGGAGTCGTCGGCGCAACCGCCGGTCAGCGTGGCGGCGGCGATGGCCGCCAGGAGGAGAGCCCGATGGGGGCGAGGGCGGTCAGAACGGTTCACCGGTGGCCTCCGCGAGGGTCTGGAGCGCACGCACCACTGCCGCGCGCTGGTCGTCGGGCACGCGATCGAGCAGGGCGGTGAGCCGGGTCCGACGGGCATCGGCCTGTCGGGTGGCGGCCGTGGCGCCCGCGGGAGTCAGCAGAAGCAGAACGCCACGACCGTCACCCTCGGCCGTCTCTCGGTGCACCCAGCCCCGGTTGACCAGGTTGCTGACCAGGCGGCTGACGGTGCTCTTCTCCAGACGCAGCCGGCGAGCCAACTCCACCTGCCGGATCTGCCCCTCGCGAGCGATCTCCACCATGGCGTGCGCCTCCGACACCGGCAAGGGCTGCCCGCAGGGTGTCCGGTCCGGCTGATGGAGGCCGAAATTGCGGACGAAACGCATCAGTGCTTCCTGCGCCGCGTCGAGCTCACCAGCCTGCATGGTTCGACAATACAACCAGATGGTTCGGCCGTTAAACCATTGTGGAGAGCCGCGTCGGAGCCTCTTGGGAGACCTGCTGGACGGTCACCCCTCCGTCGGGCCGACTCTGACCGGGGCGTACGCCCTGCGCCTGCGGGGTCCGGAAAAAGTGATCTAGGCGCGGCCGGCAGAACGTGATCTTATACGCACCGGCGATCCGTAACACCGCGCAAACCATCGATTAACCATCGGCGGCTTAGGTGGGGGAGCGCTCCCATGAGCGGGTCGCGTTCGATGAACAGCTCCACAAGGGAGCAACCGAAAGGAGCCTCGTGGCTACAGGCACGAGCAGAGACAGGGTGCGAAGACTAGCGATACCGACGCTGGTCTTCGCCCTGATCGCCGGCACCGCCGGCATCGCGGGACCGGCGTCGGCGGCCCCGGCAGGAACCAAGGGCGGCGGCGCGGGCGGGTACTTCACCCCCGGGTCCGACAAGAAGGTCATCCTGACCGACGGCGCCGACCGCCGACCGGGCGGCAGGAACGCGGCCGAGCAGCAGGCCACGGCGGACGAGAGCCGCCCGGGCAGGTACATCGTCGAACTGGCCGAGGAGCCCCTGACCTCGTACGCCGGTGGTTCGTCCGGGCTGGCGCGAACCCGCCCGGAGGCGGGTGACCGGCTGGACGTGACGTCCGCGCCGGCGCGGGCCTACCGCAGCCACCTCGACGCGCAGCGCAGCGCCGTCGCCGCCGCCGCGAAGGTCCAGGTCACCGCCGCGTACACCACTGCCTTCAACGGGTTCTCCGCGAAGCTGACCACCGAGCAGGTGACCGCGCTGCGGGCGGACAAGCGCGTCCGCGCCGTCACCGCCTCACGGGCGCTGGGCACCCCGACGCCCCCGCCCACCGCTCCGATCGCGACCACCCCGGCCACCGCCACCCCTGAACAGCGGGACCAGTCGGCGGGAGCGGACACCGCCGGCAGGCCGGACACCCCCGGCAAGCCCGGCAAGCCTGGCCCCGGTACCGGCGCGGGCATGGTGATCGGTGTCCTGGACACCGGCATCTGGCCGGAGAGCGCGTCGTTCGCCAAGACGATGCCCGCCCCCGCGAACTGGCGCGGCACCTGCCAGACCGGTGTCGCCTTCGTGGCCGAGCACTGCAACGGCAAGATCGTCGGCGCGCGGTACTTCGCCGACTCGTGGCTCGCCTACGGCGGCACCGTGCCCGAGGGTGAGATGCTGTCTCCCCGCGACGTGTCCGGGCACGGCACGCACACCGCCTCCACCGCGGCCGGCCTGCCGCTGCCGAACGTCACCATCGACGGTCGCCGCTTCGGCCCCGTCTCCGGCGTGGCCCCGGAAGCCCAGATCGCCGTCTACAAGGTGCTCTGGGGTGGCATGGGCTACGACGCCGACATCATCGCCGGCATCGACGCGGCCGTCGCGGACGGCGTGCAGGTCATCAACTTCTCGATCGGCTCCCAGCTCGGCGACTGGGAGGCCAACACCCCCATCGGCATCGCGTTCCTCAACGCCACGCTCGCCGGGGTCTTCGTGGCCGCGTCCGCCGGCAACACCGGCATCGTGAGCGGGGCCATCAGCAACGCGGCACCGTGGGTGACCACTGTCGGCGCGGCGGTGACCAAGCTCGACGAGGCGACGATCAAGCTGGGCGACGGCACGAAGCTCGTCGGCGGTTCGCTCGACGCCCTGCCCGGTGGCGACTCGCTGCCGATGGTCTTCGGTGACCAGGCCGGCTCGCCCGACCTGGGCGCGGTCTACTGCGAGCCCGGCAGCCTCGACAGCGCCAAGATCAAGGGCAAGGTCGTCGCCTGCGCGCTGTCCGACATGTTCGGCTCCGCCGCCGAGATCAAGGCCAAGGGCGGGGCGGCGATGGTGGTGTTCGACCCGGTCGGCAACTACCGGATCAACTCCATCTTCAACTTCCCGGTGGTCTACCTGCCCACCGAGAAGCAGGCCGGCACCCTCTTCAACTACCTGATGCGCCACCCCACCGACGCGAAGGCCTCAGTGCGCAGCGGCGGTGACGGCTCCAGCGTCCCCGGCCTGCCCAGCGTGGCGGACTTCTCCTCCACCGGCCCGGACAAGGTGACCTTCGGCGTCTTCAAGCCGGACCTGGTCGCACCGGGGTCTGACATCATCGCGGCGGTCTCTCCGGCGGGCAACTTCGGCCGGAACTACGACGCGTACTCCGGCACCTCGATGGCCTCGCCGTACGTGGCCGGCGCGGCGGCGATCCTGCGCGCCACCCACCCGGACTGGTCGCCGGGCGCGGTCGCCTCCGCGCTGCGGACCACCGCCACCGACACCGTCGGCACCACCGACCCGCTGGAGCAGGGCAGCGGGTTCATCAACCTGGCCAAGGCCACCGACCCCGGCCTGGTCATCCAGCCGACGGCGAAGGAACTGGTCACGTTCAGCGAGACGGCCCAGCCCGACGGCAAGGAACTCAACCTGCCGGCGGTCTCGCTGCGTGAGTACGACGGCACCCGCCCGGTGACCGTCACCCGCACCCTGACCAACGTGGGCAAGACGAAGGAGACCTACCGTTCGTCGGTGTCCGGCCTGCCCGGCATGAGGGTCACCGTGTCCCCGGCGTCGGTGACGCTGGCGCCTGGTCACTCCGCCACGGTGACCATCACCGTTCGTCGGGGCGGCGCACCCTGGGACCGGTACGTGACCGGGTCGATCACCTGGCAGGGCAAGGCACACAGCGCCCGGATCCCGGTCGCCGCCCGCCCGTGGGGCATCACCCCCCGGCCGTACGCCGACGACGGCGAGGAGTTCGGCCGGATGACCAACGGTGCGTTCGGCTCGGTCCAGCCCGGCTTCACCGGACCGTTCGTCGGCCGTAGCACCGGTTACACGCCGATGCGGCGGACGTCGTACTCGATGCCGGCCGGCGTCTACGGCGGCGTGTTCGACCCGAAGGCGACCGGTGTGAAGAAGGTCGACTTCACAGTGCCGGCGAACACCGCCGGCATCGTGGTCGAGACCACCACCGACGACCCGAACACGAACCTCGACCTGTACCTGTACAAGGGCGACAAGCTGATCTACAGCAGTGACAGGTACTGGACCAGCACCGAGCAGGCCTACAAGTTCCTGCCCGAGCCGGGGCGCTACACGGCGTACGTGTTCGCGCAGTACCCCGGCGGTCCCGTCGTTGACTTCCAGCTCGGGCACGCCATCATCGGGCGCAACACCACGTACGCGGGTGCCACGTTGGAGGCTCCCGCCAGTGTGGAGCGCGGCCTGACGTACTCGTTCAAGCTGAAGCCGACAAAGCCGCTGGCCGACGGCGACTTCTGGGCGTACACCGAGTGGAGCACCAACGGCACCGTCGTCCCCGGCAACCTCGTCTACACCCAGCAGAGTTCCTGGGAGTAGACCGTTGTGAGCTGTGGGGCGGTGCCGTCGCGCACCGCCCCACAGTCCGCGTCCGGATCAGTCTGGGCGCGCACCGTTCGGTGAGCAACACCGTCGTGCGACCGCCCGGTCGGTGCGCCCGCGCTGCTCGGCGAGTGCGGGCAACTCGGTGTTGCCGGCGAGCTGCCACCGGTGGTGGGCGGAGAGCGACCCCGCCCACCACCGCGTGACGGTCAGCTGACCGTGATGGTCAGGTTGATCGAGCGCGTTTCCCCACTGCTGTAGGTGGTGGTCACCCGAGCGGTGAAGGTGCCCCTGCGGGGGTAGGTGTGGGCGATCGAGCGCAGCGTCGCCCCGTGCGTGACGGCGCTGTTGTCACCGAAGTCCCACGCGTAGTCGGTGATGCTCTGCCCGGACGGTGCCGTCGCGGTGGCCGTCAGCGTGGTGTTCAGCGTTCCGGTGCCGCTGGCCGGGTTCGCCGCCAGTGACAGCGTCCCGCCCGGCTCCTGCTTGACCCCGGCGCCGTTGAACCGTAGCCAGTCCAGGGCGAGCAGGTCCGGGGTGCCACCGGTCTGGGCGGCGTTGACGAACTTCGCGTACAGGGTGGTGGTGCCGGTGGGCTTGTTGGTCAGCGTGACGGTGGGGGAGACCAGGTTGTCCCACCCGCCGGTCGAGGCGACGGCGGCCGTGCCGATCAGCGTGCCGGTCGGCGAGCCGGTGCGCAGCTCGATGGTGCCACCGAGACCGCCGTTGGTCAGGCCGAGGGTCACCGAGCCGACGTTGCGCAGGTCCACCGGCCCGTACGCGACCCAGTCGTTGTGGTCGACGTCGCCGAGCCGCTTGCCGGCGCGGGCGGTGGCCCGGTCGTTGACGGTGACGCCGGACTGGGCGCTGAAGTGCTCCGCCTCCTTGCTCTTCGGCTGCAACTGGACACGGGTCGAGCCGGTCAGCGCCGGTACGCCACCGGCCGCGCCGCCGTCGGTGTACTGCGCGGTGATCAGGGTGTAGAGGTTCTGCCCCGGCCCGTGGCCGTCACCAGCGTCCGCCTCGGTGGAGAGCAGCCCCGAGCAGCCGGTGTAGACGTCCAACGGGTGGGCGTGCTGGTCGTGCCCGAGCTGCGTCTGCACTGTCACCTTGGCGCAGTCGATGGTGGCGTCCTCCGGGTCGGTGACCGTCACCGTGTACGGGATCTTGTCGCCGAAGTCGAAGAAGCCGCCGTCGGGGACGGTGATGGTGACCGTCGGTCGGGTGTTGCCGACGACCACCTCGGTGACGGCGGTGGCGGTCAACCCGTTGCCGCTGTTGCGCACGGTCAGCCGGGCGGTGTATTTGCCGGCGGTGGAGTAGGTGAAGCTCGGGTTGGCGGCGGTCGAGTCGGTGGTGCCGTCGTTGGTGAAGTCCCAGGCGTAGCTGAGCGCCGTGCCGTCACCCGCCGTCGTGCCGGCCGAGGAGAAGCTGACCGACAGTGGCGCGCGCCCGCTGTCCGGGGTGGCGGCGATCTTCGCGGTCGGTGGCCGTCCGTTGGCGACGTAGTCGATCCGGTAGATGCCGGCTCCGGCGTTGCTGCCGCCGCGTCCGCTGCCGGTGCCCTCGCCGAAGTCGATGACGTAGAGCGAACCGTCCGGGCCGAACTCCGCCTCGAAGGGCTGGATCCAGCTCATGGTGTCGAAGATCCCGTTGATCGACTGGAGGTCACCCACGGCGGTCGGCGCGAAGCGGGCGTTGCTGAACGTCTGCGCCGTCTTGTGGATCGACAGCGTCTTGAACCACCTGCGGGTCAGCTCATAGGTGATCCACTTGCCCTCGAAGTACTCCGGGAACTTCGTGGTGCGGGGGTTGGCCGGGTCGTAGTCGTAGACCGGGCCGCTCATCGGCCCGCCACCGCCGGTGCCCAGCTCGGGGAACTGGGTCGAGGCGGAGTACGCGTACCAGACCAGCGCGGACCGGGCCGCCGGCAGGGTGGTCAGACCGGTGTTGTTGGGCGAGTTGTTCACCGGCGCGGCGCAGTTGAACTTCGCCCCGGAGGTGTTGGTGGCGAAGTTGTAGTCGTTGAACGGGACGTTGTTGCCCACGCAGTACGGCCAGCCGAAGTTGCCGGCGCTGGTGATCCGGTTGAACTCGACAGTCCCCTCCGGGCCACGGTTGGGGTCGGCGGCGCGGGCGTCCGGGCCGTAGTCGGCCACCAGCACCGCATTGGTCTGCGGCTCGATGGTGATCCGGAACGGGTTGCGCATGCCCATCGCGTAGATCTCCGGCCGGGTCCTCGCGGTGCCGGCCGGGAAGAGGTTGCCGCTGGGCACTGTGTACGTACCGTCGGATTGTGGGGTGATCCGCAGGATCTTGCCGCGCAGGTCGTTGGTGTTGCCGGCGGTGCCCTGGGCGTCCCAGGCGGCGCGGCCGGCGCGTTCGTCGATCGGGGTGTAGCCGCTGGAGGCGAACGGGTCGGTGTTGTCACCGATCGCCGCGTAGAGCCGGCCGGCGCCGTCCATTGCCAGCGACCCGCCCATGTGCGAGTTGGCCCGGCCCTCGCCCCGGTAGGTGGGGACGGCCAGCAGGCGTTTCTCCGAGGAGAGCGCGACGCTGTTGTTGGCGACGGTGAACCGGGACAGGTTGAGCTGTTTGAGGGTCTTGTCCGACCAGAGCAGGTAGATCCAGCCGTTGCTGGCGAAGTTGCGGTCCAGGGTCATGCCGAGCAGCCCGTCGGACTGGTCGGTCATCGCCGAGGTGTACGCGAAGTCCAGCAGCGTGGTGACCTGGAGCGTGTCCTGGTTGACCACCTTCAGCGCTCCGGTGCGCTGGATGTAGTAGACCTTGCGGTCCGGGCCGACGGCCAACTCGAACGGGTCGGCCAGGTTCTCGGTGACCAGGCCCACCCGTTCGAAGTTGCCGGTCTTGGTGGCCGAGCAGTCACCGGCGACCGCGCCGGCCGCCCACTCGATGCCGTAGCGCAGGTGCTCGAGGAAGGTGGCGCTGCTGAACTGGGAGCTGGCGTGCCCGCCGGCGGTGAACCAGGACCGGCCGCCGTCGTAGCGCTGACACCAGGAGTACGCGTGGTCGACGCCCTCGTCCAGGCCGTTGATCCCGTCGCGCACCTTGATCTGCGCGAGGGTGTGCACTTTGCCGGTCGGGTTGGTCCGCCAGTTGTACCACTCCTCGCTCTGCTCCCAGAGCTCCGGCAGGTTGCGGGTGGAGGGGTGCGCCCGGTCGAGCACCTTGACCCGGCCGGGGAACGTGCCACCGGTGGCGGAGAAGTCGGGGTGGTAGTCGAAAATCGTGCCGACCAGGCCCTCGTACCACTGCCAGTCGCGTTCGCTGGCCGAGGCGGCGTGCAGGCCGGCCCAGCCGCCGCCGTTGCGGATGAACGTCTGCAACGCCGCCCGCTGGCTGGCGTTGAGCAGGTCGCCCGAGGTGGGCAGCGAGTTGGTGTTGTTGAACACGAGAGCGTCGAAGGTGGCGAGGTTGGCGTCGGTGAACGCCGCCGCGTCGGTGGTGGCGACGACCTCGAAGTTGTGGGCGGCGCCCAGCTGCTGGATCGCGGCGATGCCGGCCGGGATCGAGTCGTGGTAGAAGTTGGTGATCTTGGAGAAGACCAGCACCCGGAAGCGCGGGGCGGCCTCGGCGGGCAGGGCGGTGGTGGTGCTCACCACGGCGGCGACGGCGAGCAGGATCAGGCAGAACGCGCGGAGGTGTCGGGGCATGGGGGCGCTCCCTGTTGGACGGTGAGGGGTCGGAAAGCGCTTTCTCGCTGCCCGCATCACGGTACTGACAGCCAGTGACAACCGTCAATAGCGCTCTGGTAAGCGGTTTCCCGCGCCGTTGCGGCTGGTGACCTTTGCACTACGCTGCTTCCTGCGAGATGCGGCGATGAGGAGTACCGGTTGACCGACATGCGCGGCGACGGGCCGGAACGGCCCTGGGGTGAGCTGGTGACGGTCATCATGGACAGGTACGACGCGCTTCCGCCGCTGCGTCGGATTCGTCCGGAGGTGGAAGCGGCGGCGGCCGTCCTGGCTCGCACCGGTTTCATTCGCGCGGCCAGCGACCTTCCCCGCGACGGGCTCGCCGCCAGCGTGAAGGAAGCCATCCGCGAGTGGTCCCCGGACCCGCGCCGGCTGGTGGTCTACTGGGCCGGTCACGGCAAGGCCGTGCACGGCGGCGAGTTTTTTCTGTGCTGCCGGGACACCACCGGCCCGGAGCCGGCGCAGGAGACCGCGATGTCGGCGCGGCGGCTCGGTGAGCTGCTCGCCACGAAGGACGTCGCCGAGATCGTCGTCCTGGTCGACGCGTGCGGCGCCGGTGGTGCTGCGGACGAGATCGTCGACGGGTTCCGCCGGCAGGCGGAGCGTCGCGTCGCGGCCGGTGGCGGCCGGCCCAACATCGCGGTGATCAGTTCCGCGAGCCGGTTCGAGGTGGCGAAGGAACTCGTCTTCTCCCGGGCGCTCGCCGAGGTGCTCAGGGATGGCCCGCCACCGGATCCGTCGTACCTGCCGTGGACCGACCGGGACCGGCACATCACCCCGAACGAGCTGGCTCAGGCGCTGCGGGTGAAGCTCGCGAGCATTGATGCCGGCCGGATCCTGCAGACCCCCGACCATGACATGGCGGGCATGGTGGGCCGGTTCTTCCGTAACCCACGGCACCGCGGCTGGCTGCCAGACGTCAACGTCGATGAGCAGCGCCAGCGAAACGCCTTGCTGCCGGCGGACGTCGTCGAGCACTTCATGCTCAAGTTCCGGGGCATCGATGCCGGAGACGACCAGGGGTGGTATTTCACCGGTCGGCACACCGTACTGCGACGGATCGTGGCCTGGCTCAACGACGACCGGCCGGGCATGCTCGCCGTCACCGGGTCCCCGGGGTGCGGCAAATCGGCAGTGCTCGGTCGGCTGGCGATCCTGTCGGTCCCGGACTACCGGCAGGAGGTGGAGATCCACGGTGGCCTCAGCGGGGTCCCGGTGGACACCATCCCGACAGCCGGGTCGATCCACGCGGGAGTGCACGCCAAGAACAAGGCCATCCTGGACTGTGTCAACGAACTGTCCGAGGCCCTGAACATCACCGCGCCCAGCCGTGGTTGGCAGACCGCGAGCGAGTTCGTGCACCGGGTCAGCGAGGTTCGCCGTCACCGGGCGACGATCCTGCTGGACGCGCTGGACGAGGCACAGCACCGCGACATCCGCCTGATCGCCTCGGAACTGCTGCGACCGCTCGCCGATCTGCCCGGCATCAAGGTCCTCGTGGCTACCCGACCGGACCGCTCGGGTGACCCGGTGAGCGCCGAGCAGGGGCACCGGCCGTTGCTGCGTGCCCTGGGGGTGAGCGACGACCAGGTGATCTGGCTGGACCGCGATGCCGACCAGGACGCGGACATTGCCAGCTACTCGTTCCGGCGGCTGACGCACACCGCCGGCTCTCCCTACGTGGGACGCGACGGCGAGGCCCGGCGCGCGGCGGAGGAGATCGCCGCCCACAGCAACGGCGTGTTCCTCTTCGCCCGCCTCCTCACCCGACGACTCGCCCGGATGCCGCAGGTAGCGGACCTGGGCTCGCCGCAGATGCGCAGCCTGCTCAGCGGCAGCGTGGTCAATGCCTTCGCCGAGGACCTCGCCCGCTTCGGCGACCACGAGCGCAGGGTCCGTGACCTGCTCACCCCGCTGGCGTGGGCGGAGGGCGCCGGGCTGCCGCGCCGGGACGTGTGGCTCACCCTCGCCAACGCCGTCACCGACGGCGGTCGGTACACCGAGGCCGACCTGCACTGGTTGATGGCCAACGCCGGCGCGCACCTGGTGGAGTCGAGTGAGGACGGCCAGGCCGTCTACCGGCTGTACCACCAGTCGTACAACGACTACCTCCGACGGGGCACCCAGACCCGGCGGGTGCAGGCGCTCATCACCAGGGCTCTGGTCGGCCTGACGACGATCGATGGCGTCCGTCGCTGGCCGGACGCCAATCCGTACGTCCTGCGGCACCTGGCGACGCACGCCGCTGCCGGTGACAGCCTGCCGGAACTCGTCGACGACAGCGCCTTCCTGCTCTACGCCGAGCCGACCCGGCTGTGGCGGGTCCTGGCCGGTGTCGACCACCGCGATCGGCCGTTGGTCCGGCTCTACTGGCGCACCGCCGCCGATTTCCCGGACATGTCCACCGCGCAGCGCGCCGCCGCGTTGCAGTCGGTGGCCCTCGCGCACGAGCCGGAAGCCCTGCCGCTGTTGCACCCGGTCGACGAAGTCCCCTGGCGGGGCCTGTGGGGCCGGGGCGAGCGCAGCGCCTTCCACCGACGCCTGGCCGGGCACACCAGCGCGGTGACCGCGGTGGCGATCCGTGAGGTGTCGCGCGACGTGGTCATCGCCACGGCCAGTGGGGACGGCACCGTCCGCGTCTGGGACACGACAGGCAACCACCGGGCGACGCTGCGGGGGCACCGCGCTCCGGTGCTCGCCGTCGAGATCGTCGCCGTCGACGGGCGGAACTTCGTCGCCACCGGTGGCGCCGACGGCACGGTGCGGCTGTGGGACCTCACCACCGGTGCGCAGGAGGCGTCGGTGAGCCACGCCGGCGGTTGGGTGCACGCGCTGGCGGCGGTCACCCTGCCGGACGGGCGGGCGTTGCTCGTCGGCGGCGACGAGGCGGGCAGCGTGCGGATCTGGGGGCTGCCGGCCCTGAACCTGCATGCCACCCTGCCGGACCATCTCACGACGGTGCGGGCGATCGTGACGGCCCAGGGCCGGGACGGCCGCTTCCTCATCGTCACCGGCGGCGACGACGGCCGGGTACGCCTCTGGGACCCCGAGGGGTGGGTCCTGCTGCGGACGTTGGGGACCACCGGTTGGATCTACGCGTTGGCGGCGGCCACCATCGGCGGTCGGCTCCTGCTGGCCACCGGCGGTGCGTTCGGCACGGTGACGCTGTGGGACGCGGGGACCGGCGAGTCCCACGTCAGCTGCACCGGTCACACCGGAGCGGTCAACGCGCTCGCCTTCGGTGAGATCGACGGCCGGACGGTGCTGGCCACCGCCGGTGACGACGGCGGTGTGCGCCTGTGGGACCCGGTGAGTGGCTCCGCGCTGCGCACGCTGCGGCATCCGCCGTCGGTGTACCACGCCGAATCCGACTGGGGCGGCGACGGCCGCCGGATGCTCGCGCTCGAAGGGCCGGAGGGTCCCGGCGATGAGCAGGAGCCGCGCGACAATCCGCCCGGCGACCGGGAGTCGATCCTCGCCCTGGGGTTCAACACGGGTCGAGGGCCGGCGGTGCTGGCCACCGGCGGTGCCGACCGCACCTTGCGGCTCTGGGAGACAGTGACGTCGACCGGCGGCGCCACCCGGGACGACGGCAGGTTCACCACCAGCGCGGTGTTCACCCGGATCGGGTCCGAGCACGTGCTGGTGACCGGCGGCCGTGACGGGCGGGTGCTGGTCTGGGATGCGATGACCGGACGGGTCCGCCAGCCCATCGTCGGGGTCGGTGCGGTGAACGCCCTGGCGGTCACCGAGCTGGGTGGCCGGCCGGTCGTCGCCGTCGCCGCCGGCCAGTCCGTGCGACTGTGCGACGCCGCCACCGGCGACCTGTTGGACGCCACCCGTGGGAACGCCGTGCTGTCCGTCATGGCGGTGGCGTTCTGCGACCTGGGGGAGGGCGTTCTGGTCGCCTACACGGGCGACCTGGGGCAGCTTGTGCTGTGGTCTCCGGCGACGCACGAGAGGTGGACGGTGCAGACGGCGGGCGGTCGGGTCAACGCCCTCGCCGTCGCCGTCCACGGGGACCGGAGGGTCGTGGCGACGGTCGGCTTCTCCGACACCGTCGAGCTGCGGGATCTCGGTGGCGAAGAGGTGCAGCTGCTGGCCGGGCACAAGGGCTACGTGCGGGCGCTCGCGGCCGGTAACCTTTCCGGCCGATCAGTGCTCGCCACCGGCGGGCAGGACAACAACGTCGTGCTCTGGGACGTCGAGCGGGGCGAAAAGATCCACACCCTGCGGGGGCACGGGGAGGCGGTGAACGCGCTCGCCATCGGTGAGATCGACGGGCGCACGGTGCTGGCTTCGGGCGGCGACGACCGCACGGTGCTGCTCTGGGACTGCCGGACCGGCCAGCGTCTGGCCCAACTGACCAGCCAGACGGCGGCCGTACGCGCACTGACGATCATTGAACGTGACGGTCGGACGCTCCTGGCCAGCGGCGGCGACGACGGGGTTCACATGGTGGAGCTGCGGCGACTTCCGGCACCGCCCGAGCAGAGCGGGGCGACGGGCGGCCGCCGGCAGCGCGTCCCGGCGGATGGGCCGGTCTTCGCCCCGGAACCGGAGCCCTCCTCCATGGCGGCGACGCCGACCCCGCCGGAAGAGTCAGAGGGTCGGCGACGCCGCACCTGGATGCCCTGGCCCCGAGGGAACTGAACCATCCGAACCATCCGAGCGGAGGAGCCGCATGCCCACCCGTGACCTGGTCGTCATGGTGCCCGGGGTGACGGGGAGCGTGTTGACGCTGCCCGGGCGGGGCGACGTCTGGAATCTGTCCTGGCCCACGGTCGCCCGAGGCGCTGCGGCGTTCGCCCGTACCGTCGAACTGCTGCGCCTGGCCGAGGGTGCGCCGGGGACGGACGGGCTGCGGCCGGCGGGTCCGGTTCGCGGCCTCCACCTGTGGCCCGGGTTCTATGGCGGCCCCGGGTACGACCGCCTGCTGCGACAGCTCACCGATACCTTCGGCCCGGCTCTGCGGGTGTTCAGCTACGACTGGCGTCGGTCGAACCGGCACACCGCGAGGCTTCTGAACGAGCACGTACGGTCCTGGTTGGACGAGTGGCGGCGCGGCGCTGGCGGCCCGAGCGCCAAAGTCGTCTTCGTCTGTCACTCGATGGGCGGGCTCGTCGCCCGGTACCTCATCGAGGTGCTGGGTGGTCGGGAGCTGACCCGCCGACTGGTCACACTGGGCACGCCCTACCGCGGCTCGGTGAACGCGGTGCGGGCGTTGACCGGCGATGCCTTCCGGCCACTGCGTTCGCTCGGCTGGGACACGCTGCTGACCGACGTCACGCGGACCTTCCCGTCACTGTACGAGCTGCTGCCGACGTACCGTTGCGTGGACGTCGGCGGAGGACCGACGAACGTGCGGGCCGCCGCCCTGCCGGGGCTGCCGCCGGACGCGGTGGCGTCCGGACTGGCCTTCCACGACGAGATCGCCGCGGCGGTGCGGGTGAACGGCCGTCCCGAGTACACAGTTCACGCCGTCGCCGGCAAACGCCAGCCCACCTGGCAGAGCGTGACCGTCGACCGGGACGGCTTGGCGTACGGGAAGGCCTACCAGGGTCGGGACTATCTGGGCGACGGGACGGTGCCGCTGTTCAGTGCCGTGCCACCGGAGTGGGCCACCACCGAGGAGGCGACCTGCTTCGCCGAACGACACGGCCCGCTGACCGCGTCGCGTCGGGTGCTCGACGTGATCCTCGACAAGATCGATCCCGTCGACCTGGGGGAGATCCTGGCGCCGCCGGTGGAACTCGGCCTGGACGTGCCCGAGGTGGCGGTGGCGGACACGCCGCTGCCGGTGGTGGTGACCGCCGATCGGCCGGACCTGCTCCTGCACGCCCGACTCGAGTGCCCGGACCGCGGCGAACCGGTCGCCGTGACCATGTTGCGCCCCGACGGGCACTGCCGTTACGACGGCTACCTTCTGCCGCCGGTGGGGACCTGGCGGATGGTCGTCGAGGCGGTGGCCGAGGTTCCTCCGGTGGTCATCTCCGACCTCGTCTTCGTGGCACCGGCGGGTTGAACGGCCGCTTCCGGGGTGGGACAGCCGTTGTCAGTCCGCGTGTGCCGGTTCCGCCGGCCGGGTGAAGAAGCGGACGATGTCGTCCGCCGCGGTAGGGGACAGCATCATGGCCTGGACCCGCGCGGACATCTCGGCGATCGGGTGGATCCTGGTGAACATCGACTCTTCGTACCCGCGGATCGCCGCGTTCGGGTCGGCGGGGCTGCCGGCGAGCTGGCCGGCGAGTTCCGCCGCGTCGAGCATGGCCTGGTTCGCGCCCTCGCCGACCGGCGGCATGAGGTGCGCGGCGTCGCCGATGAGGGTGACGTCCGGCCGGTTGGCCCAGCGCGTACCGAGGGGCATCGCCTCGATCAGGCGTGGCGTCGGCGGGCTGTCGGCGGCCGCGATGAGTGCGGTGAGGCGGGGGGTCCAGCCAGCGAACAGGTCCAGCAGGGCACGCTTGCTGCGGTAGGTGTCGAGGGGCTGCTCCGGCGCGCGCAGCGAGATCCCGACCCGGAGGCTGCCGTCGCCGAGACGTTGGGCGGCCAGGATCTGGTTCGCGCCGACGCACCACAGGTTCCCGGGGCCGACCAACTCGGCGAGGTCGGGACGGCGCCGGTCGGCGTCCTCGACGCTCAGCTCCACCAGGGTCGCCACATAGGACAGCGCGACGTCGGTCAGCAGCGGGCGGACGACCGAGCGCGCGCCGTCCGCGCCGATGAGGATGTCGCAGCTGGCCCGGTGGCCGTCGTGGAACGTCAGATCCCAGCCCCCGTCGGGGCATGCGGTCGCCGCGACGAGCCGGTGCCCCCAACGAACCGTGCCGTTGGGCAGGGAGTCGAGCAGGAGATCACGCAGGGCGCTGCGGTCGATCTCGGGTCGCCCGGAGAATGAGCCGGGTTGCGGCACGTGGTGCACCAGGGTGCGCCCGGTCGGGTCGAGGATGCGATGTTCCTCGCCCTCGGGCCGCGCCTCCGACTGGAACCGGTCGGCGAGACCCGCCTCGGCCAGTGCCAGCTGCCCGGATTCCGGATGCAGGTCGAGGGCGCCGCCCTGAGGGCGCGCGGACCGGCTCGCCTCGCGGTCGTACACGACCGCGTCGATGCCGTGCCGGTGCAGGATCCGGGCCAGCGTCAACCCGCCGAGGCCACCACCGGCGATCGCGATTCGCGTTCTCATGCCGCTACCGTACACTGTATTTGTGGATACACCGTACGGTAGTGAGCCGTTGTCAGTGTGGGAGCGGCCCGAACCTCAACCGAGGGCGGCGCCGGTGCCGTTGAGCCGGGACAAGATCGCCGCTGCGGCGATCCGGCTCGCCGCAGCGGGCGGCCTCGACGGGCTGTCGTTGCGCAAGATCGCCAAAGAGCTCGGTGTGGGCCCGATGCGGCTCTACGACTATGTGACCAACAAATCCGAACTCCTCGACCTCATGGTCGACGTCGTCTATGCCCGGATCGCCGAGGTGGCCCAGCACGCGCAGTGGCGCGCCACGCTGCTGGCCATCGCCCACGCGACCCGTGACGCCGCCCTCGCGCACGAGTGGTTCGCCGACCTGCTCGGCGGGCGGCCGCACCTGGGGCCGCACGCGCTCGCCGTGGGCGAGGCGACCGCTGCGGCGCTCAGCAAGGCCCCTGCCGTGCGTGACATCGACGACCTCCAGCGAGCCGTGGGCGCCCTCAACGCCTTCCTGGTGGGAGCGGTCCGCAGAGAGGTCACCGAGCGCCGCACCACCCGGTCCACCGGCACCGACCTCGCCGCCTTTCAGGCCCGCCTCGGCCCCTACCTCACCCGCATGTTGACGACCGGCAGGTACCCCACAGTGGCCCGGCTCGTCATCGACGGCGCGCACCTCAATGCCGAGGAGACCTTCCACCACAACCTGACCACCGTCCTGGACGGCATCACCGGCGAACCCCGCAGGTGACCCACCGCCGCGATGGCACTGCCGACTGAGCGTCGGCTCGTTTCGTGAGGCCTGCGCGGCTTCACGCGGGGGGAGCCGGGGCGGAGGACCGCTCGTCCGACCCTCCCGGTGCGCTGATCGAGGCCGCGATGACCCGACTGGGCACCACCGGCGCGTCCCGCCCCGTGCCCCGCCGGTTGTCGCCGCCAGCGGATTCCTCGTGATAGTCCTGCTCCACGTTGACCGACCAGATGTCGTGCGTACTCCCGGTGGCGATGTTCTCGACGGTGAGCATCGCGGTCAGCATCGAGTGGTCCTGGTTGTTGTAGCGGTGCATGCCGTTGCGGCCCACCGGATGCACGTTCGGCACCGCCTCGGCCAGCCAGGCCCGGATCACCTCCACGTTGTGCTGGTAGCGCTCGTCGTACACCGGGTAGGCCTTGGGCATCCGCACGACGTAGCCGGCCTCCACCACACCGGGTCGGACCAACCCCAACCGCTCCAGCTCCGCGGTGGCCAGGGCCACCAGATCGGCATCCGGGGTACGCCACATCTCGTCGTCCTCGAACACGAAGTACTCCAGGCCCAGGCAGGTGCGGCCGTCCTTCACCAGGTACGGCGACCAGGAGCCGAAGTTCTGGATCCGGCCCACCCGCACCTCCGGGTCGTGCACGTAGATCCAGTTGTCCGGAAACGAGAACTCCGCCGGCACGACCAGGGCGACAGTCAGGAAGTCGCGGTAGCGCAGGTCGGCCGCGCAGGCCCGGACCTCCGGCGGGGCCGGCGGGTGCAGCGCGGCCACCAGCTCCGAGATCGGCATGGACGAGATCACGTGGTCGGCCGCCTCGGTGCGCTGCCCGCCCGTGCCGTTGACGGTCACGCTGATCGCCCGTCGGCGGGCCGGGTCGCGGTGCACGGCGGTGACCCAGCTGCCGGTGGACAGCTGCCCGCCCCGCTCGCGGACCCGCTCGGCGCAGCGTTCCCACATCATCCCCGGCCCGTACTTCGGGTACTGGAACTGCTCGATCAGGCTCGTCACGTCGGTGCGCCGACGCCGGGGCAGCAGCGCGTTGCGGATCGCCGTGGCCAGCGACAGGTTCTTGATCCGTTGCGCCGCCCAGTCGGCCTGCAACCGGTGCGCCGGCATACCCCAGACCTTCTCCGTGTACGTCTTGAAGAAGATCGAGTACAGCCGCCAGCCGAACCGGGCCGACACCCAGCCCTCGAAGTGCGACTGGTCGCGTGGTGGTCGCAGCCGGGCGCGCGCGTACGATCCGAGGCAGCGGGCGGCCTCCGGCAGACCCAGGTTGCGCAGGGCGTTCATGGCGCTCAACGGGTAGTTGAACAGGGCTCCCCGGTAGAAGATGCGGCTCATCCGGGGCCGGGTCAGGAAGTCCTCGTCCGGCAGGATCTCGTGCCAGAACGCCTCGACCCGGGGCACCTTCGTGAAGAACCGGTGCCCGCCGATGTCGAACCGCCACCCGTCGCGCTCGACGGTCCGGCTGATCCCGCCGACCACCTCGTCGGCCTCGAACACCTGGACCGATCGGCCGTGCCGGAGCAGCTCGTACGCCGCGGTGAGCCCGGCCGGCCCCGCGCCGATGACCACCGTGCCGATGTGCTCGCTCATGCTGACGCGCTCCCCCTGCTCACCGCCATGGTTGAGGCGCGGCGTCTACCCGTTCTGCGCAGAATGTCACACTTGATGGCGGCTAGTCCTCGCTTCGGCGGGGCGCGCGGCGGCGTACCACGAGAAGAGCGACTCCCCACGCGGCCGGGGGAGCGGGGGAGCGGGGCGGATGGACCGGTGGCGCACTGGCACGACGGCGCTGGCCGCCCGGGCGGTCGTGGCCGGCCGCGGCGCGGCGCGCCTGGCCCGTCGGGTGCCGGCGCCCTGGCCGTACGTCATTGCCCTGTTCCTGGGCGCGAAGCTGCTGCTCACAGTGCTCGGGCTCCTGGTCCTGCACGCCTGGGACGGCGTGCCCGGCGCCCCGCCGCCGGACGAGGCGCTGATGTGGGCGCAACAGCGGGAGATCTCCGGACACCGGTGGATATCCTTCTGGTTCGCCTGGGACTCGCTGCTCTACCTGCGGCTGAGCACCCTGCCCCTGACCGAGCCGTGGCGAGACTTCGGCTTCCCCCTGCTGTACCCGTTCCTGGCCCGGCCGATCGGCGCGCTGCTCGGCGGCGACAACGCCCTGGCCCTGCTGCTGATCAGCAACGTCGCGTTCCTGCTGGCGCTCTGGTACGGCTACCGGCTGGCCGAGCTGCTGCTCGGCGACGCGCGCGCGGCCCGCCGGTTCACCCGGTACCTGGTGCTGCTGCCGACCGCGTTCCTGTTCCAGGCCGCGCTGACCGAGTCGCTCTTCGTCTGCCTCGCGTTGGCCGCCTTCTACTACGCCGAGCGGCGTCGCTGGCTGCTGGTCGGCGTGGTCGGCTACTTCCTGGCGATGAGCCGCTCCGTCGGCCTGCTCGTGGTGCTGCCGCTGGCTCTGGTGCTGCTGCGCCAGCACGACTGGCGGCTCGGCCCGCGCGCCCTGCTCGGCTACCTGCGGGTCGGGTGGCCGTTGGTGCTGCTGCCCGCCGGGTGGTTCACCTTCATGGCGTACTGCCGGTGGCGGGGTGGGGACTGGTTCGCCTACCAGCACGCCCAGGAGACCGGGTGGGGGATCGAGGTGCAGAACCCGGTGCCGGTACTGCTGAACGGGTTGACCGGGGAACCACGCGACGCCGCCCGGGTGTGGTTCGCCGTGGCCGTCCTGGCCGTGCTGGTCGCCGGGTTCCGCCGCCGGGAACTGGCCTACCTGGTGTACGGCGTCCTGATGGTGCTGGTGCCGCTGTCGATGGGCCCGCCGGTGTACAAGAGCCTGCTGCGCTACCTGCTCGCGGCCTTCCCGGTGGCGCTGGTGCTGGCCCGGTGGGCCCGGCACGCCAGCGTCGACGTGTGGCTGACCGCGACGCTCGCCGTGGTGCAGGGCGTGCTGTTCGTGCTGTGGCTCAGCTACTGGACCCACATGATCATCTGATTGGGCGGACCGCCGGCCGGGCAGGATGAGCGGATGACCGAGTCACTGGTGCGCCTCGACGACCTGGGCGCCTGGCTGATCAAGGGCAACGCCGACCTGGTCGACCTCACCGCCCGGTTCGCCGCCGAGCCACTGGTGACGAGTTGGTGCGTCCGCCCCGGCTATCGGGCGCGGCTGATGCGCGCCGGGCATCCGGTGATCTTCTGGGCCAGCGGCAGCCGGGCCCGACTGCCGTACGGGGTGTGGGGCGTCGGACGGGTCACCGGAGCGGCCACGCCGGGCCCTGCGGGGCAGCAGTGGTCAGTGCCGCTGGACCTGCCCATCCTCGCCGCCGGGGACCGGGTGCCCCGCACGGTGCTGCGCGCCGACGACCGACTCGCCGGCCTGGAGGTGTTGCGTCAGCCGCAGGCCGCCAACCCCTCCTACCTGACAGTGGCCCAGTTCGCCGCCCTGCGCACCCATCTGCCACTGTGAGCGCGAGGGCGGCCGCGCCTCGCCGGAACTGCCTGTGCGAGCCTGTCACCGATGTTCGGAGCGAACTGAGTGGAGGCCCGGTGTTCGCAGTGCCACTGACCGAGGACGTCGAGCTGCGCCCGCTGGAGCCGTGGCGGGCCGAGGAGTTCCTCGCCAACCTCGACCGGGCCCGGGAGCACATCCAGCCGTGGGTGTCGCCGACCTTCGTGGCCACCGACCTGTCGTCGGCCCGAGCGGTCCTGCAGCGCTACGCCGACCGCTGGGCCAGCGACAGCGGCGGCATCTGGGGGCTGTGGTGGCGTGGCACCCTGGTCGGCGGGGTCCTGCTCGTGTCCTTCGACGTGACCCGAGGTGTCTGCGAGGTCGGCTGCTGGGTGGAGCCGGCAGCCGAGGGAAAGGGCATGGTCGCACCGGCGGTCCGCCGGCTCGTCGACTGGGCGGTGCGCGAGCGCGGCATCCAGCGGGTGGAGTGGCGCACCAACGCCGACAACACCCGCAGCAAGGCCCTCGCCGGTCGGCTCGGCCTGCGCCTGGACGGCACGCTCCGCCAGGTCGCCCCCGGCCCGAACGGCCGGATCGACCTCGAAGTCTGGTCCGTGCTGGCCGACGAGTGGTTGGCCGGATCGAGCGGGACGCCGGCCACTGTCCACTGACGACGCATTTCTGTCGTACCCGGGCGACACCATGCATCCATGGCCGTCCCCGCGCTCACCCCTCGTCCCGACCCGCCGCGTTCCGTGCCGCTGCGTGAGGCGCGCACCCGGTTCAGTCAGCTCGTCGCGCTGGCCGAGCTGACCGACGCGGTCACCGTCGTCACCCGCGACGGCGACCCCCGCCCGGTCGCCGCGATCGTCCCCGCCGTGGCCGCCCGCAGCGGCGCGCAGGCCCGCGCCGACGCCGACCGTCTCGCCACGGTCACCGCCGGCTGGGCTCGGCGCCTCGACGAGCAGCACCGACGCAGCAGCCAGCGGCACGCCGCCGAGCTGAGTGCGGTCCGCGCGGCGCTGGCCGAGGTGTGGTCCGAGCTGGATCGCCGGGTCGTCCCGGGCAGCGACCCGGCGCTGGCCCGGCTGCGCGCCGCACACCACGACCTGCTCGCCGGCTGACGCCCACCCGCGCGACAGCCGGCTGACGCGCTCCCGCTCGGGTGGGCAACGTCTGCGCCGGTGCGAGCCGCCCGCCCCGGTCAGCCGGTGGCCGGGTACGCGTGCGTCTCGGTCGCCTTGACCGCCGCCCACACCCGCTGGCCCGGGATCAGCCGCAGGTGGGCGGCGGCGGCCGGGGTGACGTCGGCGGCCACCCCGATCGGCCCGTCCAGTTGCACCCGTACGTTGTCACCGTGGCGTTGCACGCCGACCACCGTCCCCGCCCAGGTGTTGCGCGCGCTGCCCTCCGGCCGGGCCGGGTGCAGCGCCACCGCGGCCGGCCGGAACGCCACGAACGCTTCGCCGTCCAACCGGTCGGCGACAGTGAGGGTCAGCTCCGGTGAAAGCCGCACCCCGTGCCCGTCGGCGCGGCCCCGGTACAGGTTCAACCCGACCAGCCGGGCGACGTAGTCGGTGCGCGGCCGGGCGGTCACGCTCGGCCCGTCGCCCTCCTGCACGACCCGGCCACCCTCGACGATGACCAGTCGGTCGGCCAGCGCCAGCGCGTCCAGCGGGTCGTGGGTGACCAGCACCGTCGCGCCCGCGTGCGCCGACAGGTGCCGGTGCAGCTCCGCGCGGGTGTCCAACCGGGTGCGGGCGTCCAGCGCGGCCAGCGGCTCGTCCAGCAACAGCAGCGACGGTGCCACGGCAAGCGCGCGGGCCAGCGCCACCCGCTGCGCCTGGCCTCCGGAGAGTTGCCGGGGCCGGTGCCGTGCCTGCGCGTCAAGCCCCACCCGGGTCAGCCACTCCCGGGCCGTGGCGCGGGCGGCCCGCCGCTCGACACCGTGCCGGCGCGGACCGAAGGCCACGTTGTCCACCGCGCTCAGGTGCGGAAAGAGCAGGTAGTCCTGGAAGACCACGCCGATCGGCCGGCGCTCGGTGGGCACCCAGCCCCCGGTGGCCGGGCGGTCCAGGTCGACGCCGTCGAGGGTGACGTGACCGGCGGTGAGCGGATGCAGCCCGGCCAGCGCGCGCAGCGCGGTGGTCTTGCCGGCCCCGTTCGGGCCGAGCAACGCGACCACCTCGCCGGGTGCGACGCGCAGCGGCACGTCGAGTCGGAAGGTGCCCCGGTCGACGACGACCCGGGCGTCCAGCAGGGCATCGCTCATGCGGTGCTCATCCAGCGGTCACGCAACGCGACCAGGATGCCCACCGACACGACAAGCAGCACCAGGCTGAGCACGATCGCGGACTCCAGGTCGGTCTCCAACGCCAGGTAGACGGCGAGCGGCATGGTCTGGGTGCGGCCGGGATAGTTGCCGGCGAAGGTGATGGTGGCCCCGAACTCGCCGAGCGCCCGCGCCCAGCAGAGCACCGCCCCGGCGGCCAGCCCGGGCGCCACCAACGGCAGCGTGACGTGGGTGAACGCGGTCCACCGGCTGGCCCCCAACGTCGCGGCGGCCTCCTCGTAGCGGTGGTCGGCGGCGCGCAGCGCACCCTCCACGGCGATCACGAGGAATGGCATGGCCACGAAGGCCTCGGCCAGCACAACACCAGTGGTGGTGAACGGCAGGGTGATGCCGAACGTGGTGTCGAGCCACCCGCCGAGCAGCCCGCGCCGGCCGAAGACCAGCAGCAGCGCCACCCCACCGACCACCGGCGGCAGCACCAGCGGCACGGTGACCAGCGCCCGCACCAGCCGGCGGCCGGGGAACTCGACCCGGGCCAGCACCCAGGCGAGCGGCACCCCGAGCAGCAGGCAGAGCGCGGTGGCCAGCGTCGCGGTCTGCACCGACAGCCGCAGCGCGGTCAACGCGCCCGGCTCGGTGAGCCGCTGCGGCAGGGTGGTCCACGGCGCCCGGATCACCAGCCCGACCAGCGGCAGGACGAGGAAGAGCAGCCCCAGCCCGGCGGGGATCAGCAGCGCCGCCGGCACCCGCCCCCGCCGTCGCGGCGTGGCCCGGCGCTCGCGTGCCGCCTCGTCACGCTCGCCTGCGGTGTCGTCGCGGACCTGCCTCACGGAGCCTGGAACCCGGCCTCGGCGAGGACCGCCTGCGCCGGCGCCGAGCGGACGTACGCGACGAAAGCCCGCGCGCCGGCCGGATTGGGCGCGTCCTTCAGCGCGACGATCGGGTAGTCGTTGACCGCCCGCGCCGACTCGGGGAACTCCACACCGGTCACGTCGGCGCTCGCCGCTCGCACGTCGCTGCGGTAGACCAGGGCGGCGTCGACCTCGCCGAGCTTCACCTTGGCGAGCGCGCCCTTGACGTCCTGCTCCAGGGTGACCGGTGTCAGCGCGACACCGGCCGCGTCCAGGGCGGTACGGGCCGCCGCGCCGCAGGGCACCTGGTTGGCGCAGAGCGCCACCTTCACGCCGGGCCGGCTTAGGTCGGCCAGCCCGGCCACGCCTTTCGGGTTGCCCCGGGGCACCGCGATGACCAACTGGTTCCGGGCGAAAACGGTCGGCGTGCCGTCGGCGTTGCCCGCCTCGGTGACCGTGGCCATGTTCGCTGGGGCGGCGGAGGCGAACACGTCCGCCGGCGCGCCCTGGTTGATCTGGTTGGCCAGCGCGGAGCTGCCCGCGACGTTGAGGGTCACGGTGCTGCCGGGATTGGCGGCCTCGAACTCCTTGCCGATCCGACGGAACGACTCGGTCAGCGACGCGGCCGCGAACACCGTCACCGCCCCGGTGACCCGGCCGTCCGCGGCACCGCCGGAGGCCCGGTCGTCGACCGCGCCGCAGCCGGCGACCGCCAGCGCCATGACCACGGTCATCGCCGTGCGCGTCGTCCGCGCGCTCATCCGCCCGACCTTCCCCTGCTCGACGCTGGCGCGGCCCGTTCCACCACCACCGTTGTCGACTTGATCACCGCGACGGCCACCGAGCCGACCCGCAGATCGAGCTCGTCGACCGCCTCCCGGCTCATCAGCGAGACGACCCGGAACGGGCCAGCCTGGATGTCGACCTGGGCCATCACCGTGTCCTTGCGGACGTCGACGACGATGCCGCGCAGCCGGTTGCGGGCCGAGGAGAACTCGGCGCCCGCGTCCGGGTCGGCGGCCTGGGCGCGGGCGAACGCCGCCAGGTCGACGCCGTCGATCACCCGGTGGCCGTGCTCGTCACGCCCGGCCGTCAGCCGCCCGGCATCGACCCAGCGGCGGATCGTGTCGCTGCTGACGCCGAGCAGGTCGGCCGCCTCGCCGATCCGGAACATCGTCACCGGCTCACCATAGCTGCCGCATCTGCGAGTGCGAAAGGCCAAAACGAGCCGTGTCTGCGTACCTCTTGGGGCTTCTGCGGCCGTTACTGCGTGTCTCCCGCGCGGCCCGGGTTTGCCTCGGGGGGGCGCACGGCTCAGGCGTCGCGGTTGTCGTACGTCGCGCGGTTGGCGAGCACGTCGTCCATGTGCGCTTCGGCCCAACCCTTCACGCCACGCATCAGGTGGTGCAGGGAGATGCCGAGGTCGGTCAGCTCGTAGGTGACGGTGACGGGCACTGTCGGCACCACGGTGCGGGTGATCAGACCGTCGCGTTCCAGGGAGCGCAGTGTCTGGGTGAGCATCTTCTGACTGACCCCGGCCAGCAGGCGCGACAGCTCCGAGTAGCGCATGGACCGGGGCTTGCCGGCGCAGTCGAGGCCGAAGCGGTGCGAGCCGTCGCTGTTCAGCGCCGCCAGCACCAGGGTGACCCACTTGTCAGCGATGCGGTCGAGCAGCTTTCGACTCGGACACTGCGCCAGGAAGGCGTCATATTCCACCTTGGCCTGAGCCCTCTTCTGCGCCGCCGTGGTCGTTGTCATCGAGCCGCTCCTCAGCCGCCGGGGCGTTACGCACCTTCAGGTGCCTACTTCCGAAAGTGAAGCTACACCCCGAGGGTGGAGCAGGTAGACGATGCGCCGGCACCGCTCGGCGCGACACGAGAGCCAGAGGTACGAACATGCTCACCACCTCCCTTCCCGGCGGCACCTGGACGTTGGGAGGCCTGACGGTCACCCGGTTCGGCTACGGCGCCATGCAGCTGGCCGGCCCCGGAGTGATGGGACCGCCGGCCGACCGCGACGGCGCACTCGCCGTCCTGCGTACGGCAGTCGAGCTCGGCATCACCCACATCGACACCTCGGCGGCCTACGGTCCGACCGTCACCAACCAGCTGATCCGGGAGGCGCTGCACCCGTACCCCGATTCGCTGCACATCGTGACCAAGGTCGGTGCGAACCGTGACCCGCAGGGCGGCTGGCCCCCGGCCCGTGACCCGCTGAGCCTGCGCCGGTCCGTGCACGAGAACCTGGAGACCCTCGGTCTCGACGTGCTCGACCTCGTCAACCTCCGGCTGGGCGACGCCGCGGGCCCGCTGCCCGGCTCTCTCGCCGAGGCGTTCGAGACCCTCGCCGACCTGCAACGGCAGGGCCTGATCCGGCACCTCGGGGTGAGCAACGCGACGCCGGAGCAGGTGGCCGAGGCGCAGGCGATAGCACCGATCGTGTGCGTGCAGAACATGTACAACCTCGCGCACCGCCGCGACGACGAGCTGATTGACGCGCTCGCCGGGCAGGGCGTCGCCTACGTGCCGTTCTTCCCTCTCGGCGGCTTCAGCCCCCTGCAGTCGTCGGTGCTGTCGACGGTGGCCGCCCGGCTGGAGGCGGCGGCGATGTCGGTGGCGCTGGCCTGGCTGCTGCGACGGTCGCCGAACATCCTGCTGATCCCGGGCACCTCGTCCGCGGCGCACCTGCGGGAGAACATCGCGGGCGCGGCGCTCTCCCTCTCCAATGACGACCTCGCCGAGCTGGACACGATCGGCCGTTAGCGCCCGGGTGGACCCGCCGGCGACTCCGGCGGGTCCACCCGGCGCCCTCAGCAGTTGCGCAGCTGCGGCGACTGGTTGAGCAGTTGGCCACGGGTCGACACGAAGCGGCGGTAGCGCTCCCCGTCGACGGCGGACGGGCGGAAGGCGGCGACGCGGTGGCAGTTCTGGAACGCCAGGCGTACGCCGAAGTGCCGTTCCAGGCCGGCGCGGATCGCGTCGCTGGCCAGCGCCCGCAGCAGCTGCCCCCGGTCGGCGTCGGTGGGTGGCGGGACGACGTTGTCGGCCAGGTCGTCGTCGCCGGCCTCCAGCTCGGCGACGACCCGGCTGACGGTGGCCCACGCGTAGGGCAGTGAGTCGCGGACGCAGGCGATGAATGCCTCGTCGTCGACGGGGCCGCGTTCGGCGGCGTCGAGCAGGGCGGGTGGGACGGTGAGCGACATGATTCTCCTCCACATCGGCTAACGATTACCGTTTTCATTAACGGCGTCAGCTGAGCAGACCACGTCCGTCGGACGACGTCAACGATGTCCGGGCGCGCCGCGCCGCGACCCGCGCGGAAGACGCGCGCGACCGGTGGGAGGGGCAGTGCCCGGGACTGACGATCCGAGATCAGGGACGGCGGGGGTGGCCCTTGAGGTGCCGGCCCAGCTCGCGGGCGATCTCCCGGTTGGCGTCGCGCTCAGCGAGGGTCTGCCGCTTGTCGTAGGAGCGCTTACCCTTGGCCAGGGCCAACTCGACCTTGGCGAAACCGTTCTCGAAGTACATCGACAGCGGGACCATGGTCACCCCGCCCTCGCGGACCTTGTCCAGGATCCGGTCGATCTCGGCCCGGTGCAGCAACAGCTTGCGGTTGCGGCGCGGGGCATGGTTGGTCCACGTCCCGTAGGCGTACTCGGCGATGTGCAGGCCGTACAGCACGATCTCGCCGTCGCGCTCGTGGGCGAACGCGTCCACCAGCGAGGCCCGCCCCTCGCGCAGCGACTTCACCTCGGTGCCGACCAGCACGATGCCCGCCTCGTACGTGCGCAGCACCGTGTACTCGTGCCGGGCCTTCTTGTTGGAGGCGATCAACCGGCGTGCGGGCGGTGTGGACGGGCTCACCCCGCGACGATATCCGGCCGCCGGGTCAGCCGGTCGTCCGGTGTTCGCGGCGCAACCGCCGGGTCAGCTCCCGTACCGCCTCGGCGAACGCCTCCTGCGACTCACACGGCCAGTGCCCCAGGATCGGCGGGGGAACACTGTCGCTGGGCGGTGGCACCACGTCCTGCGGGTCGGTCAACCGCCGATCCACCGTCGCCGCCGGCCCGGTCAGCGTCTCGGCCTTTCCGGGACGGTGGGCGGCGAAGATCCAGCCGCCGATCGGGTCGGTGTCGCGCCACAGGTTGATCCAGCGCCAGCCGACCCGTTCGCCGATCTCGCACAGCGCCGGCTCGTCGGCGTACGCCGGGAACAGCCGGGAGTACAGCCGGCCCAGCGGCGACCCGTAGGTCAGCAGGGCGACCCGGTCGGTGATCCGGGTGGGCAGTTGCAGCACCGTGGCGGCGAGCAGCACCGAGCCGTGGCTGTGCCCGGCCAGCAGCACGCCGTGCCCCTGCTCCACCAGGTAGGAGATCCGCTTGGCCAACTCCGGCACGGCCCGCTCGGCGTAGCAGGGCGGGGCGAACGGGTGCGCCGCCCGGGGCCAGAAGGTGCCCAGATCCCAGAGCACGCCCACGTACCGGCGGAACTGCGGTGTCCGGTACGCGAAGATGCCGCCCACCACCAGGCCGAGCAGGATCGCGGCGATGGCATAGCTACCCGACCCGATCAGGAAGTTGACCATGCTTTCCGGCACTCCGACGTAGCGCTGGACCACCTCACCCGGGGGAAGTTGGAGCAGGCCGAGCACGCTGGTGGCCAGGCCGAGCGCCGCCAGGCAGGCGTACACCACGGAGAGCGGTTCCAGGTTCTCGGTGAAGCGTGCCCGGGCCACTGCCTGCTCGACCCGCCGCAGCCGGTCCGCCGCCTGCGGCGGCGCGTGTGGAAAGTCGGCGGCCACGATGGCCCGCGCGGCCCGCCGCCGCTCCCGCCGGGTCATCCTGGTGACCAGACCGGCCACCAGCACAGCGGTCACCACGGCCAGGAAAAACCCGAAGATCGCCCACTTGTACGCCAGCGGCGGGCTGGTCTCCAGGTGGTCCGCCGTCGTTCCATGGCGATCGAGCAGGTCTGCCATCCGGTAGACCAGCTCGGCGGAGAACGCCACGGCCAGCCCGGCCGAGATCGTCATGAAGACCGGCGACCCCAACGCGCGCAGCGGCGACCTGTGCTGCCCGCCACCCCGGCGCCACAGCACCAGCGTGGCGAGCACGGCCACCAGCACGGTCTGGCTGACGAACAGCCAGGCCACGATCGCGCCGTAACCGGGCAACGAACCACCCTGCGGCCACGGTGCCGGGCTGATGACGACGTGCACGATCACCAGCATCGTCACGCCGCAGGCGATCGTGCGCAGCCCGCGGCAGACGCCGTCCACCCGAGGCGACGGGTCGGTGCGGTCGATGCTCGCCACCACGGTGACCAGGACCAGGCAGGCCAGCAGCACCGCCCCGGTGGCCGTCAGCAGGATCACCATCACCCAGGAGGAGTGCTGGCTGGCCCGCGCGGCCAGCAGGCTGCCGCTCAGAGTGGCGAACGCCGCCGCGACGTGCACCGAGCGCAGCCGACCCACCAGCGGCTCACCGTCCCACTGGCCGACGGCGCTCAACCGGTGCTTCGACGCCGGCGTCGTCGGCGTCCGGAACGCGTCGAACGAGTGGCTCGGGCGGGCGCCCAGCCACCAGACGAGCCCGATGGCGGCGACCGGCACGAGCGCCAGCACGCCCAGCCGCAGCCCGGGCGGGCGTCCGCCGAGCCAGGACAGCCAGCTCCGGCCGGCCAGGCACGACGGGGTGTCCAGGCACCGCCAGGCGATCAGGTCCAACGCCACCCCGACGATGGAGAGCACGTAGAGCGCGGTGAGGGTGAGCGCGAGCACCCGGCACAGCGCCATGAAGCCGCGCGCCGAGACGGTGTCCGCCGGGCGCATCCACAGCGCCACGTTGCAGAGCATGAACGGCAGCAGGAAGACCAGCGACAACGTCCGCACCGCGGTGCCGGACGGCAGGTCACTCCAGCGGTACGCCTCCAGCGTCACCCCGTCGGTTCCGGTGGAGTCCGGATAGCCGGGACGTGGTCGGAAGAAGCCGCCGCTGCGGTCCCCGGCGACCTGGTGCACGTGGGGCCGGTTCAACACCTGGTCCGCCCCCGCGCCGGAGACCCCGTGCACCCGCAGCTCCACGATCGCGCCCGACGTCGTCGGTCGGGTCGGTGTCGCGTGCGCCATGGGCCCCCCGAGGTGTGCGCGGCAACCGGGCGGGTCGTCGATCTCCGGGCACCCACGCGGATCCCCGGCTTACCCATCGCGAACGCGATCAACCATGGGTCCGACCCCGGCGGTGGTGCGGTCGACAGGGTGCAGGTGATTTCATGGCGCCATGGCGAACCCGGTGATCCTGACCGTCGACGACGACCCCGTGGTGTCCCGGGCGGTGGCCCGCGACATCCGGCGCCGCTACGGCGACCGCTACCGGGTGCTGCGGGCCTCCTCGGGGCCGGAGGCGCTGGACGCCCTGCGCGAGGTCAAGCTGCGCGGCGAACAGGTGGCGCTGCTGCTGGCCGACCACCGGATGCCGGAGATGACCGGCGTCGAGTTCCTCGAGGCGGCCATGGACATCTTCCCGGCCGCCCGGCGGGTGCTGCTCACCGCGTACGCGGACACCGACGCCGCGATCGAGGCCATCAACGTGGTCGACCTGGACCACTACCTGCTCAAGCCCTGGCACCCGCCGGAGGAGAAGCTGTACCCGGTGGTCGACGGGTTGTTGGAGGCCTGGGCGGCCACCCCGGACGCGGCCAGCGCCGAGATCCGGGTCGTCGGGCACCGCTGGTCCGCGCCGTCGTTCAAGGTCCGCGACTTCCTGGCCCGCAACCTGGTGCCGTACCGGTGGCTGTTGTCCGACGACCCGGAGGGTGTCCGGTTGCTCGACGCGGCCGGGGCCACCGAGGCGGACGTGCCGCTGGTGGTGACGCCCGAGGGCAAGGCGCTGGTCGCCCCGAGTGAGGCCGAGCTGGCCGCCCTGGCCGGGTTGACGGTGGTGCCGGCGTGTGACTTCTACGACCTGGTGGTGATCGGCGGTGGCCCCGCCGGGCTCGGCTCCGCGGTGTACGGCGCCTCGGAGGGGCTGCGTACCGTGCTCGTGGAGCGACGGGCGACCGGCGGTCAGGCCGGGCAGAGCAGCCGGATCGAGAACTACCTGGGTTTCCCGGACGGCGTGTCCGGCGCGCAGTTGACCGACCGGGCCCGGCGCCAGGCGGTCAAGTTCGGTGCCGAGCTGCTCAGCGCCCGGGAGGTGGTCGGTCTCAGCGAGGCCGGCGGTGCCCGGCTGCTGCGCTTCGGCGACGGCACCGAGATCGCCGCGCACACAGTGGTGTTGGCCACCGGCGTGTCGTACCGGGTGCTCGACGCCCCGGGGCTGGCCGACTTCACCGGGCGGGGGGTGTTCTACGGCGCCGCTGCCACCGAGGCGCCGAGCTGCGTCGAGCAGGACGTCTACATCGTCGGCGGGGCCAACTCCGCCGGTCAGGCGGCGGTCCACTTCTCCCGGTACGCGGCCAGGGTGCACCTGCTCATCCGGGGTGCGGACCTGACCGCCTCGATGTCGCGATACCTGATCGACCAGCTGGAACGAATCGACAAGATCACTGTGCATCCGCACACCGCCGTGGTCGGCGCGGCGGGGGAGGACCACCTGCAACGGCTCACCCTCTGCGACACCCGCACCGGGGAGGCCCGCTCGGTCGACACCTCCTGGCTGTTCATCTTCATCGGCGCGGAGCCGCGCACCGACTGGCTGGACGGGGTGCTGGTCCGCGACGGGCGCGGGTTCATCGTGACCGGCCCGGATCTGCTCGCCGGGGGCCGGCGACCCCCCGGCTGGTCATTGTCGCGGGACCCGTACCACCTGGAGACCAGCGTGCCGGGGGTGTTCGCCGCCGGCGACGTGCGGGCCGAGTCGGTCAAGCGGGTCGCCTCGGCCGTCGGCGAGGGCGCGATGGCGGTGTCGCTCGTGCACCGCTACCTGGAAGCCCAATGAGCGCGAGGAGTGGTTGGTCGTGCGAGCCCCGTCGCGAGCGAAGGAGTCCCGGTGAGCGCGAGGAGTGAGCCGGTGTTGCGAGCCCCGCAGCCGCGAACCAAGGAGATCCAGTGAGCACCGAGCCTGACGGGCTGACACCGGCCCAGTTGCGCACCCTGTTCCTGTTCGAGTCGCTCGACGACGGGCAGCTCGCCTGGCTGGCCGAGCGCGGCCGGGTGGAGCAGCGCGCCGGCGGCACCCTCGTGTACGGCGAGGGTGAACCCGCCACCTGCTTCTTCGTGCTGCTGCGCGGCGCGGTGGCGTTGAGTCGTCAGGTGCGCGGCGACGACGTCGAGGTCAGCCGGACCGAACAGCGCGGGGTGTACGGCGGGGCCGTCCAGGCGTACCTGGGTGACCAGGTCGACCAGATCTACCGCAACAGTCTGCGGGCGGTGACCGACGCGGACTTCTTCGTGCTGCCGGCGGAGGACTTCGCGGAGGCCCTGCGGTCCTGGTTCCCGATGCCCATGCACCTGCTGGAGGGGCTGTTCTTCGGGATGCGGGACAGTCAGGCCATCGTCGGCGAGCGGGAGCGGCTGCTGGCCCTCGGCTCGCTGTCGGCGGGGCTGACCCACGAGCTGAACAACCCGGCCGCGGCGGCGGTGCGGGCCACGTCGGTGCTGCGGGACCGGGTCGCCGGGATGCGGCACAAGCTCGCCATGATCGCCGATGGGCGGCTCGACGGCAGTGCCCTGCACGGTCTGGTCGCGTTGCAGGAGGAGGCGGTCGCCCGGGTGGCCACCGCGCCGAAGTTGACCCCGATGGCGACCGCGGACGCCGAGGACGCCCTCACCGACTGGTTGGAGGAGCACGGGGTCGACGGGGCCTGGGACCTGGCGCCGATCCTGGTCGGCGGTGGGCTGGACGCACAGTGGTTGGCGCAGGTGAAGGCCGCGGTCGGGGCGGCGGACCTGGAGGCGGCGGTGCGCTGGCTCACGTACACGGTCGACACCGAGCTGTTGATGCGCGAGATCGGCGACGCGGTCACCCGGATCTCCGGGTTGGTGGGCGCCGCCAAGCAGTACTCCCAGCTGGACCGCGCGCCGCACCGGGTGGTGGACGTGCACGACCTGCTCGACGCCACGTTGGTGATGTTCAAGGGCAAGATCCCCGCCGAGGTCAAGCTGGTCCGCGAGTACGACCGCAGCCTCCCACCGGTTCCGGCGTACGCGGCCGAGCTGAACCAGGTGTGGACCAATTTGATCGACAACGCGTTGGGCGCGATGGGAGAGAAGGGGGTGCTGACCGTCCGCACCGGACGGGCCGGTGACCTGCTGGCGGTGGAGATCACCGACACCGGGCCGGGCATCCCGCCGGAGGTGCGTCCGCGCATCTTCGAGCCGTTCTTCACCACGAAGCCGGTGGGGGCGGGCACCGGTCTGGGGCTGGACATCTCGTACCGGATCGTGGTGCACAAACACCACGGCGACATCCGGGTGGAGACCGAGCCGGGCCGCACCACCTTCCGGGTCCTGCTGCCGATCGCCGAGGGTGCACCGGACGCGCGGGGCGACGCGCCTACTACCTAGGCCGCAGCCCCGACCGGGCGGTCGTCCTGATCACCCACCGACTGGCCACCGTCCGGCACGCCGACACCCGCTGACCAGATTGCGCAGAGACCAGCCGAGGAGGCTGCGGACAGACCCTGCGGATATGCCAGGGCGTCAGCGCACGCGGGCGACCCCGCAGTAGCCATCCACCGCGGACGCGGGCCGGCTGTCGGTCCGCCAGTGCCCCAGCGGCACGACACCAGGCCGGACGAGGTCGAGACCGTCGAAGAACGCCGTGAAGTCCGCGACCTCGCGCAGGTGGTACGGCAGAGCACCGCTTTCGTTGTACTGCCGATGCGACTCGATGGCCCGCTCGCTGGTAGCGGTACCGTCGGACATCGCCAGAAAGCTCCCCGACGGTAGGGACGAGACCAAAGCGTTGACGATGGCCCGCACCTCGGCCGGCTTCTCGACGTGACCCATAACGCCCAGCATCATCAGCGCGATCGGCTCACCGAAGTCCAGTGTCTCGCGGGCATCGTGGACGATCGTGTCCACGTCGCGCAGATCGACGTCGACATACTGGGTGGCGCCCTCCTGGCTGCTGGTCAGCAACACCCGGGCGTGCGCGAGAACCATCGGGTCGTTGTCGACGTAGACGACGCGCGCCTGTGGCGTGATCCGTTGGGCGACCTCGTGGGTGTTATCGGCTGTGGGTAGGCCGGTACCGATGTCGAGGAACTGGCGGATCCCCGCCTCTGCGGCGAGATAGGTCACCGCTCGTCCGAGAAACGCGCGCGAATACCGTGCGGCCTCGACGATTTCCGGGAAGACCGACTGTACCTGTTGGCCGACCTCGCGATCCGGGGCGAAGTTGTCCTTACCGCCGAGCCAGTAGTTCCACACCCGTGCCGAGTGCGGCACTGTCGTGTCCAGTTTGGCGGCCGAACCTCCCACCGGCTGCTCAGCTTGGTCCTGCGACATGTCGTCTCCCCTTACCAGCCATACGACGTCGAGGCCGTAGCCTAGCGGCGCGGCGGCACCCGCATGGTCCTGGCGGATCGACCAAACCCTTGTCCCCTGCTGCCTGATGGCGGCAAAGGCATGGTCAGAGTCGTCAGGCCACCCGCTGCGGTCGGTGCCGTCGGTGCCGTCAGGAGGTGGGTGTCAGGAACTCGGCTAGGACGCGAGTGTGGGTGGAGAACGCCAGCTCGACGGGGTCGGTGAGCACCAGCCACTCGGTGGCCTCGTCGGTCGGTGCCGACGGGGGCAGGTCCTCGGCGGCCCGTTCGGGCAGCACTCCGAAGATCATCATGGTGCCTCCCGCCGGCGCGCCGTGCACCGCGAACAGGCGGGCGTCCTCGGCCGCCGCGATCAGGCCGGTCTCCTCCCGCAGCTCACGGACGAGGGCGTCGGACCACTCCTCGCCGTACTCGATGAAGCCGCCGGGCAGCGCGAGCAGGCCACGGGCCGGCTCGATGTCCCGGCGGACCACCACCACACCCAGGCCCCCGGCCGTGCGGACCGGCAACACCGCGACAGCCACCGGCAGTGGGTTGCGCCAGACGGTCTCGCCGCAGACCGCGCAGACCCGTGGCCATCCGGCGGCGGCCGGGTAGGCGGCGCCGCAGTAGGAGCAGTGCGAGTACGGCGTGCCGGTCATGCCGCAGCACGTTACTCCGAACCCCGCCCCGACTGCCGCGCCGCCGCCCCGCCGTGCGGTGAGGCCGCTGTCCCGCCCGACTGCCGCGCTGCCGTCGCGTCGTGCGGTCGGGCCGCCGTTCCGCCCTGCGGTCAGGCTGCCGGGGTGCCGGTGTAGAAGGCGGTGGTGCGCTCGGCGGCGGCCTTCGCCTCGTCGGCGTCGGTGCCGGCGGCGATGCTCGCCTCGCACCACAGCTGGCTGCTCAGCTCCATGGCCCGTCGCCCCTGCGCGGAGGCGGTCCACTCGGCGCCCTGCTCCGGGGTGATTCCGTTGCCGTCGCCAGCCAGGTGCGAGGCGAGGCCGAGCAGCCCCAGGTCCCAGCCGACACCGACCGCGCCCGGGCCGAACTGGGCCCACCGGTCCTGGTCGACGTGCGCGATGTGGTCCAGGTCGAGCCGGGCCCGATCCCCGTCAACCGGGGTGATCCGTACCTCGATCCAGCTCACCTCGCCGCCCATCTCCCAGGTGGCGGTGAAGCGGTGCGGCGGCTCGCAGCTTTCGACGGTGCCGTTCGCGTTGCCCTCAAGCTGGTACGTGCCGCCCAGTCGCAGGTCGCCGGAGATCGGCAGGAACCAGCGCGGGATGCGCTCGGCGCTGGTGCAGGCGTCCCACAGGTCCTCGGCCGTCGCCTGGTAGGTCTGACTGATGGTGGTGACCCGCGCCTCGCCGGCTTCCAGGGTGCGGCTGCCGACGGTGCGTTGGACGGCGTTGATCTGCTCGGTGGCGTCGAACATCAGGTGTTCCTCTCGTCGGTTGGGTCGGCGGGCCCACGAAGGCGACGCTCGCGTCGGCCTCGGGCCAGCTCGGTGGCGAGTGCCGCCAGGGGTGGGGTCCAGAACCGGCGGAAGTGCTCCAGCCAACCGTCGACCTCGCGCAGTGGGCGCGGGTCGACCGCGTAGAGCCGCCGGGTGCCCTGCGCCCGCACCGTGGCGAAGCCGTTGTCGCGTAACACCTTGAGGTGCTGGGACACGGCGGGCTGGGAGATGCCGAACTCCTCGCGGATGACCGCGCTGACCGCGCCGGCGGGCTGCTCGCCGTCGGCGAGCAGCTCCAGGATGCGGCGCCGGACCGGATCGCCCAGCACGTCGAAGGCGTGCACGACGACAGTTGTATCACTGACGGCTTATTTAAGCCAAGCCCGATACTCCGACGAGCTTGTCGAGCCGGATCGGCAGCTCCCGGATCCGGACGCCGGTCGCGTGGTGCACCGCGTTGGCCGCCGCCGCCGCCGCGCCGACGATGCCGATCTCGCCGATGCCCTTCACCCCGGCCGGGTTCAGCTCGTCGTCCCGCTCGTCCAACCAGTACGCCTCGATGGACTCCACATCCGCGCAACCGGTGATGTGGTAGGTGGCCAGGTCGTGGTTGACCCAGTCGCCGTACCGCTCGTCGAGCAGGCCCTCCTCGTGCAGCGCCATCGACAGCCCCATCGTCATGCCCCCGATGAGCTGGCTGCGCGCCGTCGTCGGGTTCACCACTCGCCCTGCCGCGAACACGCCGAGCATCCGGTTCAGCCGCACCTCGCCGGTGTCCGCGTCGACCCGCACCTCGACGAACTGCGCCCCGTACGCGTACCGGGGTCGCGTCGGCTGACCGCCCACCTCCTCGGCGGTGTCCGCCTCGGCGGTCACCTCGTCGGTCGGCGGCCCGCCGTCGCGCAGCTTCTCGCGCAGCGCCTCAGCGGCCCGGATCACCGCCCAGCTCCAGCTGGAGGTCCCCATCGACCCCCCGGCCACCGGGGCGGTCGGCAGGGCGCTGTCGCCGATGCGGATCTCCACCCGCTCCGGCGGCACCCCGAGCGCGTCGGCGGCCACCTGCCAGATCGCCGTCCGCGCGCCGGTGCCGATGTCGGTGGCGTTGACCCGCACCAAAAAGCTCCCGTCGGGCCGGGCGGTGGCCGTCGCCGAGGATGGCCGGGCCCGGGCCGGGTAGCTCGACCCGGCCACCCCCGTGCCGATCAACCAACGCCCGTCGCGCCGGGCCCGGGGAGACGGATCACGGCCGGCCCAACCGAAGCGTTGTGCCCCCTCGCGAAGGCAGGCCACCAGGTTGCGGCTGGTGAAGGGCTGCCCCTGGTCGGGGTCGATGTCGGTGTCGTTGCGGATGCGCAGCTCCACCGGGTCGATGCCGACGGCGACGGCCAGCTCGTCCATCGCCGACTCCAGGGCGTACGCGCCGGGGCACTCGCCCGGGGCGCGCATCCAGAACGGCGTGGGCACGTCGAGGCGGGCCAGCCGGTGCGTGGTGCGGCGGTGCGGCGCGGCGTACATGCTGCGGGTGTAGACGGCGGTCTGCTCGGCGAACTCGTGGATGGTCGAGGTCTGGCTGATCGCGTCGTGGCAGATGGCGGTGAGCCGACCGTCGGTGTCGGCGGCGAGGCGGACCCGCTGGATGGTGGGGGTGCGGTAACCGATCGGCCCGAACAGTTGCTGGCGGGTCAGCGCCAGCTTCACCGGGCGGTCCACGTGTCGGGCGGCGAGGGCGGCGAGCACCACCGCGGCCTTGGCGTACCCCTTGCTGCCGAAGCCGCCGCCGACGTGCTGCGCGACGACCCGGACCGACTCCGGGGGCAGCTCGAACAGCTCTGCGAGGGTGGCCTGGACCGACGACGCGCCCTGGTTGGAGTCGTGCACCAGCAGCCGCCCGTCGCGCCACTGCGCCGTTGTGGCGTGCGGCTCCATCGGGTTGTTGTGGTACGCCGGAGTCCGGTACGTGGCGTCCACCCGTACCGGGGCCGCCGCGTACCCGGCGTCGAAGTCACCCTCGGCGGTGTCCGTCGGATAACTGGGATTGACGTGGTCCGGCTTGTACAGGCCCGGGTGGTCGTCGGTGAGGACAGTGCTGTGCGGGCCGGCGTCGTAGTCGATGCGGACCAGCCGGGCACCCTCGCGGGCCGCCTCCAGGCTGGTGGCCACCACCACCGCGACGTACTCCCCCCGGTAGTGCACCAGCGGTTCCTGCAACAGCCACAGCTCCGGCTGCTGGCCGGGCGCGATCCGGGGCGCGTTGCCGTGGTGCAGCACGGCCAGCACGCCGGGCGACGCCAACGCCGGGGTGGTGTCGACCCGGGTGATCCGGCCCCGCACCACCGTCGACGGCACCGCCCAGCCGTAGGTGACCCCGTCCACCGGGTACTCCACCGCGTACCGGGCCGTCCCGGTGACCTTCTCGCGGCCCTCCAGCCGGGGGTACGCCTGGCCGACGGTGCTCACGACGACGCCAACTCGGTGAGCGCCCGGACGGTGATGGCCCGGGTCAGCGGCAGCTTGAAGCCGTTGTGCCGCAGCGGGCGCGCCTCGGCCAGCTCCGCGTCCGCCGCGCGTGCCGCCAGCTCCGGGCTGAACGGGCGGCCGCGCAGCTCCTCCTCGGCCCGGTACGCGCGCCACGGCCGGTGCGCGACTGCCCCGTACGCCAGCCGCACGTCGCGGACCACGTCCTCGTCGAGGTCCAGCACCGCGGCCACCGACCCGGCGGCGAAGGCGAACGAGGCCCGGTCGCGCACCTTGAGGTACGTCGAACGGCGGGCGGCCGGCAGCGGCGGGACCCGGACGGCGGTGATCAGCGCGCCTCGGGCGAGGGTGGTCTCCCGCTCCGGGTGGGTGCCGGGGGAGCGGTAGAGGTCGGCGATCGGAATGTCGCGGGCGCCGTCGGACCCGTGCACCTCCACCACCGTGTCGAGGGCGGCCAGCGCGACGGCCAGGTCCGACGGGTGGGTGGCCACGCACTGCTCGGACCAGTCCAGCACCGCCAGGTCGCGGTTCTGCCCGTGCAGGGCGGCGCAACCGCTGCCCGGCTCCCGCTTGTTGCACGCCTTGCCGGTGTCCTGGAAGTAGACGCAGCGGGTGCGCTGCAACAGGTTGCCGCCGGTGGTGGCCATGTTGCGCAGCTGCCCGGAGGCGGCGGCGAGCAGGGCACGGGCCAGCACCGGGTAGTCGCGGCGCACCACCGGGTGGGCCGCCAGGTCGCTGTTGCGGACGGTCGCGCCGATCCGCAGCCCGCCGTCGGGCAGCTCCTCGACGGTGTCCAGCGGCAGCCGGGTCACGTCCACCAGCACGTCGGGGCGTTGCACCCCGAGCTTCATCAGGTCCACCAGGTTGGTGCCGCCGCCCAGGTAGGCGGCCTGCGGTTCGGCCGCCAGCACGGCGACCGCCTCGGCCACGTCGGCCGGCCGGTGGTAACGGAAGGCCCTCACGACGACGACGCCGCCTCACGCACGGCCGCGACGATGTGCGGGTACGCCGCGCAGCGGCACAGGTTGCCGGCCATCCGCTCGCGGATCTCCGCGTCGGTCAACGCGGCGGGCGTGCTCAGCTCGCCGGTGACGGCGCTGGGCCAACCTCGGGAGACCTCGTCGAGCATGCCGCGGGCGGAGCAGAGCTGCCCGGGGGTGCAGTAGCCGCACTGGAACGCGTCGTGCGCGATGAAGGCGGCCTGCAACGGGGACAGCTCGTCCGGCCCGGCCAGCCCTTCGACGGTCACCACCGACCGGCCGTCCACGGTGACCGCGAAGATCAGGCAGCTCTTCACCCGGCGGCCGTCCAGCAGCACGGTGCAGGAGCCGCACTGGCCGTGGTCGCAGCCCTTCTTCGCCCCGGTCAGGTCGAGGTGCTCGCGCAGCGTGTCGAGCAGTGTGGTGCGGTTGTCCAGGGTGACCTCGCGGGACACGCCGTTGACCTCGACCGTCACCCGGGACGAGTGCCGCTCGTCGATCGTCGTCGCGTTCTCCGCTCCGCCCTGCACCGGCCCAGACTAGCTTTGTCGGTATATCTCAGGGCGAATAACGCAAAGCCGTTCGTACGGAGGTGACGGCGGTGACCGCGGGACTGCTGCTGGCCGCCGGCGCCGGCCGGCGCTACGGCGGGCCGAAGGCGCTCGTCGAACTGGGCGGCGAAACGCTGGTGCGGCGCGCGGTCCGACTGCTCGCCGACGGCGGCTGCGCACCCGTGCACGTGGTGCTCGGCGCGGGCGCCGACGGGGTGCCCGACCTGCCCGGCGCGGTGCCGGTCCGGCACGACCGCTGGGCCGACGGGCTGGGCTCGTCACTGCTGCGGGGCCTTGCCTCGCTGCCGGCCGACGTGCCGGCCACCGTCGTGGTCCTCGTCGACCAGCCGCTGCTCAGCCCGGTCGCGGTGCGCCGGGTGCGGGCGGCGTACGCCGACGGCGCGGTCGTCGCGGTCGCCACCTACGCCGGCCGCCCCGGGCACCCGATCCTGCTGGCCCGGCGGGCCTGGCCGCTGCTGAGCGGGTACGCCGTCGGCGACCGGGGCGCCCGCGACCTGCTGCGCGACCGACCGGACCTGGTGGTCGAGGTGCCCTGCGACGACGTCGGCTCCCCGGTCGACGTGGACACCCCGGCCGACCTGCGCCGACTGACGCGGCGGCCGACCTGCGACGACTGACGCGGCGGCCGGCACCGGGGCCGGCCTGACACCGGGGACCGCTTCGGCCGGTCAGCGACGGGCGAGCCAGCGGGGCAGCCCCTCGCTGGTGACCGCGTGATAGGCGATCATGGCGATGACGCCGATCAGGCCCAGCACCGGACTGACGAACCAGCCGAGCAGACCGCTGAGCCCGTACAGGATCAGGCCGGTGATCGGCCGCAGCCGCTGCGTCCGCACGTACCCGGGGGTGACCCGACGGTCCAGCAGCGCCGGGTGCCGGTGCAGGTAGCCGAAGAAGACCAGCCAGGGGGCCGACATCAGGGCCGCGGCCAGGGCGTACAGGGCGACGGCAGCGCGTTGGTCGTCGGTGTCGCCGTGGGTGAACGCCGACGCCAGCACCGCGGTGGGGAACGGAATGATCACCGCGCCGAAGAGCACGGCGAGGTTGATCCAGCTCAGCGCGAGGGTGGTGCCACGGATCAGCCGCAGCAGCGCGTGGTGGTTGAGCCACAGCACCCCGATGTAGACGAAGGACACCACGAAGGCCAGGTAGGAGGCGCCCTCGTCGAGCAGCCCGGTGAGCAGCTCGCCCTCGTGGTATTCCGGCACCCGCAACTCGATGACCAGCAGCGTGATGACGATGGCGAAGACACCGTCGCTGAACGCCGTCATCCGGTCGGTCGGGGAGACCCGCCCCCGGGGACCGGGCTGCTCGACCTCGTCGGGTGCTGCGGCCATTGCCGCAGGCTAGCCACTGGGCAACGCGGCCCGCGGCGGTTTCGGCCGATCGGTACGGCAACGGCCGCCCGGGATCGACACCCGAGCGGCCGTTCCCGTACCGCCGACGGTCAGGCCACCGGTGCCGCGCTGCCGGTCGCCCGGGCGAGCCGCTGGTGGGCACGGATCAGCTCGGCGTAGCGCAGACCGCTCGCCTTCACCGTCCGGCGCTGGGTGGCGTAGTCGACGTGCACCAGCCCGAAGCGCTTGTCGTAGCCGTACGCCCACTCGAAGTTGTCCAGCAGCGACCAGACGAAGTAGCCGTCCAGCGGAACACCCCGGGCCACCGCCGACGCACAGGCGGCCAGGTGCTGCTCGAGATGGTCGGTGCGCTCCTTGTCCTGCACCGTGCCGTCCGGGGTGACCTCGTCCGGCCACGCCGAGCCGCTCTCGGTGACGATGATCCGGCCCGGCCGGTACTCCTCGTGCACGTCGACCAGCAGCCGCTCCAGGCCCGCCGGGTACATCTCCCAACCCATCGCGGTCTCCACCGAGCCGGGCACCGGCACCTGCCGGGCGTACGGCGCCGCGCCCGTCGGGTCGTCGACCACCAGCTGACGGAAGTAGTAGTTCACCCCGAGGAAGTCCGTCGGCGTGGCGATCGTCGCCAGGTCGTCGCCGCGTACCGGCGGCTCGACGCCGTAGGTGGTGATCATGTCGGCGGGGTAGCCCCGCCCGTGGATCGGGTCCAGCCACCACCTGTTGACGTGCCCATCGGCCCGGCGGGCCGCCGCGACGTCCTCCGGCCGGTCGGTCGCCGCCTCGATCGGGCTGAGGTTGAGCACCAGGCCCACCGACGCCGGCCGGGCCGCGTTGGCCCGGATCGCCTGGGTGGCCAGGCCGTGCCCGAGCAGCACGTGGTGCGAGGCGTGCACCGCGCGGGTCAGGTCCCGCTCGCCGGGGGCCATGTTGCCCTCCAGGTGCCCGATCCAGCACACGCAGAGCGGCTCGTTGACGGTGCACCAGTCGGCGACCCGGTCACCGAGGCGGCCGGCCACCACCGCCGCGTAGTCGGCGAACGCCTCGGCGGTGGCGCGCTCGGGCCAACCGCCCCGGTCCTGCATCACCTGCGGCAGGTCCCAGTGGTAGAGGGTGACGAACGGCCGGATCCCGTCGGCGAGCAGCGTGTCGACGAGCCGGTCGTAGAAGTCCAGCCCGGCGGCGTTGACCCGCCCGACACCGTCGGGCATGACCCGGGGCCAGGCCACCGAGAAACGGTACGCGTCCACGCCGAGGCGGCGCAGCAGCGCCAGGTCCTCCGGCCACCGGTGGTAGTGGTCGCACGCCACTGCGCCGGTGTCGCCGTTGTCGACGTTGCCGGGAGTCGCCGAGAAGGTGTCCCAGATGGACGGTGCCCGGCCGTCGACGTCGACGGCCCCCTCGATCTGGTACGCCGCCGTGGCGACACCCCAGAGGAAGTCGGGTGGCAGCTTGGACAGGTCGGGCACGGGTCGGTTCTCCTCTGGGGTTGGGTGGTTCACTTGACCGCGCCGGCGGTGAGGCCGGCGACGAAGTACCGCTGCAGGGCCAGGAACCCGACGACGACCGGGATGCTGACCACCAGCGAGGCGGCCATGATCTGGTTCCAGTAGACGTTGAACTGGGTGGAGTAGCCTTGCAGGCCGACGGCCAGGGTGCGGCTGCCTTCGTCGGTCATCACCGAGGCGAAGAGCACCTCACCCCACGCGGTCATGAACGCGTACACGGTGACCGCGACGACGCCGGGCACGGCGGCCGGCAGGATGACCTGGAACAGGGTGCGCAGCGGGCCGGCGCCGTCGACCTGCGCCGCCTCGTCCAGACCCCGGGGGATCGAGTCGAAGTAGCCGACCAGCATCCAGATCGAGAACGGCAGCGAGAAGGTCAGGTACGTGATGACCAGGCCGGTACGGCTGGCGTACAGCTCGATGCCTGTCGCGTTGCCCAGGTTGACGTAGATGAGGAACAGCGGCAGCAGGAACAGGATGCCGGGGAACATCTGGGTGGACAGCACCGTCACCGAGAACACCCCCCGGCCCCGGAAGCGGTACCGGCTGACCGCGAACGCGGCGAAGATGGCCACCGCCACCGAGCAGACCGCCGCGATGCTCGACACCACCAGGCTGTTCACCAGGTACCGGGCCAGCGGCACGGTGCTCCACATGTCGATGAACGGTTGCAGGGTGGGCCGGCTGGGCCACCAGGTGAAGCCGTTCTGCACGTCCTGCAACGGCTTCGCCGCCGAGGTGACCATCACGTACAGCGGGATGACGACGAAGAGGGCGAGCAGGGTCAGCACGATGCGCCGGCCCCAGCGCTCACCGGCGGTCTCACGCATGGTCGTCCCTCCGACGGTTGGTGATCAGCAGGTACGCGGCCGAGACGACCAGCAGGAACAGCAGCAGCGCCACCGACATCGCCGACCCGGAGCCGAAGTCCCAGGTCTTGAAGGAGCTGCGGTAGATGTGGATGGAGATGAGGTCGGCCTGCTCCGGCGCGGAGCCGCCGAAGAGCACGAACGGGGTGTTGAAGTCGTTGAACGTCCACAGGAACAGCACCAGCAGCAGCACCAGGTTGACCGGCCGCAGCATCGGCAGGGTGACCGAGCGCAGCCGGCGCCAGAAGCCCGCGCCGTCGATCGCGGCGGCCTCGTACAGCTCGCCGGGCACGTTCTGCAGCCCGGCCATCAGGCACAGGAACGCGAACGGCCAGTTGCGCCAGACCGACACCACCAGCAGCGAGGCGAAGCTGTTGTCGCCGATCAACCAGAACGGCCGGTCGTTCATCAGCCCGAGCTGGTCCACGAGGACGTGGTTGACCAGGCCGGTGTCGCGTTGCAGCAGGAAACTCCAGGTGATCACGGCGGCGTAGACCGGCAGCGCGTACGGGGTGAGGAACAGCGCCCGCAGGATCGCCCGGCCCCGAAACGGCCGTTGCAGGACGACCGCCGCGGAGATGCCGAGCAGCCAGGCGAACCCGACCGAGAGCAGGCTGTAGGCCAGGGTGACCCAGAACGAGTGCAGCAGTTCCTTACCGGCGGCGCTGTTCAGGTCGAGCGTCGCCCGGTAGTTCTCCAGCCCGACGAAGGGCGCGGTGGACCAGTCGCGGATGTGGAACTGGGTCAGCTCCAGCAGGCTCATCCAGACCCCGACCACCATCGGGATCACGTGGATGGCAAGTTCCAGCACGACGGCCGGTGCGAGCAGCAGATACGGCAGGAGTGAGCGGCGCGGGCCGCGGGGCCGGCGGACCGGCCCCCGGGCCGGCGACCCGGCCCGGGGTTCGCGCCGGTCGGCGTCCGGCGCGGTGGTGCTGGTTGCCATCGGGGTCCTCTCGGAGGCGGTGGCCGTGGTCGGGCTCAGCGCCCGACCACGGCCACCGGTGCCGCCTGGGTCAGCGCATCTTCTGCTGCGCGTCGGTCAGCTTCGCCTTCACCGACTCCTCGGTGACCGGCTTGCCGCTGGCTGCGTCGGCGAACAGCTCCTTCATCGCGGTGCCGACCAGGGTCTCGAAGGTGCTCTCGTCGGGCACCTGCGGCAGCGGGGCCGCGGTGGTGACCAGCGTCTCCTGGATGGTCTTCTGCTCGGTGGCGCTGAACGCCGGGTCGGAGGCGGCGGTCTTCACCGCCGGCAGCGAGCCGTACGTCTTGTTGAGGATCGTCTGCTCCTCGTCGCTGGTCATGAACTTCACGAAGCTCAGCGCGCCGTCCTTGTTCTTGGTGTGCTTGAAGACCGCCATGTTGATCCCGGCGACCATGCTGTTGACCTTCTTGCCGCCGGCCGGCGGGTTGGCCAGGAACGGCACCGGGGCCACCCCGTACGCGTCGGCGGGCATGTTCTGCGTCTTCAGGTTCGACCCGGCGGACTGCCACAGCAGCATGGCGGCCTTGCCGTTGGCGAAGTCGGAGACCGACTGGTTCTGCGCGTACTCGGCGTTGCTCGGGTTGGTGATCTTGTCAGCGGCCATGAAGTCGATGTACCGCTTGATGGCCGAGACGTTCTGCGGGGTGTCGAAGGTCGGCTTGCCGGCCGAGTCGAACCACTCGCCGCCGTACTGCTGGCTGAAGGTGAAGGCGTGGTGCGCGTTCTCCGACGGGTTGGCCCCTTCGATGGCCAGGCCCCACTTGCCGCCGGTGCTGAGCTTCTTGCCGTACTCGGCGAGCTGCTCCCAGGTGGTCGGCGGCGCGGTGATGCCGGCGTCGGCGAACGACTTCTTGTTGTAGTACAGGCTGTACGCCATGCTGTAGAGCGGCACGGCGGCCGGCGGCTTGCCGGGGGCGCCGGCGGCGGCGAGCGCGGCGGGCACGATCCGGTCCTTGCCGCCGACGGCCTGCAGGGTGGCGTCGTCGAACTCGACGAGCGCGCCGGTGGCCTGCAACGACGCCGACCAGGTGTTGCCGATGTTGACCACGTCCGGGCCCTTGCCGGAGGCGGCGGCCGCGAGCAGCCGGTTGAGCAGGTCCGACCAGGGGACCACCTCGACGGTGACCTTGATGCCGGTCTGCTTCTCGAACTTGTCCAGCTCGGGCTGGAGGATGGTCTTGTCGGCCTCCAGGCTGGCGCCCTGGTTGCTGGCCCAGTAGGTGAGCGTCTTGGGCGATGCGGCGGAGTCGTCGCCGGAGCCACCGCAGGCGGTCAGCGAGGCGGCGGCCAGTACGGCGGCGGTGAATATCCCGAGGTGTCGTCTCGACACGGGTCAGCCCTTCCGGTGCGTGGTGGGGGTCCGCTGGCCTTCGTCGCCGATAGGGGTCGGGCGGCGGGGGCCGGCTGCGGGCAGGGTTTCGGGGGTGCGCCGTCGGGGTCCGTCGGCGTTTCCCGGGAGTTACATCACGGCTTAATTTATGTCGTCATTAAAGTTGCTGGCCGGTGGGTCGTCAAGCACGAGGCGGTTACAGTCGCCTCGAACGGCCGACGGGAACGAGGTGACGAGTGGAGCTGGCGCGTGCCACCAACCGCAGCGTGCGGCTGCGCAACCGGTCCGCCCTGCTGACCAAGCTCTTCCTGGACGGCCCGCTCACCCGGCAGGACCTGGTGCGCAGCACCGGGCTGAGCCAGCCCGCGGTCAGCAACGTGGTGGCCGACATGATCGACGAAGGGCTCGTCGCCGAGGCCGGGGCCGCCGAGTCCGACGGCGGCCGGCCCAGCATGCTGCTGCGGATCGAGCCCCGCTTCGCCTTCGTGGTCGGCGTGGACGTCGGCGAGACGCGGGTCCGGATGGAGCTGTTCGACTTCGCGATGACCCTGCTGGCCAGCGTCGAGTACCCGCTCGACCCGGCCCGCACCGAGCCCGACCTGGTGGCCGGGCACGTGCTGGCCGGCATCGACGCGCTGACCGGCCAGGCCGGGGTCGCCCCCGGCGACGTGCTCGGCGTCGGGATCGGCGTCTCCGGCGTCGTCGAGCAGGGCGTCGAGGCCGTGGTGCACGCCCAGGCCCTCGGCTGGGACCGGGTGCCGCTGGAGCGCCTGATCGGCGCCGGCACCGACGTGCCGCTGCACATCGACAACGGCGCGAAGACCCTCGGTCAGGCCGAGATGTGGTTCGGTGCCGGTCGGGGCGCCCGGCACGCCGTCTTCGCGCTTGTCGGCTCCGGGGTGGGAGCGTCGGTGGTGACCAACGGCGTCACCTACCGGGGGGCGTCCAGCAGCGCGGGGGAGTGGGGGCACACCACCCTGGTGTACGGCGGCCGGGCCTGCCGGTGCGGCGCGCGCGGCTGCCTGGAGGCGTACGTCGGTGCGGAGGCGATCATCGACCGCTACCGGGAGGCGCGTCGGGGTCGCGCCGTTCCGGGCGAGGACGAGGAGTCCCAGCTCGCCGCGCTGGTCGCCGCCGCGCAGACCTCGGCCACCGCCCGACGGGTCCTCGATGACACCGCCGGTTACCTGGGCGCGGGCGTGGCCAACCTGATCAACCTGTTCAATCCGGAGCGGGTGGTGCTCGGCGGCTGGGCGGCGATGGCCCTCGGTGACCTGCTGCCGGCCGTCCGGGAGGCCGCCGGCCGGCAGGCGCTGCGCCAGCCGTACGAGCAGGCGTCGATCGAACTGTGCCGGCTCGGGGTGGACGCGGTGGCGCTGGGTGCGGCCACCCTCCCGATCGCCCGCTTCCTCACCCAGGGTGGCGTCCGCCGCTGAGCGGGGGCGACCGCGCGGGCGGCCAGCAAATTACCCAAAAAGAATCCTCGGGATAAATAACGAAGTTATAGATCGATGTCTTGACGCCGTCGCAATCTCGCCGCAACACTCCTACGAGAGCGCTCTCCTCCCTCGGTGTCGCGTCGGCGGCGACACCATCCACGGCGCTACGGGCGCGCCCGATCCCCTCCGCGTGGCAACCCGTAACCCCCTAGCGACAGGCGATGTCATGACATCTCGTGCTACATCCGTACGCCCGCGTCCCCGGGTCGTCCGACACCTGCTCGTCGGGCTCACCGTGGCCCTGGTCGCGGCGCTCACCCCGGCCGTGGCCAGCGCCCCCGCGCAGGCCGCGCCCACCCTGCTGTCCCAGGGCCGCCCCGCCACCGCCTCGTCCACCGAGAACGCCGGCACCCCCGCCAGCGCCGCCGTCGACGGCAACACCGCCACCCGCTGGGCCAGCGCGTTCAGCGACCCGCAGTGGCTCCAGGTCGACCTGGGCGCTCGCGCCACCATCAGCCAGGTCAACCTGCTCTGGGAGGGCGCCTACGGCCGGGCCTTCCAACTCCAGACCTCCGACGACGGGGCCACCTGGACGACGATCTACTCCACCACCACCGGCGCCGGCGGCACCCAGAACCTCACCGTCACCGGCGCCGGCCGCTACGTGCGGATGAACGGCACCGCCCGGGGCACCGGCTACGGCTACTCGCTCTGGGAGTTCCAGGTGTACGGCGAGAGCGGCGGCAGCACCCCCACCTGCGGCAGCACCAACGTCGCACAGGGCAGCCCGGCGGCCGCCTCGTCCACCCAGGACGCCGGCCTCGCCGCGTCCGCGGCCGTCGACGGCAACCCGGGCACCCGCTGGGCCAGCGCCGCCAGCGACCCGCAGTGGCTGCGCGTCGACCTCGGCAGCACCCGCACCATCTGCCGGGTGGTGCTCACCTGGGAGGCGGCGTACGCCCGGGCCTTCCAGCTCCAGACCTCGACCGACGGGACCACCTGGACCACCATCTACTCCACCACCACGGCCACCGGCGGGACGCAGTCCCTCACCGTCGCCGGCAGCGGCCGCTACCTGCGGATGTACGGCAACGCCCGGGGCACCGCCTACGGCTACTCGCTGTGGGAGCTGGCGGTGAACACCACCGGCGGGGGCACCAGCGAGCCGCCGGTCGGCACGACCGACCCGTACAACCCCAACCTCGGCCCGAACACCTTCGTCTTCGACCCGAGCACGCCGACGTCGACCATCCAGAGTCGACTGAACACCCTCTTCACCCAGCAGGAGACCAACCAGTTCGGGGCGCAGCGCTACGCGGTGCTGTTCAAGCCCGGCACCTACACCGCCGACGTCAACCTCGGCTTCTTCACCCAGGTCGCCGGGCTCGGCATGAGCCCCGACGACGTCAACCTCAACGGCCACGTCCGCGCCGAGGCGTTCTGGTTCGGCGGCAACGCCACCCAGAACTTCTGGCGGGCCGCCGAGAACCTCTCGGTCACCCTGCCCGCCGGGCAGACCGTCGAGCGGTGGGCGGTGTCGCAGGCCGCGCCGTACCGGCGGATGCACCTTCGTGGCGCGCAGAACCAGATCCAGCTCTGGAACGGCGGCGACGGCTGGTCCAGCGGCGGCCTGCTGGCCGACACCCGCATCGACGGCCTGGTCGTCTCCGGCTCGCAGCAGCAGTGGTACTCCCGCAACAGCGAGTTCGGCAACGGCTGGACCGGCTCGGTGTGGAACATGGTCTTCCAGGGCGTCGTCGGCGCCCCGGCGCCGAGCTTCCCCAACCCGTCGCACACCGTCATCGCGCAGACCCCGCAGGTCCGAGAGAAGCCGTTCCTCTACGTCGACGGCACCGGCGAGTACCGGGTCTTCGTGCCCGCGCCGCGCACCAACTCCACCGGCACCAGCTGGTACAACAAGACCCCGGCCGGCTCGTCGATCTCGCTGTCGCAGTTCTTCGTGGTCCAGCCGGGCACCAGCGCCGCCACCATCAACGCGGCCCTCGCCCAGGGGCGGCACCTGCTCTTCACCCCGGGCGTGCACCACGTCACCGAGCCGATCCAGGTCAACCGGGCCGACACGGTGATCCTCGGTCTCGGCCTGGCCACCATTCAGGCCGACAACGGCGCGGTGGGCATGCGGGTGGCCGATGTGGACGGCGTGAAGGTCGCCGGCATCATGTTCGAGGCCGGCACGACGAACTCGCCGGTGCTGATGGAGGTCGGGCCGGCCAGTTCGTCCGCGAGCCACGCCACCAACCCGACGTCGCTGCACGACGTGTTCTTCCGCATCGGGGGGCCGCACGTCGGTCGGGCCACCAACACGCTGACCGTCAACAGCGACAACGTGATCGGCGACCACATGTGGCTGTGGCGGGCCGACCACGCCGCCAGCGGCGTGCCGACCGGGTGGACGCTGAACACCGCCGACACCGGGCTCACCGTCAACGGCGACAACGTCACGATGTACGGCCTCTTCGTCGAGCACTACCAGAAGTACCAGACCATCTGGAACGGCAACGGTGGGCGGACGTACTTCTACCAGAACGAGCTGCCCTACGACGTGCCGAACCAGGCGGCCTGGATGAACGGGTCGACCCGGGGCTACGCCGCGTACAAGGTCGCCGACTCGGTGACCAGTCACCAGGCGTTCGGGCTGGGCAGCTACAGCTACTTCAACGTCAACCCCGCGGTGGTCGAGGAACGGTCCTTCGAGGTGCCCACCAACCCGAACGTGCGCTTCACGAACATGGTCACCGTCTCGCTCGGTGGAGTCGGCACCATCAACCGGGTGATCAACAACGCCGGTGGCACCGCGAACGCGGCCAACCAGACGGTGTACCTGACCACCTACCCCTGACCCGGGCGCCCCGCGCCGACCCGAACGTCTGACGGCCGGGTCGGCCGGGTCGCACCGTGGGCCGAGGCCGGCCCGGTCCCGCCGAGACCGGGCCGGCCACGGTCGCGTCCGCCGCTCAGCCGGCCAGCACCTCGGCGGCCGCCCGCTCACCGGCGCGCACCGCGCCCTCCAGGTGCAACAACGACACCTCGTCCGCGCCGGTGGCCAGCAGCCCGCCGGCGAGCACCCGCCCCAGGTAGTCGGCGGTGTCGTCGTCCCCGGCGGTGGCACGCAGCCAGCCGCCCAGGACCGTCCGGTCCCACTGCCCGGCCTCCGGCGCCTGCCAGGGCGCGGCCGGGTCCAGCCGGGCGGCGTACTCGTCGAGCAGGCCGAGAACCCGGGCAACCTGCGCCGGCGGCTCGCCTCGGCGCTCGCCGGCCCAGAGCACAGTGGGCGCGCCGAACGCCGCCGACGCGCACGTGGTCAGCCCTTGCTCGGCGACCAGCGCGTACATCCGATCCTGCGTCGGGCCGATCCACTGCGCGCCCAGGTCGAGTTGGGTGACGTCGGGCAGCCAGCGGGTCAACACCCGACCGCCGACCCGGTCGCGGGCCTCCAGCAGTCGCACCTGGGCGCCGGCACGGGTGAGTGCCAGCGCGGCGGCGAGCCCGGAGAAACCGGCGCCGACCACTACCACCCGCAAGGCGTCAGCCACGCCGGGGTCTACCCACAACTGTCGTCGCTATGACTGTCGGCTCCGGTCCCGGCACCGGCGGACGCGACCCCTGTCCTTCGTCCTTTGCTCTGCACCCACCGATGCGACACCTGGCCTGCGCCCCCGTCGCCTCCGCAGGTGCAGAGCAAAGGGCGCATCACCGCCGGGTTCGGGTCGGGCGCCGAGAATCTTCTGCCGACCTGTCGATTGGAACGGCGGCCGATCGTATGGAGGATGAGAGGTCGGCGAGCGGCCGGCCGCCCCGCGAGGAGGAACGATGACGCTGTACCTGCTCAGCCTTCACCAGCCCCAGGGCGAGCTGCCGCCGGACCCGGAGTTCCTGGCCGGGGTGATGCGCCAGCTCGCCGGTTTCCGCGACGAGTTGGCGTCCACCGGGTCGTGGGTGTTCGGGCAGGGCCTGCACGGCCCGGAGACCGCCACCGTGCTGCGCGCCCGCGAGGGCGGCGAGGTGCTGGTCACCGACGGACCGTTCGTGGAGGGCAAGGAGCACCTGGGCGGCATCACCATCATCGACGTGCCGGACCTGGACGCCGCGCTGGACTGGGGTCGCCGCTACGCGCTGGCGACCACCCTGCCGGTCGAGGTGCGCCCCTTCCAGGGCGGGGCCGGCGACTGACCGTGTCCGACGTGGAGGCGGTGTTCCGCGCGGAGTACGGCCGCGCGGTCGCCGTCCTGGTCCGCCTCCTCGGCGACATCGACCTCGCCGAGGAGGCCGTCCAGGAGGCCTTCGTCATCGCGGTGCGGCGGTGGCCGCGGAGCGGCCCACCACCCAGCCCGGCCGGTTGGATCATCACCACCGCCCGCAACCGGGCCATCGACCGGCGGCGTCGGGAGGCTTCCCGGGCGCACCGGCACGCCGAGGCGGCCCTGCTGTTCGCCGCCGACCCACCCGTCGAGGAGGGACCTGTGCGCGACGACCAGCTCCGGCTGATCTTCACCTGCTGCCATCCGGCGCTCGCCCCGAACGCTCGGGTCGCGCTCACCCTGCGACTGCTCGGCGGCCTGAGCACCGCCGAGATCGCCCGCGCCTTCCTCGTGCCGGAGCCGACCATGGCGCAGCGGCTGGTCCGCGCCAAGTCGAAGATCCGCAACGCGGGGATCCCGTACCGGGTGCCCCACGACGCCGACCTGCCCGACCGGCTGCACGGCGTCCTCGCGGTGCTCTACCTGATCTTCAACGAGGGGTACACGGCCAGCGCCGGCCCGGACCTGGTCCGCGGCGAGCTGTGCGCCGAGGCGATCCGGCTGGCCCGGTTGCTGGTCGCGCTGATGCCCGACGAGCCGGAGGCGATCGGCCTGCTCGCCCTGATGCTGCTCACCGAGTCCCGCCGTGGCGCGCGGACCACCGCCACCGGCGACCTGGTGCCGCTGCCCCGCCAGGACCGCGGCCGGTGGGACGCCGGGCTGATCGCCGAGGGGCAGGCGCTGGTCCGCCGCTGCCTGCGCCGCGACCGCCCCGGGCCGTACCAGATCCAGGCCGCGATCGCCGCCGTGCACAGCGCCGCGGGGCGCGCCGCCGACACCGACTGGGCGCAGATCCTTGCGCTGTACGACCAGCTGACGGCGATCGCCCCCAGCCCGGTGGTGGCGCTGAACCGGGCCGTCGCGCTCGCCGAGGTGGCCGGTGCGGCGGTGGCGCTGGCCGAGGTGGACCGCCTCGATCTTCTCGGCTTCCACGTCTACCACGTGGTCCGCGCCGACCTGCTGGCTCGCCTCGGCCGGGGCGGGGAGGCCGTCGAGGCGTACCGGACAGCCGTCGCCCTGACGGACAACGCGGCGGAACGGGCCTTTCTCACCGCCCGCGCGACGGCCCTGGCGACGTCCTGACGGGGCGTTTGCCGCAGAGGTGGTCGGGAACCCCGACGCACCGGCCGGCCGCAGCAGGGTATGGGGAGGGGTCATGGCCTACCGTCCGACCGCCGTCGACACCGTGCCCGACCTGTCCATCCTCACGCTCGGCGTGGAGGAGGAGTACCTGCTGCTCGACCCGGACAGCGGCCGGAACCTGCCGGTCGCCGACCGGGTGCTCGCCGCGCTGAGCGGCACCGCCCGCGACCAGAGCCGCCAGGAGTTCCGGCACAGCATGGTGGAGATGGTCACCCCGGTCTGCGCCGACCTCACCGAGCTGCGCGCGCACCTGGTGGTGCTGCGCCGCTCCGCCGCCGAGGCCGCCACGGCCGCCGGGGCCCGACTGGTGGCGGTCGGCGCCACCCCGGTGGCCGAACCGCACCGGACCGTGCCCGACGAACCGCGCTACCACGCGATGTCCCGCCGGTACGGGCCGGTGGCGCACGACCCGGCGGTGTGCGGCTGCCACGTGCACGTCGGGCTGCCCGACCGGGAACTGGCCGTGCAGGTCTGCAACCACCTGCGGGTGTGGCTGCCGGTGGTGCAGGCGATCACCACCAACTCCCCGCTGCACGACGGGTACGACACCGGGCACGCCAGTTGGCGCTCCATGCAGTTGGAGCGGTGGCCCAGCATCGGCCCGACGCCGTACTTCGACTCCGCCGCCGACTACGACCGCACCGTCGACGAGCTGATCGCCGCCGGCATCATGCTCGACGCGGCGATGGTCTACTGGTACGCCCGGCCGTCGTCGGCGTACCCCACGGTGGAGGTGCGGGTCGGCGACGTCTGCACCGAGGTGGACGACGCGGTGCTGGTCGCCGCGCTGGTCCGGTCCCTGGTGGCCACCCTCGCCGACGACGTCCGCGCCGGGGTCGACGCCCCGAACGTCCGGGACTGCCTGGTCGCCGCGGCGCACTGGCGGGCCGCCCACGACGGCCTCGACGGCGAGCTGATCGACCTGCGGGCCGGCGGTACCCGCCCGGCCTGGGCGCTCGTCGACGAACTGATGGCGGTGATCGCCCCGGCCCTGCTGCGCCACGGCGACCTGGGATACGTGGTGGCGCAACTCGCCCGCCTCCGCCGGGACGGCACCGGCGCGACCCGGCAGCGGCAGGTGCTGGAGCGCGACGGGGACCTGCGCCTGGTCCTCGACGACCTGATCACCCGCACCGCCGCCAGCTGACCGCCCGCCGATGGCGGCGGACGACGTTCAGCTGATGTCGTGCGTCTGCAGCCACAGCTCCAGCAGACCGAGCTGCCACAGTTTGTTGCTCCCGGCCGCCGCCTGCGCCCGGTCCGGCTCGGCGAGCAGGTGCGCCACGTACTCCGGGCGGAACAGTGCCCGCTCGCGGGCGACCGGCGCCTGCAACGCCTCGGCGACCATCTCGCGCACCGGGCCGTCCACGTTGCGCAGCGCCGGCACCGGAAAGTAGCCCTTGGGCCGGTCGATCACCTCGGCGGGCAGCACCTCCCGGGCCACCTCCTTGAGCACGCCCTTGCCGCCCTGGGCGACCTTGTGCTCCGGTGGGCAGTGCGCGGCCAGGGTGACCAGATCCTGGTCGAGGAAGGGCGTACGCACCTCCAGGCCCCACGCCATGCTCATGCTGTCCACCCGCTTGACCGGGTCGTCGGGGAGCATCAGGTGGGTGTCCAGGCGCAGCACGGCGTCCAGCGCGGTCTGCGCCCCGGGCGCGCCGAGGTGGCCGGTGAGCAGGTCCCGGCTGGCGTCCTGCTCCAGCGCGTACGCCGGGTCGACGATGCGGCGCAGCTCGTCGTGGTCGCGGTCGAAGAACGCGGCGGCGAACGTCTCGGCGGCCCCGTGCCGGGGCGCGTCGACCAGTGGCTGGTGGTAGCCGTAGCCGGCGAACACCTCGTCGGCCCCCTGCCCCGACTGGGCCACCTTCACGTGTTGCGCGACCTGTTCGGAGAGCAGGTGGAAGGCGACCACGTCGTGGCTGCCCATCGGCTCGGTCATCGCCAGCACGGCCCGTCGGACGGCGGGCACCAGGTCGCCGTCGGCGAGTCGGATCCGGTGGTGGTCGGTGTCGAACGCGCGGGCCACCAGGTCCGAGTAGTGGAACTCGTCGCCGGACTCGCCGCCGTGGCTGTCGAAGCCGATGCTGAACGTGCGCAGGTGTCGCTGGCCGGCCTCGGCGAGCAGCGCCACGATGAGGCTGGAGTCCAGTCCGCCGGAGAGCAGGACCCCCACCGGCACGTCGGCGACCAGTCGTCGGCGTACCGCCGCGCGCAGCGCGTCGCCGATCGCGGTCCGCCAGTCGGCGGCGTCCATCCCCGCGTCGGCGGGCTCCCGCACGTAGTCGGGCCGCCAGTAGACCTCCTCACGGCTGCGTCCGTCCGCCTCGATGACCCGCAGGGTGGCCGGCGGCAGCTTGCGTACGCCGCGCAGCACGGTGCGTGGGGCGGGCACGATGGAGTGCCAGGAGAGGTAGTGGTGCAGCGCCACCGGGTCGATTGCGGTGTCCACGTCACCGGCGGCCAGCAGCGCGGGCAGGGTGGAGGCGAACCGGAGCCGCCCCGGTGTCTCGGCGAGGTAGAGCGGTTTGATGCCGAGCCGGTCGCGGGCCAGGATCAGCCGCCGCCGGGCCCGGTCGACCAGCCCGATCGCGAACATGCCGACCAGGTGGTCGACGAAACGTTCACCCCAGTGTGCGTACGCCACCAGGATCACCTCGGTGTCGCTGGTGGAGTGAAAGGCGTACCCGGCGTTCTGCAACTCCTCGCGCAGCTGCGGGTAGTTGTAGATGCAGCCGTTGAAGACCAGCGCCAGGCCCAGATCGTCGCGGACCATCGGCTGCCCACCGGCGTCGGACAGGTCGATGATGGTCAGCCGGCGGTGCCCGAGGGTCACCCAGCCGGCGGCGAACAGGCCCTCGTCGTCCGGGCCGCGTGAGCGCATCGCCTCGGACATCCGGCTGACCGCCGCCGCGTCGGGAGAGCGGCCGTCGAACCGTGCCTCCCCGCTGATCCCGCACATCAGGCGTTGCGGTGCTGGTCCAGGGCAGACATGGCCCCTCCTGTCAGGTCTCCCCGACTGGTGGTGGCGGGGCCCGGTGGGAACGGGCCGCTGGCTACCCGCGCATCGGGCCGACAAACCCGCAGGTGATCCCGCGCGGGCGGCTCAGTCGAGCAGAGTGCGCAGGATGCGGGCCAGCTCGTCTCGGTCGGTGTCGTCGAGGTGGCCGAAGAAGCGGTCCGCCTCGGCCCGGCGGGCGGCCCGGATGGCGGTGCTGACCCGGTCGCCCTCCTCGGTGAGCGCGACCAGGGTCGCCCGCCGGTCGGCCGGGTCGGGCCGACGCTCGACCAGGCCGCGGGTCTGCAGGTCGTCGACGACCTCGGTCGCCGAGCGCGGCGCGATGCGCAGATGCTCGGCGAGGGTGCCGGGTCGCACCTCGCCGTGCCGGGTCAGCACGCGCAGCGCCCGGGACTGGCTGGGGGTGATGTCCCAGGGTGCCAGCGAGTCCCGGGCCTGCCGGCGCAGCCGGGACGCCACCGCCCAGAACGTCTCCGCCAGGCTCTCGTCGTCGGCGCTGTCGGCGGTGTGCTCGGTCACCGGAATACGGTAGCAGGAGATGTGGTTGCTACCTCATGATGAGGTAACCTCAGCAATATCGCCGACGAAAGGCAGCACCCCCTTGGAACCCACCCCGATGGGCCGCGACCGCGGCCACCGCACCGTCAGCGCCGAAGAGAAGACGCAGGCCCGTCAGGTCTCCCTGCGCCGCATCGGTCGCCTGTTCACCCCCCACCGGCCCGCCCTGGCCGCCGTCACCGCGATCATCGTGGCCTCCTCGATCATCGCGATGGCCAGCCCGTTCCTGCTGCGTGCCGTGATCGACCGCGCCCTGCCGCAGGGCGACGTGACACTGCTGGTCTGGCTGGTCCTCGGCATGGTCGCCGTCGCGGCGGTGACCTCCGCGCTCGGCGTCGTACAGACCTGGATCTCCACCCAGGTCGGCCAGCGGGTCATGCACCGGCTGCGCACCGACGTCTTCAGCCACCTTCAGCGCCAGTCGCTGGGCTTCTTCACCCGCACCCGCACCGGCGAGGTGCAGTCCCGCATCACCAACGACATCGGCGGCATGCAGTCGGTGGTCACCTCCACCGCCACCGCCGTCGCGGCCAACCTCACCACGGTGGTCGCCACCGCCGTCGCCATGGTCGCGCTCTCCTGGCAGCTCTCCCTGGTCTCGCTCGTGGTGCTGCCGCCGGCCATCTGGCTGACCCGTCGGGTCGCCCGGATGCGTCGCGAGATCACCGCCCAGCGGCAACGCGAACTCGCCGACCTCAACGTCACCGTCGAGGAGGGCCTGTCGATCAGCGGCGTACAGCTCGCCAAGACCCTCGGCACCGGCCCCGCGCTGATCGACCGTTTCACCGCCTCCTCGGAGCGACTGGTCGACCTGGAGCTGCGCAGTGAGCTGGCCGGCCGCTGGCGGATGGCCTCGATGAGCATCATCTTCGCCGCCGTACCGGCGGTCATCTACCTCGCCGCCGGACTGCCCGGCACCGCCGGGACGCTGAGCATCGGCACCCTGGTCGCCTTCACGGCCCTGCAGGGCGGCCTGTTCCGCCCGCTGATGGGCCTGCTCAACGTGGGCGTCTCGCTCACCGCGTCGCTGGCGCTGTTCGCCCGGATCTTCGAATACCTGGACCTGCCGGTCGACGTGGCCGACCCCGCCGATCCGGTCCGCCTCGACCCCGCCCGGGTGCGCGGTCACCTGCGCCTGGAAGACGTCACCTTCGGCTACCCGGCCAGCGACACCGCCGCCCTCGCCGGGATCACCCTGGACGTGCCCGCCGGCACCAGCCTCGCCCTGGTCGGCGAGACCGGCTCCGGCAAGAGCACCCTCGCCGGGCTGGTCAGCCGGCTGCACGACCCGACCGCCGGCCGGATCACCGTCGACGGCGTCGACCTACGCGACCTGCGCCTGGCCGATCTGGCCGCGATCGTCGGCGTGGTCAGCCAGGAGACGTACCTGCTGCACACCACAGTGCGGGAGAACCTGCGCTACGCCCGGCCGGACGCCACCGACGCCGAAATCGAGGACGCCGCCCGCGCCGCCCAGATCCACGACCTGATCGCCGGGTTGCCCGACGGGTACGACACCATGGTCGGCTCGCGCGGGCACCGGTTCTCCGGCGGCGAGAAGCAGCGCCTGGCCATCGCCCGTACGCTGCTGCGTGACCCGCGCATCCTGGTCCTCGACGAGGCCACCAGCGCGCTGGACACCGAGACCGAACGCGCCGTGCAGCGGGCGTTCGACGTGCTCGCCCAGGGCCGCACCACGATCACCATCGCGCACCGGCTCTCCACGATCCGCGACGCCGACCAGATCGCGGTGCTCGACCACGGCCGGATCGTCGAGGCCGGCACCCACGACAGCCTGCTGGACCGCAACGGCCGCTACGCCACCCTGGCGGCCTGACACCTGCCGGCCAGGCCCCGGCTCACAACAATCTCAAAACGTTCTTAGAACTGTCTCGTTATGGCGCGGTCAGGTGCCGGTAGACGGTGGCCCGCGAGACACCCAGCGCGGTGGCGATGGCGTCCACCGAATGGGTGCCCGCCTCGTGCATCCGCCGGGCCGCCTCGACCTGCTCCCGACCCAGCGCCGGAGGTCGTCCCGGCCGCCGCCGACGGGCAGCCGTCCCGCCGCCCGGCGCCGCGTCCGGCCGGCTCGCGGGGGCCAGAGCCGCGGCCGCCGGGTCCGCAGGGCGCACGGCCACGCCCGCCGCGTCGGCGTCCGGCGGATAAGCGGCGTCCGCGGCCGCTGTGGTCAGCAGACGGCGTACGCCGTCGAGCATGTCGGCGCGCAGCACCTCGTCAGACACGTCGGTGAAGAAGACGATCGGATCGCTGCAGGCTGCCACCGCCTGCACCGCCCGGACCCGCTCCCGACGCCCGGCGTCCGGCCCCGCGATGAGGTCGTTGGCCCGCATCGCGATCACCATCAGCCGGTGGTACGTGTCGCCCCGGCCGACCAGCGCGATGTCGTGGAAGAGCATGCCGAGTGGCCGGCGGTGGGCGAGCATGACGTCCACCCAGCCCTCCAGCACCGTCCACCGGGCCCGGTCGGTCGGCTGTCCCTGGGCGGCGTCGAGCAGCCTCTCCAGGTCGGCCAGCAGCGGCTCGATCAGGGCGGCGAGCAGATGCTCCTTGGCCGGGAAGTGGTACAGGATCGCGGTCTTGGTCAGCCGCAGCCGCTCGCCGATCTGACGCAGCGAGGTGCGCTGGTAGCCGTGTTCGGCGAACAGGTCGAGCGCGGCGCGCAGGATCCGGGTGCGGGTGTCGTCCGCGGGATCGGCGGTCATGCCGGCCAGCCTAGCGACGTCCTGACCGGTGGGCACGATCACCGTTGATTCCACTGACCAACGGTCAGTACAGTGAGGGTGGTCGACGAAGCAGCCAACAGCAGGAGGGGCCATGCCCGTCATCTCCATCGGCAACCTGGTCAAGACGTTCGGCGCCATCCGGGCGCTCGACGGGCTGGACCTGCACGTCGAGCGAGGGGAGGTGCACGGCTTCCTCGGCCCCAACGGCTCGGGAAAGTCCACCACCATCCGCATCCTGCTCGGGCTGCTCCGCCGCGACTCCGGCGACGCCCAGGTGCTCGGCGCCGACCCGTGGCGCGACGCGGTCCGCCTGCACCGCCGGCTGGCGTACGTGCCGGGAGACGTCAACCTCTGGCCCAACCTCACCGGCGGGGAAGCCATCGACCTGCTCGGTCAGCTGCGCGGCGGCCTCGACCGGCGCCGCCGCGACGAGTTGCTGCACCGCTTCGACCTGGACCCGACCCGCCGCTGCCGCACCTACTCCAAGGGCAACCGGCAGAAGGTCGCCATCGTCGCCGCCTTCTCCTCCCCGGTGGAGCTGTACGTGCTCGACGAACCGACCTCCGGTCTCGACCCCCTGATGGAGGCGGTGTTCCAGGACGAGGTCCGGCGGGTCAAGCAGGCCGGCGCCACCGTGCTGCTCTCCAGTCACGTGCTCGCCGAGGTCGAGGCGCTCTGCGACCGGGTCAGCATCATCCGCGAGGGCCGCACCGTCGAATCCGGCACCCTCACCGAGCTGCGCCACCTCACCCGCACGGCGGTGACCGTCGAGACCGCCCGCCCGGTCACCGGCCTGGACGTGCTCCCCGGCGTGCACGACGTGCACGAGGTCGACGGCCGCACCCACCTGGAAGTGGAGCCCGCCCACCTCGACGAACTGCTCGGGCACCTCATCGGCTTCGGCGTCCGCGCGCTGACCAGCACGCCACCCACCCTGGAACAGCTCTTCCTGCGCCACTACGGCGACGCCTCCGCCGCGGCTGCGGCGTCGGCCGATGGTCCCGCCGACCGTGCCGGGTCGGCTGGTGCTCCTGGCACGGGTGCTGGGCCGGCCCACGGTCCTGCCGCGGGTGCTGCTCCGGCCGGCGAGGGCTCGCACGCCGACACGCAGGCCGACGTACCGCAGGCGGGTGCCCGGTGAGCGCCCTCACCGGCACGACCCGGCTGGCCCGGCTCGTCCTGCGTCGCGACCGGATCCGCCTGGCCATCTGGATCCTCGGCACGCCCCTGCTCGGCTACGCCCTCGCCGGCAGCGTCGCCGGCATCTACCCGGACCAGGACGCCCGGCTGGGCTACGCCACCACGTCGGCGTCCAGCCTGGTCGCCCGCGCCTTCAACGGCCCCATCCACGGCACCGACCTCGGTGCGGTGGTGGTCGCCGAGACGTACGTGACGCTGGCCCTGATCGTCGCGCTGCTGAGCACCTTCGCGGTGACCCGGCACACCCGCCAGAACGAGGAGACCGGCCGCGCCGAACTGCTCGGCGCCAACGTCGTCGGCCGGTACGCGCCGCTGACCGCCGCGCTGCTCGTCATCGTCGCCGCTAACGCACTGGCCGCCGCGCTGCTCGCGGTCGCGCTGGTCGGTGCCGGTCTGCCGCTCGCCGGTTCCGTCGCGGCAGCGGCAGCGATCGGCGGCGTCGGGGTCGCCTTCACCGCGATCGCCGCCGTCACCGCCCAACTCTCCGTCACCGCGCGCGGCGCCAACGCGCTCGCCGCCGCCACCGTCGGGCTCTCCTTCGTGCTGCGCGCCGCCGGCGACGTGCTCGGCGAGCAGAGCGCCGACGGCACCCGGGTCCGCAGCGCCTGGCCGTCGTGGATCTCCCCGCTCGGCTGGGGCAACCAGGTCCGCGCCTTCGACGGCGAACGCTGGTGGGTGCTCGCCCTGCCCGTCGCGCTGCTGCTCGCCGGGGTGGCGCTGGCGTACGCCCTCGCCGAGCGACGCGACCAGGGCGCCGGGCTGATCGCCCCCCGACGCGGCCCGGCGACCGGCGCGCCACTGCTGCTCAGCCCCACCGGGCTGGCCTGGCGGACGCAACGCGGCACACTACTCGGCTGGGCCGTCGGGGTGGCCGCGCTCGGCCTGCCCATGGGTGTCGCCGCCGACGAGTTCAACGACATGATCGACGCGAACCCGGCCGCCGCCGAAGCGATAAACGCGATGGGCGGCGGGGACGACCTGATCAAGGCGTACCTGACCGCGATGCTCGGCCTCTTCGCGCTGACCATCGGCGCGTACGTCGTGCAGGCCCTGCTCCGGGTCCGCGGCGACGAGGCCGACGGGGTGTTGGAGGCCGCCCTCGCGACGGCGGTCAGCCGCACCCGCTGGCTCGGCACCCAGGTGCTCGCCGCGACGCTCGGCGCGGTGGCCCTGCTGCTGCTCGCCGGCGTGACCACCGGCCTCGGCTACGGCATCGTCATCGGCGACCCGCTCGGGCAGGCCGTCGAGCTGGGCGGCGCCGCGCTGCTGCGCCTGCCCGCCCTGCTCGTGGTCGCCGGGGTGGTGACAGCGCTCTTCGGGCTGCTGCCCCGCTGGTCGGTGGTGCTGTCCTGGACGGCGCTGCTGGTCTTCCTGCTCCTCGGGCAGCTCGGCGCGGTGCTGGAGCTGCCGCAGGCCGCGCTCAACGTCTCGCCGTACACCCATGTGCCGGCCGTGCCCGCCGTCCACCCGGCGGCGCTTCCCCTGGTGGTGCTGGCGGCGGTGGCCGCGGCCCTGCTCGCCGTCGGCGTGGCCGCCTTCCGCCACCGCGACGTCCCGTCCTGAGCCTGCGTTTCATGATCGTTGGCAGCTGAGCGACTCGACACGCCGACGCCAGCCCTCCTCAACTGCCACCGATCACCTGACGTAGCCCACCGGGGCCGTGGTGGGGCGTTGTGCACAGGGTGGCGGCTGTCCACAGAGGGCCTGCTGGTGTGTTTGCGGAGGGCTGGGTGGGGCTTCACGGTTCTGTGCGTGAACCTGGTGCTTCGGGAACTCGTCGAACGTGGCGCGGGTCTGGTGACGTTCGGGGCGGCCGGGCAGGTGGTGCCGTCGTGGACGGTTCGGCAGGCTTGTCGCAACGGCGAACTGGTACGGGTGCTGCCCGAGGTGTTCGTGGCGGCGCACCTCGTCGGTGGGCGACCCGGTGCCCCGGTCCTGAGTCGACTCGACAGTGCCCTGAGTCTGCGGGCTGCTCTCGCCTGGGCTGGCGGAAACGGCGCGCTCAGTCATCTCAGTGCGCTCGCCGTGTGGGGGTTGCACCCGCAGGCGGTCGGTGACCTCGTGCACCTGAGCGCACCAGCGAGCACCGGTCTGCGCAGTCGGCCTGGAGTGATCGTCCATCGACGCCGGAGCCTCACCATCGAGCCGCCGCAGGTGGTCGTCCGGCGAGGGCTGAGGGTCACCCGCCTCGAACAGTCGCTCGTCGACTGCTGGCCGACGTTGTCGCCCGCCGACCGGCGGACGCCGGTGATCCGAGCGGTCAACGACCGGCTGACCACACCCGAGCGGTTGTCGGCAGCACTGGAGCGGGTGCCCAAGCTGATCGATCGGGCGGCGTTCCGGCATCTGCTGACGAGGCTTGCCGACGGCTGCCGCAGCCCGTTGGAAATCTGGGGGCACGAGCACGTCTTCACCGGTCCCGGAATGCCGGCGTTTCACCGGCAGGTGCCGGTCCGTGTCGGGCGGCGCACCGTGTACCTCGACATGTTCGCCGAGCGGGAACGGGTCAACATCGAACTCGACGGGGCGACCACCCACGGCAACCCTGGTCAGCGGGAGATCGACCTGCGCCGCGACGCCCTCCTGGCGGCCATCGGGATCCTGGTGGTCCGCTTCGCCCACCGCCGCCTCGTGCACGAGGTCGACGAGGTGCGCCGGGAAACCCTCGCCATCCTGGCGACCCGCCGGACCTGACGGGGTCCTCTGCGGGCGGGGTGTCCTGGCGGGCCGAGCCTGCTGGCGCTCATCCCACCATCGAGCGCGCCGACGCCGTCAGTGGTGCAGCGACAGCCGTTGTGTCGCACGCGGCCGCCACACTGGGGCCTCCTCGACCGGGGAGGTGCCTCGTGCCGTACGTCAGGTCACACACCAGGAAGGGCGGCGCGCGAGTTCGGGCGCACTACCGACGGCGGCGCACCGGCAGTGTTCGGCGCAGATCGACGGTCCGCCGCGTGGCCGGTGGCGGCGGGTCGGTCAACGGCTGGCTGCTCGCGCTGGGTGCCGTCGTCGCCTTCGTGCTCCTGCGCGCGGTCGTCGACGTCGTACGCCGCCATCCATACTGGACCGCTCTCCTGGTGAGCGTCGTCGTCGCGGCGGCGGTCGCGGTGGTTCTCGTGGTGTCGAAGCAGCGGGCCCGCGAGCGGGCCGACCAGGCCCAACGGGACCGGTTGATAGCGGTGACCGACGCGATGAGCGGCCCCGAGTTCGAGCAGTGGTTCGCCCGGCTCCTGGTCGCCTCCGGGTTCCGTGACGTGCGGGTGTGCGGCGGCTCCGGTGACCGGGGAGCCGACGTCACCGCGGCAACCCCCGACGGCCGACGCGTCGTGGTGCAGTGCAAGCGGCAGAGCGTCACCAACCGGGTGGGCAGCGCCGCGATCCAGCGGTTCGCCGGCACCTGCCGGGTGATCCATGGCGGCGAGGTCTGCCTGCTCGTGACGAACAGTTTCTTCACCGCCGGCGACGGCATCCGGATGGCCCGACAGCTCAACATCGACCTCATCGACCGGCACGCGTTGCAGATGTGGGCCTGGACGGGGCGACCTCCGCTGCGGTCCGGTACTGAAAGATCGAGGACAGCGAATTGACAGTGCGGGAATTACTGTCTCGACATGGCAGCGTCAATTCCCAGAAGTGTCAGTGCGAAAGACGTTGCCGACCCACTGAGCGGCCCTAGCGGCGGAGGGTCGGCGCTGCCCTCGGTGCCGAAGGACCTGGCCAGCCGGCAGATGTGCTGCGCCATGCATCTGCGTCCGCCGTTGGCGGCGCAGGTGTTGCTGCTGTACAGCCTCGACAACCCGAAGGCGTGGGGTCCCTCTTTCGGGGTGGACGCGGTTGCGCTGGTGCGCCACGCCCAGGCGGCCGACGCCCACTGGCGGAGGCTGTACGACGCGGTCGCGATGACGCGTTACGCGTTACTCGGTCTGGTCGGGCTGGGCATCCTCCTCCTCTGGCGTGACGGGCTGGTGACGGCGCTGCTCACGCTGCCGCTCATCGCCGTGGCGTGCGGGGTCGGGTGGCGCACCACCTTCCTCAGCCTCCAGGAGACCCGCGCGGCGGCGATCGGCACCATGGAGGAGGATGAGGCGCTGGCCGCCCAGGCGCCAGAGGTCGAGTCCGAGCTGGAGGACGAGCTCGCCGACCTACAGGACGCCAACATGATCGTCTTCGCCGTTGCCGCGGGCAACCCGTTCGTCGGCAGCGGCACCGAGATCGGCCGCTGGGCCCTGCCACCCATCGATGTCAGCCGGGGTCGAGAGAAGAATCAAGACGGTACGCGCACACCCGCGACCTTCACCATCCGCGAGCTGCACGACGATCTGATCCGGCTCTCCCGATCACGGCTCGGGCTCAGCGACATCGAGGTCACCAAGCGGATCTACGTGCGGGGGGACGTGCTGCCGGATTGTGAGGGCCTGTTCCATCCCGACGAGGTGCGCCCGCCGTCCCGACTGGAGACCTCCTGGGTTGATCTGGGCAGCGACGCGCCGGGGGAGCAGGCCAGGACGTACGTGTGTCTGGCGAAGAGCCTCGTCGGTGGCCAGATCGTCGTCACCCTCTTCGCCCGCTACACCCTCGACCAGGGCATTCTGTCCTGCGAGTTCGCCGCCTTCGTGCTGCCACCCGTCCGTCGCGACTCCGCGCCCGCCACCGGCTTCTACGGCCTGTTCGGGGAGGATCTGAGCCCGCTTCACGGACGCTCGACCACCTGGGCCCTCGCCCTCGCGGCGTGGCGCACCTACCTTGCCCAGTTGTTCCTGCGCTCGGACCGGGGCATCGACCTGGCCGAGGCGCACGAGGAACGGACGCAGCAGCACTACGAGGCGCTCCAAGAGGGGCGACGCTACGACTACGGGGCGCCCTTCAGCGCCCGGGAACTCGCGGCCAGCGCGAGCATCGCAAGCTATTTCGAAGTCGCGGATGTGCGCGACTGTCTGTTGCGGATGCAGCGAGGAGTTATCGACTGTCTGGTCGCGTTCCTGACGGACAAGGGCATCGACACGTCCGAGATAGCCGCCGGAAAGCAGCGGATCATCAACAACATCACCAACATCGGAGAGGTGTCCGGCCGGGGCAACATCTTCGGAAGCCACGGACGCGTGACGAATGTCGATCGCGACGACCAGCCGGACTGATCGGTTGGTGTCCCGCAGGCCCGGCCAGCGGGCGACCCGGAAGGACGAGCCAGTGAGTCAGTTCAACTTCAGCGGCGACATCAACGGTGAGGCGAACGTCTTCGGTGACCACGCGCAGGTGCACAACCGGAGCAACGACTTCAGTCGAGGCTCGGACCTCGCCGGGCTCGTCGCCGCCCTGGTCGACGAGATCGCGAAGCACCGGACGGAGGTTCGTGAGGCTGATCGGCTGACCCAGTTGGCCAGCACGGCTGCGGCGTACGCCGCCGAGCCGCGCCCCAACGTGGAGGGCATCCGCAGCCTGCTACCGGCCCTGCTGGCAGGTGCCGGAACGGTGACCGCCGTCGCCGACGCCGTTCTGCGCGTCTCCCAGGCCGTCAACAGCCTGTAGCGGATGTGAACGTCGCCCTGGCGGCCTCGATCGGCGAGCACGAGGGAGGCGCCCAGTCGGCAGGTGAGGTGGCGGTTCGGCCGGGCCGGATGATCGACCGCCCAGATGCTCGGGTGGGCCGGTGTTTGTGAGCCGTACGGGGTCAGTTGGCACCCGCGGACCAGTGTGGACCGATGTCTCCCAGGTGGCCGACACGTTGTAGCTGCGCCAGATCGTGAACGACGATCTGCCGGTAACCGGTCCGGATGACTCCCGCCCGACGCAGTTCGCGGAGGGCCTTCTCGACCGTCGGCTCCGCAGCACCGCAGAGTGACGCCAACTCCGGCTGAGTCAGCGCCACACCGACGGTGCGTCCGTCGCTGATGGCCTCTCCGTGCGCCGTCGAGAGCTCGGCCAGAACGCGTGCCAGGCGGATCTTTGCCGGGTAGGCGGTGAAGTCGACTCGGCGGCGGTTCGCCCACCGGAAGCGCGCCGCGATGGTCCTTGCCAGGGCAAGCGCCGCCTCCGGCTGGTCATGTAGAAATGGATACCACTCTCGCTTGTAGATGACGCTGACCAATCCCGCACCGCACGTCGTGACCGTCGCCGTCCGTGGGGTGTCATTGAGCGCGGAGATTTCGCCGACCAGGTCACCCGAGACCCGGATCGCCAAGAGCGTCTGACGGCCATCTGCCATGTTGACGGTTACTTTTGTTAGGGCTTCCCTGAGCAGTACCAAGTGATTACCGGTGGTTCCCTCCCGCAAGATGTGGTCTCCGGCTTTAACCGAGACGGTTGTTCCCAACGCGAGAAGGTTGGCTCGTGTCTTCGGGCTGAGACACGCGAGCAGCGTGCCAGGAGGCCAGCGAAGGCTCGTCGGCGGCTGCTCGTGGTCGCGTCGCACCTCAGCACCCCGTTCGTCGGCGGCAACCCTGCTCATGTCGGATGCAGCACGGTTAGTCAACGGATGCAAGTATTTCTGATTGCGGATCCCGGGAGAAGCCCTGCACTGCCTCTTTCAATCGCTCATCAGGGCAATGGCCAGCCAAACTGTGGCGGCGCAACTCGCCGCCACGCTCCACGGCACAGCCGCCTGCACCCGCCGGTGCTTCCTGAGTGCGATGTTCGCGAGAACCGTCGCCAGAGACCATGCTTCGGTGGCCTCCCGACCCGCGTCGAGGCGGGGCGGCTCGATGCGGGCGCTCGGCTGCGCTGGGAACCCGAACCTGTTGGGCGAGCGGGGGCCGGACGTCTGTGGTCGAAAGCCGATGGCGAGGTGTCGCGCCGCGATCAGGAGAGTGATCACGAAGAGCAAGCCGACTCCGGATACGACCATGGATAGGACGGGGGAATCCATGAGGTCGAAGACCGCGGGCGCCTTGCTGACAATGAGCGCTACCACCGAGCCGTGGAAGGCGAACAGCTGAGAGATCTTGGCGTCGGCATGTCGGATGGCGTCCTGGTGTAGGCGGGTCGCGGCGAGTGCCCGATCTACCTCCAGGTCGGACCGGCGGTTTTTCACATGGCGCGATGAGGTGGTCATGCATCCAGTGAAGGCAACCGGGTGCCGTCGACGTCCGTAGGAATATGGGATCTCGCGAATCCGACACATGCTCAGCTACTTCCTGACAACCCGTACTTCGACGGGTTTCCCACGGCTGGCCATCGCTATAAGTGACATGACCAGGAGCGCCGAGCGTGCGGAGGCAAAATGGCAACGCTGCAGCCAGACCGCAGATTGATCATGTTCGTCGACATGGAGAGCTACAGCCGGCACGACGACGCCGGCCAGATCAACGCCCAGATGAACTTCCGCCCGCTCATGCGAAGGGCGGCCGAGCAGTGCGGCCTGGACCGGGACGGCTGGGAGATCCAATCATCCGGGGATGGGGAACTTGCGCTCTTTCCCCTCGGGACGCCCGAGCCTCGGCTTGTTGCCGACCTCGTACCCGCCATCGACCGGATCCTCCGCGACCACAATCGCGATGCCGGCGCGCATGCGCAGGTGCGGATGCGGGTCGCGTTCCATCAGGGACTTGTGACGAGGACCGAGAACGGTTACGCCGGATCAGCAGTGGTGACTGCGGCTCGCCTGGTGGAGGCGCCCGCGCTGAAGGAGGCGTTAGCCTCGTTCCCCGAGGCGGCGGTAGCGATGATTGTGTCTTCAACGATCTACCAGGACGTGGTGAGCCAGTCGTACAGCGGGATACGGAAGGAGCGTTACGGTCGGGTCAGCGTTCGCGTCAAGTCGTTCGGCGATGAGGCCTGGATCTTCATTCCCGATGAGAACGTCAACTCGGCGCCAATCGCATCTGTCGACGCCTCGACACCAGCCCCTCGGCCTGACCTGGGCGGAACCGAGCGAGCCGGGGCCGAGCCGACGAGTGGCAGCCGATTCGCCTTCGGCTCGGTAGTCAACCACGGTCCGAGCGTCTTCGGTGACCATGGCCGAGCGTGGGGCACGGGGGATGCACAAGCTCATCGGCAGGGGCGACAGTGAGCCCGGAGTCCGCAACAGGGGCGGTGCAGGCGGGTGCGCCGGCGGTCGAGCCAGCCGCCGATTCGGCTGCGCCGGCTGCGCCGCAGAGCCCAGATTCAGCGGAGTCGCGAGCTGTTCCAGAGCAGGGTACGCAGCGCGAGGCGACCTCGGGCGATAGAGGCCTTCGCGATTCGGAAGGCCCGACAGATGTATCCGACGAGCGGAATGATGATCGCGACTCGCCCGACGATTTCATTCGCGCCAATCCCACCCTTCGCTCCTTCACGTCACGCAGGGGCAGTGGGTTCCGGATCGAGGACTTGAGCAACGCTGGTCCCAGTGCGTTCGGCGATCGGGCGACGGTCATCGGAAATCTGAATCTCGGGCAGGGCAACTCGAAGCCGAGGTTCTTCGCAGACCGAATCAGCGACCTGACCGCGAGGCGTCACACCTTCGTGCGCCCAGCCCACTTCGGTGAGTTGCAGGATCGGTTGCGTCGTTACCCAGTAGTGGGACTTGCTGGACCAGTGGGCAGCGGTCGTTCGACGGTCGCCTGCGTCGCTCTCGCAGAGCATATTGGATCCGACGAGGTCATGGAGATCGTGATGCCTCCCGGATTGGACGACGTCCGATTGATCCGTGAGCAGCCCGATTTTCTGGAGAAGGGTGTTGGTTACATCATCAAGGTTGGCGGCCGGCAGGTCCGGAGCGCCGTCCGATCTATCGAGGCGGCGTTTCACGAGAACGAATGTAGCGGGGTCATAATTCGCGACACGGAGGAGTCCGAGGCGTCCCTCCATCGGGCGGAGGTGTTCCACCACTCATCAGTCTCGCGCGTAGAGGTCTTCCGTCAGCATCTCTTGTATTACCTCAGAGAGAAATGCGTTGGCAACTGCATCGATTGTGATCGCAGTTGCGGGAGAGCGTACACGATCCAGATGATCACACCAGAGGTGAGCAGGTTAATTGATCTGCTGACGAGACCGGGTGAGTGCGTCCTGCACGCGGAAACGATCGCGCGTGAACTCCCGGCAGACGCTCATGGTTTCGTTGCGCTGCTGCCATCTGAGAACAAGCGGTACCGCGATAAGGCGCGGCAGATCCTCTTGCTGCCCGACGACAAAGAACCGGTTTTTCAGAACAGACCCGCACAACATAGACGAGCGCTGCGGATCGCCTACGCTGTGTTCGCTGGACAATCCATGGCGCGGGTTTCAGAGGGTGCTGGTCTGCTGCTCGGAAAACTCGATCGACTCTTCAATGAGCCGGCCATCGGCCGACCCGCCCTGCTCAACGACATGCCGGCCCTGCTGGGTCAGGAACTCGGAGCTGACTGGCACGACAGAGCCACGGAGGGAGAGTCTCCGCATACGAAGGCGAGAGTGGCCCATATAAAGCCCGAGATGGTGAGGGCGATCCTCGACGTTGCCTGGAACGATTTCGACAACACCCGTCCGGCCCTCATCGAATGGATCGACGAACTCGCCGCCCATCCTGCCCCAGGGTTCAGCAACTGCGCCGCCGTCGCCGCCGCGATCTTTGCCACTCATGACTTTGAGCAGGTCTACGAGGAGGTGATTCGGCGATGGGCGAGGGATCGAAGGCGCGGGAGGCGGAAGGCAGCCGCAGCCGCCATGGCTTCCGCCGCAAACCTCGACGGTGCGGTGCCGGTTGGCTTGACGGTGAGCTCTCAGGTCAGGGCAGACGTGGGTAAGAAGCTCGAATGGCTCGCCCACTCCAGGTCGGCGTTCGAACGAGACACCGCAGCGATGGTGTGGGGGATGGGCTACACGCCACGGCACCCCTTCCAGACCGCACGCGCCCTCACTGCCGTGGCAGCAAATGCCAACGCGTCGTCCATCTGGACCGTCACGGACGCGATCGATAATCTGTCTCGAAAGTATGGCAGCGCATGGACGATCAACGTCCTTTCCTGGTGGCTCGAAAGCGACGGCGTGACTCTCCGCGCTGGTGCCACCCTCGCCTTCCTGAACTGGCTGGAGGAGCCACTCACCGAGCGAGTTGATCAGCTCGTGGCTCTCCTGGAGGCCCAGCCATCCATGGTCGATCGGGTGGCCACGCTGTGGCGAGTCGTACTCCTCGATCCCGGATGCTCCGTCGCCGCGTGGCGGCGCCTCGCGGCTTGGTTACGCAGTGGTGCCAGCGACGCACGACTCAGGGAGCCGGTCCGAGCGCTCGCGATGAGGCTTGCCGCTGAACCCGCGATCCGCTCCCGGCTGAACTACTGGCTCTCCAAGGCCCCAACGACATCCACTTCCCTCGCCTGATCCAGGAGCCACTGTGACCGCCGATAACCAGATTCCTCCCAAATCTGAACCTCTCCAGGGCGCCGGCCCCATTCGCCGCCTGCTGACCCATTTTCGAGCGGCGTTCAGCTATTGGGACCGACCGCCGGCACCCGACCTCACCCAACGCCGCCGCCACCCCAGGCCGGTCATCGTGCCAGCTCGGGGTCATGTTTTCTCGTTCGAAATACACGTGGCTCTTACCTGGTACTCGGAAGGTTTGAGGGAGGATCAGCTCGGCGCATGGTCACTGCAGTTCGCGGACCTCGCCCGTCGCGACGTTGAACACAAGGCGGCGGACCTCGCTCGACATTTCCATCCTCACCAGGCAGGCGCCCTGGAGATTCAGCTCAACCGTGAGCTTTCTCGCGGTCGTCGACGTTACGAGCGTCAGGGTGTCGTATTGCACTGCAGGCCAGAGGTGCGGGTGAAGCTCGACGAGGACGTGAAGGCAGAACTCCGGCACGTCCACCTGCAGCGGCTCCGGGAAGAGAGCGAACACGAGCTGCGGATTCGGCGGATCCAACTGACCGACCAGCTGACTCAACGCTGGGTCGCTCTGATCGATCGTCTACGCCTGAGCCCACTGGCGCCCGCCGCCCTCCGCCTCACCGACCAGGAGCTTGCCAACGTCCTCGACCAATTCGTCCTCAAGGAGGAACGGTCAAACGTCGAGCGTCTGGCGGCCCTACTGGAGGAAGCCCTGCGCCGTAGCGGCCGAGTCGGGCAGCCCTTGGAAGAGCACGAGGCCGCAGAGATCATCAAGCTTCTCGACGACATCCTCCGGGACGAGGCGACCGCGACTCCTGAGGCTTCCGAGATGAACGGAAACGGTCGGCACGCAGCACCGCCAGCGGGTAGGCCGTGATAGAAGGTCGGACGGGAATGCCCCGAAGCCGACGTTGGAGACCGCGCTCAGCGCGGGCAGCGTTCGACCCTCCGCGCAGGGCCGTTTTCCCGACAGCGTCCGCAGCCCCAACGGCGTACCGTCCGGGTCCGAACAGGGAGGAGCCGGATGAGTTTCCTACGGCAGGCAGAGCGGTCCCCGGACACCGAGCGGATGTTCGACACCGACACGAAGGCGATGGGCTACCTGCCCAACTACACCAGGTTGTTCGCCCACAATCCGGCGGCGTATCTGGCATGGCAGCAGCTCAACGGCGCGGTGAAGGACGGGATGGAGCTGCGCCGCTATGAGTTGGCGACCCTCGCCGCGGCCCGGGCCCTCAAGTCCTCCTACTGCGGTCTGGCACATGGGAAGTTTCTGCGCGACAAGTTCTTCGACGCGCCGACTGTCGCCGCCATCGCGTCGGATCACGGCAGCGCCGGCCTCTCCGCGCAGGAGGTCGCCGTCGTCAACTTCGCCGGCAAGGTCGCGGCCGATGCGAACTCCGTCACTGAGGCCGACGTTGAGGACCTGCGCGCTCACGGTCTCGATGACACGGACATCTTCCGCGTGATCCTCACCGTTGGCGCCAGATGCTTCTTCAGCACCGTCCTCAGTGCTGCCGGGGCCGAGCCCGATCCGCAGTACCAGGAGAGCCTGGACGCGGATCTGCGGCAGGCGCTGAGCTTCGGCGGGTAGGCCCAGCGAGACGCACCCTGCCCGGAGTTGACGCAGCGGGTGCCGGAGCGCGGCGGAGGCCGGCGAGTTGGACGAAGACTTCGCGTCTGGCTGTCGCGTTACCTCGGCGGTTGAGGACGTAGCCGGTCAACCAGACCCAACCCTCGTACGTCGGCTGGTCGCAGACCGAGACGACGCGGAAGGTCAGCGCGCGATCCCCGGCGAACTGCACCGATGCTCGGCCGTCGATGACGAGCAGGTCGCCGGGCGAGGGGCGCGTGGTCACCAGTGGCCGGAGTTGCGGCTCTGCTCCTGGGCCGGCGGGCACTCCCGGGCGTGCATGGTCTGCCAGTCGCGCAGCGCCCGCTTGATCCGGTCGTTCTCCTGGCTCAGCAGCCGTACCGTCTCGTTGGTCATGGCCAGCTCGTCGGCCACCCGGGCCTGGAACTCGCGTACCTCATCGGGGTCGACGCCGCGCCGACACGTGGCGAACTCGCGGGTCCGCACCTCGTGCGGCGTCAACCGGCCTGGGTAGTCGGCGGGGTAGGGCTGGCCACCTCGATACACCTGAGCCACGGCGGTCCTCTCTGAGGGCAGGCGGGAGCGCGGAAGGTCCGTGCGGTGGGTCGGGAAGGGCGGGCCGTCCGCGCGAGGGCCGCGGGCGACCCGCCCGCTCCGCCGCCGCAGCCCCATTCGGCGGTACGACAGCAGAGCAGTCCGGTGGGTCGGGACGGGCACACGCACCCGCCCCGACCAGGGGATGAGCCGAACTCGTTGCCACGCGAGGAGCAGCTCGGAACCAACATAGCTAGACATGTCAGATGAGTCAACGCTGCTTGTTAGGTGAGTCGCGGTGTGATCAAATCGGATTGCCACGCGAGGAGAGCCATGCGAGAAGTGCCGGACTACTGGCGCATCGCCGATGATGTGATCGCCGACGTCAGGTCGAAGAAGTTGAAGCCGGGGGACAAGCTGCCCTCGATCGTTGAGCTGCGTGCCCGCTACGACGTCAGCCACGGGACCGTGCAGATGGCCTACGCCCGGTTGGAGGCGCTGCGGGTTATTCGGCGACAGCAGGGCAAGGGCGTCTTCGTGACCGACCCGAAGACCTGGATGCGGGAGCCATAGACGATCGGCTCGACCGGGGCCACGGACGGACCGAAGGCGACCGGACCATCAGCGGTACGCCGAGATCCATCGGATTCGTTAGGGTCGACGTCCGGGATCAGGCGAGGGGAGCCGGCGTGGCGAAGCCAGGTGGTGTCTTCTGCTTCGAGGGCGAGTGGGAGGACGATCTCGCGGAGCGGGGTTCGGTTCTGCCGACCCTCGAACTGCTTGAACGGCTCGGCAGCATCCGCTTCATCCACCGTGACACCGCCACTCCACAGGAACTGCGCTACTTCCTGGAGCGGTGGTTGTCTCGCAAGTACTCCGCCTACCAGGTCGGCTTCTTCGCGCTGCACGGCTCGCCCACCCGGCTGCACTTGTCCAGTTCGCACTCCGTAGGGCTCGCCGAGATTGCGAGCTGGATGTCAGGTCAGTGCGAGGGTAAGCGGTTCTATTTCGGAAGTTGCTCGGTGCTTCGCGCCTCGGACACCACGCTCGCCGAGTTCCTTCGTGAGACGAAGGCGGCGATGCTGTGTGGTTTCACCAAAGAGATCGACTGGATCGAGTCTGCGGCATTCGAGACGGTGGTCCTCAACAACATGGTCAACGGTGGCAAGGTAGACAGCGTGGAGCGGCTGGTTAAGTCGTCACGCTGGGCGGCGCTGGCGCGGCACTACGGCTTCAGGATCGTTTACCAGAGTGGCCGTTCGACGTAAGTCACTCGCATCCCGAATCTGATCAACGCGGTACCGAGTCCGCGCGGTCAGGTGACGCCGGTGCGGGCGGCGAAGCTGCGGAGCCCGGGTAACGCCTGACGGCGGTCGGCGCTGAGCAGCGCGTCGGTGAGCTGTTGAGCCCACGGTCGGTAGCGGACCTCCTGCGGTGCCGTCTGCTCGGCGGCGAGCAGCGCTTGGTACGCCTGCGCGTGCGCACCGCGTCCGAACAGGGCCAACGCGACGTCTTCCCAGTACCGCGCCCGCCGCTCCACGTTGCCCAGCTGATCGGGGCGTAGTGCGCGGGCGTATTCGACCGCCGCTCCGAAGTCACCCAGTCTTCGGGCGACACTGATCTTGTAGAGCGCGACGTCGACCTCCGCGAAACCGCCGCCCGCTCCGGCCCGCCGGCTGGCCTCGTCGGCCTCGGCCAGCAACTCCCAAGCGGTGTCCCGGCGGTCCGAGAGAGCTGCCGTGTATGCCGCTGTCGCCAGCAGCCGCCCGTACGCGCAGCTCTGCTCAATCGAGGTCAAGCCGGTCCCGGCGTCGAGGGCCTGGGCGGCGCTGACCGCCGTCTGTTCTGCGCGGGCTCGGTGCCGGGAGCGTCGTAGCACGATCGCGGAGATCCGTTCCGTCTCTGCGGTCAGCAGTGGGTCGTCCGCTTCGCGCGCCGCCTGGCGGGCCCGGTCCATGGCCGACCACGCCATGCCGTCCTCGTGCAGCTTGATGAGCACCTGCGTTGCCAGGTGGTAGGTCTCGGTCAGGGCGCTGGCCGCCGTCGGCTGATCATCAACGTCGGCGGTGACGCGCGCAGCCGTTGCCATCGACACCAGGCCCGAGAGCCGTGACGATAATCGGGCGTACCGGCAGGCGTGGAAGTCGGACCAGGCGGTCCCGAGCGCCGCGCGTATCGACGCTGTGCCAACGGGGCCGGTTGGGGGCGGTGCGTTCCCCAGTAGAGCGTCCTCAAGGCTGCTGACGACTCGGCCCGGCACCGCGGCCGGTCCGTCATCCGTCCCGGGAATGGCAGCGCCCACGATGCCTGCCAGGCCGCCGAGCACGTCACGTCGTCGCACCGGACCATCTCCCGCCTCGCGCGATGGCTCTTCACCGTGCACCCTATCCAGTGAGCCACCGAGACGGTTGAATGTCGGGCCGCCTCCTCCTGCGAGTCCGAACAACTCCGGCGGAATGTCGAAGATCTCAGCGAGGCGACGCAACACCGTGACGTCTGTCAGCGGCTGGCGGCCACGCTCGATCCGGGAGAGGGTCGCTGCCGAATATCCGCAGCGCTGACCGGCCTCTGCGAGGGTGAGCCGAGCAGCGGTACGGGCTACCCGCAGCAACACGCCGAAGTCTCCCGTGGAGGCCGCTTGCCTGGCCTCCGGTAGCTCGTACCAGCGACGGTCCGCGCCCATGGCGGCCTCCGTTCGGCCCCGATGTTGCCTTTGTCGACTGTGTTGCGTGAATGACGTCTCACGCAAGGCTGTTTCGCAATATGACAGGCCGAGTGCTCGCACACGCACACCAATGCTGTGCTGAACGTGATCGAACGCTACTCGTTGGGAGTCGTGATGGATGAGTCGGAGAAGCCGGCGCGAAGTGATCAATCGTCAAACGTAGTGGGTCGCGCCCTGGCTATCGGTGCGTCGGCCACTGGGGTGCTTCTGGTGGTCGCGTTGAACGGCCCTGAAGGCACGGCAACCGCTGCGGTCGCCGCGGTTGGAGCCATCGTCACTGCGCTGGTCGGCCTCGCTGCCAGCCACTCTCGTCGCCATGACCAACAGTGACACCCGCGACCTGTGCGCCTGGACCGCTGACCGCCTACCTTTCCCCTACCTGGTCGACTGGTGCTCGCCGGATGTGAGTTCGACGATGTCCTCGCGCGGCCGCCCGTCGACGTGTTGGTGCATCTGCCAGATCAGCCGGCCGCCGTACTTTCCGTCTGCGGCGTTCTGGAGGAGGACGAAACAGGTCGGGTACTTGCCGAGCACCGCCTCCAGTACTGCTTCCTTGCCCTGCTGGCCGGCTTTGACGATTTCCCGATAGTGCGCCAGGTAGTTCTCTGCCACGAGCTCTGCGATTGATTCGTCGGGGTGGCGCTCCAAGCAGGCCATGTCGAAGTGCGAAAGCTGCACGATGCGGTGGTAGGCGACCTTGCCGAGCTTCCGGTTGAGTGATTCGAGGTAGCGCAGGCTGTGATCTTTCACGTGAACGTCGCCAGGTTGGACGCCGACTTCCACGAATGAGTTGACCGCGTAAATGCGGGAGTCGCCGTCCTCGTTCGCCGACTCGATGACCATCCGCGCGGCCGCGTAGAGGGCCCGCGCCTTCTCGTCGCGCTCCGGCGAGTGCTGGCCAGGATCCAGCGGATAGTACTGAGCGCCGACCGAGCCGCCCACCGTCCCATTTCGATGTTTGCACGCCGATCAAGGCGTCGAGAATGACAAAAATCTGACAGCTGGTTGCTCGCTGGGCTGCCTCAACCTGGCAGGTCACCGCCGGTGTCGAGGCCACTCGGTCGGGGTGCGACGGTCGGCGAGGCGAACTGACCCTGCTGCGGGCGGCGGCGCTGGGCCAGCAGTTCGTCGATCCACCGGACGGCGTCGCGCTGTCTGCTGAGCATGTGCTGGCGCGCGGTGGCCAGCTCCGGGTCGCCGCCGGCCACCGCCAGGTGGTCGTCCAGGATCGCCACCCACCGGCGGCTGAGTTCTTCGGCGTACCGCGCCTGCCGCAGGTGCTCTTCGAGGCGGCATTCGAGGGTGACCAGCCGATCGATCTGTGGCTGAACCGCTCGTCTGATGTGCTCGTCGAGCCGGACGGCGACGTCCGGCGCGCAGCTGACCTCAAGGTCGCCCCGCTGGTAGCGCCAGGGGCCCTGCGCGGCGAGCGTCTGTTGCAGTTGCATCTCCAGCTCCGCCGCACGGTGGGGGGCCAACTCCCGGGCGGCGTCGGCGGCGAGCCGGGTCAGGCGCTGGATCGCCTGCGGCATGAAGTAGTCGGCGTACCAGGTCAGCACCTCGGCGCGCAGGCTGACCGTCGACGACCAGGCGAACGTCGCGCGGATGTGGAAGGAGTACACGTAACCCTGGGCGGGCACCACGATCTGCCGGGGCGCGGTGCGCTGCTCGACGAGCGGGCCGGACGGCGTCGCGGGCGCGGCCAACCCGACCGGCTCCTCGTCCTGGAGGGCCGCCACCAGTCGATCCCAGTTTCGCGCCCACCACCGCCAACTGCGGACGCTCGTGTCGCGGGTGGCGGTGAGGCTGCGGATTGCCCAGTGCCGCCGCGGCTCCGCCGGTCTCGGCCTGCCGTCGGGGGCGTCGGACATACCACCCCTCCCTGGTCACGGATTCGCGTCCCACGCTAACAACGGGTAACCGATCTGGTCGCCGCCACGCCGACGTGACGCCGCGGCGAAGCGGTCACACCCATTCGGGCCCGGGGGTGCGACGGGGGCCGGGCCTCCGGAGGGGAGAGGGTCGTCCGGGGTTCACCGAGCATTGTGGCGACGTTGGGGCGGCAAGGGCTGTCGCCGTCGACCGGCAACGGTGAGACTGGTCCTGGTCCGACAATCACGCGGATCGATGGATTGGATGGTCTGGAGGCAGCCTGTGTCCACCCTCGTGTCCCCGCTGGCCACGCTCGGCGCGATCCGCCGGCGTACCACCAGCGTCGCCCTGCTCCTCGCCATGGTCGCCGCCGCGCTCGTCGGCCCGTCCGTGGTCACCCCCCGGTTGACCGACCCGGCGTCGGCGGCGGTCTACAGCTCCTGCACCATGAGCCGCTGCGCGGACGCCCGCACCGCCCGCTCGGGCTGGTCCGCCAAGGGGTTCCCGACCAGCCGTGGCTGGTACTCCTGGAGCGGCGGGAAGTCCAATTTCGCCGGTGGCCAGTTCTACAACTACGAGGGTCAACTGCCCACCAACGCCACCTACTACGAGTACGACGTCTACCCGCGGACCCAGGGCGCCGCCCGGGACGCGTACCGGATCGTGGTGAACCGCAGCACCGGGGTCACCTGGTTCTCGCCCAACCACTACACCGACTTCTACCGGCTCTGACCGGCCCGGGCGTCGGCCGGTCGTGTCTTCGCGGCCGGCCGACCACGCGGTTTCGGTGCCCGCCAGGACCAGGAGGCACGTGATGGCCGACCATGACGACAGGCGATGGCCGGACTGGTTGACGGTGTCCCGTGCCGGCGCGCAGGAGGTGCCGGACGCCGTGGTGCTGCGCGGTGCGGCCACCCGGACCCGGCCCGCGCTCTTCGCCGCGCTGGCCGACGCGCTGGCCCTGCCGACCCACCTCGGACACACCTGGGACGCCCTCGCCGACGCGCTCCGGGATCGGCTGGACGCCGGACCGCTTACCCTGGTAGTCAGCGACGCCGGTCAGTTGCTCGTCGACGAGCCGGCCGAGCAGTACGCCCTGCTGCTCACCGTGCTCGGCGACCTCGCCACCACCGCGCCCCACCCGCTGCGCGTCGTCCTCGGCGAGGTCTCGCCCTTCTGATCGCACCTCCCGCCGACTCTCCCGCCTCGCGGTGGGCCGGCTGTCATTCGCAGAGTCGACGGCGTCTCACCGTGGGTGACGGCGTCTGGAGGCGCATGGTCGGCTGAGCGATATGACCCAGAGGTATAAATATGACTCTGAGGTATGTCGCGCGTCAGCGACACCGCCCCGCGCCGCCGCCCGTGCTGGAGGGCAAACCTGGGCTAAGCGCTGGGGGCGCTCGCCGAGCGGCTCACCACGCAGGGCCGGTACGGCGAAGCGGTTCAGGTGGCGTTGACCGCCGTGCACCTGGCCGAACGGAACATCAACGAGGCGGTACGCCGGTTCGAGCTGTTCCGCGCCGACCTCGGCCGGAAGTTGGGCGTCGCCCCCGGACACCTCTCCTTTGTCCTTTGCTCTGCACCCACGGAGGCGACAGTCACCGTCCGTAGTGGGTGCGCCCATGGGTGCAGAGCAAAGGACGCGCATGAGGTGAGGTGAGCCGAGCGGGGCGCGATGAGGCCGGTCAGTGCGTCGCGGGCGGGATGCTCTGCTCGTACTGGAAGACGTTGTGCGGGTCGTACTTCGCCTTGATCTTGCGCAGCCGGGGGAAGTTGCGCCCCCAGTAGGCCTTCTCCCACTCGGCCATGCCGATGTTCGGCACGTTGACGTAGGCGCCGTCCACATAGGGGCGCAGCGCCTGGCTGAACTCGGCGATCCAGGTCTGCGCGATCGGGGTGACGGCGTCGTCGCTGTCGGGCTCGCCTCGGGTGCCCCAGCCGACGCCGGGCTCGGAGTAGAAGAGCGCGTCGCGGTGCGGGAAGGCCGCGCCGCCGAACGGCTCCTGCCGCTGCGCCCCGCGCCCGAAGGCCTGGGTGAAGAAGTTGCTGTCGGGCGAGGGCGCCTTCTCCATGAACGCCTGGACGATGCTGACCGCCTTCTCCGGGAACGGTTCCCGGGTGAACTGGGAGAAGAACTTCCACTTCGCCGGCTCGTCCTCGTTGGGGATCTGGAAGCCGGCGTAGACGTCGCCCCAGCCGCCGGTCTGCACGGTGACAGTGGGATTGCCGATCGACAGGATCGGCGCCAGCAGCTTCCTGGCCTCTGCCTCGGAGCCCTCCGCGAGCACCGCGAACAGCAGGATCTCATCCGGGTGGACCTCGACCTGGCTGCCGAGCCGGGGGTCGGTGAACGGTGCGAGGCGTTGCCAGGCGTCGAAGACCTCGTGCAGGTCTCCGAGACCGGGCCAGGTCACCTGCAGGTAGGCGACGCTGGTCAGCGGAGCGACCTGGTAGGTCAGCGAGGTGACGATCCCGAAGTTGCCGTTGCCCGCGCCGCGCAGCGCCCAGAGCAGGTCCGGGTAATTCCACGGGTCCACCTCGAGCACCTTCGCCCCGTCGGCGCCCGCCGCCACGACGATCTCCGCGCCGATCAGGTTGTCGCAGGCCATCCCGAGGTAGCGGGTGAGGAAGCCGAAGCCGCCGCCGAGGGTGGCCCCGGAGAGGCCCACGGTCCCCTCCGTGCCGGTCGTCGCGGCGAGGTCGTGCTCCCCGAGGGCGGTCACCGCCTCCGACTGGTTGAGCCCCGCGCCGAGCTTCGCCGTGCGGCTGGCGGTGTCGATGTGGACGTCCTTCAGCTCACTGACGTCGATCACGATGCCGTTGTCGACGTTCGACCAGCCTTCCAGGTTGTGCCGGCCACTGCGTACCCGCAGCGCGACGTCGTGCTGCCGCGCCCAGGTGAGCGCGTTGACCACGTCCTGGGTCTCCTGGGCGAAGACGATGACCAGCGGATAGTGCACGAACAGCTCGTCCCAGCCGAGGCTGGCCTGCGCGTAGTCGGGGCTCTGCGGGCGGACGATACGGCCGGTCAGCTGCGCCGGTGGGTACTTCGTGTCCGCGGGCCACCCGGGACCATCGGCCGCGTTCGCCGAGCTGCCAGCGATCACGCTCGGGATAGCGACCGCTCCGGCGCCGACGGCTGTGGCTCTGAGCAGATCCCGACGGGAAAGGTCGCGCATGATCCAAATCCTCTCGATTGGTGGCGCGCCCGAAAGATGAACCACGAGGGGATATACCGCTCATCTGGCGCAAACCAACCGTAATGCCCGAGGCTTCCCGGTAGACCTGAGAACTTGTCACGGAACCCGGTCGGGTGATCAGGGGACGGGTCAGTTCGGCGCGGGCTGGTCCAGGATGGCGCTGAACCGCTCCTCGGCCAGGTCGAGCTGGCCGAAGATGTGCCGCTTCACCGCCAGCGACAACGGGGTGTCGGGTCGGCCGATCAGGTCCCGGAAGAGCGGCACCAGCGGACGGTACTTCCGGGCCGACGAGATCACCTTCGGCCCCACCGTGTGGATCACGCCAACCCCGTTGTCGGTGAAGTCCGACACCTTGATCACCCGGGCCCAGGGCTCGCGCTCCAGGCTGACCGCCAGGTGCTCCCGGTACTGCGCGTTGCGGTCCCGCTCGGGGTCGTACACCGGATTGGTGACCGCAGCGACCAGGGTGGCCACCCGTGGCCCGAACCGCGCGGCGAGCGCGGCCAGCGCGGCCCCGGTCGGGTCGGCCCCCGGGTCACCGTCGGCCAGCTCCGCCGGATGATCCTCGACAGCGTCGTGCAGCAGGCCGGCGACGATCACGTCCACGTCCCGCACCTGGTAGTGGTGCATCAACCGGATCGCCACCCGCAGCAGGTGGTTGAGGTACGGCTCGCGGACGCGTCGATCGTCGCGGTGCAGGTCGGCGGCGAGGTCGAGCGCGGCGGTCAGCCGCGTCCGGGCAGCGTCGTCGAACTGCTGGACCTCCAACCGGAAACGTTCCAGCAGGCCCGGTTCGCCGTGGATCTCGGTGATCGCGTGCATCGGCATGCTGCCCAGGTGCGGCGGGAATTCCATGCGTCACTTATAGCCGATCTTCTCCGCATCGATGAGCCCCTAAGTCGCCGACCCGACCGCGAGTCGCCCGCGCGCCGAGCCGCTCAGATGGGCAGCCGGTCGGCGCCGGCGAGCGGGCCCACCAGGACGGGGACCAGCGGTGCGGGCAGAACGGGGTCGCGGCGCAGGGTGGGCGTCCAGCCCGCGTCCGCGGCCAGGTCGGGGTCATGGGTCGCGTTGTACGCCGCCAGCAGGTCGACCGGTCGCGCCACGCCACCGCCCTGGCGCACCCAGGAACCCCGCTCGGTCACCGCGGTGCCACCCCAGTCGTAGAGCAGGTCGGCCGGGTCGACCGGCGCGTCCAGTGTGAAGAAGTTGTTCTGCGCGTAGATCGCCGACTGGACACCCACGCCGAGCGCGTACTGAAAGTCGTCCCCACCGAGCCGGTAGTGGTTGTTGTAGACGTCGACCTGCCCGAAACGGACCCGGGGCAGCCGTTGCAGGACACCGTCGAAGAGGTTGTGGTGCAGGGTGACCCGCAGCCGGCCCACGTCCGGGCCCACGGTGTTGGACGATCCGATCAACAGCAGCTTGTCCCGACCGGAGAAGCGGTTCCAGGAGGCGGTGACCAGGCTGGCGGTGTGGGTGACGTCCAGCGACCCGTCATGCACCTGGTAGGGCCGACCGAAGTACACCGGCTGGGCGCTGTCCGGGTTGTCGCCGTCGGTGAAGGTGTTGTGGTCGACCCAGACGTTCTCGCTGCGGCGTACCGAGATCTGGTCGTACTGGCTGTTCCAGTTGCCGGCCTCGCCGTCGGTCGGTGACCAGGCCGGGAAGCAGTCCCGGGCGTCGACGAGGGTGAGGTTACGGACGATCACGTTCGACGCCCGGTCGATCATGAGGGTGAGCCCGGTCAGCCGGGCGCCGCGCAGCCCGACGATGGTGGTGTTCGGGCCGACGTTGATCTGGGTCTGCCGGGTCTGGTTGGCCACCGAACGCACCCGCGCCTCCTCCAGCGGCCCACTCGGCGCCACCCGACCCCACACCGCCGGGTCGTACGCGGCCAGGTAGGCGTCCAACCGGTACCCCGGGTCGGCCAGGTCGGCGCAGTCCAGGGCGGTGCCGTCCGGCCCTTCGAAGCCGTCGATGGTGCCGTCGACGTAGATCAGCTTCGGGGTGGCGTCGGCGGCGTTGCTGGCGTTGTCGCCACCCAACGCGGCGACGAGTTCGGCCCGGTTGTGGACCACCCGGCTCCGCTCGGGGGTGGCCGCCGAGCCGCCGGTGGTGCCCGGTCCGTCGGCCGCCCAGCCGTCCCGCGCGGGCAGCGCCTGCCGGCCGAGGTGCCGGGCCGTCCAGGAGAGCCGGTCGGCGGACGGAACGTCCGGGCTCGCCACGGCGGCGGCCGGGGCGGCACCGAGGAGGACGGCGATCACGGTGGCGCCGCCGAGGATTCTGCGCATCGGCTCTCTCCGTTCGTTGTGGTGGAGGTCTATCCCGCCAGCTCGGCGCGGTACGCGGCGGACGCCCACGGCACCGCCAACTCGCTCGGCAGCGCCCCCCGCTCAGCCGACTGGCGCAACACGTCGACGACGCCCCGCAGGTGGCGGACCCGCTGCCCGCCCTCGCCGAGGGTGGTCACGAGATCGCCGTCGAGCAGCCGGGGCTCCGGCGCCGGCCGCAGCGCGTCCAGCAGCGCGGTGAACGGCGCGGTACGGGCCAGCGGCGCGATCAGCGGCACGCCCACCGGATCGACCCGATGGGCGAGCAGGTTCTCCAGCAGCCCCAACCGCCCCGGCACCCGACGGGTCACCACGTCCCCGGGCAGGCGCAACTGGTCGGTCGGGTACTCCAGCACCGCCTGCCCGGTCGTCCCGGTCACCACCACCTCGCCCGCCACGAACTCCTCCGCGGCCAGGGTCACCGCCACCAGCACCGGTGGCCCGGCCCGGAACCGGACCCGCAGCACGGCGGTGTCCTCCACCTCGATCGGCCGGACCCGGTAGCGTTCCACCTCGATCGCGACCGGCCAGGGCGTCGCCCCGGCGAGCGCCTCGGCGATGGCCAGGCACTGCATCACCGCGTGCGCGAGCGGGTTGGCGAGCGCGCCGTCCAGCACCGGCCGGCCGTCCAGACTCCGACGACCGGCCCAGGGGGAGCGGGCGTAGTAGGCGTCCGGCCGTTGCCAGGCGGCGATGGTGGAGATGCCGGTGACAGTGCCCAACCGGCCGGCGGCCAGCGCGTCGGTCAACGCGGTGAGCGCCGCCGAGCCGAGCGCCTGGAAGCCGACCTGGGCCACCCGGCCGGCGGCGGTGAGCGCCCAGGCCAACTCCTCGTGCTCGGCCAGCGACAGCACCGGAGGCTTCTCCAGCAGCAGGTCCGCACCGGTGGCCAGGGCGTCGCGGGCGATCGTCAGGTGGGTGTGCGGCGGCGTGCAGATCACCACCACCTCCGGCCGGGTGGCGGCGAGCATCGCCCGGTGGTCGGTGAACACCGCCACCCCGGGCGGCACCGGGGCGGCCGGGTCGTCCTCCACCGGTCGTACGTCGACCAGGGCGACCAACCGCAGCCGACCGGCGTCGTGCAGGGGCGCGATCACCCGCCGGTGCCACCGACCGTGCCCGTTCGCCCCGATCACCGCCACCCGGGGCGGCGTCGCCCCGCTCACCGCCGGCCGGCCGGTGTCGACCCGGTCACCGGGCACCGGCCAGGGTGGCCTCGACGCCGTGCCGTTGCAACGCGGTCAGCCAGGCGATCACGTCGGCGCGCACGTCGTCGTCCTCGGCCACCTCCGCCGGGATGACCTCGCGCAACGCGAAGACCGCGTCGACAGCGCCGGCCGGGGTCTGCACCCCGTCGTCCAGCGCGGCCCGGATCGGCCCGGCCAGGGGGTCCTGCAACGGCAACGACCGGCCGTCGTCGGCGTACCCCTGCGCGAAGCGCAACCAGGACGCCACGACCAGCGCGCCCCAGCGCGCGGACCGTCCGGTCGCGCGCAGGTCCGCGATGGTGTGCAGGACGCGCTGCGGCAGCTTCTGCGAGCCGTCGATCGCCACCTGCAGGGTGCGGTGGTGGATCGCCGGGTTGCCGAACCGGGCCAGGGCCTGCTCGCCGTAGTCGACCACCCGGACCCCGTCCGGCGGGGTGAAGCTGGCCGCCACGTCCTCGGCGATCAGCCGGCGCAGCACGTCGCGCAGGTGCGGGATCTCCAGCGCGTCGGCGATCGTCTCCCGACCGGCCAACGCCCCGAGGTACGCGATGGCCGAGTGCACACCGTTGAGGGTGCGCAGCTTCAGCCGCTCCCACGGGCCGGCGTCGTCGGTGAGCACCGCCCCGGCGAACTCCCAACCGGGCCGCCCACCGGGGAAGTCGTCCTCGATCACCCACTGCGCGTACGGTTCGGCGGCCACCGCGGCCAGGTCGGTCACGCCGAGCGCCCGGCGGGCCGCCTCGATCGTGCCCGGGGTGCTGGCCGGCACGATCCGGTCCACCATGGTGCCCGGGCAGGTGACGTTGCCGGCCACCCACTCGACCAGCCCGGCCGGCACCCCGGCCGCCCGGCCGACCGCCTGGTCGAGCATGCCGCGCAGCCGTCGACCGTTGGCCGGCAGATTGTCGCAGCTCACCACTGCCACCGGCCCGGCGTCCGCGGCCGCCCGGGCGGCCAGCCCGCGCAGCAGCAGACCCGGAACCGTGCGCGGGGGGCCGCCGCCGGCCAGGTCCGCGGCGAGCGCCGAGTCCGGGGACAGCTGGCCGGTCACCGGATCGAGCTGGTACGCCTTCTCGGTGACGGTCAGGGTCACCACGCGTACCGCCGGGTCGGCGATCAGCGCCACCACCGCGTCCGGGTCGCTGGGCGCGTGCCGCACGCCGCTCAGCGCGCCCACCACCTGGGTGGTGCTGCCGGCGGCGGAGAGGGTGCTGACGCTGAACAGGTTGTCCTGCGCGGCGAGCGCCTCGACCAGCGCGGTGCTGCGGGGGGCGACGGCCACGATGCCCCAGTCGCCGCCGGCCGCGCCGACCGCCGCCTCGGTGAAGACGGCCTGGTGCGCCCGGTGGAACGCGCCGAGCCCCAGGTGCACGACACCGGTCGGCACGGTGCCCGGCCGGATCAGGGGTCGGGCCTCGGCGGGCAGTCGGCGCAGCGCACCCAGGCCGAGCCGGGAGGCGCCGACGGTCACCGCCATGCCGGACCGTCCGGGAAGCGGAACTCGGCGATCGACGTGGGCTTCATGGTGGCGCTGTAACCGGGCCGCTCGGGCAGCAGGTAGCGCCCGTCGCGGGTCCGCACCGGGTCGACGAAGTGTTCGTGCAGGTGGTCGACGTACTCGATCATCCGGCCGTCCAGCCCCGTGCCCACCCGCAGGTAGTCGAAGATCGCCAGGTGCTGGACGTACTCGCAGAGGCCCACCCCGCCGGCGTGCGGGCAGACCGGAACGCCGAACTTCGCCGCCAGGAGCAGCTCGGCCAGGACCTCGTTGACGCCACCGACCCGGCAGGCGTCGACCTGCATCACGCCGATCGCCTCGGCCTGGAGCAACTGCTTGAAGATCACCCGGTTGGCGGCCACCTCACCGGTGGCGACCCGGCAGCGTCCGCCGGTCAGCTCGTGCACCGCGCGGGCGATCCGGGCGTGCCCGAGGATGTCGTCGGCGTGGGTGGGCTCCTCGATCCAGTACGGGTCGACCTCGGCCAGCGCCGCCATCGCGGTGATCGCCTCGTCGACGTCCCAGACCTGGTTGGCGTCCATCATCAACAGCGCGTCCGGGCCGATCTCCTCCCGGATGATCCCGGCCCGCCGCAGGTCGTCGGCGAGCGGGCCGCCCACCTTCATCTTCATCGCCCGCCAGCCGTCGGCGTACGCCTGCCGGGTCAGCGCCCGCACCTTGTGGTCGGGGTAGCCGAGCCACCCGACCGAGGTGGTGTACGAAGGGAAACCACTCTGCTCAAGGGTGGCCAACCGGTCGGTCAGCCCGTCGCGTCCCTTGTCCAGGATGGCGGCCGCGTCGTCGGGGGTGAGCGCGTCGCTGATGTGCTTGAAGTCGACGCTGGCCACGAGCTCGTCGGTGGGCAGCTCGGCGAGGAAACGCCACATCGGCTTGCCGGCCAGCGTGGCCCGCAGGTCCCACACCGCGTTGACCAGCGCACCGGTCGCCATGTGGATGACGCCCTTCTCCGGGCCCAGCCAGCGCAGCTGCACGTCGGCGCTGAGCGAGCGCCAGAACGCCACCGGCTCGGCGGTGATCTCCTCGATGGTGCGCCCCCGCACGTGGTGGGCCAGGGCCCGCACCGCCGCGCAGGTGATCTCGTTGCCCCGGCCGTTGGTGAAGGTGAACCCGGCACCGGTCGGGCCGGCGTCGGTGCCCAGCTCGACGTACGTCGCCGAGTAGTCACCCCGGTTGATCGCGTCGGAGCCGTCGCCCCGGGCGGCGGTCGGGAACCGCACGTCGTGCACCTCGACGGAGGTGATGGTGGTGGTCACTGGTCAACGCCTCCAAAGTTGAAGACCCGCCTGGGCAGCCGGTACGCCAGGTCGACGATGGTCTCGGCGGCCTCGTCCATCGGCAGCCGGTGCTCGGCGACGAGGCGGGCCAGGAAGCCGGCGTCGACCCGACGGGCCACGTCGTGGCGGACCGGGATGGAGCAGAACGCCCGGGTGTCGTCGACGAAGCCGGCGGTGTTGTAGAACCCGGCGGTCTCGGTGACCGTCTCCCGGAACCGGCGCAGCACCTCGGGGGAGTCCAGGAACCACCAGGGCGCGCCGAGCAGCAGCGCGGCGTACCCGCCCGCGAGGGGCGCCAGCTCGCGGGTGAAGGTGTCCTCGTCGAGGGTGTAGAGGACCACCCGCAGCCGAGGGTCGTTGCCGTAGCGCTGCAGCAGCGGGGCGAGCGCGTGCACGTACTCGGTGGCCTGCGGGATGTCGCCGCCGACGTCACGCCCGTGCCGGGCGTGCAACCACCGGTTGTGGTTGCGCACCGCGCCGGGGTGCAGCTGCATGACCAGGCCGTCGTCGAGTGACATCCGGGCGAACTCCACGAGCATGTGCGCCCGGAACGCCTCCGCGTCGGCGGCATCGGCCTTGCCGCGCCGACCCCGGTCGTAGAGCCGCTCGGCCTCGGCCGGGGTGAGGTCCAGGGTGCGCGCGGTGGGGTGGCCGTGGTCCGAGGAGGTCGCGCCGGCGGCGATGAACGCGGCGCGCCGGGCCCGCAGCGCGGCCAGGTAGCCGGCGTACGTGCCGGTGTCCTCGCCGGCCCGGTCGCCGAGCCGGTCCACGTTCGTCGACCAGCCCTCGAACTCCATGTCCACCACGTCGTCGGGGCGGAACGTGGTGACCACCCGGCCGCCCGGCCCGCCCCACCCGTCGGCGGCGAGCTTGGCGTGCGCGGCGAGGTCGTCCAGCGGCGACTCGGTGGTGGCCAGGACCTCGATGCCGAACCGCTCGAACAGCGCCCGGGGCCGGAAGTCCGGCTCGGCGAGCCGGGCCGCGATCTCGTCGTAGACGGCGTCGGCGGTGGCCGGGCCGAACACGGTGTGCACCCCGAACACGGTGCGGAAGGTCTGCTCCAGCCAGAGTCGCGACGGGGTGCCCCGGAACAGGTGCCAGTGCGCGGCGAAGCGTCGCCAGATGACCCGGCCGTCGGCCTCCACCGGGCTGCCGTCGCGGGTGGGCACCCCCAGCTCCGCCGGGGGTACGCCCTGACTGAGCAGCATCCGGGTCAGGTAGTGGTCGGGCACGATGAGCAGTCGCGCCGGGTCCGGGAAGGGGCGGTCCTCGGCCAGCAGGGCCGGGTCGACGTGCCCGTGCGGCGAGATGATGGGTTGTTCCGCCGCCAGGGCGTACAGCTCCCGGGCCAGCGCCCGTTGGCCCGGCTCGGGCGGCAGGAGCAGATCGGTGTGGTCGAACGTGGGCACGGGGTGCGGCTCCTCGTCTGCGGTGTCAGCGGGGGGTGAGCAGGTCGGCGACCCGGACGGGTTGACCGGTCTCGAAGGACCGGTTCGCGGCCAGCCCGGTCAGCAGGGCCAACGCGCCGTCGTCGGCGGTCGCGGCGCGGCCCAGCGGGTCGGGTTGACCGCCGAGGAGCACCCCGGTCATCCGGGCGTCCGCGCCACCGTGCCCGTGCCGACTGCGGCCCTCCACCGGGATCTGCCGGGGCGGGGCCCAGAACGGGCGCACCGTCAGCGTCGCACCCCCGCCCTCGGGCGGCGCCTCGGCACCGTGCAGGGCCGCGCCCTTGACCGCGCCGGCGGTGCCCCGGTCGACGAAGTCGTTCTCGGCCACGTCCAGCTCCAGCCGGCCCCGGCTGCCGTTGACCATCACCCGGTAGCCCTCCCAGGGCGCGTACGCGGTGAGGTGGTAGGTCATGGTGGCGCCGGTGGAGTAGCGGGCCAGCACCGCCATGTCGTCCTCGATGCTCACCCCGGGCGCGAAGACGTTGCGGTCGCGCTGGTAGCCGTCCTCGGCCTCGGCGTCGAGGTACAGCTCGCGCAGCCGGGGGTGCGCGTCCAGGCGCAGCGCGAACGGGTCGTCGGCGGCGGCGGGGGAGCCGTGCGCCCGGTCGTAGTCGCGGGCGTAGCCGTGCCGGCGGCCCTCCTCGCCGTAGAAGAAGAGCCGGCCGGCCGCGTACACCTCGACGGGGGTGGCGGCCAGCCACCAGTTGACCAGGTCGAAGTGGTGGCTGGCCTTGTGCACCATCAGCCCACCGGAGGTGGCCTTGTCGCGGTGCCAGCGGCGGAAGTAGTCGGCACCGTGGCGGACGTCCAGCAGCCACTCGAAGTGCACCGAGCCGATCTCGCCGACCGCGCCCTCGGCGAGCAGCCGGCGGACCTGTTCGTGCAGCGGGTTGTAGCGGTAGTTGAACGCGACGGTCACCCGGCCGCCGGTCTCGCTCACCGTGTCCAGGATGCGCCGGCAGCGTGCCGCGTCCACTGTCATCGGCTTCTCGGTGACGACGTCCCGGCCGGCGCGCAGCGCGGCCACCACGTACTCGTCGTGGGTGACGTCCACGCTGGTGACCAGAACGACGTCGACGCGCTCCTTGTCCAGCATCGCCGCGAAGTCGGCGGCCGGGTACGTGGGCACCGGGCGGTGGCCCAGCTCGGTCAGCCAGCGGTTGTGCGCGTCCATCCGGGCCTGGTTGGTGTCGGCGAAGGCGACCAGCTCGGTGGTGTCGGCGTGGTCGAGCACCAGCGCCCGGACGAACATCTCCGCCCGCGCGCCGGTGCCCACCACGGCGTACCGGACCCGTCCGGCGGCTCTCGGTGACATGCGGTGCGCCTCCCGTGGTGCTGCAAAGGTTTGCAATGAAGTAATCACGATCGATCCGTTGGCGTCAACGACGGCGACGGGATCGGCGTTATATGTCAGGTTTTGTGCGGCGGCAGCTCACCAAGGGGAGCGTGGGTGCAACAAAGCCGTAATCATTGACCGTTGACACTGGCGCAACCGTTTGCATTAATGGGCCACACCCGTGACCGCCACCACATCGGACGAAGGGGCCGCCGTGCCAGTCACCATCCGGGACGTCGCCCGGGCGTCGGGTGTGCACATCTCCACCGTGTCCCGCACCTTCTCGGCGCCACACCTGGTCAACCCGGAGACGCGGGTCCGGGTGCTGGCGTGCGCGGAGGATCTGGGCTACCGGCCGAACCGGGCCGCCCGAGCACTGATCACCGGGCGGACGCACAACATCGGGCTGATCATCGCGGACATCGCGAACCCGTTCTTCCCACCGCTGATCAAGGCGGCGGAGAGTCAGGCCCGGCACCGCGACTACCACGTCTTCGTGGCCGACACCAACGAGGACCCGACCGCCGAGGAAGAGCTGGTCCACGCGCTGGCCAAGCAGGTCGACGGGGTGCTGCTGTGCAGCCCCCGGATGAGCAACAGCCTGATCGAACAGCTCAGCCGCGAGGTGCCACTGGTCGTGGTGAACCGCCAGGTGACCGGCCTGCCCTGCGTGCTGATGGACGTCGGTCAGGGTGCCCGCTCGGCGATCGAGCACCTGGTCGGCCTGGGGCACCGCAGCATCGCGCTGCTCGGTGGCCCGCGCAGCTCATGGACCAACCGGGAGATGCGCCGTGCCGCCAGCGCGGCCGCCCGAGCCGGTGGCGCCGAGCTGACCGTGCTCGGCCCCAACGCGCCCACCGAGGTCGGCGGCTCGGCCATCGCCGAGCAGGTGCGACGCAGCGGCGTGTCGGCGGTGCTCGCCTACAACGACCTGATGGCGATCGGCCTGATCGAAGGGCTGGACGCGCTCGGGGTCCGGGTGCCGCAGGAGGTGAGCGTCGTCGGGGTCGACGACATCACCCTGAGCCGGCTCACCCGACCCAAGCTGACGACGGTGGCCACACCCACCGGGGCCGCCGGCCGGACGGCCGTCGACATGCTGCTGCAACAGGACATCGAATCACCGCGCGGTGCGCGGGGGTCCGGTGCCGGCACGGCGCTCGGCGTCCGTCGTACCACCGCACAGGTAATGCTCCAGACCGACCTGGTCATCCGCGACTCGACCGGCCCGGGCCCGTACGCCCGGCCGGCACGTCCCCTGGCCGCGCCGCGTGGCCCGGACCCGCATTGCCCTGCGGGCCCGGGCACCCCGACCACGGCCACCGGTGACGCCGTCGCCTCCTAATGCCGAGGAGTGAGCGCACATGCACCCCGCAACGCCCCCCACCACTGGCGCGCCCGTCGGGCGCGCCCACCGTACCCCGCTGCCCCGGCGGCGACTCCTGCGTGGCCTGCTCGCCGTGACGGTCGCCGCACCGCTGATGTTCGGCGCCGCCGCCTGCGGAGACGACGGCGGCGCCGCCGACCCGAACGCGCCGGTCAAGCTGTCCATCTTCTGGTGGGGCGGCGACGCCCGGGCCAAGCTGACCGAGGACGCGCTGGCCCTCTACACCCAGAAGCACCCCAACGTGACCTTCGAGAAGACCTGGCAGGCCAACCAGGGCTACTTCGACAAGCTGGCCACGCTCACCGCCGGTGGCAACCCACCGGACCTGTTCCAGATCGACGACAACTACCTCGCCGAGTACGCGGCCCGCAACACCACGCTCGACCTGACCCCGTACCAGGAGTCCGGCAAGCTGGACACCTCCAAGTTCCCCGAAAGCCTCTGGCAGTACGGCGTGGTCGACGGCAAGCTCGCCGGCCTGGCCGCCGGGGAGAACACCCAGGGACTGGTCTACAACAAGACGCTGCTGACCAAGCACAACCTGCCCGAGCCGACCACCGGGATGAGCTGGGAGCAGCACATCGCCTGGGCCGAGCAGGTCACCGCCAAGACGAAGGTGCCCGGCACCCAGGACCCGAGCGCCGACTACAAGGCGTTCTGGGTCTGGCTGCGCCAGCAGGGCAAGGACCTCTACAAGGGCAAAGAGCTGGGCTTCACCGCCGAGGACGTGACCAAGTGGTTCGACCTGTGGAAGGGCGCCCGGGACCGCAAGGCCACCCCGACCGCCGACGTCATCCACGAGGGCAACGCCAGCGACGTCACCAAGCAGTTGGTGGTCACCGGCAAGGCGGCGACCTCCTGGGTCTGGGCCAACCAGATGCCGGATTTGAAGAAGAACACCAAGGACGAGCTGGGCGTGATCGCCTACCCCGGTGACCCCAGCGCCCAGTGGGCCCGGGCGTCGATGTACTGGTCGGTGTTCAAGGGCAGCAAGAACAAGGACGTCGCGATCGATGTGATCAACTTCCTGAACAACGACGTGGCGGCGGTCAAGCTGCTCGGCACCGACCGTGGCCTGCCGTCGAACCTGGACCTGCGCCGGGTGGTCAGCGACGACACCACCGATCCGGCCATGAAGCAGTCGATCGCCGTCGAGGCGGAGCTGACCCAGAAGTTCGGCAAGTCGCCGCAGGTGCCGATCAAGGGGCACAGCAAGGTGAAGTCCGAGTTGATCAAGGCCGCCGAGAACGCGCAGTACGGCCGGGCCACCCCCGCCGAAGCCGCCGCCCAGTTCGTCGAGGCGTGCAAGTCCGCCATCGCCTGACCGCCCCCGAGGCGAGGAGAGGAGCCGTTCGTGGCGTTGACCACGGCGCCCGACCCGACCCGACGCGGCCCCGGATCCGCCCGGGCCCACCCGCAGAGGCGTGGGCCCGGGCGATTCCGGCACAGCGAAGGTCTGGCGGGGTACGTCTTCCTGTCGCCGTGGCTCATCGGTCTGATGGGTGTCACGGCGATCCCCATGCTGCTGTCGCTCTACCTGAGCTTCACCAACTACGACATCCTCACCCCCTTCTCCGAGGTGGAGTGGGTGGGGCTGGCCAACTACGAGCGGATGTTCACCGCCGACCCGTCGTACTGGCACGCGGTGCGGGTGACGCTGACCTTCGCGCTGATCGCCGTACCGCTGAAGCTGGCCGCGGCGCTCGGCGTGGCGCTGCTGCTCAACCGCGCCTGGCGCGGCGTCGGGCTGTTCCGGGGGTTGTTCTACCTGCCGTCCCTGCTCGGCGGCAGCGTGGCGCTGGCCATCGTCTGGGTCAACATGTTCAACCGCGACGGCGCGTTCAACTCGCTGTTGAGCCTCTTCGGCATCACGGGCAAGCCGTGGGTCAACGACCCCGACTGGGCCCTCGAAACGCTGATGGTGCTGGCCATCTGGCAGTTCGGCGCACCGATGGTGATCTTCCTTGCCGGGCTCAAGCAGGTGCCCACCGAGCTGTACGAGGCCGCCTCGGTCGACGGGGCCGGCCGGCTCCGCCAGTTCCGCGACGTCACCCTGCCGATGCTCTCCCCGGTCATCTTCTTCAACCTGGTGCTGGAGACCATCAACGGCTTCCAGGGCTTCACCGCCGCGTTCGTGCTCAGCAACGGCACCGGCGGCCCGGTCGACTCCACCCTGATGTACACGCTGAACCTGTACATCACCGGCTTCACCGACCTCAACATGGGCTACGCCTCGGCGATGGCCTGGGTCTTCCTGATCGCCATCGCGGTCATCACCGCGGTCTTCTTCAGCACCGGACGGTTCTGGGTGCACTACTCCGACGGGGAGGACCGGTGATGGTGGCGGTGACCCCGACGACCGCAGCAGCGCCGAACGCCCGCCGACGAGCCGGCGGACGCCCCGTGCTGCGACTGCTGATCCTGCTGGCGATCGTCGCCGTGGTGCTCTACCCGCTGATCTGGATGGTGGGCACCTCGCTGAAGTCCCAGGAGGAGATCGTCAACAACGTCGGGCTGCTGCCCGAGCGGTTCAGCCCGGGCAACTACACCGCCGGCTGGTCCAACTTCGACGTCAGCTTCGGCCGGTTCTTCCTCAACAGCGCGATGGTCAGCCTGCTCACCGTCGTCGGCAACGGGCTGTCCTGCCTGCTGGCCGCGTACGCCTTCGCCCGGCTGCGGTTCCGGCTGCGCGGCATGTGGTTCGCCGTCATGATCGGCACGCTGCTGCTGCCCCAGCACGTGCTGATCGTGCCGCAGTACATCCTGTTCCGCACCCTCGGGCTGGTCGGCGGCGACTGGCCGTACCTGCCGCTGCTCATCCCGCAGTTCCTGGCCACCGAGGCGTTCTTCGTCTTCCTCATGGTGCAGTTCATGCGTGGCGTGCCCCGGGAACTGGACGAGGCGGCCCGCATCGACGGTGCCGGGCCGTTCGGCATCTTCCGGCACATCATCCTGCCGCTGAGCCGCCCCGCGTTGGTCACCACGGCGATCTTCTCGTTCATCTGGACCTGGAACGACTTCTTCCGCCAGTTGGTCTTCCTGTCCCAACTGGAGGACTACACGGTCCCGGTCGCGTTGACCCTGTTCATCGACTCGACAAGCCAGAGCGCTGTCGGTCCGATGTTCGCCATGTCGGTGCTGTCGCTGCTGCCGGTCTTCCTGTTCTTCGTCGCGTTCCAACGGATGCTCGTCGAGGGGATCAACACCAGTGGCATCAAGGGCTGAACCGACATCGCGGGCCGAACCCGCCGAACCCGACGACACCGCCGGGCGGCGGGACTGGCGCGACGTCGCCCGCGACGCCGCCGATCTCGCGCTGCTGGGCATCCTGCTCACCCTCGCGGCGGCACCAGTGCTCACCGCCGCATCGGCGGCGGGCACGGCCAGCGCGGCGGTGCACGACTGGACGCGGACCGGCAGTTGGCCGTCGGCGCGTACGACGGTGCGCCGGTTCGGCCGCGCGGTACTACCCGGTGTGCCGGTCAGCCTGCTCGGGCTCGGCGGCGCCGCGCTGCTCGCCGCCGACCTGGCGGCACTGGCCACCGGCCGGGTGCCGGGCGGCGCGGCGGCGCTGCTGGTGACCGCGCTGATCGCGGCCGGCCTGGCCGGGTACGCCGGGCTGGTCGTCGTCGAGGTGGGCGGCAACGGGGGCGGGCGGTGGCGGGCCTCGGCCCGCCGCGCCGCCCGCGCCTGCCTCGACGCGCCCACCCGCTGGGCCGCGCTCACCGGGGTCGTCGCGCTGGCCGGGCTGCTCGCCGTCCTGGTCACCCCGGTCGCGGTGCCGATCCTCGCCGGCTACACGGTGGCCGCCCTGCACGCCGTCGCCGCCCGCCGACCGGTCCCGGCCGTCGGTCAGCCGAGCCCCGCCGAGCCGGTGCCGGTCGCCGGCGTCGGGCGTGGGGGACTGCGATGACCGGGGTGGGGGAGTCGGTGCGGCTGACCGTCGGAGCCACCGAGGTGGCCGAGTACGTGCTCGACCCGGCGCTGAACCCCCGGCACGGGCCCCGACCGTACCTGCACCCGGTGCGTACCCTCGGCGGAACGGTGGTCACCGACGCGCTCCCCGACGACCACGTGTGGCACCTCGGCGCGTCCCTCGCGGTGCAGGACGTCAACGGCAGCAACCTCTGGGGCGGGCGCACCTACGTCCGCGACGTCGGCTACACCTGGCGGGACGACCACGGCGTCATCGCGCACACCGGCGAGGTGGAGCACTCCCCGGGCCGGTACGCGCACGACCTCCAGTGGCGCGACCGGGCCGGCGCGGTGCTGCTGACCGAACGGAGGTGGCTCACCGCGTCGGTGGTCGCGCCGCACGCCTGGCGGCTCGATGTGGAGTCCGTCCTCGTCGCCCCGGACGACCGGGCGGTGCGCCTGGGCAGCCCGGCCACCAACGGTCGCCCCGGCGGGGCCGGCTACGGCGGGTTCTTCTGGCGGGCCGTCGCCGACGGTGAACCAGCGGTGTTCACCGCCGACGCGGCCGGGGAGCAGGCGGTCAACGGCAGTGCGGCGCCGTGGCTGGCGCTGACCGGGTCCGGGCCGGGCGACGGGGCGTACACACTGGTCTTCGCGGGCCTCGGCCACGGCGACAGGTGGTTCGTGCGGACCGCGATGTATCCGGGGGTCTGCGTGGCGTTCGCGTTCGACCGCCCGGCGGTGGTGCCGGCCGGCGGGAGCCGGCACGGCCGGTACCAGGTGTGGGTGGCCGACGGAACCCTCGACCGCGACGGGGTGGCGGCCCTGGTCCGCTCACATTGATCGGGTGGGGAGGGCGGCGGTGACCCGGACGGCCTTGACGATCGCGGGGATGGAGCCGATCAGCAGCACCAGCCCCCAGATGATCGCGACGATGGCGAAGACCAGCGCCGCCACGTCGTCGACGATGCTGACCAGGATCACCGGCACCAGGCTGTGCAGGAACTCCAACACGACAGTGCACAGCACTGTGGTGAGGATCAGCAGGACGAGGCCCTTGTTCTGCAGGAAGCGCGGCTGGGCCAGCACCAGCATCCCGGCCCACACCAGCTTCAGCAGCAGCACCAGCCCGAGCAGCACCGCCGCCTCGCCGACCGGGAAGAACCCCCACAGCGCCAGGTACGCCAGGGTGCCGAAGGGGACGGCCAGGAAGAGCGACACCATGATGGACAGCTCCACAAACGCGATCACCAGCGCGACCAGCCCGACGATGATCAGGATGATCGAGAAGATCAGGCTGGCGACGCCCTGCACCCGACCCTGGACCCGTTCGGGCAGCAGCAGGCCCAGGCAGAACAGCCCGGTGCTCCAGACCGCCACCGCGTCGATCAGCGCGAGGTAACCGGTGCCCCGCCCGGACGGCTCGCTGACCCCGGACACGTCGTCGATCTCCACGTCCAGCGCCCCGGCGCTGTCCGCGAGGGCCGCACCGGCGTCGGCACCGCCGAGCAGCAGCCCCGCCCCCACCTCCACCCCGATCGCCAGGACGATGGCGAGCATGGCCATCAGCAGGAACGGCTTGCGCAGGTCACCCACGGCGACACCTTCCTCTCAGCCCGGGTCAGGATGTGGCCACGACGACAGTGCAGCCGCCCAGGCCGGGGCAGACCAGGCCCACCTCGGTGGCCTGGTCGACGGCGATCTTCGCCACCGCGCCGGTCCCGTCCGCCGCCGGTTCCACCTCGTCGCGGATGGTGAGGTCGGCGTCCCCGGGTGCCGGTGCGACGACAGTGAACGGCGCCGCGCTGCGCATCACCAGCGTGCGTAGCCCGCCCGGGTCGGCGACCCGCAGCACGCAGGTGCCGGAGAAGACCAGCCGACCGGGCAACTCGAAGCAGTCGGCGCCGACCGTCGCCGGGTCCACCGCCGCACGCTCGCCGCCCAGCGCGGCCAACCGGTCGACCAACCCGTGTCGGGCCGCCGGATCACCCCGGTCGCCGCGACCCGCCCCGACCGCGACCACGAACAGCGCCACCAGCAGGATGGCGAGCAACCCCAGCAGCGCCTTCTGCCGACCGCTCATCGCGCCACGGCCCGCGCCACGATTTCGGTGAACCGGATCTCGTCGACCCCCGCGAAGTAGCGGTTCGTGCCCTGCGTCTTGCCCACCACCAGCAGCGTGACCTGGTGCGGGCCTTTGCTGAGCCGCACCGTCCCGACGTCCAGCAGCTCCGTCCTGCGCACCGTCGGCGAGAAGCCGAGGAACGTGCCGCCGACCTGGGTGCCGTCGATCGTGAACACGGTGTTGGCGTAGTCGAGGGAGGTGGTGCGTACCGCGGCGAACCGCCAGGTGCCGTCGGCCGGGATCTGCACCGTCACGGTGACCCGGTCACCGATGGCCAACCCCTGGAAGAACAACTGCGTGTCACCGGACCAGGTCACCCCGCAGCAGTTGGGTTGCGCCTCCACCTTCGCCCCGCTCTTCGCCGGGGAGTCCACCACCGCGCCCGGGACCAGGCTCTCCGCCTCGACGGTGACCACTCGCGGCTCGCCGGGGGGCGGCTCGCCGTCGCGGGTCAGCAACACCACCCCCACGGCGACCACCACCAGCACCAGCGCCGCCGCGGCGGCGATCCACAACCATGGGGTACGCCGTGGCGGCGCGACCGCCCGCACCTCGTACGTGACCCGGCCGCTGGAGCGGGAACTCTCCTCCGGCGCGGTGTTCGCCGAGTACGCGAACCCGGTCATGTCGTAGCGCCGGGGCGCGGTGCCGGCCGGCACGGCGAGCTTGACCAGGAACGACACCGAGCCCTGGCCGGGTACCACCCGCTGCGGCTCGGCGACGGTGAACCACGACCGCTGGGAGCCGTCACCGGGCGCCACGTCGAACACCACCGTGTCCGGCGCGGTGCCCGGGTTGAAGACGGTGAAGGTCAGCTCGCCGCAGTTGCGCGGGTCGACTGTGAACTGTTCGGCGGCGGCGACGACCGCCCACTCGGTGGTCATGACGACTCCTCTTCCAGGACGATCTCGACGGTGGCCGAGGCGGGTTTCTCCGTCTCGACGATGCGGGTGATCACGGCGAGATGGCCGGCGGCGGCCACCGGCACCCGCACCACGACGTGAAAGGGCCGCTCGGCGGGTTCCTCGATGACGAAGCCCGACGTCCCGGTGGCCAGTTCCAAGGCCCGGCGCAGCCCGTACGGGGTGCCGCGCCAGCGGGCCAGCAGGGCGGCGTTGGCCACCAGGTCCCGCAGCCGCCCCACCGGCAGCGGCAGCGGGGCGTCCGGGCGGGGCGAGGCGACCACGTGGTCCATCGCCACCCAGCGGGTCAACCGCACGACCAGCCCGTCCGGCGCCCGGTACGGGTCGAACAGCGCGTCCACCTCGGCGAGGATCGCCTCGTCCGGGGCGTGCAACCCCTCCATCACGTCCAGCAGCGCCCAGAGCACGCTGCCCGGCACGCAGGCCCGCTGGTAGGCGGCGGGCAGCAACCGTTCAATCGCCGAGCGTCGCATCCTGGCGCACCACCTCGATGTCGTGCTCGCCGGAGCAGAGCAGCCAGGTATCCGGGACAGTCACCACGTCGGCGGTGGCCTGGTTGGCGCTGGGCGTCCAGGTGACGGCGTCGGCGCTGCGGTGCACGCCGCGTTCCCCGCCGGCCAGGATCAGCCGCTCCGCCGCGCCGGTGCCGCCGGCCGCCGCACCCGCCACACCCGCCACACCCGCCACACCCGGCACGCCCGGCGCGCCCGTGCTGCCGGATGTCGGGCCGCTGATCGCGATGGCGTCGACCGGCACGAACCGGGTCCGGTCCCGCAACGGCATCCCGGAGTTGACCGACACCGCCTGCCACTGCGGTTGGGCGGCCAGGGTGTCCAACCGCAGCACCCCGCCGCTCTGGGTGGCCGCCACCGCCTGCTGGCCGGCGAACGCGAGGTCCCGGCAGGTGCCGCCGATCCACCCGGCCTGCATCGACTGCCACTTCACGTCGGACTCGAACAGCCGGGTGCGGTGGCAACCCTGGCCGGGTTTCTTCGGGTCCGGCTCGCCGGCGCCGCTCCACAGCAGGGTGGCCGGGCCGTCGTACTGCACGGCGAGCACCCGGTTGTCCACGTTGGCCAGTCCGACGTGGGTGAAGCTGCCGGGTCGGCCGCCGCTGGTCGACAGGTACACCCCGAAGCCGGCCTGGGCGGCCACCGCCACACCCGGCGCGCCCCGCTCGGAGACGAACGTGCGGACCGCGTAGAAGCCCCGGTCGGCGTCGGACGGGTCGACCAGGATCTGCAACGGCACCGCGCCGGGCAGCAGCGACACCTCGTACAGGCCGGTGTCGGTCGCCACCAGCAGCGCGCCCGCGCCGTCGCGGTCCAGCCACGCCACGTCGGAGATCCGCGAGTCCAGGTCGGTGAGCAGCGACCACGTCTCGCCCAGGTCGGCGCTCAGGTGCACCCGGGAGCCGCCCGAGGCCCGCAGCGTCACCACTGCCACCGAACCGGGGCGGGCGACGATGCCCGGCCGCACCGGCGCGGGCGCGGGCGCCACCCGCAGCACCGTCTCGTCGTCGAAACGACCGGCCGGTTCCCACCCCGCGCCGCCGTTGCTGGAGCGGAACAGCACCGCCCCGCGCCCGGCGTACCAGGTGCGCGGCTGGTACTGGTCGACGGCGAGGGCCCGCACGTCGGCGTCGGGCGCCTCGTCGACAACGAACCGCACCGACTCGACGTAGCGCACCCCCGGCTCGGCGTGCTCCAGCAGCCGGTACACGTTGGACGCCCGCAGCGGCTCACCGAACGGCCAGCCGGTCGGGTTGAGCGCGGTCGGCAGCGGGCTCAACGTCTGGTGCAGCCGGTCGTGGATGCGGCGACGGACCGCGTCCACGTCCTCCTCGCGGCGGACCACCACCCGGGCGCGTACCGACACCGCCTTGAACCGCGCCCAGGTGGCCCGGGAGCGGATGCCGACCATCCGGCGTTCCTCCAGGTCCGCCTCGACCCGGTGGCGCGCCTCGGGCACCTCGTGCTCCCGCAGCACCGCCACCGGCAGCCGACCACCCGGACGGGCCGCCGCCGGCACGTACGGCACCAGCACCACCTCGACCTCGCCCGGCCGGGCGAAGCTGTACACCGCCGCACGGGTGAACGCCCGTGCCCGCGCCACCGCCCCGGAGCTGGTCGCGAGGACCTCGAAGTCGCGGGCGGTGACCGCCCGCTGCTGGGCGAAGAACTCGTACGGGCCGCGCAGCAGCACCGATTCCAGCGCCTCCATCTCCCGGCCGCCAGCCGCCGGGGCGGGGTTGTCGACGCGTACCCCGGGCAGTGGGTCGCGCAGGGTGCTCAGCGTGCCCGCCGCCACGTTGCCGGTGGGCCCGCCACCGGCGCGGTACCAGAGCCGGACCTGCCGCCCGGCCGGCGGCACGGCCGCGACGGTGACCGACGTCGGCGCGGGCTCGGCCACCGTGCTCGCCCCGGCGGCGGGTCGCAGGTCGAGGGCCGGGGCGAAGGTGACGGTGCCCGAGCAGCGGTCGACCAGGTACGCCTTGGCGTGCGGGCCGAGCCCGGCGAAGCTCTCCACCGGCTGCCAGATCTCGAACGTGCGACCGTCGTGCTCGCGGGCCGCCGCGCCCAGTTCGACGGTGCCGGCCGGCACCTCCACCCCGAGCAGCAGGTCCAGCGCCTCGGCGGTGTGCGTCAGCGGCGCGTGCGACGCGCGCAGCACCTGCCCCGGCTGACCGGTGCCCACGCCGAGCAGTTCCGCCTCGACCGGTTCGCAGTGGTGCATCCGGACCGTCACCGACGTCTCGTCGGCCGGCAGCAGCGTCGGCTCGGTGGTGACGAACACGACCGGCCGGGGGTCCGCGCCGCGGGCCGCCGCGACCCGCAGACCGGCCGGGATCCGCACCGCCGCGCGGTCGGTGCCGGTGCGGGTGAACCGGACGTCCGCCCAGGCGGCGGTCGGCGCGTGCCGGGTGACCCCGAGCAGGTTCAGGAACGAGACGTACGCCTTCTCCGGCAACTGGTTCAACCGGTAGATCATCACTTCGGTGAGGTGCGCGAAGGTCTCCACCAGCGCCATGCCGGGGTCGTGCGCGGACAGGTCGGTCCACGCCGGGCAGGACTGCCGGATCCGTTCCCGGGCCTCGGTGACCAGGTCGAGGAAGCCGCGATCGTCCAGGTGCGGCACGGGCAGCGTCATGACGCTCCTTCCTGGGTGGGCTCGTCGGCCGGAAGCAGGTCGACGGAGAAGACCAGTTGCCCCGGTGTCAGGCTGGCCCGCACCCGGTAGTCCAACCGGATCACCAACCGCCACGCGTCGTCCGGGTCCGGCCCGGCGTCGGTGTCGATCACCTCGACCCGGGGCTCCCACCGGGCGATGGCCTGCCGGACATAGTGGATGGCCAGACCGGCGGTGGTGTCGTCGTTGGGCGCGAAGACCAGTCGGTGCAGCCGGGAGCCGTACCCGGGTCGCATCAGCCGCTCACCCGGTGTGGTCGACAGGAGCAGGAACAACGCCTGCCGTACGCTCTCGTCGCCGTCGGTCATCGCCAGGCCGCCGGCCGCGGTCAGCGCCAACCCGCCGGTACGGCCGGCGTCGAAGCCGGCGCCGACGAAGCGGAACGCCCTCATCGGTCCGCCCCCAGGAACCCCTGAGCCGGGTCGCGCACGGTGTGCGTGACCAGCCCCGGCGGTGTGCCGTTGGTGAAACCCTCCAGGTGCGACAGCACCACCCGGTGCCCGTCCACGCGCACCCAGACGCTGTAGCCGACCCGGACCGTCAACGTCTGCGTGCACGGCTTGATGGTCGGGCCGTAGTTCGGGCAGGCGACGATGGTGCGTCCCTGCGGGTCGTCGTCGACGAGCACGGGCACGCCGGTGACTGTCACCCACTGCCGCGAGGGTCGGTTCTCGACCCGGCCGTCGTGATCGCAGGTGATCACGGAGTCCCGGTGGAGCCACCGCATCATCCGCCTCCTTGCTGATGGGCATGGGCAAGCGTTCGGGCCTGCTCCGCCGCGGTGCTCGGGTCCTCGGTCGACTCGGCGTGCAGGAAGTCCACGCTGCGGGCGCGCACCACCATGGCCCGACCGGGTGCGGAGATCACCAGGTCGGACGCCGCGTGCAGGGTGGCCAGGTCGGGGGTCAACTCCAGGAAGCTGCCGCCCTCGGTGGCCAGCCGCAGGCTGCGCCGCACGTCGTCGACGACTATCGACTGCCCGCCGGCGGTGCGCATCGTCCAACGGCGGGCCTTCCCGTCGTCGATGCCCGCGTCGTACGGCTCGACCGCGCCGAACAGCGAACCGAGCACGATGCCCGAGGCCGGCTCCCCGCCGGGCAGCACCACCAGCACGGTGTCGTCCGGGTCGGGAAGCGCCACGAGGCCCTTGCCCGGCCCGGCACCGGGACAGAGCACGGCGAGCCAGCCGGCGTCCAGGTCCCCGTACGCCGGCAGGGTTAACCGGACCCGGCCCAACCCGTCCGGGTCGGCGACCTCGGTGACCGTGCCGAGGGTGACCACCGCGCCGCCGGTCGGGCCCGCCGGGATGGCCGGCGGCACCGTGGAGAACCGGGTCAGGTGCCCGTTGCCGTCCACCGTGTGCACCACCTCGGTCAGCACGTACGCCCCGGCGACCGGGTCCGGCACCCCACCCAGGTCGACGCGGCGGCCCGGACGCAGCGCCGGATCGCCCTCGGCCACCCCCTCGGCGGTGACCAGCGTCGCCGCCCGGGTGTCCAGGCGGGCCTGGGCCAACGCCGCCAACTCGTCGTCGCTGCGGCCGGGCTGGTCCACTGCGGTGCGAACCCCGCCGGCACCCACGTCGGCCGGATCCGGGCGGTCGTCGGCGGGCCTGCCGCAACGGGCCTCGTCGACCTGCTGGCTGATCACCTCGGCCCGCTGCGGATGCCAACCCAGCGCGGCGCTGGCACCACTGGCCTGATCGGTGTTGGTGGACAGTCGCAGGGTGTGCACCCCCGCGCCGAGCGTCAACACGACCGGTTCCCCGTAACCGGCGAGGGTGACCAGCCGGACCCCGTCACCGTCGGCGGCCAGGTGCAGGCCGGCCCGGCCGGCCACCTCGCGCAGCAACTCCAGATCGCTGTGCCGGTGCTGGAGCAGCCGCTCCAACCGGGGACCGTCATCCTCGGCGGTCACCGTCAGCCCCACCGCGTCGCACAGCTCCCGGGCCAGCTCGACGGCGGTCACCGAGGTGAACACCCGCAACCCCTGCCGTTTGCGCAACCGGTGCAGCGGGTCGTACGCCCGCAACCGCAGCACCGCCGCCCCGTCGGCCGCGTACTCCACCTCCACGCCGGTGACCTCACCGGTGAACAGGGCGTCCGCGTGGTCGGCGAGCCGTACGTCGAGCGCCGTGCCGGGGCGTACCGCCGGGTCGAACGCGCCGACCCCGGCGGTGGTGGCGAGCACCAGCTCGGCCTGGGTGGGCTGGTCGAGGCGGGCCGCCACCCGCAGTGACCGGATCCGCTGACGAGCGGCGCCGACCAGCTCGACGCCCTCGAGCAGGACGATCAACGCCCGGGGCGCGACGCTGGTCACGACGCACCCCCGGGGCTCGGGTGTGCGCTGGTCGGGGTGGGCCCGGTCGACGATCCCGCCGTCGGGCCCCAGGCGGCGGGCGCGGTGGCGATGGAGGCGCCCACGAACGACGCGCCGGCGCCGACCGCGCCGGCCACCGCCCGCGCGACTCCGGTCACCGCACCCGCCAGTGTCGGCCCACCGCCCGGCGGGCCGGCTGGTGGGACGGCGAGGGTGGTGCCGGCCGGCACGGCGAGGGGGTCGGTGATCCGGTTGTGTTCGGCCAGCAGCCGCCAGCGCAGCGGCGAGCCGAGCGCGTCGTTGGCCAGCAGGTCGAACCGTACGCCGGAGCGACCCGGCTCGGCCGCGCCGTCACCGGCGGCGATCACCGCGCTGCCCGGCGCGGCGGTCGGGGTGCTCGCGGCGGCCAACTCCTCGGCGAAGCCGGCCTCGGCCTGGTCGGCCGTCTCGGCGGCGCGGACCAGCTTCAGCCGCAGCCAGGACCGTCGCGGTGACCCGGTGCCGGTGAACGCGTCGAAGCGTTCCGCCACCGCGATGATCACACCGGGCACGTTCCAGGTCTTGCCCCAGACCAACCGGACCAGCGGCGGCCGCAGCCAACCGTGGTCGGCGGTGGAGTTCTCCGCCAGCATCCACAACGGACGGGTGAGCACCCGCACGTCGGCCGGACGCAGCTGCGCCTCCACGAAGTCGACGTCGAAGAGCAGATCGAGCACCAGCTCGGTGCGACCCCCGCCGGTGAAGACCAGCGGGTCGTCGGCCAGGCCGGACCCGGTGAGCTGCCCGCCGCCGGCACCCCGCTGGCGGACCCCGGCGAGCCGGGTCACCTGCACGGTCTCCGGGTTGAGCAGGCAGTCCACCCGGACACCCGTGGAGTCGATGAGAAAGGCGACGCGTTCCATCAGTCACCCGCCTGTTCCCGGTCCAGTCGGCTCAGCTGGGCGGTGTCCAGCGCCGGCTCGGCGACCGACCACAGTGCGCTGTCGTCGGGCAGCGCCGGCCACGGGTCGTCGCCCCTCGCCGACCCGACCGGCGTCGCAATGCCCGTCGCCCGTCCGCCGCCGACGGTGTCCCACCCGGGGTCGGGCAGGGCGGCCCGTCGCCCGGACCGAGCCTGTTCGCCGGGCAGGTCCACCCAGCGGTCACCGTCCCCGACGCGCGTCACGTCCCCGCGCCCGGTGGTGGGCGTGTCCCGGCCATCCGTCGCGGTGCGGCCGGTCCCGGATGCGTCGGCCCCGCCCAGGTCCGGCCAGGCCGGACGCCCGGACCACGTCGTTGAGTCCGCGCGCGCCGACCGGGCCGCGCTCGGTGCGCCGGTACGCCGGCCGCGCTGGTCCGTTCCGGGCCGGGGCGGACCGTCCGAGTCGCCGGGGGACCCGTCGTGGCCACCGGTGCTCCGGGTGGCGGTGGGAGATGCGGCGGGCGAGTCGGCGGAACGCCCGGGACCGTGGTCGACCGCGCCGGGCCAGGGTGCGCCCCGGGGCGGGCGTGCGGTGGTGGGGGTGGGTTCGGGCTCCGGTCGGTGGGGGCGGCTGCCCGGTGGACTCTGCGCTCGGAAAACCATGGAGCGGACGGGCTGCGGGGCCGATCGGGGCAGTCCGCTCGCGTCGAGGGCCGTGGCGTCGACGGCGGTGCTGGTGTCCCGGTTCGCCGGTCGTACCGGGGGCACCGCCGCGCCCGGCCCCACCGGCCAGGTCGGTTCGGCCGACCGGTCCGGCCCGGTCGGTTCGGCCCACGCGTGCGACCCGGTCGGTTCGGCCCACACGTCGGGCCAGGTCGCGCCGGTCGGCGGCGATGTCGTGTCCGAACGGGACGGCGACGCCCCGCCCCCGTACCGGCCGGCGGCACCGGCCCACGTAGCAGCGGCACCGGCCCTCGTACCGTCGGCGTCGGCCGACGTACCAGCGGCGCCGGCACCAGTACCGTCGGGCTGGTCACCGCCCGGTGACGGGCGGACCGACCTGCCGTTGCGGTGCTCGGCAGGTGACCTGGTCGGCCCGGTGTCCCCGCGCGGACCGCGACCCCGCGGGCCCGTCCCGCCGCCCGCGCTGGCGGGTCCGCCCGCTTCGACCTCGCCGTCGCGACTGCCGGACCCACCGGCCCGGCCGGGCCTGGGGAACCGGCTGAACGTGCCGGGGCCCGGGGCGACGGAGTCGACCCGGCCCGTCGATCCGACCGGCTGCCCATCCCCGACCTCGGCGTCGGCCGGGGACGGGTCGAGGTCCAGGTCGTGCAGCAGGCCGGGCGCGTGGGCGGCGACCAGGTCCAGCCAGTGCCGCGGTGGCTCCCCGAAACGGCGCGGCGTCGCCACGGGCGGCTCCGACAGCGGCGACGGCGACGGCAGGTGCCCGTCCGGCTCGACCCGCCCGGCGAGGCGCTGCACCGCCCCTGCCGCCGAACGCAGTCGGCCGGCCAGCCAGCTACGCGGGCGTCGGCGCGGTGGCACCGCCGGTCTCCAGCTCCAGGCCCTCGTACCGCAGGGTCAGCGAGGCGATGGCGATCTCGTGGCTGAGGGTGTTGAGGTGCGCGCCGCGCCACCGGGTCGGCCACGCGTCGATCAGGTTCCAGCGCAGCACCTCGGCGGTGCCCACCGAGTCGAGCAGCACCACTGAGACGTTGCGCCGGTTGAGGGTGCCCTGGGCGGTGGCGTTCACCCAGTCCCACAGCTCGCGGGAGGCGGTGAGACCGAAGTGCAGCGTCACCGGCTCGTACTCGGCCTGACCGGGCACCATCCGCATCCGACCCAGGCCGTGCTCCCGGTACGGCTGCCCGGGAATGTTCACCTCCAACCCGGTCATCTCGGTGAAGTGACCGTTGGTGACACCGTTGATGAGCAGGCGGAAGTTGTACGCCCGGTACGGGTCGACCGGCGCGCCGGGTTGCGGGGTCGCGGTGGTGGGCATGTCAGCCTCCGATCGTCTCGGTCTCGGTGCCGCCGGCCCACTGGCTCAGCTTGAACACCACGAATTCGGCGGGCTTGACGACGGCGATGCCGATGTGGGCGATCACCATGCCGGCGTCACGGACGTCCGGCGGGTTGGTCTCCTCGTCGCACTTGACGAAGAACGCCTCCTCGGGGCTGCGCCCGAGCAGCGCGCCGTCACGCCACACCCGGGTGAGGAACGCCCCGATGTCGCGGCGGATCGAGCGCCAGAGGGTGAAGTCGTTGGGCTCGAACACCATCCACCGGGTGCCGTTGGCGATGGCCTGCTCGATGGCGATGCTGAGTCGCCGGACGTTGAGGTAGCGCCACTCGCTGGCCTCGGCGGCGAGCGTACGGGCGCCCCAGACGCGGATGCCCTCACCGGCGAAGTACCGGATCACGTTGACGCCCTTGGGGTTGAGCACGTCGTGCTCGGGTCGGGTGACCAGGTAGCCCAGGTCGACGGCGCCGCGTACGGGTTCGTTGGCGGGGGCCTTGTGCACACCGCGCAGGGCGTCGGTGCGGGCCCAGATGCCGGCCAGGTGCCCGCTCGGCGGGGTGAGTTCCAACTCGCCGCTGATCGGGTCGCGGACCCGCAACCAGGGGTAGTAGAACGCGCCGAACTCGGACTGTCGCGGCCGGTACGCGGCCCCCTCGTGGCCGCCGGAGCCACCCGGCTGGGCGGAGCCGCCGCCAGGGCCGGCGGCCGCACCGTCGGCGGGCTTGGCGGGTTTGCCGGCGGACGGCGTGGCGACCCGGGTCAACGCGGAGATGTCGTCGATGTCCGGCGCCGGGTCGCAGATCGCGACCATGGTGCGGGTGCGTTCGGCCATGCTGAGCAGCGCCTCGTGGGACACCACGTCGTGGAAGCCGGGTGCGGCGATGATGGAGATCTCGTCGACGGCTTCCAACAGTTGCAGGCCGCCGCGCCGCTGCCCGGTGCCGGTGATCGCGCCGCCCTCGCCGACGTTGACGACCCAGCAGCGGGCGCCCCCGTTGTCCAGGAACCCGAAGACCGCCCGGGCCAGGGGAGTGCTCTCCACCCGCTCGCCGCCGGCGAAGAGCCGCAGGAACTCCGTCCAGTTGTTGACCGGCACCGCCCTGCCCAGGTGGGCGGAGCGGTCCGGGGCGACGCCGACGAAGGCGGCGATGCTGGTGCTCACCGGCCCGATCGGTCGGGCGCCGCTGGGGACCTCCTCGACATAGATGCCGGGGGAGAAGTAACTGGGCATCGGCCCTCCTTAGCGGGTGGGTGTCAGTGGGTCGGTGGCGCGCAGACGATGACGATGTCGTCCTCGCCCGCGTCGACGTCGGCGGTGAGGACGAGCCCGCGTCCGGTCAGCCGCAGCCGGACCGGGCCCGGGTGCTCGGGGTCGTGCGGCACACCGGCGATCAGGAACCGGCCCTGTGGGTCGGTGCGGGTGACGGACCCGGTGCCGGGCAGCTCGACCCGCATCGCGGCCAGTGGCTGGTGCTCCGGGCCGACGACCCGCCCACGGAGGCTGCGCACGTCGAGTTGCCGCAACCGCAGCGGTTGCCGCACCGGCGGCGCGGCCGGGGTCGGGTGGTCCACCTGCGCCGCCACGTCGATCAGCAGCGCCGGTCGGGGCGCCGCACCGAACGCCGTCCACAGTGGTGCGTCGCCGGCCTCCAGCACCACCGGGTACCTGCCGTCGCTGGTCGCGGCGGTGAGCACCCGATCCAGCCGGGGCAACCCGGCGGGCCCGGTCACGCAGAGCAGGTGGCGGACCGTGAACCGGTACGGTTCGCGGACCGCGCCGCTGGAGCGGGTCTGCCGGGCCGGGCGCAGGTCGAGGGGCCAGAGGGTGAGCCCGTCGGCGTCGTCGCACGCGCGGGGCGGGCCGACCGGGACGGGTTCCCCCGCCGCGCTGGTCACCCAGGCGACCAGCTCGGCGGTGGCGGTCTCGATCGGTCCGCGCCCGTGGGTGCTCATCGCGGTGGCGTCCCCTGGATCCGGTACGCGATGGCCTCGTTCCAGACGTGCGGGTAGACGCCGATCTCGAAGTACCGGGTGAAGCGGTTGATCGGCGCGTTGGTGTGATCGTGGTAGAGCAGCCACACCGGCGCGATGGTGAACAGGACGTAGTTGGCCAGCACCAGGGGGATGTAGAGCGGCCCGAGCAGGCGGCCCTGGAAGATGTGCACGTCCTCGTGCCGCTGGATGCCGGAGCTGGAGCCGGCGCAGACCGTGCCGATGGTGGTGGCGTAGCGGGGTGAGACCCCCTCCACCACGCTGACCCGTCCACTGCCCAGCGAGGTGGGCCGGTCCAGGGAGTGCCCGAAGATCAGGTGCACGGTCAGGTAGATGGCGCCGACGACAGTGTTGAGCAGACTCCAGGTGTGGTCGACGACGAAGAGGAAGATGCCGCGGGCGTCCGAGGCGTACACCCCGGCGGAGGCCACCGACCAGCCGAAGACCGCGCCGACGACCAGGCCCACGACGGCGCCGATCAGCAGCCCGATCGGGCCACCGGCGAGGAAGCCGAGCAGGGCCCCGAAGCCGACCTGGATGACGGCGCTGAGGATTCCGAAGACCATGACGACACCCCTCTCAGACCCAGGAACGGAAGACTCGGGGCTCGCGACCGCTGGCGACCTGCGTCGGCGTTGCCTGCCGGTTGCCGGGTGGGAACTGGTTGACGCCGAGCGCGGCGGAGAAGATGACCAGCGCGTTGAAGAAGGCGATGACCCACTTCTCGCCGCCGGCGTCGTCGGCGAACGCCGCCGTCACGTAGGACAGCAGCAGCGCGATGGCGATGGCGATCCACTTGCGGAGCTTGTCGCCGCTCGGGCCGATCAGCCCGCCGATGACGTTGGTGGCCAGCAGGGTGGCGGCGCTCGCGCCGGCGATCGTCCCCAGAGCTGCCCAGGTGAAGAGATCGTTCATGACGATCCCCCTTTTCTGCGATGGTGCGACCGGGATGTGGTGGTGGTGAGGTTCGGTGCGCCCGCAGCGGGAGCACCGGGGCCGGTCGCCGTCGGTTCGGGGGCGGCCGGGGCCGGGCGTGGCCGGCCGGGGCCGGCCACCAGATGGATCAGCCGGGCCCCGGGGCGCCGGCGTGCGGGCCCGGCGGCGGGGTCGGACCGGGCGCGGCCGGCGTCGCGGGTAGGCGGCGGCGCACCAGGAGTACGCCCACCGCGGTGATCATCAGCAGGAGGAGGACACCGCCGACGACCAGCAGCCAGGGGAATCCGCCGTCGTCGTCACCGCCGGCGGCGGCCGGTGACGTGGACGGGCGGGGCGGGGCCTCGGCCACGGCCCGCAGTTCGGTCGGCTTCTCCTGGTTGGGGTCGACCTTCCAACTGACCGACCGGCCGTTGACGGTGCCATTGCTGTCGATCACCCGGCCGGGAAATGTCACCGAGATCTCGAACGACATGAGCTTGAGGAACGCCTGTTGGTTCTGCGGATTCTGCTCCGCGACCTTTCCGCCATATTTCTTCGGGTCGAGCGGCAGCGTGAAGCGGTACAGATCGCCGTCCCTGACCAGTTTCACGCTCTCGGTGTCGAAACCGGCGAGCGGCGCCTTGCGGTAACTGATCTGGGATCCGTAAAAAGTGTCGTCCTGGTAAAGGGTCTCCTCGCCGGCGGGCAGGGCGGGGATGTTCTGCCGCAACTCCGCGAAGGCGACCGGGAGGTTCTTGTTGCGCCCGCTCAGCAGGGACTTCTGGGCCGTCAGCAGGAGCTGGCCGTCGACAGTGTCGTCGGCGTTGACCGTCAACCCCATGTTGAGTTGCATGCAGCCGCTCAGCGCGGCGAGAAGGAAGAGGCACACCGCGACGCGGAGTGCTCTGCCGCGGTTGACTCTCCTGTTCATGGGCTCAGTGTGTGTGATCGCTTTCATCATCAGCAGTCAGCGATCGGTCACAACGAAGTCGCCGATTGTACCGACGCGCTGTCGTCTTTGATTAGCCCGGACGACGACCCGAATGACTATTCTGGAGTTTTGGGGCGACGACGGTCCATCGTCGGCTGTGCGCTGATCGGATGGGAATTGTCGCGGGCGTCTGGCCGGTGGATCCTGCGGCCGGCTCAGCCAGCCGGCGGTCGCCAGTCCGCGTACCGGGCCATGCTGTGCAGCGCGACCCGCCCCGGGGTGAGCCGCAACGCGGTGTCGCGCACCGCGACGGCGATCGGATGGCATAGTTGCTGTCCGAACCGGCCGGCGGTGACGGAGGCTCGGGCGACGGCCTGACTGCGCGGTCGGCGCTGCTCGTCGTACGCGCCCAGGGCGGCCGGCAGCCCCTCGGCGCCGTTGGCGCAGACCGCGCCGAGCACCACCGCGTCCTCGATGGCCTGTCCGGCCCCCTGGCCGAGGTTGGGTGTCATCGCGTGGGCGGCGTCGCCGAGCAGCGCCACCCGCCCCCGCACGTACGACGGCAGCGGCGCGGCCAGGTGGTGGATGTCGTTGCGCAGCACGACGCCGGGCGGGGTGGCCGCGAGCAGCGCCGGAATGGGGTCGTGCCAGTCGCCGAAGCGCTCCCGCACGGCCGCGAGTTCGTCGGGGGCGTGGCCGCCCGGCGGGGCGTTCAGTGCGGCGTACCAGTAGAGCTGACCGTCGCCGATCGGCACCATGCCGAACTCGGCCCCCGGCCCCCAGGTGATGGCGGCCGGGACCGGGTCCGCAAACGCGATGGCCGCCCGCCACGCCGTCGATCCGGCGTACACCGGGCCGGGGTGTTGCGGCCAGAGCTGGGCGCGGACCCGGCTGCGCAGGCCGTCGGCGCCGACCACCAGATCGGCGGTGAGGGTGCGCGGGCCGTTCGGGGTCCGGTAACGCACCGACGCCCGTTCCGGGTTGGACCCGACGTGCTCCACGGTGGCCGAGGTGTGCAGGGACGAGGCGGGCAGCGCCTCGCGCAGGGTGCGGTGCAGCGTGGCCCGGTGCACGCCGAGCGCGGTGGTGCCCAGCTGCCGGACCATCTCCGTGGCGTCCACCCGGGACAGCCACCGGCCGTGCCGGTTGCGGATGCCGCCGGGTGCCTCGCCGTGCCCACCTCGGCGCACTGTCGGGCCGAGGCCGAGGGCGTCCAGCGCGCGCACCGCGTTGGCCATCAGGCTCAGGCCGGCGCCGACCTCGCGCAGCTCGGGGGCGCGCTCCAGCACGGTGACCCGCCATCCCTGCCGGTGCAGGGCGAGCGCCGCGCTCAACCCGCCGATGCCGCCACCCACCACCACCGCGTGCGCGTCGCTCATGCCGATCCTCCTTCTACATCTGTAGAAGGAGGATACTACCTGCGGAACACGGGAGAGGGGGACCGCCATGACGGCGCGGGCGAACCGGGTCGCGACGCTGACCGACGCCGCCATCGAACTGATCGCCGACGGCGGCATGCGAGCCCTCACCCACCGGGCGGTCGACGGCCGCGCCGGCGTGCCGCCGGGCACCACCTCCGCGTACCTGCGGACCCGCCAGGCGCTGATCGAGGCCGTGGTGGGACGGCTCGCCGAACGGGACCGGGCCGACCTGGCCGCGTACGACCTGCCGACCGACCCGCCGCCCCCGACACCGGCTCCCCGGCTCGACAGTGGCGACCTCGACGCGCTCGCCGCCGGAGTCGCCGAGGTGCTCGACCGCTGGTTGAGCACCGGGCGCAGCCGAAGCCTGGCCCGCTACGCCTGCCTGCTGGAGGCGGTGCACCGGCCTGAGCTGCGCAGCATCCTGCAGCACGGCACCGGCCTGCGGGTGCAGGCCCGGGACCTGCTGACCCGGGCCGGGGCGACCGACCCCGACCGGCAGGGCGACCAGTTCGTGGCGTTCGTGGACGGGCTGCTCTTCGACCGGCTGGCCGGCGCGGGCGCGCTCACCGCCCCGCCGCCGGGTAGCGCGGCCAGCCGCGCCGACCTGAGCGCCGCCGTCCGGACACTGCTGCGCGCCCTCACCGGGACCTGACCCGACCGGCCTGCCGGCAGTCGAGCCCCGAAGCGGGCCTGGTGGGTGGGCCTGCCTGGTGCGCGGACCTGCCTGGTGGGTGGGCCTGCCTGGTGGGTGGGCCTGGCGGGTCCGTCGAGAACGTGGGCGCGCTGGCACCGGGCGGGGCGCGGCGGCAGTCCCGGTGGCAGGCCCGACGGGTGATGGGAGACGGTCATCTCGGAATACCGTGGGCCGTCGACGTGGTGCCGTGGGTGGGCCCCTTTGGAGCTGAATCGTTGACGACATCGAGCCAGATCCGCTCGCGATATCGATCCGGATCGTCTTGCGACTCGGACCAGGTCAGCTTCCGACATCGGGCCGGCTCAGCTTGCACCATCGAGCCAGGCCGGTTTGCGACATCGGGCCAGCTCAGCTTGCACCACCGAGGTAGACCGGGTTGCGGCATCGGGCCAGGCCGGTTTCGACATCGAGTCGGGCCCGTTTGCGATATCCGGCTCGATCCGACTACTGCCGCGAGTTTGATCCGTTCGCGACATCGCGGTTGATTCGTCTACGGCCTCGGACTCGACACGGTCAGGGCCGCCAGCGTGAACCGTGCACGGGAGGGCGCCTGATTCGTTGACGGCATCAGCTCCAAAGGGGCTGCGAACGACGTATGCGGGTGGGCCGGCGGTGTCGTGGCGCACTCAGATGGGCTGGCGGTGCGGTGACCTGGTCGGTGGTGTGGTGACCTGGTTGGCGGGGCGGGGGCGGGGCGCGGCAGACCGACTGGCGCGGGCAGGAGAGGTGGGCGATGGTGCGGATCAGCGGGCTGCGGACGGCTGCTGGGCGGCTGCGGCGTGGCTGGCGGCCGGTGCTGGAGGCGACGGTCGCGGCGACAGTGGCCTGGCTGCTGGCCACCCGGTTGCTCGGGCACCCGCAGCCCTTCTTCGCGCCGGCCGCCGCGCTGATCGTTCTCGGTCAGGCCCGGGGGCAGCGCATCCACCGCGCCGTCGAGGTCGTCCTCGGGGTCGCCGCCGGGGTGCTCGTCGCCGACCTGGTGGTGCAGGCGCTCGGCCCGGGTAGCACCTGGACGGTGTTCACCGTCATCCTGCTCACCGTCCTGCTCGCGGTGGCCTTCGGTGCTACCGGCGTGACCCTGGTGCAGGCGGCGGTCTCCGCGCTCTACCTGGTGGTGGTCGCGCCGCCGGACGGGTCGTTGGTGCCGTTCCGTTTCGTCGACGCGCTGGTCGGCGGCGTCGTCGCGCTCGCGGCCAGCCTGCTGGTCGACGCCCGGCACCCGCTCGCCCCGCTGGTCGCCGAGGTGCGGCGGACCTTCGACGAGCTGGCCGGGTTGCTGGACGGGATCGCCGACGCGCTGGACGACCGCGACGAGCCGGCGGCGGTCGCCGCGCTGCGGCAGGCGCGGGGGATGGACGCCCGGGTGGACGGGCTGCGCGACGGAGTGCTGGCCGCCGGTGAGGCGCTGCGGCTCAACGTCCGCCGACGTCAGCACCTCGGTCGGCTGCGCTCGGTGGACGAGTCCATCCGGCAGATCGACTACGCGGTCCGCAACGTCCGGGTGCTGGCCCGTGCGGGGGTGACCCTCAGCCGGATGCAGACGGCGGCCCCGGCCGAGCTGGGCGCCGCCCTGCGATCCCTGGCCGAAGCGGTCCGGCAGGCCGGTGCCGCCCTCGCCGCCGACCTGGACGGGCAGGAAGAGACCGCCGACCGGCACGCCACCCGGGCCGACGAGTCGGCGTTGGCCGCGGTGCACACCGCAGGGCAGCTCTTCGGCTCCACCCAGACCCTTCCCCTGGCGATGATCATCGGTCAGGTCCGGGCCACGGCCATCGACCTGCTGCGCGGCGTCAACCCGCGCGACGACGCCGCCGTCCTCGCCCGCGTCGACGACGCCCTCGGCCTTCCCCCGGTCTGACGCCCGCCCCCGGTCAGGGCCGGGCCACGACCCGTGGGGGATGGCCGGTGAGCCAGCTGATGGCCGAGTCGCGGACCGGCACGGGGATGTCGTGGCCGCCGGGGAACTCCTCGTAGGTCACGTCGTAACCGAGGTCGCGCAGGTGGGGGACGAGGCGGCGGCTGCACACGTCGATGGGCAGCACCCGGTCGTCGACGCCGTGCGAGATGAAGACCCGTGGCCGGCCGTGCGTGACCGGCGGCGCGGCGAAACCGGGGGAGAACGCCACCACCGCGTCGATCAGATCCCCGTTCGCCAGGCCCAACGACAGCGCGTACGAGGCGCCGTCGGAGAAGCCGCCGACTGTCACGTCGGCGATCGGGTAGCCGTCGAAGACGGTCGCCAACAGCGCGTCGATGCGCCGCACGTCCGCCCCGAATCCGCCGGCGATCAGGTCCCAACTGGCCGCCGACGAGTCCGGGGCGACCAGCAGCAGGTGCTGCGCGTCCGCGACCGGCAACAGCAGGTCCAGGCCCTGTCGCGCCGAGCCGCCGGCACCGTGCAGGAGCAGCACCAACCGGTACGCCGAACCGTCGCCCGCCGGCTCCGGGACGTACCCCACAGCCAGCCGGTCCCCGTCGCGGCCGGTCATCGGCACCAGCCCGGTGCGCCCCGGTGCCGCCGGTGGGTGGTGGCGGGCGGTCAACCGGCCGTCGCGCGGGCTCGGCGCCGGGTCCCAGTGCGACGGCGCGGAGTCGGACACGGGTCGGCGCTCCTCGGGGTGGACGTAAGGTCCGCCCCGGTTACCCGGCCCGTGCGGGGTTAACCGCCGGGCGTCGACTCAGGCGCTGGCCCGCGCCACCAGGGCCGACGGGAAGAGGGTCACCGGGGCCGCCGGGCGTCCGTCCAGCACAGCGGTGGCCGCGGCGACGGCGATCCGCCCCACCGGGTGACTCGCTGTGGTCAGCGCCGGGGCGGTCATCCCCGCCAACGGAATGTCGTCGAAGCCGGCCACCGCGACGTCGCCCGGCACCCGCACACCGGCGTCCCGCAGGCCCGCGATCACCCCGAGCGCGGTGTCGTCGCTGATCGCGTAGACCGCGTCGATGTCCGGCCAGCGGTGCAACGCCTCGCCGGCCGCCGTCCGGCCGCGCGCCGCCCGGAAGTCCCCGGGCAGGATCCGCTCCGGCAGGCCCGCCTCGGCCATCAGCCGGCGGTACGTCTGCACCGGGCGTTGCGCGCAGGGCAGCCATCGGGGGCCGGTCACCATGGCGATACGGCGGCGACCCGCGGCGTACAGGTGGCGCAGCACCGCTTCGGAGCCGGCGGCGTTGTCGACGTCGAACGACGGCACGGTGGCCGAGCCGATGCCGATCGAGACCACCCGACCGCGTAGCGACTGGGGAACCGCCGCCAGCAGATCCTCGGTGGTGTTGACCAGGATCACCCCGCACACGCTGCGATCCCGGCCGATCTGGTCGAGGGTGCGGGGGTCGCCGAACGGCAGCCAGTGCAGCGCCACCCCGACACCGGCGGGCGTGCACACCCGGGCGGCCGAGCCGACCACCTGGTGCACGTACGGGTCGTCCAGCACCGCGGCGCTGGTCCCCAGAACGGCCACCACCAGGCGGACGCCGCCGCCGCGGACCAACGCCCGGGCGGCCGGGTTGGGCACGTAACCGAGCTGGTCGACGGCCGCGGTGACCTGTTCCCGGGCGGCCGGTGACGCGAACCCCGTGCCGGCGATCACCCGCGAGGCCGTGGACCGGGACACCCCGGCGACCCGGGCCACGTCCTCAAGAGTGGCCGGTCGCTGTGCCGCTGTCGTCATCGTCGCCTCCCGCGGCGGCCCGTCCGGTCGGACCAGCGCCTGCGCCCATCATGCCCCGGCCCCACCAGCTGCGGTAAGGGGCGGTCCCGGGTTGTGGTGGTAGCGCTCTCAGGTGTGCGATCGTGCCAGGAGATCACCCCGAGAAAGAGGACCCACCCTCGTGAGCGCCCCCACCAGTCGACCCCTGGCCCCGGACACCGCCTCGCCGAACCTGCGGACGGTGCGGCTCGCCCGCAACGGTGTCGCTGTCACCTTCACCCTCAACGGACTGGCCGTGGGCAGCTGGTTCTCCCGCGTTCCGGCCGTCCGTGAGGCGTTGGACCTCTCCGCCGGCCGACTCGGGCTGCTGCTGCTGGCGATGAGCGTCGGCGCGCTGCTCGCCATGCCCACCTCCGGCCTGCTCGCCCAGCGCTTCGGCGCGGCCCGCACCGTGACGATGGCCACCGTCATGGTCGCCGTCGGCCTGAGCGTGGCGGGGCTGGGCGCCACGATGACCGGGTCGTTCGCCCTCGTCGCACTGGGGTTGGTTGCCCTCGGTTACGGCTCCGGCGCCTGCGACGTGGCGATGAACATCGAGGGCGCGGCGGTGGAGCGGCGGCTCGGCCGGACGATCATGCCCCGTTTCCACGCCGGGTGGAGCCTCGGTTCGGTTGCCGGCGCGGCGCTCGGTGCCGGGGCGGCCCGCTTCGACGTGTCAGTCGGCGCGCACCTCGTCGCGGTGGCGGTGGTCGTGCTGGCCGGCACCGCGCTCGCCGCCCGGACGTACCTGCCGGTGGGCAGCGACCACACCGGCGACCCGGCGGACGCCACCCCGGCGGCCCGCCGCCGGGCGCAACTCGCCGCCTGGCGGGAGCCGCGCACCCTGCTGATCGGGCTGTTCGTGCTGGTGGCCGCGTTCACCGAGGGTGCCGCCAACGACTGGTTGGCGGTGGCGTTCATCGACGGACGGGACCTGAGCGAGGCCGCCGGCGCGGCCGTCTTCGCGGTCTTCGTGGTGGGCATGACCATCGGGCGTACCGCCGGCACCATCGCCCTGGACCGCTGGGGTCGGGTACCGGTGATCAGCGGCACCATCGGCCTCGCCGTGCTCGGCGCGGGCCTGGCCGTGCTGGCGGGTTCCGGGCCGGTGGCCGTCGTCGGCGTCGCGCTGTGGGGTCTCGGTGCGTCGCTGGGCTTCCCGGTCGGGATGAGCGCGGCGGCCGACGACGAGTCGCACGCGGCGGTGCGGGTGAGCGTGGTCGCGGTGATCGGCTACACCGCGTTCCTCGGCGGCCCGCCGTTGCTGGGGCTGGTCGGCGACCAGGTCGGCACCCTGCGCGCGCTGCTGGTGGTGCCTCTGCTGCTGCTGCCGACCCTGCTGCTGGTGCCGGTGCTGCGCCCGCCGCACCCGGCTGGAACGGCTCCGTCGGTAGATAAAAACTAACCCACCGCGCCGCCTGGCGGTATCGGGTGCGTGGCCGACTGCGCCGCGCACCCGTGCTGGTTATCGTCGCCCGATGCCAACCGACAAGATCACCGCCGCCGCGGCGGGCAGCTGGATCCTGGGCGACCGCACCGTGAACCGGATGGGCTTCGGCTCCATGCGGATCACCGCGAACCCCGACCCGGACCGGGCCGTCGCCCTGCTGCGCCGGGCCGTGGAGTTGGGCGTCAACCACATCGACACGGCCGCGTTCTACGTCTCACCCGGCGGCACCCTGCGGGTCGGCACCGGCCTGGCCCGCTACGCCACCGAGCTGATCCGCGCGGCGCTCGCCCCGTACCCGGACGAGCTGGTGATCGCCACCAAGGTCGGTTTCGGGTACGACCCGGAGGCGGGCTTCACCGAGGCGTTCACCCCGGCGCAGTTGCGCGATCAGGTCGAGGAGAACCTTCGCCGCCTCGGCCGCGACCAGCTGGACGTGGTGAACCTGCGCCTCGGCCGGGGGCCGGGCCCGGTGCCGCTGGCCGATCGGTTCGGCGCGCTCGCCGAGCTGCGGGCCGCCGGGCTGATCCGGCACCTCGGGCTCTCCAACGTCCGGCCGGAGCAGCTGGACGAGGTGGCGGGCATCGCGCCGGTGGTCTGTGTGCAGAACAACTACGGTGTGGACGCCTACCGGGAGCAGGACCCGTTCGTCCGGCTCTGCGGTGAGCGGGGTATCGCCTACGTGCCGTTCTTCGCGCTGGCCGGCACCGGGCGGGAGGCGGGCGCGAGCGCCGCGCAGGGCGAGGCCGTCGAGGCGGTCGCCCGCGCCCACGGCGTCACCCCGCAGCAGGTACGCCTCGCCTGGACCCTGCACCAGGGCCCCCACGTGCTGGCCATCCCCGGCACCGCGAACCCGGAGCACCTGGCGCAGAACGTGGCGGCCGGTGCCCTGCACCTGACCCCGGAGGACCTGACCCGGCTCGGTTGACCGGCCACCCGGCCACCGCTCAGGCCCGCACGACGTGGACGACGATCTCGTAGCCGTTGCCCACGGTGCCGGAGAAACCCTCCGACAAGGCGTCCGCCACTGTCAGCCTGAGCGCGAGGGTCTCGTGCGCGATGAGCACCTGATGCGTGGAGATCGCCGCCGCCACCTCCGGGGGCGCGGCGATCGCCACCGTGACCCGGTCGGACACCGCGAAGTCGGCGTCGCGGCGGGCCTGCTGGACGATGCGGACGACGTCGCGGGCGACGCCCTCGGCCGCCAGTTCGGGGGTGATCTCGGTGTCCAGCGCGATGGTCGCGCCGCGCTGGGTCTCCACCACCCAACCGGTGCGCGGCACCTCCGTGATCAGGATGTCGTCCGGGCCCACCTCGACCGGTGCGCCGTCGACCGACAGCGGGTACGTCCCGTTCGCCCGGACGCCGTCGACCAACTCCCGGGGTGGCACCCCGGCGATGGCCTTCGCGACGTGCTGGGTGCGGTTGCCGAACCGGCGTCCCAGGGTCCGGAAGTTCGCCTTGACCTGCACGTCGATGACACCGCTCTGCGGATCGAGCGGTTCGAGGACCTTGACGTTCAACTCGTCGCCGATGTCGTCCAGCAACGCCTGCGGGAGAACCGTGCCGGCCGGCAGCCCCACCAGCGCCCGGCTCAACGGCTGCCGGATCCGCAGACCGCTCGCCTTACGCGCGGAGCGGCCCGCCTCCGCCAACGCCCGTGCCGTGGCCACCTGGGCCGACAACTCCGTGCTGATCAGTGTGGGGTCGGGGGTGGGCCAGGTCGCCAGGTGCACCGACTCCGGGGCTGACGCCGACCCCCGCCGGACGACCTGCTGCCACACCTCCTCCGTGACGAACGGAATGAACGGCGCGAGGAGCCGGGTGAGGATGTCGAGGCACTCGTACAGGGTGGTGAGCGCGTCGGGGTCGCCCTCCCAGAAGCGCTGTCGCGACCGTCGCACGTACCAGTTGGACAGGTCGTCGATGAAGTCGGCGAGCAGTCGGCCGGCGCGCGCCGTGTCGTAGTTCTGCAGTCGTTCGTCCACGGAGGCCGCGAGGGCGTGGACCTCGCCGACGATCCACCGGTCCAGCACCGGCCGCTGGGCGACCGGCTGCGCCAGGTGCGGCGCCCACGTCGAGTTCGCCGCGTAGAGGGAGAAGAACGCCGCGGTGTTCCAGTAGGTCATCAACACCTTGCGGACGATCTCGTCGAGCGGGCCGGGCCCGACCCGGCGCGGCGACCACGGTGAGCCGGAGCAGGCCATGAACCAGCGCACCGCGTCCGCACCGTGGGTGTCCATCAACGGGATCGGCAGCAGGATGTTGCCCAGGTGTTTGCTCATCTTGCGGCCGTCCTCGGCCAGGATGTGCCCGAGGCAGACGACGTTCTCGTACGGGGACCGGTCGAAGACCAGCGTGCCCACCGCCATCAGCGTGTAGAACCAGCCCCGCGTCTGGTCGATCGCCTCACAGATGTACTGGGCCGGGTAGCTGCGTTCGAAGAGCTCCTTGCTGCCGGGCACGTGCGGGTAGCCCAACGACGCGAACGGCATCGCGCCGGAGTCGTACCAGGCGTCGATCACCTCGGGGACGCGGGTGGCGGTCCGGCCGCAGTCCGGGCACGCGATGGTGATCTCGTCGACGTACGGGCGGTGCGGGTCCAGCTCGGACAGGTCGGCGCCGGCCAGCTCGCCGAGCTCCGCACGGGAACCGACAGCTGTCACGTGGTTGTCGGGGCAGCGCCACAGCGGCAGCGGGGTGCCCCAGTACCGGGAGCGGGACACCGCCCAGTCGATGTTGTTCTTCAGCCAGTCGCCGTACCGGCCGTGTTTGATGTGCTCCGGGAACCAGTTGGTCTTCTCGTTCTCCCGGGTCAGCTCGTCGCGTACCTCGGTGGTCCGGATGTACCAGGACGGCTGCGCGTAGTACATCAGCGGGGTGTGGCACCGCCAGCAGTGCGGGTACGGGTGCTCGAACGGCTCGTGCCGGAACAGCCGACCCGAGGTGCGGAGCCGGCCGATGAGCAACGCGTCGGCGTCCTTGAAGAACACGCCACCGACCAGCTCGATGTCGTCGTTGAACCGCCCGTTCGGCGCGACCGGGTTGACCAGCGGCAACCCGTACGCGCGGCAGACGGCGAGGTCGTCGGCGCCGAAGGCCGGCGCCTGGTGCACCAGGCCGGTGCCGTCCTCGGTCGTGACGTACTCCGCGAGGACCACCCGGTGCGCGTCCGGGATGTCCACCAGGTCGAACGGCCGCTCGTACCGCAACCCCTCCAGGGCCGACCCCGCGACGGTCGCCAGGATCTCCGCCTCGTCGCCGAGGACCCGCTGGGCCAGCGGTTCGGCGACGACGAAGGTGCCCTGCCCGGTGCGGGCCACCGCGTACGTCACGCCGGGATGGACGGCGACGGCGGTGTTGGACACCAGGGTCCACGGGGTGGTGGTCCAGATCAGCAGGTCGACGCCGTTGTGCCCGGCCAGCTCCCCGCGCACCGGGAACCGCACGTACACGGAAGGGTCGACGACTGTCTCGTACCCCTGCGCCACCTCGTGGTCGGAGAGCGTCGTGCCGTCGCGGGTGCAGTACGGGGCGACCCGGAAATCCTCCACCAGGCGCCCACCGTCGTGGATCTGCTTCAGTGACCACCAGACGCTGTCCACGTACTCCGGTGACATCGTCTGGTACGGGTGCTCCAGGTCGATCCAGTAACCCATCCGCTCACTGAGCTGGACGAACTCGTCGACGTGACGAAGCACCGAGGTGCGGCAGCGGGCGTTGAACTCCGCGATGCCCATCTTCTCGATGTCGGGCTTGCCGCCGAGCCCCAGTTCCTTCTCGACCGCCAGCTCGACCGGTAGGCCGTGACAGTCCCAGCCGGCGCGGCGCGGCACCGAGAAGCCGCGCATCGTCCGGTACCGGGGAAAGAGGTCCTTGAAGACCCGCGCCTCGATGTGGTGGGTGCCCGGCGTGCCGTTGGCGGTCGGCGGTCCCTCGTAGAACACCCACGGGGTGCCGTCGGCCGTCTGCTCCAGACTCCGGGTGAACACCGAGTTGGCCTGCCACCACTCGATGACCGTACGGTCCAGCACCGCGAAGTCGATCTTGGTGGGTAGTGGCACGAATGGCGACTTCGATGGACCGTCCGGCACCGACGCTCTCCCTACACTCCACATCCGCTCACGCGGGCATCAGCTCACTGCCCACGCGGGGACGAAGCGCCGGGCGTATGGCCAGGACTCCGCGGTACCACCCCGCTTGCGCCCCGATGGTGCGGGCGCCGCTCAATTCTGCGACGTGACGTGCCGCTGCGTCCGGTTCTACTGAGGCGGCCAGGCTGCCCGTTCTTCCGGAGGCTCCCCGGTGATGGCCGGATCGGTGCCGATGCCGCCAGCATAGCTGTCCGTGCGCGGGGCTCGTGGCCGGAGTGCTAGCCGTGCGACCAGACGCGCAGCGGGCCGGTGGTGGTGAAGCCCGCGCGAAGCGCCGGTGACAGGTCCTGGGTGGTTTCGTAGCCGACCAGCGGCGCGTCGGGCACTGTGGCGCACACCGCGCGCCAGACGTCGTGGGCGGTGCCGGTGCGGGTGAACAGGTTGGAGACGCCGTACGGGCCGTCCCCGCTGAGCACCGCTCCACCGGTGAGCTCGCCCCGATCGTCGTGGCGGGCGAGCACCAGCACCCGCGGGTCGGCCAGGAGCGCGGGGCGGAACAGGGCCCCACCGCCGTGTGCCTCCGCCCAGGACGCCAGGTCGTCGGGGGTGCTGACCCGGTCGAGGGGCGCGTCGGCCGGCGGGGCGGCCGGTTGCCGCTGGATCCACTGCGCGTCGAAGAGCACCCGGAAGCCGTACCCGGACAGGTCGAGATCGGCGAAGCTGTCCTTCACCGTCGCGCCGGGCCCCGCGTCCAACCGCGCCAGCAGGGCCTCGGCGTCGACGCCCGGTCGCAGGGTGACCGCGTCCGGGTACCACTGTGGCGACCGGCGCGGGACCGACCAGGCGTCGGCGTCGGTACGGCCGGGCAGCCCGTGGCTGCCGCAGACGATGTCGCACCACTCGGCGTTGTTGCGGGCCGCCGCCACCCGCTCGTCGTCCCGCACGCCAGCAGCTTAGGCGGCCCGGGTGCCGCTCACCGCGCGTAGGTCAGGTCCATCGTGTCGGTGTGCCCGGACCAGCTCAGGTCGAGGCGCCAGCAACCGGCCCGCGGCAGGTCGATGATCGACGGACCGGGGCCGCCGGGGACCTCCCGGATCACCTGCGTGTCGGTGCCGTCCAACCTCGCGGTGATCACCAGGGTTGCCGGTGCGACCGGGTCGGGCGAGGTCGTGGCGGCGCGGGCCACCCAGAGGATCTTGTTGTTCGACCCGTCGTCGCGGACCTGCCGCAGCGGATGGGCGAACAGCACCGCCACGATGTCCCCCTTCGCGCCGAAGACGTGCGGAACCCGCGCGTCCCCGCTGAATCCGGCGTCCGCCCAGTCCGGCAGCGGCCCGGTCTCGACCCGCGAGCCGCAGCCCGTCGCGGCGCTCGCCGTGGTGGCGGCGGTGGTGGCCGTGGTGGCGCTCGCCGTGGCGGCGGTCGTGGCAGCCGGTGCGGCCGACCCGCCGCTGGTCGTGGCCGTGCATCCCGCCAACAGGACCACCGATGACACCAGCGTCAACCTGCCCCGTGAACCCATCCGTGCTCCTCCGGTACACCGGCCGCCACCTCGGGCTGGAACAGACCGGGCGACGGCGAATCGTCGTGTCTTCAGGACACCGCCCGGGCCGGCCCGGTTCCCTCAGCGCAGCGAGCGGGCGATCTCGATCGCCTCGGCCCTGGTGAGGTGGCCCTCCAGCCGGTAGCTCACCTCGTTGTCCTGCCAGATCAGGGTCGAGGCGGCCAGCCGGGCGGTCTCCCGGCGGATCCCACCCGCCCGGTCCACGTAGGACAGCACGTGTGGGCCATCGACCCACACGGCGAAGTCGCCGTTGACCTGGACCCAGTTCGCGCCCGGCGGCGTGACCTCCTTGTGGAAGGCCAGGTCGAGGTGCCCGTCGAACGCGTCGACGCGCAGCGCGCCCCCGTCGTAGAGCAGCGTCGCCACCCGGTACCTGCCGGTGGCGTCCGGGTCGGCGACCAGCACCCGCTCGGGTGGGCCCAGCTTCGCCGGCAGGCGGATCGGAAACCGTACCGCCCGCTGCGCCTCGTCCAGGGCGACGACCCGCTGCCCGGGTAACGGCGACGCGGTGGCACCGGGCGGCGTCGCGGCGGGCGCGGTGGCGATGCTGACACCGGCGAAGCGCAGCAGCCCGGTGACGACGTCGGCGATGGCGGCCCGGGTCGGCGGCAACACCGCCACCAGCAGGGTGACGAGCGCCACCGCGGCGAGCGAACGCCACCGACGCCGCCGGGGCGCGGGCGTGCTGAGTCGGACGCGGACGCGGGCGCTCACGTCGGGCGGATCGGGTGTGTCCAGCCAGGTGGACAGGTCCCGCAGTTCCCGTTCGAGGTCACCCATGTCGGACCTCCTCCCGGTCGAGCAGGGTGCGAAGCTTCGCCAGCGCCCTGGAGGTGCGCGACTTCACAGTGCCCCGGGGCCAGCCCAGCGTCGCCACCGTCTCCTCCTCGCTGAGATCGAGGAAGAACCGGCAGACGATCACCTCGCGGTCGCGTACCGGCAGTTGCCGTAGGGCCCGCACCAGCGACGCCCGGCGCTCCCCGGCGAGGACCGCGCCGACCGCGTCGTCCTCGGCGACCTCGGACGTGGGGTCCGCTGCCGCCGCCCGCAGCACGAGCCCGTCGCGCCGGCCCCGGGAGCGGTGCAGGTTGCGGGTCTCGTTGGCGACGATCGCCAGCAGCCACGACCGGAAGGACGCCTCGCCCCGGTAACGGGACAGCTTCCGGTACGCCTTCACGAACGCCTCCTGGATGACGTCCTCGGAGTCCGAGCCGGCACCGAGCAGCACCGCCGTCCGGTACGCGGACGCGGTGTGCCGGGCGACCAGGAGGTCGTACGCCTCCAGGTCACCTGTCCGAGCACGGGTGACGAGCGCCTCGTCGTCCAGGGCAGCCTCCGTTCGCATCACCCACATGACACCGCCCACCCGCCGCGGGTTCCACAGGGATTTCCGACCCGGATCAGCTCTCTCCCACCGGGCGTGCAGCCTATTGCCAGGAATCGGTGCTGCACTGGAGGGCGTCGAGGAGAGGGGCGGGGCATGAGCTGGTTCAGTCGCCGGTCACGGGGTGCCGAGACGACCCCGACGAAGCTGGACCGGGAGGCGACCCGCGACGACCTCGCGGCGCTGGAGGCGTTCGTCGCCACCCGGCGCGGGGTGGAGTTCTACCTGGAGCCGGAGACGACCGCGACGGACACCACGGTCGTGGCGATCGCCCACGACGGCGAGTGGATCCGCCGCCGTACCGGAACGCCCCGCGCGGCCGGGGCCATCGCCCGCAAGCACGCGGTGCCGTTGTACGAGGCGGCGCGCACCGGCTACCCGGAGCGGATGCGGACCTGGAGTCGGGCCCACCCGGAACGCCACGCCCGCTGATCGGGGCGTCGACCGGTGTCGGTCGTCGCGCGTGGCGTGGTCGGTCCCGGGCATGTGTCGTTCGGCGCCTTTGGAGCTGAATCGTTGGCGACATCGCCGTAGGTCCGGACCTGAAGCCGAGGCGCGGGCCGGAAGTCGAGGCGGCTGAATCGTCTACGACATCAGCTCCAAAGGGGCCGCGTGAACACTCCGCCCCCTGCCACGGGGCAGTCCGCGAGGCCGATCAACCAGTCGCCCAGCCCGCCAGCGTGGTGAGAGGCAACCCGCGCGCGCCGATATTTTCGCAGGTCAATGTGGTGAGCGTGGTCGGGTGGGGGTGGGGTCCGCGTTGACCGGCGGCGCGGGGGTGTGGCAGCATTCGCAGCCTGACGGCAGTGAAGGAAGTCGGTGCGAATCCGACGCGGTCCCGCCACTGTCACCGGGGAGCGATCCCCCCTCGTGAGTCACGGCCGTGTGTCTGCGGTTGGAAGGCCGGGGGAGAGCGTCGATCCGGAAGCCAGGATACTTCGGCCGTCGGGACGTACCCCAGGGCGTGGACACCCGAGGAGGACCCGATGACGCATGGCGTCTCTGTGACCGACGATCACCGTCGCGAACCGAGCGGCGGACGCCCCGCCGCGCCCCGCCCCGGCCGCACTGACGCGCCGGCATCCGCACGCTCCCGCGCCGTTCACCGCTGAGTTCCCCACCGCGCCACCCGCCGCCGTCGGCCCCGCGCCGGTGAGCCGCCCGGGTCGCGGTGCCTGCTGAACCCCGCGCCCATCCCACGTCGCCAGCTCGCATCGGCGAGCGCGTCGACGTCACTCTCCGGAGCCTGCCGTGCGCATCCTGCTGCTCTCCACCGCCGACACCGACCTGCTGGCCGCCCGCGCCAGCGGCGCCGACTACCGGTTGGCCAACCCCGCGCGGGTCACCGTCGAGGAGGTGCCCGCCCTGCTCGACGGGGTCGCCCTCGTCGTCGTACGCCTGCTCGGCGGTCGGCAGGCGTGGCCGGACGGCCTCGCCGCGGTGCTCGCGACCGGCGTGCCGACGGTGGTGCTCGGCGGCGAGGCGACACCCGACGCGGAGCTGATGGCCAGCTCCACCGTGCCGTCCGGTGTCGCGACCCAGGCGCTGGCGTACCTGGTCGAGGGCGGCCCGGACAACCTGGGGCAGTTGGCGCGGTTCCTCTCCGACACGGTGCTGCTCACCGGTGAGGGGTTCGCCCCGCCCGCGCGCACCCCGGCGTACGGGGTGCACGGCGCGCACCTGGCCGACCCGTACCGGCCCACAGTGGGGATCGTCTTCTACCGGGCACACGCGTTGGCCGGCAACACCGGCTTCATCGACGTGCTGGTCGAGGCGGTCCGGGCGGCCGGCGGCAACCCGCTGCCGATCTTCTGCGGCTCCCTGCGCGGGCTGACCGCCGACGCCGGCCCGCTCGGGCTCTTCGCCCGCTGTGACGCGCTGCTGGTCACCGTGCTCGCGGCTGGCGGTGCGGTCGCCGCCGACGCCTCCGGCGGCGGCGACGAGGACGCCTGGGACGTCGGCGTCCTGGCCGCCCTGGACGTGCCGGTCATCCAGGCGCTCTGTCTCACCAGCACCCGGGCGCAGTGGGCCGACAGCGACGCCGGGCTGTCCCCGTTGGACGCCGCCATGCAGGTGGCCATCCCCGAGTTCGACGGCCGGATCGTCACCGTGCCGTTCTCGTTCAAGCAGATCGACGCCGACGGGCTCTCGGTCTACGCCGCCGACCCCGAGCGGGCCGCCCGGGTCGCCGGGATCGCGGTGCGCCACGCCCGGCTGCGGTACGTGCCGGCCGCCGACAAGCGCGTCGCCGTGGTGCTCAGCTCGTACCCGACGAAGCACTCCCGGGTCGGCAACGCGGTGGGCCTGGACACCCCGGCGTCGGCGGTGCGGCTGTTCGCCGCGCTCGCGGACGCTGGCTACGACCTGGGCGAGCGCCCGGTGCCCGCCGACGGCGACGCGCTGATCCACGCGCTGATCGCCGCCGGTGGCCACGACGTGGAGTGGCTCACCCCGGAGCAGTTGGCCGGCGCCGAGGCCCGGATACCGGGGCCGACGTACCGGCGTTGGTTCGACCAGGTCCCGGCCGAGCTGCGGGAGCGGATCAGGGAACACTGGGGTGAGCCGCCCGGCGAGCTGTACACCGAGGGCGGCGACATCGTGCTCGCCGGGCTGCGCTTCGGCAACGTGGTGCTGCTGATCCAGCCGCCGCGCGGCTTCGGGGAGAACCCGATCGCCATCTACCACGACCCGGACCTGCCGCCGAGTCACCACTACCTGGCCGCGTACCGCTGGTTGACCGCGCCGGTCGCGGACGGCGGCTTCGGCGCGGACGCCGTGGTGCACCTGGGCAAGCACGGCACCCTGGAGTGGCTGCCCGGCAAGGGCCTCGGCCTGGCCGCCGACTGCGCGCCCGACGCGGTCCTCGGCGATCTGCCGCTGGTGTACCCGTTCATCGTCAACGATCCCGGTGAGGGCACCCAGGCCAAGCGGCGGGCGCACGCCGTGGTCGTCGACCACCTGGTCCCTCCGATGGCCCGCGCCGAGACCTACGGCGACCTGGCCAAACTGGAGCAACTGCTCGACGAGTACGCCACCGTGCAGGCCCTCGACCCGGCCAAGGTGCCCACCGTGCGGGCCCAGATCTGGAACCTGGTGCGCGCCGCCGAGCTGCACCACGACCTGCACGCCGAGGCGATGCCCGACCCGGACGACTTCGACGACTTCGTGCTGCACCTCGACGGGTACCTCTGCGAGGTCAAGGACGTGCAGATCCGCGACGGGCTGCACATCCTCGCCGACGCGCCCACCGGCGAGGCACGGGTCAACCTGGTCCTGGCGGTGCTGCGCGCCCCGCAGATCTGGGGCGGCGCCCGCGCACTGCCCGGTCTGCGGCAGGCCCTCGCCGTCGCGTACTTGCTCGACGAGCAGGAACTGCTCGCGACGCCGGGACAGCGACTGGCGCTGCCCACGGCGCTCACCGATGTGGTGGACGGGCCGGCCGGCACCGCCGCCGACGCGATCGACCTCATCGAAGCGCTCGCGCGGCGGCTGGTCGTCGGCATGGAGACCCAGGGCTGGGCAGTGGACGCCGTCGACGCCGTGGTGGCGGAGGTGACCGGGCAACCGATCCCGGACGCCGCCGCGGTGCTGCGCTTCGCCGCCACCGAGCTGGTGCCCCGCCTGGACCGGACCACCGACGAGCTGACCCACACCCTCGGCGCGCTCGACGGGAGGTTCGTGCCGCCCGGCCCGTCCGGTTCACCCACCCGGGGCCTGGTCAACGTGCTGCCCACCGGCCGCAACTTCTACTCCGTCGACCCGAAGGCCATCCCCAGCCGCAACGCCTGGGACGTCGGGGTGGCCCTCGCCGACTCGCTGCTGGCCCGGCACCTCGCCGACACCGGCGGGTACCCCCGGTCGGTGGGGTTGACAGTGTGGGGCACCAGCGCCATGCGGACCCAGGGTGACGACATCGCCGAGGTGCTCGCGTTGCTGGGCTGCCGGCCGGTCTGGGACGACAGGTCCCGGCGGGTCACCGGCATCGAGGTGGTGCCGACCGCCGAGCTGGGCCGGCCGCGCGTCGACGTCACGGTGCGCATCTCCGGTTTCTTCCGCGACGCGTTCCCGCACGTCGTGGCGCTGCTCGACGACGCCGTCCGGCGGGTCGCCGCCCTGGACGAGCCGGACGAGGAGAACTACCTGCGCGCGCACGTCGCCGCCGACCTCGCCGAGCACGGCGACGAGCGGCGGGCCACCGCCCGGATCTTCGGCTCCAAGCCCGGCGCGTACGGGGCGGGGCTGCTGCCCCTGATCGACGCCCGGACGTGGCGCAGCGACGCCGACCTGGCCGAGGTGTACGCGGTGTGGGGCGGCTACGCGTACGGCCGGGGCCTGGACGGGCGGGAGGCGCGCGCCGACATGGAACGCTCGTTCGCCCGGATCGCGGTGGCGGTGAAGAACCAGGACACCCGCGAGCACGACATCGTCGACTCCGACGACTACTTCCAGTACCACGGCGGGATGGTGGCGATGGTCCGCCACCTCACCGGCACGTCACCGCAGGCGTACGTGGGTGACTCGGCGATGCCGCACGACGTGCGCACCCGCACGCTGGGTGAGGAGACCCGGCGGGTGTTCCGGGCCCGGGTGGTCAACCCGAAGTGGATCGCCGCGATGCGCCGGCACGGCTACAAGGGCGCGTTCGAGCTGGCGGCCACAGTGGACTACCTGTTCGGCTACGACGCCACCGCTGGTGTCGTCGACGACTGGATGTACGAACACCTGGCCGCCGCGTACCTCTTCGACGACACCACCCGGGAGTTCCTGGAGCGGTCCAACCCGTGGGCGCTGCGCGGCATCACCGAGCGGCTGTTGGAGGCCGCCGACCGGGGGCTGTGGGCCGCACCGGAGCCGAGCACCCTCGACCGGCTGCGCGACACGTACCTGGCCAGCGAGGGCGACCTGGAGGACCGGGCGTGAGCGCGAGGAGTGAGCCGGTTTTGCGAGCCTCGCAGTCGCGAACGAAAGGAGGCGCCGTGGCGACTTATCCCTTCAGCGCGGTGCTCGGTATGGCCGACATGCGGTTGGCCCTGCTGCTCAACGCGGTCTCCCCGGCGATCGGCGGGGTCCTGGTCCGGGGCGAGAAGGGCACCGCGAAGTCCACCGCCGTGCGGGCCCTCGCCGCGCTGCTGCCCCCGGTGCGCCAGGTGGCCGGTTGCCGGTTCGGTTGTGACCCGGCCGGGCCCGACCCGGCCTGCCCGGACGGCCCGCATCCGGCCGACGCCGCCGCCGAGACCCGCCCGGCCCGCCTGGTCGAGCTGCCGGTGGGCGCCGCCGAGGACCGGGTGGTCGGCGCGCTGGACCTGGAGAAGGCGATCGGCGAGGGGGTCCGCGCGTTCGAGCCGGGTCTGCTCGCCGCCGCGCACCGGGGGGTGCTCTACGTCGACGAGGTCAATCTGCTGCACGACCACCTGGTCGACCTGCTGCTCGACGCGGCGGCGATGGGCCGCAGCCACGTGGAGCGGGAGGGCGTCTCGGTCAGCCACGCGGCCCGGTTCCTGCTGGTCGGCACGATGAACCCGGAGGAGGGCGAGCTGCGCCCGCAGTTGCTCGACCGGTTCGGGCTCACCGTGGAGGTGAACGCCAGCCGGGACCCGGAGATCCGGGTCGAGGTGGTCCGCCGCCGGCTGGCCGCCGACGCCGACCCAGTCGACTTCGCCGCCGGGTGGGCGGACGCGGACGCCCAGGTCGCCGCCCAGGTGGCCGCCGCCCGCCGCCGACTTCCCGGGGTACGACTGCCGGACGCCGCGTTGCGGCAGATCGCCGAGGTGTGCGCGGCGTTCGACGTGGACGGGATGCGCGCCGACATCGTGACCGCCCGCACCGCCCTCGCCCACGCCGCCTGGCACGGCCGGGACCGGGTCACCATCGACGACGTCCGGGTGGCCGCCCGGCTGGCCCTGCCGCACCGCCGCCGCCGCGACCCGTTCGACACCCCCGGCCTGGACGAGAAGCGCCTCGACGAGGCGTTGCAGCGCGCCCAGGACGCCCACCCCGACGACCCGGACGACGACGGCCCCGACAGCCCCGACGACGGTGGCCCCAACGGCGGTGGCCCCAACGGCGGTGGCCCGGCCGGTGACGGCGGCCCGAACGGGAGTAGCCCGGCTGTCGGCGGAGCCCAGGGCGGCGACGCCGGCGATGACGGGGTCGAGCAGGGCGAACCCGGGTCGGCCGGGTACTCGACGGCACGTGACGGCGCGGGCCCGGACGGGCGCACCGACGGCCCGGACGGTACCGACGGCTGGCCGCAGCGTCAGCCGGGTGACCGGGGCGACGACCGCTGGCCGCAGCACCCGAACGGCGACGGTCGGAACGCGGGGACGCCCGGTGGCCGGGGAGCGTCGGCCGGTGCCGAGGACCCGACCCGGGGCGGGGAGTCGCAGCCGGTGGCCGTACCCCGGGGTGGGCTGCGGGCGCGGACGCTGACCGCGCCCGGCCTGGGTGACGGGGTGCCGGGCCGGCGGTCGCGGGCCCGGACCGGGCGGGGCCGCACCACCGGCGCGCGGGTGCCGGCGGGCCGGGTCGGCGCGCTGCACCTGCCGGCCACGATCCGCGCCGCCGCGCCGCACCAGGCGGCCCGGGGCCGGCTCACCGGTCCGCTGCGACTGCGCCGCGACGACCTGCGGGAGGCGGTTCGCGAAGGGCGTGAGGGCAACCTGGTGCTCTTCGTGGTGGACGCGAGCGGATCGATGGGGGCCCGGCAGCGGATGACCACTGTGAAGGACGCGGTGCTCGCCCTGCTCACCGACGCGTACCAGCGCAGGGACAAGGTCGCGGTGATCGCGTTCCGGGGTGCCGGTGCCCGGACCCTGCTGCCGGCGACCTCGTCGGTGTTGGCCGCCTCGACCCGGCTGGCCGAGTTGCCCACCGGTGGGCGGACACCGCTGGCCGAGGGGTTGCTCGCCGCCGTCGACCTGCTGCGGGTGGAGCGCCTGCGCGATCCGAAGCGCCGCCCGCTGGTCCTCATCGTCACCGATGGTCGGGCCACCGCCGGCACCCGCCCACTGGACCGGGCGGCAGCGGCGGCGCAGGTCCTGGCCGCCACCAACGCTGCCTGCGTGGTCGTCGACTGCGAGTCCGGCCCGGTCCGCCTCCACCTGGCCACCCGCCTGGCCACCCAGCTGAATGCCCCAAGAACCCCCCTGGAATCCCTGACCCACCCCCACCCCCGCGATCGTGCACTTTCTGTCGCGGCATAACGGACCAAGCACGCATATGAGCAACAGAAACCGCAAGATCGCGGGACACCTGGACGAGGGATGGGGGACGGCCTGATGCCGCAGGGACAACCGAGCGTGGTGCCCGCTGACGGGTTGACGACCCGGCAGCGGCGGCACCGGCCGCTGTTGATGGTCCACACCGGGCAGATGAAGGGGAAGTCGACGGCGGCCTTCGGGCTGGCGTTGCGGGCCTGGACGGCCGGCCTGCCGGTCGGGGTGTTCCAGTTCGTCAAGAGCGCCAAGTGGCGGGTGGGGGAGGAGAGCGCCTTCCGGACCCTCGGCGAGGTGCACGAGCGCACCGGCCAGGGCGCGCCGGTGGCCTGGCACAAGATGGGCGAGGGCTGGTCCTGGATCCAGCGCGGCGGCGACGCCGACCACGCCGCCGACGCCCTGGAGGGCTGGCGGCAGATCCAGCGTGACCTGGCCGCCGAACGGTACGGGCTGTACGTGCTGGACGAGTTCACCTATCCGATGACGTGGGGCTGGGTGGACGTCGACGAGGTGGTCGCCACGCTGGCCGACCGGCCCGGCTTCCAGCACGTCGTGATCACCGGTCGGGACGCCGACCCGCGCCTGGTGGCCGCCGCCGACCTGGTCGCCGAGCTGACCAAGGTCAAGCACCCGATGGACGCCGGCCAGAAGGGCCAGAAGGGCATCGAATGGTGAGCGGGCAGTGGGCGCTGCCCCGGGTGGTGGTCGCCGCCCCGGCCAGTGGCCACGGCAAGACGACGGTCGCCACCGGGCTGCTCGCCGCGCTCCGCCGACGGGGACTCGCCGTCAGCCCGCACAAGGTCGGCCCCGACTACATCGACCCCGGCTACCACGCCCTCGCCGCCGGACGAGCCGGCCGCAACCTCGACCCGTTCCTGGTCGGGCCCGACCTGATCACCCCCCTGCTGCGACACGGCGCGAGCGTCCCCACGCCCGCCGACGTCGCCGTGGTCGAGGGCGTCATGGGCCTGCACGACGGCGCGGTGGGCCGGCGTGACTTCGCCTCCACCGCGCACGTCGCCCGGCTGATCGAGGCACCGGTGCTGCTGGTGCTGGACACCACCGCGCAGGGCCGTTCGGCCGCCGCGCTCACCCTCGGCATGGCCGCGTTCGACCCGGCGGTTCGGATCGGCGGGGTGATCCTCAACCGGGTCGGCTCACCCCGGCACGAGACACTGCTGCGCGACGCCCTCGCCGAGGTGGGCGTACCGGTGCTCGGGGCGGTCACCCGCGCCGCCGAGGTGGCCGCGCCGGCCCGGCACCTCGGGTTGGTGCCGGTCGCCGAGCGGGCACCCGAGTCGCTCGCCATCGTCACCGCCCTTGCCGAACTGGTCGAGGCCACGGTGGACGTCGACGCCGTGCTCGACCTGGCCCGCACCGCCGCACCGTTGACGACCCCGGCGTGGAACCCGGTCGCCGCCGTCGGCGGGGCGGCCGGCGTCGAGCGACCACGCGTCGCGCTCGCCGGTGGTCCGGCCTTCACCTTCTCGTACGCGGAGACCGCCGAACTGCTCACCGCGGCCGGCGCGGACGTCGTCACCGTCGACCCGTTGCGCGACCCGGCGCTGCCCACCGGCACCCGCGCGGTGGTGATCGGCGGCGGCTTCCCCGAGGCGTACGCCCAGGCGCTTGCCGACAACACCGCGCTGCGCGCCGAGCTGGCCGACTTCGACGGGCCGATCGTGGCCGAGTGCGCCGGGCTGCTCTACCTCGGGCGGTCCCTGGACGGCGTACCGATGTGCGGTCGGCTGGACCTGACCGCCCGGATGACCGACCGGCTCACCCTCGGCTACCGGGAGGCAGTGGCGAGCACCGACTCCCCGGTGGCCCGCGCCGGTGCGCAGGTACGCGGCCACGAGTTCCACCGCACCACCACCGACCCGGGGCACGGCGACGCACCGGCGTGGCGGTGGAACGACGCCGAGCACGGTTTCGTCTCCGGCCGGGTGCACGCGTCCTACCTGCACACCCACTGGGCCGGTCACCCCGGCGCGGCCCGCCGACTGGTCGAGGCGGCCCGATGACCGCCACGCTCACCGGGGTCGGTGTCGGCCCCGGCGACCCGGAGCTGCTCACCGTCAAGGCGGTGCGGCTGCTGGGCGAGGCCGACCTGGTCTTCGTACCCGTGATGGCGGACCGGGCCGAACCCGGCGCGACCGCCGCTCCGACGCCGCCGGGCGCGCAGGCCGGGCGGGCCGAGGCGACAGTGCGGCAGCACGTCGCCGCGGACCGGTTGCGTCGGCTGCCGTTCGCGCTGGACGACCGGGGTGGGGTGACCGCGCGCCGGGCGCAGGCGTGGGACGAGGCGGCCCGGGTGGTCGTCGAGGCGATCGACGCGGGCGCACGGTCGCTGGCGTTCGCCACCATCGGCGACCCCAACGTCTACTCCACCTTCGGGTACCTGGCCCAGAGCGTCCGCGCGCTGCGCCCGGCGGTGCGGGTGGCGACAGTGCCCGGTGTCACCGCCATGCAGGAGCTGGCCGCGCGCAGCGGCACCCCGCTCTGCGAGGGACGCGAACCGCTCACCCTGCTGCCGGCCACCGCGGGCCTGGCGCTCTTCGCCGACGCCCTCGCCGGGCCGGGCACCGTGGTCGCCTACAAGGGCTGGCGGCGGCACCCGGAGCTGCTCGCCGAACTGCGCCGGCAGGGCCGCCTCGCCGACGCGGTGCTCGGCCGCAGCCTGGGGCTGCCCGGTGAACGCGTCGGGCCGGTCGACGACACCGGGGACGACCTGCCGTACCTGTCGACGCTGCTGGTTCCGGCCCGCCGTGAGCACCGAGGAGGAAAGCTGTGACCAGCGACGCGAAGGTGTGGTTCGTCGGTGCCGGCCCCGGTGCTGCGGACCTGCTGACAGTGCGGGCCGCCCGGGTGATCGCCGAGGCGGACATCGTGATCTGGGCGGCCAGCCTGGTGCACGCCGACGTGCTGGCGCACGCCCGCCCCGACGCGGAGATCGTCGACTCGTCGCAGTTGCCCATCGAGGGTGTGCTGCCGCTCTACCGGCGCGCCGCCGAACAGGGGATGACGGTGGCCCGGATCCACTCCGGAGACCCGGCGCTGTGGGGCGCCGTGCAGGAGCAGCTGGACCTGTGCCGGGCGCTCGGCCTGGCCGTCGAGATCGTGCCCGGGGTGTCCTCGTTCACCGCCGTCGCGGCGATCGTCGGACGGGAACTGACAGTGCCCGAGGTGGCCCAGTCGGTGATCCTCACCCGCCTCGAAGGCGGCAAGACCCCGATGCCGCCCGGCGAGCGGGTCCGCGACTTCGCCCGGCACGGCACCACCATGGCCCTGTTCCTCTCCGCCGCCCGCTCCGGGCAGGTGCAGGCCGAGCTGCTGGCCGGCGGCTACCCGCCGGACACCCCGGCCGTCGTGGCGTACCAGGCGACCTGGCCCGACGAGCTGGTGGTCCGCTGCACTGTCGGCACCCTGGAGGCGACCGTCAAGCAGCACAAGCTGTGGAAGCACACCCTGTTCCTGGTCGGGCCGGCGCTCGCCGCCGAGGGCACCCGCTCGCACCTCTATCACCCCGGGCACTTCCACACCTTCCGCCGGGCCGAGCCGGCCGCCCGCGCCGAGCTGCGCCGTCAGGCCAGCGCCCGCACCGGGGGGACAGCCACACCATGACGTACGCCGAGCCGCCGCTGCGCGAGCCGGACCTGCCGCGTACCGCGAAGGTCCGGCCCACCGCGCTGCGCACCGGCTGGACCACCGGGGCGTGCGCGACGGCGGCGGCCAAGGCGGCGGTCACCGCGCTGGTCACCGGCGAGACCCAACAGGAGGTGGAGATCGGGCTGCCCGCCGGGCGCCGGGTGCGCTTTCCTGTCGAACGCTGCGAGGTGAGCGGCACCCCACCGGTGCGCGCCGAGGCGGTGGTGGTCAAGGACGCCGGGGACGACCCGGACGTCACCCACGGCGCCGAGCTGACCGCCACAGTGAACTGGACCGACGTACCCGGCCTGCGGCTGGCCGCCGGCGCCGGCGTCGGCACGGTGACCAAGCCCGGCCTCGGGCTCGCGGTCGGCGGCCCGGCGATCAACGACACCCCCCGCCGGATGATCGGCGAGGCGGTGGCCGAGGTGGTCGACCTCAGCGAGGTCGGCGTCCGGGTGGTGATCAGCGTGCCTCGCGGCGAGATCATGGCCCGCAAGACCACCAACCGTCGGCTCGGCATCCTCGGCGGGATCTCGATTCTCGGCACCACCGGGATCGTCCGTCCCTTCTCCACCGCGTCGTGGCGGGCCAGCGTGGTGCAGGCAGTGCACGTGATGGCCGCCCAGGGCGAGCGCACAGTGGTGCTCTGCACCGGTGGGCGTACCGAGCGGGCCGCCCGCGCGCTGCTGCCGGACCTGCCCGAGGTGTGCTTCGTCGAGGTGGGCGACTTCACCGGCGCGGCGGTCACCGCCGCCGTCGAGGACGCGATGACCGGGGTGGTCTTCGTCGGCATGGCCGGCAAGCTCGCCAAACTGGCCGCCGGCATCCTGATGACCCACTACACCCGATCCAAGGTGGACCTTTCCCTGCTCGGCGCGGTGACCGCCGAGGCCGGCGGTGACCCGTCGCTGGTCGCCGCCGTGACCGAGGCGAACACCGGGCGGCACGCGTACGAGCTGTGGGAGGCCGCCGGGCTGCTCGCCCCGGCCGGCGACCTGCTCTGCCAGCGGGTCCAGGCGGTGTTGCGGCGCTTCGCCGGGCCGACGGTCACAGTGGACGTGGCGATGGTCGACTTTGCCGGAGCGCACGTCGTCGCCTCGTCCGGCCGGTGGTCCGGATGACGCGGGCTGAGCCGGTGACCCGGGCGGAACCGATGCCACCGACGACCCGGGCGAAGCCGGTGATCCCGACGACCCAGGTGGGCCCGGTGGCCCCGGTGACCGTGGTCGGCCTGGACGCGGCCGGCGCACCGCCGCACCCCGCTCTCGCGCCGGTGCTGGCCGCTGCCGGGCTGGTGGTCGGGGCCGCCCGGCACCTGGCTGCCGTGCCCGTACCGGCCGACGCGGACACCGCCACCCTCGGGCCGCTCGCCCCCGCCCTGCGCCGCCTCGCCGTGGCCGTCGACGCCGGGGTGCCGGCCGTGGTGCTGGCCAGCGGCGACCCCGGCCTGTTCGGCATCGTCCGGCGGCTGCGCGCGGCCGGCCTGCCGCTGCGGGTGGTACCAGCGGTGTCCAGTGTGGCCGCCGCGTTCGCCCGCGCCGGGCTGCCCTGGGACGGCGCGGCAGTGGTCACCGCGCACGGGCGTGACCCCCGAACCGCAGTGAACGCCTGCCGGGCGCTGCCACTGGTCGCGGTGCTCACCGCGCCCGGCGCCGGGGCGACCGAGCTGGGTGCCGGCCTGATCGGCTGGTCCCGTCGCCTGCTGGTCGCCGAGCACCTGGGCACCGCCGCCGAACGGATCCGCGCGGTGACCCCCGAGCAGGCCACCGCCGAGACCTGGGCCGACCCGCACGTCCTACTCAGCCTCGCCGACCCGGATCGGGTCGCGTCCGCTGGGATGCGCTCCGACAACCAGCCAGCCGCCGCGCCGGCCGGCGGGTGGGCGCTGCCGGAAAGCCGGTACGCCCACCGCGACTCCATGATCACCAAGTCGGAGGTGCGGGCCCTCGTCGTCGCCCGGCTGCGCCCCCGACTGGGCCGCCTCGTCTGGGACGTCGGCGCGGGCAGCGGCTCGGTCGGCATCGAGTGCGCGCTGCTCGGCGCGGCAGTGCTCGCCGTCGAGCAGGATCCGACGTCCGCCGCGACGATCCGGGACAACGCGGCCATGCACGCCGTCGACGTCCGGATCGTCGTGGGGCGCGCCCCGGCGGCGCTGGACGGGCTACCCGAACCGGATGCGGTCTTCGTCGGTGGCGGCGGCGTCGACGTCCTGACCGCCGTGCTGGCCCGCCGACCCGCACGAATCGTGCTCACCCTGGCCGCGTTGGACCGCGTCGCGCCGGCAGTCGGTCTGCTGCGCGCCGCCGGCTACGCGGTCGAGGGCAGCCAGCTCTCCGCCGCCCGCCTCGCCGACCTGCCCGGCGGGTCGATCCGTCTCGCGGCCACCAACCCGGTGGTCGTCCTCACCGGGGAGCGCCAGTGACCGACCAGAACCCGCCCGCCCGGATCGGCCTGGTGGCGGCCACCGCCGCCGGCCGCCGGCACGCCGACACCCTGGCCGCCGCGTGGCCGCACGCCCGGCTGGTCGAGCGGGACACCGTGGCCGAGGCGCTGCGCGCCGCCTGGGCCGGTTGTGACGGGGTCGTCGCGTTCCTGGCCACCGGGGCGGTCGTACGGATCGTCGCGCCGCTGCTCGACGACAAGCGCACCGACCCGGCGGTGGTGGTCGTCGACGAGGCGGCGCGACACGCGGTGGCACTGCTGGGCGGGCACGCCGGTGGCGGCAACGCCCTCGCCGAGCAGGTCGCCGCCCTGCTGGACGCCCGAGCGGTGATCACCACCGCCACCGACGCGGTCGGGTTGCCCGGGCTGGACACCCTCGGCTGGCCGGTCCACGGCGCGGTGGCCGCGGTGTCCCGGGCCATCCTGGACCGTGAACCGGTCCGACTGGTCGCCGACGCCGACTGGCCGCTGCCCGCCCTGCCCCCGAACGTGCGCGCCAGCGATGAGGACACACCGGACGACGGGTACCGGCTGCTGGTCACCGACCGGGTGGTGCCGACCGACGGGCGGACCGCCGTGCTGCGGCCGCCGTCGCTGGTCGCCGGGGTGGGCGCGAGTCGGGGCGTACCGGCCGCCGAGGTGGCGGAGCTGCTGCACCGGGTGCTGGCCGAGGCCGGCCTCGACCCGGCGAGCCTGCGCTGCCTGGCCAGCGCCGACATCAAGGCCGACGAGGCGGGCATCCGCAGCACCGCCGACACGCTCGGCGTACCCCTGGTGACCTGGCCGGCGACGCGCCTCGCGGCGGTCGACGTGCCGCACCCCAGCGAGGTGGTCCGGGCCGCGGTCGGCACGCCGAGCGTGGCGGAGGCCGCGGCCCTGCTCGGCTCGGATGGCCGGGCCGGCGACGCGACGCTGCTGGTGAGCAAGACCGCGACGGCGATGGCCACCGTGGCGGTGGCCCGGCACGCGCCACGCGGCCGGCTCGCCGTCGTCGGCCTCGGGCCCGGCGCCGCCGACCTGCGCACCCCCCGCGCGGTCACCGAACTGCGTCGCGCCGCCGTGGTGGTCGGCCTCGACCAGTATCTCGACCAGGTCCGCGACGTGCTGCGCCCCGGCACCCGGGTGCTCGCCAGCGGGCTGGGCGCGGAGGAGGCGCGGGCCCGCGCCGCCGTCGCCGAGGCCGCCGCCGGCCGGGCGGTCGCGCTGATCGGCTCCGGCGACGCCGGGGTGTACGCGATGGCCAGCCCCGCCCTGGAGTACGCCGACGAGCGCATCGACGTGGTGGGCGTGCCCGGCGTCACCGCCGCCCTCGCGGCCGGGACGCTGCTCGGCGCGCCGCTCGGGCACGACCACGCCTACCTGAGCCTGTCCGACCTGCACACCCCGTGGGACGTCATCGAACGACGGGTGACCGCCGCCGCCGAGGGTGACTTCGTGACCATCTTCTACAACCCGCGCAGCCGGGCCCGCGACTGGCAGCTCGGCAAGGCGCTCGGCATCCTCGCCGGGCACCGGCCACCGGACACCCCGGTGGGGGTGGTGCGCAACGCCAGCCGCCCCGGCGAACAGGTCCACCTCGCCACGGTGGCCACGCTCGACCCGGCGATCGTCGACATGTACAGCGTGGTGGTCGTCGGCAACAGCGACACACGGCTGGTCGCCGGCCGGATGGTCACCCCCCGGGGGTACCGGTGGCGCTCGTGAGCATCGACGCCTGCCAGGGCTGCGGCGCCTGCCTGCGCACCTGCCCCACGCACGCCATCACACCAATCGCCGGTGGCCTCACCGTCCGCGCCGACCGGTGCACCGGCTGCCTGGAGTGCCTGGAGATCTGCCCCGTCGACGCGATCCGCGTCGTCGAGCCGTCGGAAGGAGCCCGATGAGCCGGGTGGTGCACCCCATCGAGGTCGAGTCGTACCGCATCCTGCGTGAGCGCGTCGACCTGTCGCACCTGCCGCCGCTGAGCCGCGCGGTGACCGAACGGGTGGTGCACGCCAGCGCCGACCTCGCCTACGTCGACGACCTCGTCTGCGACGAGACCGCCCTGCGGTCCGGGCTGGCCGCGCTGCGCGCGGGCGTACCCGTGGTGACGGACGTGGCGATGGTCGCCGCCGGCATCACCCGCACCGGCCTGGAACTGGTCTGCCCGGTCGCCGAGCCGGCCGCGGCCGACCTGGGCCGCTCGGCCGGCATCACCCGATCGGCGGCGGCCGTGCGGATCGCCCTGGACCGGGTCGGGCCCGGCGCGGTCTGGGTGGTCGGCTGCGCGCCCACCGCGCTCGTCGAACTGCTCACACTGCACGCCGAACCGGCGCTGGTCGTCGGCCTGCCGGTCGGCTTCGTGGGCGCCGCCGAATCGAAGGCGGCGCTGCGGGCCAGCGGCCTGCCCGCCGTGTCCAACGTGGGCGAGAAGGGCGGCTCGGCGGTCGCCGCCGCCGCCCTCAACGCCCTGCTCTACGTCGAGGAGAAGTCATGACCGGATTGGTCATCGTCGGGCACGGTACGCGCAGCGCGGCCGGGGTCGACCAGTTCGCCGCTCTCGTCGAGCGGGTCCGTCGTCGCGGTGACCTCGGCGACGTCGAGGGCGGCTTCATCGAGCTGTCCCGCCCACCGCTGACCGACGCGGTCGGCGCGCTGGTCGCGCGCGGGCACCGGGCGCTCGTGGCGCTGCCGCTGGTGCTCACCGGCGCCGGCCACGGCAAGGGCGACATCCCCGCCGCGATGGCCCGGGAACAGCAGCGTCACCCGGGGCTCAGCTACCGCTACGGCCGTCCGCTCGGCCCCCACCCGCTGCTGCACGACGCCCTCGAACAGCGCATCGACGCGGCACTGACGGCTGTCTCCTCGGCCGGTGCCGATCGGGCCGGCACGGAGGCCGGTGCCGACCGGGCCGGCACGTGGGTCGCGTTGATCGGGCGGGGGTCGACCGACCCGGACGCCAACGCCGAGGTCGCCAAGGTCGCCCGGCTGCTCTGGGAGGGGCGCGGCTACGCGGGCGTGGAGCCCGGGTTCATCTCCCTCGCCCAGCCGTCGGTGCCGGCCGTGCTGGAGCGGCTGCGCCGTCTCGGCGCGCGGCGGATCGTCGTCGCGCCGTACTTCCTGTTCGCCGGGGTGCTACCGGACCGGATCGTCGCCCAGTCGGCGGAGTTCGCCGCCGCCCACCCCGACCTGGACGTGCGGGTCGCCGACGTGATCGGCGACTGCGACGCGCTCGCCGACCTGGTGCGGGAACGCTACGCCGAGGCGCTGGGCGGCGACATCCGGATGAACTGCGACACCTGCGCGTACCGGGTGCTGATGCCCGGCTTCGCCGACAAGGTTGGCCGCCCGCAACGCCCGCACGACCACCCCGACGACCCGGTCGGCCACCACCATCACCACGGTCACGACCACCATGGGTACGACCACCACCACGACCACGGGTCGGTGGCGGTGGTCGGCGGCGGGCCCGGACCCGACGACCTGATCACGGTACGCGGACAAGCCCTGCTCGACGCCGCGGACGTGGTGGTGGTCGACCGGTTGGCCCCGCAGGGACTGCTCGCCGGGCTGCGCCCCGACGTGCTGGTGGTCGACGCCGCCAAGGTGCCGCGCGGCCCGTCGATGGCCCAGGAGGCGATCAACGAGGCCCTGGTGTCGCACGCCCGGGCTGGCCGCCGGGTGGTCCGGCTCAAGGGTGGTGACCCGTACGTCTTCGGGCGCGGCCACGAGGAGGTGCAGGCCTGCACGGCCGCCGGTGTGCCGGTGACGGTGGTCCCCGGAGTGAGCAGCGCGCTCGCCGCACCGGCCCTGGCTGGCGTGCCGGTCACCCACCGGGGCGTGGCGCACGACGTCACCGTCGTGTCCGGACACCTGCCGCCCGGGCACCCCGACTCGCTGGTCGACTGGGCGGCGCTGGCCCGTACCCGGGGCACCGTCGTGTTGCTGATGGCAGTCGACACCATCGCCAAGATCGCGTCGGCGCTGATCGAGCACGGTCGCGCCCCGCAGACGCCGGTGCTCGCGGTGCAGGACGCCGGGCTGCCCGAGCAGCGGTCGGTGTCCGCCCGGCTGGACGAGATCGGTGCGTCGGCCGCCCGGGAGGGCATCCGTCCGCCCGCCGTCTTCGTCGTCGGCCCGGTGGTCGCGCTGTCGACCACCGGGCCCACGGTCTGACGGTCACTCGCTGCGGGCGGTCTCCGGACCGGTGATCCGTTCCAGCAGCGGCAGGGTGGAGGCGATGACGGCGAGGCAGGCCGCCAACCCGACGACGACGATCACGTAGAAGCCCGGCTGCGGCGCGACGAGCGTGTAACCCATCTGCGCCCGCAGGAACAGGTGGGCGGCGAGCAGACCCATGCCGATGGCGACCGCGGCGACGGCGAGCATCGGTACGGCGCTCTCCAACGCGACCACCCGACGCAGCACCCGTACCGGCGCTCCGCTGAGCCGCAGCAGGCTGAACGGGCGTCGGCGTTCGGTGAGGCCGCCGATAACGCTGACCGCGAGGCTGCACCCGCCGAGCGCGAGGCTGGCGATGATGATGACGTTGGCCAGTTGTTCCCAGCCGCGCAGCGTGTCGGCGAAGTCCGACTCGAAGTCGCCTGGCACGTTCGGCCCCACCCAGAAGCTCGGGAAGGCGACCTCCAGCACGGTGCGGACGCGCTCGACGGCGGCGGCGGAACCGTCGGTGCCGACGACCATCGACCCGACCGGTAGCCGCTGAAGCTCGTCGAGGGTGAACGACGCGGCGGGCCAGACCGTCGCGGGCGAGGCGGACTCCCGCCAGCGGCTGAGACCGATCGGCACCTCGATGACGCTCGCGCCGTCGGCGCACCGGCCGTACGCGCTCGGGAGGTCGGTGCACGCGATCAACCCGCCCTCGCCGCCGTTCGTGATGTCCGGGTCTTCCCGGACGGCGGTCGCGGACCGTACGCCGCTGATCGCCCGCAGCTCGGCGAAGAGCGGGTCGGGCACCGACGGCACCTTCTCGTCGAAGACGGTGGTCACCGTGCCCGCGTCGGTCGAGCCGATCGGGGCCGGACCGCGGTTGTCGATGATCGTGGTGATCACGCCGACGGCCACGCTCGTCACGAAGAGCGCGAGCATGATGCCGCTGATCGCCCGGAAGCCTGCCTTCGGGTTGTCGGCGAGACGCCGCGCGGCGATGAGGGTGGCGGGGCGGCTGGCGTACCGCGCCATCACCCGGGCACCGACCATCGTCAGCCAGGGGCCGGCGAAGATCAGGCCGAGCATGATGAGCAGCAGCCCGGGTAGGAAGACCGCCGCCTGGCCGTCGGACGTGGCGGGCCGGAAGCTGATGGCGAAGAACAGCACGGCGACGCCGAGCACCATCGGGATCAGTCGGTACGCGCGCGGCGCACGGGGGGTGACCCGGCGGGTGACGCCCAGCGGCGAGATCCGTACCCGACGCAGCGAGACCTGGGCGGCCAGCGCCGCGCCGGCCGGGACGCCGAGCGCCACCAGCAGGACGTCCAGCACGCCCAGTGACATGTCACTGGGGAAGAACGGCATGCCGGTGAACGGGATGCCCGCGAGCGGGTCGCGGAAGGCGTAGAACAGGCCGAAGCCGACGGCGGTGCCGGCGACGGCGGCGGCGGCCGCCTCCACCGCGGCGACCGTCGAGATCTGCCGGGGCGTCGCGCCGACCAGGCGCATCGCGGCGAAACGCTGCTCCCGGCGGGCGGCGCTGAGCCGGGTGGCGGTGCCGATGAAGATCAGTACCGGGAACAGCAGCCCGCCGGCGATCACGCCCAGGATGAGGTTCACCGCGGTCTCGGGAAGCGCTGGTTTGTCACCGACGTCGCTGACCTGCCTGGCGTCGGGCAGCTTGCCGACGCTGTCCGGGGTGCCGCCGACGATGGCGAGCAGGGTGTTCGGTGAGGTCAGCCCGGCGGGGGCGACGGTGCCGACGTCACGGCCCGGGTAACGGTCGCTCAACTGGTCGGCCGGGTGCGCGGCCAGCAGTTCCCGCAGCGCGGGCGAGGCGTAGAACTCGCCGGGACCGGGAGTGGTCGGGACGCCGGCCGGGGTGGGCGCGTTCGAGCCGGTGGCGGCCACGTCGATCCGGATGATCTGCTCGCCGTGGAAGTAGTCGTTTCGGGTCGACCACCACAGCGGGTCGGCGTCGCCGCCGGTCGAGGCGCTGGGATACACCGAGGCGTACCGGGTGAGCTGGGCGTCGACGGCGTTGACCCCGGCGAGTGTGGTCAGCAGCAGACCGCTGCCGACCGCGACGGCGGCGGCGATGACGATCAGGCGGGTGAGCGCCTCACGGCCGCCGGCCACGGCGAGGCGGAGCCCGAAGCGGATCATGAGGCGATCCGGTCCGGCGCGTTCACGCGCCCGTCGCGGACCATGACCTCGCGGTCGGCGTACGCGGCGATCCTCGCCTCGTGGGTGACCAGGATGACAGTGGTGCCCTGCTCGCGGGCGGCGCCGACCAGCAGGTCCATCACCTGCTCACCGGTGAGCGAGTCGAGCGCGCCGGTCGGCTCGTCGGCGAAGAGCACCTGCGGCTCGGCGACCAGGCCCCGGGCCAGGGCTACGCGCTGCGCCTGCCCACCGGACAACTCACCCGATCGGCGCTGTTGCATGCCGTCGAGGCCGAGGCGCTCGAACCAGGTGTACGCCCTGCGCAGCGCCTCGGTCCGGCGTACGCCGCTGAGCAGCATCGGAAGGGCGACGTTCTCGGCCGCCGTCAGCTCGGGGACGAGCTGGCCGAACTGGAACACGAACCCGAACCGGTCCCGGCGCAGGCTGCTGCGCTCGGTCTCGGCCATGGCGTGGACCTTGGCCCCGTCGAAGAGGATCTCGCCGGAGTCGGGCACCAGGATGCCGGCCAGGCAGTGCAGCAGGGTGGACTTGCCCGAGCCGCTGGGGCCCATGACGGCGACGATCTCGCCCGCGTCCACGGCGAGGCTGGCGCCGCGCAGGGCGGGGGTCTGACCGAAGGAGAATTCGACGTCACGCGCTTCGATCACGACGCTCACCGCCGCACCTCCTTCCGCAGGGCGTCCAGTCGGGCGCCGGTCATCTCGATCCACCGGAGGTCCGCCTCCAGGTGATAGAGGCCGTGGTCGGCGAGCAGCGCGTCGACCAGGCTGCCGGCGCGCTTGATCTCGGTCAGCTCCCGCATCCGCCGCAGGTGCGCGCTGCGCTGGGTGTCGAGGTATTCGGCGGCCGGCCGGTCGAGCATCAGCGCGAGCACGACCTTGGCGAAGAGCACCGTCTGCAGGTGTGGTTCCGGGTCGACCGGCTGGGTCAGCCACTGCTCGACCTCGGTCGCCCCGACGTCGGTGATGACGTAGCGCTTGCGGTCCGGGCCGGAGCCGGGGGCGACGTCGCTGATCACCACCTTGCCGTCGCGGGCCAGTCGGCTGAGGGTGGAGTAGACCTGGCCGAACGGCAACGGCTTGCCTCGGCCGAAGAAGGCGTCGTAGTCGCGCTTCAGGTCGTAACCGTGGCTGGGCTCCCGTTCGAGGAGGCCGAGAAGAGTCAGTGGCACGCTCATGCCGGAAGACTACACCGAGGGTATACCTCGCGTATATACCCTCGGTGTGTTGTGGGTCGACGCCTGGTCGAGGCGTTGATGGCGAGGCGATCGAGCTGGCGGGGTCAGCCGGCCAGGGCGCGGGCCAGGGTGTAACCGGCGGTGGCCGCGGCGAGTCCGGCGGCCACGCTGCCCAGCACGTTGGCCAGGGCGAGCAGCCGGTGCCCGCCCCTGGTCAGCCGCAGTGTCTCGTAGCTGAAGGTGGAGTAGGTGGTCAGCGCGCCGCAGAAGCCGGTGCTGAGCAACGCGCTGACCGCCGGGCCAGCCGGCCATCCGGCCAAGGCGCCGAGCAGCAGCGACCCTGCCACGTTGACCAGCAATGTGCCCCAGGGGAACACCGAGGCGTGTCGGGACTGCACGGCCCGGTCGGCGAGGTAGCGCAGCGGCGCGCCGATGGCCGCGCCCAGGGCGATGAGCAGGACGGTCATCGGGCCGCCCGGCGCAGCAGCCCGGCGGTGACCGCATCGCCCAGCCCGACCGCGACGAGCGCCCCGAGCACCGTCGCGGCGAGATACGCCAGCGCGATGCCCGGTGCGCCCGCGACGATCGCCTGCTGGACGTCGACCGCGTAGGTGGAGAAGGTGGTGAAGCCGCCGAGCACCCCGACCCCGAGGAACGGGCGAGCCAGCGGATGCCCACCGTCGAGGTGCCCGAGCACCGCCATCAGCACGCCGATCAGCAGGCAACCGGACGTGTTGATGGTGAAGGTGGCCCACGGGAATCCGGTCGGCGGGTGGGGAACGGCGTGTTGCAGGCCGGCCCGGGCCAGCGCGCCGAGCACCCCGCCGGCCGCGATCACCGCGAGAATCGTCGCGGGGCGCGCGGTCAGCTCGCGGCGGTCGGCGGGGACGCGCAGATCGACGTCGGGGTCGGTACGCGGCTCGAACGGCTCTGGCACGGCTCCTCAGCGTAGTGCCGGCGTCAGCGGCGTCAGCGCCCTGCCGTCGGGCTTGCCGCGCTGCCGGCGGAGGGTGGTGTCAGCGCACTGCCGCCACCGCGGCGTCCGGGCCGCCGCGCCAGAGCGTGCCGACCTCGCGGAAACCGGCGGCGGTGAGCGCGGCGAGGTGCCAGGAGACCGGTGGGTTCCACTCGGGGCTGTGCCCGGTCGGGTAGATCGCGTGACGCCGGGCGACCAGCGGGGCGAGCGCCGGATCGGCGCCGGCCCGCTCCCACCAGTCCGACCAGGACAGCATCGAGCCGGCGGCGTACCGGGCGTTGCGCCGGTCACGGGCCCGGTCCATCAGCCGCTTGGTCAGCTCCGGCAGGGTGTCGTCCGGCATGTGGTCGGCGTTGACGAAGACGCCGCCCGGGCGCAGCACGTCGCGCACCTCGGCGTAGAGCTGCCCGATCCGGTCGGCCGGCAGCCAGTGCAGGGCGGTGGCGGTGAGGACGGCGTCGTACTCGCGGTGGGGGAGCGCGGAGTGCCATTCGGGGGTGCCGAGGTCGGCCGTGATGATGGTGGCCCGGTCGGCCAGCGAGGCGCTGGCGATGGCGAGCAGCGCCGGGTCGAGGTCGACGAGCGTCGTCTGCGCGGTGGGGAAGCGGGCGAGGGTCCGCAGCGAGATGGTGCCGGTGCCGCCGGCCAGGTCGAGCACGCGCGGTGCCCGGCCGTCGATGACCGCGTCGACGGTGTCGAGCATCGCGGCGAACCGGTGTTCCCGGTCCGGGAGGTAGGCCTCCTGCTGGCGGTCCCAGCTTTCCTGCCAGGCCCAGGGATCCTCGATGTAAGGAGTCATAGCGATCAGGCTAATTACGCCACGAGTGCGTTGTCCAGACCTTGTTGCACATCTTTTGCAACTGCGAGAAGATGGCGAGGCGATGATCAGAGCGGCGCCGGGCCCGGCGCTTCCGTCCGGCCCGGCGTCCTCGTCCCGCGCCGTCAGAACGCGGCGTCCACCAGGCCCTCGTCGGCCCGGGCCGACTCGTCGCGACGGGCCAACCGCAGCGCTCCGAGCAGGACGCCCAAGCCGGCCAGAGTGAGCGCGGCACCGGCCCAGATCGGCGAGGTGTAGCCGAGCCCGGCGGCGATGGTCACACCGCCGATCCAGGCGCCCAGCGCGTTGCCGAGGTTGAACGCGGCGATGTTCGCCCCGGAGGCCAGGGTTGGCGCCTGCTGGGCGTACCGCATGATCCGCATTTGCAGCGGCGGCACGGTGGCGAAGCCGAACCCGCCCATCAGCACCAGCGCGACGATGGTCAGCACCGGGTTGGTGGCGGTCAGCGCGAAGCCGACGAGCACCACGGTGAGCACCGCCAGGACGGTGACCAGGGTGCGCGACAGGGACCGGTCCGCCGCCCGGCCGCCGAGCAGGTTGCCCGCGAAGAGCCCGGCTCCGAAGAGCACCAGCAGCCACGGCACCGTGCTGGAGGCGAAGCCGCTGACCTCGGTGAGCGTGTAGGCGATGTAGGTGAACGCGCCGAACATCCCACCGAAACCCAGGACGGTGATCACCAGGGAGAGCCAGACCTGGGCGTGGGTGAAGGCGCGCAACTCGCCGCGCAGCCCGCCGGCCGGCCGGTCGGCGTCGGCGGTGTCGCCCGCCGGGATGAGCGCTGCCAGCCCGACCAGGGCGACCACGCCGATGGCGGTGATCGCCCAGAACGTCGACCGCCAGCCGAAGTGCTGCCCGAGGAAGGTGCCGAAGGGCACGCCGAGCACGTTGGCGATGGTCAGGCCGGCGAACATCATGGCGATGGCACCCGCCCGGCGCGCGGGTGCGACCAGGCCGGCGGCGACCACCGCGCCGATGCCGAAGAACGCGCCGTGGCAGAGCGCGGCGACGATCCGGCCGGCCATCATCACGGCGTAGTCGCCGGCGATCGCGGAGAGCAGGTTGCCGATGATGAAGAGCACCATCAGGCCGAGCAGGACCGGTTTGCGCGGCAGTCGGGTGACCGCCGCGGTGAGGGCGACCCCGCCGACGGCCACGCTGAGCGCGTAGCCGGAGATCAACCAGCCGGCCACCGGTTCGGTGACCGCGAAGTCGGCGGCCACCTCGGGCAACAGCCCCATGATGACGAACTCGGTGAGCCCGATGCCGAAGGCGCCGATGGCCAGCGCGATCAGGCCGGGCGGCAGGGACGTGTGGCGTACGGACATGGTCTTCCCGTCGAGAGGGGGCAGATGTGAGGCGTGTGCAACTACACGCGCCAGCAACGAGATACTTGCACGCGCTTTATATCGGCGCAAGCGTGGTAGCCTGGCATCCGTTCAGATCACACCGAGGAGGCAGCCATGGGCATCGCGGACGACGCGGTCGAGATCCGCGCCCAGGGTTGGCGCACCCTCGCCGCCCTGCACGGGCTGATCGAGACGTCCCTGGAACGCGCCCTACAGGCCGGCCACGACCTCTCCGTCGTCGAATACACAGTGCTCGACGCGCTGTCCCGCCAGGACGGCTGGCACATGCGGATGAGCCAGCTCGCCCGCGCCGCCGCGCTCTCCGGCAGCGCCACCACCCGGCTGGTCACCCGCCTCGAACAGCGGGGGCTGCTCACCCGGATCCTCTGCGCCGACGACCGGCGCGGCATCTACACCGAGCTGACCCCGGCCGGCTCCGAGCTGCTCGCCCAGACCCGACCGACCCACGACCGGGTGCTCACCGAGGCGCTCGCCCAGGCGGAGGCCACCCCCGAGCTGGCACCACTGGTCGACGCCCTGCACCGGCTGCCCGCCGCCCGCTGACCGCCCCGCCGGCCGGCGCGACGGCGGGCGTACGGTACCCGCAGCCCCACCGGGACCGCGCCAAGGAGGCAGCCGATGCAGGACCGCACCCCTCGTCCGGAGGAGCTGGAGCCGATCGAGCGCGCCGGCATCGACGAGCTGCGCGCCCTGCAACGCGACCGACTGCGCTGGTCGCTGCGGCACGCGTACGACAACGTGCCGCACTACCGGCGGGCGTTCGACGCGGTCGGGGTGCACCCCGACGACTGCCGGGATCTCGACGACCTGGCCCGCTTCCCGTTCACCGGCAAGGCCGAGCTGCGGGAGAACTACCCGTTCGGCATGTTCGCCGTACCCCGGGAGCGGGTCGCCCGCCTGCACGCCTCCTCCGGCACCACCGGCCGCCCGACGGTGGTCGGCTACACCCGCGACGACCTGCGCACCTGGGCGCGCCTGATGGCCCGCTCGATCCGCGCCTCCGGCGGCCGTCCGGGTGACCGGGTGCACGTCGCGTACGGCTACGGGCTCTTCACCGGCGGTCTGGGCGCGCACTACGGGGCTGAAGAGTTGGGCTGCACCGTCATCCCGGTCTCCGGTGGCATGACCGAGCGTCAGGTCATGCTGATCCGCGACTTCGAACCCGAGGTCATCATGGTCACGCCCAGCTACCTGCTGGCCATCGTGGACGAGATGCGCCGCCAGGGCATCGACCCGCGGTCCACCTCGCTGCGGGTGGGCATCTTCGGGGCCGAGCCGTGGACCGAGGACATGCGCCGGGAGATCGAGCAGCAGCTGGACATCCACGCCGTCGACATCTACGGGCTCTCCGAGGTGATGGGTCCCGGTGTGGCGACCGAGTGCGTCGAGACCAAGGACGGGCTGCACCTCTGGGAGGACCACTTCTACCCGGAGATCATCGACCCGGTCACCGGGGCCGTGCTGCCCGACGGCGAGCGCGGTGAGCTGGTGTTGACCTCGCTGAGCAAGGAGGCGATGCCGGTCGTGCGCTACCGCACCCGCGACCTGACCCGGCTGCTGCCCGGCACCGCCCGGCCGATGCGCCGGATCGAGAAGATCACCGGCCGGACCGACGACATGATGATCCTGCGCGGGGTGAACATCTTCCCCACCCAGATCGAGGAGCTGATCCTGCGGATTCCGCAGTTGTCGCCGCACTTCCAGTGCGTCCTCGACCGGCACGGCCGGCTGGACACCCTCACGGTGCGGGTGGAGCGGCGCGCCGGCGTCGCCGTGGATGCCGCCGACCGGGCCGGCGGCACGCTGGTGCAGCTGGTGAAGAACACCATCGGCGTGAGCGTGGCGGTCGAGGTGCTCGCCCCGGACACTGTGGAACGGTCGATGGGCAAGATGCGCCGCATCGTCGACCAGCGGCCCACCTCGACGTCGAACCCGACATAGGATCCCGCGCATGCGTGTGCTGGTGGTCTCCGCCCCGCTCGTCGGGCACGTCTTCCCACTGGTGCCGCTCGCGGTCGCGCTGCGCGACGCCGGCCACGACGTGCTGGTGGCCACCGGCGGTGGGGGCCTGGCCGCCGCCGAGGCCGGTCTGTCGGTGCACGACATCGCGCCGGGCTTCGACTTCGGGCGGATCGCGCTGCGGGTCTTCCCCCGCCATCCGCTGATCGCCCGCGCGGAGCTGGCCGGCACCGCCGGCACCCGGGGCGCCGGCCTGCTGTTCGGCGCGCTCAACGACCAGCTCACCGACCCGGTGGTCGCGCTGGCCACCGACTGGCGGCCGCATCTGGTGGTGTACGAGCCGTTCGCGGTCGCCGGTGCGGTCGCCGCCGCGCGCCTCGACGTGCCGGCCGTACGCCAGGAGAACGCCCTCTTCGATGGCCGGGATCTGGTCCGCGCCACCGTCGCCCGACTCGGCGGTGCGCTGCGCCGCCACGGCCTCACCGAGCTGCCCGCGCCGGCCGCCGCCCTGGCCGTGGCCCCGCCCAGCGTTGCCACGCAGGGCGGCTGGCCGATGCGCTACTCGTCCTACGTGGGCGGTGGCGAGCTGCCGGACTGGCTGCGCGAGCCGGGTGACCGCCAGCGGATCCTGGTCACCCGCAGCACCCTGACCGGCCCCGGCGACCGGGGGCCGATGCCCGCCGTGGTGGCCGCCGCCGCCGAGGTGGACGCGGAGATCGTGCTGGTCCGTCCCGACGAACGGTCGGCCCGCTCGGTGCCCGGCAACGTCCGGGTGGTCGACTGGATCCCCCTCGACGAGGCGTTGCCGGCGAGCACGGCGCTGGTGCACCACGGTGGGGCGGGCAGCGTCCTCGGTGCCCTCGCCGCCGGCCTGCCCCAACTGGCCACCACGGGTCCCGGGGACCGGCGGCACAACGCCGAGCTGGTGGCCCGCCGGGGCGCCGGTCTGGCGCTGCGTCCCCGCGACATCACCGCGCGGGCCCTGACCCAGCTGCTCACCGACGAGCGCCTGCGTACCGCCGCCGCGCAGGTCAGCCGCGAGATCGCCGGGATGCCGCCACCGACCGACCTGGTCGCGCGGCTGACGGCACTGGTCTGACGCCCGCTGGGCGTGGCCACCCCGGACTGTCGCCCGGCTGCGGCAGGATGACCGGATGCGACACGTCGTGCTGTTCCACTCCGTGTACGGGCTACGGTCCGCCGTGCGCGCCGCCGCCGACCGGTTGCGCGCCGCCGGGCACCAGGTCAGCACCCCCGACCTGTACGGCGTCCCGGCCGCCGACACCGTCGAGGAGGGCTTCGCGCTGCTCGACAAGATCGGCCAGGAGGTGGTGCTGGACCGGGCCCGGGCCGCGCTGCGTGACCTGCCACCGCAGACCGTGCTCGCCGGCTTCTCGATGGGCGCCGGGGTGGCCGGGGCGCTGCTGGCCGAGCGCCCCGACGCCGCCGGTCTGCTCCTGCTGCACGGCACCGGTGGGGCCCCGGACGCGGTCCGACCCGGGTTGCCGGTGCAGCTGCACCTCGCCGACCCCGACCCGTACGACGTCCCGGACGAGGTCGACGAGTGGCAGCGGGCCATGACCGGCGCCGGCGCCGACCTGACGGTGTTCCGCTATCCCGGGGTGGGCCACCTGTTCACCGATCCGGAGGTGGCTGAGTATTCCCCGGACGCCAGCGCGGCGGCCTGGCCGCGCGTGCTGGCCTTCCTGGCCGCTTGCTGATCACCAGGCCCGGGGGCGTGACCTCGTCGCCCTGGCCGGTCGGCTGAGCCGCCGACCCCGCTCAGTTGGCGGTGGCGCCGATGCGTGGGGGAGTGGCGGTGCCGTGCACCCGCCGGGCGTGGTTGGCGAACAGCCGGGGCGCGATGATCGGCATGAGCAACCGGGCCGGCAGCGGGGCGTGCGCGAGCACCGCCTTGACCACTGCCGGGTCGCCCTCGTACATGGCCAGGCCGAAGGCCAACGGCAGCTGCTTCTTCGAGGACTTGCTCATCCCGTGCTCGCCGAGCCGCATCCACTCCCTGGCGGTGACGTGCCGTTCCGCCAGGGGCAGGATCTCCTTCTCCTCCAGAGCCATGTGCTCGATCAGCGCGCTGCGGAGCTGTTCCAGGGCGTCGGCGAGCTGCTCGCCGTCGCGTCCGGTACGACGCCACTGGGGGAGGAGGGCCACCACCGCCGCGTGGGCGTCCTCGATGGCGTGGTGCTGCGCCTCCATGGTGGGGACGATCGCCGCCTGCGCGCCGCCGCGCTCCAGCAGCAGCGGCCACAGCAGCAGGTCCTCGCCCTCGTGGTGCAGGTGCAGGATGTGGCAGAGCATCTCGGCGTGGGCGCCGACGACCTCCGCGCGCCTGGTGTCGCCCGGTGTGACGTCCCGGACGAGCTGCGGCAGCAGGCTGAATTCGCGACGGAGCGCGGAGTGCGCCATGTACATGTCGCGCACGTCGGCCATGGCTTCGCGGTGGTTCTGGTTCACGGTGACCTTTCCGAGGGATCAACTGGCACAGATCTGTTGATCATGCTCGGTGTCACTTGTAACCGGCTTGGAATCCACCAACCGTGCCGGTCAGCCGGCCAACGCCGCCGTCGCCTCGGCCAGCCAGTGCGGCGACTCCCACCGGCGGGCCACCCGTGCGGCGAGCGTGAAGTGCCGGGTCGCCTCCTCGGTGCGGCCCAGCAGCCGGCACAGCTCCCCGAGCGTCAACGCGACCGGCCGCACCACGGCCGCGGTGGTGGAGAAACCGGCCAGTTGGTCGCTGACCGGGAGCAGCGCGTCGATCACCGGCTGGGCCAGGTCCCGCCGACCCAGCGCCACGATGACCATCCCGCGGACGGTGAGCAACGCCGACTCGAAGTAGTCCGGGCGGTACGTGTGCCGCCCGATCGGCATGGCCCGCGCCTCGGCCAGGCGTCCGCTTCCGATCAACGCCAGCGCCAGCAGGTCGTCCACGATCGGGCCCAACGACTCCCGGATCCGCCGGGTCGCCGCCAGGTGCTCACCGAACCGTCCCTGGCTGATCAGCAGGGTCCCGGTGGAGAAGTAGTGGAAGGACTCGGCGTGCAGCGAACCCTGCCGCCGCATCTGCACGGCGACCTCGTCGTAGTGCCGTTGCGCGGCGACGAAGTCGCCGGCGACGTGCGCGAGGGTGCCCAACGAGCACAGGTTGATGGTCTGCGCCTCGTTCAGCTGGTACGTCTCGGCCAGCCACCCCTGCCGGGCGACGCTGAGGCGCAGCTCGTCCGGTTCGTTGAGGGCGGCGGCGCAGTGGCCCAGCACCTGCTCGGCTACCGAGCGGTAGGTCACCAGCCCATGCTCGTCGGCGAGGTCGCGCAGCTCCACGGCCAGCTCCCGACGGGCCGGCGCTTCCCGCTCGTAGCTCATGGTGCGCATCCGCGCGGCCAGCCCGAGGGCCCGCAGCTCGGGGTCGTCGAGGCGCCGCCCGAGGGCCAACGCCTCCCGCCCGGCCGCCACGCCGCGCGGGTCGGATTCGCCGTCCAACTCCGTGGCGAGCGCCTCCAGCAGTCGGCAACGGGCAACCGGGTCCAGGTCGTCGGCGCGCAGCAGCCGGGTGAGCACCTCGACGACGCGGTGGTCCACCACGCCGTACTCGTGGGTCAGCCACGGGGTGGGGACGGTCCACGCGGTGAACGCCGCGACCAGCAGGTCGTCGCGGCCGGACTGCGCGGCGACGTCGAACGCCCGGGCGCGGGTCTGCCGGGCGGCGGCCACCGCACCGGCGCGCGCGTAGGCGCGCAACAGCCGGCCGAGCAGGTCGACCCGCAGCGCGTCGCGGTCCCCGGCGACCGTGGCGGCGGCCTCGACGGCGTTGCTGAGCAGCTCGATCGCGGCGTCGTACGCGTACCGTCGCTCGGCCAGTTCGGCGGCCCGGATGGCGTAGTCCACGGCGAGCGGCGCGGTGTCGGCCGACGCGGCGCGGGCGTACTGGTGGGCGAGGGCCGGGTAGTCGTCGGGCCGCAACCGGCGGGTGGCGGCGGCGATCCGGGCGTGCAGGCGGGTGCGGCGCAGCTGCGGCAGGTCGGTGTAGATGGTGTCGCAGACGAGGCCGTGCACGAACCGCACCCGCCCGGGCGCCGGTTCGGTGAGCAGTCCGGCGGCCAGCCCGGCCTCCAGCCCCCGTAGCACAGTGGCCTCGTCGGTGCCGGCGGCGTCGACGAGCGTCGGCACGTCAGCCTCCCGCCCGACGGCGGCGGTGAGGCGCAGCACCGACACGGCCGTCGCCGGCAGCCGGGAGAGCCGTCGGCGCAGCACGTCGCGTACGCCCTCGGGCACGTCGGAGGTGGCGACGAGCGTGCCCTCGGCGGCGAGCAGCCGCGCCGACTCCCGGACGTAGAACGGGTTGCCGCCGGTCCGCTCGGCCAACGCGGCGACCGTGTCCGGGTCGACGGTGGTCCGGGCCAGCGCGCCGAGCAGCCGTTCGACCTCGGACGTGCTCAGGCCGCCCAGCGGGATCCGGTGGGGTGACCGGCGGGCCAGCACGGCCATCGTCTCGGCGAGGCGGTCGGCGTTGTCCGCGGGCCGCAGCGCCGCGACGAACAGGACGGCGCCGGTGGTCATCTCGGTGACGCTCTGCAACAGCAGCAGGGTCTCCGCGTCGGCGGCGTGCAGGTCGTCGAGGATCACGGCGACCGGTCTGCGGGTCGCGGCGGCGTCCAACCAGGTGCCCACCGCGCGGTGCAGCCGGAACCGGCCGGCGGTGACGTCGCCACCGGGCTCACCGTCGCCGCCGCCGAGCAGCGGGGCGAGCGCGGGTGCGAGGTCGCCCGGGGGTGCCTGCTCGGCGAGTTGCCGCAGCGCCTCGACCCAGGCCCAGGCCGGCGGGGCGCCGTCGACCTCGGGGCAACGGCCGACGGTGACCAGCCAGCCGTGGTCGATGAGCTCCTGCCGGAACCGGGTGAGCAGGCTGGTCTTGCCGGCCCCGGCCTCACCGCTGAGCACTGCGACCCGCGGCCCGCTCGCCACCGTGTCGGCGGCGGCCTGCCGCAGCGCTTCCCCCTCGACCTCCCGGCCGACGAAGACCTCCTGCGACACCTGTCGCCCGGCGCGTACCGGTGCCGGCGTCGCCGGTGGCAGCAGGTCGAGGCGCTGGCCGAGGATCGCGGACTCCACCTCGACCAACGCCGGGCCCGGGTCCAGACCGAGCTGGTCGGCCAGGGTCGCCCGCGCCCGCCGCAGCGCGGCGAGCGCGTCGCCCTGCCGGCCGGTACGCCACAACGCCAGCGCCAGCAACCGCCAGCTCTCCTCCCGCAGCGGCGCCTGCCGGGTCAGCAACTCCGCCTCCGGCACCGCCTCGGCCGCGTCGCCGCAGCGCACCGTCACGTCGAGCAGCAACTCCCGGGCGCCGAGGCGCAGCTCCTCCAGCCGCAACACCTCCGGCTGCGCCCACGGCTCCCCGGCGAACTCGGCGTACGCCCGACCGCGCCACAGGTCGAGGCCGTCGCGCAGCAGGTGACGTGCCCGGCTCGGGTCGGTGGGGCCGACCGCGCGCGCCTCGGCGAGCAGGGTCTCGAACCGGCCGGCGTCGACGGCGTCGGCGGGCAGCCGCAGCGCGTAACCCGGTGCCGCGGTGACCAGGACCCGGGCCGGCGCCCGGCGTTCGCGGGCCGGTTCCACCAGGCGGCGCAGGTGCGAGATGTACGCCTGCAGGGAGGCGATCGCCCGTGGTGGCGCGTCGCCCCGCCACAGATCCTCGATCAGCTGACCGACGGAGACGACCTCGCCCCGGGCCGCGAGCAGCAGCGCGAGCACGGCGCGTTGCCGGGGGCCGCCGAGGTCGACCGGCCCGCCTGTGTCGACCTCGACCTCAAGCGGCCCGAGCACCCGTAGCAGCATGACGGGACCAATCCTAGTCACGCCGGGTGACCGGCTCGCCCGCTCCCGTCGGACGGTGGCAAGCCAGCTCACCCCAGGTGGGGGCGCCTCGCTCTCGATGCCACCTCAGGCGCAGGCGGCCAGAGCATCCGACCAGCGCGGCGACGGCGTACCGGGCGTGCCGCGTAACGGGGGTGTCTCCCCGACGCCGACGAGCGCACCCCGTCGGGCGGAGCCCGGTACGGCGGGCCTGGCGCTGATCGCCGCCCGGGATCGGGCGACCTCCGGGGGCCAGTGCCCGGCCGCGTTGCGTCGGGACGCGGCCGTCGAGGCGGCCGGGGTCGGCGGCCCGTCACCGGCCGACCCGACGACCCGCAGCCGACCGGAACCCGGCAAACGGTGGGTCTGCCGATTCGGCGCGGCCGGCGCGGTGGCCATCGTCGGGGTGCGAACGGGTCGGTGCCGCACCGGGCCGGTGGCACCCGGTCGCGACACCGGGGCCAGTGTGGTGTCGAGGCCGGCCCGGGAGCGGACCGCGTCGAGACGCACGACCTGCGCGGTCGCGGCGTCGACGACGCCGGTGCCGACCGCCTCGGCAGGGTCGGCGGTGTGCGCGTGGACGGTGTCGAGGCGCGGCGTGTCGGCGGTTCGGCTGGCGAAGACGGCGCGCAGGGCGCGGGGCAACCGCTCGGCGGCGACCTGGCGCAGCGCGGGCGCGGCGAACGCGTACCCGTCGACGCGGTGCGGACGCAGCAGCCCGGCGGCGACCAGACCGCGCAGCGCGGGTGCGGACCGGCCGGGCGTCCAGCCGAGTGCCCGGTCCACTGCCGCGCCGTGGATGAGGCCACCGAGGGTGCCGGCGGCCATCAGCACCGCCCGCCGCTCACCGTCGAGGTGGTCCACTTCCGCGCCGACCGCCCGGCGGACCGCCTCGGGCAGCGCAAGTGCCGCCGGGTCGGCGCCGTCCACCAGCGACGTCACGTACGCCGTCGCGTGCCCGGGGCGGCCTCCCACCAGCGGCAGCAGCCGGTCGACCAGGGCCACCGGCTGCCCGGCCCGGCTGAGCAGGTGGCGCAGCAGCCGGCCGGACTGCACAGTGGCCAGCGGGCCGATCGTCACCCGTCGGGCCGGACCGGGCCGGGTGTCGGCCCACTGCGGCTGGTGCACGGTGAGCACTGCCAGCGGCAGCGCGCGCTCGGTCGCCGCGCGGAACAACGCGTGCAGGAACCGGCTCACCGCCGGCGCGGCCCGGTCCAGGTCGTCGACGGCCACTATCAGCGGCCGGTCGGCGGCCAGGCGCAGCAGGACCTCCCGGCAGATCGCCGCGCCGGCGAGGGCAGCGGCCGAGCCGTCCGGGGTGGTCAGCAGGCGCTGCAGCGCCGGGACGGCGGTGGCCACCCTGGTCGGCGGGAACAGCGGCGTCAGGGCGGTGACCAGCCGGTCGTGGACCGCCGCCGGTCCGTCGCTGTGCCGGATCCCGGCGAGGTTTCGGAGCAGGTGCGCGACCGGCGCCAACACCTGATCGGGGTACGGCTGGCAGGCCGCCACGCACCAGCGGACGGGCGTACCGTCCACCGTGGTCAGGCCGCGGGTCAGCTCGTGCAGCAGCCGGCTGCGGCCACTGCCGGTGGGGCCGACCAGGGAGATCCAGCGTGGCGCCCGGTCCCGGATGGCCCCGCCCAACTGGTCGCGGATGGTGGCCAGTTCGCGGCGTCGGCCGATCAGCGGACCGTCGTGCCGGTCGGCGCCGGGGCGGACCGGGCCGACGGCGTGCCACAGCGGCACCGGCGGCACCCGACCGGCCACCGGCACCGGCGTCAGCTGACGCTGGGTGATCAGGCCGGCGGTGGCGCGGGCGGTGGCCGCGCAGAGCGCGACGCCGCCGGGTGCGGCGTACTCCTGCAGGCGGGCGGCGGCGGTGATCACCGCGCCGCTGGCCACGCCGTGCCCGCCGGTGACGACGTCGCCGAGGTCGACCACGACCTCGCCGGTGGCCACCCCGACGCGGACGCGCAGCCGGATGTCGCCGACCATGGGCCGGCGGTCCAGCGCGGCCTGGATCTCCAGGCCGGCGCGCACCGCCCGGTAGGCGTCGAAGCCGTCGGAGTGCCGCGCGCCGAAGAGGGCCATCACGGCGTCGCCGATGTACTTCTCCACCACCCCCTGCCAGCGGTGCAGCACACCGGCGACGGTGTCGAAGTAGGCCTGCTGCAACGCCCGGACGTCCTCCGGGTCGAGGCGGCCCACCAGGGCCGTGGAGCCGACGATGTCCGCGAAAAGGACGGTGACGACGCGCCTCTCCTGCGGTACCGGCCAGAGCGGGGTGACGGTCCGTTGCGTGTCGACGATGATGCTGGTGGTCATGGGTGTCGCACCGGCCTTTCTCCCCGCGGTTGCCTGATCACCTCCGGAGATTGGCACTCCTGGGCCGACGGGGGATCTGCAGAACGACGTATGTCGGCCACCTGCAACCTTTAGTCGCAAAGTCGACGCGAGGAGTACCACAAGCGGCAGGCAGCCGTAGAACGGTGCGGGGCCCTGTGATTAGGCTGCGTGGCATGGCCAGCGATGTGGACACCGCACCGCTCGTGGGCCGGGCCGAGCTGGTGCAGACGGTTCGGTCCGCGTTGCTCGGTGACGGCGCGCACGGGCAGACCGCGGCGGTCTTCCTGACCGGCGAGAGCGGTGTGGGAAAGACCCGGCTGTTGGATGAGATCGGCGACCGCCTGCGGGAGCGGGGTGCCGTGGTGCTCACCGGCAGCTGCCTGGACATCGGCGACGCCTCACCGCTGCACCCGCTGTTGCAGGCGCTGCGCCGGTTCGACACCGAAGTGTCCGCCTCGCCCGCCCGCACCTCCTCGGCGGTGCGGGGGCTGCTGCAGATGTTCGCCGACGAGACCGCCGGCCCGGACGGCGCGGGCGCGTTGCTGGAGCGGGTCTCCCGCGGCCTGCACCTGATCGCCGAGGGTCGGCCGTTGGTGCTGATCCTGGACGACCTGCAGTGGGTCGACCGCAGCACCCGTCAGCTTCTGCTCTACCTGCTCGCCGGCCTGGGTGATCTTCAGCTGTCGGTGTTGGCCGCGGTCCGGGCCGAGTCGTTGCAGGGCGCGCACCCGCTGCGTCGGGTGCTCACCGAATTGCGTCGGCTGCGCACGGTGCGGGTGCTCGACCTGGCGCCGCTGGGTCGGGCCGACACCGAGACGCTCGCCGCTGCGGTGGTCGGCCGGACGCTGAGCGCCGACGCGGCCGAGCAGGTGTGGCAGCGCAGCGGCGGCAACCCGTTCGTCATCGAGGAACTGGCCCGCGACCTGCGCGACGGCCGCGACGGCCTGTCCGAGACACTGCGGGAGATCTTCCTCGACCGCGTCGACGCGTTGCCCCAGCACGCGCACGCCGTGGTGCACGCGGTGGCCGCCGGTGTCGAGCCGGTGCAGCACTGGCTGCTGGCCGAGGTGCTGCGGATGCCGGAGGACGAGCTGATCGCCGCGGCTCGCGCCGCTGTCGCGCACCGGCTGCTGGTCGGCGCCGACGACGGCTACCGGCTGCGGCACCGCCTCGTCGCCGAGGTGTTGGCCCACGAGCTGCTGCCAGCCGAGCGCTCCGGGCTGCACCGCCGCTACGCCGAGGCGCTGACCACGGCGCCGGGCGAGCTGCACCAGGCCCGGCTGGCGCACCACTGGCGACTGGCCGGCGAACCGGCACGCGCCCTGCCGGCGGCGGTGGCCGCCGCGCAGGAGGCCGAACGGCTGCACGGTTACGCCGAGGCGCACCGGCACTGGTCCGCGGCGTTGCAGTTGGCCGCCGAGCCGGGCCCGTCGACGGTGGACCGGGTCGAGTTGCTGGAGAACGCCGCCGAGGCGGCCCACCACTGTGGGGAGCACGCCCGCGCGTTGGCCCTGCTGGAGGAGCTGGTCGCGCTGCGCGGTGGCGAGCCGAGCTGCGCGCTGCACATCCGCCGTGCCCGTTACCTGGCCGCCGCCGGTCGCTCCGCGTTGGCCGAGGAGGAGTACCAGCGGGCGCTGAAGGCCGAAGACTGCTCCCCCCGGGACCGGGCCACCGCCGCCGCCCGGCTGGCCGAGCTGCTGCTGCACCTCGGCCGGTACGCCGACGCCGGCGAGCGGGCCCGCGAGGCGCTGGCGTTGGCCGAGAACGTGGCGGGCTCGACGACCGAGGTGGTGCTGGCCAGTTCGGCGCTGGGCTTCAGCGACGCCTTCCTGGAAGACCCGGACGCCGGCCTGGCGGTCATGCGTGACGCCCTCGACACCGCCGAGCGCGCCGGTCAGCCGGAGGATGTGGCCTGCGCGTACCTGCACCTGGCGGAGCTGTTGACCGGGCCGCTGAACATCCTCGAAGAGGGTGTGGTGGTGGCCCGTCGGGGTGCCGAACGGGTGGCCGAGCTGGGGCTGGGCCGCACCTGGGGCACCCGGCTGCTGGCCATCGCCATCAACGGGCTGTTCCGGGTGGGCCAGTGGGCCGAGGCGGAGAAGGTGGTGGCCGTAGCGCTGCGACACCGACCGTCCGGTGCGGACGCGGTGGAGCTGCTGCTGGCCCGGTGCCGGCTCTCGGTGGGCTACGGCGACATCGAGGCCGCCGGTCGGGACCTCGACGCGGTGGCGACCCTGCTCGCCGGCGGCGGGGCGCGGCACGTCATTCCGCTGCTCACCCTGCGCTCCGGGCTGGCCATGTGGGAGGGTCGGCACGACGTGGCGCGGCAGGCCGTGCAGCGCGGCCTCACCGAGAGCCGTTCCGACGACGTGATGATCCTCTCCGCGTTGGTCTGGCACGGCCTGCGCGCCGAGGCGGAGGCGCACGCCAGCCGCACCGTGGAGGTGGACCCGACGGCGGTGCGCCGGCTGCGCGACGTGGCCGACCGGATGGCCCGCAAGAGCGCCGGCGCCGCCCGGCCGGTGCGCTCGGTGGTGGAGGGCTTCCTGGCGTTGTGCGCCGCCGAGGTGAGCCGCCTCGACGGCAGCGACCCGGAGCTGTGGGCGGTGTCGGCCGCCGAGTGGGATCGGCGCAACCACCCCTATCCGGCGGCCTACTCGCGGCTGCGGCAGGCCGAGGCGCTGCTGGCCCGCCGCAGCCGGCTGGCCACCGCCGGCAAGCTCCTGCGGGAGGCGTACCGGGTGGCGCAGGGGCTGGGTGCGGTGCCGTTGACCTCGGAGATCCGCGAGTTGGCCGGGCGGGCCCGGGTGTCGCTGGACGAGCGCGACACCACCACCGGTACGCGCAGCGCACCGGCGGAGGCGTCCGACGACGAGCTGACGGCGCTCACCGCACGGGAGCGGGAGGTGCTCGCCCTGGTCGCGGAGGGGTTGACCAACAAGGAGATCGGGCAGCGGCTGTTCATCAGCGAGCGGACCATCGGTGTGCACGTGTCGCACATCTTCGACAAGCTCCAGGTCCGGACCCGGGTGCAGGCCAGCGCGATCCAGCTGCGCAACCAACGGGGCTGACTTACCACCACGACGTATCCCGGCGCGCGTGTGCGCGCCGGGATACGTCGTTCTACTGATCCGGCGGGCCGGTGTCGGCTGAGAGGCTGAGCCGCGTCGACGACGGCACGGGGGATGCCGCCGACCACAATGGAGGAGAAATGATCGAACCGGTCTGGGGGCCCGTGCACCGGGACATCGTCGACCTGCTCGCCGACCACCCCGCGGACGTGCCGGCCGTGGTCGATCATTTGACCAAGCTGCAGGACATGCTGGTCCGGCTGCCACCGTTGGAGGCCAGTTGCCCGCTGGCCGACTTCAACAAGCTCTACCTGACGATCACCAGCAGCGTGTTGGACGGGCTGTACGACGACCGCTTCATCGACCCGGTCTTCCTCTCCCGGCTCGACGTCGAGTTCGCCGCCCGCTACTTCGACGCGATGCGGCTGTGGACCGACTCCAGCCCCGGCACCCCGAAGGCGTGGTCGTGCCTGTTCGAGCGGATGCGGGGGCCGGACGCCCGCCCGCTGCCCTCGGCGGCGGCCGGGGTGAACGCGCACATCAACTTCGACCTGCCGTTCGCCCTGGTGACCACGTTCGACCACCTGGAGTCGGAGCCGGTCGACGGCAGCGACCAGCACCACGACTACCTCGAGATCAACAACATCTTCGCGGACAAGATCCCCGGCCTGCGCCGTGGCTACCTGGAGCGGTGGCAGCTGCTCATCGACATGCTCAACGGTGACATCGACGACTGGTACCAGGGGGAACTGGTCGAGTACACGCGCGATGTCGCCTGGCGCAACGCGCAGAAGATCTGGCGGTGCCGGCACGACCCGCAGGCCCGCGAGTGTGAGCGCACGCGGTTGGACGACAACGCCGCGGCGCTCGGCCGGTTGCTGCTCTCGCCCCTCGGGGCGTTCCTGCAGTAGCCGGGACGGGGGGCTCCCGCGCTCCGCCCCGTGGGGGGCGGCGGAGCGCGGGAGCGCGTCCCACCAGTTCCACCCCGCGTGGCCACCCGAAATCGGGTCGGTCACGAGCGGGGACAGCCGGTCGGCCCGGGGGGTGTCGACCGTCTGCCACCGTCGGCCGGCCCGGGGGGTGTCGGCCGGCGGTGGGGGACCGCCGGGTGGGGGCGCGTCGACGGCGTGCGGATCCGGGGGTGTCGGCGGGCTCGGATCGGGTACGCCCGCGCCATGATTGTCCTGGCCCGGCGTCGGCCCGCCGCCCGCCCCCGGCCCGCGCGGCCCGGCCCGCTGCGGCCGGGCGGCCCGGTGTCGCGACCCACCGCGCGGCCCGGCGCCCGATGACCGGCGTCGCCACGCGATTTCCGTTCCGCTTCGATGCGGCGTTCCGGCCGATGCTGGCCCTGCTGGGGGTCCGTCCGGCGACGGCCTGGGTCGCCGTCAGCGAACGGGATCTGATGATCCGGTACGGGCCGTGGCGGCTGCGGACCGCCCGGGACAACGTCGTCGCCGTCGAGCTGAGCGGGCCGTACCGCTGGTGGCGGGCGATCGGCCCGCACCTGTCGCTGGCCGACGGCGGTGCGACCTTCGGCAGCAGTACGGCTGGCGGGATCTGTCTGCGCTTCGGCGTACCGGTGCCGGCGTTGCTGCCCGGCGGGCGGCTGCGGCACCCGGCGGCCACGGTGACCGTCACCGACCCACCCGCGCTGGCCCGGCTGCTCGCCGTCGCGGACCTGTCCTGAGCAGGCCGAACAGGTGGCCGGTTCCGCCGACCGGGCGCCGGGGCAGCGCCTACCGTCGGATCAGGACCTGTGAGGGTGGGACTGGCGATGGGTGACGAGCACCGGGCTAAACCACGACGCTGGAACGGACGCCGGCATACGCCGACCGGTCCGGACCCGGCACTGCGGGCGGCCCGCGATCCGGCCCGCCCGCACCGGGGCGGCCGGCAGGGTGTCGTGGTGCCCGAACGTGTGGCCACCCCGGCCCGCTCACTGTCGCCGACCAGCCCGTTGCGCCGGTGGCTCTTCCAGCACCAGGTGCAGCCGCCCGGCCCCGAGGCGATCGAGGGGCAGAGCCGTCGGCACGCCTGGTGGCAGGTGATGTGCCTGACCGGCGTGGACTACTTCTCCACGTTGTCGTACCTGCCGGGCATCGCGGCGGTGGCGGCCGGTGCGCTCTCCCCGTTGGCGACCCTGTTGATCGTCGCGCTCACTCTCTTCGGCATGCTGCCGATGTACCGGCGGGTGGCCCAGGAGAGCCCGCACGGTCAGGGTTCGGTGGCGATGCTGGAGCGGTTGTTGCCGTTCTGGCGGGGCAAGATCTTCGTCCTGGTGCTGCTCGGCTTCGTGGCCACCTCCTGGATCATCACGATCACCCTCTCCTCGGCCGACGCCACAGTGCACCTGTTGGAGAACCCGTACCTGCCGGACACGGTGCACGGGTCCCTGGTGCCGGTCGTGGTCACCGTGGTGCTGCTGCTGATCCTCGGCGGGGTGTTCCTGCTCGGATTCCGCGAGGCGGTGGTGGTGGCCATCCCGCTGGTCGCGGTCTTCCTGGTGCTCAACGCGGTGATCGTCGTGGTCGCGGTGGCCCGGATCGCCGCCGACCCGGGCATCGTGTCGGACTGGACGGCCGCGATCACCACGACCGGCGGGGGACCGGGCCACGTGCTGCTCACCGCGGTGCTGGCGTTCCCGCTGCTGGTGCTGGGGCTCTCCGGTTTCGAGACCGGGGTCAGCATGATGCCCCTGGTCGCGGCGGATGGTCCGGACCAGCAGGCCCGGCTCGCCGCCCGGATCCGCAACACGCGCCGACTGCTCACCACCGCCGCGTTGATCATGTCGGTGTACCTGATCTCGACGACCTTCGTGACCACGGCGCTCATCCCGAAGCAGGAGTTCGCGCCGGGCGGCGCCGCGAACGGGCGGGCGCTGGCCTTCCTGGCGCACACCTACCTGGGTGAGGTGTTCGGCAGTGTCTACGACGTGAGCAGTGTGCTCATCCTCTGGTTCGCCGGCGCGTCGGCCATGGCCGGCTTGATCAACATCGTGCCGCGCTACCTGCCGTCGTACGGGATGGCGCCGGAGTGGGCGCGGGCGGTGCGTCCCGTGGTGATCGTCTACACCGTCGTCAGCGTCGCCATCACGATCGCCTTCCGCGCCGACGTCAACGCCCAGGCCGGCGCGTACGCCACCGGGATCCTGGCGATGATGGTCTCCGGGGCGGTGGCGGTGACGATCTCCGCGGCCCGTCGCCACCGGCGCGCCTCGGCGATCGGCTTCACCGTGCTGACCCTGGTGCTGCTGTACGCGCTGCTGGAGAACGTCATCGAACAGCCGGACGGGATCACGATCTCCGCGCTGTTCATCCTCGGCATCATCGCGGTCTCATTGGTCTCCCGGGTCACCCGGACCACCGAGCTGCGGGCCGAGCGCATCGAGTTCGACGAACCGGCCCGTCGGTTCATCACCGAGTCGCTGGCGCACGACGGGCAGCTGCACCTGATCGCGAACAAGCGGCAGAAGGGTTCGGTGAAGGAGTACACGATCAAGGAGCGGGCGCAACGCGGGATGAACCCGGTGCCCGGCGCCGCGGACGTGCTGTTCCTGGAGATCGATGTGGTGGATCCGTCGGACTTCAGCCAGGTGCTGCGCGTCCACGGGATCGAGGTGGGCGGCTTCCGGGTGTTGCGGGCCAACAGTCCGGCCGCGCCCAACGCGATCGCCGCGATCCTGCTGGCCCTGCGGGACGCCACCGGGGTCCGGCCGCACGCGCACTTCGAGTGGTCGGAGGGGAGCCCGATCGCGCACCTGGCGCGCTACCTCATCCTGGGTCGGGGGGACACCCCGCCGGTGGTGCGGGAGATCATCCGACGCACCGAACGGGACCCGCTGCGCCGGCCCGGGATCCACGTCGGCGGGTGACGTCGATGCCGATTTGCCGGCATTGAAGATGAAAGAGGGCACTATTCACGTTCACACCTTCCTGTCCGTATTGCGGACCTATCGTGACGTTTGGTGGTCGGCGAGCATGTCGGGCCCTCCGCGCCCGGATCGGCGCGGTCACGTCAGGTAGGCAGGAAGGTAGGCACCGTTGATGTCCACGTACCGAGAGGGAGACCGCGCGAGTCGACCCAGACGGCGGTCCCGATGGTTCTTAGCCGGCGGTTTACTGGCGGGGAGCCTGGTCGTGGGCGTGGCCGGAGCGGCTGCCGCCGCCGACCGCGCCCTCACCCTCCCAGGTCTGGCCCGACTGACCCCGGCGGCTGACGACGACCGCCGCGACGGCGACCGGCGGGCGACGCAGCAGGACCAGGACGGCCCGGAACAGGACCGTCCGAGCACCCCGGGCACCGGCAAGCGGGGCGTCGTGTCGGTTCCCTGCGACGCCGCGAAGCTGGTCGCGGCGCTGGTGACCGCCAACGCCGAGGGCGGCGGCGAACTCCGGCTCGCGCCCAAGTGCCGCTACACTCTCACCGAGGCGTTCCACGAGACCGACCAGTACGACGGCGGAATCCGCGACGCCCGGGAGGCGGCCGACGCGGCGGAGACCCCCGGTGACGCCGAGGCGCCGCCGCACAACCCGGCCGATGACACCGCCGGACTGCCGGTGATCTACCAGGCCATCACGATCGACGGCGCCGGCGCCACCATCGCCCGCGACGCCCAGGCCGCCCCGTTCCGCTTCTTCACCGTCCGCGACGGCGGCGAGCTGACCCTGCGGGACATGGAACTGCACAACGGCCGCTCGGCCATCGAGGGTGGCAGTGTGCACGTGGTGCACGGCGCCACCGCCGTGGTGGAACGGGTCACCGTCTCGCAGAGCACCTCGCTGTCGCCCGAGGGCGGCGGTGGCGGCATCTTCAACGACGGCAACATGGTGGTCACCGACTCCACGTTCGTCGGCAACAGCGCATCGGGCGCCGCGGGCAAGGGCGGGGGCCTGCTCAACGGTGGTGTCCTGACGCTGAAGCGTTCCGAGTTCCACCGCAACAGCGCCAACGGCTACGGCGGCGGGCTCGGCAACTACCGGGGTGCCGCCGACGTGGAGAGCGTCTCCTTCACCCAGAACAGCGCCGCCCAGGGGGGCGGGCTGGCCAGCTTCTCGGCCCGCACGAAGGTCTCCGACACCGAGCTGCTCAACAACACCGCCCAGGTCGGCGGCGGCGCCGCCAACTCCGACGCGGTGCTGGTGATGCGCACGATGACCATCCGGGGCAACACGTCCACTGTCAACGGCGGCGGCATCTCGACGGTGAAGGGCCTGACGCCGCTCGACGACAGCGTGGTCGAGGGCAACACCACCCACGGCCTGGGTGCCGGCATCTACGCCGAGAAGGCGAATCTGCTGGTGCGGGGCAGCGACGTGGTCCGCAACGAGGCGGTCGGCGCGGCGTCCCAGGGTGGCGGCATCTACGCCAGCGCGGGCTCGGTGGCGATCTACACCAGCAAGGTCACCCACAACGCGTCGACGCTGAAGCCCGGTGGTGTCTTCGGCATGCACGCCCAGGTCAAGATCGACGATGAGAGCGTGGTCGTCGAGAACGAGCCGACCAACTGCGAGGGCAGCCAGGTGCCGATCGCGCACTGCTTCCGCTGAACGTCGACTCGCGCACCTCATCCCGAGAACGCGGACGAGCCGCCCCGGTGATCGGTCGGGGCGGCTCGCCCGTGCCCGCCCCGGTCAAACGCCGCCCGCGGGCGTCACCCCCGCCGCCCGTCGGCGTCACCCCATCGCACGTAGCCGGCCGGCGAGATCGCCGGCGAAGAAGTCGAGGAAGCCGTCCGGGTCGGGGCCGGCGTTCTGCAGCACGATGTGGTCGAAGCCGGCCTCGACGTACGACCGGACCTTGGCGACGTGCGGTTCCGGGTCCGGGCCGACGGCGAAGAGCTGCCGGATGTGCTTCTCCTCGACGTACGCGCTCGCCGCGTCGAAGTTGACCGGGTTCGGCAGCTCGCTCATCACCTTCCAGCCGGTCACCATCCACCGGCTCGTCTGCAACACCGCCTGCACCGCCTGTTGCTCGTCGGTGGCCCAGGCCACTGGCACCTCGGCGTAGCGCGGGCCGGCACCCTGCGCGCGTCGGTAGTGCTCGACGATCGACGCGTCCGCGTCGGTGGCGAACAGTCCGTCGCCCAACTCGGCGGCGAGCCGCGCCGACGCCTCACCGCTGGCCGCCACCGCGATCACGGGCAGGGTGTCCGGCAGATCGAAGACTCGGGCGTCCTCCAGGTGCAGGTGCCGTCCCTCGTACGACTGGTAGCCGCCCTGCCAGAGCAGCCGGATGATCTCCAGCGCCTCGCGTAGTCGCTCGTGTCGGCCCCGCACGCTGGGGAAGCCCTGCCCGACCACGTGCTCGTTGAGCCGCTCGCCTGCGCCCACGCCCAGGGTGAACCGGCCGTCGGAGATCAGTGCCATGGTCGCCGCGGCCTGGGCGATGATCGCCGGGTGGTAGCGGACGGTCGGGCAGGTGACACCGGTGGCCAGACGCAGGGTGCTGGTTCTGGCCGCGATGGCGCCGAGCACGCTCCAGGTGAAGGACGAGTGCCCCTGTGCGTCCAGCCAGGGGTGGAAGTGGTCGCTCATCTCGACGAAGTCGAAGCCGGCCCGCTCGGCCAGGACGGCCTGGCGGATGATCTCCTGCGGGCCGTACCCCTCCGAGGCCAACTTGTAGCCGATCTGCATGCCCGCACTCCCGATCCCGTTTCGCTGACTGAGGCATCGGCGGTTCCCGGCCCCGGCGCGGACAAACGCCACAGGCCGCAAACCAGCCTCCTAGGATGCCGTAGGCGGAGTGCGGTGGACGACGGCAGGTGCCAAGGACCGCCTCCAGCCACCGGACACCGTCACCGCACCAGCAGATCGATGACGCCCGTCAGGTCCTCCTCGCCACCGCCCTCCGCCAGGCGGCGGCGCATCAGGTCGAAGTAGGGGCTGAGCAGTTCGGGGCTGACGCCCTGCTGCTCGGCGGTGCTCAGAAAGGTCGGCGTGCCCGCCACCTGCATGGCGAGAGGGGAGACGACCCCCTTGGTGTAGTCCCCGCTGCGCAGCTGGTCGGCGGTCTGGTGAACCGCCGGGACCATCGCGACGAGCCAGTCGGCGAGCAGTGCGGCGAGCGCCGACGGGTCGATGTCCTCCCGGCGGATCAGGGCGAATGCGTGCGCGGCCCCGGCGAACATCCCGTACATGGCGCTGAGGAGAGCCACGTCGTGCAGGGCCGCGAAGCCCGCGTCCTCACCGACGTAGGTGGTGCCGACCGGAACGCCCAGCGTCTCCCGGTGCCGTTCGAACAGCGCTCGTGAGCCGCTGTAGAAGACGTAGCCGCCGGCCTCCGGGACGCCGACCATCGGTGGGACAGCCATAATTCCACCGTCCAGGTACCGCGCGCCGCGTCGGCGGGCCCACGCCGCGCGGGCGCGGGCCTGGGCAGGGGTGCTGGTGGTCAGGTTGACCAGATCCCGGCCGATCAGGTCCACGCCGGCCAGCACCTGGTCGACCGAGCTGTCGTCCAACAGGCAGACGACGACCAGGGTGCTTGCCGCGACCGCCTGTGCGGCGCTGCCCGCGACCCTTGCCCCTTCGGGCACGAGCGCTGCGGCGCGGGTCGGGGTGCGGTTCCAGACGGTGAGCGGGTAGCCGGCGACAAGCCAGGCTCGGGCAAGCGCGGTACCCATCGCGCCGAGTCCCAGCATCGTGACGGAGGGCTTCTCCACAGTGTTCGGTTCCATGCCGATTAGGCTGGTCACCGGCCCCCAGGTGATCAAGTACGCACATCGAGGTGCGTGGTTACCCGGGGGTGAGCGAGCACGTCGGAGGGGTGGGTATGGCGACGGTGAACCGGCCGGGCACCGCGGACGGACACGCCTGCGGTATCGACACCGCGATGGAGGTGATCGGCGGCAAGTGGAAGGTGCTGATCCTCTGGGCGCTCCACGAGCACCCCCTGCGTCGCTTCGGCGAGCTGCGTCGACTGCTTCCGGGGATCACGGAGAAGGTGCTGGCCTCTCACCTACGGGAGATGGAGGCGGACGGCATCGTACGCCGCGTCTCCTACGACGAGGTGCCGCCCCGCGTCGAGTACTCGTTGACCGAGGACGGCACGCGCCTCAACGACGCCCTCGAGCCGCTGGCCGCCTGGGGACGCGATCGGTCGACCGTTCGACGGCCGGGGGAGGAGGCGGGCTAGTGCTCCGGAGCGACCTCGCCGGAAACTGCACCGGCCCGCGCCCCACCGCCGGGGGGCACGGGCCGGTCTACGTCTGTTGCCTACTTGGAAGGCTCGGGCAGCTTGCAGTCGACCTTCGGGTTGGCGCCGATGTAGTTCAGCGGCCCGGCCACGATCGTGACCAGGATGGTGCCGGCCTCGGCGCAGTTGGTGTCGTCACCGCTGTAGTAGCCGCGCTGGCCAGCGGCGATGGCGCCGATCACCAACCAGATCACGACGATGACTCCGAGAATCGAGGTGCCGCGCATCGCTGCCTCCTGAGGTATGTGGTGGATCTGAGGTGCAGCGGTTGTACCCAATCGGGTCGCGCCGCTAACTGTTGCGTGCTAAGGCCGCCTGCGGCGGATCCTCCGTCCGGCCGATGCCGTCCGCCGATGCGTACCGCCCGGGCATCCGCCGCCCGCACCGGGTAGCGCCTGTCGGCTATCGGATCGACGACCGACCTCGCCGTGATCGGGCTGAGTGGACGTAGAACTGCCTCACGGCCCCGCCGAGGAGGACTCATGGACGCCCCGACACCGCCCCTGTACATCGACCGCCCCGAGGACGTCGCGGTCGCGGCCCGCGCGCTCGCCGGCGGCGCGATCGTCGCGGCGGCGTTCGCCAACTTCTACGTCATCGTCGCCCGCCCGGACGCGGCCACCGTGCGCCGGGTCAACCTGGCCAAGGGTCGACCGGCCCACCAGGTCGGCAGCATCACCACAGCGATCGGCCGGATCCCGGGGATGTTCGACTGGACGCGGATCTCGCCCCGGCTGCCGGTCGGTCGGGTGCGCGCGCTGATGGACGCCCTCTACGGGGCCGGACCGTTCGGCTTCCGCGGGCCGGCCGCCGACCGGCTCCCCGACCACCTCACCCAGGTCGACCAGGGGATGCGGACCACCCAGGTGATCGCACCGGGGCTGACCTGCCCGTCCAACGCCCTCTTCGAGCGGGCGCTCGCCGAGGCCGGCACGGATCACCTCTACATCACCTCGGCGAACCGGTCGCGGCACCTGACCGGCGCGGCTGAGGAACCGGCGCACTGGAAGGCGGGCGCCCTGGCCGCCGACTTCGCCCACCTCGACGATCTGGTGGTGCTCGTGCACCGGGACGAGGCCGCCGCCCGCGCCGCGTACCCGGGTTACCTCACCACCTCGGTCACCCTGCTCTCGTTCCACGCGCCGGAGGGTGACCTCGAAGAACCGCCGGTGCTCACGGTGGACCGGCACGGGTCGCTGCACCTGGACGACGTCCGCCGCGCCGCCGCGCCGCTGGGCCTGCAGGTGCGCCTGGCGGGCACCGCCCGGCAACGGTTGCAGGTCCGGGGGTACGCCGGGGCGCTGGTCTGAGCCGTTGCCGGCGATGCCCGCGGCCCGGCCGGCTTCAGTGCGGCGGTGACGGGGCCTCCGGTGGCTTGCCGTGACTGCGCCGGAAGTCCGCGTAGGCCACGCCGGCCAGCACCAGCAGCCCGCCGAGGGACGCGCAGGCCGGCGGCAGGTACAGCAGGGCGGGCGCGATGGTCAGCAGCGCCAGCACCCCACCGGGCCGGGACCAGGACACCCGGCTGAACACCTCGTACTCGAAACAGGCCCGGCCGGCCAGGAAGAGCGCCGGGCCGCCGAGGATCACCGCGAGCCAGGCCGGCGGCGTCCGCCCGGTCGGGTCGTGCAGCACCAGGTGGAAGCCGGATGCCGTGGTGACCACCCCGGCGATCATCAACAGATGGGTGTACGGCGCGCTGAACAGGAACTTGCTGGGGGAGCGGGCCGTCTGGATGGCGGTCGGCAGCAGTTCGCCGGACTTGTGCACGTAGATCCGCCAGAGCAGCAGCGTGGTCAGGAACGCCACAGCGAACGCGCCGATGTTCTCGGCCTCGGTGTGCTCCATGCTGGACATGGTGCCGATGGTCAGGATGGCGTCGCCGAGCGCGATGATGAAGAACTGCTGGTAGCGCTCGGAGAGATGTTCCGCGGTGACGTTGCGTTGCTGCTCCGGGACCACTCCCAGCCCCGGCACCGGGTACGCGAGCCGGAAGCCGAGGTAGTCGATGGCGAGCGCGGTGGCCCAGCAGGCGATCCGGGCGTCCTCGCTGACGAATGCGCCGATGAGCCACGGGATCGCCGACACCACGAACCACAGGAAGATGCGGGCCGCCCGCCGTTGGGTCTGTGGTTCGCGGCGTACCGCTGGCATCAGGAACAGTCCACGCCCCAGGTGGATCGCCACGTACGTGCCGGCGAAGACGATCCCTCGATTGTTGAACGCCTCCGGGATCGCCGTGGTCATCAGCAGCGCGCCGAACATCACGGCGCTGATCAGTAGCTTGATCTCGGTGCGTTCGGGGTTGTACATGTCGGTGACGAGCGTGGTGATCGCCCAGGTCCACCACACGGCGGCCAACATGATCAGCGCCTCGGCGGCGCGGTGCCAGTCGAGCTGGTCGACCAGTCCCCGCGAGATGAGCGCGAGCGCGACCACGTACACCAGGTCGAAGAAGAGTTCGAGGAGGGTGACCCGGCGCGGGCCCTCCGGGTCGCGCACCGGTGGACCGCTGGCCCGCGGTGACCCGGGTTCCGGCGCGGGGAGGTGCACGGGATTCTCCTGCGGAACCGCTCGACTCGATGGACCTGTGGGTCCGCCTCAACGGACGGTAACGAGCGGGCGAGGGCACTGGCGCGCGTTCGCCCGCCCGTCCCCCGACCGGGTTGTGTCGGGCGGCTAGCCCGCCTGCGGGGATGTCGACGGCTTCTCGCCGCCGCGGGGGGCGGCGAGGGCGTCGACCAGGCGGCGGGCCGAGCCGGCCAGGTTCCATCGTTGGGCGAGCTCGAGCAGCCGGTCCGGGTCGGCCGGCGCGGTCGGCAGTGCGGTGGGCAGCTGCGGCAGTGGCACGTCCAGGGCGACCCGGACCACTGTCGGCGCGACGCCCAGGTAGTCGCGTGCCGCGACCAGCTTGGCGCGCAGGCCGGGCGCGAAGGACGAGTCGGAGTCGTCGAGCGCGGCCAGGATGCCGGCGATGCTGCCGTAGCGCTCGATCAGTCGGGCGGCGGTCTTCTCGCCGACGCCGGCCACTCCGGGCAGCCCGTCGCTCGGGTCGCCGCGCAGCGCGGCGAAGTCGGCGTACCGGTCGGCCGGTACGCCGTAGCGGGCCCGCACCGCGGCGTCGTCGCAGTCGTCGAGTTTGGCCACGCCGCGCCCGACGTAGAGCAGCCGGACCTCTCGGGCGTCGTCGACGAGCTGGAACAGGTCCCGGTCTCCGGAGACCACCTCGACCGGGCCGGGTTGGGTCACCGAGAGGGTGCCGAGCACGTCGTCGGCCTCGTAGCCGGTGGCGCCGACCGCGGTGATGCCCACCGCGGCGAGGACCTCCAGGATCATCGGGACCTGCGGGGAGAGGGTGTCCGGAACGATCTCGCCGCCCTGCGGGGCGACCCGGTGCGCCTTGTACGACGGCAGCAGGTCGACGCGCCACGCCGGGCGCCAGTCGTGGTCCAGGGCGCAGACCATCCGGTCGGCGCCGCGCACCCGGATCAGGGTGGCGAGCATGTCGAGGAAGCCGCGTACCGCGTTGACCGGGGTGCCGTCCTCGGCCTTGGCGGCGGACTCCGGAATGCCGAAGTAGGCCCGGAAGTAGAGGCTGGCTGCGTCGATCAGCAGGATCGGGGGTCGGTGTGCCACGCCGGACAGCCTGGCACAACCCTCTGACGATCGGGGGTACGCCCGGCCGTCGGTGGGGTCAGCGGCGCTCGTCGGGCTGGTAGACGGTCTCGCGGCGGGCCAGGTGCTGCACGATGTAGCTGGTCACCAGCAGCAGGATCGCGACCACCACCTCGACCCAGGCGGCGACGCCGTCGGCGACGGTGAGGCCGATGATCAGCAGGACCAGGCCGACGAGGGCGAGGACGCCGGCCCAGAGTTGGCGGCGGCGGCGTGTCGCGGCCTGGCTCGCCTGGTTCGCTGCCATGTCGGTCCTCCCGGTCGGGGAGTCCGGGCGGCTCCCCGCTTCCAGGCTAGGGGTCGCGGTGGCGTTCGATGAGGGAAACCGACGCGCGGGGGCGTGCCGGCACCCGGCCGTCGCCGAGCAGTCCGTTCCAATCCGGAACGGACTATAGTCGAGGCGGAACCAATGGAGGTGGACGGTGCGGCGGGAGGATCTTGCCGATGCGGACTGCGGCATCGCGCAGGCGCTGGGCGTGCTGGGGGACTGGTGGACCTTCCTCATCGTTCGCGACGTCGCCGGTGGCACGACCCGCTTCGACGGGCTCCAACGGGAGTTGGGCGTCAGCCGGCGGGCGCTGACCGAACGCCTCGCCGCGCTGGTCGAGCACGGTGTGCTGGAACGCAGACCGTATTCGGACCACCCGCCCCGCTACGACTATCTGCTCACCGCGCGGGGCGAGGGCCTGTTGCCGGTGCTGATCGCCATGCAGGACTGGGGGACGAGGTATCTCATGGGTGACGGTGATCTGACCGCTACCGCCGACGCCGGCTCGGCCGAGGCGCGCCGGGCACATGATCTGGTCGGCCGGCGGCTGCCCGAGATCGCCCTGCCCGCCGCCGACGGGCAGCCGGTCGCGCTGGCCGCGACGGGGGCGTGGAGCGTCCTCTACCTGTTCCCGGGGGCGTACGCGCCGGGGACGCACGGCTACCCGCTCGGCTGGGCGGAGATTCCCGGTGCCCGGGGGTGCACGCTGGAGTCGACCACCTACGCCAGGCGTCACCCGGACTTCCAGGCCGCCGGGGTGCGGGTGTACGGCGTCAGCACCCAGCGGCCCGACCAGCTCGCCGCCTTCGCCGCGTACGCCGAGCTGCCGTTTCCACTGCTGTCCGATGAGGATGGTCGGCTGGCGGCGGGGCTGCTGCTGCCGGTGTTCCGGGCGGGCGGGGTGAACCGGTTCAAGCGACTGACGTTGCTGGTCGACCCGACGGCGGTGGTGCGGGCGGTGCAGTTCCCGGTCACCGACCCGGCCGGCTCGGTGCAGGAGATGCTGACAGTGGTCCGTGAGCTCGCCGGGGCCCCCGACTGACGCGGTGGCGTCGATCGGGAGCCCCGGGGCAACAGCCTGCGGGCGTGGCGTCAGGCCGGGAGCGTCCAGCGTTGGTTGGCGCCGGCGAAGCAGTCCCAGATCTGCAGCCGGGTGCCGTCGGCGGAGCTGTTGTCGGTGGCGTCGAGGCACTTGTTCGACTGCGGGTTGCGCAGCGTCCCGTTGGACTGCGCCTGCCAGACCTGCGCGCCGCTACCGTTGCAGTCCCAGAGTTGGACCTTCGCGCCGTTGGCGGTGGAGCCGCTGGCGATGTCGGCGCACTTGCCGAGGGCGCGCAGCGTGCTGTCGCTGGCGACGGTCCAGGTCTGCGCGTTGGTGCCGTTGCAGGTCCAGAGCTGGATGGCGGCGCCGTTGGCGGTGCTGGCCGAGGCCACGTCGACGCACTTGCCGCCGATCCCGGTGATCCGGCCGGTACGACCGGTCGGCGGCGGGGTGGTGCCGCCCATGATCGTGTCGTACATGGCGCTGACCAGTGAGGTCGAGCCGGTGGTGTCCTGCGACAGCTCCCAGTTCATCACGCCGCCGGCGTTTGCGAGGGCCCACTGCGTCTTGCGCTTGACCGTCGGGACGCCGTTGTAGCACTGCTGGGCCCCGCCGGCGGTGGTGCAGTCCCGGTTGGCGTTCGCCGGGTCCAGCGCGACCAGCGCCGAGTAGGTGTAGTAGCCGGGACGGCTGTAGAACGGGATGCCGAGGACGGCCTTGCTGGCCGGCAGGCCGCGGGCCTTCCACAGGTTGACGCTGTTGATCGACCAGTCGTAGTTCGAGTGCGGGCTGCCGCCGTCGTACGCCATGATGTTGAGCCAGTCGACCTGGTTGAACACGGCCGGCTGCACGCCGTCGACGGAGTAACCCTCGGAGACCACGGCGGCGGTGAGCAGCTTGCCGCGACTGTGCATGGCGGTGCCGAGCTGCGTCATGAGCGCCGTGTAGTTGTTCGCCGAGGCGCCCGGGTCGGGGTATTCCCAGTCCATGTCGACGCCGTCGAGGTTGTACTGGTTGACGAAGTTGACCAGGTTGTTGACGAAGGTGGTCCGGCTGCCGGAGTTGGCCGCGAGGGCCTCGAAGGCCGAGTCGTTGCCGTCGTTCCAGCCGCCGACCGCGATCGACACCTTGACGTTGTTGGCGTGTGCCTGGGAGACCAGCGAGGAGAGTTTGCTCGGGTTCTCCACCGCGCGCAGGCTGCCGTCGTTGTTGGGCAGCACGAACGCGTAGTTGATGTGGGTGAGCTTGTTGTACTGGATGGTGTTGACGTTGCCGGCCCAGGAGGGCATGTAGCCGACGCTCTTGAAGTTGTTCGGCAGCACCACGGCCTGCGCGGCGGTGGAGGTGACGGTGAGGGTGGCACCGGCCGTGGCCAGCGCGAGGAGGCCGGCGGCGAGGGCGCGGCGTAGTGGTGAGGACATCGGGGGCCTTCCCGTGGGCGGGGGACGACACCCGCCCGCGCGGGGTGTCGCGGGCGGGGAGTGCGGGACGCAGGTACGGGTGGGCCTCGAGGCAGCCAAATCTTAAAGAGTGTTAACTGTCCGAGTCAATCAACATCGATGGATTTCCGGCCGAGCGGTGCCGATAGGGAGTTTGCCCAAACGACCGTTAAGCTGACGGGGTGGGAATCGACGAGCTGTATCCGCCCGATCGGCTGATCGCCGCGCAGCGCGCCACGGCCGCCGCCGGTCTGGACGCCCTGCTGCTCACCCCCGGTTCCGACCTGCGGTATCTGACCGGGTACGACGCCCACGCGGGGGAGCGGCTGACCTGCCTGGTGCTGCCCGCCGAGGGCGAGCCGACCCTGATCGTGCCGAGGCTGGAACGCCCCGCGGCGGAGGCGGCCCCGAACACCGGGGTGCGCATCGTCGACCACGTCGACGGCAGCGACCCGTACCCCCTGGTCGTGGCCGCCCTCGACGGCCCGGTCGCGGCGGTCGGGCTCGCCGACCGGATGTGGGCCGAGCAGGTCCTCGGCCTGCGCGCGGCGCTGCCCGATGCCGCGCAACGCCTCGCCGGGGAGGTGCTGCGTGAGCTGCGGATCCGCAAGTCCCCGGCGGAGATCGCGGCGCTCGCCGAGGCCGGCGCGGCGATCGACGAGGTGCACCTGCGGATGGGCGAGTGGCTGCGCCCCGGGCGCACCGAGGCCGAGGTCGGGACCGACATCGCCGCGGCGATCCGCGCCGCCGGGCACGTCAGCGTCGACTTCGTCATCGTGGCGGCCGGGCCGAACGGGGCCAGCCCGCACCACGGCACCTCCGACCGGCCGATCGGCGCCGGCGAGCCGGTGGTGGTCGACATCGGCGGCACGATGCCGTCGGGCTACCGCTCGGACTGCACCCGCACCTATCTGGTGGGTGGGCCGGTGCCGGCCGACTTCCTGGACTACTACGCGGTGCTGCGCGACGCCCAGCGCGCCGCCGTCGAGGCGGTGCGACCCGGAATCACCGGCGCGGCGGCCGACGCGGCGGCCCGGGAGCCGATCGCCGCCGCCGGCTACGGCCCCGCCTTCCTGCACCGCACCGGCCACGGCATCGGGCTCGACGGGCACGAGGAGCCGTACCTGGTGGACGGCAACGACCGGGCGTTGGAGGCCGGCATGGCGTTCTCCATCGAACCGGGCATCTATCTGGCGGGCCGGCACGGCGCCCGCATCGAGGACATCGTCGTCTGCACAACGGACGGCGTGCAACGGCTCAACACCACCCCCACGGAGCTCATCGCGCTATGACTGTCGACCGGATCCTGCCCACCGACGAGGCCCACGACCTGCTGGGTCTCGCCACCGAGCTCGCCGACGGCGAGCTCGCGCCGAAGGCCGCGGCCTTCGAGGAACGCGCCGAGTTCCCCCGTGAGGTGCTGCGGACGCTGGGCCGCGCCGGGCTGCTCGGCCTGCCGTACCCGGAGGAGTACGGCGGCGCGGCGCAGCCGTACGAGGTGTACCTGCAGGTGTTGGAGATCCTGGCCAGCCGCTGGCTCGCCGTCGCCGAGGCGGTCAGCGTGCACACCCTGTCCTGCTATCCGGTGGCCGCGTTCGGCAGCGACGAGCAGCGCAAGTTGCTGCCGGACATGCTCGGTGGCGAGCTGCTCGGCGCGTACTGCCTCTCCGAGCCGCAGGGTGGCTCGGACGCGGCGGCGCTGAGCACCCGGGCCGAGCGCGACGGCGACGCGTACCTGGTCTCCGGCACCAAGGCATGGATCACCCACGCCCGGACGGCCGACTTCTACAACGTCTTCTGCCGCACCGGCGGGCCCGGCGCGAAGGGGATCTCCTGCCTGGTCGTCGACGCGGGCACGGCGGGCATCACCCCGCAGGCGGCGGAGCGGACGATGGGGCTGCGCGCCTCTCCGGTGGCGCAGATCGCCTTCGACGAGGCCCGGGTGCCGGCGGACCGGCTGATCGGCGGCGAGGGGATGGGCTTCACCATCGCGATGTCCGCGCTGGACTCCGGTCGGCTGGGCATCGCGGCGTGCGCGGTCGGGCTGGCCCAGGCCGCCCTGGACTACGCGGTCTCCTACGCCCGGGAGCGGCAGCAGTTCGGGCGCTCCATCATCGACTTCCAGGGGCTGGGCTTCCTCCTCGCCGACGCGGCCACCCAGATCTCCGCCGCCCGCGCGCTGACCCTGGCGGCGGCCCGGCTGCGCGACGCCGGCCTCCCGTACGCGATCGAGGCGGCCAAGGCGAAGCTCTTCGCCACCGACATGGCGATGCGGGTGACCACCGACGCGGTGCAGGTGCTCGGCGGCGCGGGGTACGTGGCCGACCACCCGGTGGAGCGGTACATGCGCGAGGCGAAGGTGTTGCAGATCGTGGAGGGCACCAACCAGATCCAGCGGATGGTGATCTCCCGGGCTCTCGCGAAGGGCTGACGGCGGCGCCCGGTGGCGCGGTCGCGGTGGGTGCGTCACGGCCTGTCGCGGTCCGCCACCGGAGGTACCGCGTCGCCGTGCGACGATTTTCCCGGTAGGTTGCACGCCGTGGAGGAGATCGACCGCGCTATCGTCGCCGCGCTGACCGCCGACGGCCGTCTGTCGTACACCGACCTGGCCGAGCGGGTGGGGCTGTCGGTGTCCGCGGTGCACCAGCGGGTCCGCCGGCTGGAGCAGCGCGGAGTGATCAAGGGGTACGCCGCCCGGGTGTCGTTCGAGGCGTTGGATCTGCCGCTGACCGCGTTCGTGGCGATCCGGCCGTTCGATCCGTCGCAGCCGGACGACGCCCCGGAGCGGCTGGCCCACCTGCCGGAGATCGATTCGTGCTACTCGGTGGCGGGGGAGGACTTCTACCTGCTGCTGGTGCGGGTGGCCAGCCCCACCGACCTGGAGCGGGTGCTGCAGGAGATCCGCACCTCGGCGAACGTCACCACCCGCACGACCGTGGTGTTGTCCACGCCGTACGAGAACCGGCCGCCGAAGATCAACGCTGCGGCACCGAGTCGGTCGCGGTCCCGGGCGCCGGAGGAGCCGGCTGGTTCCACCGCAGGATGACCTGCCGGCCGTGTTCGTGGCCGAGCGCGCTGACCGTGGCGGTGTCCAGGCGTAGCCGCCCACCGGTGGACGGTGGCATGCCGATCCAGCGGGCGCCGAGCACCCGCAGGCTGTGCGCGTGCCCGACCAGCGCGACGGTGCCCCGGTCGAGCAGCGGGGTGACGCGGGCCAGCACCCGGTCGAGGCGTTCGCCCACCTGCCCGGGGGACTCCCCGCCGGGGCAGCCGTCGGTCCAGATGTTCCAGTGCGGATCGTCGTCGTGGATGTCGACGGTGGTGCGGCCCTCGTACTCGCCGTAGTTCCACTCGCTGAGGTCCTCGTCGACGCTGTCGACGGTGAGCCCGGCCAGCTGCGCGGTGCGCAGCGCCCGGGAGCGGGGGCTGGCCAGCACGGTGACGAAGCGCCGGGCGGCCAGGAACGCCGCCAGCGTGCGGGCCTGTCGCTCGCCGTCGGGGGTCAGCTCCAGGTCGGTGTACGAGGTGTGCCGGTGGCTGGCGCTCCAGGTGGTCTCGCCGTGCCGGATCAGCAGGAGCTCTCCCATGCGGCCAGTTAACCATCGTGGGACTGCCCCGACAGCCGACCCCACCACAACCTATCTTCCTAGGACACCTTACAGGGTGTGCCGACCGGCACCGCCGGTTTCAGCACCCGGAGACCGGGCACACGAGCCAGGACAACCGCCAGACCGAGGAGGCGCGATGAGCTTCACCGAGAAGGCAAAGAACAAGGTTGAGCAGATGGCCGGCGCCGCGAGGGAGCGCGTCGGCGATATGACCGACAACGAGCGGATGCGTGGCGAGGGCGCCAGCCAGCAGAGCGACGCGCGCGCCAAGCAGGCCGGTCAGAACGTCAAGGACGCCGGTCGCAACGTGAAGGACTCGTTCACGAAGTGACCTGAGCGGTTCGCGGGTCCCCGGGCGGCGATGCGCCCGGGGACCCGTCGTGCTGTGGGCGTTCACGACGACACCGCAGGGGGCAGTGAACGGCTTTCGCGTTTGCGATGATCTGCGGCGTGATCCGATCTGGGCTTCGCCCGTTAACTGGCGTACTGGTCGTGGCGGCCATTCTTGGCGGTGCCGGGTGTGAAGCGTCCCGGGTGCCTCCCTCGGGCCAGCCGGTCTTCGTCGGCTCGTCCGCGTCGTCGAACCCATCCGCGCCGTCGGTCGCGCCGTCGGTCGCTGCCTCTTCGGTGGGGCCGTCCGCAGGTGTCGACCCGGCTGTTCCGTCGGCCGGTGTCCCGTCGCCGTCGGCGGTTGCCTCGGTGCCGGGCGCGACGCCGACGGGCACCAGGGCGCCGGTGGTGAACAACGGGCCGCGGACCGGTAACAAGGTCGCGTTGACCTTCGACGCGGACATGACCGACGCCATGCTTGCCAGTCTGCGGGCCGGTCGGGTGAAGTCGTACGCCAACCTGCGCATCCTCGACCTGCTGGAGCGGGAGCAGGTGGCGGCAACGTTCTTCCTGACCGGCAAGTGGGTGCAGCGGTACCCGGACGTGACCCGGCGGATCGCCGACAACCCGCGCTTCGAACTCGCCAACCACACCTACGGGCACGCGGCGTTCACCACTGACTGCTACGACCTGCCCGCACTGCCGGTCGACGAACTGGCCCGGGACGTGTCGAAGACCTTCGAGGTGATCAAGCCGTACGGGGGTCGGCAGACCCGCTACTTCCGCTTTCCGGGGCTCTGCCACGACGCGGCGGCGTTGGAGGCGTTGGCGCCGTTGGGTGTGACGGTTGTCGACGGGGACGTGGTCAGCGGTGATCCGTTCGCGACCGCGTGGAAGCCGTTGGTGCGCGCGGTGCTGGACCACGTCCGCCCCGGATCCGTGGTGATCATGCATGTGACCGAGGCGAACGCGGCGATGACCGACGAGGCGTTGCCGCACATCCTGGCCGGGTTGCGCAAGCGAGGGCTGGTGCCGGCGCCGTTGTCCGAGGTACTGGGTGAGGCCTGACCGGTGCGCTGACGTCGATTTAGGCGCGCAGGGTGTCGGTCACGAGCATCAGCACCACGACGCCGGTGACGGCGACGAGTTGGGCGGGGGCGGCCAGGGCAGGGCCGACGGCGGTGGTTGCCAGCGCCGCTAGCGCGGTGGTGGGTCGGCTGAGGGGGAGGGGGAGGGGGAGGGGGAGGGGGAGGCGCAGGGCGCGGCGGGTGGCGGTGATGCCGATCAGGTAGAGCGCGACGCCACCACTGAGGGCGAGGGCGGCACCGGGGGTAGCCGGCTCATCGGGATGGGCGACGGCGGCGTGCAGGCCACTGACGGTGGCGATGACCCCGATCAGCAACAGGAAGTGGGGGAGGACGTAGGCGCGGGCTGCCAGCCGGGTGCGAGTGGCCGGTGCGGCGGCGGCGAGGGCAGCTTCGGCGGGTCGCGTGTCGGTGAAGTACGTCCACCACAGGGCGACGGGTAGGGCGAGGGCGAGCACGATCGCGGCGGCCTTTCCGGCGGTGAGATCTTCGGTCGGTACGCCCATGCCGATGGCGACGACGGATTCGCCGAGGGCGACGATGACGAGCAGGCCGTGTCGCTCGACGAAGTGCGCCGGTCGCAGGTGGAAGGCTGCGGGAGCGCCGGTCCAGGAGAGGCGGGGGAGCAGGTAGGGCAGGACGGACTGGGTGAAGACGGCGGCGGCCCAGAGGGCGGGCACGGCGGGGCCGGTGAAGGCGGCGGCGGCCAGGACGAGGAGCGCGGCGGCGATGTTGTAGGGAGCGAGTCGGAGTGCGCCGCTGCGGGCGTCGGAGTGAAGGAACAGGATGAGGTGGACGGCGACGACGACGAGGTAGCCGACGGCGAAGAGAGCGCCGGTGTGGGTGAGGGCGTCGGGTAGTGCGACGGCGGTGAGCAGGAAGCCGGCCATGCCGGTGAAAAGCATCAGCCTGGTGGCGTTCCGTCGGGGTGGCAGGTGGTTGTTGAGCCAGGCGTAGCCGGTGTAGAGGTACCAGAGCAGGCCGAAGATCAGGGCGCTGCTTCCGAATCCAGCCCAGTTGAGGTGGGTTTCGAGGGCGCCGGCAAGTTGGGTGACGGTGAGCACGAACACGACGTCGAAAAAGACTTCGTCGAGCGTGACCCCGTCGGCCGTGCCCGTTTCGGGCGCTGTCCTCGGGTGTCCCATGGTGGTGGACGCTAGCCGCAGGCGGTGCACGGCATTCGCGGGTTGGTGATTCTCCTGGGGAGTGCCTGTGGACTGTCACGGTTGGGGGCGCACCGGACATGGAGTGGGTGTGAGCCCCGGGACAGAGCAGGACGAGGACCGATTCCGGCGGGCGTACGCCGAGGATTTCGAGTCGCTGTTGGCGTACGCGTTGCGGCGGGTCGCGCATCCGGAGGACGCGGCCGACGTGGTCGCGGAGACCTTCCTGGTGGCGTGGCGTCGCCGGCAGGACATTCCGGTTGCCGGCGCGGCCCGGCTGTGGCTGTACGGGGTCGCGCGGCGGGTGCTGGCCAATCATCACCGTGGGGGTGTTCGCCGGCAGCGCCTCGGTGAGCGGTTACGCCAGCAGATTGCCGCGTCGGTGACCGATCCGGGCAGTGAGGTGCCGGAGCGGCTTGCCGTTCGGGCGGCCCTGTCGGGTCTGGCCGAGATGGACCGGGAGGTGCTGATGCTGACGGTGTGGGAGGGGCTGCAGCCGCATGAGGTGGCCGCGGTGCTGGGCGTGTCCGCCGCGGCGGTCCGGACCCGGTTGTCGCGGGCGCGGGTGAGGTTGCGGGCGTTGGTCGGCGACGATCCGGGGCCGCCCGGACATGTACTCGACGTACTGACCGCATCCACCCGCAAGGAGGACTGATGAGCACGGAGGAGCGTGTCGACCAGCTGGTTCGGGATGCCGACCCGGGTGGGCTCGGGATGTTGGGGGACCTCGGCGGGGTGAAGCAGACCCTCCTGGAGGACATCGTGTCCGAGTCGTTGGTCCGGCGTACCGTCGGGTCGGCGCCGCGGCGGTTGTGGGTGCGTCGCTTCGCGGGCGTCATGACGGCGGCGGCCGTGCTCGTGAGCATCGTGCCGGCGTCCATGGTGTTGCGGGGGCAGGGCGAGGACGACACGGTCTCTCCGCTCGTCAGCGCGGGTGCGCGAGCCGGGGCCGGTTTTCCGCCGTCGGCGGTGGAGGCGGCGGAGAGGAGCCCGCGGTTACTGGTCGACCAGACCGGTTGGACGGTGGCGGCGCTGTCTGAGTTCTCCCAGGACTATGGCACTGTCAGGTTTCGCCGGGGTGCGCGGGAACTGGAGATGAACTGGTATCCGGCGTCCGTGTACGCGGACCGGTATGCCAATCAGCGCGAGACGGGGCCGGGAAGGTCGGTGCGGGTGGACGATTGGCCGGCTGATGTGTTCCAGAGCCTCAGCGGTGATTTCACGGTGCTGTTGCGTCCCCGCGACGACCTGGTCGTGGAGATCAAGTCCTCCGAGAACTGGTCGCGGAAGGACCTGGACCGGGTTCTCGCGGCCATCGTTCGGGTGGATGCGCGGACGTGGTTGGCGGTGCTTCCGGCGGAGATGGTCGTGCCGGTGCGGGAGCGGGCGGCGAAGGTGCTCGCCGACGTGCCGTTGCCGCCGGGGTTCGATATGGCCGCGCTGGAGGAGATCGGGGTCAGCGACTCGTACCAGTTCGGCGTGGGGGTGACGTCCCGGGTGGGTTGCGGGTGGATTGAGCAGTGGCGGCGGGCGACAGCGAGCGGGGATGAGGAGGCGGCACGGCAGGCCGCTGAGGCGCTGCGGGGGAGTCACGGCTGGCGGGTGCTGCGGGACATGGATCAGGCCGGTGACTGGCCGGAGGTGTTCTGGAGGTACGCCGACGAGGTCGCGGCGGGGACGTCGCCGACAGGGTACGTCGAGGCCCTGGGCTGCCGGTGACGGGAACGGCGACACCCCCGGGCAGTCTGCTCGGGGGTGTCGCCGTTGGTGGGTCAGTCGTCGCGGTGGTCGTTCCACCACTGCTGGCCGCCCTCGGGGAGGGTGTCGATCGGGTCGTAGTAGGCGTAGCGCTTGTTGAGCGCCTCCAGGTCGGCGGACTCGATGGAGGTGCGGTAGTTCTTGGTCCAGTAGGAGATGCCGCGCTCGCGGTCGTAGTCGGTGAGCATGTGCACCCAGCGCTTGCCGACGAACGGGACGTCGCAGACGATCCGGGGGGTCGCGTAGCCGGGGAGGTAGCCCATGATGTCGTGCTGGAGCTGCTGGGCGTGCCAGACCGGGACCCGCCAGTGCTCGGCGTTGGGGATCATGTCGCACATGTAGAAGTAGTACGGCAGGATCCCGGCTTCGCCTTGCAGGGCGAAGCAGAGGTCGAGCAGTTCCGGGGTGGTGGCGTTGACGCCGCGCATGAGCACGCCCTGGTTGCGGACGTCGCGGACGCCGACGTCGAGGGCGGTCTGGGCGGCCTTGGCGACCAGTGGGGTGAGCGACTGGGCGTGGTTGACGTGGGTGTGGATGGCGAGGTTGACGCCGCGGCGGGCGGCGGTGCGGGCGACGCGCTCCAGGCCTTCGACGACGTCGGGTTGCAGCCAGTGCTGGGGGAGGCCCATGAGGGCTTTGGTGGCGAGCCGGATGTCGCGGACCGTCTCCAGTTCCAGCAGGCGCATGAGGTACGACTCGAGGTTGCGCCAGGGGACGTTGGCCACGTCGCCGCCGGAGACGACCACGTCGCGGACGCCGGGGTGAGCCTTGAGGTAGGCGATGTGGGCGTCGTAGCGGTCGACGGGCTTGAGGGTGAGCTTGAGTTTGTCGACGGCGGGGGTGGAGTTGCCGACGAGGTCCATCCGGGTGCAGTGCCCGCAGTACTGGGGGCAGGTGGAGAGCAGCTCGGCGAGGACCTTTGTGGGGTAGCGGTGGGTGAGCCCTTCGGCGACCCACATGTCGTGTTCGTGGAGGCTGTCGCGGCTGGCGTAGGGGTGTGAGGGCCAGTCGGTGCGGCGGTCGGAGGCGACCGGGATCATGTAGCGGCGGATGGGGTCGGCGAGCAGTGCCTCGGTGGTGGGGGTCGCGAACGGCACCATCGTGTTGATCATCTGCGGTGGCACCAGCATGGACATGGTGGCCAGGGCCTTCTGGTCGGCCTCGAGGTCGGCGTAGAAGGTCTCGTCGATCAGGTCGCCGAAGACGGTGCGGAGCTGCTTGATGTTCTTGACGCAGTTGACGCGCTGCCACTGGGCGGATTCCCACTGGTCGCGGGTGACGTGGCGCCAGCCGGGGAAGCGGGTCCAGTCCGGTTCGACCAGGGGGCGGCGGTGGTATTCGTAGGGCTGCCCGGCGGTCGGTGCGGCGACCGGGGCGTGACGGGGGTGCGGGATGGTGTGGGTCACGGCCCCTCCTCGGTGGTGCGGCTGATCATCGAAGCCCGAAGGCTACTGGAAAATATTCGGTACAGAAACTAGTCTGCCGTAAGTTTTCCCGTTACGCGAGCCTTGACCGGGGCTTCGGGCGGCTGGACAGGGGGAGGTCGGCGTGACGTCACCGGTGGGACTGCACCGCGTCGTGCAACCGGCGGGGGTGCTGCCGCAGGCGGCTTGGCGGCTGGACACGTCGGCGGTGATCGCGCCGAACGAGGTGCGGATCCGGGTGCAGCGGCTCAACCTGGACGCGGCGAGCTTCCGGCAGTTGTCGGAGAAGCACGGCGGTGACGGTGACGCGGTCCGCGCCGAGGTGCTGGAGATCATTTCGACCCGGGGGAAGATGCAGAACCCGGTGACCGGGTCGGGTGGGATGTTGATCGGCACTGTCGAGGAGGCCGGTCGGCGCTCCCCGTTGGGGCTCAGGGCGGGCCAGCGGGTCGCCACCCTGGTGTCGTTGACGTTGACGCCGTTGGTGATCACCGACGGGTTGGCCCGTTGGGACGGGCGCAGCGAGCAGGTGCCGTGCGACGGGTGGGCGATCCTGTTCGCGCGGTCCATCGCCGCGGTGCTGCCCGAGGACGAGGACCCGCAGTTGTCCCTGGCCGTGCTGGACGTGTGCGGGGCGCCCGCGCTGACCGCCCGGGTGGTGTCGCGCTACGTCGAGGACCGGCGGCGCGCCGGTGACCCGTCGCCGGTGCGGGTCGCGGTGATCGGTGGAGCGGGCAAGAGCGGGTCGCTGTCGCTGGCTGCGGCACGGCGCGCGGGCGCCGCCCGTACCGTCGGGGTGGTGCCGGTGGCGGCGGAGCGCGACGCGCTGACGGCCGTCGGTCTGGCGTCGGTGGTGGCGTTGGCAGACGCCCGCGACCCGGTGGGGTTGTCCACGGCGGTGACCACCGCGTTGGGTGCCCCGGCGGACGTGACGGTGGTCTGCGTGGACGTGCCGGGGTGTGAGCACGGGGCGGTGTTGGCCACCGCGGACGGCGGCACGGTGATTTTCTTCTCGATGGCGACGAGCTTCTCCGCTGCGGCGTTGGGTGCGGAGGGGTTGGCGGCGGACGTGACGATGCTGGTCGGCAACGGGTACGTGCCGGGGCACGCGGAGCTGGCGTTGGGGTTGTTGCGGGCCGAGCCGGGGGTGCGTCAGCTGTTCGCGGCGCGGGTCGCGGCAGACTGAGGTCATGACGAACCCCTCGACGTTGTATCGCGGCGGCGTGCTGCACTGCCCCGCCGACCCGAGTGCGACCGCGCTGCTGGTGTCCGGTGGGCGGATCGCCTGGTTGGGCACCGATGGTGACGCGCCGTCGGCCGACCGGGTGGTGGACCTGGGTGGGGCGCTGGTGACGCCGGCGTTCGTGGACGCGCACGTGCACGCCACCGACACCGGGTTGGCGTTGTCCGGGCTGGAGTTGTCGCGGGTGCGCTCGGCGGGGCAGCTGCTCGACGCGGTGGCCGGGTTCGCGGCCGGTCTGCCGGCGGACGCGGTGGTGCTGGGGCACGGCTGGGACGAGTCGGGTTGGTCGGATCCGACGTTGCCGGACGCGGCGGCGTTGGACCGGGCGGCCGGTGGCCGGCGGGTGTACCTGTCGCAGGCGTCGATCCATTCGGCGTTGGTGTCCTCGGCGATGCTGGCGGCGTGTCCGCAGGCGGCGACCGAGGCCGGGTACGACGCGTCGGGGTGGTTGCGGCGCGACGCGCACCATGTGGTGCGGGCGGCCGCGCAGGGGTCGGTGAGTCGGGCGCAGCGGGTCGCGGCGCAGCGGGTGGCGTTGGCGCACGCGGCGTCGTTGGGCATCGCGGCGGTGCACGAGTGCGGTGGTCCGGAGATCTCCGACGAGGAGGACTTCACCGGTCTGCTGGGCATCTCCGGGGCGGGGTTGCCGGAGGTGTACGGGTACTGGGGTGAGCTGGGTGGCGCGGCGCGGGCCCGGGAGTTGGGTGCGGTGGGCGCCGGTGGGGACCTGTTCGCCGACGGGGCCTTGGGGTCGCGGACGGCGCACGTGTCGCAGCCGTACGGCGACGGTGACGGGTGCGGGCACGGGTACCTGACGGCCGAGCAGGTCCGCGATCACCTGCTGGACTGTGCGGCGCACGGCCTGCAGGGCGGGTTCCACGCCATCGGTGACGCGGCGATCGGCACGGTCCTGGACGGGTTCGCGGCGGCGGCGCGGACGGTGGGGGTGGAGCGATTGCGGGCGGCCCGGCACCGCATCGAGCACGCGGAGATCATGAACAAGCGGTTGATCGCGCGGTTCGTGGAGTACGGGGTGGTGGCGAGCATGCAGCCGGCGTTCGACCGGTTGTGGGGTGGCGCGGGTCGGATGTACGAGGCGCGGTTGGGGTTGGACCGGTCGTTGGAGTCGAACCCGATGGGTGCGATGCACTCGGTGGGGGTGGCGTTGGCGTTCGGGTCGGATTCGCCGGTGACGCCGCTGGACCCGTGGGGGTCGGTGCGGGCGGCGGCGGCGCACCACAACCCGGCGCAGCGGATGGGGGTGCGCTCGGCGTTCGCGGCGCACACCCGGGGTGGGTGGCGGGCGGTGCACCTGGACGTCGAGGGGGTTCTGGCGTTGGGTGCGCCGGCGACGTTCGCGGTGTGGTCGACACCGGCGGGGGTGCAGCGGGGTCTGCCGGTGTTGCTGGCCGAGGACCCGGAGCAGTGGGGTCCGGACGACCCGACGCCGCTGCCGGTGTGTCGGCGGCTGGTGCTGCGCGGTGAGGTCATCTACGAGGAAGGGTCGTCGTGAGCGAGCAGATGAGCGGTGTGGCGTGACCGGCAAGCTTGATCTTGATCCGGTGTTGGTGGCGCGGGCGCGGGAGTTGGCGCGTCGGGCCGGGCAGCCGGTGGTGGACCTGGCTCGCAGCCACACCACCGTGTCGGTGGAGCGGGCGGTGCTGCGGTTGGCCGGGGTGAGCGGCGCCGACCCGGACGGCATCCCCTGGGTCAACCGGCTCGTCGACGCGGTCGTCGCGGACGTGGGGTTGGGTCACGGGGTCGCGGTGCCGGTGTTCGACGCCCTGGCCCGTGAGGGCGGCACCGATGTGACGTTGCTGGCGCAGAAGGCCGCGGCCGGGTCGGTGCGGTTCACCCAGCCGACCGGGCGGGCCGCGACGGCGGCCCGGTCGGCGGCGCGCAGGGCGGTCGGGGCGGGCATCCGGCGCATCGACCGGCGGCGCGCCGAACGGGACCGGCTCATCAAGCGGCACGGGGACCCGAAGCAGCGGCCGTGGATCTACCTGATCGTGGCGACCGGGGACATCTACGAGGACATTCCGCAGGCGCAGGCGGCGGCGCGGGCTGGCGCGGACGTGATCGCGGTGATCCGTTCGACGGGGCAGTCGTTGCTGGACTACGTGCCCGAGGGCGCGACCCGGGAGGGTTTCGCCGGCACGTACGCCACGCAGGAGAACTTCCGGTTGATGCGCGCGGCGTTGGACGAGTCGTCGAAGGAGTTGGGACGCTACGTGCGGTTGACCAACTACGCGTCGGGGCTGTGCATGCCGGAGATGGCGACCCTGGCCGGGTTGGAACGCCTCGACATGATGTTGAACGATTCGATGTACGGGATTCTGTTCCGCGACATCAACCCGGTGCGTACGTTCGTCGACCAGCGGTTCTCCCGGCAGGTCCACGCCCGCGCCGGGATCATCATCAACACCGGTGAGGACAACTATCTGACCACCGCCGACGCCGTCGACGAGGCGCACACGGTGACGGTGTCGCAGCTGCTCAACGAGTTCTTCGCGCACGAGGCGGGGTTGGCGGACTGGCAGTTGGGTCTGGGCCACGCGTTCGAGATCAACCCGGAGGTGCCGGAGTCGTTCCGGCTGGAGTTGGCGCACGCCCTGCTGGCCCGGGAGTTGTTCCCGGACGCGCCGCTGAAGTGGATGCCGCCGACGAAACACATGACCGGTGACGTGTTCCGGGGCAACCTGCTCGACGGGTTCTTCAACCTGGCCGGTGCGCTGACCGGTCAGGGGATCCTGCTGGTGGGGATGATGACCGAGGCGGTGGTGACACCGTGGTTGTCGGATCGGGACATCGCCCTGCAGAACGTGCGGTACGTGCTGGGCGCGGCCGGTGGGCTGCACGAGGACTTCGTGCCGGCGCCGGGCGGGTTCATCCGCCGCCGCGCCAACCAGGTCCTCGGTGAGGCGCTGGACCTGTTGGAACGCATCGGGGAGCAGACGTTGCTGACGGCGATCGCCGAGGGCACCTTCGGGATCATGAAGCGGCCCGCGGACCGGGGCAAGGGCCTCGACGGGGTCGCCGCGCACGAGGCCGACTACTGCAACCCAGCCACCGACATCCTGGAGGCGGCGGCGTGAGCAAGCAGATCGTGCGCCCGTACGGGGACACCACCGGTGACGGGATGGTGCAGGTGTCGTTCACCCTGCCGGTGGCGCATGACAAGCGGGCCGAGGGCGCGGCGGTGCAGTTGGCCAACAAGATGGGCATCGACCCGGCGATGGTGGTGCACGCCAAACCGATGGGTGACGGGTTCACCTTCTTCGTCGTCTACGGGCGGGTGAACCACCTGGTCGACCTCGACGCCGTGCAGGTGGTGGAGCGTGACTTCGCGTTGCTATCGGCGAAGGACGTCAACACGGTGATCAAGCAGCGGTTGCGGCGCAAGCTGTCGGTGGTCGGGGCGTGCATCGGCACCGACGCGCACACGGTGGGCATCGACGCGATCCTCAACGTCAAGGGCATCGCGGGGGAGAAGGGCCTGGAGTACTACCGGGAGTTGAAGGTCACCAACATGGGCGCGCAGGTCAGCGTGCCGGAGTTGGTGGAGACCGCCCGGGCGGAGAAGGCCGACGCGGTGTTGGTGTCGCAGGTGGTCACCCAACGCGACGCGCATCTGCACAACACCCGGGAGATGTCGGCGGCGTTCCGGGAGGCGATGCCGGCGGGGCGGCGGCCGCTGCTGATCGTCGGTGGTCCCCGCTTCGACGAGACGATGACCGACGAGTTGGGCGTGGACCGGATCTTCGGTCGGGGCACCACGCCCGGCGAGGTGGCCAGCTACCTGGTGCACGCCCTGATCACGCAACGGAAGGCGATGGCATGACCGACGCACGGCTCGGGTTGACGGTGACGCACCGGCGGTATGTGCCGTACTCGCACGCCCACTACGGCGGGAACCTGGTCGACGGGGCGTACGCGCTCGGGTTGTTCGGTGACGTCGCCACCGAGGTGTGCATCCGCACCGACGGTGACGAGGGGCTGTTCGCCGGGTACGCCGACGTGCGCTTCCACGCGCCCATCCACGCCGGGGACGTGGTGCAGGTGACCGCGCAGGTGTCGCGGGTGGGCACCCGCAGCCGCACCCTGGAGTTGAGCTGCGCGGTGGTGTGCCGGGGTCGCCCGGACCGTTCCGCGTCCGCCGCGGAGGTCCTCGACCCGCCGATCGTGGCGGTCACCGCGACCGGCACCGTGGTCGTCCCCGCCGCAGTCGGTCGCGAGGAATGAGCCAGGGTCGCGAGCCCCGCGGTCGCGGACCGGGAGAGCCCGCGACACTGGCGGTCTGCGCCGACGTCGGTTCCACGTACACGAAGGTGGCGGTGGTGGACCTGGCCGCCGGTGTCCTCGCCGGTGCGGCGTCGGCGCCGACCACTGTCGGCACCGACGTGCTGCACGGCCTGGACGCCGCGGTGGCGGCGGCCACCGCGGGGCTGCGGGTGGGTGACGTGCCGTGGTACGTGTGTTCGTCGGCCGGGGGTGGGTTGCGGCTGGCCGTGATCGGCTATGAGCCGTTGGTCACCGCGCAGGCCGGGCGGCGGGTCGGGTTGTCCGCGGGCGCGCACGTGGTGCACGTCGCGGCGGGTCGGCTCGGCGCGGCCGACCTGACGGCGGTGCGGGCGGCCCGACCCGATGTGGTGCTGCTCGTCGGTGGCACCGACGGCGGTGACGCCGACACGATCACCCACAACGCGACCCGGCTGGCCCGGGCCCGGTGGCGCCGGCCCGTGGTGTACGCGGGCAACTCCGACGTGCGCGAGCAGCTGACCGGGTTGCTGGGCGACGCCGGGGTGCCGGTCACCGCCGCCGACAACGTCCTGCCGCGCATCGGGGTGCTCGCCCCGGCGTCGGCGCGCTCGGCGATCCGCGCGGTGTTCCTGCGTCACGTCATCGGTGGTAAACGACTGTCCAGGGGCACCCGGTTCGCGCGGCTGGTGCGGGCGGCCACCCCCGACGCGGTGCTCACCGGTGTGGAGGTGCTCGCCGACACCCTCGGTGGTGATCTCGCCGTGGTCGACGTGGGTGGGGCCACCACCGACGTGTACTCGGTGCTCACGCCCGACGAGCGGGCCACCGGGCCGGGCCGGGAGGTCGCCGGCAGTCTGTGGCGGGCCCGCACCGTGGAGGGCGATCTGGGGATGCGGTGGAGCGCCCCCGGGGTGGTGCGCGCCGCCGTCGAGGAGCGGCTGCTCGCCGGGGACGAGTCCGACGACCTGGCGGCCGCCGCGGCGCGTCGGGCGGGCGACCCGGCGTTGCTGGCCGTTGACGACGTCGAGCGGGCCGTGGACCGGCGCATCGCCACCCTCGCCGCGACGGTGGCGCTGCGCCGGCACGCCCGGGGCGTGGCCACCGGTGAGCGGGCCGGGCGGGACCTGCGCGACGTGCGGCTGCTGGTGGGCTCCGGTGGGGTGTTGCGGCACGCCCCGGCGGACATGTCCGGGCAGGTGCTGTCGGCGGTCCTGGCCGATCACGCCGGCGGGTGGGCGCTGCCGCGCGCCGCCGCGGCGGTCGTCGACGCGGACTACGTGCTGGCCGCCGGAGGGCTGCTCGCCGAGGAACACCCGGCGGCCGCGAGGGCGCTGCTGCGTCACCATCTGCGTACGCAGTGAGACTCGCCGACCGACACGCCGTGTCGCAACACACGACAGGCCGGGTGCGGGTTGACAACCGACGGGGGTCGGCACGTACCGTCTTTGAGTCCTACCACGGGAAGCGGCTGTTGTTCGCTTCGTCCCTTCGTCCGCTGGCCGAGCGACATGTTTCAGCGTCATCGTCGCGGCGGCCAGGTCCAGCGGGCGGGGGTCGGCGGGGCGGCGCGAACCGGCCGCGGTTACCGGTGTACGGGCAGGGTGAGGTGCACGGCCAGTAGACAACGGCCCGGCGGGGGCAGCCAGTCCACGTCCGGTCGGTCCGAAGGTCGTCGTGCCCCATCCTCGCCACACCGGCCGGGAAGGGCCTGGGAGCATCGGGGCGCGGCGTCAGCCGCGCCCCGATTTCATCCCCCACCCTCACGCCACTCCCACGCCACCCCCACTTGCGGCGATCTTGCGGTTTCGGTCGTCGAGGTGGGCGGGAATGCCCCTTGTGTCGGCACGGAAAGCGCAAGATCGGCGAGCGGGGGGCCCGGCCGGCGGGACCATCAGGCGGGTAGCCTTCGCCGGGTGATCGAGGTGAAGCTGCGGTGACGATGCTGGACCAGGATGAAACCCGCACCCCCCGGGTGACCGGCACGCCGGTCGTCGCGGGTCGGCCGCTGCCGCTGCGGGTCGCTGTGCCCCTGGCCGTGGCCGCCGGGCTGGCCCTGCTGGTGGCGTTCCCCCCGTACGGGGTGTGGCCGCTCGCGCCCGTCGGGGTGGCGTTGCTGGCCGCCGCCGCGCACCGGCGGCGGTTGCGCGCCGGCGCCGGCCTGGGCTTCCTGACCGGTGTGGCGTTGTTCGCCCCGCTGCTGGCCTGGACGAACCTGCACACCGGTTACCTGCCGTGGGTGCTGCTGTCGTTGCTGCAGGCCGGCTACCTGGCGCTGCTGGGCGCCGCTACCGCCTGGGTGTCGCCGCTGGCCGACCGGGGCCGCTGGGCGTGGCCGGCGCTGACCGGGCTGCTCTGGGTGGGCCAGGAGGCGCTGCGCGACCGCACCCCGTTCGGTGGGTTCCCCTGGGGGCGGCTCGCGTTCAGCCAGGACGAGTCGCCGTTGCTGCGCCTGGCAGCGCTGGGCGGCGCCCCGCTGGTGACCTTCGCCGTGGCCCTCGTCGGTGGGTTGCTGGTCACCGCCGGCTGGCGCACCGTCAGCACCCTGCGCCGCACCACCCCCAACGGCACCGGCCCGAGCATCGACACGGCCGACACCGCGGACACCGACCGGCCCGACCGCCCCGCCGACAGCCACCAGCTCGACGGCCCCGCCGACACCAACCCCACCACCACCGCGCCGTCCGGCGGCGGTTCGGTGCGGCGGTGGACGCCGGTCGTCGTACCGGCGGTCGTGGCCGTCGCGCTGACCGCCGGTGCCCTGCTCGTGCCGGTCGCCTCCGCCGGGTCCGGCGCCACCGTCACCGTGGCGATCGTGCAGGGCAACGTGCCGCGGCTGGGCCTGGACTTCAACGCCCAACGGCAGGCGGTGCTCAACAACCACGTCGACGCCACCATCGAGCTGGCCGGGCGGGTCGCCGCCGGGCAGCAGCCGCACCCCGACGTGGTGGTGTGGCCGGAGAACTCCAGCGACATCGACCCGCTGCGCAACCCCACCGCCGGTGCCCGGATCTCCCAGGCCGCCGACACCATCGGCGCGCCGATCCTGGTCGGCGCGGTGCTGCTGGGCCCCGACGTCGGGCAGGTCCGCAACGCCGGCATCCTGTGGCGCCCCGGCACCGGCGCCGACATGGAGCAGCTGTACACCAAACGCCACCCGGTGCCGTTCGCCGAGTACGTGCCGCTGCGCGACGTGGCCCGGATGGTCAGCAAGCAGGTCGACCTGATCCGCAACGACTTCGTGCCCGGAAGCACCCCGGGCGTGGTACGCGCCGGCCCCGCCGTGCTCGGTGACGTGATCTGCTTCGAGGTCGCCTACGACGAGGTGGTCCGGGACACCGTCACCGGTGGCGCGCAACTGCTGGTGGTGCAGACCAACAACGCCACGTTCAACGTGGCGGAGGCCCGCCAGCAGCTGGCCATGGTGCGGTTGCGGGCGGTGGAGCACGGCCGGCCGGCGTTGATGGCCTCCACTGTCGGTGTGTCCGGGTTCGTCGCACCCGACGGGCGGGTAAGCGATGCCACCGGGTTCAACACCCGGGAGGTCGTGGTGCGGCAGGTGCGCCTCGACGACGGACGCACCCTCGCCACCCGCCTCGGTTGGTGGCCGGAGGTGACGCTCGCCGCGCTGGCCGCGGCGGCCCTGGTCGGCGCGGCGGTGCTGCGCCGACGGCGGGTCATGCCCGGATAGCAACAGCCGGTACGCCGGCGGGAGCGGAGGAACCGTGATCCAGGCGACCGATACGATCCGACGCCCGGACGAGGTGCCCGGGGTGGGCCGGGTGCTGGTGGTGATCCCCACCTACAACGAGGCCGACAACATCGCCGCGATCGTGGGCCGGGTCCGGCGCGCCGCCCCGGCGGTGCAGGTCCTCATCGCCGACGACAACAGCCCCGACGGCACCGGCGCGATCGCCGACGCCCTCGCCGACGGTGACGCGCACGTGCAGGTGCTGCACCGCCGGGGCAAGCAGGGCCTCGGCGCGGCGTACCTGGCCGGGTTCGGGTGGGCGCGTGAGCGCGGCTACCAGGCGGTCGTGGAGATGGACGCTGACGGCTCGCACGCCCCGGAGGACCTGCCGGCGTTGCTGGACGCCGCCCGCGACGCGGATGTGGTGATCGGCTCCCGGTGGACCAGCGGCGCGCGGGTGCTCAACTGGCCGCTGCGGCGGCTGCTGCTGTCGCGCTGCGGCAACCTGTACGCGCGGCTGGCGCTGGGCATGCCCGTCTCGGACGCCACCGGTGGTTACCGGGTGTACCGGACCAGCGCGTTGGACGCGATCGACCTGGAGTCGGTGACCTCGCAGGGCTATTCGTTCCAGGTGGAGCTGTCCCGGCTGGCGCACCGGGCCGGGGTGCGGATCGTGGAGGTGCCGATCACGTTCGCCGAACGGGAACACGGCGACAGCAAGATGAGCCCGAAGATCGTGGCGGAGGCGCTGTGGCGGATCACCGCCTGGGGTGTGCGGGACCGACGCCAGTCGGTACGCCGCGGCCTGCACGGCACCGCCACCGGTCAGGCGCGGTGGCCGTGAGCGCGGTCGTGTCATGCTGGATGAGCGGACCACGCCCGTGGTGTCCGCAGGAATGGCGATGAGGTGAGATGCGCCGAGGACTGAGGTTCGTACCGTTGGCCCTGTTGCTGACGGTGGTGCTGGAGCTGGCCGTGTTCATCGGCGTGGGACGGGCGCTGGGGTTCGGCGCGGCGGTGTTGCTGGTGTTCGCCGCGTCCCTGCTGGGTCTGGTGCTGCTGCGCCGCGAGGGGATGCGCGCCTGGCGGGGGTTCCGTTCCGCCGCGGCGGCCGGGCAGCCCCCCGGTGGGCAGGTGACCGACGGCCTGGTGGGGTTGGCGGGCGCGTTGTTGCTGGCGGTGCCCGGCCTGGTCAGCGGGCTGGTCGGGGTGTTGCTGCTGGTGCCGCCGGTGCGTCGGCTGGCCCGCGCCGGGGTGCGCCGCGCCACCGAGCGGCGGGTGTCGTCGATGGTCGCCGGTGACCTGTTCGGGCCCCGCACGGTGCGGGTGCGCCAGGGTGCGCCGCAACCGACACCGCAACCGGAACAGCCGGTGGTGGTCGACGGCGGTCGGGCCATCGAGGGTGAGATCGTCGAGCCCGGTCGACACTGACACCGCCCATCAGCAACGGCGACGCCCCCGGGGAAACCCCGGGGGCGTCGCCGTTGTGTGTCGTGCGGCTCAGGCGCGGCCGCGGCGGGTCCGAACCTCCTGCAGGCGCTCCTCCAGGATGTCCTCCAGCTCGGCGATCGAGCGCCGCTCCAGAAGCATGTCCCAGTGGGTACGCGGCGGCTTGGCCTTCTTCTGCTCCGGCTCGCTGCCGTCGACGAGTCGGGCGACGCTGCCGTCGAACTTGCATTCCCAGGTCGTCGGGACCTCGGCGTCGACGGCGAACGGCACCTCGAACTGGTGGCCCTTGGCGCAGAGGTACTCGCGGGTCTGACGCGGCGCGAGCTCCGTGTTGCGGTCGGATTCATAGCTCACCGCGCCAAGGCGGCTTCCGCGCAGCATACGCTCGCCCATGATCGACTTCCCCTCGTTCGTGGTGCTGGTCTTCTGGGTGTAACGGTGCGTCCCCGCCGCGCCATTCCCGCCCGAGGGCGTGAGGCGTCCACGGGTGGGCCGGGACCAAGGGTAGCCGGCCGGGACGGTCACCCGGTGAGGTGATCCCCAGGCGAGTCGCGACAACGGTGCGTGTGCGCGGCCACCGGGGAGGTTAACCGCGCAAGCTTACCGAAGGTTGCGCCACGATGCTCAAGTCGTGTCGCCGGGAGTGCCGGCGCCGAGACGGGCCAACGCCAACGCCAGGTCACTGACCTGGTCGCCGAGCTGCGCCACCCGCCGCTGGGCCAGATCCCGGTCGGCCTCGGCGGCGTCGAGCCGTACCGTCAGGGCGGTGCGGTGTCCCTCGGCGGTCGCCGCGGCCTGCCGGGCCACGCTCAGCTCGGCGGTGAGCGTGTCGCGGTGGGCGGCCACGGCGGTCAGCTCCGCGCGCAGGCGCGCGGCCAGCTCCGCGGCCTCCTGCCGGGCCTCGTCGGCCTGCCGGGCGGCGACCTCGGCGCGGTCGCGGGCCCGGTCGGCCTGCTCACGCGCCCGGGCCGCGTCGGCGGCCTCCGCCCGGGTACGCGCCGCGTCGGCGCGGGACTGCTCGATCTGACGCCGGACGTCCTGCACCTCGGCCTGCCACCGCCCGGCCCGCTCGGTCGCGTCGGCGGCGGCCCGGGTGGCCCGCTCAGCCTCGGCGCGCACCGCGTCGCGTTCCACGACGAGATCGGCGACCCGCTGCCGCTCGGCGTCGCGTTGCGCGCGCAGGTCCCGCACCTCCGCGCGGGCCTGGTCGCGGTCGCGTTCGGCCTGCACACGCAGCGCCTCGGCGGCGCTGGCCGCGTGGCGCGCCTGGTCCCGGGCGTCCTCGGCGTGTTGTGCCCGCTCGTCGGCGGCGGTGGCCTGCCGGTGCGCCAGCTCGGCGCGCTGACGGGCGGCGTCGGCGTCGGCGCGGGCGTCGCGGGCCTGCTCGCGGGCGCGCGTCGCGTCGGCCGCCGCGGCCTCGGCGTCGTCGCGGGCCTCGTCACGTTCGGCCTGCGCCGCCGCGATCTCGGTGGCGGCCTCCGCGCGGGCCTGGGCGAGCTGCCGCTGCACACCCACCGGGGACAACTCGGCGTGCAGCGACTCGGTCAACGTCTCGACGATCTGGTCGAGCCGGTCCACCGCCTCCCAGGTGCGGGCCACCTGCCCCGGCAGGCCGGGGGCGTTGCGGTGCCGCATCCGGCTGTTGCGGGAGGCGCGCTGGCAGGCGCCGTCGTTGTCGCGGCAGTAGCGAAACGGTCGGCCCGCGCCGACACGCTGCGGCACCGGCGCTCCACAGTGGGCGCAGGGACGGGTCTCGGTGGTGGCGGGCTGGGCGTCCATCGAGGGCGAAGTCTAGTGCCGGCCGGTCAGGTCGTCGTCCGGGCCGTCGCGTCCAGGGTGTAGCGGCGTTGCAGCAGCAGCGCCGCGAGCATCGCCACCGCCGGCAGCAACCCGAAGCCGTAGCGGACCGCCGCGAGCGCGGCGTCCGGCTGCACCGGTGACTCACCGGCCGTCGAGGCCACGAAACCACCCACGGCCAGGCACAACGCGTACGCGTACGGGCCCAGCGCCGCGCCGGTGGCCTCGGTTGCCGTCCACACCCCGGTGTAGGTGCCGGCCCCGGTGCCGCCGGTGTCGGAGCTGGCGGCGCGGATCACGTCGGGCAGCATCGAGAACGGCAACAGTTGCATGCCGGCGAACGCCACCCCGAGCACCGCCACCGCGGCGATCAGCACCGGCAGGCCGGCCGGTCGGCCCACCGCCAGCACCAGCGAGCCGACGGCGAACGCGCCCTGCGCGCCGAGCAGCGCCCGCTGCTTGCCGACGCGTCGCGCCACCACCAGCCAGAGCGGGGTGACCAGCAGCGCCGGCGCCACGAACGCGGCCACCAGCACCGTGGTCAGGCCGGGCGCGCGCAGCTCGTACTCGGCGTAGTAGGGCACGCCGGCGAGCACCAGGTGGGTGGTGGTGGACATCGCCAGGTACGCGGCGACCAGCCACCGGAACTGCGCATCGCGCAGCGCGACGCGCAGCGCCCGCCACCCGCCGTGCCCGGCCGGGGTCCGATCCGCGGCGGAGCCGCGCAGCCGGGCGATGCCGGCGACACCGACCAGCATGGCCACCAGCATCCCCACCGCGAGGACCACGCCCATGCGCTGGTAGCCGCCCCGGGTCGTATCCTCGCCGCCGGTCAGCAGGGGGGCCAGCAGCCCGGAGACGAGGATGCCCAGGGTCAGCACGACCATCCGGAAGGCCATCAGCCGGGTGCGTTCGTGGTAGCCGATCCGCAGGTCGGCGGGGGTGGCCAGGTAGGGGACCTGGTAGGCGGCGAAGAGCAGGTTGCCGGCGATGAAGAACACCGCCACCCACGCGGCGGCCGGCGCTCCGGTCAGGCCGCCGGGCACGGCGAAGAGCGCGGCGAACGCGACCGGCAGGGCGCAGCCGAGCAGCAGCAGGCGACGACGGTCCCCGCGCCGGGTCTGTTCCACGTCGGCGCGGTGCCCCACCCAGGGGTGCAGCAGCACGTCGGCGATCTTCGGCAGCAGCAGCGCCAGGCCGGCCAGCCACGGCCCGACCGCCAGCACGTCGGTGAGGAAGTACAGCAGCAGCAGGCCGGGCACTGTCACCCAGACACCCATGCCGAGGGAGCCGGCGGCGAAGCCCGCCAGCGGTCCGCGGGGCAGTGTCGCGTCGGTGGCGGCCGCCGGCCGCCGGTCCAGCCCGGTCATCGCCGCATCCTCTCCACAATCCAACGGTTGCTGGATTCTAGGGGCAGAATGACGGTCATGACCATGCCCCGCCGCCGCCCGGGTCGGCCCCGCCGCGACGAGACCCGGCCGACCCGCGAGGTGGTGCTCACCGCGGCGACGGCGCTCTTCGCCGAGCGGGGTTTCGACGCCGTCGGGTTGCGGGAGGTCGCCGCCGCCGCCGGGGTCGACGTCGCCACCGTCGCGCACCACACGGGTACGAAGGCGGCCCTCTACGACGCGTGCTTCGCCCGGGTGTTCGCCGCCGAGCAGGAGGTGCTGACCGCGGCCGCCGAGCAGGCCCGCGCCGCTGTCGACGCCGGTCCGGAGGCGGCGCGGCGGGCCCTGCACGAACTGGTCGACGTCTTCGTCGACTTCCTGGAGGACCGCCCCGAGACGACCGCGCTGTGGCTGCGGCGCTGGTTGGAGCCACAGCGGCACGCCGAGCTCGACGAGCGTTACGCCGAGCCGTTGTACCGGCTGGTCGCGGAGCTGCTCACCGCCGCCGCGGCGGCGGGCGCCCTGACCGAGCCGACTCCCCACATCACCGTGCGGAGCCTGGTGTGGGCCACCCACGGGCACGTGGTGGCGTTGGCCGCTGGGGCGCCCGGCGCCCGGGAACGGTGCGAGTTCCGGACGTTCGTGCACCGGATGCTCGACGGGCTGTACGGGCCACCGGCCCCTTGACGGGCCGCCGCCGCCCGACGATTATCCATCGGACGTTGGATTTATTGGGGGCGGGGCGATGGGCGCAGCACAGCGGGTGGCGGTGATCGGCGCTGGCGCCGCCGGGCTCGCCGCGGTCAAGGCACTACGTGACGCCGACGTGCCGACGGTCGGCTTCGAGGCCGCCGAGCAGGTCGGCGGCCTCTGGGTGTACGGGGCACCCGACTCACCCGCGTACCGCACGCTGCACCTCAACACCAGCCGCGGTCGTACCCAGTTCGCCGAACACCCGATGCCCACCGACTGGCCGGACTACCCCGACCACCGGCGCGTCGCCGGATACCTCGCCGACTACGCCGCCCGCTTCGGGCTGGCCGACACCATCCGGCTTCGGCACACCGTCGAGCGGGTCACCCGCAACCCCACCGGCACCTGGACGGTGGCCGCCACCGGCCCGACCGGCCCGGCCGAGGTCACCGTCGACGCGGTTGTCGTCGCCAACGGGCACAACCGGGTGCCCCGGCTGCCGGATCCCGGCTACCCCGGCGCCTGCACCGCCGAGCAGATGCACAGCCACGACTACCGGGGCCCGGAGCAGCTGGCCGGCAGGCGGGTCCTGGTCGTCGGCGGCGGGAACTCCGCGATGGACATCGCCGTGGACGCGTCGTACGCGGCGGCCCGCACCCTACTGTCGTTGCGCCGGGGCGTCTGGGTGGTGCCGAAGTACCTGCTGGGTCGCCCCTCGGACACCCTCAACGGGGCGTTGGCCCGCCGACTGCCGTGGCGGCTGCGTCAACGCGTCAGCCAGACGATGCTGAGCGCCACCGTCGGCAACCCGGCCCGCTACGGGCTGCCCGCGCCGACGCACGGCTTCCTCCAGGACCACCCGACGCTCTCCGACGGGTTGCTGTCGCGGCTGACCCACGGCGACGTCGAGGCCCGCCCCGGCGTCGCCGCCCTCGACGGCGACCGGGTGGAGTTCACCGACGGCCGCAGCGACACCGTCGACCTGATCATCTGGTGCACCGGCTACCGGGTGGACGTGCCGTTCCTCGACCCGGCGCTGCTCGCCGGCGGCGCCGACACCCTGCCGTTGTACCGGCACGTGTTCCACCCCGACGCCCCCGGACTGAGCTTCGTCGGGTTGATGCAGTCCACCGGTTCCGCGTTCCCGCTGGTCGAGGCGCAGGCCAAGCTGATCGCGGCGCACCTCGCCGGCCGGTACGCGCTGCCGGACCCGGACCGGCAGCGCGCCGTGTGCCGGGCCGAACTACGGGCCGCTACCGCCCGGTGGGGTCAGCGCCGCCCGGCGATGCGGGTGGACTTCGACGTCTACCTGGCCGAGCTGGCCCGGGAGCTGACCGCCGGGGCCCGCCGCGCCCGCTCCGGCGCGCCGTCCTCGGTGCGGGCACCCCGGTGAGCGGCCGATCGCTGGCCGGCTGGCGGGTGCTGGTCACCGGGGCGAGCGGGACGTTCGGCCGCCACCTCGGCGCGGCGCTGAGCGCGGCCGACGCCCGGGTGGTGGGGCTCGACCTGCACGCCCGCCCCGACGACGACGTGCCGGTGCTCGGCTGCGACCTGACCGACCCGGACGCCGTACCGGCGGCGGTGCGGGCCGCCGTCGACCGGCTCGGCGGGCTTGACCTGCTGATCAACAACGCCGGGGTCGGTGGTCCCGCGCCGGCCGAGTTGCCTCCCGACGAGGTGGTCCGCCGGCAACTGGAGGTCAACCTGCTGGCCGCCTGGCGCACCACCGCCGCCGCGCTGCCCGCACTGCTCACCACCCGCGGACGGGTGATCTTCGTGGCCAGCCGGATGGCGGTGCTGCCGCTGCCGCTCGCCGCCGCGTACGGGGTGAGCAAACGGGCACTGGTCGCCTACGCCGACGCGCTGCGCCACGAGGTGGGCACCCACGTCGGGGTGAGCGTCGTCTACCCGAGCATGGTCGCCTCACCGATTCACGACAGCACCGCCGAGGCCGGGCTGTCCCTGCGGGGGGTGTCCCGCCCCGAGCCCGTCGAAGGGGTGGTCGCGGCGATCCTGCGGACCGCCACCGCCCGGCGGGCGCCCCGGGACGTGGCGACCACCGCCCGTGGCCGGCTGGAGATGGCCGTCGGCCGGCACGCGCCCGCGCTGGCCGACCGGTTGGTGCGTCGTACCCTCGCCGCCCGGCTCGCCGCCGGTGACCTGGACGCCGCGCCGCTGGCCGCCGGGATGGTCGACCGGCACCGCGGGGCCGCCCGGAGGTCGCCGGAAACCGGCGGCAGGTAGCCGAGGCGGGCAGCGGTTCGCGCGTGACAGTGCCGGCGCGATCAGAAATGATCCACCAGGTCGTCAGCTCTGTTGGCCACTCGCACCGTTGGAAGGATGCTGACATGACCGACGCCACCCGGTTGGACGCCGACGAGACCACGTTCATCGCGGCGGTCCGCGCGGGAGATGCCGCGCGGTTCGCGCTCCTGACCGAGCGCCACCGGCGTGAGCTGCAGGTGCACTGCTACCGGATGCTCGCGAACTACGAGGACGCCCAGGACATGACGCAGGAGACGTTCCTGCGCGCGTGGCACAAGCGGGAGTCCTTCCGGGGCCACGCGGCAGTACGGACCTGGCTGTACCGGATCGCGACGAACGCCTGCCTCGACTTCCTGAAGAAGCCCACCAACCGCGCACCCGCACCGTCCGCGCTGCCGGACGCCGACTCCGAGGTGATGTACCTGCAGCCGTACCCCGACCAGATGCTCCCCGAGGACCCGCAGGAGTCGGTGGTGGCGCGGGAGACGATCGAGCTGGCGTTCATCGTCGCCGTGCAGCACCTACCACCGCGCCAGCGGGCGGTGTTCATCCTGCGCGACGTGCTCGGCTGGCCGGCGTCGACGGCCGCCGACGCCCTGGAGCTGACCGTCGCGTCGGTGACCAGCGCACTGCAGCGGGCCCGCGTGACGATGCGCGAGCAGCTGCCCGACCGCCGCCTCGACTGGCGCAGCCCCGCCACCCACGAGCTGTCGAGCGACGAGCGCGGCGCGGTGAGGTCGTACATCCGCGCGCATGAGCGCAACGACCTCGACGGGCTGATGTCCCTGCTGCGCGACGACCTGCGCTTCGCGATGCTGCCCGACCCGGGCACCGTGACCACGACGGCCGGGGACGCGGTGGACGGCTGGATCTCCGGTGGGCTCTTCCAGCGCGGGCACGACGACTGGCGCGGTATCACCACGACGGTCAACCGCATGCCAGCCGCCGCGCTCTACCTCCGCGCCCCCGGCGACTCGCAGTACCGGCTGTTCGCCATCGCCGTCCTGCACATCGTCGACGGGAAGATCGCCGAGCTCACCGGCTTCGACGCCACCGACAAGCCGTGGCTGGACCTGGCACCGACACTGTGATCACAGATCCACGCACGGGCCGGGGCAGGTGACCGTTGCTATCGCCTCGTCTCGTACCGGGCCAGCGCCACACCGCCCGGGAACGTCCGCGTCTCCACCAGGTTCAGGTTCACCCAGCTGTCGAGTGCGCTGAAGAGCGGCTTGCCGCCGCCCAGCAGCACCGGGTGGGTCACAACCTCGAATTCGTCGACCAACCCGGCCCGCATCACCGCGCCAGCGAGCGTCACGCCACCAACCCTCATCGGCCCGCCGTCCTCGGCCTTGAGCCGGGTGATCTCGGCGACCGCGTCGCCGGTGACCAGCCGGGTGTTCCAGTCGACCTTGTCGATCGTCGAGGAGAACACCACCTTCGGCGTGTCCCGCCAGTTCCGCGCGAACTCGACCTGCGCCGGGGTGGCACCCGGCTGCTGGTCGCCGGTCGGCCAGTAGGAACTCATCATCTCCCACAGCTTGCGCCCGTACAGGAACAGCGCGATCGCCCGTTCGCGGTCGAGCCACCACTGGAACAGCTCGTCGGTCGGCCCGCTCCAACTGATGTCGTCGCCCGGCGCGGCGACGTAACCGTCCAGTGTCGCGTTCATGCCGAAGATCAGTTTCCGCATCGTGTCAGCCTCTCGTCAGTCGATCTCACCCGTACCGACGAGCGCGACGCGGAAACCTCATCGGTGCGTCGCACTGGCGAGCGGCGCACCCGTGGCCCGCTCTGCCGGACGGCCACCCGACCGGGGCGGTGGGCGGCCGGGTCAGGGCGTGGCCACGGCCGCGCGTGAGCGGTCCGCGGCGATGCGGATCGCCAGCGCGGCCAGGGCGGTGCCGGTCACCCAGCGCTGCACCCGTAGCCACACCGGCCGGCGGGCGAAGAACCCCGCGAGGGCGCCGGCGCTGAGCACGATCAGCGCGTTCACGCTCAACGCCACGGCGATCTGGGTCAGACCGAGCAGCAGGCTCTGCGTGGCGAGGTGCCCCCGGGTCGGGTCGATGAACTGGGGCAGCAGCGACACGTACAGGATGGCGATCTTCGGGTTGAGCAGGTTGGTGACCAGGCCCATGGTGAACAGCCGCCGGGGCGGGTCCGGTGGCAGCGGTGCGGGGGCGAACGGTGAACCGCCGCCCGGACGCAGCGTCCGCCAGGCCAGCCAGAGCAGGTAGCCGGCGCCGGCGAGCTTCACCACCGCGTACAGCGTCGGCACCAGGACGAAGACGGTGGCCAGGCCGGCGACCGCCGCCGCCAGGTAGACGCCGAAGCCGGCGGCCACCCCGAGCAGCGAGACCAGCCCGGCCCGGCGGCCCTGCGCCACCGAGCGGGACACCAGGTAGACCATGTTCGGGCCGGGGGTGAGCACCAGCCCCAACGCCACCAGCGCGATACCCAGCAGTGCGCCCGCACCGACCACGACGATTCCCCCGTTCGGTAGACCCCCACACTGACCGTAATCGGGACGAACATCCCGGCCCAGAGCCACCTGACGAGCCGTGGCCTGAGATCCGGGGTGATCCACTCGCGTTTGCCGGCACCGGGCGGCCACGGCGGGAATGCCCACCGTCACGGGCGCGCTGATCAGTGGCACATGCGTGCCGCGCACCGGAAGCGGCGCGTTACGGTGGCCAGGGGAGGTGCCGCAGGGTGACCGAGGCGTGGGAAGCGTCAGTCGAGGCGAAGATCCAGGATGCCATTCAGCGCGGCGAGTTCGACGACCTGCCCGGCACGGGCAAGCCGATCCCCGGTCGTGGGGCGCCGTACGACGAGGCGTGGTGGATCAAGAGCTTCCTGGAGCGCGAGGCACTCCCCAGTGACCTGCTGCTGCCCACGTCGCTGCAACTGCGCCGCCGTATCGAGCAGGTCCCCGACGAGGTCCGTGACCTGCCCACCGAGCAGTCCGTCCGGGACTTCGTCGGGCAGCTGAACGTGCAGATCGTGGCGTGGCTGCGCTTCCCCGACGACGGGCCCCGGATCGCGGTGCGCCCGGTCAACACCGAGGACGTCATCCGCCGTTGGCGCGCCGAACGGGCCCGCCCCGAGGTCACCGTCACCGTCACCGAAGCGGTGACCGCCGTGAGACCGTCGCGCCGGGGCTGGTGGCAGCGGTGGCGCCGTCGGGGCTGACCCCACGGCCACGGACACGGCAGAATGTGCCGATGCTCATCGGATCATCACCGGCATCCGGCCCACCCTCGACACCGGGTGTCACCCTGCGTCAGTGGTGCGCCGACGACCTCGATGACCTGGTGGACGCGTACCGGGACCCGGTCCTGCGGCACTGGACCAGTCATCCGGTGACCAACGCCGCCGAGGCCCGGCGGTGGTTGGAGGGCACCCTGCGCGACCAGGCCGACGGCCGCCGGTACACCTTCGCCGTCGTCGAAGAGCAGGCCGACGGCGCGCGGCTGGTCGGCAACGTGGTGCTCAAGGGGATCACCCCGCAGCGCCCGGCGCCGGAGGTGGGCTACTGGACGGCGTCGTGGGCACGCGGTCGTGGGGTCGCGCCCCGCGCGGTGATCGCGCTGAGCCGCTGGGCGTTCGACCGGTTCCCCGAGGTGACGCGTCTCGACCTGCTGCACCAGGTGGACAACGTGGCGTCCTGCCGGGTGGCGCAGAAGTGCGGCTTCGTGTTCCAGGAGGTGCTGCCAGCCCGGCCGCCCTTCCCGCTCGACGGTCACCGGCACGCCCTGCACGCCTAGCCGTCAGTCCACCCTGGCCCGCCAGACCCAGGAGGTGCGCCGGGTCCGGCCGGGCAACTCACCCCGGCCGGTCATCCACAGCAGCACCTCGGGTGCCGCACCGGCCGGGGCGTCCGGGAAGAGTCGCCGCAGCACCAGCGCGCTCAGTCGCTGCGGTGGCTGCCACGGCACACCGAGGCCGAGGGTGATGTCGTGGGTGTGCAGCACGGTCTCGGCCACGCCCATGGCGGCGAAACCGGCCGGGTCGCACGGGCCCCAATGCCAGGCCCGCGTGTCCCGGCCCGCGGCGTCGACGGCGGTGGCGAGCAGACCGGCGCAGGCTCGCACCACGGTGAGCACCTGCGTCGGGCTCGCGTCGGGGGAGACCCGCAGGTCGTACGGCAGATAGCCGTCATCCGGGCGGCCGGCGACCTGGCCCGCGTACCCGATGAGGTCGTGCGCGACGTGCGCCGCGGTGGTCCAGCAGCTCCAGCTCAGCGAGCCGGCCGGCACCGACCAGTCGCGTTCGCGGTGTGGCTCCAGCACCCGGGTCATCTCCTCGGCCGCCTCGTGCAGGTCGGCACCGGTCACCACTGACACTGAGCAACCCCCTGGGACGCACCGCGTGTGGGAATCCCGTCATGGGCACCACGGATCGAAGCATGCAAGAATCCATCCTCGCATGCGGGGGAGGCGAGCAGAGTGTTGCCCAACCTGGTGGTCGACACGACGGTGTTACCGCCGGCGGACCGGTTCGAGTTCTGGTACGCACTGATCGCTCAGGAGATGGCGCCTGCGCACATCAGCAGCGGTCACCTGGACAACTTCGTGGCCTACGCCCAGGCCATCGATCTCGGCCGCGTTCGGATGGCCTCGCTGCGGTACCCGTCGCTGGACTCGGTCCGGTCCGCGAAGCTGGTCCGCAGAACGGAGGGGGACGTGTACCAGCTCGCGCTCCCACTCACCGGCCGCAGCATGCTGATCCAGGACCGCACCGAGTCCCCGTTGGAAGCCGGAAACCACTTCACGCTCCTGGACACCGCGCGGCCGCACGTCGCCCGGCACAGCGCTGACGGCCCCGGCCTCGCCCACACGATCACCGTGCAGATACCGCACCCGTCGCTACCAGTGGCGCCGGACCGGATCCGCCGGCTGCTGGCCACGCCGCTGCCGTCGCACGTCGGCGTCGGCGGGCTGTTGGTCCACCACCTGCGCAGCATCGCCGCGCACCCCGAGCAGTACCAGCCCGCCCAGGCCGAGGTGCTGGGCAGCGTGGCGCTGGACCTGCTCGCCGCCGCGTTCGCCCAGTACCTCGACATCGAGGACACCCTGTCGCCGGAGGCCCGGCAAACCACGTTGCGGGCTCGCGTCGTCGATTTCATCGACCGCCACCTGGACAGCGACGAGCTCAGCCCGCGCAGCGTCGCCGCCGTCCACCACATCTCGCTGCGATCGCTGCACCGCCTGTTCGAAGGGGACTCGACGACAGTCGCCGAACTCATCCGCGCCAAACGCCTGGAGCAGTGCCGGCGTGATCTCGCCAACCCGCTGGTACGGCAACCGATCCAGGCCATCGCCGCCCGTTGGGGATTCCGCGACAAGGCCCACTTCAGTCGCCTCTTCCGGGCCCGCTACGGACGTTCACCGCAGGCCTACCGGACGACCGTCGCGCACCAGGGTCGGTGACCGGTCACCGTCGCCGGTGGTCGGTCGGATCATCCTCGACGAAGTCACGGACGGCGACGCGGATGCTCTCGCCGTACGGGTCGTCCGGTAGGAGTACCAGGTGTTCCCGGGCTCGGGCGAGGTGCTCCCGAGCCGCAGCGACGTTACCCAGCCGCCGGTGACAGTCGGCCAGGTTGAGGTGCAGCGACGGCAGGAACGCCTGAACCTGCAGTGAGGACAGGTATCGCTGGGCGCGTTCGTCGGTCAGCTCGGACACCGCGGCCAGGGCACGTTCGTCCCAGCTCAGCTCCGCCTCGGTGCTGTCCTGCAGGTCGGCGAGGTGATGCGCCAGGGTGCAGCGGTGCAGGGCGTCCCCGGTCGGGCCGATGTCGTCCCACAGCGCCGTGAGCAGCGCACGGGCCTCGGCGGGCGCGCCACCATGGCCGAGGTGCACGGCCTCGATGATGCGGGTCATGGTCGGATCGGCGGTCGGTTGCTCGGTCATGTCGCCGATGGTCGAGCCTCAACCACGTCGAGGGTCAACCTCCGCCGACCCGGCCCGTCAACGCTGGGCGACGATGGCCTCCAGTGCTGCGCGAGCGGATGTCGGACGGCGACCGATGAGGGTCTCCAGCGTCGGATCGGTGACGGCGAACTCGCCGCGACGCGCCGCGCGGTACATGCCGAGGGTGAAGTCGGCGGCCGGCGGGGGCATGCCACCTGCGATGGCGGCCGAGCGCCACTGGTCGTCGGTGACGACCACCCGGGTGACGGTGCGGCCCGTGATGTCGCTCAGGATGGCGGCCACCGCCTCGAGGTCGAGCGCCTGCGCAGCGGTCAGCGCCGGCGTGATGCCGTCGAGCAGGCCCTCCTCGGCCAGGGCGATGGCCGCGGCTTCGGCCAGGTCGGCGTGCGCGGTCCAGGACACCGGGCCGTCCGCCGGCGCCACGAGTTGACCGGTCTCCAACGCCGCCCCGATGCAGAGGCTGAGCGTGCTCGCGTAGAACCCGTTGCGCAGGGCGGTGAAGGGAACCCCCAGCCCGGCCAGGTGCTCCTCGGTCGCGGCGTGGGTGGGCTGGGGGGCGAACAGCGAGTCCCGGGAGGCGGCCTGGTGGCTGGTGTAGAGGATTCGTTTGGCTCCCGCGGCGTGGGCGGCGTCGATGGCGGCGCGGTTCGCGGCGACCGCGGCGGCCCCACGGATGGCGGCGGACACGACGAGCACCTTGTCGGCGCCCTCGAAGGCGTGCTCCAGCGTGGCCGGGTCGGTGAAGTCGCCGGCGCGCACCCGCACGCCCCGCTCGGCGAGGCCCACGGCCCGGTCGACGTCGCGCACGCTCACGCCCACCGCCTCGGCTGGTAACCGGTCGAGCAGCCGGTCGACGATCTGGGACCCGAGCTGACCAGTGGCACCGGTGACGACGAACATGTTGCACACTCCCTTGATATCGGCGTTACGGCTGAGACGTTAGCAGCGATAATCCGTGGTTAACAAGTCGCTGTTAGCATTGATTCATGGTGACGACGCAGGACATGGCATCCCGCGACGACGTCCGCGCGGGCATCGTCGCGGCAGCAACCGAACTGCTGCGCGAGAAGGGCGCCAACGCGGTGACGACGCGCGCCGTCGCCCAGGCCGCAGGTGTGCAGGCGCCGACCATCTACCGCCTGTTCGGTGACAAGGACGGCCTCATCGACGCCGTCGCCGAGCACGTCATGGCCAGCTACGTCAGCGGCAAATCGGTCGCCGCGCACGCCGCGACGGGTGACCCGGTCGCGGAGCTGCGCACCGGGTGGCGCACGCACGTGGAGTTCGGCCTGACAAACCCCGAGCTGTACGCCCTGATGGCCGCCCGGGGGAGCGGCGCACCCTCACCGGCGACCGTCGCGGGCCTCGACGTGCTCCGTCGTCGCGTCCGGCGACTCGCCGCAGCCGGTCTGCTGCGGGTCGACGAACAACGCGCACTCATGATGATCCACTCAGCGGGCCACGGAACCATCCTCGCGCTACTCGGAACGCCCCCCGAGCAGCGCGACCCCGGCCTGAGCGAGGCCATGCTCGACGCCGTGCTCACCAGCATCCTGTCGACAACCCCGGCGACACCCGACACGACCACGAACACGGTCGCGGTGACCTTCGCGACGGTGCTGCCCCACCTGCCGGGGCTCACCGACGCCGAACGCGCACTGATGGCCGAGTGGCTCCACCGATCGCTGACCCACTCGACGTCGTGACCACCCCCGGCGGCGGAAAAGAGCTCGACGCGACCTGGCCGGGGGAGATAGCGTGCCGCTGACCGCGACACCACCCGAGGAGGTGAGACCCATGAACGTTCAAGCGATGTGGGTGCTCCCCCTTGCCGTCACGGTCGGGCGACTGACATAGGTGTCGCCGGGAGCGCCCCGCCAACACGGCACTCCCGAGAGGCGACACCTGTGCACCCTGCGCATTTCACCGCCGAAAACCCGTCGACCGCCCCCGTCGAGCCCGACTCCGTCGTCGGCGGCCGCCCGTCATCTCCGACCCGCAGCACCGATTACGCCCCCCGCACGTACGACGTGATCATCGCAGGGTGCGGACCGACAGGTGCGATGCTCGCCGCCGAGCTGCGGCTGCACGACGTCCGGGTACTCGTGGTGGAGAAGGAGACCGAGCCGCCATCGGCCGTCCGCATCGTCGGCCTGCACATCCGCAGCCTGGAGCTGATGGCGATGCGCGGGCTGCTGGAACGCATCCTCCCGCACGGGCGGCAGCGTCCGGCCAGCGCCTACTTCGCCGCCATCCCCAAGCCCGCGCCCACGGGCCTGGATCCCCGGTACGCCTACCTGCTGGGCATTCCGCAGCCGGTCATCGAACGTCTGCTCGAAGAACATGCCGTCGAACTGGGCGCGCAGGTCCGGCGCGGTCGGGCGGTCACCGCTGTCGAGCAGGACGACGACTGGGTGACAGTTGAGCTGGCCGACGGGGAACGGCTGCGCTCGCGATTCCTCGTCGGCTGCGACGGCGGGCGCAGCACAGTTCGCAAACTGCTCGGCGTCGGCTTTCCCGGCGAGCCGGCACGGACCGAGAGCCTGATGGGCGAGATGGCAGTAGGGATCCCGCCGGAGGAGATCGCCGTCAGGGTGGCCGAGATCCGCGAGACCCATCAACGGTTCTGGCTCCGGCCAGCAGGCGTCGGCGTCTACAGCGTCCTGGTCCCCGCCGCCGGCGTCAGTGACCGCGCCGAACCGCCCACCCTCGACGATTTCAAGCGCCAGTTGCACGCCGTAGCCGGGACCGACTTCGGCGTTCACTCCCCGCGCTGGCTGTCCCGCTTCGGCGACGCCATGCGGTTGGCCGACAGTTATCGGGTCGGACGGGTGCTGCTGGCCGGCGACGCGGCGCACATCCATCCCCCCATCGGCGGGCAGGGCCTCAACCTCGGCGTTCAGGACGCCGTCAACCTCGGCTGGAAACTGGCCGCACAGGTCCGCGGCTGGGCGCCGGAGGCCCTGCTCGACACCTACCAGGCCGAACGGCGTCCGGTCGCCGAGGACGTGCTGGACAACACCCGGGCCCAGACGCAGTTGCTGTCCACCGAACCGGGCGCACAGGCTGTGCGCCGGCTGCTCATCGAGCTGATGGACTTCGACGAGGTGAACCTGCACCTGCTCAAAAAGATCACCGCCATCGGCATCCGCTACGACTTCGGCGACGGCCCCGACCTGCTCGGTCGCCGGCTGCCCGACATCGACGTGAAGCACGGGCACCTCTACGGCCTGCTGCACCGCGGCCGTGGCCTGCTGCTGGACCGCATCGAACGCCTGACCGTCGGCGGCTGGTCCGACCGGGTCGACCACCTCGCGGATTCCACCGCGGCACTGGACGCTCCCGGCGTCCTGCTCCGCCCCGACGGCCACGTCGCCTGGATCGGCGACGACCAGCGGGATCTGGACCACCACCTCACCCGCTGGTTCGGCCGGCCCGTCCACTGATCCCGCCGCACCAACAGGTGCCGAGCTGTGGCGACGTCCCGGTCTGCCAGGACGTCGCCACGACACCCACCGGAATCGGCGTCACACCGACCGGTGGTTCAGCCGGATTCCTGGCACAGCTCATCGGCGTGCCTCGTGATCCACGCCGCGTCGCGGCGGTAGAGCTCGACGTGACTGCGAACCGTCTCCTGACCCTGGTCGGCGCGGGCCTCGGTGAAGGCGGCGAGATCGTGCAGTCGCGCAACGGCGACGGGGAGGACGTCCGCGGGCGCCAGCTGCGAGCCGTAGGAGGCGGCGAGCAGCCGCAGGCGTCGGGCCCGCTCGCCCAGGTCACTGTCAATGGCGTCGCCGTTGCTCGGGTCCGCCAACGGCACCAGCCGGTAGGCGAGGTATGCCACGTCCCACAACCGGGGGCCTGGCGAGGCCGTGTCCCAGTCGATGACACCGCTCAGTCGGCCATCGGTGAAGACCATGTTGTACGGCGCGAAGTCGTTGTGACAGATGACCTCGGCCGGCTGCCGTACCGCGGACTGCCAGACGGCACCGGAGACATCGAAGCCCAGACTGGCCTGGTGAAGGTGGGCGAGGTGGGCGCCGGCGTCGATGAGGACCTCCCGACTCCAGACCCAGGCCGGCAGCGGGTACTGAGGCACGACACCCGGCAGGTACGAGACGGTGTCACGCCCGTACTCGTCGGTGCCCAACGGGTGCGGCACCCAGGTGAGGCCGCGGTCACGAAGGTGCCCCAGCAGGCGCTGCACGGTCGGGTTCCATTCGGCGGCAGCACGCCGAACGGTGTCGCCGACGCGTATCGCGCCGCCCATGTTGCCGCCGGGCATCATCTCCTCCACGAGACGATGCTCCTGCTACGCCCCGATCACCGCAATCGCGTTGATCGTCATGAGCTGGCGGCGAGTTCGCCGAGAATCGGGCGCAGGCGGTCGGCCAGGGCCGCGTCCGTACGAGTGAGTTCTGTGCTCAGGACGGCTACGGCGGCCGACAGCGCGCGACGTAACTCGGCCTCATCCAGGGAACGGACCAGGGTCGTTTCGAGAGGTCCGGTGATGGTGGTGGGCAGGAGGTGGGCGCCCTTGGCGTAGCTGGTGGCATGACCCAGGCGCTGGCAGGCAAGTGACATCGTCTGGGTGCGCATCGCGCTGATCCAGTGCTCCGCCTGCCAGTATCGGCCTCGCTCGATGCTGATCCGCGCGTGCAGGGCGTGGTGCCACGCCAGGCCGGCGATCGTGTCGTAGCCGCTCGCCATGACCGCCTGGGACGGTGTGGCTTGCCCGAAGATGAGACGCCAACCCGGGCCGCGCGGCCCGAAGTCGGCTTCCGGGCCGAAGGCGAGGTCGACCTCCAGGCAGTGGGGAAGCAGGAACACCCGGTAGAGCATCGACCCGGAAGGGAGGTCCCAGTGATGGACAGCGGCGAAGTCCCGGTACATGAGTTGCGTCCACCGACGCATGACGGCGTCGAGCGGGTCGCTGACCGCGAAGGCCAGATCGACATCCGACCAGCGATCCTCATCGCCGCTGGCATGCGAGCCGGTGATAGCCGCGGCGACCACGGCGGGATCTTGCGCGGCGAGGCGCAACAACCGCTCCCGGATCAGGTCGCGTTCCTCCACGGAGAACACGTGATCACGCTGCTCCACCATCGAGGTGGCCCGGCGGCCGGAGATGAGCTGACGGCCCGACGCTGTATCGGCACCAGGCCACCGGCTTCCTCCTCGGACCCGTCACCAGCGGGACGTGAGAATGCTATCCCGGTGCCTCGACGTCGCCGTGGAAGAGTCCGGCGCGGACTTGTCAGCGGCGCACCGGTTCGTGGTGCCACGCCGGTGCTGGCAGACTGATCGAATGACAGGGCTGACCGCCGACCTCGTCGTCGATGGTCGTGAGCCGCAGACCCCGGCACTCGCCCCGAACGGGCGACTGCTCGGCTACGTTCTCGCTCCCATCAGCCGGGCCGGTGACCACCTCGACACCGAGCTCTGGCTCGTCGACACCGATGGTGTCGCGTCGCGCCGGGCGACCGCCGACACCGCAACCGAGTCCCAGCCACGCTGGTCGGCGGACTCCCAGACGCTGTTCTTCCTGTCCGACCGCACCGAGCGTGGGACCCCGCAACTGCACCGCCTCACCCTCGCCGACGGCACGGTGACCACGTGCACCAGCTGGAGCGGCGGCGTCATCGACCACCTGCCGCTCAACGACCCCGACCTGGTCGCCCTGCTCGCCGAGGACGAACCCACCGAACGGGACGCGCGCCGGGCCCGGGACCGCGACGACGCCATCGTGGTCGGCGAGCACGAGCCGCGTACCCGGTTGCGCCTGCTCGACCTGCGTACCGGCCGGGTGGTCAGCCCGCAGGTGTTCGCTGACCGGCACGTCGTGGAGGTGCGGCAACGTCCCGACGGCGGCCCACTCGCCGTGCTGACCTGGGCCAGCGCCGACAACGACCACGGGCCACGCACCAACCAACTGCATCTGTTCGACCCCACCACCGAAACGGCGGAGAACCTCGGACCGGTCGCGGTCGACGCACGATCGCTGGCCTGGTGGCCGGATGATGACGGTTGGCACCTCGGTTACGTCGCGCTCACCCCACCGCTTCTGCAAGCCGGCACCGCCGTGTTCGACCTGGCAGTGGAGAGCCGCGTCCTCCGCAACCGCACCGCTGGTCTCTCGATCTGCCCCACCGAACTCTGCCAGACCGACACCGCCCCGCTGGTGGTGTTCGCCGACGGCCTGAACACCACGGTGGCCAGGCTCGATCACACCGACCTCACCACCCTGTCGCATCACCCCGGACGTCTCGACAACCTCACCGCCACCCCCACCGGCGACATGATCGCGGTACGCACCGGCGCCCGCTACGAACCGCCGAACGTGCACATCGGAGCGCCAACGGGGCCGCTGCGACGCATCACCCACACCCGTCCGGAACTCGACGGCATCACATTCGGCACCCAACAGCCGCTGGCCTACCGTGCCGTCGACGGCCTCGACCTGGACGGCCTGCTCGTCCTCCCGGTCGGAAGAAACGCGTCCGAAGGCCCGTTCCCGCTGGTCACGATCGTGCACGGCGGCCCGTACGACCGCTACGCCGATCGTTGCCAGCTGTTCTGGTTCCCCAGCGCGCAGTGGCTGGCAGCCGCCGGCTACGCGGTGTTCCTGCCCAACCCGCGCGGCGGCCAGGGCCATGGTCACGAGTTCGCCGCCAGCGTCGCCGGCCGGGTCGGTCAGCAGGAGTGGACCGACATCCTGACCGGCATCGACCTACTGATCGCCGAGGGCGTCGCCGACCCCGACCGGCTGGGCATCGCCGGCTGGAGCCACGGCGGCTTCATGTCCGCCTGGGCCATCGGCCAGACCGACCGTTTCCGCGCCGCGCTCGTCGGCGCCGGCATCGTCGACTGGGGCATGCTCGCCGCGACCGGCGACAACGGCCAGTTCGAGGCGGCGCTGGGTGGCAGCACCGGCTGGTCCGGCATCGGACCACACCCGCACGACGCGGTCAGCCCGATCTCCTTCGCCAGTCAGATCCGCACTCCGGTGCTCATCGTGCACGGCGCCGAGGACACCAACGTCCCCCTCGGGCAGGCCGTGTATCTGCACCGGGCGTTGCGCCACTTCGATGTCGAGCACGAGTTCGTGACGTATCCGAGAGAGGGCCACGCGATCCGGGAACGCCACCACCAACTCGACCTCCTGCGCCGCACCCGCGCCTGGTTTGATCGCTGGCTCCAGCCGCCGGCCGGGCGCACCCCTGTCGACGGGTCGCCTTCGTGACCCCGGGTTGCTCCGGACAGGGCTCCCGGACGAACCCCTTACGGAACAGCACGCAGGTCCACCGCCGTGTCGAGTAGCGGCTGAAGAGCGTCCAGGAGCGGACCGGGGTGGACTGGGAGGCCATTGGCGTCTTCCCCGGCCTCGAACTCGCCGATCTCCAAGCCGACGAGGTCGGATTCGCCGATGGCGAGCGCGGCGGATCTGAGTTCGCTGAGTGTGAGGCCGCCGGGAACGAGGTAGTCGGTGGGCACGATGCCGGGTTCGAGGACGTCGCAGTCGAGGTGCACATAGACCGGACGGCCGGCGATCGCGGACCGCAGCCTCTTCGCCAGGTCCGGTCCTGGCCCGACCAGCGTGATCACGCCATCATCGATCAGGGGCTGCTCGCCCGGGTCGATGTCACGTGCCCCGCAAAGGATCGCGTTCTCTGGCTTCAGCCCCTGTCCCAGACCGGAGTCCCACATACCGAGCGGGCCGCTGAAGGCGAGGCCGCCGAGGTAGCCGGTCGTGCTGCTCTGGGGAGTGTTGAGGTCCGCGTGTGCGTCGAACCAGACGACCACCGCGTCCGGGCGATACCTGGCGACGACGGGAAGCGTCGCCAGAGCGACCGCGCAGCGGCTCAGCGCCGTGACCGGAAAGGCGCCGTCGCGCAACAACCCGTCGAAATGCTCTGCCATGGCGCGCAGTGCCGGCCGAGCCGCGGCCAACTCTTCTTCCCAGTTGGTACACAGCGCGGGTTCGGGTGACCCGATGACGACCGGCGCTGAACCCAGCCGGGCGGCGAGTTCGGCCGCGATCATTCCCGACGCCTGCATGGCCCGGTCGTTGTGGTCGCCGGCGCGGGCCGCGAAATGCGTGATCACCGGCGACGGGGGGTGGGACGCTGACATGGGTTCTCGCCTTCGCAAGAGCTGACAGTGACGACCTGACCGTAAGCGCTGGAGCTTATCCATGGCACGACCACTACGGGCTCAGCGCCGGGTCCGGCGTCACTGGTCCTCGCGGGCCATTGATGAGCCCGATGTTGTTGGCGTCTTCGTCGTTCGCCGAAGGAGATGCCGCGTGGCATTGGCGGTCGCCACCGCTGTCCGGGTCGAGGAGGTCCTCGTACACCCCGACCTTGAACCTGATCAGGTCCAGGCACTCGGCGAGTCTGCCGATCTGGGTGGTGACGTGGGCTTGGTGCTCGCGCATGAGCGTGAGTCGTTCTTCCTCGTTGCCGGCTCCCTGCCGGACGAGGTCGGCGTATCGGCGTAGCGCGGGCAGGGGCATGCCGGAGGCGCGCAAGATGATGCAGACGGTGAGCCAGTCCACGTCATCCTGGCTGTAGACGCGGCGCCCGCCAGGTCCACGTTGCACAGGGTTGACGAAGAGGCCCTCGTGCTCGTAAAAGCGCAGCGCATGGACGCTCAAGCCGGTGCGTTCGGCGACCTGCCCGATGCTCAGATTTGTGGTGACCTCAGCCATGCCGTTCAGGCTAGCGGCTTGACCTAGAGTCAACTCTAGATCCTAGGGTTCCCGTGCGGTCGACACTTCTGTCGCTCCGCGATCACGGCTGAATCAAGGGAGCATCACCATGCGCTATCGCACCCTCGGTGGAACTGGCATTCACGTCAGTGCCTACTGCCTCGGGACCATGATGTTCCAGGATGGCTGCAACTCCGACCATGACGATTGCGTTCGTATGATCCATGCCGCGGTGGATCAGGGGATCAACTTTGTCGATACCGCTGACATGTACGGGCAGGGAGAGTCCGAGGAGATCGTCGGCAAGGCGCTGCGGGGGCGCCGTGATGACGTTGTCCTGGCCACCAAGGTGCACTTCCAGATGGGCGAGGGCCGCAATCGCAGTGGCAACTCGCGGCGTTGGATCCTCAAGGCGGTTGAGGACAGCCTCAGGCGCCTGAACACCGACTGGATCGACCTCTACCAGGTCCACCGCCCCGACGACTCGACCGACGTCGAGGAGACGCTCTCGGTGCTCAGCGACCTCGTGCGTCAGGGGAAAATCCGTGCTTTCGGCTGCTCGACGTTCCCATCCGAGGAGATCGTCGAGGCGCATCACGTCTCCGAGCGTCGTGGCCTCGGACGCTTCCGCACCGAGCAGCCGCCGTACTCGATCCTGGCCCGCGGGATCGAGGCCTCGGTCCTGCCCGTCTGCCGGCGCTACGGAATGGGCGTGCTTGTCTGGAGCCCACTGGCCTTCGGGTTCCTCACCGGCAAGTACCGCAAGAACCAGCCCATCGACCTGTCCACCGGGCGTCCCACAATCCGGCCGGAACGATTCGATCCCACGCTCGCGGAAAACGCCGCCAAGCTCGACGTCGTCGAGCAGCTCGTCGACCTCGCGGAGAGCATCGGCTGCACCCTCCCGCAGCTCGCCATTGCGTTCACAGTGGCCCACCCGGCCGTCACCTCGGCGATCATCGGACCGCGGACCATGCCGCAGCTGGAGGATCTCCTCAAGGGCGCCGCGCTGACCCTGGACGACGCGGCCCTCGACCGAATCGACGAGATCGTGCCGCCCGGGACCAACCTGTACAACCCGAACGCTCCCATGCCCCCGCGTTCGCTGACCGACACCGCACTGCGTCGCCGCCCACTCGCCGACCGCGCCGCGGCCTGATCGAGCAGATAGGGCTGGGCCAGGACTTCGAATCGAGGGAGACGGGAGGTGCCCGTCTCCCTCGCGCCTTCGGGGCCCCTCCACACGCGACGTCGTCCACCCCGTTATGGCAATTAACGGTTTACCGGTAACAGTAATCCAATAAATCACCGCCACAAAACGGGCATATCACACGTGCATCATAATGACAGTTCTTGTGCGTAACGCGTCAGGATGGTGTCGTGGGGGCAGCGCTTGGCCCGCGAACTGCGAGATCCTGTTGTTGAGCGCCAGCGGCACTTCAGCGGCCGGTGACGCGGGCGTTCGGTAGGGACGACACCGCCCTTCAGTACGTGCGTCACCGATCTTCAGTGACTCGATCTTCGGCATTGCGGAAGATCGAGTCGGCGATTCCTCCCCAACGGCCCGACCGGAAGGGCTGTCCGATGTAAGCGGAGGCGGGGCCTCAAGGGGCACGGCGGGGCTGTCCGAGAAACGATCGTTTCCTGAACAAGATCGAGACAGGGCCCGCCTGCCGGTCGGAGCTGTCCAACAACCCTGTCCAGAAAGTCGGCGTGTCCAAGAAACCGATCACAGGTTTGTCGGACACCCTGAACCGCATGACCGCTTCCACGTCCGCACCGGACGATCCGCTCGCGCAGGCCCGGCCGTCCGGAGTGCTCGTCGGCTACGGCCGGGTGTCGACCCGGGAGCAGAACCTCGCTCGCCAGGAGGCGGCGTTGACTGCGGCCGGCTGTGCGCGTTGCTTCTTCGACAAGGCCTCAGGCAAGAACGCAGACCGGCCGGAGCTGGCCCGCATGTTCGACTACGTCCGACCCGGTGACGCCCTGATCGTGGTGTCCCTCGATCGCCTCGGCCGCTCCCTGGAAGACCTCATCGCGATCGTGGGCCGGCTCAAGCGCCAGGGCGTGGGATTCCTGTCGCTGCACGAAAAGCTGGACACCACCACCGCCGGCGGCATGTTCGTCTTCCACGTGTTCGCTGCCTTGGCCGAGTTCATCCGCACCATCATTGTCGCCAACACCAACGAAGGCCTGGCCGCCGCCCGCGCCAGAGGGCAACGACTCGGCCGGCCGCCAGCGATGACCCCCGAGAAACTTGCCTACGCCCGCCAGCTGCTCGCAGAGCCGGACCGCTCGATCAGCGCGATCGCCAAACTCGTCGGCGTGTCTCGCAGCACGATCTACAAAGCACTGCCCGAGCTGCTTCCGCCGCAGCTGGCGCAGCATCGCCTCGCCGCGCAGATCGCCTTACTGCCGGCCGACACCCGGAAGCCGCCCTCGAACTCAACCGGGTGTGGCTCTTCCGGAGAGATGATCAAGTCAAGGTGACGTTGCCCTTGTAGCAACTGGCGTGGACGCGGTTTTTCTCCTGGTCAAGGCGGTAGGTCCAGTGGGCGTCGAAGTCGCCGTTGCTGATCGGGGCGCGTAGCTTGAAGACGGCTTCGGCACCGGGCAGGCCCGAGCAGGCATCGGTGAGGTGGGTTCCATGCGGGTCTCTGACGAAGTGACGGCAAACGCCCCTCGATGACACCGGCGGTGATCAGCCAGCAGACGCGAGCGCATGACACAAACCCCGCTGGGAGCGGCGGCTCGTTCGCGCGTCGAGCTGCTGCCCTCAACGTCAGGTGAGCCGGCAGAGCACGGGCACGAGCGACGTGATCGGCGGCAGTCAGCGGATGCTGATGTCGCCTCGGGTCCTTGCCGCGGAGCCGACTGCTGTGACCATTTTCGCCGGATGCGTCCGGTGCCTGCCGCCGCCGAACTGCACACTTTCGACACGAGGTGACGGCTGCGGTGGCGGACCAACGGTGTGGTCAGCGTGACCGCGCCGCCTTGGTGGAACAGGACTCTGTCGGTCCCGCGTGCCATCATCGACTCACCCGAGCGTGACGGGCCTCTCCTCCAGCACCCGACTTGCCGGATTGAAACCAGTTTGAGGACGCGCATGAACCTGAGGGCGACGCACTACGGCTACGCATACCAGGACCTCATCACTGGCATCGCCCTCGTCGACCTGGTGCTTGGCACCGCCGAACACATCACGGTCGACACCAAGGGGTTCACTGGCGACCGGTTCGACGACCTGACTATCGCCTACAGGACCGGTCGGCGACTCCGTATCCAGATCAAGCACACGACTCTAGACCGCGAGCTGTCGAAGGACAGCTTTTCCGGGGACGGGAGGAGTCTCCGGCTCGACTTGCTGTTCGGCGCTCTCCTATCCGACCTGGACCAGCACCCCGGCACTACGTACCGGGTCATCGTCCGCGACGGCAACCCGGATGAGGACCTCGCCGTCGTGCTAAAACCCGTTGACGCGGCAGGCGACCCTGGTCACCCGCTGCCGGGCGTCGCCACCCGCAGGTTCAAGTTCAACCCGACGGCCCTCCAGGAAACTGAACCCTGGAAGACGCGCCTTGCCGGTCTCACTGAGGTTCAGATCCGCACGGCGTGCGAGCACCTCACTATCGACACCAGCGCCCCGGCTTCGACGCTCGACTTCTCCGCGCCCGGTCTGGCTGAGCGCGCGCTCCTGCGTCGCGTTATCGAAGAGCTCGGCGCTGGCCGCACCCCTAACACCAACATTCGACCCGAGTATGCGGCGCTCGCCTTGGCTCATGCAGCCACTGGCGCCCGCGCACTCGACGGGAACGTCGCGCGGGAACACGTTTTACCCCAAGTCGGGCTCACCACCGACTTCGGTGCCGTCGCCGAAGGACACCCCATCGAAACGGCCATCGTCGTGCCCCGGGCCGGCGCTACCGCCGAAGTGCGCAAGCATGTCGACGCCGTCGCCCCCGCCGGCGGCCGCGTCGTCGTTACCGGCGAACCCGGTGTCGGCAAGTCCTGGCTGTGCGAACAACTCGCAGACACCCACCGCGACGAAGGCTGGATTGTTGCCCGGCACCACTGCTGGCTCGGTGCCAACGACATCAACCGAGAGGAACGCGTCCTCACCGACGTTGTCATCGGAAGCCTTCTGCGGCAGCTCGAACAGATCGTGCCCGAAGCCACCACAGACCTGCGGCCCAGGTTCGCCGCTACCCCGGAAGCGCTCACCGTCGCAGTGGAGGCATGCCGCGAGACGCGCCCCGGGCAGAGCGTGCTTCTTATCGTCGACGGTCTCGACCACGTTGACCGGGTTCTGGGCCGGCGTACCAGCCGACAGACGGACCCCTCCCGCCTACTGGTTGACCAGCTTGCCGCCATCGACCTCCCGCCCGGCGTTTGCATGCTCATCGCGAGTCAACCCGGTTCCCACCTCGCGAACGCAGCACCCGCGGCCGGGGACCTCGTCCAGATGCCCCGCATGTCGTGGGAGGAGATCTGCACTCTCGCGACCAAGCATGGGCTCCTCACCGAGCCCGGGGGGACCGAGCCGCTCGATGATGACGACGAACGCGCCATCGTCGATCTAGTCCACGGCCGTTCCGGCGGCAACGCGCTCTACGCCACCTACCTGTGCCGGTACGCGACCCGCACGTCACCGCTCGACGACGGCGCAGCGCCGAGCACGGTCAACGACATCATTCACCGGCTGGCGCGTGTCCCCGACACGGCCACTGACATCGACGCGTACTACGAGTACCTGCTTGGCGCCATGACCGACGACCAGTTGTTCGCCATCGGTATCCTCGCGCTGTGCGACTTCGCGCTGTCCGCGGACGAGCTCGGCGAACTGCTTCCCCCAATGGTGAAGACGTTGTTGGCATCCGCTCTCAAGACGCTCGCACCCGTGCTGAAGTCGCAACCCGGCCTCGGTGGCCTGCGCATCCACCACGAAAGCTTTAGCCGGCACATCCTGCGCGGCAAGGACGACGAGTGGGTCGCGTCCATCCGTGAAAGCGCGGCCGCGTGGCTCGCGGCTCGCGGGTTCTTCACCGACGCGCGGGCGTTCCGGCACCTTCCCGAGCTCCTCGCGCACTTGGACCGGTACGACGAACTGAAGGAGCTCATCCAGCCGGGGTTCGTCGCCGAAAGCATCCGCGCGTTCCAACCGCCGGAGGCGCTGCAGCGGGTCGTCGGGATCGTTGCCCGTGAAGCCGAAGCACGGCTCGACTGGCCGACGCTGATCACCTGCGTCGAGACCCGCAAGTCAATTGACACTTACGAGACCGAGTCGCTGACCGACTCGATTGTCGAGTACGCGGAGGTCGTGGTGGCCATCGTCGGTGCCGACGTCGTAGCCGAGCGACTCATGTACGAAGGACGGCCCACATTCCCGTCACGGTGGGGGCTCCGCCTCTGTGAGTCAGTTGATCGAGCCGGGGCTGCGGCCCCGTGGAAGGCATACATCGACGCCCGAGAGTCCGAATCGAAACGCGAACGCTCCACCTACAGCTCTGACGGCGACGGCACTCTCCACCTGGCCATCCAGCTCGGTGCGCTCCGCCTCCGCAATCAGCGCGGTGACGTCCCGCCGAACCTGGCCGAACAGGTTGCCGAGAACCTAGAACTCGACCACGACGCGTCCCTTGAAGATCTGGTCGACGTGTTCACCGCCGGTCTCCCGGCGGGGTTCATGCCGGATGTTGCGGCGGCGATGACCGACCCCGACAAGGCCGCTCGGGTCTACCTGGCACTCGCCAACCTCGCCGCAGCCGGGACACCCGGCCTACCCGATCCGGCCGACCTCGCCCGGCAGGCGTGGGGGCTTGCGCCGGCACTCGACATCGTCGGGTACCTGAACTATGGCATCCCCGCCGGTGACGTTCTCGCAGGGCTGGGAACCATCGACCTTGAAGCGGACATCCAGGCCGCGACCGACGCCATCCTCGCCCGTCGTTCCGCCAACTACGGCAACATCCAACGGTGGCTTTCGCTCCTCACCCTCGCCCACGCCCTCGACCGGAGCATCCCGCTCAAGTACGCCAGTCAGCTCGCGGGCGTCGGCTTCTATCGCGCCTGGCTGCGGTACGCGGTGGCGACCATCGGCGTCGCAGAGGACGTCGCCGCCGGCCTCACCACGGCCGAAGCAGCCTCCACGGCCGTCCTGGTCGCGCTCGCGGACCTCGCGGCTGAAGCACACCCGTTCACCGGTGACCCGCGGGCGTGCGACCTGTATTCCATTCACTCGCTTGTTCACAAGGTCGTCGAGAGCTCCCTCATCGTCGTCCAAACCAGCGACCTCGACCCGGTGCTCGCCCACCTCGTCGCCATCGGCGACGGCACCACCACCACGACCAACTTCGGACTGCCCGAGAATGGGCCCCTCGCAACCAACGACCTTCTCGAAATCCTGTCTCGCGTCTCCGACCACATCGGCGTCGGCGCCACCCACGCCCTGATCAAGGTTATCCGGGACCGACGCCGTGACACCAACACCCAGTACAGCATCACCGCCGACTTCGAACTCGCGACCGCCCGCATCTGCGTCGCCGCCGGCGCGAAGGATGAAGCCGACGAATGCTGGCGCCGCGCCTGTCTACTCCTGGCGAGCTACGGCGGACATAAAGACCCCACCATCTTGGAAATCATCGACAGCATCCACGACATCGCCGACGTCGACATCGACGCCGCACGCGCATGCCTGGAGAAGCTCGTCGATCTCGTCTACCTGGTGCGGCAGCACACCAACGGCCGCGGCACCTCAGGCTTCGTGACCCGGTGGTGGGAGGAGGCCGCAACCATTGATCCGATTGCTGTGGGCATCGACGGCGCGGACACCCTCCTCGCCATGCTTGGGTTCGAGGACGTGCGCGCGTACACCGCACACGCGCACCTACTCGAAACCCAGGCCATGGCCGCGGACCCAATCGTCCTGGCGGCCCTCCGACTGACCGTCGGGACGGGCTGGCGTCGCCCGACCACGGACCTTGAGCTCCTCACCCGGCTCGCGAATGAGCTCGGCAGGAGCCCGCAGACGGACGTGATGCTCGCCATTGTCGCGAACAATGTCGCGGCGACCTACGACGACCAGCCGATGCTGTACTCCAGCGATCAGCCCAAGTCCGCGGTGACACCGGAGCTTGTCGACGCAGTCGTCCGATTGGGTGGCGCAGCTTTCCCGACCCGGACGCCGCGTCCGGAGCAGAAGCGGAACAGCGCATGGGACTCCAGCCCGAAGCCTGACCCGCTGGAGTTGCAGAAGCGGCTTGTGAGTGACCAGCGTCCCGTCGTCCTCGTTGGCCGGGCGGGTGCGATACTCGCGGCACGCGAATTCGACAACCAGCGGTATCGGGACGACGCTGCTCCCAGGTGGGACCTTGACGCGGTCACGAACGCCATCGGATGGCGCATCATTGAAGCGACCCTGACCTATGGTGCAGAGGCGGGTATCGGGCTAGTTGACGACGTCGCCCGTGAGGTCTCCCGGTTTTCCGATAACGAGGTGTTCGCTGGTCTTGGCGAGGGCCTCGCCGCCCGCTGCGACGGCACCAGCGACGCGTTGAGGACGGTCGCGAGCTACTGTCTCACGCTCGCTTACATCCGTATCCGCGGCGGGGGCGGGTGGCGCACGTTCGCCGGACGGGAACGTGTAAACCTGTGGACCACAGCACAAGAGCTGGATTCGGTTACCGCGGAGAGGACGCTGGCGGCGGCGGTCGCCGAGACGGTTGATTCAGATGCGCAGAGTACGTACGGGGTGACGCAGGCTGTGGTCGCAGCGTTCGCTTCGGCGCCGACCGGCGCGCCGGGTGGTACGGCGGTCGAGTGTTGGGAGGCTGCGTTCCCGATCATTCAGCATCGGCTCCCGGGGACCGCGGAACGGGCCGGTCACACGTACCGCCCGACCGCAACCCCTGATTCGCAGGATGCATTGGATGTCGCGTTGGCGACGCTTGCGTTGGCGACGATCTCGCAGCCCCTGCGCGCGGACCTGCGGCAGACGCTCCTCGCCACCACACTGCTGGTGACGTGCCGCCCGAGGATCGCGCAGGCAGCACTCGTCCACGTGCTGCGAGCTCGCTTGGACGCAGGCCGAATCACATGGCTGTTGGACGTCATACGCACCTGCCTGCCGATTGGCGATCTGACTGATGAGATGGCGGCAGAGTTGACGCAGCTGGCTGGAACGGATTGGTTGTCAGTGCGCGCGCTCGCGGGCCGGATCCTGGACGCACACGGCCGTCCGGTTCCGTACCCGACGGCGACCGAACCCGCCCCGAAGGTACGAGCTGCCTTCCACGACCTCATGAGGAAGCGCGAATGACATCGGCGACACCGGAGGAACGGGCTGAAGGGTTCGTGACTCTGTTTCTCCATGACCGCCTTGAGGATGCGAACGAGCCCCCGGGATTGCGTGAAGCAATCGTCGATCGGCTTGTCGGGCAGGTCGACGACATCGGGAAACGCTTCGGCGAACAGATCGACCATCTGCGATCATCGTGGGCCAGACGGATGCCGGACGCGTACCTCGCGGACGAAGAAGTCGTCGAGAACGAGCTGCAGTCGGCTGCTGCCGGCATCCGGGCCGCGAGAGCGCTAGAAGGAGTCCTATCAGACCCTCGACGATTCGAACAGACTCTCGCGCAACGTTTGGCGCCGAACGCGCGATGGGCGCTCCGCAGCGAAGCATCAAGGGTTCCGCGGCCCCCAACCCGAGCCAGTGCGCTCAACTGGTCTCTGACACCCATCCCATGGATTGAAGACGACGCTGAGTGGCCCCCCGCCGACGCAATCGCTCTCGCGGATGTCCGGCAACTCACCGGTGCAGACGGCGAGCCGGTACGCGTCAGCGAGGAGCCATACAAAGGATGGGTCCAGCTCGGGATGTTCGAGCGGCAAGCAACACTCGCCACCCGCTACCCCGACACCCCAGCCCGGCAAATACTCATCGCAACCGGACTCGAGGCATGCGACGGACCGCCGCCCGTCAACAGCATGCCACTCTCCCGCACCACACCGCACCCGTGGGCCGTCGGCTACAAACACCTCGCACCCAATCTCGACGCCGAACGAGCCCGCATCGCCCTCAGCTCCACCCGAGGACCCCTCGCCGCATTCATCGACTACGAGGGCCAACCGGGCGCCCCGGCGCATGACCGTGGAGTTGGACTCCAACGCTTCACACTCGTCCCCCGGATCGAAGTCATTGCTCTCCTCGGGCTCCGCCCCGAAGCACCAGCACTACGTCACGTCCTCGTCGACGACAACGGCACAGCAATTGTCGGCCGGCAATGGCGCGGCTTCCTCATCCACGACGGCAACTACAGCCCACTCGAACCAGCCATCCACGGAGCCGACCTAATCCTCCGCACCGACCTTTACCAAACCCTCGTAGACGCCGTCGGTAAGGATCGACTTTCCCTCGGCGTGACCGTAAGCCATTCCGAGAATGCCCCATCACCCGGCTCACCAAAGGGCAGCGATTGATGCCCCTAGTCTCTCCATATTGAAGCTCCTCTTCGCCGTACACGGAGGAACCCCGACCGGCCGAATCGGTCCGGGCGTTCACGGGGAATGCCTGAGTGGTTAGGGAGCGGTCTGCAAGGCGGGCCCCTCGTCCACGGCAGCAGCTGCCCGCCGTTGGCGCCCTCCTTCCACGGCGCCGTCGTGTTTCTGTGCCCTGACGTGCTGGCCCGGCTGCTAGACACCGTGAGTGGCACCCGACCCCGCACCACCACCTTCGCGAGCCACCAAATTGGCGGCGAGGACGTCAACGACGAGCAGTCAGCGTGTTAGTACACACGTGCCAAAGTCCGTTGTATGGTGCGTGAATGACAACCTCCGATGGTGCCGAGGCCGAGCCGCCCCACATCAGCTCCAAGCAGCAGCGCATCCTGACTGTGATCCGCGATTGGGTCCAGCAGCACGGCTACCCACCCACAGTGCGCGAGATCGGTGCAGCGGTCGGGCTTGGTTCCCCCTCGTCCGTGGCGCACCACTTGAACACGCTTGAACGGCGCGGCCTCCTGCGTCGCGAGGCAAATGCATCCAGGGCGGTCGACATTCGCAGGGCGCAGGTTGGCCCGGCATCGAACGGAGCAGACAAGCCAGGCCTCAAGGTTCCCGTGCTTGGCACTATCGCTGCCGGCGCCCCGATCCTCGCCGAGGAACACGTGGAGGACGAGCTGACGCTGCCTCGCAACCTAGTCGGGCACGGCACACTGTTCGCTCTGATAGTTAAGGGCGATTCCATGATCGAGGCGGCGATCTGCGACGGAGACGTCGTCGTCGTACGCCAGCAGGCGGTCGCCGAGAACGGCGACATCGTCGCCGCGATGATCGAGGGCGAGGCAACGGTCAAGGCCCACCGGACCCGCGACGGTCGCATCGAGCTCGTCCCGCGAAATCCGCTCTATGAGGTGATCTCCGCCGAACACGCGGTCATCCTGGGCAAGGTCGTCTGTGTGCTTCGGCGCATCTAGCGTCAGGGCCGATGTTTGAGCCCCGCGTGGTGCCGTGTGCGGAGCATATCCAGCTCAAGCACCCGCAAATGGCGAGCGTGCTGAAGGCCGACAGCACGTCAATCCGACGCCTACCCAAGTTCCCACGCGGTCCACCTGACCACCTTTGGCCGTTCGGGTCGCGTGGCCGGACGCGGCTGATTCCCGAACAGTGCCGCTCCTACCGCCTCGGCTGCTGCCCGCATCTCCGCCGCCGGGTCCCGCAGCGGATCACACCACCAGCAGGAGATCGCCGTGCACGAGTGTCTGGGCGGGGTGCCCCGCCTGCTGCCTGATCAGCGACCGGATCGCCTTCCGGAGGGCGGCAAGCTGGTCACCGGGAACCTTACGCGCACCTCCGCGTAGCCGTGCTGACGCACCACGTCGGCGACTACCTGCGCAACGACGGAGGCTCTGCTGTCGACCGCTGGCGCGGAGAACAGGCGGTCCATCAGCGTAAGACACCGTCGGCGCGAACGCCGGCTTCCGGCACCTGCCCAGCATCCCGCCGTCACCGCCGAGCATCAGCGCCCACTCCCGGCCGCACATCGTCGTGGTCTCCCAGATCGGCGCCCGCAGCGCCTCGACGTCATACCGCCGCTGGACCGCCTCACGCTCGCTGCCTCCGCCCGTGAGGTAGTGGTCAGGTACGGCATCACAGCCCGACTCCGACGGCTGGTGCCGTCGCGCGAGGTGCACCGCCTGGCGTTGCTGACCGCCGCAGAGGAGCCCTGGTCTCTATGCGGACGCGTCCTCAAGGTAGCCGTAGTTGGCGAGGATGCGACCAAAGAAGGCCCGCATGTCGGTCCGCGCATGCTGTACGTCGCGGAACTCGTGGCCCCCGAACCGATAGACCTCGTAGCCGTCCAAGCGGAGTGCCCGGTCCTCGCGCATCATCTCCGCATACAGCCGCGGGCTCGCCCGATCGCCTTCGGCATAATGCTGCTTGCCATCGATCTCGATGACGAGCCGACGGCGCCCGCGCAGCAGCATCAGAAAGTCCATACGTTGGCGCGGCAGCGGTCCTGCGGCGCGACGGTATTGGCGGCTATAAGGGTCGTAGTGCAGATAGACCTGCGGGATCAGCGCTGGCAGTTGGAAGCCGTGCTGCTTGAGTAGCTCTGTGTAAGCCAGGAACATCTGCCGTTCCGGGCCGGGCTCCACCGACACCGGGCGGCCAGCATCAAGCGACCGAAGAAGACGGGCATGCAACTGGTTCGCGGCGACACGCTCGCTCCCGGCCGCGGGCGCATGAGTCTCGGCCCACCACGCCACGACTTCTGCCCAGGTGAGCCCAGCATCACCGAGAGGCCGGTCGAACACCAGGCAGAAGTCCTCATTCTTAACGATCTCGATGGTGTTGCTGACCGCGTCGGCGAGCACCAGCTCGGGTTTCGGACCGTCGGCGGCGAAGATCAGATTCCGGAAGGGGGTGCACACCCCACTTCGGCGGGCTCCGAGCACTTGCAATAGTCCCCATAACTCTGGAAGGTAGTGCTCCTCCACCACCCGGTCGCCCAGTTCGAGCAGCTGATCCTCGCTGTAGCCCTGGATCCGACTGCGCACGTAACTGCGCTTGCTCGCGTGGGCCTCATCGACATCACCATCAGCGAGCCCTAAAGCCCGGCAAACCTCGGGGAGGTCGTACGACTTGACGGCGTACAGCGCCTCGGCAATCGCGTCGCGCAGCTGCATAGCGCTGGTCCCGGTGCTGCCCAGCGGGGCACGGGTGAAAGGGTCTGCCAGCAGCGGCGCCACGGTGACATGGTGGCCAGTGCTGGAGTCCCAGCTCTTGAGCTCGTTCATCTGCCCGGCGATCGCTCGCAGGTCTGCCGGGCGGAACAGGTCCAGGAAGGTCGGCCGTACCAACAGCACTACTTGAACCGGATCCCACGGATCTCCATCGCCGAGTTCCGCGGCTGGTACGAGCGATAGCAGTCGCGCTGCGCGTTGGTTGCCCGCGCGCAGCAGCAGTTCCGACAATGTGGTCCGCTGCTGACTCCAGAACCGGTCGGAGGCATGCCCGGCGATTGACATGGCTGTCACTGTAAGAGACGGCGACGACGCGACTCGGCCAAGGTTTGGAGACGCCACGGTCGGGGTTGGACAGCAACCAGCGGCGGGCGGTAAGAAACCTGCAGGGCCGCCCACCGGCGACCTCCCGCTTCGACACCGTTACCGGAGGTCCCGATCGCCGGATACATCACCGAGGTCACCCGACGCCGAATCCTCGAGGGCCTCGGCTGGCTGCGCGGCAGCGTGCCGAACGGGTTCCGAGAGTTCTTAACGCCGGCGCACACCTTCTGGAGCGGCGCCCTCTCGGAGACCGACTTCCTGGCCCGGCTCTACGACCTCGACGAGCTGCCCAGCCACGACCCTCGGTACGCCAACGCGTTCCAAGACGTTGTCCAGCACCGTGTGATGAACGAGGACTGGGACGACGACTGGATCTTCGAGGACCCGCGGTTCGGCCTAGCCGACAGTGACGAAAAATTGCTGCGCTTCCTCGCCGAGATGCTGCACCCTGCTGTGCGTACTGACCCGGCCGAGGTCGAACGGCTGGGCGAGTTCCTCAACGGCGTGCTTGTGCACGACGGCTATAAGCTGATCCAGATCGACGACATCAGCGGTGCCCCGGTGTTCGCCCCGCGCCGGATCGGCTCCGGCGTCCGCGGCACCATGAAGAACCTGATCTTCGCCGCGATCGGCCCCAAGCCCGAAATCGTGCTCGTCGACGCGCTCAATAACGACCTACGCATCACTCGCAACGCGCAGAACTGCCTGATGTACGACCGCCCGCTGCCCGCGCACGGGCTCACATGGACCGAATTGACTGGGTGGTGGGCCGATCGGGAAGGCATGACCGGCGCCCCGGCGCGGGAGGTATTCCTCAGCTTGTGCCGGCGGCTGGACCGGTCGCTGGGCGACAACGACGCCGAACGGCGGGTGCTGCGCGCCTACACCGACCGGTCCCTGCGCCTGGGCCCGGACATCCCGGCGCTGATCCCACAGGTCTACCTGCACTACGACCCGCATGTGCGCAGCTACCACTCGCCCGGCACACCGCCGTTGCCACGCCAGCGGATGGACTTCCTGATGCTGCTACCGCACCGGGTCCGGGTCGTGATCGAGTGTGACGGCGTGCAGCATTACGCTGATGAAAAGGTGTCGGGCAACAAGCGGCGATACGCCAACCCGCGCCTGTACGCCGAGATGATGGCCGAGGACCGCGAGCTGCGCCTAGCCGGCTATGAGGTCTATCGCTTCGGCGGCGCCGAGCTCGCCGACGGCCCGGACACAGCCCGCCGGCTCGACGCCTTCTTCGACCGGCTCGCCGCCCGCTACGCCGGCTGAGCACCGCGGCGCTCATGCGGCAACCCGGCAGTGGCCGGAGGGAATCATTACGTGAATTCCGGCTCAGCCACACCCGTTCCTTGGGGGTGCAGCCGTGTGCCGGTTCAGTAGGAATCGCAGGCATCGATGAGTGGCTGCCACAATGGGTGCGCTGCGCTTGGCACCACCAGGTGGGCTCGTTGTCGAGCACGTGTCATGACCACGTAGAGCAACCGCGACCCGTTCGGATACGGATCTTGTTCGTAGCCGTACCACTCGTCTGGGCGAAGCAGGAGGATGGTGGTGTCGGCCTCGCGTCCCTTAGTCTGGTGAAGATTCATTGCCTGAATCGAGTGCCGGCGTGGGCTAAGCCCACCGACCAGCGATTCGTCGCGCAGCCGAAGTAGCTGTGCCTCGATGCCCGCCATTCCGTGGTCGAGGTTGACCCCCCGAAGGGCATTGCGAGTTCGTTCCGCCGCTTGCGTCCAGGTTTCCTGCCCTCGGAAGGTACCGACCCGGCGGTACGCCCCGGCGATAACGCCGGAAAGGTCGGGTGCTGAACGGGCTGCAGCCCGCAGGTCCTGGCACAACCCGGACAAAGCATGTTCCAGCTGAGGATTCGTCCCGATCAGTAGTTGCTCGGCAAGTGCAGGCAGGTACCTACCTCGGTGGTTTGCCGTGATGTACACGGCGAGGGCGCGGCGGATCGGTGCCGCGTCCTCGCCGAGCGCATATTGAATCAGGGCGAGCTGCGCCGGAAGGGCCTCCCCGTACGCTTCGGTAAGGCCGACCTGTTCGTGGTTAAGCCCGGCCTGGCGCATGGCGTCGGAAAGCTCGGTCGTGGCCGCATTGGTGTGCGTGAAGATGCTGACGGTGTGCCCCTGCAGTCGGGCGTCGCGCACGAGATCGATGACCTCTGCGTAGCCCGTGGCGGAGGTAGTACGGGTGATTGAAAGGCGCCCGGCTTTCGCCGCGTAGGCGATGGCTGGGTCGTCGAATCGGCGCTTGCGCGCTGCCTCGGCCGCAGCGGGCAGCACACCGGTGGGGTCCCGGAAGCTTGCCGGTGGCAGATCGATCTCGATCGCGCCGGGCAACGCGAGTGCGTCGGAGATCCGCGCGTTCGGGTCTACGTGTTTGAACCCGTCATAGATGCATTGGTGGAGATCGCCGAGCAGGATCAGTCGGGCTGAAGGTGCAATCGTCCGCAGGAACACCCACTCTTCCGTGTCGGTGTCTTGGAACTCGTCGCAGATGATCATGCCGTACCGGCCGTTGTAGTGCTCGGCGATCCTGGGGATGGTCAGAAGTTTCATGGCTGCCGGGAGCAGTTCGTCGTATGTCAGTCCTGGTGGGGCGCCGGGCACACGCGCGTTGGCGGCGCTCAGGACCGAAAGCGGCGGCGGGTAACCGTGATGAGGGCCAAAGCTGGTGACGATGCGCCAGGCGAAGCCGTCGAACGTTGCGACCTCCAGCCGCGGTCCGTACGGTCCGATGATCGAACCCGCGCGGTCGATGATCTGCGTGACCGCGGTACGCGAGAACGACAAGAAAAGGACCCGCTGGGGCGCTGCCAGTCGGGTTCGTTGGTCCGCGATCGCCGCTGCGCGACGAGTCTCGAGCAGCTGGCGGTCGGTCGTCTCCAGGTAAGCGCGCGCAGCGGCTACAGCGGTGGTGGTCTTGCCGGTGCCAGCTCCGCCGCTGACCACGATCACGGGCGCGGAGCTGGTGATTACGTCGTTCTGGGTGCCTCGGGGTTCGTAGGTCATGAGGTGGCCGCCACGGGTCGCGCGATGTCGGTCAGGTCGGTCAGCTTGTTTTCGCTGGGTGGGGTGGTCGCCAGTGCCGCGATGAGGGCCAGGACGGTTTGGATGAGAGGCGGATGGGCGCCCGTTTCGGCGTAGAGGGACTCCAGAAGCTGCTCATGCAGGCCCTGCTTGTGTACAACCTTGCACAGCTCAATGACCGCCGCCTCGCCAGTGCGACCGTCGACCGGGTCGGGGATGCCGTACTCCGTGAGGGTGGCGCTCCCCGCGACGATCGCGTCCATGCTGATGCCGGCGAGCATGGCGCGTTCGATGGCCCCCGGAGGCAGCCGGATCACGTTGTCGCAGGCAGCCTCGATCCGCGCTACCTGCGTGGCGGCTTGCGCGCTGTCCTTGTCCTTGTCGATCACGGCGATGACCCGGAAGCCAAGCTTGCGGGCCAGGTCTGCAACTCGCGGGATTTGGTCGATCCCGCCGTCCTGTCCAGTGCCAGCGGCGACGAGGCGCACGCCGCGCGCCGACAACGGCAGCCGGTCGGGCGGGTAGCGGCGGTCAACCATGCTGTAGACGGCGACGTCGTGGGGTCCTTCGGTGATGGCGACGGTCGGTGCGGACATCGCGGTGAGCAGTTGCGTGTGCAGCTGCCGCATCGCGGAGAGTGCCTTGCGGTCGGTGATTCTGTCCAGCTGATGGTGCGCCCGTACGCCGTCGTGCCGCGCCAGGCGGACCAACTCGGCCGGCTCGAACGCCCGCGCTGCCTCGGGACGTCTCGTTGACAGCCACAGTTGCCCGGATCGGGCGCGTAGCAGCGCGGTGAGGTGCTGGGCTGCAGCGGCGTCGAGCTGATCACCGAAGTCGTCGGCGAGAACGACTGCTCCAGGTAGGTTGGCCAGCAGCATCGCCTCGGCCGCGGAGAGCACTGCCGTGGCTGAGCTGCCGTGGCTGGTGAGAGCCAGCGGGCCGGCTTGGTCCAGCCGAAGGGCCGGCTGCAGTGTCCGCAGCAACGCTGCCACCGTGCCGTCTTCAGCGAAGAAGCCGATGTCGGCGGCGGTGACGGCCGTGTCCCCGAGCCTCGTGCCTGCTCCGCCCGTCTCGAGTACCTGGCTCACCGTGCCTGCCATCGCATTATCGGCTGACAAGACGGCCACGGCAGCGCCGACTGCGTCGCTGAGCGTCGTGAAAGCGGCGATAGCGGCGTCTGGGTCGCGGGCGTCGAGAATGCGGCGCAGGGCGCCGCCGGACCGTAGCTGCAGCGGTTGAGACGAGTTCAGATTGATGACCGGCAGCGCACGGCGTGTCGCCGCCGGCAGGCGACTGTATTGACTCATGGCCGGGTCGCTGCGGACCGGGAAGTAGACGAACGCCTCAGTCACATCGGCGTCGGCGTCGTAGCTCAGCCGGTAGGTCAGTCGCACGCACTGTGGGGCGGACGAATCAGCGTCATCGGCCTCACTCGCGTGGCCGGCTGGGTCTAGTGGCTCAAGGAAGCCGTCGAATAGCTGCTGCAGCTCCGGGTCCAGATCCGTGAGCGTGACCTCGACTTCCGCGAAGTCGGCTCTGGTGATTACCTCCTCGACCGGGAGACCTTCCCGGTCTTCGCCCTCGGGCCTCTCGATCGAGACCGTGCGCTGATGAATATCGGACGGACGGGGCGCTCGGGGCCCGTCCGGATCAAGGGCCCGTCTCAGCGCAGCGATGATGTCGCTGCGCCCAGAGCGGGGCACACCCGCAAGCAGGACGTGGCCTCGCGGCCGTAGGTCAAGATAAGCCCAACCACGGAAATTGTTGATCAGCACTCGCGTAATCCGCACGCCGCTCATGATGCTGGAGGCGTCGGCTGGGCGGGCAGAGCTACACGCCGGTACCTCGAAGATCATCCTAGCGGTCCCACCGACCTCGGCAAAGCCCTGGTCACCCGCCCCGCAGTCGTCGACCTGGACTGGCGGTGGGTCTAGACGGCGCTCGAACATCCCGACCTGCGGTGACGCCCTTCTTTCCGCCAAGGAATAACCGCCGGCCCCGCGCCACCAGCGAGCACGAACCGTGATCTCACGGCGAGCGCCCGGTCGGCTGTTCCGCCGACCGCAACCGCCGTCGTCTAGCCACCCGGCGCACCCGGTCATGCATCCCCGCCGCGGCCAGGAACTCAATGCCGAAGGACCTCGCGGATTGCGACGAACAGGCCCGTTGCGGTGCCGACACCGACCGCCCACGGCGTGCTGTGCGCGGCCAGTACCCCGGCGGCTGCGGCACCTGCGGCCGCGGCGATCGTGATCCACCGACGCGGTCCGCCTGGGCCAGGCGCCGATGAGCTGCGTGTGCTGGTCATGGACCTATTCACTCCTTGTGGATGAGAGGCTCATCGCCTCGGACAGGAAACCAGCACACCAGCCCGCAACGATCCGATCCTCGGCAAGCTCGCGGGGCTCCAAAAGTCGTCCGCACCCGGTACGGTCGCTGGTCATGGTCCGCAAACAGCCGAGCGCAGCCGATACTGCGCTGATGGCCGCCGCCGGCGCGCGTGGCGCGGCACCCACTCCCACCCAGTTCGAACGGTGGCGTGCGGCGGGCCTGCTGCCCCGCAACGAGCAGCATGGCGCCGGGCAGGGTCGGGGAAGCGTCTCCACTGTCCCGGCCGAATCGGTCGATCTGGTGGTGTGGCTCAGCGCTCACGCCCGCCCGGGCCGCCGCCCCGGCGACCTCGCCCTGGAAGCGTTCGGGGCCGGCCTGCCGATCCCGGAGCCGGCCGTGCGCGCGGCGTGGCTTGCTGCGGTCACCGACTTCCGACTGGAAGCCCTACGGGAACCGGTAGAGGATGCCGACCGCAGCGACTGGATCGCCGACACCGCGCAGGAGCTCGCAGCTAAGCACAGTGGCAAGAGCACGCTGCTGCCTCAGCGCATCCGCGACATCGACGGCCGCATTGCCGCTGCCGGCATCCCCTTCGCACTGCCCGAACTGGCCCCGTTCGATAAGGGCGCCTACGAGACCGAGCCGTACACCAACCGGGACCTCCTCACTACGGCGATCTCCGGCGTCCTGGGCGGCACCAGCGAGCTGTCCGACATGGGCATCGCTGCCGTCTCGCGGGCCCTGGCTCCGCCCGGTGCGACCGTTCCGGTTGCCTCCATGCTCGAGTACCCCGAGGAGGGCACGCAGCTCGCCGACATCAACGACGGCCATGGCTTGACTCTGCTACCGGCTGGTGACGCACGCAATGATTTTGAGCGGATCGTCGCCGAAGCGTCCCTCGCGCAGCTGCGGGCCAGCTGGCAGGCCGTCGATCGTATGCACCGCTGGGCGCTTTCGTTGTGCGACGCCGTCGAGGCAGAGCTCGACGCGCTGGCCGCCGGCCAGCCTCCGCCTGAGTGTCCGGGCCTGAAGCAGTGGTTCTTCGGCATTACGTTTGGCCTTAACCGGCTGCTGCTGCGCCAGGCCCTGCTCGAGCCTGCGCCGTCCACGAGAGCCCGGGCGAGCACCGCGGCGATGCTGCTGTTCATGGCCAACGGAATGAGCCGGCTGAGGGCGATGGTGCCCGATGGCCAGTTCGAACTATTGCCGGTGCTGCTGCCGCCGTTCCTGCACCAATTGGCCGAACTAATCGCTGCTGACCTGCCCGCGAGCTTGCGCCCCACCGAGCCCGCTTGACGGGTGCGCTCACGCAGCACCCTGACGAAGTTGCTGGTGAAGGCGGTCCGGAAAGCGGGGGATTGGCATCATTGTGCGGTGACCGTGTATCTACTGATTGTGATGCCGGCGTCTGCTTCGCCGTTCGGAGTAGGACGGGCGCAAGCCCGAACGGTCAACCAAGAAGCGCCGAGAATCCCTCGACGGCGGGCGGCAGGACGGTTCCACTAACCTGGCCGGCTGTATCGAGGATGCCGGCCAGTGAGGACAACATCGCACAGCCAACTCAGTTCCTCACCCTGGCCAGGCCCCCATCAACGTCGGCCTGTGATCGTCACCGCATTGTTCGACCTGCTCGCCCGTGCAGTGCCGGACTGCATTGGACTGTCCGGCACCACCGAGAAGCGCGGCGGCGCACACAGGAAGTTGAAGCAGATGCTGCCGTTGGGTCTCAGCCGTTGACGAAGTGGCTCAGCGGCTCATGCCCGCACAGGAGCATCTCCATGTCACGGCGCCAGATGCACGAAGGGCCCGCATGAGCGGGCCCCAAGGCGGGCGCGGGAACCCTTTGGGCCTCCTGCGGCTCTGAGGCTAGCAGGAGTCGGTTGCTCCCGCCGGCACTTTGGTCTCACTCGACCAGCCCTCGTGCAGCAGCTTGCTTGGATCTTCCGGCCGCCTGGTCCACCCATCCACGGTCTCCGTCGCCCATGCTCTCTTAGCCCGCCTGTGGGTGCGGCACGACCACAAGCGGCAAATGCCGGGCAGCCAGCCCCGCTGGCAATCGAAGCCTGCGGGGTGAGCAGCGGTGCGCCCAGCCCGTGGCGTGGAGCGGGCTTGACATCGTTCGATTAGGCCGGTGTGATCTTCCCGATCGGCGATCCTTCACGTGGTGCAGGGAGGGCGGATCGTGGCACGCCCGAATGCGGAACAGTGGAGCGCCGCCCTGCACCAACTGCGAGAGGCGCATGCGGCGGGGCAGCGCACCACGGCGATGGTCCGGCTGGTGGCCGCCGGGCTCAGTGTGACCGAGCGCGCGGTGTGGCTGCGTCTGGCCGCCGTCGAGCGGAGCGACGAGACGCGGTTCCGGCTCTCGGACACCGACCGGGCCGCGTACGTCGACTTCCGCGGCAACGTGGCCGCGGTGCACCGGGCCCGAACAGCGGTGCTGGCCGGGCGCACCACGGCGGCCGCAATGTCGATCCCGGACGAGTTCGTTTCCGGCTGGGCCAACGCCGCGCCGGTTTCGCTGCGCACGCTGCAGCGGGCGTTCGCCGCCGAGCTCACCCCAGCGCAGGCCGCCGCCGCAGCCGGTGGTGACCGGGCCCGGCGGGCGAAGCTGGTCTACCTGCGCCGGGCCGCGTCGCACCGCAACCAGGTCTGGGAAGGCGACCACAAAAACCTGCCAGTTCTGGTGCTGCCGCCGCGTGGCCCGGCGACAACGCCATGGGTGACGATGTTCATCGACGACGCCACCCGCGTCATCGTCGGCTGGGCGATCGCGCTCACCCCGCACGCGGGAACAGTGCTGACCGCGCTACGCATGGGCATGCTGCCCGACGACGCGGGGCCTGCCCGTGGCGTGCCGGGGATGCTGCGGCTGGACCGCGGCCTGGAGTTCGCCGCCGACTCCGTACGCGACGCCATGAACGCCCTCGGCGTCGAGGTAGCAGTGATGCCCGCGTACCACGCCAACGCCAAAGGCAAGATCGAGCGGGTCAACCGCAGTACCGACCAGCTGCTGCTGTCGATGCTGCCCGGCTTCACCGAAGGACCGCGCGAGCTATCCGGTCGCCTCGCCGGCCCGGTCGACGACCGCAGCCTGGCCCGGGCCGGATACGAGGCCGCCGCGGCGGCCGGTGCCCCTGCCGAGACGCTGCCGATGCGCTGGAGTGTGTTCGTCGACCAGTTCGCCGCCTGGGTGACCTGGTACAACCGCGAGCACGCCCACACCGGCATCGGCGGGCGTACCCCGGCCGCAGCATGGGAGCAGGACCCGACGCCGCTGCGGCTGATCCCCGAGGACGAGCTGCGACACCTGCTGTTGGCCGACGTCGGACGGACCATCGGCGCCGACGGGATCCACTTCCGCAACCTGGTCTACGTGTGCCCGGCCGGGCTCATCCGCGAACGGCGCGGGCAGAAAGTCCGGCTGCGGTACATGCCGCACGACGACCGGTTCGTCCACGTCTACCTCGACGGCGCCTACCTGACCACCTGCTACCCGGACAATGCCCTGTCCGACGAGCAGGCCGAGCAGTTCTACGCCGCCGCCCGCGCCGCGGAACGGGCGGCGGCCGCCGACAAGCGCGCTGCCCGCCGCCGTGGCCGCCGCCGGCTGGCCGCCCTCGCCAGCAGCGGCGACCCGGTGACCGAGTCGAAGCTGGTCAGCCCCGTCGACGTCGCGGCCCTGCCCGGCCGGCTGCCCGCCGGCGGTGGGCATCTGCTGCGTCGGGCGGCCTCGACCAGCCTGCTCGGTATCGGCCCGGCGGCACCGCTGGACGACCCCGTCGCCCTGGACGACCTGATCACCGACGACCAAGAAGGGGACATGCCGTGGTGACCCGCCGCCCGCCCGAGGCCGGACCGCCCGGCGCCCGCCGGATCTCCACCCCCGCGCTGCAGTTGGCCCGGCACGTCATCACCGACACCGCCGACCACCAGGCGGTCGGCGTCATCCACGGCCTGGCCGGACTCGGCAAGACCTTCGCCACGCGCACCTGCATCGCGGCGCTGGCCGCCCGAACCCGCGCGGCAGAGCGGATCGAGGTCGCCATCATCACGTTCCCGTCCCGGCCCACGATGCGGCTGCTGGCCGACCTTCTGCTGCAAACTCTCACCGGGACGCCACCGGCCCGGCAGGCCAACCGCTTCTACCTGACCGCGGCCCTGGTCCGCGAAATGGCACGCGCCCCTCGGTTGATCGTCGTTGACGAAGCGCAACGGCTCCCCGAGGAATGCATCGAGCTGCTGCGCTACCTGCACGACCACGACGACACCCGCTTCGGGCTGCTCTACGTCGGCGGCAACGGCTGCTGGGAGGTGCTCTCCCGCCAGCCGATGCTGCGCTCGCGGGTCTGGCGCCGGCAGACCTTCACTCCGATGAGCCGCGCCGAGGTGCCGCAGGTCATGCGCTCCTACCACCGGCTCTACGCAGAGGTCGACGACGAACTGCTGCACTACGTCGACGACAAATTCGCTCACGGCATCTGGCGTAACTGGGCGCTGTTCTCCTCAACCGCCCACCTGTTGGCCCGCCGTGCCCGGCGCACCAGCCTCGACATTGAGATCGTCGACAACGCCTTCGCCCTGCACCCCGGCACCAGCGATGCCAGCTGACCGGCCCTGGGTCACCGTCGTACGCGACCCGCACGACACCCCGGCCACCCGCGACCTTCTCGCCCGCGTCGACCGCCCCGACCGCGGGGCGCTGGTCGTACGGCCGGTTCCGGGCACCACCAGCCCCGCCATGCTCGCCCTGGCCGTGCTCGCCGCGCTGGGCAAACAGGTCGAGCCGCAACCCCGCGCCGCCCAAAGGCAGTGGTGGCCGCTGGCCCAAGCCTGGACGGTCGGTCATCAGATCGACCACCTCGTCGTCGACCGCGCTCACACCCTGCCCGCGCACCTAATCACCCACCTGATCAGCCTCGCGGCCGCGAGTGGCGCTCACCTCTGGTTCATCGACGCCTCCCCGGCCCACAACGCTCCCGCACTCGCCGGCCTCGCCCACGCCGTCGAGCAGCGTCCCCAGCAGCTGCTCACCATTACGCTCGCCGAGCCGGCCGCAGCGCCACAACCCGCCACCGCGGCGCCGCACATCCCACCGGTCATCCTCCCGCACACCGGGTTCCTGACCTTCCGTTACGCCTGCCAACGCCGCCTTCCCGCCGCCCAAGCTGCTCTCGTCGATGACGCCTGGCGGCACATCTTCGACACCATGCGCGGCTGGCTGAACCGCACCGAGGTGTTCGCCGCCACCCACCGGCCCGACCCGCAGCGCGTCATCGCCGCGACCCGCACACTCACCGCCGGGCTCAGCGTCCAACTCGCCGACCTGCTCTACACCGCCGCGCACCCCGCCGACGCGCTGCTGCGGTTACGCGCCGCCCAAGCCTCGCTGTTCCGGCTCGGGCTACTGCTGCACCACGAACCCCGCACCGCCGCGCCATTCGGTGGCGACCTCGGATGCCGTCTCACCCCCGAGGTCGCCGTGGCCCTCAACCGCGCCGTGTCCACCTCCGCGGCGGCCGCCGCCGTGCTCCAGCTGGTCAACCCGCTGGATGGCTCCTTCATCCCGGCCCGGCCCCAATCGGATGCGCTGAGCAGCATCGAACCGGACGGCAGCCAACTGCACACCGACTACGGCAGCGTCCCCTTGCCCGTCTGCGCGCACGCCATCCTGCGCGCCCACCGGCACTTCGTCGACCCCACCGGCACCGCACCACCCGATACCGCCCTGTTCACCGGCCAATGGCGCGACGCGGACAACCTCACCGAACGCACCCTGCGACGCCTACGGCTCGCCGCCCTACCCACCCCCTGGTACCGGCGCAGCCGCGCCTATCTCCGCGGCCACGCCACCCCCTGGATGCGTCACCGCGGCCTCGATCTGTGCGTCCTAGCCGAACTCGCACCACGACCGGGCCACCTATGACCCAACCCGCCACTTTCGGCGCCGACCTCCTCACCCGCGCCCGCGACCACGGCCTGACCAGCGAGGAGCTCGCCGACCTGCTCGGCATCCCCGCGGCGCGCATCCGCACCCTGCCAGGGCCCGAAGCGCTCAACCATCTGCCCGGCGCTGTGCTACGCACCCTTGCCGAACGCCTCGACCTGCCCTGGCCCGACTGGCTCACCACCCCAACAACCTGGCCCGCACCCGCAGCACCCCACGAGCGCCCCGACACCGCCCGTGTGCACGCCGTCCTCTCCGCCGCTCTCGGGCAATCCCTGCACCTCAGCGAAATCGCCGCCGTCCTGAACTGGACCACTGACCGTGTACGCGCCGCCGCCGACCAGCTCGCTACCCGCGTCCGGCCCGGCGGCGGCACCCGCCTGACCAACACCGGCGACACCCTCACCCTCGACGTAGCGCCCCAAACCCTCGACCACGCCGCCCGCCGACGACTCAACCAGCTGCTGCACGCCCACGGCCTCGGCCCCGATCCACACGTCCTGCACCTGATCCACCAGCTCAGCGACCCCTACACGCCCGGCCGCTACCGCCTCCACGAACATGCAGACCTGGTCGACGAAGCCCTCGACTACCAGCTCGTCGTGCACAGCACCGAGGCCTCGGACCTGGGCAGTTTCCACCCGGTCGAGCTACACCCCGACGTCAAATTCAGCCTCGGCATCACTCAGTACCGGTACCCACCCGAAGACGCTCCGTCGGTTGATACTGGTGGGATCGGAACGAAAGCCGACTCCCCACCGTTATGAATCCCGACCTGATCCGCGCAGCCCGCGACCTACTGCCCAATCCCGACGCCGGCGTCGCCTCCATTGCCCGGCTCCTCGGCCTCAGCCCCGGCGCCCTCTAGAGCCACATCCTCGATCTACGCAAACTACGCGCCGCCGCACCCGCGGAGATCACCCCATGATCAGCCGACCGACTCCGCAGTCACCGCATGGCTGGAGCATCGAGTGACCACCTCACCCCGGTGGAGCCACTGAAGAACAATGTCGTTCTCACCGCTGTGGAACTGCTGTGGGTCACGCACCACCTGGATCGCTTGGGCGCCGCTCTCGGCGACGTCGTCATCGTCCCTACCAAGGAGGCCTGACCGGCATGACATCCGCCAGTCCCGACGGCGACCGAGACCAGCTCGCCGAGTTCCTGTCCCGCTACCTCGTCAACGGCCAGCCCATCAGTGGCCCAGCGGCCCGGGGAGCCGCCGACCGGATCGCGGAGACCCGCCTGCCCGCCTACGAGCTCGCTACCCGCGGGTACCGGCACCTGACTGTCGTGCACAGCGATCCAGAGACGGCCGAGGACGAGGCCGCCATGTGCCAGCTGCCGGGCTGGGGTAACCGGCATCCCGGCGCCATCCGGTCGACCATCGGCACCAACGACACCGCCGCGTTTCTGCTCGCGCCCCCGCACGCCGACGACCACCTCGCTGCGATCGAGGCAGTCGCGCAGGGATTTGACCCCGGCTGGTGGACGATTCGCCGGGCCACGCGGTGATGAGGGCAGTCGTAACCGGCCGAGTGCACCTAATGGACGGCTTCCTGCCCTCGGGTCGACGCGTGCGTGCCGTGTCCTCCTGCACGCGACCACGCTACGAATCGACGACGACAGCGCGCTCGCAGCGCTGTGGGCCGAGCACGAGCTCAGCCAGCCCGAGTCCGCGCTGTGCGGGCACGTCTACACCAGCCGCTCGTGGAGCCAGCTGCGCCACGTCGACCTGCTGCAGATCCTCACCGACTCGATCGGTGAGCAGGTCCTGGCCTGGCCGGGACCTGCCCCAGCGCTGCCTCGACGGAGCGGCCCAGCGCCAGCTCCACCTCGCCCGAATTGCCTTCGAGGGTCTCGGGCTCCCGGTGCCCACCCCACGGCTGCAGGTCATCCCCGGAGATAAACAGTGACCGCCCAAGCCGCCATGCCTGTGCCGGACGGCCCGGGCCCCGGGCCGTCCGGCACCCTGGCCACCGCGACCCGGCAAATCGCCACGTGGGCGGCCGGCTTGCCCGCACTGCCCCCCGACGACGGCACTCGGTACAGCATCCGCCGGCTCACCGTCTCCTGGAACCTTGATGCGTGGGGCCGCTCCCGGCACACCGCGATCGCGCACCGCCGAGACCTCTCCACCTACCTGGACTGGTGCCTCCGCGAACGCCTGGACCCACTCACTGCCCGGCCCACCGACCTAGCCCAGTTCAAGGTGTGGCGCGAGCTGGGCGGCACCGGAAGCCGTGCCGCCAAGCCCAGCACCGTCGCCCGCGCCCTGGCCTCGGTGTCCAGTTGGTACACCCATCTGGTGGCCAACACCGACGGCCAGTTTGCCTGCAACCCGGTCGTCGCGGTGAAACGACCCAAGGTCAACGCCCACACGTCCACCACCGCCGGACTCACCCTCGACGAAGTCGACCTGCTGCTTGCCCAAACCGACGACGAGGCCGCCGACCGCACCAAGCGCTGGCAGGCCGCGCCGACGCCGGTTCGGAACGCCCGGCACTTGGCGGCGCTGCGCGACCGGGCACTGCTGCGGCTGCTCGGTGACCTCGGGTTGCGCATCAGCGAGGCCCTCGACCGTGATGTAACCGATTTGAGCTACAACGCGGGTCAGCGCACGCTGAAGTTCATTGGCAAGGGCACCCAGCAGCGGGAGCGCCCCCTGCCCGCACACACTCTGGAGGCACTCGATGACTACCTCGCCGCCCGCGCGGCCCATGCCGGGAGCACCATCGACGCGCTGAGCGGCCCACTGTTCGCCACCACCAGCTCCGTCGGGCAGCTGGGCCGGCTTGCCGAGCCCAACGTGTTCACCTGGCTCCGTCGCCTGGCCTCGGCCGCAGGTATCGCCTCGGCCAACCGCTTGTCGCCGCACTCGCTGCGGCACGCGTTCGCCACCTCGGCCCGCGCTGCGGGGGTGCCGCTGGAGGACGTGCAGGATGCGATGGGCCATGCCGACGTGCGCACCACCCGCCGCTACGACCGCGATCGGCACAACCTCGACCGCGACCCCGCCCACGTGCTGGGCAGGCGCCGGGCATCCCGACGGGCAAAGCCAGCCGAACGAGCCGACGCCAGCGAGAACCGTACGGCGTGACCTGGCAATGCGTGCCTCGGGCGCAGCGAACTCCGGGTCGCAGGCGCGGAGCCCGCCGGCGACCGGCCAGCCAGCGGCCAGGGCTGAGCGCACACCGGCGGGTTTTAGCGCGGCCCGCCCGGTGCTCTTAAGTGCGCGCCCATATTGCCGTTCGGGTTTAGGTAGACCATGGAGCGGAACCAGCTTCTCAGCATTGCGCGGCTTACGGTGATGGGCCGTCCGTAGATTCCAGACCAAAACAACGCTAGGCAGTTGATCTAGGCCCGCACCTGGGGTGACTGCCGCAAGGTGGCGGGTTGCTGGAAAGCTGCTTCGCCGTTTTTCGTGATCTCCAAAGGTGGGATGCGAGATCAGCGCCTGTGCCGCCGGTGGCACAGCCACTGAAGAACAATGTCGTTCTTACTGAAGTTCACATGTCGTTCAACACCTGTCACTGTGATCGCACAACGGCTCAGGGTCGCCGCGTACGCGGTGTGTTTGCGAGACGATCGTCTGCTGCTCGCCCGCTGGGTCTCACCAGACCGGGCGCGGCGGCACTGGACGCTACCTGGTGGAGGGGTCGAGCACGCCGAGGATCCGTTCGACGCCGTCGTGCGGGAGGTGGCCGAGGAGACGGGGTACGAGGCGCAGGTCGAGCTGCTGCTCGGTGTGAACTCGCGGACCCGGACCGTCGAGAGCTACGACGGCGGGATTGTCGACCTGCACACGCTGGCTGTCTTCTACCGGGCTCGGATCGCGGGCGGTGAGCTGCGATCCGAGACGGGCGGCACGACAGACCTGGCGCAATGGGTGCCGCTGGAACAGGTCGCCACCCTGGAGCGTTCCGTGGTCGTCGACATCGGGCTTGACCTGCATCGCCACACACCGCCAACGGGGCACGGGGAACCCATTGGCAGAACGGGGCTGATGCGGCACTGATCAGCTGCCGAAGCCGGCAATGGTGTACGCGGCGAAGCCGAGCACCGCGAGTGCCGTTGCCGCGGCGAGCGCCTGCAGACGTACCCGGTTGGTCCGAGCGACCACCAGGATCAGTGCGGCGCCGAGCACCGCTTCGATCACTGCGGTCTGCAGGCTGTCGGTGCGGTAGTGCGAGTCGTGGCCGGGTTGTGCGCTGCGGTGGAACAGCATGGCCGCCTCGGCGAGCAGGACCGCACCGGGCATGGCCACGGCGATCGCTCGAACCCACGGTTGCCCGTGGCGGCTCAGCCCACCCGCCACCCCGAAGAGTGCGCCGGCGAGGACTCCGAAGAACAGCCACATCAACGTCGTCGGCGACCACAGGTTCTGCGCGCTGTCGTCCAACAGGACGACCGCCGCGACGTAGTACGCCTCAACGGCGACGACCAGCAGCACGATCCCGGCGAACGCGGATTGCCGCCAGTCGGCGCGGAGCCACCATCCGATGGCGAACGCGCCGACCGCCCAGACGGCGCTGGAATTGGCCAGGTTCGCCCAGGGGTACGGCAGACTGAGCTGTAGCAACAGGTCCACCACGCCGAGAAGAACCCCACCGGCCACCACCGTCAGGACCCGGTGGCGGCGCTGTACTTCACGATCAACTGTCGTCACGGGGCAAAACTGTCACACCGAGCCGCTCGGGACATCTGCCTAAGGATGGGTTTGCGGCCGGGTCGCATCCGCCGTACGGCCGGCTTCGTTCAGCTCTGCGCGTCGGGCGCGCTACGTGCGGCCGTACGAGGCGCGCGCCTGCGCCACCTCGGCGGCCTCGCGTTCACGCCACCGACGCTGCGCCTCCCGGTTGCAGGCCCGACAGACCCGCCGGTAGCGACCCGTCGCGTCATCGAGCTCACGGTCGTGGCCGTTGCGGCACTGCGCTGACTGTGACCGGGTTCGGCAGGTTTCCGAGCGGCTGACCTGACGTAGGTGGGTTGGTTCGATGCAGTCGGCGGCCCCACAGGCCTGGTCGACGTCGAGGGCGGGGTCGTAGTCACCGACGAGCACCGCGTACGCGGCGATGTGCGCCCACGCGCGGCCGGCGACCTTCTGGTGCACCCCGCGTCGCGGCCCGTAGCCGTGGACGATGAGGCAGCCGCTCTCGGTGCGGTGCGAGCGCTGGAGCAGGTACGCGCGCAGCGACTCCTCGGTGTGGTAGCGGGACAAACCCTTCACGGCCGAGAGCACGGGGCCACCGTACCCAGTTGTCCCGGCGTCGTCTCAACCCCAGGGAGGTAGCCAGACCTCGGCGTCGGGGGCCGGGACCCGGCGGGAGTCGAGGTGCTCACGCAGTGCGCGCAGCGCGGGGTGCGGGTTGTCGTCGCGCCAGATGAGTGACATGGGGTAGACCGGCGCCGGGTCGCGTACCGGTATCCGGCGCAGGTCGTAGCTGTCCGGCCACAGGTACCGGGTACGTTCGCCGGCGAGCGTCGCCAACTGCGCGGAGTCGGCGATCTCGGCCAGCAGCGCCTCGTTGCCGAAGACCGGCCCGACCAGGTCGATGGTGAGGCCGAACGCGGCGGCGAGCTCGTCGTAGTAGGCGGACCATTCGGTGCCGAGGGCCATGCCGGGCATCCAGATGCGGTGCTCGGCGAGTTGCGCGGGCGTGACGGTACGGGCGTTGGCAAGCGCGTGGCGTGGCCCCACGAGCAGGTCGTGGTGCTCGTCGATCACGCGGGCGGCACTGATCGCTGCGGGCAGATGGCGCGCGGCGACGGTGACGGCGTGGAAGGTGGCGTCGACAGTCCCTGCCTCGACGGCGGCCATCGCAGCGTGCACGTCGGCGTCGAGGGTGACCACGTCCAGCTCGATACGCGGATGCGCGCGGTGGAAATCCTGAAGCAGCACCGCCGGTGCGGTCCGCCGGCTGTGCACGTCGACGCGCAGTGCCCGCCGGCCGGGGCGTACGGAGGCGTCGGCGCGTGCCTCGGCCCGCAGCAGTTCACGGGCGTGCGGCAGGAAGGTCTGACCGTCGACGGTGAGGGCGATGCCGCGAGGCGTGCGGGTGAACAGCCGTACGCCGAGGTCCTTCTCCAGTGCGGCGACGCGCTTGGAGACGGCCTGCTGGGTGATCGACAGCGCGGCGGCGGCGTCCTGGAACTGGCCGGCGTCCACGGCGGCGACGAAGGTGCGGACGGCGTCGAGGTTCACCCGACGAACCCTACTGACACAACCTCTGGTTGTGCCGCGCCGCTCGTCTGGTTGTTTGATCCACGGTCAGTGGCCTTGCTTTGATCGCGGCGGTCAACGACGAGTTGTCGGGAGCGGGAGGTGCGGGTTTGTCCGCGAGGCGATCCCTGGGTCGGCGGTTCGGGTGGTTGTGGGCGTCGTACGCGGTCAGCGCCTACGGGTCGGGGCTGGGGTTCGGGGCGTTGCCGTTGATCGCCGTGCTGGTGTTGCAGGCCAGCCCGGCTCAGGTGTCGGTGCTGGCCGCGCTGGGGCCGGCGGTGGGCGCGCTGATCGCGTTGCCGCTGGGGCCGTGGGTGGAGTTCCACCGCAAGCGGCCGGTGATGATCGGGATGGACCTGGCCCGGTTCGCGGTGCTGCTGACCATCCCCGTCGCGTACGCGTTGGGCCGGCTCAGCTTCGGGCAGTTGCTGGTCGTCTCGGCCGTGGTCGCCACCGCCAAGATCGCCTTCAACGCGGCCAGCGGCGCGTTCCTCAAGGCCCTGGTGCGGCCGGACGACCTGCTGGTGGCGAACGCGCGGTTCGAGTCGACGACGTGGAGCGCGATCGCGCTCGGACCACCGCTGGGCGGCGCGGCGGTCGGCCTGTTCGGACCGGTGGTCACCATTGTGGCGGACGCGCTCAGCTATCTGCTCTCGGCGCTGGGCATCGCGGCCATTCGCGGCCACGAGGATCACCCTCGGCGCACCGGAGCGGCCCGGGTCCGGGCCGGCGAGCTGCTCGACGGCTGGCGGCATCTGCTCACCCACAGCGGTCTGCGGGCGCTCTACCTCAACCAGGTGCTCGTCAGTGGACTGATCATGGCCACGGAGCCGTTGCTGGCCGTGCTGCTGCTCGGCGAGTTGGGCTTTCCGCCCTGGCAGTACGGTCTCGCGTTCGCTGTGCCCTGTGTGGGCGGACTCATCGGGTCACGCCTGGCCCGTCGGGTGGTGGCGCGCTACGGCCAACACCGGATCATCCGCACCGTGGGCGCGCTGCGTGCGATCTGGCTGATCGGTCTCGCCGTCGTGCAGCCCGGCGTGGTCGGTCTCGCCACGGTGATCGCCGTCGAGTTCGCGATCATCATCTGCATGAGTCTGTACAACCCGGTGCTCGCCACCTACCGCCTTCAACAGACTCCGAAGGAGCGCGTCGTCCGCACCCTCTCTGCCTGGTCGATCGGCAGCGGTGCGGCCATCGCCGTTCTCAGCGCGCTCGGTGGGCTGCTCGCCGAGGCCACCAGCGCGCGCACGGCGATCACGGTCGCCGGGCTGGTGATCCTCGCGAGCCCGCTGCTGCTGCCCCGACGCCCGGACACCGAACGACCGGCACCCGAGCACGCCGAGCGGATCTCTACGATCGCGTGATGTTCCAGCCGACCTACCCGATCCGCACCACCCGCCTCACGCTGCGCCCGGTCACGATCGACGACCTCGACGACGTGTACGCGTATCAGCGCCGGCCCGACGTGGTGCGGTGGATGCTCGGCGCGGAGCCGCGTACCCGTGAACAGTCCCGGGCGTCGGTGCTGGTCATGGCGGGCGAGGACGCGTGGCGCACGGAGGGTGACTGCCTGACGGTGGCCGCGGTCACCGACGCCGGGGTGATCGGGATCGTGGAGTTGGTGTGGCGCAGCCAGGTGGACCGTACCGCCGAGATCGGGTTCGTCTTTCACCCCGACCACGGCGGTCGCGGGTTGGCGACGGAGGCCGCCGCCGCGGTGCTGGCCTGGGGGTTCGACGAGTTCGGGCTGCACCGGGTCTACGGCAGGTGCCACGGCCGCAACGCCGCGTCGGCCCGGATGATGACGCGACTCGGCATGCGCCAGGAGGCCCGCCACGTCGAGAGTTACCTGTTCAAGGGGGAGTGGGCCGACCAACTCGTCTTCGCGATCCTGGCGCACGAGTGGCGGGCCGGGATCCGCACGCCGCTGTCGTGACCGGCTGCCACGGCGACGTGCGGATCAGGCTGACAACCTCAGGCCCGGCGCGCGAGCCACTCCCGGTAGGCGGTGGGCGCGATGACGGCGTCGCCCTTGGCGATCAGGACGTCGCCGGGCGCGGCGGCGAACATGCCGGCGCTGTCGTCGGTGGTCACGGTGCGTTGGTCGTCGCGGGCGGCGAGGGTGATCCGCCCCAGCTCGTCGAGGGCGAAGACGTCGGGCCCGGCGACGTTGCGGATGCCCTGCAACGGCGCGCCCATGCTGACCTCGGCGACGGCCTGGGCCACGTCGGCGGCGGCCATCGGCTGCACCGGGGTGCTGGGTAGGCGGACGGTGGTGTCGTCGGCCGTCCAGGACAGGATCGCGTCGACGAACTCGAAGAACTGCGTGGCGCGGACGATGGAGTACGGAATCGGACCGGCCGTGAGGATGTCCTCCTGGAGGGTCTTGGCGCGGTAGTAGTCCAGGTCGGGCACCTGGTCGACGCCGACGATGGAGAGGATCACCGCGTGGCCGACGCCCGCGCGGGCGGCGGCGGCCAGCAGGTTGTCCATGGTCGTGCGGAAGAAGGTGGGTGAGGCCTCGTCGAAGGTCGGTGAGTTCGTCAGGTTGACGACGACCTCGGCGCCGGCGAGCCCGTCGGACAGGCCCTGCCCGGTGAGCAGGTCCACCCCGGTGGACGGCGACAGCGGCACCGCCTCGTGCCCTGCGGCCTGCAGGATCTTGACGACCTGGGACCCGATGAGACCGGTCCCGCCCAGTACGGCGATCTTCATGCCCATGCACCTTCCAGTGACGTGTGTGGTCCGGTGTCCGGCTGCGGAAACCTCGCCGATACTCGGACTTCTTCTGTCCGGGAACTATACTCGGACACACGGGGTCCGAGTAACGGGGTGACTAGGGTGAGGTCATGAAGATGTCCGGCGGGGTCGAGTGGGCGCTGCACTGCTGCGTGGTGCTCACCGCCAGCCACACGCCCGTTCCGGCGGCCAAGCTGGCGGAACTGCACGACGTCTCCAGCAGCTACCTCGCCAAGCAGCTCCAGGCTCTGGCCCGCGCCGGCCTGATCCACTCCGTGCAGGGCAAGTCGGGTGGCTACGTGCTGACCCGCGCACCGGAGAGCGTCACAGTGCTCGACGTGGTCCGGGCCGTCGACGGTCCCGGCCCGAGCTTCGTCTGCACCGAGATCCGCCAGCGCGGCCCCTTCGCGGCCCCCGCCGACGCCTGCACCACGCCGTGCCCCGTCGCCCGGGCGATGTGGGCGGCCGAGGACGCGTGGCGGCAGGCGCTCGCCGCGGTCACCATCGCCGACCTCGCCCGCGACGTCGACGCCACCTCCGGCCCGGAGGCCCTGGTCGGCATCCAGGCCTGGCTGACCAGCGGCACCGGCTGAACCCTGCTGACCAGCGGCTCCGGCCGACCCGGGCTGACCGCGCTCAGCCGGTGTGGCGTACCTCGGTGTCCCAGATCTGCGCCCACGGACGCCGCAGCCCCCGGCACACGTGGATCGGGCCGCCGTTCTCGTCGTTGTCCACCTCGACCCGCTGATCCACCCGCCCGGCGAGGATGCACTGCTCGAACCAGGTGCTCAGCTGGTCGGGGCGCTCCCAGCCGACGGCGATGACCACGTCCGCGTCGGCGGGCGGCCGCCCGAAGTCGACCATGCTGTTGTGCCCGGAGTACGCGCGGGGGAGGGCCCGGTCCGGACCGTACCGGGCCACCGCACCGGCCTCCCCGTAGTTGGCGGTGAGGATGACCGCCCGCGAACGCTCCTCGGGCGGCAGTCCGTTGTGGACGGCGGCCAGGGAGTCGGCGAACGCGGGCCAGCCGATCGTCTCACCGGCGTCGTAGTTGACGTCGACCACGAAACCGGGCAACCGGTCGGCCGGCAGCACCGGCAGCAGCAGCACGACGTTGGGCAGCAGGAACGGCACCACACCCAGCGCGAGGAGCCCTCGACGCCACCAGAGCGACCCGCGCGACGCCCAGGCGACCGTGACCACCGCACCGGCGGCGGTCAGAACCAGCAACAGCGGCGCGTCGTAGTAGCCCTTGCCGCCGGCGACCAGCACGATGCCCACCACCACCAACCACGCCCAGCCCACCGCCCGGTAGGGCCGCCACGCCGGCCGGCGCAGCAGCGCGACCAGGCCGGCGATCCAGATCGGTACGGCGTACGGGCTGATGATGACGAACTGGAGGGTGAACGCGTCGAGCCGACCACTGTAGGAGCTGTCACCGCCGGAGATGGACGCTGCCACGCCGAGCTGCGGAAAGCCGTGCGACGCCTGCCAGATCAGGTTCGGCGCGGCCAACAGCACGGTGACCCCGGCGGCGGCGAGCACCCACCTGTCGCGCAGCAGCCGACGCGGCCCGGCGATGAGCACCCCGACGATCAGGCCCACCGCCAGCAGCGCCGGCAGCAGCTTGCTGAGCATGCCCACACCGAGCGCCAGCCCGATGCCCAGCGCCCAACGGCTGTCACCGGTACGCAGCAACCGCACCGCACACCACGCCGCGAGCAACCAGACCAGCAGGTCGACGGTGGTGGTGCTGAGCAGGTGACCACTGGCGAGCACGATGCCGGACAGCGCGGCGAGCACCGCCGCGACGAGCTGCGCGCCCCGACCGGCGCCCAGCTCCCGGGCGATCGCGGCGACCAGCAGCACCGCACCGCCGGCCAGCAGCGCGGACGGGGTCCGCAGCACCACCAGGTTGCCCGGCGCGATCGTGTCGAGCAGCCGGGCCAGCGCCGGGACCAGCGGACCCTGATCGACGTAGCCCCAGTCGAGGTGTCGACCGGCGAGCAGGAAGTACAGCTCGTCACGGTGATAGCCGTAGCGGCCGGCGAGCAGCAGCAGCGTCGCGCTGGTGGCGGCGGCCACCAGCCACGGGCCGCGGGTGCGCGTGCCGGGCTCCGGCTGACGCCCCGGCGGTGGTGGTGACTGGGCCGACCGGTGAGGCCGGTCGATGTCAGTCGCGGGCTCACTCACCCGCTCATGATGACCGGCGAGGTGCCCGCGTGGGTGCCCGTGCCGGGGCCCGGCGGCCTCCATGTGCAGGTGGCCCAGCCGGGTGCGAAGATCGGCTTTGTCACTCGGACCGAAAGGACGATATGCGCTACCGCACTCTGGGCAGCACCGGCACCGTGGTGTCGACACTGTGCCTGGGCACGATGACCTTCGGCGCGGAGACCGACGAGGCCGGCAGCTTCGCCCAACTGGACCGGTTCGTCGAGGCCGGCGGCACCTTCATCGACACCGCCGACGTCTACTCCACCGGTGTCTCGGAGGACATCATCGGGCGTTGGCTGCGCAGCCGACCCGACGTGCGCGACCGCCTGGTGATCGCCACCAAGGGGCGGTTCCCGATGGGCCCGGGGACGAACGACGCCGGCCTGTCCCGGGTGCACCTCACCCGCGCCCTGGACGCGAGCCTGCGGCGCCTCGGCGTCGACGCCGTCGACCTGTACCAGGCGCACGCCTGGGACCCGCTGACCCCGCTGCCGGAGACGCTGCGGTTCTTCGACGACGCGGTGCGCGCTGGCAAGATCCGCTATGCGGGGGTCAGCAACTTCACCGGCTGGCAGCTGCAGAAGGCCGCCCTGCTCACCCAGCACCTCAACCTCACCCCGATCGTGACCCTGCAACCGCAGTACAACCTGCTGGCCCGGGAGATCGAGTTCGAGTTGGTGCCGGTCTGCGAGAACGAGGGCATCGGCATCCTGCCGTGGTCACCGCTGGGTGGCGGTTGGCTGACCGGCAAGTACCAGCGCGACAACACGCCCACCGGCGCGACGCGGCTCGGCGAGAACCCGCAGCGCGGCGTCGAGGCGTACGCGGGTCGCAACGCCGAGGAGCGCACCTGGCGGGTGCTCGACGCGGTCCGTCAGATCGCCGGGGACCTGGGGGTGTCCATGTCGGCGGTGTCGCTGGCCTGGCTGGCTGCCCGACCGGCGGTCACCTCGGTGATCCTCGGTGCGCGTACCACCGAGCAGCTCGACGACAACCTGACCGCCGCCGACCTGGTCCTCGACGCCGAGCAGATGCGGCTGCTGGACGAGGTGAGCGCCCCGCCGGTGGGCGACTACCCGTACGGCGCCGCAGGCGTGCGCCAGCGCGCCCGTGACCTACCGGCCGAGTCATGACGTCGTTTCCCGAGCCCACCGCCCCGGCCGGCAGCCGCGCCGAGGTCTTCCTGCGCTACCTGGACTACTTCCGCGAGTCCATGGTGGCCAGGGTGTCGGCGCTGGCTGAGCCGGAGCTGCGGCGCAGCCGGCTGCCGTCCGGGTGGACCCCGCTGGAGCTGCTCACCCACCTGCGCCACGTGGAGCGGCGCTGGATCGAGTGGGGCTTCCAGGGTCGGGATGTCGCCGAGCCGTGGGGCGACCGCCGCGACGACCGTTGGTACGTCGCCCCCGACGAGACCCGCGCGGATCTGGTGGCGGCGCTGCGGGCGCAGGGCGCGCACACCACGGCCGTGGTGACGGCACACGACCTGGCCGAGATCGGTGCGCCGGGCCCGCGGTGGGACGGCGCGGACCCGGCGTCGCTGGAGCGGGTGCTGTTCCACCTGGTGCAGGAGTACGCCCGTCACCTCGGCCACCTCGATGTGGTCGCCGAACTCGCGGGCGGCCCGACCGGAGAGTGATGGGCTGATGCCGCTGTTCGCGGTTTCCCTCGATCAATTGAGTCGGCGGTGATCCAGTCGAACTGCGCGGTGGGCGGAGGCCGTTGACGTTGGACGGTCGCCGGTGGATGATCCAGCGATGTCGCTCGGGTTGGCGAGCCGGGGCGCTGGCCCTCATGAGCAACATGATCGCGGTCATCCGATGGATTTAGGAGAGCGGATGTGTTGAAGTTCCTTCTCACGTCGGGAGGCATCAGCAACCCGAGCATCTCCGACGCGCTCGTCGACCTGTTGGGCAAGCCGATCGCCGAGTCCACGGCCCTGTTCATTCCCACCGCTGTCTACCCATTCCCCGGCGGGGCTGAGAGGGCGTGGAAGGCGATTCACGGTCGGGCCGACATTCCGCTGTGCCAGCTCGGTTGGAAATCCCTGGGGTTGCTGGAGCTCACCGCGCTGCCGACCATTCGAGAAGAGAACTGGGTCCCGGCGGTCCGGGAGGCCGACGCTCTCCTCGTCTGGGGCGGCGACGTGCTGTACCTGACCTACTGGCTGCGCCAGTCGGGCCTGGCGGACCTGCTGCCGTCGCTGACTGACACGGTCTATGTGGGGGTCAGTGCCGGGAGCATCGCGGTCACCCCGTACAACTGCGACGCCGAGTTCGACCTCGCGTTCGTCCCCGACGGCAGCGACAGGGCGCAGGACGCCGACCGGGCGCTGGGGCTGGTGGACTTCACCCTGTACCCCCACCTCAACCATCCGGAGATGGAGGACACCGAGCTGTCCACCATCCAGAAGTGGGCGTCCGGAATCCCGGTCCCGACCTACGCCATCGACGACAACACCGCCATCACGGTGGTCGATGGCAATGTCGACGTCATCTCCGAAGGCGACTGGAAACTGATCAACCCCTGACCGGGTTGTCCCCTCAGCCGCACCGGCCCCTCGACGTGGTCGCCGCGCTCGCCGGTGGCCCGGCCGGGAGCGTGCGGCCGCCGGCTCGATAATGGGCGGATGCCGCTGCTCGTCGTACCCGCGCTGCCCGCCGGCAGCCTCGCCGCCCAGGAGCAACCCCACCTTCCGGTACGCCCCGGGGTGGCGTTGCGGCCGTGGCGTGACGACGACGCCCCGGCCGTGCGGGCTGCCTTCGACTGTCCGGTGATCCAGCGATGGCACGTGCGTCGTCTCGACAGCGACGACGAGGCACGGTCGTGGACAGCGCAGTGGGCCGGCCGTTGGCGCGACGAGAGCGCCGCCAGTTGGGCGCTCGTCGACGCCGACGACCAGCCCGTCGGTCAGGTGGGGTTGCGCGACGTGCTGCTGACCGAGGCGTCGGCGCAGGTGTCGTACTGGCTGATGCCCGCCGCGCGCGGTCGAGGGCTCGCCACCGAGGCGCTGCTCGCCATGACCCGATGGGCCTTCACCCGGGGCGGGTTTCACCGGCTCGGGTTGGAGCACTCGACCGGCAACGTGGCGTCCTGCCGGGTGGCTGGGCGGGCCGGGTTCACCGTCGAGGGCGTGGCCCGAGGGTCGGTGCGCCACGCCGACGGCTGGCACGACATGCACCTGCACGCACGACTGGCTTAACGGGCCTCGGCCCAGCCGACGAAACGCGGGGTCAGGTCGGGCAGCGCCACGACGGCCGCGACGGCAGGTGCTCGCGGCGCTGGGGCATCAGACGGCCCGCGCAGCGGTCCGACGCCGCGCGGGGGCGGGCCGCGCGCCTCGCCGGGTGCTTGCCGCCGTACGCCCGCGCGCAGCACGAACAGTTCACGTCGGGCCACCGCCTCGCCCTTCGGGTCCAGTTGGTACGCGTCGAGCCAGAGCCAACCGTCGTACGTGTGCCGGACGCCGGCCGGCGTCGTGAGCCGGTGTGGTTCCGGCCGTGGGTCGACCTGGAACGTGAGGCGGTGACGCTGCGGTCGTTCGAGCTGGCGTGGGTGCCCGGGCTGTTGCAGACCGAGGCGTACGCGCGGGCGACCCTGGCCGGCGGGATGCTGGCGGCGGAGGCGGTCGACGAGTTCACCGAGGCGCGCATCGCCCGGCAGGCGATCCTCGCACCGGGAGAGGGCGGGCCTCTGCTGGTGGCCGTGCTGGACGAGGGGGTGCTCCGACGACGTGTCGGCGACGACCGCGCCCTGATGGCCGCGCAACTCGCGTGCCTGCTCGGGCACGCCGAGGCGGGCACCGTGCAGTTGCACATCGTTCCGGCGGACGCGCCCAGCTATCCCGGGCTCGACGGGCCGTTCACCATCGCGGACATGCCGGACGGTTCCCGGGTCGCCCACGTCGACAGCGCGGCCCAGGCGCAGATCCTGGATCAGCCATCGGACCTTGTTAATCTGGAGCGACGGTGGGAGCGGATCCGCGGCGAGGCACTGCCGCGCGGGCGTTCCCTGGCACTCCTCAGGGAAGCGGCAGCAGCATGGACATGACCGGCGCGCGGTGGCGGAAGAGCACGAGGAGCGGCGGCAACGGCGGCAACTGCGTCGAGGTGGCCGACAACCTGCCGGGTGTGGTGCTCGTTCGGGACACGAAGGATCGCGACGGCGCGACGCTGGCGTTCCGCCCCGAGTCGTGGCGGCGCTTCGTCGCGCAGGCCCGCCACGCCGGCTGACCTCGCTAGCGCACGCCGGCGGGTTCGGCCGGTTGCGGTTTCGGGGTCGCCGGCCAGGTGAGGCGGCGTACGCCGGGGACGAGCGCGGTGCCCGCGCAGGAGGCGAGGACCAGCAGGCCGGCGACGGCCAGCGGGACGGGTGCGCCGAACGCGTCGGCGGCCACCGGCGCCAGCGCGTAGCCCAGCGGCATGGCGGCCAGCGACACCAGCCAGTCGTACGAGGTGACCCGGGCCAGCACCTCCGGCGGGAAGTGGTGCTGCACGACGGTCTCCCACACCGGGTTGAGGTAACCGAGGGCGGTCAGCGCCACCGCGTAGGCGGCGATCACCACGGGGGCGGGCGCGGCGACGGCGAGCAGGAACAGCGGCGCGGCGTAGCAGGCCAGGCCGAGGTTGGCCAGCAGCACCGGCCGGTGCAGCCGTACCCGCCCGGCCAGCAGCGACCCGGTGAGCATGCCGATCGCGCCGGCCTGCAACAGCAGCAACCAGGTCGCCTCGCCGCCGAGTCGGTCGATGGCGACGGCCGGGCCGAGGGTCATCAGCACGGCGGCGGCGCCGTTCCACACGCCGTGCCCGAGCAGGCTGGTCCAGAACCAGTCGCGGGCGCGTACCTCGCCGAAGCCGTGCCGCAGGTCGGCGAGGACGGAACGGCGGGGCACCGGCACGTGGCGGACCCGCACCAGCGCGAGCAGCGCGGCGCTGAGCGCGAACGACGCACCGTCGAGGATGAATGCCCAGCCGGGCCCGGCGGCCCAGATCAGCGCGCCGGCCAGCGCCGGCCCGGCGAGGCGACTGGTGTTGGCGGTGATCCCCATCAGGGCATTGGCCCGCTGCCGGTCGGCCGGTTCGATGGTGCCGGCGACCAGCGGAGACGCTGTCGGAATGGCGAAGGCCGAGGCGACGCCGCCCAGCGCCGACGCCACCACGACGGTGCTCAGCGACGGGTCGCCGCCGAGCAGCTCGACGCCGACCGCGATCTGGGCAGCGCAGCGGACCAGGTCGGCCAGCAGGGCGACCCGGCGGGCGTCGAACCGGTCGGCCACGACACCACCGAACGGCAGCAGGAGCAGCCGGGGGACAACGGCGGCGGCGAGGACGACGGCCAGCGCGCCGGTGGAGCCGGTGGCGCGCAGCACGGCCAGCGCCAGCGCGGCGGGCACCACCGCGTCGCCGATGGCGGAGATGCTGCGACCCAGGAACAGCAGCCGGAAGGAGTGGTTGCGCAGGGGGTGAGCCATGACCCGGAGCATAGTTCAACATCGAATATTTCGGCAACGAATATTTTGTCGCTGAGGTAAGCTGGCGCGGTGACCACCACCCCGGACACCGTCGACCAGCACATCGAGCGCTGGCGGCCCGTGGTGCCCGACCTCGACGCGGACGTCGAGGGGGCGGTGACCAGGATGATCCGACTGACCCGGCACCTGCGGGCGGTCAAGGAGCGGGTCCTGGTCGACCTCGACCTGCCGGCCCACGAGTACGACACCCTGCACGCCCTGGCCGGTCGTGGTGGACGGGCAGCGCCCTCGGATCTCGCCGCGGACCTCGCGATGGCCCCCGCCTCGATCACCGCGCGGGTGGACACTCTGTTGCGGCGGGGCTTCGTGCGCCGAATGCCGTCCACCGTGGACCGACGGCGGGTCGACGTGGAGCTCACCGAGGCAGGCCGGGCGGCGTGGCAGGGGGCGATGCAGGTCCAGGGCGCGGAGGAGCACCGCTTGCTCGGCGCGCTCACCGCGACCGAGCGCCGACACCTCTCCGACCTGCTGCGTCGGGTGCTCCTGGTCGCCGAGCAGCCGCCGAGCGCGCCGGGGACCGACTGAGCGGGCCGGAAAATCGCCTGGCGGCCCGCGTACCGCTGATGCGAGGGTGACCGGCATGACTGCGCATGCCCTGGCTGGCGCCCTGGCCGACGACGCACGGCGACGGATCTTCGCGGCGATCGTGCTGGGTGCGACCAGCGCGACCGCTGTCGCACAGCGGGTCGACCTGCCGGCGCGGGTGGTGCTCACCGGGGTTCGTCGGCTCACCGACGCGGGCCTGGTCACCGGTGCCGACGGCGCGCTCGCTGTCGACGAGGCGTCGCTACGGGCGGTGGTACGCGACAACCGGTCACCCGACGCCGCCGAACCCGCCGCCGACCCGGTGCTGCGGACCTTTCTCCGCGCGGGCGTCCTGGTGAGCCTGCCGGCGCAGCCGAGCCGGCGGCGGGTCCTGCTCACACACATCGCCGAGCGGTCGTTCGAGCCGGGCACCCGCTATCCGGAGCGGGCCGTCGACGACGCCCTCAAACCGTGGTGCGCCGCGGGCGGGTCCGATCACGTGACACTGCGCCGCTACCTGATCGACGAACAGCTGCTCACCCGCGAGCACGGCATCTACCAGCGGCTCTGATCGTCCGGATAATCCCGTTGACCGGGCGATGATGATCAACAGGTGACCACTACCGCCCGACCAACGTGGACGACCACCGCCGCCCGACCTGATCGACCTGACGCCGCGCTGCTGCTGCGCGAGTACATGACCGAGATGGTGGTTCGCTACCACCGTCGACCGGCCCTGCCCGGCGAGGTCGACGCGGCCCTGGCCGAAATGCCCAGCGACGACCTGACCGCGCCGAGCGGACTGCTCCTGCTCGCCCGCCACGGCGACCAGCTGGCCGGCTGCGCCGGGCTGCGGTGGCAGCGGGGCTGGGCCGAGCTGACCCGGGTGTTCGTCCGGCCCGACCATCGCGGCGCCGGCGGGGGCGCCGCGCTGCTGGCCGCCGTCGAGGAACGGGCCCGCGCGGCCGGGGCGGACCGGATTCGGCTCGACACCCGCCACGATCTGGTTGAGGCCCGCGCCCTGTACGCCCGGCACGGCTACGCGGAGATCCCGGCGTACTCGCAGGGGCCCTACGCCGATCACTGGTTTGAAAAACGGCTGTCCTGAGCAGTTGACGCTCGCATCCGGACGCGCTAAATAAGAAGAGGAAGTTGAGTCACCCCGACTCAACTCATCACCTTCGGCCAGGAGAACCGAGGAGGCATGACCATGTTGATGCGTACCGACCCGTTCCGCGAGATCGACCGGCTCGCCGAGCAGTTCTTCGGTACGGCGGCCCGCCCCGCGATGATGCACCTTGACGCCTACCGCGACGGCGACCACTTCTACGCGGCGTTCGACCTGCCTGGCGTCGACCCGGACAGCATCGACTGCACCGTCGAACGCAACGTGCTCACCGTCCGCGCCGAGCGTCGCCGACCGGCCGGTGACGGCGTCGAACTGGTCGCCGCCGAACGCCCGATGGGCACCTTCACCCGGCAACTGTTCCTCGGCGACACCCTGGACACCGACAAGCTGGAGGCCGGCTACGAGAACGGGGTGCTGACACTGCGCATCCCGGTCGCCGAGCGCGCCAAGCCCCGCCGGGTGACCATCCAGGCCAACGGCAACGCCCGCCGGGAGATCAACGCCTGATCCGCCACGGTGACGGGTGGGACCGGCGCGCCTGCGCGCCGATCCCACCCGAGGCTGAGAGTCTTTTTCACATGGTGTTCTCCGACGCTCCGGTGCTCGCCCGTCCGTCCACACCACCGGCGCTGCCGAGCGGACCGATCGAGGTCACCGAGGCGTGGCTGCGTAACCGGCGGCTGTCCGAACACACCCGCGACGCCTACCGACGTGACGTCACCGGCTGGCTGCGCTGGTGCGCCGAGCGTGACCTCGACCCGCTGCGGGCCACGTTCCTGCACGTCAACGAATACGCCCGCGCCCTGGAGAACAGCGTCGGCGCCCGCAGCGGCCGCCCACTGACCCCGGCGACCGTCGCACGCCGGCTCTCGGCGCTGTCCAGTTGGTACGACTTCCTCGCCAAACTCGGCGCGGTGCCGGCCAACCCGGTCGCCGGCGCCGACCGCCCCCGCGTCGACCGGGACCACTCCGCCACCGTCGGGCTCACCCCCGAGGAGGTGGACGCCCTCCTCAACGCCGCCGAGGCCGACACCGGCGCGACAGCCGTCCGCAACCGGGCAGCGCTCGCGCTGCTGGCCGATCTGGGTCTGCGGGTCGGGGAGCTGATCTCACTGGACCTGACCGACCTCGGCACCGAACGCGGCCACCGCAGCGTGCGCTTCGTCGGCAAGGGCGGCAAACAACGCCGCCGCGCCCTCACGCCCAGCGCCGGGCACGCTCTGGACGCCTACCTGGCCCAGCGGGCCGCCGCCACCGGCGTGCCGGTGGCGCAGCTGACCGGTCCACTGCTGGTCACCGCCAGCGGTGCCCGGCTGGACCGGCACTCGGTGTTCCGGATGGTCCGTCGGCTCGCCCGCGCCGCCGGCATCCCGGCCTGGGCGAAGCTGTCGCCACACTCGCTGCGACACGCGTTCGCCACCACCGCCCGCTCCGAGGGCGTGCCGTTGGAGGACGTGCAGGACGCCATGGGGCACGCCGACCCGCGCACCACCCGCCGCTACGACCGGGACCGGCACAACCTCGACCGCGACCCGGCCTACGCGGTGTGGGCCGCCCGGTCGCGCCGCCGCGGCTGAACAGCGCCCGCCGCGTCGGGCCTAGGACCGGCAGACCTAGGGTGAAACCGGCCGCTTTTCGGCAGCATCGCACATTGCTGTACTTGTGACATGACCTTCGGATTCCAGTTCGACCACGTCGGCATCACTACCTCTGCAGCGCACCTCGACCAGACCATCGCGTGGTATCGCGACCACCTCGACTTCTTGGTGATCCAGCAATTCGAAGTCGGCGAATCGGTATTCACCTTCATCGGCACCGACAACACCAAGATCGAGATCATCTCGGCTGGCGCCGCCGCGAACCCGGCCCCGGCCGCCGAAAGCCTACCGGCCAGCCACGACGTCGAGCGTCTGCACCACATCTGCCTCCGGGTTCCCGACCTGGACGCGGCCATCGCCGAACTCGACCGGCGCGGTGTGGCCCTGTTCGCCGGCCCCATGACGGTCGAGAAGAGCGGTCAGCGTTTCGCCTTCATCCGGGACAACATCGGCACCATCATCGAGATCACCGATGCGGTGCCGATGGCCGGCTGAGCGCATCGGCGACCACGTCTCGCAGCCGCTGCAGGGCCGCCTCGGCGTCGGTACCCGGATCGGCCCAGTAAAGGTAAAGCCAGACGTCGTCGGCCAGTTGCGCAGCCACCTGCCGCAGTGCCAGCAAACCGATCAGCGGATGACGGTACACCTTGACACCGGGCGCCGGGGTCGCGACGTCGTGCTCGTCCCATAGCTCGCGGAACTCGGGACTCCCCGCGTTCAGATTCTCGACCAGGCGGTGGAGACGGAGGTCCTCCGGGAACCGGGTGACGGCGGCCCGGAGGACACCGACGGTCTCGCGGGCGGAATGCTCCCACGTCACCATCACCTCACGAGCACCCGCATCGGCGAACAGCCAGTACGCGTAGTAGCGGCGCTCACGGGGGAACGTGTCGAAGTCCGTCGTCAGTTCTCGATGCAGTGCGTTCGCGCCGATCACCTCGCTACCGCGCCCCACCACAATCGCCGGAACAGCGACGGCGCGCAGAAGCCCGGTGATATTCGGATGATCGTCCGGAACACGGTCTGCCTCGTGTTTCGAACGGCCCCGAACCAGCAGATACAGCTGTGCCCGTTGCGCCGGCGAAAGGCGCAACGCCGTGGCCAGAGAATCGAGAACTGAATCGGACGGCGAGACGTTACGGCCCTGTTCCAGGCGCATGTAGTAGTCGACGCTCACACCGGCCAGGGCCGCCACCTCTTCGCGCCGCAGCCCGGGCACCCGGCGTCCCGAGCCGTCGATCAAACCGGCTTGCGCCGGGCTTACCTGCGCCCGTCGTGAGCGAAGGAAGTCACGCAGAGCGGTGTTTCGTTCCACCAGACGATCGTGTCAGACACGCATGAGTCAGGAGACGTTGGCGCGGCTGAGCAGGCTGTGCGGCGTCAGCCCTGCGGGCGGGGGCAGATGCAGAACGGCTGACCGATCGGGTCGAGGAGCACGACCCACTTGTCGCCGCCGGGCTGGAAATCCGGCTTGGACGCGCCCGCCGCCACGAACTTCTCCTCCGCCGCCGCCAGGTCGTCGACGTAGAGATCCAGGTGGTAGCGCTTGTCGCCGGTCGGATCCGGCCAGGAGGGCGGTCGGTAACCCTCGACCAGACCGAAGCCGATGGAGACGCCACCGGAGCTGATCATCGCGTACTCCGGTTGGCTGTGGGTGACCTCCCAGCCCAGCGCCTGGTGGTAGAACGCGGCATGGCCGGCAGGATCGGAACTGTCGAGGTTGACCATCGCGAGGTCGGCAGAAACTGTCACGCCGGCAGTATGCCGACGGGGTCCGACAAACTCCGGGCCTGCGACACCCACCGCCCATCAGAGGGCCTCGAGCGGCCAGAACGTCACCCGGGCGGTGCTGTCACGGCAGATCAGCCCGGCGCCCACCCGTCGACAGTCGGTCAGACCCTCCGGAAGCACCACCGACACCCGATGACCGTCGCGTCCCACGGTCGCCACCAGCGCACGCCTGCCGTCCGCCGCCAACCCCAGCACCACCAGCGGCTCCGCCGGCACCCGGGGGCCCGCCACCGTGCGCCAGCGCGCGCCGTCCGGCCACGACCACACCCGCGCCCCGGTGCCCGCGTCGATCGCCCAGCGGCCCTGCTCGTCCTGCCCGCAGATCAGGCCCTGGCAGGGCCGCAGGGTCAACTCACCCGACGGCACCGGCACCCGCCAGCGCGGCGCCAGCCCCGGTAGGTCGTACCCGGTCAGCGCCACCGCGCCGGCGACCGGGTGGCGCAGCACCAGGTGCGCGCCGACGACCTGGGGGTTGTCCGGGCCGTAGTCGGCCGGCGGAAGCTGGCCCCGCCCGCGCTCGACACCGTCGCGGGCGTCGAGAAACCGGACCAACCCGTTGTCCTGCACCAGCAGCACCCGCCCGGGCAGCGCCCGCAGCACCGCCGTGGAGGGCAGCGGAACCGACCACCGGGTCGCACCGGTGGCCGGGTCGACGCCGTGCACCGTGCCCTCGACCCGCCGCCCCGGATCGGAGGCGCTGCGTACCTCGCTCACCGCGACCGCCGCGTCCCCGGCCGCGTACACCCGCTCGGGTCGCCGCCAGACCGGCTGTCCGGTACGCATCGACCGCGCGGTGGTCACCCGCGCCCCGCGCGTCTGATCCCGTTCCACCAGCAGCAGCAGGTCACCGACGACCTCGGCGGACCACCCGGCGGCGGGTGGCACGGTGACCCGCCACCGCGGCGGGCCGCCCGGCGCGGCCGAGTCGTAGGCGCTCAGCGTCGGCGGGCTCTGGTCGGGGCCGACGACCAGCAGCAGCGGCCCCGCGCCCAGCACTGTCGCCCCGGCGGGCACCACCGGTCCTACCTGCGGCGACAGGCGCCCGGCCGGGGCGGCACCGCCCAGCAGGGCACAGATCGCCACCAGCGCCGCCACCCGCCACCGGCGCGACACCTGCGGCGGCGGCCGGCGCTCGTCCAGCGGCGCGCCCCGGTCGTCGCCCAGCTCGATCAGCACCGACATGCGGGCCCACCCGTCCGCTCGCGCCGGCCGATCAGCAGAGCAGGTCCAGGTGGTGGTGGGCGTCCTCGGCGATCTCCTCGTGGCGCAGCCAGCGGCGCGCCCACAACCGGGCTGCCAGCTCCGCCTGCTCGTCCCCCCACGCGGCGTGCTCGACGAGCAACGCGGTGGTCAGCGCGTACGCCAGGCGCAACGCCAGACCACGGGCGCCCGCGAGCACCGCCGACGCACCCGGGTCGACGGTCACCGCGCTGATGGTTTCCGTCAGCTGCGCGGCGGCGGTGGCCAGCGTGTCGGCCAGCACCGGCGACAACGGCCGCGCCAGGTCGACGGCGGCGGCGAGCCGGCTCAGCAGCGGCACCCCGGCGTCCTCCCGGGTCAGCGCGCGCAGCACGTCCAGGGCCAGCACGTTGGTGGTGCCCTCCCAGATCGGCAGCACCTGGGCGTCGCGCAGCAGCCGGGGCACCCCGGTGTCCTCCACGTAACCGGCCCCGCCGAAGCTCTCCACGTACTCGCTGGCGGAGCTGACGGCGAGCCGGCCGGTGGCCAGCTTCGCCAGCGGCGCCACGATGCGCAGCTCCGCCGCGGCCTCCGGGTCGGCGCCGACCTCCACCCGCCCCAGCAGGGCGAAGGCGTGCCCGGCCAGGGCGAACGCGCCCGCGGCGTCGACCGCGAGGGTGCCCAGCGTGGCCCGGTGCAGCGGCGAGGACACCAGCGGGCCGCCGGCGACGTGCCGCACCTCGGCGTACGCGCGGGCGTAGTCGAGGCCACGTCGCATCCCGCCGGCCGCCGCCGCCGCGTTGTGCACCCGGGTCACCACGACCAGGGTCATCGCCCGGACCAGACCGGGCACCGCCGGGTCACCCAGCGGGAGGGCGTACGCGTCGCGCAGACCGATCTCGGCGGTGGGCAGCGCCCGGGTGCCGAGCTTGTCCTTGAGCCGGTGCACCGTGACGCCCGGTGCGGGTGCGCCCGGTGCCGCGCCGTCGGCCAACGGGGAGTCGACCGCGTACCGGGGAACGAGGAACGGGGCGAGCACCCGGCTGCCCCGCCCGGCGCCCTCCGGTCGGGCCAGCGCCACCGCCATCGCCGCGTCGGCCGCGGAGCAGAACCACTTCTCCCCGGTCAGCCGCCACGAACCGTCCGCCGCCGGTCGACCGAGCGTGCTGGAGCGGCCCAGGTCGGAGCCGCCCTGCGACTCGGTCATCCACTGCCCGCTGGTGATCGCCGTGGCCGGGTCCGTCGAGATCAGCCGGGGCAGCCACGCGGCACGGACCGTGGCGTCGACGTCGGGCATGCTGAGCAGCGCCGCCGCCCCGTCGGCCATCGCCACCGGGCACGAGAACGTCGCCGACTCCGGCCCGTACAGGTGCAGCAGGGCGTGTTGCACGACCCGCGCGGCGGCACCCCAGGTGCCCCGGGCGTCCGGCAGGTACGGCAGCGCGACCACGGCGTGGCGGGCGGCGGCGGCGCGCTGCTCCTGCCAGCCGGCGGAGGTGTCGATGCGGTCGACGCGGGCGCCCCACGGGTCGTAGCGGACCAGCGTCGGCGGGTGCGCCTCGGCGTCGGCGTGCGCCGCGCGCAGCGGCCCGGTGACGTCGGCGGCCAGGTCCGCGAGGCGGCCCTTCGCGGCGGCGTGCCCGCCCGGGCCGAGGTGACGCTCCAGCCAGGAGCGCAGCAGGCCATCGCCGGCGTACGGGTCGACGGGGGGTGGTACCGGCTGCACGAAGCGGCTCATCGATCGGCTCCTGGCACTGCTCGGGGGTGTGCGCCGACGGTAGACGATGCGGGGCCGCCGCGAACAGGGTGAGCCCCGGACCCGATTTTTCGGCTTGTCGTACCCCGGTGCGACCGTGTTCTCTACGGTCGGTAGTCGTGGGTGCCGGCCAACAGTGGAGTCGACCGGCCCGGCGTCACCGCCCGATGCGCACCGGGTTGGCGTTCGCCGGGTTCGGCGTGGCGTTGTGCTGTGTGGGGGTGGCCGGGCTGGGCGCCTGGAACCTGCAGACCGTCCGGCAGGCCGCCGGCCCGATCCGGGAGACCGCCGACGGCTTCCTCAACGAGGTGACCCTGGGCGACAGCGACCGGGCGTACGAGCGGCTCTGCGCGGACGCCCGCAGCCGGTGGAGCGCGATCGGTTTCACCAGCTGGGTGCGGACTCCACCGATGGTCACCGACTACGAGATCACCGACGTGTCCGTCGCCACCCGCAGCGGGCGACCGCAGGGCACGGTGACCGTGAAGGTGACCCGCGACGGTGGGCTCAGCGAGGAACGTCGCCTGCCGGTGGTCCGCGAGGACGGCGGCTGGCGGGTGTGCGGTGACCCGTTCTGAGCCCCCGGTCGCCACCCCGGTACGCCCGCAACTGCTGCGACCACGTGAGGGGGTGCAGCCGACCACCTCCACGGAACTCTTCTTCGACCTCGTCTTCATCTTCACCATCACCCAGCTGTCGCACTACCTGCTCGCGCACCTGGACTGGCGGGGCGCCGCCCGTACCGGCCTGTTGCTGGCGCTGGTGTGGTTCGTCTGGGTCTACACCACCTGGCTGACCAACTGGTTGCAACCGGACCAGGGGCCGGTGCGGACGATGCTGATCGGAATGGCGCTGGGCAGCCTGCTGTTGTCGGCGGCGATCCCGGACGCGTTCGGCTCGACCGGTCCACTCTTCGCGCTGGTCTACGTGATCATGCAGGTGGGCCGCACACTGTTCGCGTTGTGGGCGGTGCAGGGCAGTCCGTGGCTGGTGGCCGGATTTCAGCAGTCGCTGCCGTGGATCACCGGGACGTCGGTGCTCGTGGTCCTCGGCGGCCTGGTCGGCGGGGCCGCCCGGGACGCGGTGTGGGCGGCGGTGATCGTGATCGAGGTGGTCGGCCTCTCGCTCGGCTACCCGCTGCCGAAGCGGGGACGCAGCCGACCCGAGCGGTGGATGGTGGAGGGTGGGCACCTGGCCGAACGGTGCGCGGCGTTCGTCCTGATCGCGCTGGGGGAGTCGATCCTGGTCACCGGCAGCACCCTCACGTCACACGTGAACCTGGTGACGTCCGGGGCGTTCCTGTTGGCGTTCGGCGGTTCGGTGGCGCTGTGGTGGGTGTACTTCGCCCGCTCGGCGCCGGCCGCCACGGAGGTCATCGCCCACGCCGGAGAGCGCACCGGCGCGTTGAGCCGGGTCGCGTTCAACTTTCTGCACCCGGTGATCGTCGCCGGTGTCGTCGTGGCGTCGGCGGCCGACGAGCGGTTGCTGCGGGAACCCGGCGCCCCGGCTGCCACGGTCGACGTGCTGCTCACCCTCGGCGGACCGGCCCTGTTCCTGGCCGGGCACGCCGCCTACAAGGCGCTGCTGTGGCGGGCCCTGCCGATCAGCCGGGTCACGGCGGTGGTGGTGCTGTTGGCGTTGATGCCGGTGGGTGTGGCGCTGGGTGCGCCGGTCGCGGGGTGCGCCGCGGCGGCGTTGGTGGTGACGGTGGCGGTGATCCTGACCGACCGGCGCCGTTCCCTGGCGCTCGCGCGGTGACCGCGTTCTGAGCCGGCCGGTGGTTCAGTCTCGGGGACCGAGGTCGCCGCTGCGGTAGTGGCGGCGGCAGAGCACCTGGTAGCGCACCTCGGCGGTGTCGACGGTGTCGCCGATGACGACCTGGGCGCCCTCGCGGACGACCTGCCCGTCGACGACCCGGGCGTTGAGCAGCCCTTCGCGGCCGCACCAGCAGAGCACCTCGACCTGGATGCGGGCCACCTCGTCGGCCAGCTCGAACAGGCGTTGCGCGGCGGGGAACAGGCAGGACCGGAAGTCGGTGGCCAGGCCGAACGCGAAGACGTCGACGTCGTAGCTGTCCACCAGTTCGGCCATCTGCTCGACGTGCTCGACGGTGTAGAAGCACGCCTCGTCGCAGATCAGGTAGTCGACGCGTACCCCGTCGGCCCACCGGCCGCGCACCAGGGCCCGCAGGTCCAGGTCGTCGGTGACCTCGATGGCCTCGTGGGCCAGGCCGATACGGGTGGTGACCTGCGGTCCCAGCGACCGGTCGATGCGGGTGGTGACCAGCCCGCGCCGGCCCTGCCGGGCGTGGTTGTAGTTCATCTGCAACGCCATCGTGGACTTGCCGCAGTCCATCGGCCCCCAGAAGAACTTCAACGCCGCCGCGTGCACCGGACGCCCGTCGAGCCCACGCGCGGCCGCACACCCGGCCGGGGCGTGCGGCTGCCCGGGGAACGGGTGGGCCAGGCAGGTCGGGACGGTGGCGGCGTCGTCAGTCACGGTCGGGCAGCCTAGCCGATCGACCGCCCCTGATCTGCCTGGTCCGGGACGCGTGCTCAGAGCACCCGGGGTGGGGTGTTGCCCACGGCCACGATGGCACGGCGGATCGGCACGGCGGCCAGGAGCAGGAAACCGACCACGAAGAAGATCAGCAGTGAGACCAGGCCCACCCGGTACGAGGCGGTGAGCTGGAACACCAGCCCGAAGGCGAGCGGGCCGAGCCAACTGGTGCCCTTGTCGCTGATCTCGTAGAAGCCGTAGTACTCGCCTTCCTTACCGGCCGGGATGAGCTGGCTGAACAGCGACCGGCTCAGCGCCTGGCTGCCGCCGAGCACCAGGCCGATGGCCGCGCCGAGGATCATGAACGGCACCGGCGCCTCGGCCGGCAGCCGGAACGCGCCGATGATCACACCGATCCAGAGGATCAGGCTGAGCAGCACCGTCTTCCAGGCGCCGATGCGCCGGGCCAACGCGCCGAGGCTCAACGCGCCGCCGAAGGCGAGGAACTGCACCAGCAGGATCGTGATGATCAGGGTGCTCTGCTCCAGGCGCAACTCCTCGGTGCCGTACTGGCTGGCCAGGGTGATGACGGTCTGGATGCCGTCGTTGTAGACCAGAAACGCCAGCAGGAAGAACAGCGTCAACGGGTACGCCTTGATCTCCCGCAGGGTGCGGCCCAGCTGCCGGAACCCGTCGGTGAGCACGTTGCCCTGCCGGGCCAGCGCCGCCGCCGCGCCGGGGCGTTCCCGCAGCCAGCGCAGCGGCACGAGGGTGAACACCGCCCACCACACCCCGGCGGAGACGATCGACCAGCGGGCCAGGTCCAGGGTGCGCTGCGGGTTGTCGTCCTCGCTGAAAAGGGTGACCGCCACCAGGTTGAACGCCAGCAGCAGACCACCGCCCAGGTAACCCAGCGCCCAACCCCGGCTGGAGATGCCGTCGCGTTCGTCCGGGCCGCCGAGCTGCGGCAGGAACGAGTTGTAGACCACCAGGGCCGCGCCGAAGGAGATGTTCGCGACCAGGAAGAGCGCCCCGCCAAGCAGGTAACGGTCGCCGGTCACGAAGATCATCGCGACGGTGGCGCCGGCGCCGGTGAACGCGGCGCCGCCGAGCAGCCGCTTCTTGTGCGCCGACCGGTCGGCGATCGCCCCGATCACCGGCAGCACGAACACGGTGAGAAAGACCGACAGCGAGATCAGGTACGGGTAGTAGGACCCGGCCGCCACCCGGATGCCCAGCGGGTACACGTACCCGTCGCAGGTGTCCGCGCCCAACTCGCAACCGGCGGCCAGCTCGGCGACGGTGGTGATGAACGGTCCCAGGAACACCGTGATGACGGTGGTCTGGAACGCGGAGTTGGCCCAGTCGTAGATGTACCAGCCGCGCCGCTCCCGGCGAGTACTCGCCGGGGGCGGAGTGTCGTCCACCGTGGGGGTCACGGTCTCGGCCATCGGTGGTCCTTCGACGCTCAGGCGGCCCAGTGGCCGCGGCTGCGGTAGACGTCGCGCAGCACGCCGACGTGATCGGTCATGATGCCATCCACGCCACGATCCAGTAACTCGTGCATCTGGGCTGGTTCGTCGATCGTCCAGACGTGCACCTGCAGGCCGATGCGGTGGCAGTAGTCGAGGAACCGGCGGTCCACCACCGGCACCCGCCCGTAGCGCGGCGGCACCTGCGCGGCGACCACCGACGGCGGCAGCCGCAACGGCCGCCCGTGCAGGGAGGCCAGCCGCAGCCGGGCGACGCCGCGCATGCCCAGGCTGGTGGCGACCCGCCCCTGGGTGAGCGCCCGCAGCCGGGTCAACCGGGCGTCGCTGAACGAGGCGAGCAGCACCCGGTCCCCGGCGCCGGCCCGGGACACCGTCGCCACCGTCGGCTCGACGCCGCCGTCGGCCTTCACGTCGATGTTGAAGCGGACCTGCGGCCAGGCGGCCAACACCTCGTCGAGCCGGGGTACGACGGCGGCGCCGCCGACGCGTACCGAGGCGAGATCCGCCCAGCTCATCTCGGCGATGCGCCCCGGCTCACCGGTGACCCGCCGCAGCGTCGGATCGTGGAAGATCACCGCCACGCCGTCGGCGGTGGCGTGCACGTCGGTCTCCACGTACCGGTAACCCAGCCCGATGGCCCGGGCGAACGCCTCGGTGGTGTTCTCGTCGCCCTCGGCGGCGCCGCCACGGTGGGCGAACGCCAGCGGCGCGGGTGCGTCGAGGTAGCCGAATCGGGTCAACACGCGACGCAGTATGCCCGCCGCCGGTGGCGCGTGGGTGGCCTGCCGGCGAAGATCACGCCCGTGATCCCGGTGCGCTGACGGGCTCGTCGCGCACCTGGCGTTGGTCGACCGGGTTCCGCGGTTCCGGGCCGGGTCGGGGGCCTTGACCGCAGTGTCGGCAGGCACCGCGCCGACGCAGGTGGTAGGCGATCTTGTAGTTCCTGCTGCCGAAACACGTTGAATGCCCCTTATGCGGGGACAGTAAGTGCAAGATCGCGGCAGGAGGCCGAGCAAGATCGCGGCAGCAGGCCGACCGGGTCAGCGGCGGCGGTGGGCGCGACTGGGGTCGACGGGGCGGCCCGGGTCCACGTGGCGGGGCAGGTCCGGCTCGTCGGGGCGCAGCGGGGCGAGGGTGTCGGTGAGCGCGTCGATGATCCGGTCGGTGGCCCGGCGGGCCGCGCCGGGGTTGGTTGCCGTTGTCTCGCCCAGGTCGACGGGGGTGCCGAAGTGCACCCTGATCACCGGTCGACGGCGCAGGGAGCGGGCGATGCCCCGCAGCATCCCCCGGGGCGCCTGGTAGGGCAGCACCTCGTGCGAGCCCCATTGGGCGACCGGGATGACGGGGGCGCCGCAGGCCAGGGCGAGTCGGGCGGCGCCGGTCTTGCCGCGTTCGGGCCACAGGCCCGGGTCCAGGCCGATGCGCCCTTCGGGGTAGATGAGGATCACCGAGCCGCGGGCCACGGCCGTGGCGGCGTCGTCGAGGGCCCGGTGCACGGCGCTGGTGCCCCGGTCGACCCGGATATGCCCGGCGTGGCGCATGGCGGCGCCGAAGAGCGGGACGCGGAACAGTCCGGCGGTCGCCATGATCCGCGGGGCGATGCCGCGGGTCTGGCAGGCGGCGGCCATGACCAACGGGTCGAACGGGCTGATGTGGTTGGCGGCCAGCACCAGCGGGCCGCGACGCAGGTGCGCCGGGACGTCGCCGGTGACCTCGAGGCGGGCGAGCAGGCCGACCAGGCCCCGGGCCAGCAGCAGGGCGGCGCGCCAGGTCAGCGGCGGCTGCCAGGTGGAGGTGTTCATCAGCGCGACATCGTCGCACGTGGTGGCCGGGCCGCGAGGGCGGGTCGGCGGGTTGCCCGGGTGATCAGGGTCATTGGTCCCGGGCCGTTTCGGGCCGCCTGGCCCTGCTCTTTTCTCTACGACGAGCAGTAGTATTTACTACGTCTCGTAGTACGGATGGCTGGGGGTTTTCAGGTGGACGCGTTGGACGTTGCCCGCTGGCAGTTCGGTGTCACCACCGTCTACCACTTTCTCTTCGTGCCACTGACCATCGGCCTGTCCGTGCTGGTGGCCATCCTGCAGACGATGTGGCACCGCACCGGCAACGAGCGCTACCTCAAGCTCACCAAGTTCTACGGCAAGCTGTTCCTGATCAACTTTGCCATGGGCGTGGTCACCGGCATCGTGCAGGAGTTCCAGTTCGGCATGAACTGGAGCGACTACTCCCGCTTCGTCGGCGACATCTTCGGCGCACCGCTGGCCATCGAGGCGCTCGTCGCGTTCTTCCTCGAATCCACCTTCATCGGCCTGTGGATCTTCGGGTGGGACCGGCTGCCCAAGCGGGCCCACCTGGCCAGCATCTGGGCCGCCGCGATCGGCACCAACCTGTCGGCGTACTTCATCCTCGCGGCGAACTCGTTCATGCAGAACCCGGTCGGCTACCGGATCAACCCCGACAGCGGGCGCGCCGAGCTGACCGACTTCGTGGCCGTGCTGACCAACAAGGTCGCCCTGATCACCTTCCCGCACACCCTGGCCGGCTCGTTCCTGGTCGCCGGGTCGCTGGTCGTCGCGGTCGGCCTTTACCACGTGATCCGCAACCGCGACTCGGCCGACACCGGCGCGTACCGCTTCGCCACCAAGTTCGGCTCCTGGGTGGTCCTGGTCGCCTCCGCCGCCGTGCTGTTCACCGGCGACATCCAGGGCAAGATCATGACGGATGTGCAGCCGATGAAGATGGCCGCCGCCGAGGGCCTCTACACCACCGAGAGCCCCGCCTCGTTCTCCGTGCTCACCATCGGCAGCCTCGACGGCAGCCGTGAGGTGTTCGCCCTCAAGATCCCGTACCTGCTGTCGTACCTGGGCACCGGCGACCCCAACGGCACCGTGCACGGCATCAACGACCTGCAGGCCCAGTACGCCACGCAGTACGGCGCGGGCAGCTACACCCCGATCATCCCGGTCACCTACTGGAGCTTCCGCTTCATGATCGCCTTCGGGATGGCGGCCGGCGCGATCGCCCTGCTGGTCCTCTGGAGCCAGCGCAAGGGCCGCACCCCGAGCAGCAAGTGGCTGCTGCGCGCCGGGCTGGCCATGCCGGTGCTGCCGTTGCTGGCCAACTCCTTCGGCTGGATCTTCACCGAGATGGGCCGCCAGCCGTGGATCGTCTTCGGCGAGATGCTCACCCGCAACGGCGTCTCCCGCAGCGTCTCGCTGACCGAGGTGCTCACCTCGTTCACCGCGTTCACGCTGATCTACGCCACCCTCGCGGTGATCGAGGTCAAGCTGCTGCTGCGCTACGCCAAGGCGGGTGTGCCCGACGTCAGCGAAGAGCACCCCATCGACGACACCCACGACGACGCCGAGCGCCCGCTCGCCTTCGCCTACTGATCACCGGAGCCCGCCGTGGACCTCACCACCATCTGGTTTCTCCTCATCGCCGTCCTCTTCACCGGGTACTTCATCCTGGAGGGCTTCGACTTCGGCGTCGGCATGCTGCTGCCCGTGCTCGGCCGCGACGACCGGGAACGCCGCGTCCTGATCAACACCATCGGCCCGGTCTGGGACGGCAACGAGGTCTGGCTGATCACCGCCGGTGGCGCCATGTTCGCCGCGTTCCCCGAGTGGTACGCCACCCTCTTCTCCGGCTTCTACCTGCCGCTGCTGCTGATCCTGCTGGCCCTGATCGCCCGGGGCGTCGCCTTCGAGTACCGGCACAAGCGCCCCGAGGCGTCCTGGAAGCGCCGCTGGGACACCGCGATCGTCGTCGGGTCACTGTTGCCGGCGATCCTGTGGGGCGTCGCCTTCGCCAACATCCTGCGCGGTGTGCCACTGGACGCCGACCACGAGTACGTCGGCGGCCTGCTGGACCTGCTCAACCCGTACGCCCTGCTGGGCGGCGCGACCACCCTCGCGTTGTTCCTCACCCACGGCGCGGTGTTCCTCGCCCTGAAGACCACCGGCGACATCCGCGAGCGCGCCGGCGCGCTCGCCGTGCGCCTGGGCGTCGGCGCCGCCGTGCTCGCGGTCGGCTTCCTCACCTGGACGTTGACCATCCGCTCCAGCGCGGCCGCCGTCGTGCTCGCCGTCGGCGCGGCCCTCGCCCTGCTCGGTGGTTTGGCCGCCGCCAAGGTACGCCGTGAGGGTTGGGCGTTCACCGGCACCGCCGTGGCGATCGGCCTGGCCGTGGCGACCCTGTTCGCGGCGTTGTTCCCGAACGTGCTGCCCTCCACCCTGGACGCGGCCGGCACGCTGACGGCCACCAACGCCGCGTCCACCCCGTACACCCTGAAGATCATGACCTGGGTGGCGGTGATCTTCACCCCGGTCGTGCTGGCCTACCAGGGCTGGACGTACTGGGTGTTCCGCAAGCGCATCGGCGTGGCCAACATCCCGCAGCACTGACTGGTCCGGCGGGCCCGCGCACGGGCCCGCGCCGATCTTGCACTTTCGGTGGACGATATGCGGGACATGGCCCCTTTGCCGGGACAGGAAGTGCAAGATCGCGGGCCGGGGTGATCATGGCGGCGGTAAATCAGCGGTGGCTGCGGAGCCGTCCGGTTAGGTTGTCCCGATGCCCGCGACTGTGCACGTACGTGAACTCACCACCGATGACCTCGACGCCGCCTGGGAGTTGGGTCGGTTCGCGTTCGGCTCCGACCCGCAGCGCCCCGCCAGCACGAGCGTCGACGTGCCCGGCCTGACCCGCTACGGCGCGTTCGACGACGCCGGTCGGCTCGTCGGTAAGGCCGTCGACCTGCACCACGACCAGTGGTGGTCGGGCCGGGCGGTGCCGGCGGCCGACGTGGCCGGGGTGGCGGTCGCGCCCGAGGCCCGGGGCCGGGGTGTGGCCCGAGCGCTGCTCACCACTCTGCTGCGCGGCGCCCGCGAGCGGGGAGCTGCGGTCAGCGCCCTGTACCCGACCGTGGCCGCCCCGTACCGGGCCTGCGGGTGGGAGGCAGCCGGGGTGCTGCGCACGCTCAACCTGGCCACCGCCGCGCTGCCCCGGCACCGGCCCGCCGCGCACCTGAGCGTGCGGGCCGGTACACCCGCCGACCTGGCCGCCGTCGCCGACCTCTACGAGCAGGTCGCCCGACACCGCAACGGCATGCTCACGCGCCGGGGGACGCTGTACGACTTCTTCGCCGCCGACGGGGGCCTGCCCGGCGACGGGCTGACCCTCGTCGAGGCCGACGGCGAGCTGGTCGGTTACGCCACCTGGCAGCGGGGCCGGGGCTACGGGGCCGACTCGGTGCTCACCGTCGACGAGGCGCTGGCCACCACCGCCGAGGCGGCCCGGGAACTCGTCGGGGTCCTCGGCAGTTGGGCCAGCGTCGCGCCGACGGTGCGGCTGTGCCCGCTCGACGGGGACGCGGTCAGCGTTCAGCTGCCGCTGGAGTCGGCCCGCGAGCACGAGCGGGATCTGTGGATGCACCGACCGGTGGAGGTGGCCCGCGCGGTGGGCGCGCGGGGGTGGCCCGTTCACGCCCGGGGCGTTGTCGACTTCCACCTCATCGACCCGCTCGCCGAGTGGAACACCGGCACCTGGCGATTGGCTGTCGCCGACGGCGCCGCCGAGCTGACCCGCGTCGACACCGAGGCGGACCTGCGCTTGGACGTGCGCGGTTTCGCGCTGTTGTACGCCGGGGCGGCGCACGCCCGGTCGGTGGCGCAGGCCGGGCTGCTGCACAGCGCCGGTGACGCCGACCCGGCCGCCCTGGACCTGCTGGGGGCGGGCGGCCCGGCGCAGCTACTCGACTACTTCTGACCGACCGGGCCCGGCAGGCGGGTCGCTGGCCGGCGTCACGCTGACGCGCGGGTCGCTGGCCGGCGTTTCACGCTGACGCGCCGGCCCCCGCGCGGGGGCCGGTCACCGGAACCGGCACGCCCCCTGGTCGCTGCGCTACCCACTGGTCGACGGTGGTGGACTCGTTCCCGGTCAGGTCGGGATCGCTGCCAGTTCGGCGTTCGCGCGCTGGGTGACCACTGTGAGCACCTGGGCGGCGGCGCTGGCGTCGGCGGGTGCGATGTCCGCGTACAGGCGGGCGCTGATGCCCGCGACGGCGTCGGCGATGCGGGCCTGCACGGCGCGACCGGCGTCGGTGAGCCGTAGCCGGGTCGCGTCGTCCGGGTCGCTCTGGGCGAGGTCCGCGTCGACGAGGGTGGTGAGCACCCGCCGCACCTCCCGCTCGTCGACCTTGAGGGTGCTGGTGATCCGTTGGGTGAGCTGGGCCTGCTCGACCGGGCCGTTGGCGAGGACGTTGAGGACGAGCAGCTGGTGGAACTCGACGCCGAGGGGAGCGACGGTCCGTTCGAGCAGCGCGCGGGTGGCGTAGTGGGCCTGGCCGATGACCTGGCCGTTGAGGGTGGGGACGGTGGACATGACGCCTCCTTCAATACGTTGGCCACGCCAACGTTGGTGCAGCCAACGTAACACTCGATCGTGGGTCGCGCCAACGATTCCTGGTAGGCTGCGCCCCATGGATCACGCGGCCCCGCAGTCACCCGCCGGGCTCAGCACCACCCCGAGCTGGCTGCTCAACCAGACCGCCAGCCACGCCGCCCGGCTGCTCAGCGAGGGCTTCGCCGCGCACGACCTGCGCGGCTACCACTACCGGCTGCTCGCCACCCTGACCGAGGACGGGCCCGCGAGCCAGGCCGACCTCGGCCGGCGCTGCGGCATCGACCGCAGCGACGTGGTGGCCACCATCAACGACCTGGCCGGCCGAGGGCTCGTGGTGCGCGCCCCCGACCCGGCCGATCGCCGCCGCAACGTCATCAGCGTCACCGACGCCGGCGCCGACGAGGCGCGCCGGATGGGCGCGACAGTCGAGCGCGTGCAGGCCGACCTGCTCGCCCCACTGTCCACCCACGAGCGCGAACAGCTGACCCGACTGCTCACCCGGCTGCTGCGGCACCACAGCCGGCACTGACCCGCCTCAGCGGGCCTCGCGCAGCTCCGCCAGCCGGGCCTCGATCTCGGCCAACTCGGCGCGCAGCTTCTCGGCCTGCTGCTCCGCCTCGGCCCGCTCGGTGCCGAGGATCTGCTCCACCGCCTCCTGCACCCCCGGCACGTCGACCAGGGCCACCATCTTCAACGCCTCGGCCGGCTTCACCACGTACGGCTTCGCCAGGGCCTTGCTGCCCTGCTGCGCCGCGACGGTCCACTCACCGTCGGCGTACGCCAGGGTCACGGTGAGACCCGCGGGGCCCTTCGGCTTGACGGCCTTGACCGCCCGCCGCGCCGGCGGCTTCTCCGTCTGCTCCACCTTCGGCTCCTCCTGTCGCTGCGCGGGCACCCGCGGCGTGTCCAACACGAACTCCGGCGCGGCCACCGCGGGCGGCGTCTCCGGCTCGGGCTCCGGCTTCGGCTCCACCACCCGACGGCCGGCCCCCTTGGGCGCCACGGCCAGGTCGGCGGGGGAGAACGGCAACTCGTCGCGGCCGAAGCGCACCACCACGAACTCGTCGGACACCTCCGGGTCGGTCAGCTCGATCACCTGGCCGACCTGACCGGCGATCTGCCCCGCCGCCGCGGTGAACACCACCCGTGGCTTACGCCCGGCCGCCAACGCCTCCCGGATGCTCTGCACCTCGCTAGTGGACAAACCCTGGCCGGCATCCATCACAACCCTCTTCCGTACACCTGTTTGATTGCTGTCTTGATATCAGCCGGCTGCGACACCCGCCGCACGGGGCTCACGCCCGCTCAGCCGCCCAGCGCCCGCAGCGCCCGGTCCGCGTGGTCGTTCATGCTCACCTCACTGTGGATCACCTCGATGACCCGCCGGTCGGTGCCGATCACGAACGTCATCCGCTTCGTGCTCAACGCCCCCAACGGCAGCCGCCGCTTCACACCGAACTGCTGCGCCACCGTCCCGTCCGCATCCGAGAGCAGCGGATAGTCGAACCCGTGCAGCGTCGAGAACTCGGCCTGCTTCGCCACCGGGTCCCGGCTGATGCCCACCCGCGACGCGCCCACCGCCGTGAACTCCGCCGCGAGGTCGCGGAAGTGGCAGCTCTCCGCAGTGCACCCGCGGGTCATCGCGCCCGGGTAGAAGAACAGCACCACCGGCCCGGTCGCCAGGAACTCCGACAGTCGCCGCGGCGTGCCCGTCTCATCCGGCAGCTCGAAATCCTGCACCACGTCGCCGACACCCACACCCGCCACCGCGCACCTCCATCGTCGGATCGACCGCTGCCCGATCGACCGCGCGGTGAGCGTAAGCGATCACCCCCAGAGCGCCGCCATCTCGTCGGCCTGGGCCCGCCCGGCCGGCGCCGCCGACGTCGGCGCGGAGACCGGCGCCCGCTGCGTGTGACTCTCCTCTCGACGACTGACCCGGGCTGGTCACGGTAGCGTCGGCCCATCCCACCGACAGCCCTGGAGGCACCGTGGCATCCGTCACCGTCATCACCGGCGGCGGCCGGGGCATCGGCGCGGCCACCGCCCGCCGTCTCGCCCACGCCGGTCACCACATCGCCCTGTGCTACCGCCGCGACCACAACGCCGCCGACGCCGTCCTGGCCGACCTGCGGGCCGCCGGCGCACAGGCCATCGCGGTACGGGCCGACACCACCGACCCCGAGCAGGTACGCGCCCTGTTCGACGCGGCCGCCGAGCTGGGCCCGCTCACCGGCCTGGTCAACAACGCCGGCGTCACCAGCCTCATCGGGCCCTTCACCGAGCTGCGCGTCGAGGACCTGCGCCGGGTCGTCGACGTCAACCTCGTCGGCTACGTCCTCTGCGCCCAGCAGGCCGCCCGGCGGCTCAGCGACGGTGGGGCGATCGTCAACGTCTCTTCGGCGGCGGCGACCCTCGGCAGCCCGGGGGAGTACGTGCACTACGCCGCCGTGAAGGCCGCCACCGACACCCTCACCGTCGGCCTGGCCAAGGAACTCGCGCCCAGGGGCATCCGGGTCAACGCCGTCGCCCCCGGCATCGTGCGCACCGACATCCACGCCGACTCCGGGGTGCCCGACCGCGCCGACTCGGCCGTCGGCCGTATCCCACTGGGCCGCGCCGGCGAACCCGACGAGATCGCCGCCGCCATCGCCTGGCTGCTCGGCCCGGACGCCTCGTACGCCACCGGGACCGTGCTGCGCGTCTCCGGCGGCCTCTGACCGCGCTGCGGGGTGCCGTCGCACGGCACCCCGCACGCACCTCAGTGGGTGAACAGCTTCGCCGCGGTGATGACGGTCTGCGCGACCCCGTAGCCGAGCAGCGCCGCCACCACCAACCAGGAGATCCACAACCGGGCCTGCTGCCCGGGACGGCTGTCCTCACTCATCGCGTACCACTCCTCTGCCTCGTCGTGTCCTCGTCCCGGTGCGCCGTCTCGTCGGCGCGCTGATCCGCCGGTGGTTCGTGGTAGCGCTGCGGCACCGGCCGGACCAGCAGGTTCGCCGCAAAGCCCACCGCCAGCACCCCGACCATCGTGAACAGCGCCGGCCGGTACGCCGCGGCCGTCAGCGAGCCCGGCTCGCCCTGCGCGTCGAGGAACCCGTTGACGATCAGCGGACCCGCGATGCCCGCCGCCGACCAGGCGGTCAGCAGCCGCCCGTGGATCGCGCCGACCTGGAAGGTGCCGAACAGGTCACGCAGGTACGCCGGCACCGTCGCGAACCCACCGCCGTAGAACGACAGGATCACGCACGCCAACAGCACGAACAGCGCCGTCGAGGTCTGCCCGACGAGCGCCAGCAGCGCGTACAGCACCATGCCGACACCCAGGTACACCAGGTAGATGGGTTTGCGGCCGATGACGTCCGAGGTGGACGACCACACGAACCGGCCGGCCATGTTGAACAGCGACAGCAGGCCCACGAACCCGCCGGCCGCCGCGACGGTCACCGCCGAGGTGCCGTTGTCGCGGAAGAAGTCCTGGATCATCGGGCTGGCCTGTTCCAGGATTCCGATGCCGGCTGTCACGTTGCAGAACAGCACCACCCACAGCAGCCAGAACGAGCGGGTCTTCACCGCGTTGGCCGCCGACACGTTCGCCGTGGTGACCAGCGGCTTCGCCGCCACGCTCGCCGGGTCGAAACCGTCCGGACGCCAGTCCCGCGCCGGCACCCGCACGTTCGCCACCCCGAACATCATGATCACGAAGTAGCCCAGGCCGAGCGTCACGAACAGCCACACCAGGGCGCTGCCCGAGGCCGTCGACCCGGCGTTGGCCGGGTCGTAGCCGGCGTCGTAGAAGGACAGCAGTTGCCGGGACAGGGGAGAGGCGACCATCGCCCCACCACCGAACCCCATGATCGCCAGCCCGGTGGCCAGGCCCGGCCGGTCCGGGAACCACTTGATCAGGGTGGAGACGGGGGAGATGTAGCCGATGCCCAGGCCGATGCCGCCGAGCAACCCGTAGCCCAGATACAGCAACCACAGTTGCTTCGTGGCGATGCCCAGCGAACCCACCAGGAAACCCGCCGCCCAGAAACAGGCTGAGACGAACATGGCCTTGCGCGGCCCGTTCGCCTCCACCCAGGTCCCGGCGACGGCCGCGGACAACCCGAGCATCACGATCGCGATGCTGAAGATCACCCCGATCGCCGTCTGGCTGGTGTCGAAGTGGGCGATCAGGGAGTTCTTGTAGACGCTGGTGGCGTAGACCTGACCGATGCAGAGGTGGATGGCCAACGCCGCCGGGGGGATGAGCCAGCGGCTGTAGCCGGGCGGCGCGACGGTGTGCCGACGATCGAGTGCGGAAAGCATGCGCTGCTTCCTCTCGGTGAGGACGAGAAACGTCGCCCCCAACGTGCCCAGCGCACTCGTGAGCGGCAAACCTCACCGTCGCCGGACGGTCGCTCCGCTGAGCTGAGCGGTCAGTCAGCCACCCGCGCGCCGCGGCGTCGGCAGCTAGCGCAGGTCCGGGACATGCCAGCCGCCAGCCAGCGCGTCGGCGTCCGCCGGACCCCAGCTGCCCTTCTCGTACGACCGCACGGGCGTCGGCAGATCCAGGATCGGCTCGACGATGCGCCACTCCTGCTCGATCGTCTCGGCCCGCGCGAAGCGCAGGTGCTGCCCGTCCATGGCGTCGTCGAGCAGTCGCTCGTACGCCTCCTGGCGACGACCGAGAGCGGCGCCGAAGTCGACGGACAGGTCCACCGGTCGGCTCGCCACCTCGGCGCCCGGGCTCTTCGCCTGGATCGACATGGTGATGCCGTCACCGCGCCCCAGCCGGAAGCGCAGCAGGTTCGCCGCGGTCGCCGTGCCCCGCTCGGCCGGAATCAGCGAGCGCTGCGGCTGCTTGAACTCGACCACGACCTCCGTCGCCGTCCCCGGCAGGGACTTGCCGGTACGCAGGTAGAACGGCACACCCGCCCAGCGGGGCGAGTCGACGGTCAACCGGGTCGCCACGAACGTCTCGGTGTTGGAATCCGGGGCCACGCCCGGCTCGTCGCGGTAGCCGGCGTACTGCCCCCGGACGGTGGACTGCGGCGACAGCGGCGCGATCTGCCGCAGCACCGCGGCCTCCGCCTCCCGGAACGCCACGGTGTCCTCGCTGGCCGGCGCCTCCATCGCGATGAGCGCGACGACCTGCAGGATGTGGTTCTGCAGCACGTCCCGGGTCGCGCCCACCGTGTCATAGAAGCCGGCCCGACCCTGCGTGCCGAAACCCTCGGCGAGGGTGACCTGGATGTTGTCGATGTGCTCGTTGTTCCACAACGGCTCGAACAGCCGGTTGGCGAACCGGAAGGCGTAGAGCCCCTCGACGGCTTCCTTGCCGAGGTAGTGGTCGATACGGAACACCCGCTCCGGCGCGAAGGCCGCGCCCAGCGTGCGATCCAGCTCGCGGGAGGACTCCAGGTCACGCCCGAACGGCTTCTCCACGATCACCCGGCCCCGGTCGGCCAGACCCACGGCCGCCAGGCCCTCGACGACGGAGCCGAACACCGCCGGAGGGATCGCCAGGTAGAAGACCGGCCGCTCGGCGTCGCGCAGCCGCTCCGCCAGCCGCTCGTACGTCGCCGGGTCGGCGTAGTTGCCGGAGATCATCGAGAGGTTGTCCGCGAGCCGGTCGAAGGTCTCGTCGTCGATCTCGTCGTTGGCCTCGGTGACCGACTTGCGCGCCATGGTGACCAGTTGCTGATCATCCCAGGGGGAGCGGGCCACGCCGATCACCGGGACGTCGAGGCGGTCGCGCCGGGTCAACTCGTACAGCGCCGGGAACAGCTTCTTCGAGACGAGATCTCCCGTGACGCCGAACAGCACTACCGCGTCTGAGCGCATGTGCATGGCACTTCCATTCGATCATGTGCTTCTGATCTTCCGAACGGACAACGGCACGACCCGCCGCGGGAATTCCCCCGCGAGCGGCACACGTGAGGTCGGCGACAACGCTGTCTCGACACGCCCTTACCTTAAGGAAGGTTTACAGTACAGGCAGGGCGCCGGTAGCCTGCGATTCTAATCGACGAAGGTCGATCATGACGAGGCCTGGAGGTACCGTGCGTCGCCGACACACCACACGGCTGCTGGCCATAGCCGCACTCGCGCTCCCACTCACCCTGCCCGCCACACCCGCCCCCGCCGCGGTACCCACCACACCAGCCCGGCAGCTCAGCGACGTTATCCCCGCACCCGTCGAAACCCGACCCGACGCGCACAACGCCTTCCGGATCACCCCGCTGACCGTCATCCGCACCACCCCCGGCTCCACCGCCGCCCGGCAGATCGCCCACCAACTCGCCACCACCCTGCGCCCCGCCACCGGCCACCCCCTGCCCGTCCTGCCCGTACGCTCCACCCCGCTACCCGAGATCGCCCTGCTCATCGAGGGCACCGACGACCGCATCGGCCAGCAGGGCTACCAACTCGACGTCACCCGCCGCGGCGTCACCATCCGCGCCAACACCCCCGCCGGCCTGTTCGCCGGCACCCAGACACTGCGCCAACTGCTCCCCGCCCAGATCGAGGCACCCGACCGGCAGCGCATCACCTGGACAGTCCCCGGCGGACGAATCATCGACTACCCACGCTTCGCCTACCGGGGTGCGATGCTCGACCTCGCCCGGCACTTCCACACAGTGGACGACATCACCGCCTACGTGGACCTGCTCAGCCAGTACAAAATCAACTACCTGCACCTGCACCTGACCGACGACCAGGGCTGGCGCATCCAGATCGACTCCTGGCCCCGCCTCACCACCGTCGGCGGCGGACCCGGCACCGGAGTCGACGGCGCCGGCCCCGGATACCTCACCAAGGCCGACTACCAGGCCGTCGTCGCCTACGCCGCCGCGCGACACATCACGATCATCCCCGAGATCGACATGCCCGGGCACACCAACGCCGCCCAGTCGACATACCCCGAACTCAACTGCGACGGCGTCGCACCGCCCCCGCGCACCGACATGGCGGTCGGCTACAGCTCCCTGTGCATCAACGACGAACTCACCTACCGATTCGTCGAGGACGTCATCCGCGAGGTCGCCGCCATCACCCCCGGACCGTTCCTGCACATTGGCGGCGACGAAGCCCACGCGACCACCGACGAGGACTACCGCACCTTCATGAACCGGGTCCTGCCCCTGGTCGCCAAGTACGGCAAACGCGCCTCCGGATGGAACGAGATCACCCAGGCCGACCCGCCCACCGACGCTGTCGCCCAGTTCTGGGGCACCGGCACCACCAACGCCAGCCTCGCCGCGGCCGCCGCCCGCGGCAACAAAATCATCATGTCCCCGGCCAACAAGGCCTACCTGGACATGAAGTACGACGCCAACACCCGCCTCGGCCTCCGCTGGGCCGGCCTGATCGAGGTGTCCGACGCGTACGGCTGGGACCCCGCCACCCGGGTCACCGGCGTCGGCGAGAACGCCATCCTCGGCGTCGAGGCACCCCTGTGGTCCGAAACCCTGCGCACCCTCGATGACATCGAATACATGGCCTTCCCCCGCCTACCCGCGATCGCCGAACTCGGCTGGTCCACCTCCGCCAGCCACGACTGGGAATCGTTCCGAACCCGGCTGGGGGAGCAGGCACCCCGCTGGCGACTGCAACAGGTCGACTTCTACCCGTCCCCACAGGTGCCCTGGCGCTGAGCCGTACCGCGCCGCTGTTGGTGGGCACCGGCCGTTTCGGCCGGTGCCCACCAACGACCAGCGACCACAGACGGTGCCCAACACCGGGGTCCAGAGCCGGCCCCTCGACCTCGACGGCGCGCGGGCCGGCCACCGCCCATGAGACGGTGAAGCAGCCAACCACCGCCGACTCCAGCAAGGACCCCGCCATGAACCTGGCGTTCGACCAATCAGCGGACACTGGACCAGCGGTGGTGTGCCTACCGATGTTCAGCATGAGCCGCGCCGCCACGGCCGCCGCCCTCAGCCCCGCCCTCGCCGGCGCGGGCCTCCGCGAGATCTACCTGGACCTGCCCGGCCACGGAGACACCCCCGCACACTGCCCACCCACCTCCCAGGCGACGCTGGACACCGTCTGCGCCTGGCTCGACCAGCACCTCGACGCGCCAGCCCTGCTCGCCGGCAGCTCCTACGGCGCGTACCTGGCCGCCGGCATCGCCCGCCAACGACCCGACCTCGTCCGCGGCCTGCTCCTCGTCTGCCCCGGCGTCACCATCGCCCGCCACACCCGGACCCTGCCCGCCGACCCACCACTCGACGCACCCACCGGCTGGCTCGACGACGCCCCCGCCGCCCTGCACGAACACCTCGACGCCGCACTGGGCCACCGCACCCCGGCCGTCGTCGCGACGGTGCTGGCGGCACTGAACTCCGGCGGCCCCGGCGACCCGGCCTTCCAAGAGAAACTCCAGACCGGGCCCGGCTACGCGCTACCCGACGAGGAGGCCGACGTCGTCTTCGACGGCCCGGTCAGCGTGATCACCGGCCGGCAGGACCGCATCATCGGCTACGCCGACCAGTTCCGCGCCATGCGCCACTACCCGCGCGGCACCTACACCGTGATCGACACAGCCGGGCACTACCTGCCGTACGAACAACCCGCCCTGCTGCGATCGCTCACCCAGGACTGGCTGCACCGCACCCGAGACTGAGACGCGTCAGTGGGGGAGCGGACCCCGCCCACGAGGCCACGGGGTTCGCTCAGCCTCGGAACACTCAACCGACGCGTTTGATGCGCACCCCGTCCGGGGGCGCGGTATCGGCGAGCGTGACGCGTCGCGCGAGATGCACGGTCAGGCGTTTTCCGTGTAGCGGTGTCAGATCGAGTCCGGGCGCCGAGTCCCCGATCCAGAGGTTCTTGAGCGCTGGCAGACCGACGAGCGGAGCGAGGTCGAACACGTGTTCGCTGTTGCCGATGCTCAGCCAGCCCAGGTGAGGCAGCCCGGCCAAGGGGCTCAGATCGGTGACGGGCGTCCCGTCAATCACCAGCTCGGTCAGGGTGTCGATTGCGGCCAGCGGGGCCAGGTCAGACAGCCACGCGCAAGCGCTCAGCGCTAGATACGCAACTTTCAGCTGCCGGAGTTTCACCGCCAGCTCACGAACTCCACCAACAGGCCCCACATCGCTGTAGATCGCCAACTGCGTCAGCTTCTGCAGAGGATCGAGCATCGCCGGATCCCACAGCGAGGCTGGACTGAAATTCAGATATCTCAGCGTGTGGAGCTCAGCGAGATGACCTGCGCTGAGCTCCACGCCATTCACAGTGAGCCATTCCAGCTGCCTCAAACAGGTGAGGGCGGTGAGGTCCTGGTGAGGTGCGAGGCCCCACAAGGACAGGTAGGCGAGTTTGCGCAATTTTCGCAGCGAGGAGAGGTTCAACAGTTGCTGATCGGCGCGCAACCATATGACCTCCAGCTCGAGGTGCCTGGCTAGCTGCCCAAGGTCGCCAACGATCCCTCTCGCGGTCAGGTGAACTTCGGTCAGGTGCGGCACAGCAGACAGCTGGGCCAGGTCCACCTTCTCGTCGCTGCGGATGACCGTCTTGGTGAGGTGGCGCAGCCGGGGCAGCGCGGGGAGCAGGGCTGCGCTGCGGATCGTCACCTCGCCACCCTCAAGAGGGGCGTCAGCGAGGACCCGGTCGGCGTAGTCGGCGGGGTCGAAGTACTCCCACGCCGTGATGAGCTGCTGCTGGACGCGAGGTCGCGGGTCGGTGCCGTAGCGGGCGAGGGTGGCGAGCGCATCGGGACCGTTGACCAGCGCCACAGCCCTGACCGTGGCGGCGGCCTGGGCCTCACTCAACGTGCTGAGATCCGCCGGCAGCTCGGCGAGCAGCGGTTCTCCCACGGCCGCCAGGGACCGGGCCTCGGCAACGGACCGGGGCAGCAGCTCACGCAGGTGGGAACGGATCCGGCCAAGGACTTCCGGCTCGACCGCTGGCGCGGTTTCCAGGCACGCCGCGGCGAGCAGCCGCAACCTTCGGGCCTGCTTCGGTCGCTCGTCGGCGAGCGCGAGCAGACCGGCGAGGAGCTGCCTGCGGACCGGCGCGTTGGCGTGACCGGCGGCCAGAATGATGGTTTCGCGCCAGGTGTCGAGATGGGCGTGCTCAAGGAGGGCACCGGTGTGCCCCTGGTCGGCGGCCTCCCGGGCAGCCAGGTATTCCTGAAAGGTGCGATGGACGAAGTCGATGCGGTCGGGCACCGGCTCACGCAGGACCCCACTGCGTTGGATCATGTGCTCGAGCACGGCGGCGACGGGGGCGGTGATGTGCCGGATCCCAGCCAACCGATGCGCGAAGCGCTGCGTCGCCTCGGCGCGGGTGAGCTCGGTGCGGCTGTTCTGGGTCATCCACCAGGCGACCTCCTGCAACAGCTGCGCCTGGTCGCGGCTGGTCAGTTCCGGCAGCGCGGTGGGAACTCCACGTTGGGAGTCGCGGCGGTGCAGCAGCATGTCGATGGCAGCCTGGTAGATGTCCATCCGGTTGCGGGGCAGGTTGCTGTCCCGGTCCAGGTTCAGCGCGCACAGCATCGCGCAGAGCAGCGGGCTGCCGGCGAGGTTCTGCAGGTGGGCGCTGCCGTCGAGCTGGGCGAGCAGCCGCTGTTCGTAGCCGGGCAGCAGATGGGGTTCGCAGGGCAGGTCGGCGGCGCGCCGGACGGCCTCGTGCCAGTGCCGGATCAGCGCCTTGACGTCGGCCGGCCCCATCCGCTCCAGAAACACCGAGGTGAAACCTTCGGTGTTCAGCCACCGGGCCGACGCGGCAGCCGGCCGGGAGGTGACCACGACCCGCAGGTCCGGGTAGGCGGACAGCAGGCCGTGCAGCCAGTCACGGACCGTCCGCCGTTGGCCCTCGGGCACCTCGTCGACGCCGTCGACCAACAGGATCGCCCCGGTGCCGAGTTGGCGGTGCACCCAGCCGGGAGGCATCAGCCCGGCGATCGTGGCGGCGATCAGGTCGAGGAACCGTTGCGGGGGAGGCAATGGCTGCGCGACGTGGTCCCGCAGCCGGATCAGGAACGGGGTACGCCCGTTCCAGGTGTCGAGTTCTCCGGTGAACCCGTGCCGGGCCGCGGTGACCGCGATCCACTGCATCAGAGTGGTCTTGCCGGAGCCGGCGTCACCACGCAGCAGGACCCGCGCCGCGTCGCCAAGGGCCTGCTCGGCCCGTACCGAAGCGCTGTCACCACCACCGCCGTCGGAGCGCAGCAGGCCGGGACCCCAGCGGAACCCACTGCGGCGCAGGCCACGGGTGGTGCCGCCGGTGACGGCCAGGCTGATGTACGCGATGCTCAACGGGGTACGCAACCGGTAGCGGTGCACGTCGACGCCGAACAGCTCCAGATGATCCAGCACGGTGAGCAGGTGGGCCAGGTACCGGGTCCGGAACTGGGCGTCATGACTGGTCCCGGTCGGGGCGTCCAGACTGGTCACCGGCAGCCGGGCCAGGACCTGGGTCAGGCTGTCGGCCACCGCGGACAGCCGTTCCAGGGTCTGCACGGTGGCGCGACCCTGGAACGGGGGGAGTTGCACCACCAACTGGGTCAGGCAGGTGCAGCACTCGTCGAGGACCCGTCCGTACAGGTGTGCTGCCGCCTCGCTCAGACCCGCCCGCGCGGGAACGTCGGGCAGTTGCCGGCGCAGTCGGGTGGCCATCAGTGCGGGGTCGACGTCGTCGGCGAACACCGCGGCGTCGGACAGGTCCGCGTCGCGCAGCGTGTCGGCCACCGCGTTCAGGGCGGCGGCGATCTCGTTGTCGGGCAGCGCCGGCTCCCGGCGGCGAACCAGTGGCTGCAGGCGTTCGTAGACGGTGTCGACGATGTCGTCCAACCGCCGGCCCGCCCGGCGCAGGCCGAGGTCATCGGTGATCCCGGAGCCGATCAGCTCGATGAGCGGCGTCTCACGTTCCCGGTGTTCCCGGCGGCGTCCCAGCCACCGTTTCACTGCCGGTGTCACCACCGAGCCGGCCAGGCGCAGCAACGCCGTCTCGACCATCCCCACGCCGCGTCTCCTCCTGGTCTGCTGTGAGGTCTGACTGGTGCGCGTGCCAACAGTTCACGAGACAGCGACCACTGATGACGCTACGTCGTGCGGGGATTCATGGCTGTCCCCTGTCCAGCCGTTCCCACCGCGATTCGATAATGCACATTATGTAAAGTACCGTTATCTGACGGTCCCCTCGGCAGTGGTCACTCGCGGGTCAGTCCGGGCGGGCACGCGTCCTCGTCCAGGCTGACGGGGCGCGCGGCGACCAGCGGATTGCGCTGCAGGCGGGCAACCACAGCGGCGCTGGCGCCGAAGTCGGTCCAGGTGTCGTCCCACAGCGCGGAGACGAGCCAGGAGCGATCCGCCGGAAAAAACAGATCCGGCAGCGGGCCATCGCCGCGCATGTGACCGACCCTCCAGGTCAGTGCCTGTTCAGGTCCGGCTTCGACCAGCACGTACGGATAGTCCGAGTAGAGCGACACCCTCGGGGCGCGCGGGAAGACGACGTCGTGGGCGCCGGTGTCGAGGTAGCCCAGCCACCAGGGTTGGTCCGGGGTGCACGCGACCAACTCGTCCACCACGGCACGTTCGTGGGCGGCGAAACCGACGCCGTCGGGCGGATGGAACGTGGCGTACGCGTCGAACACCGGCGGGATCGCGGCGGTGATCGAGAGGCCCTGCGTGGTCTGCCCGGCGAACCAGGCGACGTCGCCGGCGGTGCCGATCCGCCAGCGGCGCCCGTCCTTGTCGACCTCTTTGAGTGGCGTCACGGTCGATGCGTCCGCGCCGGGCTGCCTGATGAGGCCCGGCGACGCGTAGCGAGCCCACCCGGGTCGTCCGGCGGCCCGCCACTGGTGCCCTTCGGGGCAGATCAGGCCGCCCGGCTCCCGGTAGGCGGTGGCCGTACCGGGCCGACCACAGCGCGGGCAGGTGGTGACGGGCGACGTCATGCCGCGCAGGATACGGGCTCCTCGATCGACTTCACTCGGTTTCGCCCGCAGCGGCCGGCGGTGGGTAACGCCGGTCGGCTGCTGTCGAGGGTTCTACAGCGTCGGCACCTGCCCTGGGTGGGTCGGCTCCCCCTCGCCCGGCGGTCGTCCGCCGCCACTTCCCGGGAACGCGAAAATGCTGCATAATATCCCTTATGCATGACAAAAAGGACGAATCGCTCGGAGTGCTGATCGAGGAGTTCCTGACCGCTCGCGCCACCGGCAAGCCCTCCCCCCACACCCTGGCTGCCTATCGTCGGGACCTGTACGCGGTGGCCGCCCTGGTCGCCGACGGTGACGCCACTCCCCTCCCCCTCGACGAGCTGTTGATCACCGACCTCTCCCCCCGCGTCATGCGGGCGGCCTTCGCCCGCTTCGCCGCTCCCCGGGCGCCCGCGTCGGTGCACCGGGCCTGGTCCACCTGGAACAGTTTCTTCACCTTCCTGGTCGCCGACGGGGTGGTGGCGGGCAACCCGATGCCGGCGGTCGGACGGCCCCGGGCGCTCCTCCCCCAGCCGAAGCCGCTGCGCGGCGCGGACACCCCCGAGGTGCTGCTCGCGGCGGTCGCCCGCGACGACGGCCGGCAGCGTGACCCGTGGCCGGAGCGGGACGTGGCGGTGCTGGCGGTGGCGCTGTGCGCGGGGCTGCGCCTGTCGGAGCTGCTGGCGTTGCGGGTCGGCTCGCTGGCGGGTCGGCCTGGTGAGCGGCGCATCGAGGTGCTCGGCAAGGGTGGGCGGCCCCGGGTGGTGCCGATCGAGGCGGACCTGGACCGGGTGCTGCGGGACTACCTGGACAGTCGGGTGCGGCGCTTCGGTTCGCGGTCGGTGCGGCCGGACTCGGCGTTGTTGGTGGATCGGCGTGGTGAGCCGCTGCGCCGGGGTGGGCTGCAGTATCTGGTGGAGTCGTGTTTTCGGCGGGCGGGCGTCGGTGACCGGGTGCCGCGGGGAGCGCGGTTGCACGCGTTGCGGCACACCTTCGCGACCCGGTTGGCCGAGGACGGGGCGAGCGCGGCGGAGATCATGCGGTTGCTGGGGCACGCGTCGTTGGCGTCGTCGCAGACGTACATCGAGGTGACGGCCGTTCAGCAGCGCGACGCGGTGCGGGCCAACCGCACCAACCGGGCGTTGGCCGCGCTGGTGCCGGTGCGGGAGGAGCGGTGAGCGCGGTCAGTGGGCCCGCTCGTCGGTGTCGCCGGCGGTTTTGGGCAGTGCGCCGAGGACCGCGTTGATGATGTGGATGCGGGCGTTGGTGGCCCGGTAGTCGGCGCACACGGCGTCGGCCCGGTCGGCGAGGCGGGCGGTGGGTCCGGTGCGGGCGACGGTGACGGTGGTGCCGTCGAGGGTGGTGGTGGTGCCGGCGGTCACCAGGTCGTCGATGGTGTGGGTTCCGGTGATCAGGTGTGCCTTGAGCAGGGTGCGGAGCTGGTCGGTGTGGCGGGTCATCAGGTCGTCCCAGTTGTCCTCGGAGAACATGGCGGCGAAGGCGTCGTCGGAGGGGGCGAGGATGGTGACGTCGGTGCCGGTGGGCAGGTCGGTGAGGGCGCCGCTGGTGCGCAGGGCCGCTTCGAACGTGGTGAGGGTGGGGATCCACCGCAGTGCCTGGTCGACGGGTTGGTCGGCGAGGAAGCTCGGGTTGCCGGGGTCGGTGCCGGTGGGCAGGGCGGCGCAGAGCGGCCCGGTGACCTGGGTGGCGCTGGTGGTGTCGCGCGGTGGCTTCGGGTCCGTTGTGGTGGTGCAGGCGACCGGGGTCAGCAGCAGGACCACGGCAACCAGGTGCAGAGCGCGGGACGGGTTCGACACGGCGGGCTCCACGGGTCGGGGTTGGGGGGTGGGGTGTGCCGGCGGTGCGGGGCGTGGTGGCCTCGCACCGCCGGCACGCCGGCTCGGCTAGCTGATGGTCACAGTGCCGCGCACTGGTTGGTGCGCGGGCCGTGCACGGTGTTGGCGACGCCGAGGTTGGTCGGGGCGGTGCTGTTCGCGGTGCAGTTGAGCGGGCCGCGGATGGTGTTGCCGGCGAGCAGTGCCGCGGTGGTGCCGGTGGTGTTGCCGGTCAGGCTGGCCGGGCCGGCGATGGTGACGTCGATGATGGAGATCGCGTTGGTGGTGGTGATCTGCAGCGGGCCGTTGACGGTGCTGTCGGCGAGGACGACGCCGGCGGCGCGGTTGGCGCTGACGGGTCCGCTGATTGTCGTTGCGGTCGCGACGAGTGCCGCGCCGGGCTGGACGGTGACGGGGCCGTTGATGGTGGCGTCGGCGGCGCAGGTGAAGCCGGTGACGGTCAGTGGTCCGTTGCGTCGGCCGGTGAGGGTGGGGTAGACGCGTTCGCCGTCGGTCAGCTTCTCGACGCCCTGGGTGTCGAGCAGCAGCGGGATGAGGCCGCGTTCGGGCTGGTTGAGGGGGACGTAGTAGCCGTCGTTGGTCTTGATGACCTGCCAGCCGTGTGCGGCGATGCGCTGGGCGACGGTGGTGCCGACGCCGCCTGGTCCGTCGGTGCGTGCGCCGTTGTACTGCTCGTCGGTGAGCTTGTAGGCGCAGGGGGCGTTGTCGAGGATGAGGTCGGCGCGGGGGGCGTCGAGCGGCGGCGGGCTGTCGCCGGGGTGCGGGGCGGGGTGGGCGGGGATGGGTCGGGAGCCGCGGAAGACGAGGCGGCCGGTGTTGGCGGCCTGGATTTCGATGGACTCGGCGCGGGAGGTGAGGATGTCGTTGCGGTCGGCGCGGTGGTAGTCCAGGAACTGGTGGAAGGTCCACAGGGCCGAGTAGGTCTTGCGGCGTCGGTTGTTGGCGGTGTTGCCCTCGTCGGGTCGGGTCTGTCCGCCGGAGCTGCGCAGTTCCAGCAGGGAGTTGGCGACGTTCTTGAGGCCGAGGGTGTTGCGCAGGATGGTTTCCTCGCTGAGGCCGACGTTGCCGCCGCCTTCGCAGCCGTAGGGGCAGGCCCACCAGCCGGCTTCGGCGCCCTTGGTGTACATGTGGCCTTCGATCATGTCCTGGGACTGGTCGAAGATGGGTTGGGCGACGTTCTGGTGTCGGGGTGGCAGCATCGGCAGGTCGCCGGCGCGGGAGTTGCCGAACTCGTGGCCGTCGTAGCCGGCGACGGGTCGGTAGTCGCGGACCATCTTGATGTACGCGGCGGTTTCCGGCTGGCGGATCAGTGAGTAGTCGCGGTTGAGGTCCTGGCCGGTGGAGTTGCCGCGGGTGTTGTTGGCGCGGCCGTCGCCGTTGATGGTGGGGACGATCAGGACGGTGGTGTGGCTGAGCAGGTCGGTGATGCGGGGGTCGGTGCTGAAGGCGAGTTGCCGGGCCATGATGAGGCAGGCTTCGCGGTCGCCCGGTTCGTTGCCGTGCACGTTGCAGTTGATGGCCACGGGTGCGGTGGCGGCGACGGCCTCTGGGGTGGTCGCGGGGGTGGGGTAACCGATGACCAGCATGTTGATCGGTCGGTTCTGGACGGTGCGGCCGAGTTCGACGACGCGGACGCGGTCGCTGAGGGCGTCGATGGCGGCGGTGTAGGCGTACTCGTCGGTGTCGCTGGTGTACTGGGCGGCGTGGGCGGTTTCCCACTGGGTGCGCAGTTGCTCGCCGGGGGTGTCGGGGTTGCCCCAGGGTGCGGTGGTGGTGGCGACGACCGGGTCGGAGTAGGGCTGTTCGGTGGTGCCGGCGCGGGCGCGTACCCGCCACTGGAAGGTGTCGCCGGGGTTGAATCCGGCGTCGGCGAAGGTGGGTGCCTGTTGGTTGATCTGGCGGTTGGGGCGCCAGATGCCGACGATGGTGGGTGCGCCGGTGGGGGTGCCGGTGGCGTCGACGGCGGTGCGTTCGATCTGGTAGTCGGTTGCCCCGTCGACGGGTTGCCAGGCGAGGGTGGCGTACCCGTCGGCTTGGCGGATGGTGAGGTTGGTGACCTGGTTGGGTGCTGCCGCGCTCTGGGCGTTGGCGGGGGTGGGTGCGGTGGTGAGGGTGAGGGTGAGGAGTGTGGCTACGGCGATCGCTAGGGGTCGCTGGTGTCGCATGTGGCCTCCGACTAGTTGATCGTGGCGCGATTCGATCAGCATGGTCGTCGGAGATCGTCTATGCAATGATCTTGAGGGAATCTTGCGGCTGGGCGGGCCGCTCCCCCGGTGGCCGCCGCTGGCGGGTGTCGGTGGTGGTCAGGGTTCGATGAGGCCCGCGCGGATGGCGTATCGGGTGAGGTCGAGCCGGTCGCGGAGGCCCAGTTTCTGCAGCAGGTTGCTGCGGTGCCGCTCGACGGTCTTGATGCTGATGAACAGCAGTTCGGCGATCTCCTTCGAGGAGTGCCCTTCGGCGACGAGTTTGAGGATCTCCTCCTCGCGGCCGGTGATGGCGCGTTCGGGTACGGGTTCGCCGTTGCGGACGCGGTCGAGGTAGTTGCGGATCAGGGCGGTGACGGCGCCGGGGTAGAGGAACGGTTCGTCGCGCATGGCGGCCCGGCACGCCTCGACGAGGTCGCGGTCGGCGACGGATTTGAGGACGTATCCGTTGGCGCCGGCTCGGAGGCCTTCGAAGAAGAACTGTTCGTTGTCGTACATGGTCAGGATCAGTACCCGCAGGCCCGGTTGCTGTCTGACGAGTTCACGGGTGGCCTGCAGGCCGGTGAGCCGGGGCATGGCGATGTCGAGGATGGCCAGGTCCGGTTGGTGCAGTCGGGCTTGTTCGAGGGCTTCGGCGCCGTCGCTGGCCTCGGCGACGACGGTCAGGTCGGGTTCGCCGTCGAGGATGAGGCGTACGCCGCGGCGTACCAGTGCGTGGTCGTCGGCGAGCAGGATGCGGATGGGCGCGCTCATGCCAGGCCTGCTGGGTCGGGTACGTCGAGGGTGACCTCGGTGCCGCCGGCGGGGCCGGGGCCGATGCTGAGGTGGGCGCCGACGAGCAGCGCCCGTTCGCGCATGCCGCGGATGCCGGCGCCTTCCGGTTGGCCGGCGATGCCGCGTCCGTCGTCGCGGATGCGTAGCCGCACCCCGTTGCCGTGTGGGATGAGGGTGATGTCGACGCGGCTGGCGTTGGCGTGCCGGGCGACGTTGGTGAGGCCTTCCTGGGCCACGCGGTAGAGCACCAATTCGACTTCCTCGGTGAGTACGGGTAGATCGGGTGCGAAGTCTCGGCGGATCTGCAGGCCGCTGTGGTGGGAGATCTCCGCGAACAGGGAGCGCAGGGCGGCGATCAGTCCGAGTTCTTCCAGGACGCCGGGTCGCAGGCGGCGGGCGATGCGGCGGATCTCGTCGAGGCTGTCGCGGGTGGTTTCCTGCACCTGGTGCAGTTCGGGTCGTAGCTCGGGTGGGGCGTTGTCGGCGACGCGGCTGATCTGCAGCAGGACGGCGGTGAGTGTCTGGCCGATCTCGTCGTGCAGTTCCTGGGCGATGCGCCGCCGCTCGTTCTCCTGGGCGGACAGCGCGCGGGCGTTGCTGGCGGCGCGGTCGGCTTCGAGTCGGTCGAGCATGGCGTTGAACGTGCTGATCAGGGCGGCGATGCCGGCGTGTCCGGTGACCGCGGGGCGGGGGCCGGGGCGCAGCAGGTCGATGGTGGTCATCGCCCGGGTGAGGCGTTGCAGGGGTGCCAGGCCGACGCGCAGCAGCAGCGCGTTCGCGACGAGCATGACGACCAGGCCGCCGCTGAGGATGAGTGCCTCGGTGAGGACGAACGGGGTCGACACCGTCACGGGGCCCAGCAGGACCAGGACGGTCGCCGCGGTGAGGACCGCGGCGTTGATCAGGAAGATCCGCCAGAACAGCGACACCGCGTCGAACCTCCCCCTGTCGTCTCCGCCCTTCCATCGTCGCGGGCGCGGCTGCCCCCGGGTGGGTCGACGCTCCGGTACCTCAGGATCTCGTGGGCGTCGAGTGGGTGTCCATGGGGGCTGGCTCCCATGTTGTCCCCTGCTGACCGCCCTGGAATGAGTGTTGGCCCCGATGTCAGCAGTGCCCCCGGTTGGCAACGGTAAAGGGACAGACGGCGGGCGGGCCTTCGGGGTCCGTGGGGAGGGGGGCGGTGGATGACCACGGCGGGCTGGTTGGCGGTGGCGGTGTTCACTGTCGTGTACGCGTTGATCGCGACGGACCGGGTGGATCGGGTGGCCGCGTCGGTGGGCGGCGCGGTGTTGATGCTCGCGGTCGGGTTGACCGGTACGCAGGAGGCGTTCTTCTCCACCGACACGGGCATCGACTGGCGGGTTATTTTCCTGCTCATCGGCATGATGATCATCGTGTCGGTGCTCGGTCGTACCGGCGTGTTCGAGTATCTGGCGATCTGGGCGGCGAAGCGGGCCCGTGGGCGACCGTACCGGCTCATGGTCATCCTGGTGTTGATCACGGCTGCCGCGTCGGCGCTGCTGGACAATGTCACCACGGTCCTGCTCGTTGCCCCGGTGACCATCTCCGTGTGTCGGCAGCTGGGTGTGCCGGTGGTGCCGTTCCTGCTGGCGGAGGTGTTCGCGGCGAACATCGGCGGCACGGCGACGCTGATCGGTGATCCGCCGAACATCATCATCGCGGCGCGGGCCGGGCTGTCGTTCAACGCGTTCCTGGTGCACCTGACGCCGTTGGTCATCGTGCTGCTGGGTGTTCTGTTGCTGTTCTGCCGGGTGATCTTCCGGTCGGCGTTGACGTACCACCCGGAGCGGGTCGGGCCGGTGCTGGCGATGCGGGAACGCGACGCGATCCGCGAACCGCGCCTGCTGGTGTACAGCGGCATCGTTCTCGCCTTCGTCCTCGCCGGGTTCGGTCTGCACACCGTCCTGCATCTGGAACCGGCGGTGATCGCGCTGACCGGCGGTGTCGTTCTGCTGGGGGTGTCACGGCTGGAGACGGCCAGCGTCGTCCGGGACGTGGAGTGGCCCACCCTGGCGTTCTTCGCCGGCCTGTTCATCATGGTCGGGGCCCTGGTCGACACCGGCGTGATCCAGGTGGTCGGCACCTTCGCCACCGACGCGGTCGGCGACAACCTGCTCGGCGCGTCGTTGACCCTGATCGGCGGCGGGGCGCTCATGTCGGCGTTGGTGGACAACATCCCGTCGGTGACCGCCATCAGCCCGATCATCGAGCAGCTCGTCGCGGCGAACGGCGGCATGGAACAGGCCGGCATGCTGTGGTGGTCGCTCGCGCTCGGCGCGGGGCTCGGCAGCAACGCCACAGTGGTCGCCGCCGCCTCGAACGTGGTGATGGTCGGTCTGGCGCAGCGAGCCGGGGAGCCGATCTCGTTCTGGCGGTTCACCCGCGACGGTCTGCTGCTGACCGTCGTCACCGTCGTGCTCGCCGGCGTGTACGTGTGGCTGCGCTACTTCGTCCTGGGCGGCGCTCCGTGACGCTGCCGTCGCTGTATCTGCTGCTGGCAGCCGGGACGCTGGTGGCGCTGGTCAGCGTGGGCGCCGCGAAGATCGCCGCGAAGGCCGGGATGCCGGTGCTGCTGGCGTACCTGGGTGTCGGGCTGCTGCTCGGCGAGGGTGGGCTCGGGCTGCCGTTCGACGACGCCGCGTTGGCGCAGGCGCTCGGGTTGGCCGCCCTCGCGGTGATCCTCGTCGAGGGCGGCCTGACCACCCGGGTCAGCGACGTGCGGCGGGTGTTGCGCCCGGCGACCGCGCTCGCCACCCTTGCGGTGTTCATCAGCGTCGCCGTCACCGCCGCGGCGGCGCACTACCTGCTCGGCCTGGGATGGCAGCTGTCGCTGCTGCTCGGCGCGATCGTCTCGTCCACCGACGCGGCCGCCGTCTTCTCGGTGCTGCGCGCCGTGCCGCTGCCCCGTCGGCTGAGCAACCTGCTGGAGGCGGAGTCGGGGCTCAACGACGCGCCCACGTTCATCCTGGTGCTGGCGTTCAGCGCGACGAGTCTGAGCACCCTGTCCCCGGGCGGGATGCTCGCCCAGATGAGCTACCAACTGGTGGTCGGCGCGCTCGCCGGCGTCGGGGTGGGGATGGCGGCGGTGTGGCTGCTGCGCCGGCTCACCCTGCCCACCTCGGGGCTGTACCCGATCGCCACGTTCGCGTGCGGGGTGCTCGCGTTCGCCGGCTCCGGCCTGCTGCAGGCCAGCGGCTTCATCGCCGCGTACCTGGCGGGTCTGGTGCTCGGCAACGCCGGCCTGCCGCACCGGCGCGCCACCGAGTCGCTGGCCGAAGGGCTCGGCTGGATCGCGCAGATCGGCCTGTTCGTCATGCTGGGTCTGCTGGTGTCGCCGTCCGACCTGCCGGCGGCGATCGTGCCGGCGCTGGTGGTCGGCGCCGCCCTGCTGCTCATCGCCCGGCCCGTCTCGGTGCTGCTGACCCTGTTGCCGTTCCGCATCCCGCTGCGCGAGCAGGTGTTCCTGTCCTGGGCGGGGCTGCGCGGCGCCGTGCCGATCGTGCTGGCCACGGTGCCGGTGGTGGCCGGCACCCCCGGTGCCATGGTCGTGTTCAACATCGTCTTCGTGCTCGTCGTGGTGTTCACCGCGATCCAGGCGCCGTCGCTGCCGTGGCTCGCGCAACGCCTCGGGCTGGCCCCCCACCGCGTCGGCCCGGACCTGCAGGTCGAGATCGCCCCGCTGGACAACATCGACGCCGACCTCATCAACGTCACCATCACCGCGGGTTCGAAACTGCACGGCACGTACCTGGACGAGCTGCGGCTGCCCACGCCCGCGGTGGCCCCCCTGGTGGTGCGCGACGGCGTCGCGTTCGTTCCCGCGACGGACACCCGGCTGCGCACCGGCGACGATCTGCTCGTCCTCACCACCCCGACGGTGCGTGAGGCCACCGAACGCCGACTGCGGGCGGTCAGCCGCGCCGGGCGGCTGGCCCACTGGCACGGCGAGTACGGCGACCCCGACCGGCGTGCGGAACCATCAAGGAGGAGTCCGTCATGGAAATCGAACGAATCGCCCTCCCCGGCGTCGGCGTCTCGTACTCGTTCGTCACCGGCGATGGCACCCGACTCGGCGTGATCTGCCACCCCAACGGCGCCCGTGACATCGCCCTGTACGACCGCGACGACCCGACCGACGTCCGTGCCGCGGCGACGCTGTCGCCGGTGGCGGCCCACCACCTGGCCAACCTGCTCGCGGCGACAGCGGTCATCGACCTGGTGCCCGACGGCGGCGCGGACGTGGACGCCGTCACGGTGGCCCGGGTGCCGGTTCCCGCCGGCAGCGACTACGACGGTCGCCCGCTGGGCAGTCTGCGCACCGACGCCGTCGTGGTGGCGGTCCTGCGCGACGGCCACCCCGACCTCAGGCCCGACGCCCGGCGGGACCTGCGCTACGGCGACACCCTGGTCGCCGTCGGCACCCGTGACGCGATCGACCACCTCGGACGCGCCGTCGCCGGCTACGTCAGCGGCGGTGTGACCACCCGGCGGGGATGACGACGGGTGACAGCCGTGGGGTCAGCCCAGGTCGACCAGGAGCGGCCGGTGGTCGGAGATGGTGGACAGCGGGGTGGTGACCGCGCGTACCGGCGGCAGCTGGTCGAGGGCGTGCCGGTCGGCGAGGATGTGGTCGAGTTGGACCCGGGGCTGCCCGGAGGGGTAGGTGGGACGTCGGCCCAGGGGGTGCCAGCCGGAAATGAGCCGGGCCGCCCCGGCGGGCAGGTTGAGGTCGCCGAGCAGGACGCGGGGGGCCGGTAGCGCGCGCAGGGCGCGCACGGTCTGGCGCAGTTGGCGGGCGTTCCAGCCGGGCACGAACGACAGGTGGGTCGCGGCGACGGTGAGGGCGCCGTGGGGGGTGTCCAGGACGGCGGCGAGGACCACGCGGGGTTCGTCGTGCAGGAGGATGAGGCCGCCGCGGGGGCCGGGCACGTAGACCGGTGAGCGCACCGGCGCCGGTTTGAGCCGGGTGACCTGCCAGCTGCGCACGGGATGTCGGCTGATCAGGCCGATGCCGTAGCAGGGTTCACCGTGCCCGTCGTCGTCGTGGCGCAGCGGGCGGAACTGTTCGCCGGGGGTGCCGACGACGGCGGCGGCGAAGCGGTGGTGGGGTGCGTCGAGGGCGCGGGCGGCGATGGCGATGAGGTCGAGGTTGCCGCTGCGGTGCTGGTCGCGGTCGACCTCCTGCAGGGCGAGCACGTCGGCGTCGAGGGCGCCGATGGCGGCGGCGAGTCGGTCGGAGTCGACGAGCCCGTCGGTGAGGGACCGTCCGTGCAGCACGTTGAAGGTGGCCAGGCGCACTCCTGCACCCTACGTGCCCGTGGCATGGTTGCCGGGTGGTGAAGGTGTTGCTGTGTTCGGTGCTGGTGTTCGTGGCGGTCGGGGCGTTGGGGGTGTTTCTGCGGCGTACGCGAGGTCGTTGACGTGAGTCTGACCACGTCAGGCCCGGTCTGGCCGTCCCCTGTGGGAAGAATTGCCGCCCGTGGACGCCGTATCGCTGAGTACCCTGCTGGCCGCCGCGGCGCTGGCCGGGTGGGTCGATGCCGTGGTCGGCGGCGGCGGGTTGTTGCTGCTGCCGGCGTTGCTGGTGGCCGCCCCGGGGTTGCCGGTGGCCACCGCGCTGGGCACGAACAAGTTGGCCGCGATCTTCGGTACGGCCACGGCGGCGACGACGTACGCCCGGCGGACCACGCTCGACTGGCGGGTGGTGGGGCCGGCGGCGGGGTTGGCGGTGCTCAGCTCCGGCGTGGGCGCCGTGCTCGCCGGGGCGGTGCCGGCGGCGGCGTACCGGCCGGTGGTGTTGGTCGTGCTGGTGGCGGTGGCGGCGTTCGTGCTGCTGCGACCCCGGCTGGGGGTGCTACCGGCGCCGCACCGGCGCACCCCGGCGAGGGTGGCGGCGGCGATCGCGGTGGCCGGGGTGGGCATCGCCCTGTACGACGGGTTGATCGGCCCGGGCACCGGCACGTTCCTGGTGTTGGCTTTCACCGCCCTGCTGGGCTCGGATTTCGTGCACGGCTCGGCGATGGCGAAGGTCGTCAACGCGGGCACGAACCTGGGCGCGCTCGTGGTGTTCGCGGTGACCGGGCACGTGTGGTGGCTGCTGGGCGCGGGCATGGCGGTGTGCAACATCGCCGGCGCGGTGCTCGGGGCGCGCATGGCGTTGCGCCGCGGCTCCGGGTTCGTGCGGGTGGTGCTGGTGGTGGTGGTGGCCGCGTTGATCGCGAAGCTGGGCCACGACCAGTGGGTGGCCTAGCCGCGCCGGCTGGGTGAGTCGAACCGCCCGGCGCGGATCTCGCGCAGCGCCCTGCGTCGGGTGTCGCCGCGCAGGGTGTCGACGTAGAGCCGCCCGCCCAGGTGGTCGGTTTCGTGTTGCAGGGCGCGGGCCAGGAACCCGCTGCCGGCGATGGTCAACGGCTCGCCGTGCTGGTCGACACCGTGGGCGGTGGCGTGCATGGCCCGCACGGTCGGGAAGTACAGGCCGGGGATGGACAGGCAGCCCTCCTCGTCGTCCTGGAGCTCGTCGGACAGCTCCAGGGTCGGGTTGATGAGGTGGCCACGGTGCCCGTCGGCGTCGTAGACGAACACCTGGGCGCTGACGCCGATCTGTGGTGCCGCGACGCCGGCGCGGCCGGGGGCGCCGAGCAGGGTGTCCATCAGGTCGGTGACGAGGGCACGCAGCTCCGCGTCGAAGGTGGTGACCGGTTCACATCCGGTGCGCAGGACAGGGTCGCCGATGATCCGGATGGGCCGCATGGTCATGCGGGTCAGCGTATCGCCGTCCGGGCGCGCCGTCAGCGCCCGGCCAGGGTGGCGCGGATCGGGGTGGTCTTCGCGGCGGCCTCGGCGACCTCGGCGTACGGGTCGCTGTCCCAGGTGATGCCGCCGCCGGCCCAGGTGTGCAGCCGTTGGCCGTCGGCGGCGGCGGTGCGGATGGTCAGACCCAGGTCGACACGACCGGGCGCGACCCAGCCGAGCGCGCCCATGCTGGCGCCGCGGCCGACAGGTTCGAGGGCGCTGATCTGGGTCAGGGCGGCGAGTTTCGGCGCGCCGGTGACCGAGCCGCCGGGGCAGGTGGCGCGCAGCAGGTCGGCCAGGCCGAGGCCGTCGGCGACGGTGGCGCGGACGGTCGATTCGGCCTGCCACAGGTCGCACCAGCGGCGGACGGCGAACAGGTCGTCGACGGTGACGCTGCCGGTACGGGCGATGCGCGCCAGGTCGTTGCGTTCCAGGTCGACGATCATGATGTGTTCGGCGCGTTCCTTGGCGCTGGCGAGCAGTTCGGCGCGCCCGGCGGCGGTGGCCGGGCGGGTGCCCTTGATCGGTCGGGTGATCACCTGCCCGTCGGTGACCTCGACGAGGGTTTCCGGGGAGGCGCAGCCGATGGCCCAGCCGTCGCCGGTGAGCACACCGCCGTAGCGGGCGCCGGGGAGCGCGCCGAGGCGGCGCAGGGCGGGCAGCGGGTCGCCGGTGTAGGGGGCGGCGGCGTGGCCGACGATGTTGCTCTGGTAGACGTCGCCACGGCCGATGGCGGCGCGGACCGCGTCGACGGCGGCGGCGTGCTCGCGGGGGGTCCAACTCTCGGTCCACTCGCCGAGCCACCACCGCCTCGGCGGGCCGGGCGGCGTGATCCGGACGCGGCCGTGCTGGTAGACGACCACAACGAGGTCGGGCAGGGTCGGCGCGGGTTCGGGCGCCCCGGTGGGCGCGCCGGTCAGGAGCGCCCCGGCGGCGGCGGACAGGTACAGCGCCGCGCCGCAGACCCCGTCGCCGTGGCGGTCGGTGACGGGTCGGGTCAGGTCGTGCAGGGGCAGGCCGTGCGCGGCGAGGAACTCCTCGGCCAGGGCCGCCGGGTCGCCGCCGTCGGCGCGGGACCAGTGCAGGCGGGCGCGTTCGGTGAGCGCGCCCCGGCATCCGGCCGGCGCGGCCGGCACATCGACGTACGTCGCCGGACCGAGGTCCGCGTCGCACACGTATGGGAGCGTTTCCACGCCGTACGGTCCAACCTTCCTCATCCGTTCAGTGGATTTCCCGCGCACCAGGCGGACACCTGGTCGATGCTGGACACTTTCGCTTGGTACTGTGCGTCACTGGTCATGTGAACCATGACACAGTGCCCCCACAGTCCGGAGAACCCGATGTGCCAGCACCAACCGACCTGCCCTTCCGCTGAAGCCACCGACCGGGAAGCCGCGCGGGTCCTCGCCTGCTTCCGTGAGCAGGGCTGGAGCCTGCTCTGCAACGGTGTCATCGTCTTCGACGACACCGGCGAGCTGCTCCCCGACGGGAGCAGCATCGCACCGCACCGCGGCCCCGCCCGCCACGCCCTCGTGGCCTGACCGACCACTCAGCGTCACCGAATAGCCGCCGTCGACCCAGGCTAGTCCCCCGGTAAGGGACGTCCCCGCCCAGGTCGCAGCGACTGCCGGGGCAGGCCGTACCCGCCCGCCCCGGCGCGCCGTCATCGGCCCTTCGACGCCCGGCGGCGCTGTCAAACCTTGAGCGCCCGCGGGCGCTGTCAGTCTTCGAACGCCTCCGGCGACGGGCACGAGCAGACCAGGTTCCGGTCGCCGTACGCGCCGTCGATGCGCCGCACCGGCGGCCAGTACTTCCCGGCCCGGTCCACCCCGGCCGGGTACGCGCCCACCGACCGCGGGTACGCGTGCGACCACTCGTCACCGCTGACCATCGCCGCGGTGTGCGGCGCGTTCGCCAGGGGGTTGTCCCCCGCCGGCCACTGCCCCGACGCCACCTGCTCGATCTCCGCGCGGATCGCGATCATCGCGTCGCAGAACCGGTCCAGCTCGGCCAGGTCCTCGCTCTCGGTCGGCTCCACCATCAGCGTCCCCGCCACCGGGAACGACATCGTGGGCGCGTGGAAGCCGTAGTCGATCAACCGCTTCGCCACGTCGTCGACGCTCACCCCGGTCGCCTTCGTCAACGGCCGCAGGTCGAGGATGCACTCGTGCGCCACCAGGCCCTTGTTGCCGGCGTACAGCACCGGGAAGTGCCCGCGCAGCCGCGCCGCCACGTAGTTCGCCGCGAGGACCGCCACACCGGTGGCCCGGGTCAGCCCCTCGGCGCCCATCATCCGCAGGTACGCCCACGGGATCGGCAGGATGCCCGCCGACCCGTACTTCGCCGCCGAGATCGCCGGGGTGGCGTCGGCGTGCGCGCCGAGCGGGTCACCGGGCAGGAACGGCGCCAGGTGCGCGCGGACCGCCACCGGGCCCACGCCGGGGCCACCGCCGCCGTGCGGGATGCAGAACGTCTTGTGCAGGTTCAGGTGCGACACGTCCGCCCCGAACGTGCCGGGCTTGGCGAAACCGACCAGGGCGTTGAGGTTCGCCCCGTCGACGTACACCTGCCCGCCGGCGTCGTGGACCTTCGCGCACAGCGACGCGATGCCGGTCTCGTACACGCCGTGCGTCGACGGGTACGTCACCATGATCGCGGCGAGCGCGTCGCGGTGCTTGTCGATCTTCGCGTCCAGGTCGACCAGGTCGACGTTGCCGTTGTCGTCGCAGGCCACCACGACGACCCGCATGCCGGCCATCACCGCCGACGCGGCGTTCGTGCCGTGCGCCGACGAGGGGATCAGGCACACGTCGCGGTGGGTCTCCCCCCGCGACGCGTGGTACGAGCGGATCGCCAGCAACCCGGCCAGCTCACCCTGCGAACCGGCGTTGGGCTGCACACTGACCGCGTCGTAGCCGGTCACCTCGGCCAGCCACGACTCCAACTGGCCGATCATCTCCCGGTACCCGGCGGTCTGCGCGTCCGGCGCGAACGGGTGGATGTTGGCGAACTCCGCCCAGCTGATCGGCTCCATCTCGGTGGTCGCGTTCAGCTTCATCGTGCACGAGCCGAGCGGGATCATGCCCCGGTCCAGGGCGTAGTCGAAGTCCGACAGCCGTCGCAGGTAGCGCAGCATCGCCGTCTCCGAGTGGTGGCTGCGGAACACCGGGTGGGTGAGGAAGTCGGTGGTGCGCGTCAGGTCGGCCGGGACTGCCGTGTCGACGGCCCCGTCGAACGCGGCCACCCCGAACGCCGCCCACACCGCCTGAAGGTGCGCGTCGGTGGTCGTCTCGTCGCAGGACATCCCCACCTGGTCGGCGTCGACCAGCCGCAGGTTCACCCCCCGCTCGGCGGCCGCCGCGACGACCTCGGCGGCCCGGCCCGGCACCCGGGCGGTGACGGTGTCGAAGAACGCGACGTCCGCGACGTCCACGCCGCCGGCGCGCAACCCGGCCGCGAGCCGCGCCGCCATCCGATGGGTACGCGTCGCGATGTCCCGCAGCCCGTCCGGGCCGTGGTAGACGGCGTACATGCCGGCCATCACCGCGAGCAGCACCTGCGCGGTGCAGATGTTGCTGGTCGCCTTCTCCCGCCGGATGTGCTGCTCACGGGTCTGCAACGCCAACCGGTACGCCGGGTTGCCGTCCGCGTCGCGCGACACCCCGACCAGGCGTCCGGGCAGCATCCGCTCCAGGCCCGAGCGCACCGCCAGGTAACCGGCGTGCGGCCCACCGAAGCCCATGGGTACGCCGAAGCGCTGGGTGGTGCCGGCGGCGATGTCCGCGCCGATCTGCCCCGGCGCCCGCAGCAGAGTCAACGCCAGCAGGTCCGCCGCGACGGTGACCAGGGCGCCGACGGCGTGCGCCGCCTCGACCAGACCCTGGTGGTCGCGGACCGCACCGGACGCCCCCGGGTACTGCAGGTGCAGGCCGAAGAACTCCGCCGGCAACTCGTCGCGCTCGACGTCGAGGACCCGCACCTCGATGCCGAGCGGCTCGGCCCGACTGGTGATCACCGCGATGGTCTGCGGCAACGCGTCGGCGTCGACCACGTACACCGGGCTCTTGCTCTTGGACGCGCGGCGGGCGAGGGTCATCGCCTCCGCCGCCGCGGTGCCCTCGTCGAGCATGGAGGCGTTCGCGGTGGCCAGCCCGGTCAGGTCGGTGACCATGGTCTGGAAGTTCAGCAGCGCCTCCAGGCGGCCCTGACTGATCTCCGGCTGGTACGGGGTGTACGCCGTGTACCAGGCCGGGTCCTCGAGGACGTTGCGGCGGATCACCGCCGGGGTGTGCGTGCCGTGATACCCCAACCCGATCATGGAGACGGCGATGGTGTTGCGCGCCGCGAGGGCCCGCAACTCGGCGATCGTCTCGGCCTCGGTGGCCGGGTCGGGCAGGTCGAGGGTGCCGTGCCAGCGGATCACCTCGGGGATCGCGGCGTCCATCAGCTCGTCGATCGAGTCGTGCCCGACGACCTCCAACATCCGACGCTCGTCGTCGGGGCCGGGACCGATGTGACGGGTGGCGAACTGCTCTACGGTCATGGGGGCACTCCCGGGGCGAGGTCGACGTGTCGGCCTCCCCCTCTGTCGCACCCACAGGGGCACTCCACAGTGCCTGCCCACGAGGTCCTTTTGCCTGAGAGGTTCCGGGGAGGATTTGCCCCTTCGGCGCCGCCCTGCGTGCTGTCGGGCGGTCTCTCCCACGTGGGTGTTACCGGCGTGGTCAACGCTACCAGCGCCGGTGTTTCCCGCAGATGTCCTACCCCCGGGCCGGGCACCGCGCCCAGTGACCCACGATCACACCTTGAGCGGCACTCCAGCGGCGACCCGCGCGGCCAACTGCGGCAACACCACACCCAGCGGCGCGTCGACGCACACGGTGGCGTGGTCGTCACCTCGCGTGGACCCCTGGTTGACGATCGCGACCGGGATGCCCCGTTTCGCCGCCCGAATCACGAAACGGCGCCCCGACATCACCGTCAACGACGACCCGAGAACCAGCAACGAACGGGCCTGCTCCACGGCCGCGAAACACCGCGCCACCCGCTGCGGCGGCACCGTCTCACCGAAGAACACCACGTCCGGCTTCACCATCCCGGTGCCGCAGATCCCGCAGTCCACCGGCCGGAACGCCGCCACCTGCTCATCGGGGAGATCAACATCACCGTCCGGGTTGACCCCGGCGACGCGGGCCACGAAATCCGGGTTGGCCTCCCGCAGCCGCCGGTCCAGTTCCTCCCGCGAGGTCAGGTTGCCGCAGTCCAGGCAGGTCACCTCGTCGAGCCGACCATGCAACTCGATCACCGACGGGCTGCCGGCCGCACCGTGCAGACCGTCGACGTTCTGGGTGATCACGGTGTCGACCAGACCGGCGCGTTGCAGCTGCGCCACCGCCTGATGCCCGGCGTTGGGCGCCGCGCCCGCGATCAACCGCCACCCCAGGTGGCTACGCGCCCAGTAGCGCCGCCGGGCGAGCGGATCCCCGGTGAACGCCTGGAAGGTCATCGGGGTGTGCCGCCGCGCCACCCCGCTGGGCCCCCGGTAGTCCGGGATCCCCGACTCGGTGGACAGGCCGGCGCCGCTGAGGACCACCACCCCACCGCCGGCCACCAGCGAGGTCAACACGTCGAGGCTCTCCGTCACCTCTCCATGCTGCCTCAACCCGTGCGCCACCGGCGAACCCCGCGCCGGGTGGGCAACCCCACCCGGCGCGGGCACCGGGACGTCTACACCGCCACGATGTCGGCCACCACGCAGGCGATGTTGTCCGGTGCCCCCTCGGCCCGCGCCAGCGCCGTCAGCGCACGCACCGTGGCATCCGGATCGCCGGCCCCGGTCAACGCCGAACGCAGCTCGGCCCGGTCGACGACCGCCGACAACCCGTCGGAGCACAGCAGGTACCGGTCACCGGCCTGCACGGTGCGCACCGCGAGATCAGCCTCGACCTGCCGACCGCCACCGAGGGCGCGCACCAGCACCGCCCGCTGCGGATGCGACGCGGCCTGCTCCCGGTCGAGCCGGCCCTGATCCACCTGGGCCTGCACCCAGGTGTGGTCCTGCGTGAGCAGCGACAGCTCACCGTCACGCAACAGGTAGGCCCGGGTGTCGCCGACGTGCACCAACGCCAGCCGGGAACCGCGCAGCAGCAGCCCGGTCAGCGTGGTGACCGGCTGGTCGGCGTCGGACGCCAACCCGCGCACAGCGCGGTCGGCGTCGGCGACCGCCCCGGCCAGCACCGTCAACACCTCGGCGGACGGCAGGTCGGCGAACTCCAACGGCTTCAGGGCGTCGACGGCGGCCGCGCTGGCAGCCGCACCGCCCGGCCCCCGCATACCGTCGGCCACGGCCAGCAACCGTCCGCCGGCGTACGCGACGTCCTCGTTGCTGTCGCGCACCAGGCCGGTGTCACAACCGGCCGCGCAGCGTACGGCAACCGTGCCATTCGGGTCGGACATCGTGGTACCCCCTTCAGAAAGGTGATCCACGAGGAGGGTGGCGAGCCGGGCGCGAGCCGCGGTGTCGGCGCTGACCCGCCGCCAGTACGCGCTGATCGCCTCAGCGGCCGCCGCGGGCTCCAGGGCACACACCACCCGGATCGTCGCCAGCGGCATCCCGAGCCGACGCAACTGGGCGACCAGCCGCGCCACCGGCAGCTGAGCCGGGTCGTAGAACCGGTAGCCGGACTCCGGATCCACCGCCGCCGGAACCAGCAACCCCACCTGGTCGTACAGGCGCAACGCCTTCGGCGTCAGCCTCGCCGCCCGAGCGAACGCCCCGATGGTCATCAGCCCCACGTGAACATCCTCCTCGTGCCGGTCACGGCGACCGGCACGACCAGGCTCAGGGTTACCCGAAGGTCAAGGTCAAGCCGATGCGGCCGGTAGGTTGGGCGCATGCGCGTCGTCATCGCCGGAGGCCACGGCAAGATCGCCCTGCTGCTGCAACGTCACCTCGTCGGGCGCGGCGACACCGCCGTCGGCCTCATCCGCAACCCCGAGCAGGCCGCGACACTGCGCGCCGCCGGCGCCACCCCCGTGGTCAACGACCTGGAACACACCGACATCACGCAGCTCGCCGCGCACCTCGACGGCGCCGACGCGGTGATCTTCGCCGCCGGTGCCGGGCCCGGCAGCGGCGCCGCCCGTAAGGACACCGTCGACCGGGCCGCCGCCGCGCTGCTCGCCGACGCCGCCACCCGCGCCGGCGTCCACCGCTACCTGCTCGTCTCCTCCATGGGCGTGGACAAGCCACCCGCCCCCGGCACCGACGACGTGTGGGCGGCGTACCTGCGCGCCAAACGCGCCGCCGAGGACGACCTGCGCGGCCGCGACCTGGCCTGGACGGTGCTGCGACCCGGCCGGCTCACCGACGACCCACCCACCGGACGGGTCACCCTCACCCCACACGCCGGGGGTGGCGCGATCAGCCGCACCGACGTCGCCCACGTCCTCGCCGCGCTGCTCGACGAACCACGCACCGCCGGCGCGACACTGGAACTCGTCGACGGGCCCACCCCGATCGCCGACGCCGTCCGCGCCGCCGCCACCTGACCGACTACGCCGGCCCGCGCCGCGTCCTACTCCTGCGGCTCCCAGGCGATCAGCTGGTCCAGGACGCGGCGGTCGCCCTCGAGCTGCAGCAGGTCCATCTGAATGCGGCCGTAGAAGAACATGACCAGCTCATTGGCCGTACCCCGGGCGGAAACATACGCCACCCCCGGGTCCTCGGCGGCGAGCGGCGCCGAGAGCCGGGCGGTCCGTGCGCCGTCGGCGGAGAACCACAGCCGCCAGGAACGGCCCTCGGTGGCGTGGTAGTCGATGACAGCGGGCTCGTGCGGCCACGCGATCGTCGTCGCGACGCAGGTGGTCAGGAACTCGTCGACACCGTCGAGGGCCACCTCGTCCGGCAACGGCTCCGGCGCGCCCACAGCGACCTGGGCGTCATAGGTGTGCACGGCGACCTGCTGAAGCTGGTGGCGGGCAACAGCGCCGGCGGTCTGCGGCGACTGCGAATCACCCCACCACGTCCAGCAACCACGATCCGGGCCGGCCTCCCGCAACGCCGACAGCAACTGCGCCGTCGCCGCGGCGAACCAGGCCAGCAGGGCCTCGCGCTCGCGGGGCGGCGCCGGCGCGGCGATGTCCGGTGGGGCGTCGGCGGGCCCCGCGGCCACGATGGCGGCCCACCGGCGGCGTCCCTCGCCCAGGTGTCGCACCAGGTCGAACACCGTCCACTCAGGACACGTCGGCACCCGCACGTCGAGGCTGGGCGCCGCGGCGACCGCCGCCCGGAAAGCAGCCGACCGTTCGTCCATCAACCGCAACAGATCGGCGAACTTCAGAGTCTCTTCCACCGCGGCTTTGTACCACCCCGCCCCGGCAACCGACAGCGGGTTTCGCCCTCGCGGCGGGGCACGCGGAAGACCCGGTGCCCGGCGCGGCCGCCTCGCACCCCGAACAACCGCTCAGCTGACCGCCAGCCCCGCAGCCGGTCGGCGTCAGCCGCCCGGGCGGTGCGCGGCGACCAGCACCGGCCCGCCGGGGACGGTCGGGAAACGGCGAACATCGGCCAAGCCCGTCGCCGCCAGCACCTGCGCCATCCGGTCCGCGTCGAACGCGTTACCACCGTTGCGGACCGCGTTCCACCGGTCGACGGCCGCCCGCAACGGATCCCCCGCCGGCGGGTTGGTGCCCGCCACCAGCCAACCACCAGGCCGCAACGCCTGCACCAGCCGGGGCAACGCCACCGTCAACGTCTGCTCGGGCAGGAACGGCGCCGGCAACCACACCAGGTCGTACCCGCCCGGCTCCGTCACCTCCGCCACGTCCTGACGGCGCAGACTGATCCGATCCGCGACCTCGCCTGCCTCGGCCAACTCACCCCGGGCCAGGTCCAACGCCCGCTGCAGCACGTCGATACCCACCACCGACGCCCGAGGCAACGCGCGAGCCAGCGCGACCGCCAACCCCGCCACCCCGGTGCCCACGTCCAGCACCCGGCCGTCCGCCGAGCCCAAGCGCTCCGCCAACCCCGGCAACTCGGGCACCACCCGGGTCGCCAACGCCCGGCCGGTCGCCGCCGACGCCCGACCCTGGTGCAGCAACACCTCGTCGTCCAACTCCGCCCAACCCGCCCCGCGCGGCCCGGAAGGCTCCTGCGCCGCCGCGGCGACGGCCTGCCGCAGCGAACTCAACCGGGCCTGCACCGCGCTGCTCCCCGTCGGCCCATCGGCGGGCACCAACGACGGGTGCGCAACCGGCACCCCACCATCCCAGGACAGCAGACCAGCGGCCTCCAGCACCGCGCTGCGGTGCGGCGACGCCGCCACGACCTCGGCGAGCGGGGCCGACAGGGCGTCACTCATGGTGCCGACCGCGGCCGCCAGAGCCCACGCCGAAGCCTCCAACGCGGCCAGCGGGTCCACCGACCCGCCGGCCGGAGACGGTGATACAGACACGAAGGAGCCTCTCTCCCGGGCGCGGCCACCGATCAGCCCCGCCTGACCCCTCCGACTATGCCACCGCCGCCAACGCGCCGAGCACGCTCCACGATCAGCGCTGCTGGTGCCGCGGCAACGCCGACTGCCCCACCACACCACCCACGAACGGCGCCCCCGGCGTCTCCGCCGCGATCCGATCCATCGTGCGCGCCAACTGCTCACTGCCGTCATCAAGATGCCGCGCCGCCGCCTGCATGTGCGACACCATCATCTCGCCGAAAATCCGCAACGCCTCCCGGGTCGCCACCGTGTCGTCGAAGCTCGGCCCGGCCGCGCTGCGGTACTCCGCCACCGCCCGCTCCGCCTCCTGCTTCGCCTCCGCCTCCGCCGCCTGCAGGTAACTCTCGTACTGCACCCGGGCGTACTCGGCGACCCGACGCGCATAGTCATGCGCCTGCGCGATGATCTGCTCCGCCTCCCGCTGCGCCGCCGACAGCAGATTCACCTCCCGCGCCGCCGGAACCTTCGCCGCCGCCCCCGTACTCGGAATCACCCCGTGCCGGTGCAACTCCACCCGGTCGTTCAGCCGCTCGTTCTCCGCCCGCAACGTCGCGATCTGCGTCGCCAACAGATCCAACTCGTCAGCGACCTGCACCCGGAACCGGTCCACGTCAGCATTGTCATAACCCCGCCGGGCGAACGACGCGGCACCGAACTCCCACCGCCGAACCCGATCGGCGGTCATCCGCACCTGCACACCACCGGAAACCTGCACCCCGTCATACCGGCTGATCGGCGTCGCGCTCACCTGTGCAGACCTCCGTTCGCGACTGCGGGGCTCGCAAGCTCACTCCTCGCGCTCACCGCACCCGCCCTTTCGTTCGCGACTGCGGGGCTCGCAAGCTCACTCCTCGCGCTCACCGCACCCGCCCTTTCGTTCACGACTGCGGGGCTCGCAAGCTCACTCCTCGCGCTCACCTGTGCCCACCTTCCGAAGTGTCACCCGCAGCCGTCCGCCACGCCGGGCCGTACCACTGCGCACCCAGGCCCTCGTGGTGCACCTGACCCGCGTGGTAACCCGCCTGCGCCAACGTTTGCACCGCGTGCGACACCATCTCGTCCGACCCACACACGAACACGTGCCGGGAACGCCAGTCACCGTCGGCCAGCGCCCGATCCACCGCCTGCACGAACTCCCCCGGCCGGTGCACGTCGGTACCCACCACGTACGTCACCGTCAACCACGGATACGACGACGCCAACTTGTCGATCGCGTCGCTGTCGTAGAACTCGCTACGCGACCGGGCCCCCACGTACAGATCAACTCGGCGGCGGGAACCCTCCGCGGCGACCTGCTCCACCAACGCCTTCACCGGCGCCCAGCCCGTACCCGCCACCAGCAGCAACAGGTCACTGGAGCCCGCCGACCACAACCCCAACCGGTCCCCCACCGGCGCCGCCAGGTGGATCCGATCCCCCACCGCCGACCCGTACACCAGCCGCGACGACACCGCGCCCCCCGGCGCGGCCCGCACATGCAACTCCAGGGTGCCGTCCGCCCGCGGAGCGTTCGCCGGCGAGTAGTACCGCCACGACCGCACCGACGGGTGCGACACCCCGATCGACTGACCCGGGGTGAACGGCAACAGGTACTGCGGGCGCACCGTCAACACCGCCACGTCGAACGCCCGCCGCTCATGCGCCACGATCTCCGCCACCCACCACGGCGGATTGACCGCCTCAGCGGCCTGCGCGGCCTCCATCATCACCTGGGCGACCAACCCGTACGCGGCCGTCCAGTCCGCTGCCAACTCCTCGGTCCACTGCTCGGCGAGGAAATGCTGCAACGTCGCCACCAGCGCCTCACCGACCGCCGGATAGTGCTCCGCGCGCACCGCGAACTTGCGGTGATCCGCGCCGAGATCCTGCAGGAAACCCACCAGCCGATCCACCTGGTCCACGTTGGACACGATGTGGCCCAACGCGGTCACCAGGCGATCCCGCTGACCGGCCATGTTCGTGGGGAACATCTGCCGCGTCTCAGGATGAGCGAGGAACAACGTCGAATAGAAATAGAGCGGCACCTGGTCGCCGTGACCGGCGACCACCGACCAGCTCTGCTTGAGGCGAGCCGCGTCCACGCTCAGACGCCCGACCTGTTTCCGGCAGCCACCACCTGGCCCTGCACCTGCCCCAGCACTGTCTGCACGTCAGCGAGGATGTCCGCCGGCACCCCCAACTCGGTCAGCGTCGCCGTCAGGTGCTCGCCCACCTTCGCGTAGTGCTCCACAGTGATGTTCAACGGCTGGTGCGCCTCAGCCAACCCACGACCCGTGTACTCGTTCGGGCCACCCAGCACCACGGTCAACATCAACGCCAGGTGCCGCCGCTGACCCGCCATCTCCACATCAGTGAAGTAACCCGCCAACTCCGGGTCCGCGAGCACCTTGTCGTAGAACAGCTCAACCGCCGCCTTGACCGAACTGGCACCGCCAATGCGGTCGTAGTGCGAAGCGGGAGCCGTCTCTTCCGTAACCGTCACGGTCGTTCCTTCCGGGGATGAAGGGTGCAGAACCGTGAGGGACCATAGCGTGTCAAACGCCTCCGGTCAGCGCCCCCTTATCGGATTCCCGACAATACGACCGACACGTTGCGTCATCACTACCGATCGGTATCTCCACAATCGGCCACCAACACCACACCGAACGTATCCACAAGGGACCGGCGTGGTCGATCACCCCCGGCCACCGTCACCGACGGTCGCGAGAAAACCCAACCGGAAAAAATTGGAAGCCGAACGGGTCAGCCGGCCCGCCGTCGCGCCCGCCGTGCCGCCAGCTCGTCACCCACCGGATCCGCCCCGGACACCGCCGCCGGCTCCACCGGGCCGCTCGTCGCCGGCTCCGCCGGCAGATGCGACAACGACCCCTGGATCTCCTTGAAAGCCCCACCGATCGCGATGCCGAAGACCCCCTGGCCACCCTGCAACAGGTCGACCACCTCCTCCGGAGACCGGCACTCGTACACCGTCGTCCCATCAGAGATCAGCGTGATCCCCGCCAGATCCTCCACGCCACGCGACCGCAACGCCTCGATCGCCTTACGGATGTTCTGCAGGGACACCCCCGCATCCAACAACCGCTTCACGACCTTCAACACCACCAGGTCCCGGAACGAGTACAACCGCTGCGTCCCCGAACCCGAAGCATCCCGAACGCTCGGCACCACGAGCGTCGTCCGCGCCCAGTAGTCCAACTGCCGGTAACTGATGCCCACCGCGTGACACGCCGTCACACCCCGGTAGCCAACCGAACCGTCACCCTCAGCCGCCACACCTGGCGACGAGGCACCCGGCTCGTCGAACTCTGCACCCGGATCGGAATCCCGCGGCTCGTGCATCCGGACAACCTCCCCGTCAGTGTGGCGACGCATCGTTTCCGGGACGCGCACCCCTCGACATGGAAACCCTATCGCCACCGTCAGGGGTTACCACGGAGGAACCGACGCGACACGCCGCGCAGCCACCGAGAAAGATCACCAACCGAGCCCGGGCACACCTCAGCCCGCGAAATCCTCCGGACGCACCTGCTCCAGGAACTCGCGGAACTTCTCCACCTCGTCCTCCTGCTCATCAGGGATAACGATCCCCGCCTCGCTGAGGACCTGCTCCGCACAACGAATCGGCGCACCGACACGCAACGCCAACGCGATCGAATCGCTCGGCCGCGCCGACACCCGCACCCCATCGCCGATCAACAGATCCGCGTAGAAGACGTTCTCCTTCAGCTCGGTGATCTCCACCGCCTGCAAGGGCGCCTTCAACGCCGCCAACACATCCCGCAGAAGATCATGGGTCAACGGCCGGGCCGGCTTGACCCCCTGCTGCTCATAAGCGATAGCCGTCGCCTCGACCGCGCCGATCCAGATCGGCAGATAGCGGTCCCCCTCGACCTCCCTGAGCAGGACGATCGGTTGGTTGCTGGGCAGCTCCACCCGAACTCCGACCACGCTCAGCTCGCGCACCGCCGCCTCCGTGTCGTCGTCAACCTACGCACCGCGCCCTTCCCTGCACGGTACACGGACCGCAACACGGCCGTCCCATGCGCTACAGCACCACGCCCGCGCCGAAAAGGGGTTACCCCGGCAAGCCTACGGCACGCTTCCCCGAAGAGATCTTTCCGCTCAGCCGCCACCCGCCGGGCACCCTCACCGACCCAACGTCGACCGCAGACCCACCCGCACCAACGCCGCGTGCAACTGCTCCGACAACGCCACCAACTCCCGCGCCGTCTCCGCCGCCCGCGCCCGCGCCGCCGGATCACTCTGCCGCGCCAACGGCGCCACCAACTGCGCGAACAAACCGACCTCCCGGTCCGCCGCCGTCCGATAACCCCGCAGATGCCGCGGCTCCAACCCGTACGACGCCAACCCCGCCACCGCCGAAGCGATGATCAGGGCATCCGCGTCATACCAACCCGGTGGATCCGACACCAGCACACCGAGCCGCTCCAACTCCGCCAGCGTCGACTCGTCGATCCCACTGCGCGCCACCAGATCCGACCGGCCGAGCCGCACCTGCGACGACTCGGCCGGCTCCGGCACCTCACGACCCGGCACCGCACCATCGGGACCAACCGCCACCAACGCCGGCCGCGACCGCTCCGGCTGCTCACCGGACGAATCCCACTGGGCCAACTGCTCCCGGATCACCCGCAACGGCAGGTACCTGTCCCGCTGCGCGGTCAACACGAACCGCAACCGCGCCACATCGTCCCAGCTGTACTTCCGGTAACCCGCCGCCGTCCGCTGCGGCTCGACCAGACCCTCAGCCTCAAGAAACCGCAGCTTCGAAATCGTGGTATCCGGAAAATCCACCCGCAACTGCCCAAGCACCTCACCGATGCTCATCAGCGGCTGAGACCGAGCCGCCCCGGGTGACGTGGAGGCCGCAGGCTCGTTCACCCCCGGCCGGCCTCCTCCTCCGGGCGCGGACCGGCGATGAACACCACCCGGAACTTACCGATCTGGACCTCGTCACCGTTGCTCAACGTGGCCGCCTCAACCCGCTCACGATTGACGTACGTGCCATTCAGGCTGCCCACGTCGCGCACCGTGAACGTCCCACCGTCACGGTGGAACTCCGCATGCCGACGCGACACCGTCACGTCATCCAGGAAGATGTCACTGTCCGGGTGCCGGCCACTGGTCGTCACATCGTGGTCCAACAGGAACCGGGCACCCGCATTCGGGCCTCGACGAACCACCAGCAGCGCCATACCCGGCGGCAACGAACCGGACATCCGGCTCGGCACCACATCGGTGTCCGGCCCCTCCAGCACTTCGTCGAGCGAACCGAGATTGAGCGTCGAAGTGACGTCGAGTGGGGGGAACTCGTCGTCTGGCCGCGTCATGGGACCACCTCACGGATCTGTTCGGTCGGCGTCGGGTAATGGCGGGTCTGGCCGCCGGGCACATGCACACCCGGCGGCTGGCTCCCCGTGCCCGGGAAGGCAATTCCACAACGCTCAACTATTGGGTTCTCGGTCGACTGGGCGAGCCTAGCCAGCGCCGAAATGCAGGGCAACCGGACGCGCGCAGACATCACACGCACCGGATCAAGCACACTCAGCCTTCGGTGATCTTCTGATACGCGGCCGCCGTGAGCAACCCATCCGTCGCCGTCGGATCATTCGGCGTGATCTCCACCAACCAACCCTCACCGTACGGATCAGTGTTGATCAGCTCAGGCGTGTCAGCCAACGCGTCGTTGCGCGCCGCCACCGTACCGGCCACCGGCGCGTAGATCTCCGACACACTCTTGGTCGACTCGATCTCACCCAACGAGTCACCGGCCGCGACCACCGCACCCGCCTCGGGCAACTGCACGTACACGATGTCACCGAGCGCGTCCTGCGCGAAGTGGGTGATGCCGACCCGGACCGAAGCCGTGCCGTCACCCGCCACCCACTCATGCTCGGCGGTGTATCGCAGATCCTCGGGAATCACCAGACGCGTCCTTCATCCATCGGTGCCCCGGACCACCCGGGTCCGGCGCGGCCGCGCCGGTCAGGAGACCGGACGGGCGTGTTCCAACTTGATCGGCACGTGCAGCGCCGAAACCTCGGCAACCTCACGCTCCCCAAACGTCACGTTACCGCCGTCACCCCGAACCGACGCGACCACCCCACCAGGAATGTTCAACGCCGTACGCATCGTCGCCGGATCACCGATCACCGTGATCGTGTACGGCCCCGTCAACCGACGCCCCTCCACCATCAACGACCCGTTGTCCCCATCGAGGAAGTACGTCGACGCGATGATCCGAACCGTCGCCCGATCCCCACCGGAGATCTGCATCGCCTCGGCACCCGCACCACGCAGCTCCTGCACCGCGTCCAACACCCGGTTCGCCGAGATCGGCTTCGCCCCGGAGTCGAACTGCACCGTCAACCCCGGACCCACCGCCGGCAACGTCCCCGCCAGGATGCCCAACTCGTCAGCCCGCCGCGTCGCCTCGTCCAACGCCGCCTGACGACCCTGCTCACCCGAGCGCAACTGACGCTGACTGTCCTCCAGGGCGCGAATGTCCTGCTGCAGGCGGTTCTCCCGCGCATCCAGATCCGACAGGATCCGAACCAGGTCCTCCTGCCGCGTGGCCCCCAACGTCGGGTCCGTCGAGGTCGTCTTCAACTGCACCACCAACGTGAACCCCAACAACGCCAACAACGCGGCGATCATCACACCGGCCGTACTCCACCGGGACCGACCAGCCACCACCGGCTCCGCCGCCTCGACCGACGAATCGGACCCCGCGACCGGCTCCCCCGACCGCGACACCGCGTTCAGGTCCACCGTCGCACCGTCGTCGACCGGCTCCACACCCGGCTCCGCCACCGGCTCATCGTCCGACGGTCGCGCGGGCCCCTGCGGCGCCAACGGGCTCAGCTCGTCCGGATCCGGCGCATCAGGCCGCGGATCAGGCTCACCCGCCGGGCCACCCGGGCGCGCCGGGCCCGCCGGCTGCGGCCACCCGGTCCCCGTGTCGGTCTGCTCGTCACTCATCCCAACCCAACCTACGCCCGGAACAGGTGCCGACGGATCGCCGCCACGTTGCCGAAGATACGCACACCCAGCACAACCACCACACCGGTGGACAACTGCCCGCCCACACCCAGCTGGTCACCCAGATACACGATCAGACCAGCGACCAGCACGTTCGAAATGAACGACACCACGAACTGCTTGTCGTCGAAGATGCGGTCCAACCGGGCCCGCACCCCACCGAACACCGCGTCCAACGCGGCCACCACCGCGATCGGCAGGTACGGCTGCAACGCCGCCGGCACCGTGGGATCAAGCCACACGCCCAGCACCACACCGGCGAGCAACGCCAGCACCGCGATCATCGGCCACCTCCGGAGGGGCTAACAGTCGTCGCCGGACCGGACGACCCGGGACTGCCGGACCGGACACCCGACGCGGAAGGGCTCGGACTGACCGACGGCTTGGCGTAGCGTAGCTGCGGCTCCGGAGCCGCCGGCAGGGTGAGGTCATCCGACTCCCGAACACCGAACGACAACCCGGTCCCCTGCGCCACCTTCCGCATCAGCGCGGCGTTCCGACTGTCCTCGAACTTGCGCCGCATCGACTCCGGCCCGATCGCCGACACCTCGTACGGCCCGGTCACCGGCCGGAAATCCACCAGCATCGCCTCACCCGCCGACCGGATCGTCGACGTCGACGTCAACCGCTGACCGTTGATGGCGATCGCCTCCGCGCCGGCACTCCACAACGCGTTCGCCACCCCCTGCAGGTCGCTGTAGAGCACCCGAGGCGGCCCCGCACCGGCACCGGTCACCGCGTCCGCCTTGTCCGGCGCGTCCGCCAACCGCACCACCACACCATCGCCACGCACCCGACCCAGCCCGGTGCTCGCCTCCAGGTTGCGCAACCGGGCGGCGGCCGACCCGCTCAACGCCGCGTCCCGCTGCCGACCGACCTCCTCGCGCAGCTGGTCGGCCCGGGTGGACAACCGGTCGGTCTGGCTCTCCCGCTCCTTGATCTGCGCCACCAGACCCGAGCGGGCCTGGCTGCGGCCCGGCTCGTCGGCCATGGTCTGCCGGTACGCGACCGCGAACAGGAAACCGAGCATCACCACCACGACCAGGCTCACCGAGCGCGCCGGCCAGGCCCGCCATCCGCGCGCCGCAGCTGACTGCGCCGAGCTCCGACGGGCGGCGGCCGCGTCCGCGTACCCCGGATCCAACGGGTTGCGAAACAGTTCGGTGAGGAAATCCGGCGCGTACACCCGGTCCTGGCCGGGTTTGCCCAGCCGCGGCGCGCTCACGCGGGCGCTCCCGGGCCGCGCACCGCGCGCACCAGCCGGGCCGCCTGCACGACGTACATTCCGCCGGCCACCCAGTAGAGCACCAGACCCCACCAGGCCAGCGCCCAGCCGATGGCGCTCGCCGCCGTCGCCACGTCGGTCGCCGCGGTGGCCAACAGCAGCACCGGGAACGCCGCGAGCAGCAGGAACGTGGCGGTCTTGCCGACGTAGTGCACCGGCGGCGGCCCGTACCCGTGGCGACGCAGCACCGCCAGCGAGCCGAGCAGGAGCACCTCACGGGCCAGCAGCGCCGCGGTGAACTGCCACGGCACCACCTCCCGCGCGGTGAACGCGACCAGGGTGGCGAGGATGTAGAGCCGGTCGGCGAGCGGGTCGAGCAGTTCGCCCAGGCGGCTCACCTGACGCAGCCGGCGGGCGATCCAGCCGTCGACCCAGTCGGTGGTGCCGCCGATGGCCAGGACGACGACCGCCGCCACGTCGGCCCGCGCCACCAGGAAGAGGTAGAGGAAGAGCGGCACGCCCAGCAGCCGCCCGAAGCTGATCAGGTTGGGCAGGGTGAGCACCTGGTTGCCGGGAGCCTCGTCACCGGTGTCCCGCGGGTGCTCTGCCCGAGCCGGCCGACGCGACACCGATCCTCCTCCACGGCACGCGGGCCCCCGCCGACGCCGGGCGCGGCTGAGGGTCGTACGTGCTGTCAGGCCGACCGCCGCCGGCTCTCCCCGAGGGCCCCGAGTGGGACCCGTTCCCCTGATGCGGCCCGCGGTCATCGAGATCGCGGGCCGGGTAGATGCGCTGCCACTATATCGGGCTTCCTCTCGCCGGCCGGGTCCCGCCGCCGGGCTGTCGGTGCGGCTGTGCCGCACTATGGCGTGGATCACCACGCCTACGGCATCCTAGGATACTAGTGGGAAAGGGGGCGACGCTCAGGCCGTCTGCACCGCGGAGTCGCTCTGCTGCTCGGGCACAGAGTTCGCCGCCCGCGCGAACCCGACCAGCGCCAACAGCAACTCGTGCTGCATCCGCGCCGGCATCCGGTCCAGCACCGCCTGCACCGCGCGCTGACGCCGCTCGGCCAACTCCCGCAACAGGGTCAGCGCGGCGGCGGTCGGCACCAACCGCACCTCCCGCCGGTCGCGGGGATCGGCCACCCGGCGCAACAGGCCGGTCGCCTCCAGCCGGTCGCACAGGCGGCTCGCCGACGACGGCACCACGTCCAGCAACTCCGCCAACCCGTTGACGTTGGTCTCCGGTCGACCGCAGATCAGCGTGAGCACCCGCAGCTGGGTGGGCGGCACCTGATGCCGCGCCGCAGCCGAGTCCAGAACAGCGATCAGCGTCCCGGCGGCCGCGTCGATCGCCGCGGCGAGATCCGCAGGTCGCTCCACCTGATGTCCCCTGCCGTCGTCGCGCTGGTGCCCGCCCGACAACGCGGCCGCGACTCTCACCCCGTGCCCTGTTCGCGTGGACCATGCCAGTCCAGACAGACCACGACGGCGTCGTCGCGCAGGTCGGAATCCGCGTGATAGGCGTGCAGTTCGCGCATCACCGTACCAACCGCCTCGGCCGGTGGCTGCAGCCGAGTGGCACGCAGGGAACGCGCCATCATCCGCTGCCCGTACGGCTCCTGCCCCGGCGGCTCGGCGGCCCACACCCCGTCGCTGACCACGAAGAGACGGTCGCCCGGAGCGAGTTGCACCTCCTGAAGCTCGTAGCGCGTCTCGGCGAACATGCCCAGCGGCAGCTGCTGGTCCAGCTTCATGGGCTCGACCGTGGACCCGCGCATCCGCAGCAGATGGGGCGAACCCGCGTCGACCGCCCGCACCCGACCGCAGCGAGTGTCCACCTCGAGCAGCAGGGTGGCCACGTACCGAGCGCCCCGGTGCTGGTAGAAGACCGTGTCCGAGGCCAGCTCGGCCTGTTCCACCAGGCCGCCACCGGAGCGCCGCGCGTTGCGCATCGCGTTCACGGTGACGGCGGTCAACAGCGACGCGGCCAGCCCGGTGCCCTCACCGTTGAGCACCGTCACTGTGAGACGGTCGCCGTCCAGCGACCAGTCGAAGTGGTCACCGCCCACCGTGTACGCCGGTTCGAGCTGACCGGCCAGATCGAACGCGTGGTGCGCCACACCGCGACCGGGCAGCAGATCCCACTGCATCTCGGCGGCCATCGTCAGTCGCTCCCGTCGGCGGGCCCGCCGGTAACGGTCGGTCTCCCGGTCCGCCGCGCGCATCGCCACCGCCAGGGCGTCGGCGATGTCCGTGGCCTGACCGGTGACCGCCGGATTCGGCACGGCCGGCAGCTCGATCAGCAGCACCCCCAGCCGCTCCCCCCACACCGTCAACGGCAGGTAGAGCCGGCACGGGCCCTCGCCGTCGCGTACCGGCTGCTGGCTGCTGAAACAGCGCTGCGCCACGGTGTGGCATTCCAGGAACCCACCCGCCGGCAGGTCCGGGTCCAGCACCGGCCAGAGGCCGCTGATCCGGTAGTCGGCGACGAAGACGTCGGTGCGCAGCGCGCCCATCGCCGACCGGATCGCCCGGTCCGCCGCCTCGGCCAACTGGTCGGGCGGGGCTTCGCGCAACGCGCGCGACACCACGTCCGGCGCGTCTACCATCGTCGTCCTCCCCAGAAGCTTGCTATAGGGCAAGCATCATACGGACGCCCTCGGACGGCGGATCGGCGCGGTCAGTCAGCCGCCCGGGTCGCGAGCACACCGTGGAACGCGTCGGGCACCCGGGCCGGAGGACCCTCCGCCCGCCACTGGGCGACCGGGACGATCCCGTCCGCCGTCGGCGCCCACCGACCGAGCAGGGGCGCGAACGCCGCCGGCGGGCGCATCCGAAACTGCGGGCCCATCATGGCCAGCGCCTCCGGGTGACCCGCCAGCTCCTCGGTGTCGAAGTCCACCGCCAGCAGGCTGCCCGGCGCCGCGGCAGCGTACAACTCGTCGAGGGTGCGGGTCAGCGTGGCGTCGTCGAGGAACGCCGCCAGGCCGAGGAAGACCACCCCGACCGGCCGCCGACCCCACCCCGGCACGAAGCGGTGCAGCTGCGCCGGATCGATGGTGCCGATGTCCGTCGCGTCGCCGAAGCCGTAGTCGGCCCGGTCGCTGCCGGCGAGGATGCTCTGTCCCAACCGGATGGTGACCGGATCGACGTCGGTGTAGAGCACCGTCGCGTCGGTGGCGACCTCGTGCACGTTACCCATCGTCGGCACCCCGGCGCCGAACACCAGGAAACCGTCCACGCCCGGACCGGCCATCGCCCGCACCACCCGACCCAGGAACGCCCGCAGCTCCCGGAACACCGGCGCGCACGGCCCGTACGCCTGCTCGAACGCGTGAGCGGCAGCCACGTCCACCGGGAAGTGATGCTGCCCGCCGAGCCAGAAGTCGATCATGCGAGCGGTGCTCGGTTGGTCTGGTTCACCCATCGGCGACGCTCCCTCCCCGGCCGGTCCTCGTCAGCGTACCGATCGGGACGCGCTCAGCGGTATCACGGCGCGAAGGGGTCCGGGCCCGCGATACTGGCCGCGAGCGGAGGTGGGCGGTGAACTCGGCGAACAACGCGGCTGTGGTGGTCGGCGTCGACGGCTCGGAGCCGGCGCTGCGCGCCGTCCGCCTCGCCGCCACCGAGGCAGCCCGACAGCATCGGCCACTGCGGGTCGTGCACGGCTTCATCTGGCCGCTGCTACGCGTACCGGTCTCCCCCGCCCCGGACGCGCCGCCCGGCGGTGGACTGCGTCACCGGGCCGAGGAACTCGTCGAGGCCGCGGTGAACGAGGCCGAGGCCACCGCGCCCGGGTTGTCGATCTCCGGCGAGATCATCGACGGGGAGGCCGCCGCGGTGCTGGTGGGCGAGTCCCCCACCGCCGCGCTCATCGTGCTCGGCGACCGCGGGCTCGGTGGGTTCTCCGCGCTGGTGGTCGGCTCGGTCGCGGTGCAGGTCGCCGCGTACGCCGACTGCCCGGTGCTGGTCGCCCGCGGCACGCAACGCCCCGACCAGCCGGTGCTGGTGGCAGTGGACGGTTCGGACGCCTCCCGGCGGGCGGCGGACGTCGCCGCCGAGATGGCCGTGTCGCTCGGCGTGCCGCTGGTGGCGGTGCACGTCTACCGGCACCCCGGCAGCAGCGGACCGGGCGACATGCAACCCCTGGTGTACGACGAGGCGAAGCTGCACCGTGAGCAGGAACGGATGCTCGCCGGGTGGCTGACCGGCCTCACCGAGGACCACCGGGGTCTGCGGTTGACGTGCCAGGCGACACGTGGTCGACCCGGCACCGTGCTCGCCGAGGCGTCCCGCTCCGCCCAACTGGCGGTGGTCGGCGGGCGCGGGCGCGGCGAGGTGACCGGGTTGTTGCTGGGGTCGGTGAGCCAGTCGATGCTGCACCACGCCCACTGCCCGGTCATGGTGGTCCGCGCTCCCCACTAGCCCGCCGGGGTTCGTCCGCCGCCAGGCGGGTAGACGGCCGCGGTACGCCCAGCGGACGGTGGGCAGCACCAGGTGCCCAGACCGACGAAGGAGGCACAGATGCCAGGACCACGGCCGGGCAGTAACGCGTACGACAAGCAGCGGGCACGGTTGCGCAACGCGATCGACGACTCCGGACGCCGGGTGCCCGACGGCAAGGCCAACCAGGTCGCCAACCGGATCCTCCAGGAGGATCGCGGCCAACGCGGCGTGGTGCGCGGTGACCGCGCGTACGGCCCGAAGAGCGAGCGCGAACCGGGCGACCCGAAGTGAGCAGGGTCGACGTGGCCGACGGCGCCATCGCGGGCGCCGTCGGCAGCACCGCGCTGAACGTGGTCAGTTACCTCGACATGGCACTGCGGGGACGGCCCGAGAGCGACGTCCCGCAGGAGACCGTCGACCGGCTGGCCGGGATCGCGCACGTGGACCTGGGCAACGGGGCCCGGGCGGCCAATCGCCGCTCGGGCCTCGGGCCGCTCATCGGGTACGGGCTGGGAATCGCCGCAGGCGTCGGGTTCGCGCTGTACGCGGGTGGTCGGCGTCAGCCGTTGCCGGTGGCCACCGGGCTGCTCGGCGCCGGTGTCATGACCATGACCGACGGGTCGATCACGGTGCTCGGGATCAGCGACCCGCGCACCTGGCGGCGCTCCGACTGGATCTCCGACATCATTCCGCACCTCGCGTACGGGCTGGCGGCCGCCGCCACCTGGAACAGGTTGCGGCGGCCGCCAGGTCGCGGTCGCTGATCGGGTCAGCGGGTGTCGCTGTCGTCCTCGGCCACCGGCTCGCCGGCCGGGCCGTACGGCGACACCTGCCCCTTGGGCACCGGTCGACCCTGGTCGCCACGCGACGTACCACGGTTGGCCGGATGCCCGCCCGGAGCCGGGCCCTTGTTGTCCTGGCTGGTCGCGCCCAGTGCGTTGCGGCGCAGCTCCTGCTGCTGCGGGTTCGTCACGGGGTGTCTCCCTCCGGTACGGCAGGCGGCATCGACCGCCTCCACCGCCGGCATACCCGCCCGCCGCTGTGGCATTCCGAGCGCGGTCACCGGTACGACGGCTAGCGCGCCCCCAAGTGGGTACCCGACGGGTGTGGGCAATGATCGAACGGTGGTGCGGGTCCTGCTCGACCGGCGTGGCTGCACGTACGCCGAGGAGGCCGGCATCAAGCTCGCCGACCGGCCCGGCCCGCTCTACCAGCTGTTGGTGCTGACCACGCTGCTGAGCACCCGGATCCGGGCGTGTGTGGCGGTGGACGCCGCCCGCGAGCTGTTCGCCGCCGGTTACCGCACCCCACAGGCCATGGAGACGGCCAGTTGGCAGGAGCGCGTCGACGCGCTGGGCCGAGGCCACTACCGCCGCTACGACGAGCGGACCGCCACCATGCTCGGCACCGGCGCCCGGCTGTGCCTGGACCGCTGGCACGGTGACCTGCGACGGCTGCACCGGGAAGCCCAGGGTGATCCCGCCGGGCTGCGTCGGCGACTCACCGAGTTCCCCGGCATCGGCCCCACCGGGGCTGACATCTACCTGCGCGAGGCGCAGTCGGTCTGGTCGGACGTGCGCCCGTACGCCGACCGTCGGGCCCTGGCCGGGGCGAAGCGGCTGGGTCTGCCGGGGTCCCCGGACCGGCTCGCCGGTCTCGTCGCCGAACCGGACTTCGGCCGGCTCGCCTCAGCGTTGGTGCGGGTGGCGCTGGGTGAGGAGTCCGCCGGTGAGGTCACCCGCGTCGCCGCCCGGTGAGGCGCTCACTTGACCGTCTTGTCCCCCGGGCGGGTCAGGTGCCACACCAGCAAGGCGGCGAGCAACGCCAGGACCACCACCCCGCCGGAGATGCCCCGGCCCTCCTCGGGACTGCGCCCGGCGCTGCCGAAGTAGATCACCGCGAGACCGGCCAGCACCGTGACGAACGTCCGCAAACCTCGGTCCTTCACATCTGGCACCGTAAGCGGACCGCTGTGGCCGCCATGGCGATTTGGCCTTTTTGTCATTCTTCTGTGTGATGGTCAGCGTTCGGTGACGAACCCGCACAGCCGCACCCGGCGCACCGCCCGGTCGGCGACCTCCACCACCTGCAGGGTCAGCCCGGGCAGCCGCACCGTCTCACCCGGGGAGTCGGGCAGGTGCCGCAGCCGGGCCAGCACCAGACCAGCGACCGTCGTGTAGTCCCGGGACAACGGGAAGCTCAGCCGCACCCCCAGGTCCGGCAGGTCGTGCAGCGGAAAGTCACCGGGCACCAGCAGGGACCCGTCCGGTTCCCGGACGACCCCCCGCACGTCACGGTCGGTCTCGTCGTACAACTCCCCGACCACCTCGGCCAGCAGATCCTCCATGGTCACCATGCCGTCGATGCCCCCGTGCTCGTCGACGACCAGGGCCAGTTGCTGATGTTCCTGCCGCAGCTGACGCATCGCGTCGGCTACCGGCAGCGTCACCGGCAGCAGCAGCGGATCCCGGACCCGCTCACCCACCGGGGCGGTGCCGGCCCGCACCAGGTCACGGATGTGCACCACCCCGAGCACCTCGTCCAGGCCGCCGGGACCCGTGACGGGAGCACGGGACCGTCCGGCGGCGGCGAGCCACCGGACCCCCTCGTCGGCGGCCAGGCTCGCCGGTAGCGTGGTGACCTCCCGCCGGGCCACCAGGATCTCCCGCAGCGTCCGGCCGGCGATGTCGAACGCGCCGGTCAGGATCTCCCGCTGCTGGGCCGACAGGCCGCGCTGGCTGGCCAGCATCTCCCGCAGCTCCTCCTCGGTCATCTCCTCCCGGTTGGCCCTCGGATCACCACCGGCCAGCCGCACGACCGCGTCGGTGGCCCGGCTGAGCAACCACACCGCCGGGCGGGACACCCGGGCGAGCAGGTCCAGCGGACCGGCACTCAGCAACGCCCACCGCTCGGCCCGCTGCATGGCCAGCCGCTTCGGCGCCAACTCGCCCAGCACCAGCGTGACGAACGTCAACGCCACTGTCACCAGCAGCACCGCGGCGGGACGCGCCGCCCCACCGAGAAAACCCAACGGGCCGACCAGCGGACCGGCCAACGACACCGCTGCCGCCGCCGACGCGAGGAACCCGGCCAGGGTGATCCCCAGCTGGATCGTGGCCAGGTAGCGGTTCGGGTCGCGGGACAACCGCACCAACCGGTCCCCAGCCCGGCTGCGCCGACCCAGCCGCCGCAACTGCCCCTCGCGCAGGGTCACCAACGCCATCTCACTGCCGGAGAGCGCGGCGTTGACGAGCACCAGCACGGCCACCAACGCCAACTGCCCGAGCTGACCGCCCATCGCGTACCCCCGTCCGCCGCCTGAGGTCACTCAACCGCAGCGGGCCGCGGCGCGGGCCCGGTTTGCCACCGCGCCCGGTTCAGTCGACCTCCAGGTCGTCCAGCGAGATGGCGTGGGTCATCAGCCACCGCGCCAACGCCGACATCCCGAACAGCCACAGCGGCACCGACTCGGTGGGGCCGTTGGTGGCGTAGATGGCGAAGCGCAGGTCCGGAGCGCGGTACGCCTCGATCCGCCACCGGTGCTGCCGGTCCCGCCAGACCGCCGAAGGGTCCATGGCGTCACCGTAGGTGACCACCGCCGACCTCGGGGTCGGTTGGCCGGCACCGCCGGCTCAGCCCGGCACCACCGTCGTTCCGAACACGATCCGGGCGACGGACACCAGCAGGCTGATCCCGATGCCGGCGAGGATCAACCAGCCGAAGCCACGCCACCCCGAGCCCCGGCCGGGCACCGGCGCCTGCGGCGGTTTCCACAACTCCCGGTACGTCCACGCCAGCACACCTGTCCCGAACGGCAGGAGCCCCACCCAGAACCAGAACCACCTCGTGCCGGCCAGCGGCGGCGCGCCGACGATCAGCCGGCCCAGCCACAGCAGAGTCAGCACACCGGCGAGCAGACCCGCCGTGGTCGCAATCCGGGACGCCACGTCCCCGACGGCGTGCCACGGATCGGCGACGGCGGCGAGCCGCGCATCCAGCCCGGTCCGCGCTGGCCGGTCCGGCCCCGCCGAGTACGGCTGGAGGTCGGGCGGTTGGACCGAGGCGTACCGGGTCTGACCGCTGGGCACCGTCCACGTGATCATCCAACCCTGCTCGGCGGGCCGCAGATCAGGTCGGCTGCCCCAGTAGGGGTCGTCGTCGTCCCAGCCGTTCGCCCGCTGATAGGTCACCACCCGGCCCGCCGCGAGATCCCGGTCGAGTTGGGCTTCGGTCGACTCGCGGGGCTCGACCCACCACGCCAGAGCGGCCCACAGCACCCACAGCACCGGCAGCGCCCAACGCAGCGCCACCGAGACGACGCGCCACCGACCACCGCACGACCGGGACGGGGACACCTCGACCATCAGCCCACCGTCGCATCTCGGCGCAACCGGGTCAGCACCGGATCGGTCGCGGCGCTCAGCGGTCGGGGTGATCCTGGTCCGTCGGCACGATGGCTCGCCGGACGCAGTCGCGAAGCAGAGCACGACGGCGGGAGTGCACGTCGTCGGGTTCCTGGCCGCTGGCGGCGTAGACGTTGCTCACCGGCGACCAAGCCATCGACATCGCGATGACCAGGGCCATGATGTCGAACGGGTCACCACCGCGGATCCGGCCGGCGGCCTGGGCCTCGGCGATCGCCGTGAGCTTGCGATCGTCGTAGTGCTGGTGGGTCTCGACGAGGTGTCCTGCGGGCCGGCGTTCCAGCCGCGTCCAGGTCGCGAGCCGGATGAGGTCGGGGCGGCGCAGGTATTCGTCGTAAAGGCGGACGGCCCAGTCCGCGAGATCGTCGGCGTCGATGGGCACGACGTTGGTGATGCGTTCCAGCGAGCTGAGGAAGATCGCGTCGAAGAGTCGTTCCTTGTCCCCGAAGTAGGCGTAGAGCTGCGCCTTGTTAGTGCGGGCCGCCGTCACGATGCGGTCGACGCGGGCCCCGGCGATGCCGTGTTGGGCGAACTCCTCGGTGGCGGCGTCCAGGATGCGCTGGTAGGTCGCGGCACCTCGCGAGGTCAGGGGCTGCTCCGGCATGGCCCCACAGTAGCAAAACAGAACAGTTGGTTTGCTTCGGCTCGCGGCCCGACCTAAGCTCCAACAGACCGAACAGTCTGTTTATAGGAGTCGATCATGCGAAGGACCACCGGATGGCGAGCAACCGGCCCGACGGAACTGCGGCGTACCCCGATCGAGCGCCGTGACCTACGTCCGGACGACATCGCGGTGCGCGTCGACTACTGCGGGGTCTGCCACAGCGACCTGCACGCCCTGCGCGACCACGACCAGCACGCCGACGCCGCACTGGTGCCGGGGCACGAATTCACCGGCGTGGTGATTGACACCGGCCCCGAGGTGACCCGCTTCTCGATCGGCGACAGCGTCGCAGTGGGCAACATCGTCGACTCCTGCGGCGCCTGCGCCATGTGCGCGGCCGGACAGGAGAACTTCTGCCACTCCTTCCCGACCCTGACCTACGGCGGCACGGACCGGCAGGACGGGTCGACGACGCTGGGTGGCTTCTCCCGCGAATACGTCGTGCGGGACACCTTCGCCTACCCACTCCCCGCCGGCCTCCACCCGGCCGCAGCCGCCCCGCTGCTGTGCGCCGGCGTCACCGTGTGGGAACCCCTGCGCTCCCACAACGTCGGCCCAGGCACCCGCGTCGCCGTGGCCGGGCTCGGCGGCCTGGGCCACCTCGCGGTCAAGATGGCCGTGGCACTCGGCGCCACCACGACCGTGATCAGCCGCACCCTGGACAAGCGGGACGACGCCCGCCGGCTCGGCGCACACGACCTCATCGACTCCACCGATCCCCAGCAGATGGCTGCCGCCCGCGACACCTTCGACCTCGTCATCGACACCATCTCCGCACCGCACGACCTCGCGCCGTACCTGCGGCTGGTGGCGATGGACGGCACCCTCAGCCTGCTCGGATACCTGGGACCGGTGACCGTCGAGACCACCGACCTGCTCATCGGCCGCAAGAGGCTCAGCTCCGCCGGGAGCGGAGGCCGCCGCTCGACGGCTGAGATGCTCCAGTTCTGCGCCGACAACGGCGTCACCGCCGACATCGAGATCCTCCCGTCGGCGCAGGTGGGCACGGCACTCGACCGCCTGCGGCGAAACGACGTCCGCTACCGCTTCGTGCTGGACATGTCCGACCTCGACTGACGGTGGTCGGCGCGCCGCTCAGGTGACGACGATCCGGGCGTCGTCGGGCAGCCGGCGGGTGGCGCCCCGCCGGTCCAGCAACTCCAGCAGGGGCACCGCCACCCGGCGGGTGGTGTCCAACGCCTGCCGCGCCGCGGAGAGGGTGAACGGCTGCGGCAGCCCGGCCAGCACCCGCACCGCGTCGTCGAGCACGTCGGGCAGCAACACCACGTTGTCGGCCAACCGCAGCAGGGCGCCGGCGCGCACCGCGGCACCGATCTCCCGGGGACCCAGACCGAGGTCGACGAGGCGATCGGCTTCGGGGGCGCGGAACGGCCGGTCGCCGTACTCGGCGCGGACCCGCTGCACGGCCCGGGCCACCGGTTCGGGCAGCGCGTCGGTGCTCGACGCCCCGACCCGGCCGGAGTGGATCCGCAGCGGCGGCCGGACCAGCGCCTCGACCAGCGCCCGGTCGGGCAGGGCGAGACGCTGCCGCAACGCGTCCACCGGCATCCCGGGCTCCAACGGGTGCTCGCGCGCGTGGCGGGCGACCTCCTCGGTCAGCCGCTCGGCGAGCACCCGCCAGTACGCGGGGTCGGCCAACCAGTCACCGGCCACCGGCTGGGCGAACTCCGGCCGGTCCCGACCCGACACGGTGGGCACCGGCACGCCCATCCGGACCAACGCGCCGGCCCGGACCAGCCGGCGGCGGCGCAGCTCCCCCGCCAGGTCGGGTCGACCGCCCAGCTCGGCGAGGACCTGGGCGCGGGCGGCCGCCGCGCCGCGTCGAGCCAACGGTGGGGGTGCCACGTCCAACACCCACACCCCGCCGCTGACGTGGTGGCGACCCGGGTCCCGCAGCAGCGCCCGGTCGCCCACCAGCAACGGCAACGGTCGGGCCAGCCGCAGCCGGACGGTGTCCGGGCCGAGCGGGCGCACCCGTACCGGCACCGCCGCCGACCCGACATGCAGGGTGAGGGTGGCCGGCAGGTCGGCGGCCGGGTCGCCGGCGAGCCGGACGTCGACCAGGTCGGTGTGGTGAAACCGGCCCGGGGTGAGCAGCGCGTCGCCCCGACCGAGCCGGTCGCGGGGCGTACCGCGCAGGTTGACCGCGACCCGGGCGACCGCCGCCGCCTCCGGTCGGGGCTCGCCCAGCGAGTGCAGGCCACGGACCCGGACCGGTTCGTCGGCGCCGGCCAGCTCCAGTTCGTCGCCCACTCGCAGTCGACCGGTGCCGAGGGTGCCGGTGACGACGGTGCCGCTGCCCCGCACGGTGAAGCTGCGGTCCACCCAGAGCCGGACCGGATCGTCCAGCACCGGCGCGGGCAGGTCGGCGGCGAGCCGGTCCAGGGCGGCCCGCAATTCCGGCAGGCCCGCGCCGGTCAGGCCACTGACCGCCACCGCCGGCACCGCGCCGAGGCTGGTCGCGGCGATCTCGGCGCGCGCGCGGGCCATCGCCGGCCCCGGGTCGGCCAGGTCCGCGCGGGTCACCGCCAGCAGGCCGTACGCGACACCGAGCGCGTCGAGGGCGGCCAGGTGCTCGGCGGACTGCGGCATCCACCCCTCGTCGGCGGCCACCACGATCAGCGCCGCCGGGACCGGGCCGACCCCGGCGAGCATGTTCGGCACGAACCGTTCGTGCCCGGGTACGTCGACGAACGCGACGGTGCCGCCGGACGGCAGTGTCGTCCAGGCGAAACCCAGGTCGATGGTCATCCCCCGGCGGCGTTCCTCCGCCCACCGGTCGGGTTCCATCCCGGTCAAGGCCCGCACGAGCGTCGATTTGCCGTGGTCGACGTGCCCGGCGGTCGCGACGACGAACACTGTCAGTCGTCCCCGGGTACGCGCAGCACCGCCTGGCGGACGGCCTCGTCGGCGTCGGCGGGCACACAGCGCAGGTCGAGCAGGAGCCGGCCGCGTACCACCCGGCCGAGGACCGGCGGCTCTCCGGTGCGCAGCGGCGCCGCGTACCGCTCGGGCAGGCTCAACGCCCACGAGTCCAGCTCCACCCCGGGGGCGCCGCCCCCGCCGACCACCGCGACGGCCGGCACCACCTCCGCCTTGCGGCCGTCCGCGCCGAGGCGGTCGCGCAGCCGCTCCACCCGTTCGCGCAGCACACCCGGGTCGGCGTGCAGCGCCGCCCGGGTCGGGGTGCCCGGTTGGTGCAGGGTGGCGGCCAGCGCGGCCAGGGTGAGCTTGTCCACCCGCAGCGCCCGGGCCAGCGGGTGGCGACGCAGCCGGTCGATCAGCTCGGCGTCACCCAGCAGCAGCCCCGCCTGCGGCCCACCGAGCAGCTTGTCGCCGCTGGCGGTGACCAGTGCGGCGCCCGCGCGCAGGGTGCTGGCCGCGTCCGGTTCGTCGGGCAGCAGCGGGTCCGCGCCGAGCAGCCCGGAGCCGATGTCGGCCACCACCGGCACCCCGAGTGTGGCCAGTTGCCGCACCCCGACGGCGGAGGTGAAGCCGGTGACCCGGAAGTTCGACGGGTGCACCTTGAGCACGAAGCCGGTCTGCGGGCCGAGGGCGGCGGCGTAGTCCGCGACCGTGGTGCGGTTGGTGGTGCCCACCTCGCGCAGCCGCGCACCGGTGCTCTCCAGCAGGTCAGGCAGGCGGAAACCGTCGCCGATCTCGACCAGCTCACCCCGGCTGACCACGATCTCCCGGCCGGCGGCCAACGCGGTGGCGGCCAGCACCAGCGCGGCGGCGCCGTTGTTGACCACGTGCACGGCGCCGGCGTCGGGCACGGCGGCGGCCAGCGCGTCGAGCGCGCCCCGGCCGCGACGGGCCCTCCGACCGGTGGCCAGGTCCAACTCGACGTCGGTGTGCCCGGCGGCGGCCACCACCGCGGCGACGGCGGCGGGCGACAACGGGGCCCGGCCCAGGTTGGTGTGCAGCACGACGCCGGTGGCGTTGAGCACCACCCGGGGGCCGGGAGTGGGCAACGCGACGACCGCGGCGTCGCGTACCTCGTCGGGGTGGAGCTCGCCGCGACGGGCGCGGTCCTGCGCGCGGGAGACGATCGCCTTGACCTGCTCCCGGCCGAGGGTCACCGTGGCGGCGGCCAGCACCGGGTCGGCCAGCAGCGTGTCCGTACGGGGCACCCGACGTCGCGGGTCCACCGGGCCGTCGCCCATCACGTCATCTCCTGCAAGCGGTGTGGCGGAGACGGACGGGAATCGAACCCGCCTGGCCCGGGTCCCGGACCACTCCGGTTTTGAAGACCGGGAGGGGCACCAGCCGCCTGAACGCCTCCACCGGACATTCGATCACACCGCGGGCGGGGCCGCCCGATCAGATGGAAGATCCATGCCGCTTCGCCGCGCTTCGACCCGTTCGCGTTGCGGAACCACCGTGTACCGGGGGTCACGGGCCGAGGCGACGCCGCCGTAGAAGATCCCGAACCGGGTCAGCACCGACGCGGCCAGCAGCGCGGTCCCGGAGAGCGCACCGACCACCCGGCTGCGCCGGCCCAGCAGCGCGCCGGCCACCCCACCGGCGGTCAGCAGCCGCCCCGCGCGTAGCAACCGACCCGGCCGGCCCAACCGGTAGGGCTCGCTGAGCAGGCCCAGACGGGTCTCCACCCGGTGCGCGCCGTACAGCTCCAGGGCCGCGCCGGCCACCGCCATCCGGCGGGCCGGCCCGGCCTGGGCCGGCGGCGCGGCGAGCAGACCCACGCCGGCGCCGCTGGCCAACGCGCTGCCCGCGAAGATCACCGGCAGCTCGGGGTACGCCTCATGCCACGACGGCACCGCCGTGTCGGCCAGCAACACCCCGGTGTACGTGGCCAGCGCGGGCGCGGTGCCGGCGGCGAGCAGCCCGGCGGCGTGCCCGACCGGCGGCAACACCCGACCGGCCAGCCCGAGCAGACCGTGCCGGGGCAGCACACCGGCCGCCTCGGCGATCGCGGCGACGCCCGCCGCCGGCCCGTACGCGGTGAGGATCCAGGTGCCCATCGACATCGGCGAGGTCGGCTTGGCCACCCGCAGCATGTGGTGGAACCGCGCCGGCCGGCCCAGATCCCTGACCAGGAAGACGGCGCTGGCGCTGACGGCGGCCAACGCGGTGACCCGGCCGGCGCGCCGCAACGCGGGCCGCCTGGTGAGCTGCCCGCCCGCGGCGAGCAACGATGAGCCGGCGGCCAACCCGCCGGTGAACAGGTACGCGGCGATGTCCCACTTCCAGACCGGCGGCTTCAGGACGGGCCGACCGTAGTAGGAGGTGAACTCGGCCTCCGGCACCCGCAGTTCCTCGCCGCCACCGCGCCGCCCGCCGCGCCGACGGTTGGCGTCTCGCCGGACCGTCAGGTCGCCCCCGGGGGCGCTCACCGAGGGTTGGTTGCTGTGCTCGTCGGCGAGCCGCTCCCGGAAGCGGCGGAACCGGTCGCCGACCGGGCCCGGTGGCGTCATGAAGAACCTCCGACGAACGCGGCGACGGTCGCCGCCGCCATGGCGAGCGCGGCGAGGCCGGCGCGTTTCCACATCTTCGGTAGGTCGCGGGTGGTCACCACCGGGTCCGGTGGCAGCCCGTACACCTCAGGCTCGTCCAGCAGCAGGAAGAACGCCCCGTCCCCACCCACACCGTCGTTCGGGTCGTGCCCGTACAGTCGCGCCTCGGGCACCCCCCGCTCGTGCAGCGTCGCCACCCGGGCGGCGGCGCGTTCGCGCAACTCGTCGAGTTCCCCGTACTGGATCGACTCGGTCGGACACGCCTGCGCACACGCCGGCGTCATTCCCACACCCAACCGGTCGTAGCACAACGTGCACTTCCACGCCCGACCATCACCCTTACGCTGATCAATCACCCCGTACGGACACGCCGAGATGCAGTAACCGCAGCCGTTGCAGATGTCCTCCTGCACCACCACCGTCCCGAACTCCGTCCGGAACAACGAACCCGTCGGACACACATCCAGACACGCCGCATGCGTGCAGTGCTTACAGACATCCGACATCATCAACCACCGGAAATCCGTCCGACCCTCCGCACCCGAACCCCGCCCCGGCGGCTGCGCACCCGGCATCCCGAGGAACTGCGGACCGGCGCCACCCCCGCTCCCGGCGATCGGATCGGCCGGGCCGGCGCCCATCGGGGCACCCAGCACGTCCACCGGCCCGCCCGCGGCCATCCCGGCGGCCGCCGACGGCGCACCGGTCGGCACGCCCGGGTCAGTGCCGGTGCGCCCACCGGTGCGGGCCGCCACGACCGCCGACGCCGCGCTGGCCGAACCCTCGGTCGGCGTTCCCACGAACGGCGGCGCGCGATGCCCGGCCGGCCGGGGTTGCTCGATGAACGCGACGTGGCGCCACGAGTTCGCGGTCAGAGCGCCGGTGTTGTCGTACGACATACCCAGCAGATCGAGGCCACTCTCCGGCACACCGTTCCACTCCTTGCAGGCCACCTCACACGCCTTGCAACCGATACAGACGCTGGTATCGGTGAAGAACCCCATCCGCGGCGGCGCGTCCTCGTAGCCCGCGTCCGGTGCCGGGTCCAGCGGCCCGTACAGGCTGTTCGGGTCAGGAAGCACCGTGCTCCTTCCCCTCATCGTCAGTGGTCACGGCCGGGGCGTGCTGGCCCGGGTTGATCCCGGCACGCCGCTGGTAGTCGGCCACCAGGTCGAGCAACGCCGGCCCGGTGGGACGCCGGCCCGGCCGCACGTCGCAGGTGCCCACCTTGCTCTCCTGAATCAGCACGTTCGGATCCAGGCTGATCCCGAACAGGTCGTTGGCCGAGTCGCCGGTCACCAAACCCTCAAAACCGAAGTGGTACGGCAACCACACCTGGTGGATGACCCGACCGTCCACCCGCAGCGGGGTCAACCGGTCGGTCACCAGCACCTTCGCCTCGATCACCGCGCGGCCACTGACCAGGTGCGCCCAGCCCAGATGCGCCAACCCGACCTCGCCGGCCAGCTCCGGGGACACCTCGACGAACATCTCCGGTTGCAACTCGGCCAACGGCGACACGGTCCGGCTCATCGCACCGGCGGTGTGGTGCTCGGTGAGCCGGCTGACAGTGAACACGTACGGGAACACCTGACTGTGCTCCTGCGGCGGGCTCGGGTTCACCGAGTTCACCGGATGCGCGTACATCTTGCGGGTCGGGTTCGCCTGCTGACCGTAGAGCGGGTTACGCACCGGCGACTCCACCGGCTCGTAGTGCGTCGGCAGCGGGCCGTCCAGGACGCCGCTGGGCGCGTACAGCCAGCCCTTGCCGTCGCCCTGCATGACGAACGGATCGTCGCCGGCGATGCCCTCCGTCCCCGACGCACCGGGAGGCGGCCGGTACGACGGTGGTTTGGTCTTCTCGAAGTCCGGCACGTCGTAACCGGTCCACTCGCCCTTGTCCGCGTCCCACCACACGTAGCGTTTGCGCTCACTCCACGGGTTGCCGTCCGGGTCGGCCGAGGCCCGGTTGTAGAGGATGCGCCGGTTCGCCGGCCAGGCCCAACCCCACTCGGCGGCCACCCAGTCCTGCTCGTGCCGGGACTTGCGGCGGGCGGCCTGGTTGACGCCGTCGGCGTACACCCCGGTGTAGATCCAGCAGCCGACGGCTGTGGAACCGTCGGCGCGCGCCTCCGCGAAGCTGGACAACGGCGCGCCGGTCGCCACGTCGTACCCGTTGATCTCGCGCAGCACCGCCTCGGCGCTCGGCTCCGCGTGCGGACCGTGCGTGGGATAGTCCCAGGTCAGGTCGAGCAGCGCCCGGTCGCGCGACAACGGCGACCCGGCCAGCTTCTCGCGCAGTTTGCGGCCCAGGTGGTAGAAGAACCACAGCTCGGAGCGGGCGTCACCCGGCGGCTCGACGGCCTTCTCCCGCCACTGCAACAACCGCTGCGTCTGCGTGAACGTGCCCTCCTTCTCCACATGCGACGCCGCGGGCAGGAAGAACACCTCGGTGCGGCACTCCTCGGGCACGATCTCCCCGGTGGCGACCTCGGGGCCGTTCTGCCAGAACGTCGCGCTCTCGATCATGAACAGGTCCCGGACCACCAGCCAGTCGAGGTTGGCCATGCCGAGGCGCTGCGCCCGACCGTGCGCCGACCCGACGGCCGGGTTCTGACCGAGCAGGAAGTACCCCTTGATCTTGCCGTCGATCATGTTCAGCACCTGCTGGTAGGTGCCGTGATCACCGGTCATCCGCGGCAGATAGCCGTAACAGAAGTCGTTCTCCGGCGTCGCCGCGTCCCCCCAGTACGCCTTGAGCAGGCTCGCGGCGAACGACCGCGCGTTACCCCAGAACCCCTTCTGCCCCGGGTGGCGGATGCTGTCCACCCACTCGTCGAAGCTCGGGTGCTCGGCGTGGTGCGGCATCGGCAGGTAACCGGGCAGCAGGTTGAACAGTGTCGGAATGTCGGTGGAGCCCTGGATGCTGGCGTGCCCACGAAGCGCCATCACCCCGCCGCCCGGGCGACCCATGTTGCCCAGCAACAGCTGGATGATCGCGCCGGTGCGGATGTACTGCACACCCACGCTGTGCTGCGTCCACCCCACCGAGTAGACGAGCATGCCGGTGCGGTCCCGCCCGGAGTTCTGCGTCCACGCCCGCGCCAACTCCAGGAACTGCGCCTGGGAAATACCGCAGACCCGCTCCACCATCTCGGGCGTGTAGCGGGAGAAGTGTCGCTTCAGGATCTGGTAAACGCAGCGCGGATGCTGCAACGTCTCGTCGCGCCGCGTCTGCCCACCCACCTGCGCGCCGTGCGACTCGTGCGTCAACCCCGCGGCGCTGTCCCGCTCCTGGGCGGTGTGCCCACTGCCCGACGAGTCCTCGTGGCCCTCGTACTGCCAACTGTCCTGCACGTACGTGCCGGTCTCCGGGTCGAAACCGGAGAAGAAACCGTCGCCGTCCTCGGTATCGCTGAACTCCTCGCTGACGATCGTCGCCGCGTTGGTGTACGCCAGCACGTACTCCCGGAAGTCCAACTCGTTGTCCAGGATGTAACGCACCACCCCACCGAGCAACGCGATGTCCGTGCCCGCCCGGATCGGCAGGTACGCGTCCGCTACCGCGCTCGTCCGGGTGAACCGTGGGTCGACGTGGAAGACCTTCGCCCCTCGGCGCTTGGCCTCCATCACCCACTGGAAACCCACCGGGTGCGCCTCAGCCATGTTCGAACCCTGAATGACGATCACGTCAGCGTTGGCGATGTCCTGCTGAAAATCCGTCGCACCGCCACGACCGAAGCTGGCCCCCAGACCGGGGACGGTGGCGGAGTGTCAAATACGGGCCTGATTCTCGATCTGAAGCGCCCCCATCGCGGTGAACAACTTCTTGATCAGGTAGTTCTCCTCGTTGTCCAGCGTCGCCCCGCCCAGGCTGGAGATGCCCAGTGTCCGGTTGAGCGGCCGGCCCTGCGTGTCGACGTCCTCCCAGGTCTGCTCCCGGGCGGCGAGGATCCGATCGGCGATCATGTCGAGCGCCGTGTCGAGGTCCAGATCCTCCCACTGCGTCGAGTACGGGCGGCGGTAGCGCACCGTGGTCTGCCGCAGCGGGCTGGTCACCAGGCTCTTACTGGCCGAACCCTTCGGGCAGAGCCGACCCCGCGAGATCGGACTGTCCGGATCACCCTCGATCTGACTGACCTGCCCGTCCTTGACGAACACCCGCTGACCACACCCGACGGCGCAGTACGGGCAGACGGAACGGGCGACCGAATCGGCGGTGTCGGTGCGGGCGGTGAGCGCGCGGGACCCGTCGGACTTCGCCGCCGCGCCCCGACCCAGCGGGTCCGTGCCGGTGAGCTGCCGGTACACCGGCCAACCCTCGATAAAGGTCCGCAGGCCCAACCCCGACACCCCCTCCCACGCGAGCGACCCTCTGAACATAGGTCAACCGAGACAGGTTCGCGAACCGGGGATACCGACAGCGCCGCCCCCGGCCGTTGGGCCGGGGGCGGCGCTGGGTGTCGGTGTGCAGGTCGCCTCTCGGCGAGTGGCACGACGCGGCTCCAGCCGAACGGTATTCCGCGAAGGCGATATTAGGTGAGGCCCGGGGACACTGAGTCACACCGACACTGTCCTCAACCAGCCGCACCCCCACCTTGTTCCCCGCGCAGGCCGCCATCGGTCTCCGCGCCGCTGGGGTTGGCGCACGGACGCGCCGGCTTCCCGGGTGGGCCGCCGTCGTTTCCGCGCGGGCGGTCGTGGGTTGGCGCCCGGACCACCGTGGCTTGCCTCGCGGGCGGTCGTGGGTTGCCGCGCGGGTGGTCGTCGTTCCCGCGCGGGTCGTCCCGGGTTGGCGCGCGGTCCGCCGTCGGTTGCCGCACGGACCGCGGTCGGTTGCCGCACGAACCACCGTCGTTCCCGCACGGGCCGCCGTGGCGTCGCCGCACGTCGCGGCACGACACTGCCCCGCCCGCGACGGGTCGGCCAGCGCGGTGCCCGACCCACCCCACGACGGAGCCACCTCACCGCGACGCCCCACCGCGACGCTCAATCAGGACCCGGAATCGCGAGATCTTGGACAGTTTCCGTTCTCACGTAACGGAAACTGTCCAAGATCTCGCGAACGAATGACGCGACGACGCCGGCGCGCACCACCACGTGACACATACGCCGCTGGCCGGCACCCCGGGTTGCGGGTGCCGGCCAGCGGTCGGTGTTCTCACGGTTCTACCGTGCGGTGGTGCGGTGGTGCGGGTCAGCTGTTCCAGTGCTGGGCGACGAGGTCGGTGGCCTGCTGCTCCCACTGGGCGTAGGCGTCCGGGTACGCCGAGACCTGCACGGTCTGCGCGGCGTCGGTCAGGGGCATGTCCTGCCACCCGTCGACCTGCTTGAGGCCCTTGAGGAACGCGGTCGTGGAGTACTCGGGGTCGGTGATCTGCTCCGGGGTACCCCAACCACTGGACGGGCGCTGCTGGAACAGGCCCAGCGAGTCATGATCGTTCCTGTCACCCAGGTGGCCCAGGTTCTCCAGCTTCGACTCCTGCAGGCTCGTCGCGATCGAGATGACCGCGGCGCGCTCAGGCAGGCCGGCCTTCTTCGTGGCGGCGATGATCGCCTTGACGTTGGCGCTCTGCTCGTCGTTGAGGGTGATGTGCGACTGCTCGCCCTGCGGCTTCGGCGCCGACTGCACGGCCACCGCTGCGGCGGCGGGCTTGGCGTCCACGACCGGGTTGGCGTGGGCGGCGATCGGGCCGGCGAAGACACCACCGGCGAACGCGAGACCAGCAACGGACAGCATGCTCTTACGGAAGATCGTGTTCATGGGGGTAGCTCCTTCGGGGGTAGGAACACCCGAACCGCCAAAGGGGGGAACGGCGGCGGGGTGTGAGCACCTCGTCCGGCGCTGCACAAACAAACCGGGAAAAGTCTGAGGGGTCGGCGGCCTGCGAGCGGGGCTCGTGGCGCCGGGGTCCAGGTGTAACGACCGGGGGGACGGGGTCATTCCGGGGGTGGCCCAACCCGTCGGCACCCACGGGGAGGCGATGCCTGCGGTCGATCGTGGGGATCACAACGACCGGGGGGCCGGGGTCATTCCGGGCTGGCCCAACCTGCCGACACCCCCATCACGGCGGTGCCTGCGGTCGGTCGTGGGGACCATAACGACCGGGTGGCGGGGGGCATTCCACCCTGCCGGACCTCAGATCCCGCGCCCGTGAAACCGGGCGGCGGGAGGTGGTGCTGCGATCGTCAGGGTGTGTAACGACCCCGGCCCGGCCACGATTCCCGCCTGCGGGTGCGCCCGGTCACCACCCACACACACCCCACAACCCGACACACCACCCACACGACCACGGCCCCACGGCGCCGAACCGGCCCGCACGCCCGTGATCCACTCGGGTTCACGGAAACCGGGGCATCCGGGACGCCGGGACACCCCGACTTCATGAAACCCGAGTCGATCATGCATCGTCTGACGACCTCGGCTGGCGCATAACCGGACAAACATCGCGGCGAGCAAGGTCGGGTGGGTTCGTCTGCGATAGCGCGATGGGATCAGCCTGAGCGACACCGGCCCGGGTGGGCGTTACCCTGACACCATGCAGGCCGTCTCCCCCACCGCGACCGGCGTGGCGTTTCTGGCCCGCCCGGGTCGTCCCGCTGTGGTGGCGCGGACGCTCGCCGAGCTGGCCGGTCCCACTCGGGGTGCGGTGGAGCTGCCGGTGCGGCTGATGTGGAACGCCGAGCGCACCTTCGACCTCGGCGACCCCGACCAGCTGCTCTGGATGTACGAGAACGTGCTTCGCGAGACCACCCGGGCCGAGGATCTGCGCTCCCTGATCAACGGGCGGACGTTGCGCCGGGTGTGGCGACTGCTCAACCTGCCTCGGGGCGTACGCCAGGCGTGGGAGAGCCGGCACCGCGGCCTGCGTACGGCGTGACCGAACCGCATCTGCACGAGTTCTACCGGGAGGTGGCCCGGGTGGCGCTGTCCGCCGCCGGGCCGTACCGGTTCGTGCTGGGTGGTGGGGTGGCGTGGGCGGCGCACGGTCTGGTCGCCCGACCGACGGAGGACGTCGACCTCTTCGCGGACGTGGAGGGTGCCGCGGCGGCGGCGTCCGCCGGGGTGCGCGTGGCTCTGGAGCGGGCCGGGTTCCTCGTCACTGACGCCGACCCGGACAGTGAGCTGGCCGAGCTGTTCGACGGGTACGAGCAGGACATGAAGGACTTCGTGGTGAGCCGCGACGGACGGCAGATCCGGCTCAGCCTGGCCCGGTTGGACCGCCAGCAGAGCCCGGTGGTGATGGACCTCGGCCCGGTGATGGACGTCCGTGACCTGGTGGCGAACAAGATCGCGGCGTTGGTCAACCGGCGGGAGGTTCGCGACTTCATCGACGTGGCCGCGGCTCTCGACCACTATGACGTGACCGAGCTGTTGGTGCTGGCCCGTCAGGTCGATCCCGCGCTGGACCCGGACGACGTCCGCGCCGCTGGCCGCTACCTGGACCGGCTCTCCGACCAGCGCTTCGGCCGGTACGGCCTGGGCGCCGCCGAGGTCGCCGAGATTCGACAACGCTTCGCCAGCTGGCCGCGTTAACCCCACGCCCGACCGCACCGCACCATCGGTGCGCACCACCCGACCACGCCCGATGAGCCGGTTCGCGGGAGCGTGCGAGGCACTGAGCCAGCACGGCCGGTGGCCCCGGCACACCACAGCGCCGGGTGGGCGCCCGCACGACGCCCACCCGGGTGGGTCATCACTTGGTCGGTCGACCGCCGGTGACGCCCAGGATCTCGCCGGTGACGTAGCTCGACTCCTGCGAGGCGAAGAAGACGTACGCGGGTGCCAGCTCGGCCGGCTGCCCGGGGCGTCCCTCGGGGGTGTCGGTGCCGAACTGTTCCACCTTCTCCTTCGGCATGGTGGCCGGGATCAGCGGCGTCCACACCGGACCGGGAGCGACAGCGTTGACCCGGATGCCCTGCTCGGCCAGGTCGGCGGCGAGGGCCTTGGTGAAGTTGGCGATCCCCGCCTTCGTGGTGGCGTAGTCCAGCAACTGCGGCGACGGGTCGAACGCCTGGATCGACGACGTGTTGATGATCGCCGCCCCTTCGGCCAGGTGCGGGATGGCGGCCTTGCAGAGCCAGAACATCGCGTACAGGTTGGTCTTGAACACCCGGTCGAACTGCTCGGTGCTGATCCCGAGGATGCCCTTGTCCTGCGACATCTGGTACGCCGCGTTGTTGACCAGGATGTCGAGGCCACCCAGGTCCCGCACCGCCCGGTCGACCAGTTCCTGGCAGTGCGCCTCGTCGGTGATGTCGCCACGTACCGCGATGCCTCGGCGCCCGGCGGCCTCGATCAGCCGGACGGTCTCCCGGGCGTCGGCGTCCTCCTCCTCGCCAAGGTAGGAGATGAGGACGTCCGCGCCCTCCCGGGCGAAGGCGATCGCGACCGCCCGGCCGATCCCGGAGTCACCGCCGGTGATCAGTGCCCGCTTGCCGTCGAGTTTGCCGCTGCCCCGGTACGACTCCTCCCCGTGGTCCGGCTTCGGGGTCATCTCCGCGGTCGCGCCCGGCGCCGACTGCTGCTGTGCGGGTTGGCCGGACTGCTGGCCGTACTGGCTGGTCGGGTCCTGTTGGGTGTGCTGATCCTCGCTCACTGCTGCCATCTCCTCGTCGCGCGCGGAAGGTGGGGCTCTCCCGCGAATGTCGTCGTGATGGCCCTACCCTGCGTCGGCCTGCGGAAACCGTTGCAGCTGCCGGGGCTGGCGTGGCGGGAGTGTCAGCTGCTGGTTATGGTGCGCAAGGCGCTCACGAGGCGCGTCCACCCCCATGGAAAGGCACGTCATGACCTCTGGATCCGGCCCGTCGCGCCGCCAGGTGCTCGTCGCCGCAGCGGCGGCGGCGACCACCCCGCTGATCGCCGCCGCGCCCGCGCAGGCGGCCGGCCCGGCCCGGCCGCGCACCTGGGACCTCACCCTCCTGGGCACGTCGGACACGCACGGCAACGTCTACAACTGGGATTACTACCGCGACGCCGAGTACGACGACAGCAAGCAGAACGACATCGGTGTTGCGAAGCTGGCGACCCTGATCAACCAGATCCGTCGGGAGCGGCGCGGCAAGGCGACGCTCGTGCTCGACGCCGGCGACACGATTCAGGGCACTCCCCTCGCGACGTACTACGCCAAGCAGGAGCCGATCACCGCCACCGGGGAGAAGCACCCGATGGCCCGGGCGATGAACGTCATCGACTACGACGCGGTGACCCTGGGCAACCACGAGTTCAACTACGGTCTGCCGCTGCTGGACCTGTGGATCCGCCAGCTCGGCTTCCCCGCGCTCGCCGCGAACGCCGTCAACGCGAAGACCGGCAAGCCGGCCTTCCTGCCGTACGTCATCAAGAAGGTCTCCCTCGGTTTCGCCGCGCCGACCCTGCGCGTCGGCATCCTGGGGCTGACCAACCCCGGCGTGGCCATCTGGGACAAGGGCAACGTCGAGGGCAAGCTGCGCTTCGACGACATGATCGCGACCGCCGCGAAGTGGGTGCCGATCATGCGGGCCCGCGGCGCGGACCTGGTGCTGATCTCCGCGCACGGCGGTGACAGCGGCACCTCCAGCTACGGCCCGGAGCTGCCGAACGAGAACCCGGTGGCGCTGATCGCCCAGCAGGTGCCGGGAATCGACGCGATCCTCTTCGGCCACGCGCACAACGAGGTGGTCGAGCGGTTCGTCACCAACGAGCGGACCGGCGCGCAGGTGCTGCTCTCCGAGCCGTCGAAGTGGGGCCAGCGGCTCACCCGCATGGACTTCACCCTGGCCCGCGAGCGTGGTCGGTGGACGATCACCAAGAAGGCCGCCACCATGCTGAACACCAACACGGTGGTCGAGGACCCGAAGGTGCTCGCCGCCGTGCGAGCCCAACACCAGAAGACCATCGCGTACGTCAACCAGGTGGTCGCGCAGTCGACGGTGGAGCTGTCGGCGGCCGAGTCGCGGTACAAGGACACGCCCATCCTGGACTTCATCAACCACGTGCAGACCGAGGTGGTCGGCGCGGCGCTGGCCGGCACCGCGTACGCGGACCTGCCGGTGCTGTCGATCGCGGCGCCGTTCAGCCGCACGGCCGTCTTCCCCGCCGGCGACGTCAAGATTCGCGACGTGGCCGGCCTGTACGTGTACGACAACACCCTCGAGGCGGTGGTGCTCAGCGGAGCCGAGGTGCGCGCGTACCTGGAGTACTCGGCGAAGTACTTCCGCACCCTGGCGCCGGGCGCGCCGGTCGACCCGGAGCAGATCAGTGACCCGGCCGTGCCGGACTACAACTACGACGTCTTCTCCGGCGTCGACTACGACATCGACATCTCCAAGCCGGTCGGGCAGCGCATCACCCGCCTGGTGCTGGCCGGCACCGACACGCCGGTGGCCGACAACGCCCAGTTCGTGGTGGCGGTGAACAACTACCGGCGCAGCGGCGGCGGCAACTTCCCCGGCATCGTGAAGACCCAGGTCTACAACGCGCAGCAGGAGATCCGCCAGCTGCTCATCGACTGGGCGCAGGCCAAGGGGACGATCGACCCGGCCGACTTCTTCCAGCCGAACTGGCGGCTGGTACGCGAGGGCGTGCCGGTCTTCTGACCTCAGCGCAGCATCGACGGGCCGTGGGTGGCGACACCCGCGGCCCGTCGTGCGTTGTCAGCCGGCGTGGCGCAGGTCCCAGTGGACCGGGTCGTCCCACACGTCGGGCCGATCGCTTCGTGACTCGGTTTCGGTCAGCTCGACCCGCTGATCGGGGCGGGCGGCGAGCGGCAACTGCCCGAACCGTACGTGGCGCAGGAACGCGTACTCGTCGTCGGTGAACGGCTGCTCGGTCATCGGCACCTCCTGACTCCCCTGCGATTGTCCGACGCCCAGCCCGTTGGACACCAGTGGCGGGGCGCACGTCGCGTAGGGCATCCTAGGATCCTGGGTGAATAGCGGGTGCCCGGCGGGGGGCGGGTAACCGATCCAGCACCGCGAGGGCTGCCCGGATGGGGCGGCGGCGCAGCATCTCGTCGAAGCTCGCCCGACCCTGGCAGAACTGCACGAACATCCGCCAGCCCGGCGGGGTCGCCAACAGGGCGTGGAACACATCCGGGCGGCGGGTGAACACGTCGAGCAGCCGGAACCCCGCCCGCATCTCCGGCAGCAGACGCTCGGCCACCGCCCGCTCGTACCCCGCCAGATCACCGCCCGCGACCGCCGCCCCGGCCAACGCACCGGACCGCAACGCGAAGCTGATGCCCTCCCGGCTCCACGGCTCCAACAGCCCCGCCGCGTCCCCCACGACCAGCACCCGGCCGTTGCGCAACGGTGAATCCTCCGCACGGCACCGGGTCAGGTGACCGGAGTCGTGCTCCGCCGGCAACCCGGTCAGACCCAACCGGTCGACGAACCGCCGCAGGTAGTCACGGGTCCCCTCCCCCGCGCCGCGACCGGCGATCACACCGACGGTCAGCCGGTCACCCTTCGGAAAGACCCAGGCGTACGAGCCCGGCATGGCACCCCAGTCCAGCAGCAGCCGACCCCGCCACCGCTCCTGCTCGACGGGCGGCACCGGAAGCTCCACCTCCAGACCCAGATCCACCTGCCGGTACCGAACCCCGACATGCCGGCCGGTCACCCCCGACGAGCCGTCCGCCCCGATCACGGCACGAGCCGCGATCGTCGTACCGTCGGCCAGCCGCAGGCGTACCCCATCAGGGTCCTGCTCGATAGCGCGGACCGCGACCCGCTCCCGCATCTCGGCCCCGGCGGCGACCGCCGCGGCCCGCAGCCGGTCGTCGAACTCCTCGCGGCGCACCATCGTCACCACCGGACTGTCGTTGCGGCGAGTGAACTCCCGACCGCCGTCGCGGGTGAACGTCACCCGGTCCACCCGGTCGTGCGCGGGCACCTCGATCCGACCCTCGACAGCCGCCAGCGAGGTGCCGATCAGACCACCACCGCAGGTCTTGTACCGCGGGTGCGCGGCCCGCTCGACAACAAGTGTGGAAACGCCCGCACGGGCGGCGGCGTGCGCCGCGGACAGCCCGGCGGGGCCAGCGCCGACAACGACGAGGTCCCAAACGATCACGGAAGCAGCCTAGGGCACCACCGACGCGCGACCGGCCGACCCGCCCGCCGTCGCGACCGCCCGATCGGGTGCGCATCTTCGGTCACCGAGGGGGTAACCGGCGCACGGCAACCGCCACCGCAGTGGCGGCCGAGCGAAGGAGGAACCATGCAGCAGGTGCCACTGTCGGAGGCCGAGCAACGGGTGTACCAGGCGGTCACCACCCTTGAGGCACGCGGGCAGGTGCCCTACCCGGACCTGATCGCCGAGGAATCCGGACTCACCGAGGAACAGGTGGGCAGCCCCCTGCACCTGCTCACCGAGAAGGGCCTGCTGCACCGCGAGGACTCACCGATGGCCGGCCTCGACTTCGGCCCCCGGTTCTGCGCCCGCCAGATGGCGTGACCCACGGAACCAGCCGGCACGGTTCGCCCCCCGCCGACCCGGGTAGCGGTCAACCATGCGTGACCAAGGGTCGACGGGGGGCACGATGAACGCGGCGCAGCCGCCGCAGCCGGTCACCCCGGCCGAGAACCGACGACGCTGGCAGGCCGTCGGCGTCGGACTCGTCGCCGCGTTCATGACCCTGCTCGACGTGAGCATCGTCAACGTCGCGGTGCCGTCCATCGACCGGGCGTTGCACGCCTCACCGAGCGACCTGCAGTGGGTTCTCTCCGGGTACGCGCTCACCTTCGGCCTGGCGCTGGTGCCCGCCGGCCGATTCGGCGACGCCCGCGGGCGGCGCAACGCGTTCGTCTTCGGCATCGCGCTGTTCACCATCACCAGCGCGCTCGCCGGCCTCGCCACCTCCCCCACCTGGCTGGTCATCACCCGACTGCTGCAGGGCGCCGCGGCCGGCGTCGTCAACCCGCAGGTCATCGGGCTGATCCAGCAGCTGTTCCGGGGGCCCGAACGCGCCCGCCCGTTCGGGCTGCTCGGCGCCACCATCGGCATCTCCACCGCCGTCGGGCCGCTACTCGGCGGGTTGCTCATCGCCGTCGGCGGCGAGGAGCACGGCTGGCGCTGGGTCTTCTTCGTCAACGTGCCCGTCGGTGTTCTCGCGGTGATCCTCGGCTGGCGGTTGCTGCCCGGCCGCCCCACCGGTCAACCCGGCTGGCGTCGACTCGACCCCGTCGGCGTCCTGCTGCTCGGCATCGGCGTGGTGCTGGTCCTGCTGCCACTGGTGCAGGAACAGCAGTGGCGCACCCCCTGGAAGTGGGCGCTCATCCCGGCCGGCCTGGCGGTGCTGGTCGCCTTCGGGCTCTGGGAACGACGGTACGCGCGCCGCAACCAACCCCTGTTCGACCTTCGACTGTTCAACCTCCAGTCGTACACCCTGGGCTCGATCCTGGCGCTCGTCTACTTCGGCGGGTTCACCGCGATCTTCTTCATCTTCACCCTGTTCCTGCAGATGGGTCTCGGCTACAGCGCCCTCGTCGCCGGCCTGGCCATCACCCCCTTCGCCCTGGGTTCGGCCGCCGCCGCCGTACTCGGTGGCCGCATCGTCAACCGCTTCGGCCGACCACTGGTCGCCATCGGCCTGCTCACCGTGGTGGTCGGGCTGGCCGCGACGGTCATCGCGCTGCACCTCGCACCGCACGCCCCGGCACCGTGGGTCACCGCTGGCCCGCTGCTCGTCGCCGGCATCGGCAGCGGACTCGTGATCGCCCCCAACCAGACGATCACCCTCTCCGAAGTGCCGGTAGATCAGGCGGGCAGCGGCGCGGGCATGCTCCAGACCGGTCAGCGGATCGGCGCGGCGGCCGGCATCGCCGCCGTCGGCTCACTGTTCTTCTCGTCGTTGGCCGACAGCCGCGGCGACTGGACCACCGCCTTCGAACAGTCCCTCATGCTGGCTACCGGCATCATCGTGCTCGCGCTGATCGCCGCGCTGATCGACATCTGGCGCAACCACAACCACAAGAACTGACCGGGGTACGCCGCTGGCCGGCACCCCGGGTTGCGGGTGCCGGCCAGCGGTCAGAGTCGTGCGGTGGTGCGGTGGTGCGGTGGTGCGGTGGTGTTGCTGTTCGGTCGTGCGGTGGTGCGGGTCAGCTGTTCCAGTGCTGGGCGACGAGGTCGGTGGCCTGCTGCTCCCACTGGGCGTAGGCGTCCGGGTACGCCGACACCTGCACCGTCTGCGCGGCCACGGTCAGCGGCATGTCCTGCCACCCGTCAACCTGCTTGAGGCCCTTGAGGAACGCGGTCGTGGAGTACTCGGGGTCGGTGATCTGCTCCGGGGTACCCCAACCACTGGACGGGCGCTGCTGGAACAGGCCCAGCGAGTCATGATCGTTCATATCGCCCAGGTGACCCAGGTTCTCCAGCTTCGACTCCTGCAGGCTCGTCGCGATCGAGATCACCGCGGCGCGCTCAGGCAGGCCGGCCTTCTTCGTCGCGGCGATGATCGCCTTGACGTTGGCCGTCTGCTCGTCGTTGAGGGTGATGTGCGACTGCTCGCCCTGCGGCTTCGCCGCCTGCACCGCCACCGCTGCGGCGGCGGGCTTGGCGTCCACTACCGGGTTGGCGTGGGCGGCGATCGGGCCGGCGAACACACCACCGGCGAACGCGAGACCAGCAACGGACAGCATGCTCTTACGGAAGATCGTGTTCATGGGGGTAGCTCCTTCGGGGGTAGGAACACCCGAACCGCCAAAGGGGGGAACGGCGGCGGGGTGTGAGCACCTCGTCCGGCGCTGCACAAACAAACCGGGAAAGTCTGAGGGGTCGGCGGCCTGCGAGCGGGGGGCTCGTGGCGCCGGGGTCCAGGTGTAACGACCGGGGGGCCGGGGTCATTCCGGGGGTGGCCCATCCCGTCGGCACCCAGGTGGAGGCGATGCCTGCGGTCGATCGTGGGGATCACAACGACCGGGTGGCGGGGGGCATTCCACCCTGCCGGACCTCAGATCCCGCGCCCGTGAAGACCGGGCGGCGGGAGGTGGTGCTGCGATCGTCAGGGTGTGTAACGACCCCGGCCCGGCCACGATTCCCGCCTACGGGTGCCCACGGCCACCACCCACAAACACCCACAACCCGACACACCACCCACACAACCACGGCCCCACGGCGCCGAACCGGCCCGCACGCCCGTGATCCACTCGGGTTCCCGGAAACCGGGGCATCCGGGACGCCGGGACACCCCGACTTCATGAAACCCGAGCCGATCATGCATCGGACGACGGCATCAACGTCGGCGGCGGTGACCATCGGGAACGACCCGCCGGCGAGCCGGGCGGCACGGTCGGCCTGGTGCAAAGCGGACACGCCGACCCTTGGGGCAGAACGCCATCATCAGCGCCTCCCCGGCGGACCGCCTCCCGTCTCGCCGGGAGCCGTACCTGGCGGCGCAGAGGTCACAACCCGCACCAGACCAGGCCGAGATCACAACCCGCACCAGACCAGGCCGAGATCACAACCCGCACCAGACCAGGCCGAGGGCACGACCCGTGCCAGACCCAGCCGAGGGCACGACCCGTGCCAGACCCAGCCGAGGGCACGACCCGTGCCAGACCCGGCCGAGGGCACGACCCGCACCAGACGAGGCCGAGGTCGGGAGTCGCGCCGGACAACGCGGAGGTCGGGAGCCGTACCAGGTGGCGGGGTCTTTCTGGACGGGCTGGCGCCCGTCGGAGTGTTCCGACGGGCGCCAGCTTCCGTGCAATCCGGGCGCAGCCCGGTGGGGTTGATCAGTGCGCCGCACCACCGAAGCGCTGGCGGCGACGCCAGGCCAGGGTCAGCAGGAGCATGACCGCTCCGGCGCCGACCAGGCCGCCGCCGAGCTTCATGGGTGTGCCGAGGCTGTCACCCGTGACGGGCAGCGGCTGCTTCTTGTGCAACACCCGCAGCTCGGTGCTGGCGGTCCGGCCGGACTCCCGACCGGTGGCGGTGAAGGTCAGCAGACCTGTCACCGACGGCTTGTAGCTCTTGGTGAAGCGACCCTGGGCGTTGGTGAACGCCGTGAAGTTCAGGGGCGCGCTCGCCTGGTACGCCACCGGGGTCATGGCCACGGTGCTGCCGTCGCTCCGGCGAGCCGGAGCCTGACCGCCGGCCGGTGCGGCCAGCGGGGTCACCGTCACGGAGATGTCGACCGTCTCGTTCGGGCCGAAGCCGGTGCCGGTCAACAACACCGTCTCGCCGAGGAAGATCGTCGGCCGGTTGACGGTCAGCGAAGCGGCTGCCGGCGGGTACGGCGGCGGCTGGGGCGGGTCAGTGGTCGCGCTGGGCGTCGGCTGCGGCTGTGCCGCCCCCGCTGCCGTCGGCACGGCCACCACGGCCAGGCCGACCGTGAGCGCCATGATGATGCGGGATAGCCGCATGATTGGTTCCCTCCTACTGGTCACAGCTTGGTGCGGAATGAACTTGGGTGGTCCAGGGGCTGGCGGTGGGGGTCAGCCACAGCTCGGCCTGCCCGACGCCGGTCTTGGCGGTCAGCACGGTGACCTCCAGCGCCCGTTCGGCACCGGGGCCGACGTCCACGCTGGCCGTCGCCACCTGGCGGCGGCGTTCGGTGCCGCTGCCAAGTGCCGTCTCGACCCCGTCGAGCCGGGCCTCGAGCACCGCTCCACCGGCCGGGCTGAAGATCGACACCAACGTGCGTGCGGTGTACGGATCGCCTGCCAGGCCGAGGCCGAGGACCGACTCGGTGAGTCCGGACTTCGGCGCCGTCGAGCGGAGGGTCACCCGCAGCCGGAGCTCGCGGCGGCCGTCGGGCCGGCATTCGCCGACCGTCAGGTTCGCCGTCGGCCGCAGGTAGTAGCCGAGCTTCGCGCCGCTGCCGTCGTTGAGGAACACGCCGACAGTTGGCACGGTGTCCTGCTCCGGGAGCGTTCCGGCCATCCGGCTGTCGCCGAATGTCCGCTGCTCCTCAGGTCGGGCACTCCAGAACAATATCCGGCGTTCCGTGATAGCACGGTCAAATGCGGACAACAACACCTTCGGGTTGACATTCTTCTTGAAAAAGGCGTCGAAGACCGCTGCCGCCGACGCCGCGAAGAACTCGTCCTGCTGTTTCAGGTCCAGCCGCTGGTAGCTGTCGTTGAGCAGCGTCTGCACGACCTTCTCGCTGGCGAGCGGCACACCACCGGGCACGAGCACCGGGCCGGTCGCCTTGAGCAGATAGGACAGCACCACCGGGTCGACGGCGAGCACGCCGTCGACTGTGGTGCCGGTCTTGCGGCGGAACATCTCGCGGTACAGCGTGGCGGCGGTCGGGAAGTGCGGAGACAGGTTGACGTCGGCGGGGTAGATGCCGGGCAGGTCGGTCCAGAGGGCGCGGGTTTCGGTGGGCACCTTCAACGCCGGGACGAACCGACCGAGCGAGGCGCTACTGCCCTGCTTGCCCATCTTCACTGCGCCGTTCTCGGCCTCGATCATCGCGTACGCGCCGAACATGCCGCCGGTCGCGCGGAGTTCGGCGAGGTTCTGCGAGACGAGCAGGTAGCGACGAGGGCCGTTCGCGCCGAGCAGCGGCGGCAACAGACGGGCTCCCTGGTCGGCGGCCGTGGTGAGGCTGGCCAGCCGGCCGATCTCGTCACGCAGGTCGGTCAGCGCCTGCCGAATCTGGCTGACCAGCCGGTCGGCGGGCACCGCGGCCAGATCCCGGCGGGTCCGCTGCACCGACTCGTTCACCCGGGTCAGCTCGGCGGAAACGGTGGTGAGCCGGGCCAGGTCCAGCCGGCCGCCGGTCGGCACCAGGCTGGTCAGGTCCGTGCGGAGCAGGGTCGGGAACGCCTGCCGGGCCAGGTCGTCGATGGCGATGGCGATCCGGCGGACGGCGTCGAGGTCGTCGCCGGCGATCGGCGTACGGCGGCCGAGTTGCCAGCTCGGGTCGGTGGTCGCGGCGCGGGCCGCACCGGCCTGCTCCTGGAGCGCGGCGAGGGTCCGCAGCGCCCGGGCACTGTCCCCACCGACCACCTGGGCGCTCAGCTCCCGGGCCAGTCCGGCGGCGTTGAGCAGGTGGGCGCGCGCCTGCCAACCGCGGAAGCCGATCCATCCGCCGGTCGCCAGCAGCAGCGAGCCGACTACCAGGACGCCGAGAAGGGCCCGGCGCAGTCGGGCACGCCGACGACGCCGGGACCGGCTCCGTCGCCGGGTCGGTCGATCGCTCACCGTCACACCACACTCCTGTTCACGGAACCGGACAGAAGGTCGATTCCCTGACGTTCTTAGCACGCCTTAGGGAATTTCGTACCCTTATCACGGTTGTTGCCCTTTTAATGAGTATTCTTCGCACTTACCGGCTGGCTGGGCGCGACCCGCCCGGCCGCCTCGTGCAACAGCCGTTCGATCTGGTCCACGCCGGCGGGCAGCGCCATCTCCCGCAGGTACGCGGCCCGCCCTCGACGCCCCATCTCGGTACGGGTCGGCGGCGGAATGGTGGCGGCCAACCAGAACCGGTCGGCCAGCGCCGCCCAGTCCTCCGGCGGGCAGGACAACCCGGCCCGCGCCCGCTCGACCAGCTCGGCGGTGTCCCCACCGGCCGACGCGATCACCGGCGCGGCACAGGAGAGCGCGGCCTGGAGCTTGCCGGGCACGGTGCCGCGCAGCTCCGGAAGGTCACGCAACATGACCAGCTGGTAGTCGGCGGCGGCGTACAGCTCGGGCATGTCGACCGGCGAGCGCCGCTCCAGGAAGCGCACGTTCTCCGCACCCAGCTCGGCGGCGAGCCCCCGCACCCGCCGCTCCTGCGCACCCGAACCGACCAGGACCAGATCCATCGTCCGGTCCAGCGCCGCGGCCGCCCGGACCGCCGTTTCCAACCCCTGCCGCGCCCCGATGGTCCCGGCGTGCATCACCACGCACCGACCGTCGCGGCGGACCAGTTGGCGGGCCGCCGCGCCGGGCGTCGCCGGATGGAAGATCCGCTCGTCGGTCCAGTTCAGCACCATCCGGACCCGGTCCGGGTCGGCGCCGGCGGCGACCACCAGGTCCCGCATCGACGGCGCGGCGACCGCGATGCGCGCCGCGGTCCGGTAGACCCGGGTCATCGTGGCGCCCAGCCGCGCCGCCCAGCGCCCCTCGCCCCGCTCGTCGACGCCGTCGCGAGCCCAGACGTCCTGCACGTGCAGCACCGCCGGCACCCGGCCCAGCAACCGGAGCACCCCGGCGGCGGCGAACGTCGTCGCCGGCAGCTGGAAGACGTAGAGCGCGTCGATGTCGCCGAGGAACCGGCGGGCGACCAGGCCCGCGCTGCCGGCGAAGGAGAGGTAGCTGGCCATCCGGCCCCCGACCGACGCGGCGCCCCCTGGGTAGCGGGGCACCCGTCGGACACTGAGCCGTTGGCTGTGCGTCTCGTGGTACCACCGCTGCCGCCAGCCCGGATAGACGTGCCCGCCGGGGTAGTCCGGAAAGCCGGTCAGGACCCGTACCTCGTGCCCCCGCGCGGCCAACTCCTCGGCGAGGCTCCCAGGGATGAACGCCGGCTCGGGCGGAAAGTGGTACGACAGGATGCCGATCTTCACCGGTTCACCCCCGTCCGCGGCGGATCGACGTCGGCCGGCGCGGCAGCACAGCCGGTGGGCGTGCGGCCCGCGTACGATGCCGACAACCCCTCCTTGCGCGGCCACCGACGTCGACGCACCGCCCTCGCGGTGTGCGCGCCCGCGTCCGCACCGATGAGAGGGGCACCGATGCCTGATCGCGTGTTGTTCGTCTGCCACGCCAACCTGTGCCGGTCGCCAATGGCCGAGTACCTGGCCCGTCGGCTGCTGACCGACCGACCCGTCGAGGTGGCCAGCGCCGGCACCGACGCGATCGACGGGTTGGCCATGCACCCGTACGCCATGGAGGTCGCGACCGAGAGCGGCGCGGACCCGGCGGCGTTCCGGACCCGGGTGCTGCGCCCCGAGTACCTGGTCGACGCGACGCTCGTGCTGACCGCGACCCGGCGCCAACGCTCGGTCTGCACCGCGTTGGCGCCGGGAGCGCTGCACCGGACGTTCACGCTGCGCCAGTTCGGACGGCTGGCCGCCGCGGCCGAGCCGCCCGCCGGGTCGGCCGACGACCCGCTGCGGGCGGCGATCGCCGCCGCCGCCCAGGCCCGGGGCCGGCTGCAACCGGCCGCCCCGGACGCGGACGACCTTCGGGACCCGATCGGCGGCACCGCCGCCGACTTCCGACTCTGCGCCGAGGAGATCGAACGGTCGCTGCGACCCCTCGCCGCGCTCATCGGGGCAGCCGGGTGAGTTCCTGGGTGTGGTCGGCGACGCCGTTGACCCCGGTGATGGTCTCGCTGTGCCGGCCGGACGCGGCCCGGTCGGCCGGCACCGAGGCTCCGGTCGCCGAGGCGACCACCCGGTAGGCCTCGTACTGGTAAGCCTCAGCCTTGGCCACCTTGGCCATGTTCAGCACACAGCCGAGCAGCCGGACCGAAACCGAGTGCAGTGACCGGGCCGCCGCGGCGACCTGGGTGCGTGAGGTACGGCCCTGCTGGGTCACCAACAGCGCGCCATCGGCCTGCACGGCCACCACCACGCCGTCGGTCACGGCGAGCAGCGGCGCGGTGTCGATGATCACGATGTCCGCCGACTCGCGCAGCGCCAGCAGCAGGTCCGACATGGCCTTCGAGCCGAGCAGCTCGCTCGGGTTCGGCGGGGCGGACCCGCTGGGCAGCACCAACAGCGACTTGTCTCCCCAGCGCTGCACGACGTCGCCCACCTTCACGTCGCCCACCAGCACGTCGGTGAGGCCGACGCCGGCGTCGAGGCCCAGGTAGTCGTCGACCTTCGGTCGGCGCAGATCCGCGTCGACCAGCAGCACCCGCCAGCCCGCCTCGGCCAGCGCGATGGCCAGGTTGCAGGAGAGCGTGGTCTTGCCCTCGCCCTGCAGGGCGCTGGTCACCGCGATGACCCGGGCCGGCTCGTGGACGTCCACGAAACGCAGGTTGGTGCGCAGCTTGCGGACCGCCTCGGCCCGCGCCGAGGTCGCGGCGTCGCCCACGATGAGCGGGGCGCTGCGGGCGTTGGCCTCGAACGGGATCTCACCGAGCAGCGGGCTGCCGGTGGCGCGTTGCAGTCCGGCGGCGTCGCGCAGTCGGACGTCGGCGACGCCGCGCAGGATCGCCAGGCCGATGCCGAGGATCAGGCCGATCAGACCACCGAGGGTGAGGTTGCGCACCGGTTGCGGCGAGACGGGGTTGGCGCTGACCCGCGGGCCACTCACCACCTCGATCTTGATGGGTGCCTTGCCCTCCGGCGTCGTCTCGACCTTCTGGACGAGTTCGACGAACTTGCTGGCGAGGCTCTCCGTCACCCGCAACGCGCGGGTCTGGTCGGTGTCGGTGACCGATGCCCGCAGCAGGACGGTGCCGGTCTCGGTGGAGGTGCTCACCCGGCGCTGCACCTCGTCGGCGGTGAGGCCGACCGGAGTTTCGGCCACCACGCTCTGCGCCAGCCGGTCGCTGCTGAGCAGGTCGGCGTACGACTTGACGCGCTGTTGCAGGAAGAGCCCGCCCTGGTAGGCGTCGGTGACGCCCGAGTTGGGGGTCGTGACGAAGAAGGTCACCGAGGCGACGTACCGGGGTTGGGCCCGTACGGTCACGAACGCCGAGACGCCGAGGGCCACCATGACCGTGACCAGTGCGACCCACCAGTGCCGACGCACGTGGCGCAATTGGCGGAGCAGGTCCATCAGGAGCGCCTCCGTGTCGGTCCGGTTACGCCAAAGAACTTCACGAAAACCCCCAAGGTCGTCTCTAAACTCGTGAAACCATTAAAGCGGCTCATACGCCTTATGTCCGGAGTTATGCATTTTCCGGTGACGTGATGCGCGCCCGCTTGACCAACCCGACAAACACCCATTCGGCAGCGGCGACAACCGGGAAAAAGTCGCCGGGCCGATCGGACGGCAGCCGTTCGGCCCGGCCGTCGCCCCGCCCGAGGCGCCGGATAGGGTTGACAACGGTGTGCCGGGAAGCCTGGTCGGCGAGTGGATTTTTGCCGTCCCGACTCCCCTAGGTGAGCCCGCAGATGACCTCCCACACCCCGCCATCGGGGCCACGCCCGCCGAAGACCCGGCTGTTCTCCCGGTCGTCCTGGCCGGAGGCCCGGCACCTGGCCGACGTGCTCCGCACCGAAACCGTCGGTGGCGCGCTGCTGCTGGCCGGCGCCGTGCTCGCGCTGATCTGGGCCAACTCCCCGTGGTCCGACTCGTACACCCGGCTCAGCCATGCCGTGCCCTGGCCGGGCGCCCCCTGGCACCTCGACCTGGACGTGGCCACCTGGGCGGCGGACGGCCTGCTGGCCATCTTCTTCTTCGTGGTGGGCCTGGAACTCAAACGGGAGTTCGTCGCCGGGGAACTGCGCGACCCGCGCCGGGCCGCGCTGCCGGTGGCGGCCGCACTCGGCGGAATGCTGCTGCCGGCGCTGATCTACGTGGCGGTGGTGCTGAGCGCGGGCGGCGACGGCCTGCGCGGATGGGCCATTCCGACCGCCACCGACATCGCTTTCGCGCTCGCCGTGCTCGCCGTGGTCAGCTCACATCTGCCGCAGGGCCTGCGCGCATTCCTGCTCACCCTCGCGGTGGTCGACGACCTGTTCGCGATCACCATCATCGCGATCTTCTACACCGCCGACTTCCAACCTCTCGCGCTGCTCGCCGCGTTGGCGCCGATCGCGCTCTTCGCGGTGCTGGTGCAGCGGGGGCGTACCTGGTGGTGGGCACTGATCCCCCTCGCGGTCGCCGCCTGGACCCTGATGCACGCCTCGGGCGTGCACGCCACGGTGGCCGGCGTCCTGCTCGGCTTCACCGTCCCGGTGCTCGCCCGCCGACCGCGCGGCGGCGGCCAGCCGGCCACCGCCGACGCGGGAGCGGACCAGGGTGGCCTCGCCGCGCGCCTGGAGCATCGCTGGCGGCCGGTGTCGGCCGGCCTCGCGGTGCCGATCTTCGCCCTGTTCGCCGCCGGTGTCACAGTGCGCGGCACCGACCTGGGTGCCCTGTTGCGCGACCCGATCGTGATCGCCATCGTCGCCGGGCTGGTGTTCGGCAAGAGCATCGGCATCTTCGGGTCGACGTACCTGCTGGCCCGGTTCACCCGCGCCGAACTCGACGAGGACATCACCTGGACCGACCTGCTCGGGATCGCCCTGCTGGCCGGCGTCGGGTTCACCGTCTCGCTGCTCATCGGCGACCTGGCCTTCGGGGCGGGCAGCACCGCCGACGACCGGGTCAAGGTCGCCGTACTGCTCGGCTCGGTGATCTCCGCCGGGCTGGCCGCCACGGTGCTCAGCCGCCGCAACGCGACGTACCGGAGGGTGGCGCAACGCGAGCGGATGGACGCCGACGGGGATGGCGTACCCGACGTCTACCAGCACCCCGACGCCCACTGAACCGCCCGCCCCGGGGTGCGCACGGCGCGGCCTGACGAGCATGGGCTCGTCGCCGCGCCGGCGGCCCGGGGCCGGCGCTCAGTGGCGACGGTCGGCGGGGGGCAGGTCCTCGGTCTCCTCGGCCAACGCTTCGGCGGTCGGCCCGGTGAGGTCGTCGCCCGGCACCGCCACCGCCTCGGCGCGGTCCTGCTCGTCGGGCTTCCCGCCGGGCTGCGGCTCCGGAGCGGTGGCACCGCCGGCGAAGCCGTACTCGTTCGGTTCGTCGTGCCGACCCATCTGGTCATCCTCCCGATTTACCGATTTCACCTGTCGACGCCAACGGTAGGTGGTGATCGTCGTCGGCGCAGCGGGCCGGGGATTGTCGGCCGGACCACGGTGCTGGCCTGCTCAGCGCCGCCCCGAGCAGCTGACGCAGGGCGATGATCGCCACCGCGCCGGCCAGCCCGTTCCAACCCGGATCACCGGCGAGCCGCAGCAGGCCGGCCGCGGTGAGCAGGTCCAGCAGGACGCGCACGCCGCTGCGCAGCGCGCGGGCGCTGAGCGCGGTGACCACGCCAGCGACCAGCGCCAGCGCGGTGACCGCTGTGACCAGGACGCCCGTCACCGCCGCTGCTCGCCCTCAGCCACCTGACGCTGCTCCTGGCGGATCTCCCGGCCCAGGAAGTAGTTCAACGCCGTTCGGATCGTCGCGATCGCGGCCAGTTGGCCGATCTGCGCGAACGACGGGGACACCGCCGTGCGCAGCACGTCGGCCGCCAGCTGGAACTCCAGGCCGAGGGTCAGAAACCGACCCAGCGAGAGTCGGATCGGCGTGAAGCGGGCGGCGGTGCGGTGTCGCAGCCCCTCGACCACGAACCGCACCGCCGCCCACACCGCGCCAACGAAGATCACCAGCGCGCCGGCCACCTCCACCACCGCAACCAGCACCTGGTCGCCCTGGCGCAACAACTCGGCCGGGTCCACCCCGGGCCGTTACCCGCCCACGGGGCAGCTAGTCGGCGCTCAGGTCAGCTCGTTCACCGCCTCCAGGATCAGCCAGAGACCGGAGATGGCGAAGAGGATCGCGGCGCCGTACTTGATGGTCTTCTCCGGCAGCCGCCGACCGAGCATCCGGCCGACCAGGATGGCCAGCGCGTCCGCGGCCACCATGCCGATCGTCGAGCCGAGCCAGACACCGAACCAGCCGTACTTGGTGGCGAGCGTGATCGTGGCCAGCATCGTCTTGTCGCCCAGCTCGGCGAGGAAGAACGCCACCGACACCGCCACCAGCGCGGTCTTGTTGGTCTTCTCGGCCTTGCGCTTCTCCTCCTCGGTGAGCTTGTCCCCGCGTAGCGTCCACGCACCGAACCCGAGGAACGCCACGCCGGCCACCAGGGAGATCCACTCGGTGGGCAGCACCGCCCCGAGACCCGCGCCGATGGCGACCGACGCCAGGTGCACCACAGCTGTCGCCACCGTGATGCCGATCAGCACCGGGATCGGTTTGAACCGCGTGGCGAAGGTCAGCGCCATCAGCTGGGACTTGTCCCCCAGCTCGGCGACGAAGATGACGCCGAAGCTGACGACCAGCGCGGCGAAGAATCCCTCCATGACGTCCTTCCCGTTCACGCCGGGAGGAGGTACAGGGGCGCCCTCGACCCGGCTGCAACAGCCTGAGTCGAAGGTCTCGCCCGCCCCGGGAGAACCGGGGCCGCGTGGCCGGATGCAGAACGCACCAGTATGTCGACCACGACATTGGGGGCTACTCCCCTTCGCGTGGTCAGCCTAGCGGATCACCCTCCGGCCCGACCGGGTCGGGTGAACAGGCTCACCGCGCCCGCGCCAGCGTGACGCCGAAGAGCGCGTCCGGGTCGGTCCAGAACTCCGCCGTGCCGAAGCCGGCCGCGGTCAACTCGGCGGCGATCCCCTCCCGGCGGAACTTCGCCGAGACCTCGGTCCGCAGCTCCTCCCCCGCCGCGAAGTCGACGGTCAGCCCCAGCACCCGCACGCTCATCGGCCGGGTCGCCCGCAACCGCATCTCGATCCACTCATTGTCGGAATCCCAGACCGCGACGTGCTCGAACGCGCCCGGGTCGAAGTCGGCGCCCAACTCGCGGTTGATCACGTGCAGCACGTTGCGGTTGAACTCGGCGGTGACCCCGGCGGCGTCGTCGTACGCCGGCACGATCACCGACGGGTCCTTCACCAGGTCCGTACCGAGCAACAGCCAGTCGCCGACCTCCAGCGCCGCGCGCATCGCCGTGAGGAACTCGGCCCGCTCGGCGGGCAACAGGTTGCCGATGGTGCCGCCGAGGAACACCACCAACCGCCGACCGCCGGTGGGCAGCCGGTCCAGTTGCCGGGTGAAGTCCCCGACGATGCCCCGGACCCGCAGGCGGGGATAGTCGGCGGCGATCTCGGCGGTGGACCCGCGCAGGGCACTGACCGACACGTCCAGCGGAACGAACGTGCCCAGCCCACCCTGGCGGGTGAACGCGTCCAACAGCAGCCGGGTCTTCTCCGACGAACCGGAACCCAACTCGATGAGCGTCTTCGCCCCGGTCAGCGCCGCGATGTCGGCAGCGTGCGCGGCCAGCACCGCCCGCTCGGCCCGGGTCGGGTAGTACTCCGGAAGTCGGGTGATCTCCTCGAACAGCTCGCTCCCCCGCGCGTCGTAGAACCACTTCGGCGGCAGCCACTTCCTCCCGGCGCTCAGCCCGGCCCGAACGTCGTCACGCAGGCCGCGCTCCAGGTCACCCTCTTCCAGGTAGATCTCCAGGGGTTCGGCTGTCATCGGTTCGCTCCTCTGCTCGATCAACCGTTGCGTGTGTGCCCGGCGCGGCGCACCGCAGCCGGCAGTGGACGTACCCGCACCTCGCCCGCGGTGGCGACGACGAGGTGCCCCTCCGGCACCGGCCGCCACCCGGGATCGTCGTCATGCGGCTCCGAGGCGAGCAGCACCGAACCCGGCGACTCGCGGACCGACAACGCGTGCCCCGCCACGCTGGCCACCACCCGGTGCCCGTCGGTGAGCAGCAGGTTGAGCCGCGACCCGGCAGCGGCGGCGGCGACGTCGGTCACCGTCCGCCCGACCGCCTCGACCGGGTCGACGCCGGCGCGCAACCGATGCCGCACCAACGCCCAGAGCAGCGCCGAGTCGGTGGCCGCGTCCAGGGTGAGCAGGTCACGCACCGGCAGACCGGTGGCGAGCGGCACCACGCTGTCCGGCCAGCCGCGGACCACACCGTTGTGGCTGAACAGCCAGCGCCCCTCGGCGAACGGCGCCGCCGCGCCGTCGAGCACCGCCATCCCCACCGTGGCCGAGCGCACCGCCGCCAGCACCGCGCCGCTGCGCGTCACCGCGGCCAGCTGCGCGATGGTCGGGTCGCTCCAGATCGGCTGCGCCCGCCGGTACCGCACCGGCTCACCCTCACCCGGATACCAGCCGACACCGAACCCGTCGGCGTTGATCGTGCCGCCGCCGCGCATGTCGCGCGGCGCCCAGGACTGCCGCACCAACGAGTACGGCGGCTCGAACAACAGCTCGGCGAGGGTCACCGGCGGCCCCAGGTAGGCCAGGTGGCGGCACATCAGCGCCCACGGCCCGCCGCCGGGCCACCGGTCGTGCGGCCACTCACCGGTACGACTCGTCCGGTCGCACGTCCCGGGCGCAGCGGAAACCGCTGAAGATCTGCCGGCGGATCGGATAGTCCCAGTTGCGGAAGGTGCCCCGACAGGCAGAGCGGTCGGTGCCGAACGAGCCACCGCGCAACACCCGGTAGTCGTCGCCGAAGAAGACCTCCGAGTACTCGCGGTACGGAAACGCGGTGAACCCCGGGTGCCCGTCGAACGTCGTCGAGGTCCACTCCCACACATCGCCGATGAGTTGGTGCACACCCAACGGCGACGCACCCGCCGGGTACGCGCCCACCGGCGCCGGCCACAGATGACGCTGGTCGAGGTTGGCGTGCACCTGGGTCGGGTCGTCGTCCCCCCAGGGGTAACGACGGGACCGCCCGGTCGCCGGATCCCACCGGGCGGCCTTCTCCCACTCCGCCTCGGTCGGCAACCGCTTGCCGGCCCACGCCGCGTACGCCTGCGCCTCGTACCAGCACACATGCACCACCGGCTCATCGGCGCGAACCCGATCCCACCGACCGAAGCGCCGGTACGACCAGTCGTCACCGTCGCGGCGCCAGTGCATCGGCGCGCTGAGCTGCTCGCGAACCCGATGCTCCCAACCCGCCGGGCTCCACCAACGCCGCTCGGTGTAGCCGCCGTCGGCGATGAAGGCCGCGTACTGGCCGTTGGTCACCGGCGCGGCGTCGATGGCGTACGCCGGGAGGTCCACCCGGTGCGCCGGGCGCTCGTTGTCCAACGCCCACGGATCAGTGTCGGTGCCCATGATGAACTCACCGGCCGGCACCAGCACCTCCCCGCCGACCCGCGCCGACGGCTCCGGCGGCGGCGGAGCGTGCAGCACCGCCGGCCCCGAACGCAGCTGGTGGGTGGCGAGCATGGTCTCGTCGTGCTGCTGCTCGTGCTGCACGATCATGCCGAACGCGAAGCCGTCGGCGACCAGCGGCCGCTCGGTGAAGGCCACCGCGTCGAGCAGGTCGTGCACCTTGTCCCGAACGGTGGCCAGATAGGCGCGCGCCTCCGCGGGCGGCAACAGGGGCAACGCGGGGCGGTCCCGACGTGGCTGCTTGAACGCGTCGTACAACTCGTCGATGTCACACCGGACCGGCTCCCGGCCCCCGACGTCCCGGACCAACCAGAGCTCCTCCTGGTTACCCACGTGGGCCAGGTCCCAGACCAGCGGCGACATCAGCGGTGAGTGCTGGTGCATCAGGTCGCCGTCGTCGACCACCTCGGTCAACAAGGTGGTACGGGCACGCGCCCGCGCCAACTCCGCCGCGATGCGGTCGCGCAACCGCTCCCCGTGAACACCGCCCTCCGTTCGCGACTGCGAGGCTCGCAACCCCGGCTCACTCCTCGCGCTCACCGAGCCGCCCTCCGTTCGCGACTGCGAGGCTCGCAACCCCGGCTCACTCCTCGCGCTCACTGGTCTCTCCTCTCTGCGGCGGCCAGCCGTCGGCGTACCCCTTGTTGGATCTCGTCGTGGGTGCTGGCCGGCAGCTCCAGTCGGGGTAGGGCGGTCAGGGCCAGGTCGAGCAGGGCCGCCGCGACGGCGGCCAGCGCCGGGTCGGCCAGACCGTGCCGGGCGGCCGCCGACCAGCGGTGCGCCACCGGCATGGCGATCGCGGACGCCTCGCGCACGGTGCCCGGGTCGTCGAACAGGGCGGTCAGCACCGCCAACGGCAGCCGCCAGTCCCGGTCGGGCTGGGCGTCCAGGTAGCGCAACTCCAGGTAGCCGCGCGGCCGCACCGGCGGGAAGAGCGTGCTGACGTGGTAGTCGAGGTCATCGGTGGTGGGCGACTGCGGCAACGCGCCGTCGAGCCAGTCGGCGAACGTCACGCCGGGCGGCGCGGCCCAGTCGGCGTCACGCCGGCGCAGGCACAGCAGCGGCGCGGCGAGCACATAGCTGACCCAGGCGTCGATCGGATCGTCAGCGGCGCCGGCGGGTGACCAGACCGGGCGGGTCCGGGCCGGGTCGATGGCCAGCCAGGCGGCCATCCGGGCGGACGCCCAACCGGTGCGCCGCCCGGCGTGTCGGGCGGCGGAGGCGAACGCCGCGAGCAGTGGCGGCCCGACCGCGTGGGCCGCTGCCCAGCGGTCACCGACCTGGTCCGCCTCACCGGCGTCGAGGCAGACCTGCAGGCCGGCGGTGCTGTACATCATCGTGCGGCCGGCCGGGCCACGACGGTCGAAGGTGTCGCGCATCGCGCGGTAGCGGGGGGTTTCCACCACCGGGCGGGGCCGTCGGTGGGGATCGATGCCGCTGCGGCCCAGGATCAGCCCGGCGGCGGCCAGCAGGTCGGTGACCTGGGCGATATCGGCCTCGGTGGCGCTGATCAGCGCGGCGACCGAGGGGCGGGGCGGGGTGGAGATCTCCAACTGGCCACCCGGCTCCAGGGTGACGGTGCCGCCGTTTCGCAGCGGCTCGGCCGGGCTGCCGGCATCCAGCGTGGTGGGGGTGTGCCGCCCCAACGCCGTCCGCAGCCGCGTCGCGTCGACGGGGCGGGCGGGATCGGCGGCGTCGTGCACGGTCCATTCCAGTTCGACGCCGGTGTGGGTGGGCGGCCCGGTCTTGAAACAGATCCGGACGAGGTGTCGGACCGCGGCTGCGGAATCGCGCAGGATGATGCTGCGGTCCAGGTCGGGTGACGTCACCACGGGTCGGACCCCCTCTCCGTGTGCCGGTTTCGGGACTTCGCGCCACCGTAAACCCACCCACCGACACCGTCGGTGGGTGTGCGTGCCGCCAATCTCTGTCTAACAGACGAATTTCCGGCGCAGGGCGGAACCAAACCGTCTCGGCCGCCTACCGTTCAGCCGTCGGTGGGATGGCCTGGCCGCGGTGGTGACGGTGGGGCTTTCGCCGCCGGGGACGGCTTGCTCTTCGCCGACTCGGACGGGGTGACCTTCGCCGACTCGGACGGCTTCGTCTCCGGCACCAGGCGCTGGCAGTACGCCTCGACGTCGGCGGGGCCGCCCGCGGCGGTCACCAACGGGTGGAAGGCCGGCGAGCGCAGTGCCCTCTCCCGCTGGTCGGGCTTCTTGGCCCGCCACGCACGGCACAGTCCGGGCAGCTGGTTGGCGAGGGCGGGACTGGCCGATGGCGTGGCGGTGACGGACGACGACGTGCCCGGCGACGGGACACCCGGGGCCACCGACCGACCGGACTCGGCCGACCGGGACGTGCCCGGCTGCGGCGACGGTGACGAGCCCGACGGGGCCGGCGCGACGGGGTCCGGTGCCCGGTCCCGGGTGACCGCGGCGAAGGCGGCCCCCGCGGTGGCGGTGGCGGCCACCGCGCCGATCCAGGCCACCACGCCGGTCCGGATCCGACGACGACGGGTCGGCTGCGGCGCGACTGAGGCCGGGTTGGCCCGGGCGGCCCGGAACGCGGCCAGCGCGGCCTCCTCCCCGGCCAGCTCGCCCGCACGGACCGGCCCGGCAGCAGCGGCGAGCAACGCGGCCACCGGCTCGGCCGGGGGCACGTTCGGGCCGGTGGCGTACGCCTCCGGCGCGGTCGCGTCCGCGGGCGTGGCGGCGTGACGCTGGGCCGGCGCGGTGGCCAGCCGGGCGCGGGCCGCGTCGAGCAGCCGCTCGGCGTCGGCGTGGTCGGCCCGCCGGAACGGGTTCATCGGGAGTCCCCTCACGTCAGCCGTCCGCCGGTTCGGCCTGCGGTGCCCGCCGGGCGGGGCCGCTGCCCGCACGCGGCGGCGTCCCCTCGCTCGCGACCGGCGACCCGGTCGGGCTCTGCCGCTCCAACAGCACCGCCAGCCGTCGTAGACCCCGGTGAGCGGCGGTGCGTACGGCACCGGCGCGGCGGCCCAGCACCCGGCCGGCGGATCCCGCGTCCAGGCCGATCACGGCCCGCAACAGGACCGCTTCGGCCTCCCGGGGCGGCAGGGTGGCGATCAGCGCGAGCGCGGTCTCGGTACCGATCGTCTCGCTGGCTCGCTCGGCGGTGTCCGCGTCGCTGGCCAGATCGACGAGCGACTGCACCGGGACCGGGAGCGAGGGGCGGCGGCGCATCCGGCGGAGATGATCCATGGCGCGGTTACGGGCGATGGTGACCGTCCAGGCCCGGAACTCACCCCCGGTGAAGCCGGGCAGGTCACGGGAGACCTGCAGCCACGTCTCGGAGGCGACGTCCTCGGCGTCGGCCCCGACGATGGCGGTCAGGTACCGCAGCAGCCCGGGCTGGAGGCTGCGGTAGAGGAAGCGGAACGCCTCTTCGTCTCCGGCCTGCGCGGCGCTCACCACCTCCGACAGATCGTCGGTCATCCGCGGCCCACGTATCGCCCGGGGCGGCCCCGCCCGACCAACGGCACCGGGGCACGGCACGGGGTACGAGTCGTCCGCCCGTTCAACACCACGCCCGCACCGCCCTCCGCCGCTCTCGTTGTGCCCGCGACCACGATTGTCGGGGCGGCGTGTTTGGGGCCGACGCCAGGGGGTCGATCGGCGCGCTGCCCGCCGAGGTAGCCGGGAGGGCCCGAGCCGGGGCTAACGCTAGGAGGGGGCCCACGACGCGACAAGTCGGCGTCGTGTCACGGAAGAGTGACAATTCTCAGCCCTGCCGGGCGGCGCGTCGCGGTAACGGCCGGTGAGCAGGGAACACGAACCGCGTTCGGAGGCGGTTTCTTGCCACCGCTGAGGGCTTGAACGACGGAATTTGTCGCTTTTCGTGACACCGCATATCCGCTGCGTCACCAAGGGTGAGCGTCCACACAGGTCACAGCGAATCAGCCAACCTGAACCAGCCGCACGGCGGCCCTGCCACGGCGCGCCGGCCCGAGCCGCGCTAGGTACGGTAAGGCGGTGTTGTCATCGGAGGTCGTGCTCAGCGGTCGCTACCGCTTGGACGAACGTGTCGCCACGGGCGGCATGGGCGACGTTTGGCGTGCCTCCGACCTGATCCTCGGCCGACAGGTCGCGGTCAAGGTTCTGCTCCCCGCGCTGGTCTCCGACCCGGACTTCATCGCCCGGTTCCGCGCCGAGGCCCGGATCATGGCGGCGCTGCGGCACCCCGGCATCGTGCAGGTCTTCGACTGCGGCGCGGACGACCTGCCCGACGGCGGCCGGGCGGACTACCTCGTCATGGAGTTCGTCGCCGGTGAGCCCCTGTCCAAGCGGATCGAGGCGGCCGGGCGGCTCGACGTGGCCGAGACGATGTCGATCGTGGCCCAGGCGGCGGCAGCGCTCAACGCGGCCCATCGCGGCGGCATCGTGCACCGCGACGTCAAGCCCAGCAACCTGCTGGTGCAGGAGGACGGCACCGTCGTCCTGGTCGACTTCGGCGTGGCCCGCTCCACCGACATCACCAGCATCACCAGCACCAACGCGGTGCCGGGCACCGCCCTCTACATGGCTCCCGAGCAGGCGGCCGGTCGGCCGGTCAGCGGCGCCACCGACATCTACGCCCTGGGCGCGGTCACCTACTGCTGCCTCACCGGCAGTCCGCCGTTCACCGGCGACAACCCCCTGCAGGTCGCCGTCCGACACCTGGACGACGAGCCGCCGGAGCTGCCGCACGACATCCCGGAGGCGGTCCGCGCCCTGGTGTCGCGGGCCCTGGCCAAGGATCCGCTGGAGCGGTTCACCAGCGGCGCGGCGATGGCCGAGGCCGCTCGGACGGCGGTCACCGACGGCGAGCCACCGACGGCGATGGCCACCCCTGTCGCGCTGCGCAACGCCGGGCCGGGCACCCGCACCGACGTGCCGGTGGGCGCGGCGGTGGCGAACGGGTCACGGGCGGCGCGCCGGCGGGGCCCGCTGGTCGGTGCGGCCGCGGCCATGCTCGTCGCGCTGGTCGGGCTCGGCGCGGCACTGGCCGCGCAGCGCCACGCGGGCGAGGATCCGGCGGTCCATCTGCCGACCACCGCGCCGACGGTCGCGCCGAGCGGTCCCGTGGACCTGCCCGCGGCCAACGAACAGATCACCAGCGTCGACCCAGGCCGGCCCGACCGCACGCGGGCACCCAACAACCCGCCGTCGGTTTCGGTCTCGGCCACGCCGAGCCTGGAGCCGAGCCAGACCGCCACTTCGCCGACGCCGACGGCGGTCGTCACCAGCGCACCACCGACCAGCGCACCACCGACCAGCCTGCCACCGACCGATCCGACGCCGCCGACCACGCCGCCCACGACCACGAGCGCGCCGGCCGATCCGGAGGTGCCGGCCGGCGGCTGAGCCACGCGCCGTCGACGTCCCCACAGTCCCACCGGCACCCATATCCCCAAAACGGACTTACGTCACCGAAGACGCCTCTAGGCTCTCAGCAGGCCATTTACACCATCTGCTGCGGGAGCCTGGGTGAGCGCTGAAAAGCTGGTCGTCATCGGTCAGGGGTATGTGGGACTGCCACTGGCCATGCGGGCCGTCGAGGCGGGGCTCGACGTGGTCGGGCTGGACGTCGACGCCGACCGGGTCAAGCGCCTCGCCTCCGGCGAGTCGTTCGTCGAGGACATCCCGGCCGACCGGCTGGGCCGGGCGTTGGGCAGCGGTCGCTACCACCCCAGCACCGAGTACACCGACGCCGACGGGTTCGACATCTGCGTCATCACGGTGCCGACCCCGCTGCGCGACGGCACCCCCGACCTGAGCTTCGTCGAGCAGGCCGGCATCGGCATCGGCCCGTACGTACGCCCGGGCTGCACGGTGATCCTGGAATCGACCACGTACCCCGGCACCACGGAGGAGCTGCTGCGCCCGCTGCTGGAGTCGGCCAGCGGGCTGACCAGCCCCGGCGACTTCCACCTGGGCTACAGCCCGGAGCGGATCGACCCGGGCAACCCGACCTGGCGCCTGGAGAACACCCCGAAGGTGGTCTCCGGTGTGGACCGGGCGTCGCTGGCCCGGGTGGACGAGTTCTACCGGCGCCTCGTGGAACGCACCGTGCCGGTGGACTCCACCCGCGTCGCCGAGCTGACCAAGCTGATCGAGAACACCTTCCGCCAGGTCAACATCGCGCTGATCAACGAGCTGACCATGCTCTCGCACCACCTCGACATCGACGTCTGGGAGGCGATCGACGCGGCCTCGACCAAGCCGTTCGGTTTCCTGCCGTTCCGGCCCGGCCCCGGCGTCGGGGGGCACTGCCTGCCGATCGACCCGTGCTACCTGTCCTGGCAGGTCAAGCGCCGCCTCGGGCGGCAGTTCCGGTTCATCGAGCTGGCCAACGACGTCAACCACGAGATGCCCGAGCACGTCGCGCAGCGGATCATGGCGGGGCTGAACCGGGACGGTCGGGCCGCCAGAGGCGCCCGGCTGCTGCTGCTCGGTCTGGCCTACAAGAAGAACACCGGCGACATGCGGGACTCCCCGGCCGTCGATGTGGCGCGACGGTTGCAGGCCCTCGGCGCCGAGGTGCACGCCGTCGAGCCGTACGCGGAGGCGCACCAGCTCCCCGCCGGGGTCACCATGGTCGGGCTCACCGAGCGGGAGGTGCGCGCCGCCGACGCGGTGGTGGTGGTCACCGACCATGACATCTTCGACTACGACCTCGTGGTCACGCACGCCCGCTACGTCTTCGACACCCGCAACCGGTGCGTCGGCCCGATGGTCGAGCGCCTGTAGACCCGGCACCGCTGGCCGGTCCCGCCACCGGGGAAGAGGGCGGGGCCGGCCGGCGATGTCCGTCCGGTGCCACTGCCGACAACCCGGCCGGTCACTGGTCGGCGAGCGCCTCGACGACCGGGCGGGACAGCGCCCGGCGGGCCGGCAGCACCGAGGCGAGCAGGGCGGCCAGCACCGCGACGCCGAGGATCAGCCCGAGCTGACCGAACGGCAGCACCACGTGGAAGTCGCCGCCGAGGCGGTCCAGCAGGGCCATCGTGGACGCGCTGACTCCGGTGCCGAGCCCGACGCCGAGCACCGCGCCGACCACCGCCATCAGCACCGCCTCGACGGCGAGCACGGCCCGCATCCGCCCCCGGCTGAGCCCGACGGCCCGCAGCACGGCGTTCTCCCTGGTCCGTTCGAGCACCGACAGGCTCAGCGTGTTCGCGACGCCGACCAGGGCGATCACCACGGCCAGGCCGAGCAGCGCGGTGACGAAGGCGAGCAGCATGTCCACAGTGCCGGTGAGCATCTTCTTGTACGCGCCCTGGTCCATCAGGTTCACCGTCGGGTACCGGCCGAGCACGGCCGTGATCGCCGCACGAGCCCGATCGGCGCTCACCCCGGCGGCGGGGTCGATCTCGGCCAGGTAGCCCCGCTGGGCGGGGAAGAGCGCGGCGAAGTCCTGGTCGGACAGGTCGATGACGTGACCCGCCGGCACCGCACCGCCGGGGGTGTCGTCGGTGACCACGGCGGCCACCCGCATCGACCGGCCCGCGACGGTCACCGGCGAACCGACCTGCCAACCACGGGAGCGCGCCAACTCGCTGTGCACCAGCACCTGCCCCGGACCGACACGGTCGGCGTCGCCGGCCAGCACTCCGCTCAGCGTCCGAGAGACCAGCGCCGGGTGGGCCGCGCGGATCTCGACGTCGTCGACGACGACGCTGCGCTGCTCGTGCACGACCCCCAACTCGGGGCGGGCGATGAGCTCACCGACGAGCGCGGCCGGCAGGTCCTGTCCGATTCCGCTGACCACGAAGTCGGTGCCGATCTGAGCGTCGACGCTGCGTTCGATGCCGTCCTTGGTGCTGCGCGCGCCCACCATGAACGCCGAGACCAGTCCGATCCCGATCACCAGTGCCGTGGCCGCCGCGGCGACCCGCCGTGGATTGCGCACCGTGTTGGCGACCGCCAGCTCACCGGCGGTGCCGAGCACCCGTCGTACCGGCCAGCCGAACACCCGGGCCAGCGCCGGGACGAGCACCGGCCCGAACAGCACGATCCCGAAGAAGCTGAGCACCCCGCCGGCCGCCACCAGCAGCAGCTGCCCGGCGCTGGCGGCACCGGTCAGCGCGGCGACCCCGGCGGCGAGCACCACCGCGCCGGCGGTCAGCCGGAGCCGACCGGCACCCCGGCTGGGCTGCACCGCGGCGTCGGTGAGCGCGGCCACCGGGGCGATCCGCGTTCCCCGCCAGGCCGGGAGCAGGGCGGCGCACACGGTGAGGCCGGTGCCCAGCAGCAGGCCGGTCAGCACCGTCGAACCGGTCACGGTCAGGCCGCCGGTGACCGGTACGTCCAGTCGGGACAGCAGAAGCCGCATCGCACCGGCGAGGGCCACCCCGATCAGCACTCCGAGCGTGGAGGCGACCAACCCCAGCACTGCCGACTCCAGCACTGTGGACCGGAAGACCTGCCCCCGGGTGGCGCCGATCAGGCGCAGCAGCGCGGTGCGCCGGGTGCGCTGTGCCAGCACGATCGCGAAGGTGTTGGCGATCACGAAGCCGGCCACCACGATCGCGACCCCCACGAAGATCAACAGCAGCATGCGGAACTGGTCCACGTTGCGGACCGCCTCCTGCACCGCCTCGTCGAGGATCTGCTGGCGACTCTTCACAGTGGCTTCGGCGCCGACCACGGCGCGTACCCGCTCGGTCAGCGCCGCGACGTCGGCGCCCGGGCGGGCCGCCACCATGACGCGGCCGTAGCCCCGCTCGCCGGTGAGGGCCAGCGCGTCCGGCCCGACCAGGCCGACGAACGGACCGCCGACGTCGCGGGAGGTGCCGGCCACGTCGACGGTGCCGACCAGCGTGTACGGGCGGGCCGCTCCGCCGGTGGCACCGATCCGGACCGTCGCGCCGAGCCCGAAGCCCTGCTCGGCCGCCGTGGGCGCGTCGAGCACCACCTCACCGGCCCGGTCGGGCAACCGGCCGGCCACCACGTCGTACGAGCGCAGCGCGTCCTCGGTGGGGACGGCGACGAGCATGGTGAAGCCGAGCACCGGCCGACCGTCGGCGCCGACGATCCCGGCGGTGTTGGTCAGCTCACCGGCTGCGGCGGCCACCCCGTCGACCGCCCGCACCCGGTCGACCAGGGTCGGGGGCAACACCTCCCGGCCGGTCGAGTAGACACCCAGGTCGGTGTGGCGGTCGAAGGTGCCGGCCCGCTCGTACGCGCCGGTCCGCATCCCGTCGACGAAGATCATCGTGCCGGCGACGAACGCGACGCCGAGCACGACGGCGAGCGCCGAGAGCAGCATGCGCAGCGCCTCGGCACGCAACGAGCGCAGGGTCAGGCGGATCATGCGGGGCTCCCGGTGCGGGTGGCGGATCGGACCCCTCCGACGCTATGGCCGGCACCGCTGGATCGATCTCCACCTGCGCGCTCGACCTGCCTGCGCCAGGGGTCGCGGTGCGCCCGCCGCCCGCTACGACCCAGGTCGTACGCGGTGTCATCCGCCGGGCGTGACCAGCCCACTCTCGTACGCCAGGACCACCGCCTGGACCCGGTCGCGCAGCTGGAGCTTGGCCAGGATCCGCCCGACGTGGGTCTTCACCGTCGCCTCGGCGACGTGCACCCGGGCGGCGATCTCCGCGTTGGACAGCCCCTGGGCGACCAGCAGCAGCACCTCCCGTTCCCGTTCGGTGAGCTGGGCGAGCCGAGGGTCGCCGCTCGGGGCGGCGCCGAGTTGCCCGGCGAACCGGTCCAGCAGACGCCGGGTGATCGACGGAGCCACCACCGAGTCGCCCTGGGCCACCACCCGGATGGCCGCCAGCAGCTCCTCCGGCGGGACGTTCTTGAGCAGGAATCCGCTCGCCCCGGCCTGTAGGGCGGCGAACGCGTCCGCCTCGGTGTCGAAGGTGGTCAGCACCAGCACCCGGGGCCCGCCCGTGGGCCGCTCGGCGCAGAGTCGCCGGGTCGCCTCCACCCCGTCCATGGTGGGCATCCGGATGTCCATCACGACGACGTCGGCCTCGGTGCGGGCGAGCACCCGCAGGGCGTCCGCGCCGTCGATCGCCTCCCCGACGACCTCAAGGTCGGGCTGGGAGTCCAGCACCATCCGGAACCCGGCGCGGACCAGCGCCTGGTCGTCCACGATCACTACCCGGACCGTCATGCCGCGATCACCTCCGTTGCCGGCTCCGACGGTAGCGGCAGCCGAACCTCGACCTGCCAGCCCCCGGTCGGTCGGGGGCCGGCGGTGAGGCTGCCGTCGTACACCGTCACCCGCTCCCGCATGCCGAGCAGGCCGTGACCGCCGGGCGGCGCCGGGCTGACCAGCGGGCGGCCGCGACCGTCGTCGACCACCCGGACCACGACGGCTTCGACGGTGTACGACAGGACGACCTCGACGCTGGCGCCGACCCCGGCGTGCTTGAGCGCGTTGGTCAGCGCCTCCTGCACCACCCGGTAGACGGTCAGCTCCAGGCCCGGCGGCAGGGTCGGTGGCGTACCGGTGGCGGTGCTGCGGACGTGCAGGCCGGCGTCGACGAACCGGGCCAGCAGGTCGGGCAGCTCCGCCAGGGCGAGACGCCGGTGCTCCGGGTCGGCCGCCACCGCCAGCCCGGCCGCGTCGGCCTCCCCGCCGGTCGGGCCGGCGTCGCGCAGGACCCCGACGAGCCGGCGCATCTCCTCGAGGGCCTGCCGGCCGGTGTCCGCCACCACCTTCACCGCGGTACGCGCCTGGGCGGGGTCGCTGTCGAGCATGAACCGGGCGCCGTCCGCCTGGACGATCATCACGGCCATGCTGTGTGCGACCACGTCGTGCAGCTCACGGGCGATCCGGGTGCGCTCCTCGGCGACCGCCGCCCGGGACTCGGCCTCCCGTTCGCGTTCCAGGGTCGCGGCCCGCTCCTCCAGGCTGAGCACGTAGAGCCGGCGGGTCCGCACGTTCAGCGCTACCAACCACACCGCGCCGGTGACCAGCGCGTACCACAGCGCGGTCACCCACCACTGGATGACGTTGGGGGTCTGTGCGGCGGCCAGCAGCACCCCGACGGCCGCGACCGCGCCGGCCAGCACGCCGTCGCGTAGCCGCCGCCCGTACTTCACCACGCTGTAGAGCGCGATCAGGACGGCCACGTCGTAGATGAGCGGACCCCACCGGGCGACCACCTGGATGAGGGCGAGCGCCGCGACGGCCACCGTCACCACGCCCGGGTGGGTGCGGCGGAACAGCAGCGCCACCGCCATGCCCACGCCGACCGCCGTGGCCGCCCAACCTCCCGGCTGGTTCACCGCCGCGGCCAGCGAGACGAGCACCACCAGGGCGGCGACGGCCACGTCGAAGGCGACGCCGCGCAGCGGGCGGCCGAGCACTGTGCGTCTCACGGTCACCCAGCGTACGTGCCGGGACGGGCGGCCCTCGCCCCCCGCGCGCCCGGGCCCCTCGCGCCCCGGCTCAGGAGCCGAGGATCTCGCGCATGCGGTCGATCTCGACGGTCTGCTCGGTGGCGACGGCGTTGGCGAACTCGTTGAGCGTCAGGTCGGAGCCGACGGTGAGCAGGTTGGTGGCCATCTCGATGGCGCCCTGGTGGTGCTCGGTCATCATCTGGACGAAGAGCTCGTCGAAGTCCGGGCCACGGGTCGCGGCGAGCTGCGCCATCGCCTCGGGTGACTGCATGCCGCGCATGGTGCCGTGGTCGTGCCCCTGGACCTCCGCGGGGAGGCCGCGGGTCTGCAACCAGCCGCGCATCATGCCCATCTCCGGGCCCTGGCTGGCCCGGATGCGCTCGGCGATGGCCCGCACGTCGGGGTCGGCGGCCCGGTCGGGGGCGAGCTCCGCCATCGCCAGGGCCTGCGCGTGGTGCGGGATCATCATCCGGACGAACCAGACGTCCAGCGAGTTGTGCGGGGCGGGGCCGACGTCGCGGACCTCGTGCGCCGGCCGGGTGGCCGCCGTCTCGCCCGGGCGGCCGGGCGCGATGACGGTCAGGTCGGTGGGGACCGGGCTGACCGTCGGCGACGCGGTTGCGGGGGCGGGCGCGGAGACCGGCTGCGCGGCCCGCGTGCCGGTGTCGCCGTCGAGGCGGATCATCATGAACGCCACCAGCGGCAACGCGACAGCGAGTGTGACGATCGCCAGGGTGCGTGCGCGCCGGTTGGTCATGGGCCACTCCCTGCAGTCGAGGTCACCGCGATGCTATCCATTGAAGAACCCACTTTCATGTGATCCAGCTCACATCGACGTTCTTCGTCGAGCGGTAACGTGTCAGCCATCGTCTCCCCCTTGCGAAGGGCCCCGCCGATGATCAGACTCCACAAGCCACGGTTACGACAACTGCGCATCGTGGCGCTCGCCACGACCGGCCTCCTCGTCGCCAGCGCTCTCGTCGCCCCGGCGAGCAACGCCCAGACGGTGCCGCAGGCGGCCCCAGCCCCCGCGCTCACCAACACGATCCCCGGCGTCGACGAGATCGTGAGCAGCCCCAACCTGCGCCAGATCGCCAACGTGCCCAAGGTCGCCCCACTGGACGCGACCAACAGCGACATCGCCTTCCAGGGCAAGTACGCGTTCGCCGGCAACTACAACGGCTTCGTCATCTACGACATCTCGCGGCCCAGCGCCCCGACGGTCAAGGCCCGGGTGCTCTGCCCGGGGTCGCAGAACGACATCTCCGTCCACGGTGACCTGCTCTTCCTCTCCACCGACTCGTCCCGCAGCGACGACTCCTGCAACAGCACCGCGCAGGGGGCGGACGTGAAGGGCTCGTGGGAGGGCATCAAGGTCTTCGACATCAAGGACAAGGCCAACCCGCGCTACATCAAGTCCGTCGAGACGGCCTGCGGCTCACACACCCACACCCTGGTGCCGGGCAAGAACAACAAGACGGTCTACCTGTACGTCTCGTCGTACAGCCCGCGGGCCGAGTTCCCGGACTGCCAGCCCCCGCACGACTCCATCTCCATCATCAAGGTGCCGCTGAAGAAGCCGACGGACGCCGCGGTGATCGCGGCCCCGAACCTCTTCCCGGACGGCGGTTTCCCGGGCAGTGAGACCGGCTCGGCGACCACCGGCTGCCACGACATCACCGTCTACCCGGCCAAGGACCTGGCCGCCGGCGCGTGCATGGGTGACGGCATCCTGCTCGACATCAAGAACCGGGAAGCGCCCCGGGTCATCAACCGGGTGCGGGACGAGGTCAACTTCGCGTTCTGGCACTCGGCCACCTTCAACAACGCCGGCACCAAGGTGATCTTCACCGACGAGCTGGGTGGCGGCGGCGCGGCGACCTGCAACGAGGCTGTCGGCCCGAACCGGGGCGCGGACGCCATCTACGACATCAGCGGCCGCGGCAACGCCCGGAAGATGACCTTCCGCAGCTACTACAAGATCCCCCGGGCGAACGCCGACACCGAGAACTGCGTGGCGCACAACGGCTCGCTGATCCCGGTGCTCGGTAAGGACATCATGGTCCAGGCGTGGTACCAGGGCGGCATCTCGGTCTGGGACTTCACCGACTCGGCCAACCCGAAGGAGATCGCCTTCTGGGAGCGCGGCCCGCTCTCGGCAGACCGGCCTGTCGGCGGTGGCACCTGGTCCGCGTACTACTACAACGGCCACATCTACTCCAACGACATGGTGAAGGGCCTGGACGTCCTGGAGCTGAACGACTGGCGCACCTGGACGGCCAAGCTGACCCGCTACCAGGAGCTCAACGTGCAGACCCAGCCCAGCTACCTGGGCTGGTAGGCACCGAGCCCGCAGCCGGGCCCGGCCCCCGATCTCCGGGGGCCGGGCCCGGCCCTGTTCGGGCGGAATTCGCCGGTCACGCTACCTATCGGACGCGGTGGGGCCGATCGTCGGTTGTCTCCCGTCCCGGGCCGGTCTGTCGGGTTCCCCGCGCCGCAGCGCCGCGACTGGTCGACCGCGCTGCTCCGGTCGCCGGTCACGCGCTGGTGGGCCTGGTCACCCTGACAGTTCCAGCGCGGGCGGCAGACCAGCCACCGTGTCAACGTGGTCAGACGTGAAGCTTGCCGCCGTCGCACCGCCCGCCACACCCGAGCCGACCACCCGCTGGCGACCCCACCCGCTGGACCTGGTGGCGGTCGTCCTCGCCGTGGTCGGCGCGGCCTGCGCGCTGAGCGGGCTGCTGCCCCGCGCGGAGACCACCGCCACGCTGCACCGGATCCTGCCGCTGCTGCTCTTCCTCGGCACCGTCATCGTGCTCGCCGAGCTGACCGCCGTGGCCGGTGTGTTCGACGTGCTGGCCAGCCGACTGGCCATCGCCTCCCGGGGGAGGTGGGCGGCGCTGTTCCTGCTCTGCGGCGGCCTGGCGACACTGACCACCCTCGTGCTCAACCTCGACACCACCGCCGTGCTGCTCACCCCGGTCCTGCTCGCGCTGGCGCGCACCCTGCGCGTGCCCGCCGGCCCGCTCGCGGTCACCACGGTCTGGCTGGCGAACACCGCCAGTCTGCTGTTGCCGGTGTCCAACCTGACCAACCTGCTGGCCGCCGACCGGGTCGGGCTGGCGCCCCTGACGTACGCGACCCGCATGGCGCTGCCTCAGCTGGTGGCGGTGGCGGTCACGATGGCGCTGCTCTGGTTCACCTGGTGGCGGCGGGACCAACCGACCGGGGGGCGCTTCGTCCCGCCGGCCGCGCACGTGCCGGCGGACCCGGTGCTGCACCGCACCGCCCTCGCCGGTTGTCTGCTCTTCATCGGCGGGATCCTCGCCGGCGTGGAGATCGGTCTCGCCTCCACCGTCGCGCTGGCGCTGGTGCTGGTCGGGTTCGTCGTCCGCTCCCCCGCCACGCTGCGCCCGGGGCTGGTGCCGGTGCGCCTCCTGCTCTTCGTCACCGGCCTGTTCCTGGTGGTGCAGACCCTCGGCCGGCACGGGCTGGACGACCTGGCGGGCACCCTGCTCGGGGCCGACGGTGGTGCGCTCGGCGCGCTGCGCGCCGGCGGCACCGGAGCGCTGCTCGCCAACGCGCTGAACAACCTGCCGGCCTACCTGGCCGGCGAGTCGGTGCTGCCGGGCGGCGACGCGACCCGGCTGCTGGCCCTGCTGATCGGCACCAACGTCGGCCCGCTGGCCGCACCCTGGGCGTCGCTGGCGACCCTGCTGTGGTTCGAGCGGTGCCGGGCGGCCCGGGTCACGGTGCCGGTGACCCGGTTCGTGCTGACCAGCACGCTGCTCGCGGTCACCGGCACGCTCGGCGCGGTCGGCGCGCTGCTGCTGGTGAGCTGAGCGCCCGGTCGGCGGGACGATCCGGTGCGCGGCGGCCGGCTCAGTCGCGGTACACGGCGAGCTGAAGCTCGGTGACGCCCTTCTCCGGGGTGTCCGCGCAGTAGTCCAGGTAGACCTCCCGGGCGAAACCGTCGGTGCGGTAGCCGTTCTCCTCGATCCACCGGGCGAGCGCCTGCATGCTCGGCTCGACGTCGGCCATCGCACCGTGGTGGATGATGGTCGACGCGCTGCGCAGCGCCGGCAGGTCGCGCACCGTGACGTCGGGAGCCGCGGCCGGCTCGGCGTCGACGAGCACCCCGGCGTGCACGACGACGGCGTCGCCGCCCGCATCGGCGGGCTCGTACCAGGCGACGGCGGGCCCGCTCGGGTTGACGCCGGCCGCCGACAACCGCCGGAACAGCTCGGGGTAGAGCGGTTGGATCACCGGTCCGATGTCCTCGCCCTGGTAACTGGCCGCGACGGCGGTCAGCTCCGCGACGCGGACCGGTGCGATCTCCTTGAGTACGACGTCCTGGGTGGTCATCCGACCCTCCGACTCGATCATTCGGAGCCTCGCCTCCACGGCCGCCAACCGGGCCGTGTCGGCGGCCAACTGCTCCGCCAGCTGGCTCCGGCGCAGCCGCAGCATGCCCCGCAGCTCGGCCACGTCGACGGCGTCGTCGACGATCGCGCGCACCTGTTCCAGGGTGAGGCCCAGCTCCTTGAGGGCGATCACCCGGTTGAGCCGACGCAGCTGGTCGGCCCGGTAGAAGCGGTAACCGCTGTGCGGGTCGACGCTGGCCGGGCGCAGCAGGCCGATGCTGTCGTAGTGGCGCAGCATCCGCACCGACACCCGGCCGAATCTGGCGAAGTCTCCGATGGTGAACATGGCCCCCTCACACTCGTCCCTGACACCGTGTCAGAGTCAAGCGTGACGTGCGGGACGACCGTCAGGGGCGGGCCGGGCGCGGGCCGACCAGCCGGCGGACCATCGGCGCGGCGTTCCACTTGGCCGCGCCGACCAGGTCGCGGGCGTGCTCCAGGACCGTGTAGTCGGGTCGGCTGAGACCGTCGGCGATGGCCCGGTCCAGGTCGTTGCCGCAGCGGCTCAGCACGGTGTCGAAGTCCCGCCGGACCGGCTCCTGCAGGTCGTAGCCGAACGAGCGGTGCAGCCGGGCGAAGAGCGGCTTGTACAGCCGGACCCGCTCGTGCAACCCGGACGAGTACGACATCGGGTTCTTCGGACGGCGGAGGATGTAGTCGGGCAGCACGTCGCCGAACGCCCGCCGGACGATCCACTTCTCCTGCCCGTGGCGCAGCTTCAGATCCACCGGCAACCGCATCGCCAGCTCCACCACGCTGAGGTCGAGGAACGGCACCCGTGCCTCCACGCCGTGTCCCATGGCGGCCCGGTCGACCCGCTGCAACTCGGTGCGGCACAGGTTGCGGATGCGGTGCAGGAACAGCCTGCGGGCCGCCGCCGGGGCGACCTGGTGGTACATCGGGTACCCGCCGAACAGCTCGTCGGAGCCGTCACCGGTCAACACCACCTTGATGCCCAGGTCGCGCAGCCGCCGGAAGATCGGCACCGAGACGACCGCGTTGATGATGTCGCCGTACTCGGTCAGTTCGGAGATCCGGATGGCCTCGCGGACGTCGGCGAGCCGGATGTCGCGGGGGCGCAGCTCGACCACCACGTGCGGCACGTCGAGGTCGGCGGCGAGCCGCCGGGCGTACGCCACGTCGGGGCTGTCCGCCACGCCGACGGTCACCGCGACACAGTCCGGGTGGATGTCCCGCACCTGCCGCAGGGTCAACGAGCTGTCCAGGCCACCGGAGAGCACCACCCCGACGGTCAGGTCGGTCTCCACCCGCATCCGGATCGCGTCGCTCAGCGCGGCGCGGACCAGCAGCGCGGCCTCGTCCGGGTCGTCGATGATCGGCAGGCCGTCGCCGATGGTGAGCAGGTCGACGTACGGGCTCAGGCGCACGTGCCCGTCCGCCTCGGCCCAGCCGTGGTGCCCGGGCGGCACCTCGGCGATCGGGGCGCCGTGCCCGACGAGCGCCTTGACCTCGGAGGCGATGTGCAGGCAGCCGGGCCGACGGGACCAGTACAGCGGCTTGACGCCGAGCGGGTCGCGGGCCAGGTACGCCCGACCGGTGGCCCGTTCGACGACCGCGAAGGCGTACTCGCCGCGCAGCCGGGTCACCGCGGCCTCGCCCCACTGCTGGAACGCGGCGAGCAGCACCTCGGTGTCGCTCTCGGTGCGGAAGGCCTGCCCCAGGCGGGTCAGCTGCGCCCGCAACTCCCGGTAGTTGAAGATCTCGCCGTTGAAGCAGAGCAGCCATCGTTCGTCGGTCGAGGTCCACGGTTGCACCGCCCGGTCCCGGTCGACGACCCGCAGTCGACGGGTGCCGGCGAGCAGCCCGTTCTCCGACCGGGTTTCGGTGACCTCACCGCGTGGGGCCAGGGCGGCGAGCATCCGCCGGAAGGTCGCCGGGTCGGCCTCGGGGCCGATGCTCAACGCGATGCCGCACACCGGCTCAGACCCCCATCTCGGCCTCGTACGCCCGGCGTAGCCGACGCCGGGCGGTGGGCGCGAGACACAGGTGCCAGGCCTGCCCCTCGTCGATCACGTTCAGCTCACCGGCCTCCTGTCGGCTCAGCAGCAGCTGCGCCAGGGTGTCCCGCGCGCCGAAACGCTCGAACCAGGCGAGCTCGACGTCGACCGAGTAGCCGAGGCAGTGCCCGCTGGGCAACATCGCCGCGTAGCCCAGGCGGCGCAACCGGTACTGGTGCTCGGCGCTGCGGACCAGGCTGGTCACCCAGAGCGGCGGGGTGGCCGGCGGCGCGACGGCGGCGAACTCCCGTGCGATGTCGTTGAGCAGCGCCACCACCTCGCGGCGGGCGCGGCGGAACAGCAGCCCCGCGGTGTGCGGGGTGGCGTCGGGTAGCAGTCGGCGCCGCAGCCCGCGCGCGGCCCGTCCCAGCATCGTGGCGGGCTGTTCCTGGTAGCGGAAGCGCAGCAGGTCACGGCGGCGCAGCCACTCCAGGTCGACCAGTTCGGCGCTGCCGTTGACCTGGTCGTCGGTGACGAAGGTCGGCGCGTCCTGCCACCACAGCACGTCGATGCGGGAGAGCAGGTAGATCCGGACCAGGGCGCTGAGGTCACCGGCCGAGGTGCGGTCGTTCGGCTGATAGCGGGCCATCTCCAGCAGCAGGGTCTCGCGCGCGCCGATCAGCCCCTGCGGGGTGCCGTCGAGGACCGCGGCGAGCGCCGGCTCCCGCAGCCGCTCGTCGATGAGCACCTGCCGGGCCCGGGTGCTCGCCGCGTCCGCCAGGGCGCCGACCTCGACCAGCAGCTCGGCGACGGCGGCCCGGTAAGCGGCCAGGTCGGGCGCGGCGGCGGGAAGGCGGCGGGGGGCCGCGCCGGAGGGTCGACGGCGGGCCGGGGCGGTGGGCGACGGAGGCGAACCGGGCTGCTGTCCCGGACTACGGCTGGGCACTCGCATGACGGGGTCCCTTTCTCCGGTCACGGCACTGGGTGGTTCGCCCTGAAACACACCGTAATCATCAGCACCGGAACCGACCGAACATTCCTCCTATTCGCCCCCGAACGGACCACACACCACCCACCCGCCCTCGCCGGGGGCAACCCATGCTGATGACCCCTTTGGAGCTGATGTCGCCAACGAATCACGACCGCCCCGACCCCCAACCGCCCCCTTCGCCCCCCGGCATGCCCCACTCCCCCACACCCGCCCACCGACCGCCACCGTGACGTGATCAAGAGGTTTGCGTCATCCGAAGCCGTTCCGGTGACGCAAACCTCTTGATCAGGGTGGGCGGCGGGCAGGGCAGGGACGCAGGTCGGGGACGCAGGGTCGGGGGCGCGGGGCAGGGGCGGGCAGAGGGTGGTTGGGTCGGCAGCCGGCCTGTGATGTCGTCAACGATTCAGCTCCAAAGGCGTCGGAACGCACCCTCACCCACCGGCGGCGGTTGACCGGGCCGCTGCCCGCGCGGGCCGGGGCAGCCGGCGGACACCATCGGGCCGTTAGACGCCGCCGTCCGCCATCGCTTGCCACCGGCCGCCACCGTCAGACGCCGGCCGCCGCCGTCAGTCGGCGGCGGGCGCCGTCAGTCGGCGGCGGGCGCCGTCAGTCGGCGGCGGGCGCCGTCAGTCGGCGGCGGGCGCCGTCAGTCGGCGGCGGGCGCCGTCAGTCGGCGGCGGGCGCCGTCAGTCGGCGGCGGGCGCCGTCAGTCGGCGGCGGGCGGCGGCACCAGGGCTTGCACCTCGGCGTACGACGGCAGGCCCGACGAGGTGGTGGGCCTGCCGAGGCGGACGGCGTCGGCGGCGTCGAGCGCGGCGCCCAGTGCTGCCCGGAACAGCAGCGAGCCGGTGCTGACCCGGGCCACCCCGGCCCTGCCCAGCTCGGTCAGCCCCGGGCCGCCGGGCTGGTACAGCGCGTTCACGGGAGCGTCGACCCGCTCGGTGAGGACCCGCAGCGTCGCGTCGTCGACGGTGCCCGGCACGAAGATCCCGTTCGCGCCGGCCGCCCGGTAGGCGCGGGCTCGGGCGAGGGCCTGCGGCAGCGGGTCGGCCACCGCAAGCCACCACGTGTCGGTGCGGGCGTTGACGAACAGGTCCGGCACCGCCGCCTTCACCGCCGCGATTTTGTCGGCGACGCACTCGGGGTCGGCAAGCGTGCCGTCCGGGCGGCCGTCCTCCAGGTTGATCCCGACCACGCCGAGCCCGGCCAGGTCCGCCACGTACGCGGCAACCTCCGCCGGGTCGTCACTGAACCCGCCCTCCACGTCCACGCTGAGCAGCACCGGCAACCCGGCCAGGCGGCGGGCCAGGGCGAGGGTCTCTCCCGCGGTGGCCGCCGCGCCGTCGGGACGGCCGGTGGTCGCGGCGACCCCGAGGCTGGTGGTGCCGATGGCCGGGTGGCCTCGCGCGGCGAGCGCCGCCGCCGAGGCGTGGTCCCACGCGTTGGGCAGCAGCAGTGGGCGGCCGGCGCGGTGCAGGGCGTGGAACGCGGCACGACTGTCGATCATCGGACGCTCACCTCCAGATCTGTCGGCACCCGCACTGTCGGGTGCGGCTCGTGACGCACCGGGGTCGGACTACGCCGGCAGCGTTCCCGCAGCACGTCGAGCACCCCGCTGGCCAGCGCCAGGGCGTGCCGGTCGCCGGGGCAACCCCGCTCCCCCGTCCCGAACGTCAACAGTCCGGCACCAGGCCGACCAGGCTGGAACCTCGCGGGGTCGGTGAACGCCCGCGGGTCGCGGTTGGCCGCGTCGAAACGCAGCAGCACCGGAGTGCCCGCCGGCAGATCCTGCCCGCCCAGCCGTACCGCGTCGACGGTGACCCGTCGGGTGGCGCGCACCGGCGGGTCGAGGCGCAGCACCTCGGCCAGCAGGTCGGCGGTCAGTGCCGTGGCCGGCGTTTCCGGGGCGGCCGGGGGCAACAGGTGATGGGCGGCGGCGCCGATCAGGCCGGCGGTCGCGTCGCACGCCTGGACCAGGAGGCCGATCAGGTTCGCCCGTACCACCGGGGGTCCCGCTGGCGCGAGCGCCAGCAGCGCCGCCACCGCCCGGTCGGCCCGCGCGGTCGACGCCGGGTCCACCCCAGGGTGGTACGCGGCCGCGACGACCGCGACCGCCGTCCCGGCGGCTGCCGGATCCGCGAAACCGAGGCGAGCGGCCAACGCCCGCAGCGGCACCGGCCGGGCCAGTTCCCGGATCACGTCGACCCGGTCGCCGGCTCGGTCGACAACGGCCACGGTCAGCCGGGCCGCATCGTGTCGCAGCTCGTCCGGGTCCAGCGGGGCCAGCGCCGCCACCGCGACCACCCGACGGTCGGCGTGCTGTCGCGGCGCGCTGAACCGGCTGACCGTGGCGCGCAGCCAGGCGAGGGTGCCGAACGGGCCGGTGTCGACGGGCGGCACCCGCAACGCCGGGTCGGTGAGTGCGGCCCGCACGTCGGCGTGCCGGGTCACCCACCAGCCGCGCTCCGGTGCGAACGAGGGTGGCCCACACGCCGGGGTTCCCGGGGCGGGCGCGATGACGGGCCAGGTGTCTGTCACCGCCCGACCGTAGGGCGCGAACCTTTCGCCCCGCACCGAACGATCCCGCCCCCGTCAGGCGCGCACAATCGTCAGGCGCGGCCGCTCCTGGGCGGCGGGGCTACCGGCGGGTCGAGGGTGTGGTCGGGGACCGCCAGAGCCGCGGCCAGGCCAGGGCGGCCGGTGGGCGTGAGGCGGACGGCGCGGCCTACGCCCCGGCTGATCCAACCCAGGTCGGTGAAGCGGCGGCAGAGCGCCGCGCCGAGCGCGCCGGCCAGGTGCGGGCGGCGTTCGGTCCAGTCCAGGCAGTCGCGGACCACCGGGCGGCGGGCGGCGCGCAGCACGTCCACGGGTACGCCCAACCCGCTCACCCAGGCCCAGCCGTCGGGCGTCAGCGCCAGCCCGCTGGACCGGTCGAGCCGGCCCGCGCTGAGCAGCGCGTCGTACATCAACACGCCCAGCCGCCCGGCGAGGTGGTCGTAACAGGTCCGGGCGTACGCCAGGGAGGCGCTGGCGGTCGCCGCGCGCAGCGACCCGGTCGGTGTGGGGGTGGCCGGGGCGTGGCCGGCCAGGTCCTCGATCAGCTGGGCCACCGCCGGCCCGGCCAGTCGCAGGTAGCGGTGCCGACCCTGTCGTTCCTCGACGAGCAGCCCACCGCGGACCAGTCGGGTGAGGTGGTCGCTGGCCGTCGACGGGGCGACGCCGGCGCGCCGGGCCAACTCACCGGCGGTCCACGCCCGCCCGTCGAGCAGGGCCAGGCACATCCCGGCGCGGGTGCCGTCGGCCAGCAGGGCGGCCAGTTCGGCCATCCCCCGGCCGTCGGTGCCAACGCTCATCGCCTCAGTCTAGAAAGGCAGCCGACGCACCGGTGACCAGCGACCCGGGGCCTCCGTCAGGTTGACGGAGGCCCCCGGTCCTCGTGATGCCGAGGATCAGTCCTTCGGCGTCGGGATGAGGTGCGCGCCGAAGCTGACCTGCGACGGGCTCACCTTCGCTGCCGCCATCCCACCGGGGGCGGCGAACCGCCGGTCCAGCGCGATGGTGGTGTTGTTCCGGTTGCGGTACACCACCACGAATCCGGTTCCGCCGGAGTTCTGGATCGGCGCGATGCTGGGATCGGTGGCGGCGGTGGCGGCGGTCGGGTCGCTCGGGTTCTCGTACAGGCGCAGCCACTCACCCCAGGTGCCGGAGCCCTGCTCGGTCTCGTACACCCGGTACATCTCGTTGTCGGGCCCGCGGGCGACAACAGCGATCCGGCCCAAGGCCGGGTCGAGGATCGCGGCCGGGGACCCGGCCGCGGTGAACGTGCCCACCGTCTGCCAGGTGCTCGGCCAGGCGCCGCCCAGTTCCTGCTTCTTCGTGATCAGCGAACCGTCGGCCGCACGGGCCACCACGCCGGTGCGGTAGCCCTGGTTGAGGAAGGCGGCCGGCACCCCGGTCACGTTCCCGCCCAGGTCCACCCAAGCGCTGAGGGTGCCGTCGGTGGAGTAGACAGCGGTCTTGATGGTGCCGGTCATGGTGGTGGAGACCAGCCGGACACCGGTGTCGACATTCACCACTGTCACGCCGCCGGTGAGGTCGACGTCGCCGAGGCTCTTCCACGACGCACCCGTCCCGCTCTGGCGGTAGTGCCACAGGCGACCGTCGACGTCCACCGCGAAGATCACGCTGGTGCCGTCGGCGAGGGTGACAGTGGCGGGCCGGCCGACCATGGTGCCGCCGAGGTTCCCGGTCGTCGCCCAGGTCGCCGCGTTCGCCGCCGTCTGGGCACCGGTCCACACGGTGCCGGTGGTGTGCAGGGCGCTGATCTGCACCTGCTTGTTGCCACTCTGCACGTTCAACGCAGGCTGCCCGGTGAACGCCTCCGCACCGAACTGGGGGATGTGCTGCACGCTGGTGAAGTCGTCCGGGTTCTGCTGGTGCACGACCCGCACCTGACCGGTGTTGTCGGTGTGCGCGTAGACGATGACCCCGAGCGCGCTGCCATCGCTCGGCTGCCCCTGCAAAGCCGTCGAGCGGGAGAAGGACTCGGTGGGCAGGAACGGAAGCGGGTCGGCGAACCAGCCCTGCAGGTCGACCACGAGGTGCACGGTCCCACTGCTGGCGTTCTTGATCCGTACCTTCCCCTCGGTGCCCAGTTTGGTCACCACGATGCTGGACCGGGCGACGTGCGCGGCGGGGAAATTCGTCGTCGAGACGGTGTTCGCGGTGCTGCCCAGCGGCGTGACGGTGAAGAACCCGTCGACAGTCGGGGCGACCGCATGGACATTGAGGACGGCGGCGGCGATGCCACGGGTCGGCAGGCCGTTGGTGCCGGCGACCGCGACATCGACGGTGCCGTTGGCGGGCACCGGCTGGGCGCCGCTGGGGAAACGGCTGTCGTACAGGGTGACCGCCGGAACCGTGCGCAGGCCGGCGCCGGTGGTGGAGCTGCCGGTCCAGTAGCCCTGGACGGTGATGGCAACATGCACGGCCGAACCGCGGTTCTCCAGCGTCACGGAGCCGGCACCGGGGTTCAGTTTGACGACCATCCCCATCGAGGTGGCGCCCTTGGCGTAGTCGATGCCGGTCTCCGCGGCCGTGCTCGACCCGACGGTCATCCAGCCGTTGCCGGTCGCACCGATCACCACGACGTCCAGCATGACCGCCGTAGCGGAACTGGGCACCAGCCCACCGCCGTAGATGTTGGCGGTACGCGTCCCACGGGTGGGCATCGTGCCGGCGGTGATCCCCTGCCCGGTTCGGGTGTCGACCACCCGGGTGTGGTCCACCGGCACGAAGCCGGATCCGACGCTGCCGGTGGCGGTCGTGAAGTAACCCACCACATCCACTCTGATGTGGACGTTGCCGCCCGCGTTGCGCACCGCGAGCTTGCCGTTCGTACCAGGCTTGACCACCGCCGAGTTGGTCATGACCTCGCCGATCGAGGCGTTCATGGCCGACGCCTTCGGTTCCGTCAGGTCCGGGTAGATGGTCAGGAACGTGTTGGCGGTCGGGTAGATCGCCGTCACGTCGACCATCAACGCGCCGACCCCGCTGGTCGGGATACCGGCGATGCCGACGGCGTTGAACGTGGTGACCGACTTGGCGCCCCGCACACCGGTCGTGCCGCCGGTGCCGTCCCGGGTGTCCAGAAGGGGCACGCTGTCGATCGGTACGAAGTCACCACCCCTACCGGCGGCGTCGGCGCTGACGCCCGTTGGCGCACCAGCGATCAGTCCGACGAACAATGTCGCACTCAGTAACGCCGCAACTATCTTCTTGGGAAGCAGCCATACTCGGATTTGCTGGACCAAAACTCTCATCCCCACCCATACTCTAATCCCAGATCGCAATTCGGCCGGTGTTCGACTACGCCTTCAACCGTGATCAGCGGCAACGGATCTAAAGAAGTCACGTTTACCTAAACAGAATTGGTCTCGGCTCCAACAAGAAATCGGGTCCGTCGATAATAGCATTCAGTCAACGCCTTCGAACGCCAGAAACAAGCTGTTACGAATCACCGCCTCTCGAATGCACAATATTCGACAGTTTTCCCATCAGGGAGCCTAATCTCTCCGCCATATCAGCTGGCATTGTCTCGAACTTCGCACCAGCAGCGACGTGTTCACCGAGCGCATAAAGTGCGTCCCAAAGCCACTCGGCCGTCTCTAGATCAAGTCGAACGACCACGACCCCGTCGTCCAATTCGACAGATGTACCGAACCGATCTTCTTCCATCACTTATCCTTGGGTGTTTCGTGTGACGATAATCTTTATCTTCGCATAAACATCTTCGTGCCTCACGCCCGGCAGCCCGACGGGCCACCGAGCCTCACCGGGGGGTGAGTTACGCGGAGACAGTGGCTGGACCGGCGTGTAGAACTCGACCCCCCGCTTACCGTCCGGCAAGGCCCCCCGATAAGCCTGAACCATCGGCCGATCCTGGAACGAAATTCGCGCGACCCTGCCCCAAAGTTCACCACTATCCACCATCTGAGCAGCCACCTCGTCCCCCTGCGTAGGAGACCACAGTCGATGGAATGGCCCATAGAGACGATCACCCGCTGCGCTCTCAATGAAGTCTTCGCCGCAGTTGTGAACAAGGATTGAAGCATCCGCAGCTACCACATAGTACGTGTGGATGACATCGACCGTGAGGTTGTATACCTGACGCTGGTCGGTCCACTTGCGAGTGGCAACCACAGACGCTGGCCGGTGGTCAGCTGTCTCGAAGACATAACCGCTCGCAAGGTCCTTCGCCTCGACCCATCGGTTCTGAACAGCGACCCAGAACGGGTGGCTGGCCGTGGCGGTTAGCTTCTCCGTCCGGTCACCCTTCTTGCCGTCTGTGTCGACAGTGACCTCGACGAGGTCCTTGGTACCCGCTCCGAGAATGAGTGCCGTAACCGCACGCTCCTCGGTACGTCCGGTCGTGGGATCGGTGGCGAGCACCTTGTCGCCGACCTGCACCTGGTCGATGCGCTTGGAACTGCCGTCCGCCATCAGCACCCGGGTCTCGCCCGTGAAGCTGTTGGGGCACTTACCAAGCAGACCTCGACCAATGCTGCGCGCCTCGCCGATGCCCGCGTTGAGCGCCTTGCTGCCGGCCGACCGGAGGCCGCCGCCCAGGCCTCGGATGCCCGCGCCGAGCGCCTGGCCGCCGATCGACCCGAGCGCACCACCGAGAGCGCCGGTGAGACCGCCCATGGCGGTGGCACCGGCAAGATCCCACCCGCGCTTGCCATCCATGTAGCCGGTGACCGCCGAGCCGACCGCCCCCGCGAGCGCCCCGCAGGCCACCGCCCCGACACCGGTCCAGCCGATCGCCGCACCGCAGCCCAGACCCACGACGGCACCGACGGCGAAGCCGGCGATCTCGGCGGCGTGCTCGTCGACGAACTGGGTCGCCTTGTCCCAGATCTTCTCGGCGCCCTCGACGAGCGGCGTCAACCTCTGTGCGGCTTCCAGCCAGAGGTTCTGGCTGTATTTTTGCGGGTCCTTGATGGCCATTGTGGTGACCGCGACGACGCTCGCTGCCACCTTGAAACCGGTGGACACCACCTTGCCGAGCGCGATGATGGGCTTCGTCAGGGCCTGGATCACCGGCAACTTGGTGAACTTGACCGCGTTCTTGATGGCTGACTTCGCGGCGGCTGTCACCGCGACCTTGGCTTGGTAGATGCGTTGCGCAACGAGTTGCTTCTGCTGTTTTGCCCAGTCGGCAGCGCGGGCGAGCTGCTTGGCTCCAGACTGGATCTGCTTGCCGACGTAGCGGACGGCGTTCATCGTCTTTTCGCCGAGCCACTTCGCGGTGCTGGAGATGACCCGGCCGACTGCCTTGAGGCCGGACACGGCCAGGTTGACGGTGTAAGAGACGAAGCTCCTGGCGCCGTTGTAGATGGAGGCGCCGACGTTGTACGCCGTCTTGACCACATTGGAGGTGACGTTCGCTACCGCGCTCGTGGCACGCTTCACCCAGCGCGGCCAGTGCCCGTCCGGGTCGTCGAAGTCCAGCGGGGCACCAGCACCGTAGGTGTAGCGGTTGGCCAGGATCGAGTCGCCGGTGGTGTAGTTGACGCTGTCCCGCGAGGTGAACGTTCCGGTGCCGGGCTGGTACCAGCGGGCGCCCATGTCGACCTGCCCGGTGTCCGGGTCGGTCCAGTCCCCCTGGAAGCCCAACCGGCCGGTGCTGCCGACGCTGGTCACCTTCTTGCCGAACGGGTCGTAAGCGGTGGAGTCGTTCAGCGTTGACAGTTGGGTGTCGGCCGGGTTGATCGCCGCCACCACGTCACCGTGGGCGTCGGTCAGCGACAGGCGCTTGTCGGCGCCCTGGGCGGTGGCGAGCAGCTCGTCGTTCGGCCCGCGACCGTAGTACTCGACGCCGTCGTGCACCACCTCGTCGCCCAGGCCGGCGTAGATGAAGGAGTTGCCGGTACGGGACGTCAGCCGGTCCAGCCCGTCGTAGCTGTAGGTCTGGCCCTGCGCCGCGGTGAGGCGGTCGAAGGCGTCGAACGAGTACTGCTCGGCCAGACCGGAACTGGTCCGGGTCCGCAGGGTGCCCCGCGGGGTGTACGCGTAGGTGTAGTCGCCGTCGGAGAGCAGCCGGTTGCGTTCGTCGAAGGTGGCGGTCTTGGACCCGGCCCGAATCCGGTTGCCGCTGGCGTCCCAGGCGTACGTGACGGTCCCGGCCGGACTGGTCCAGGAGATCAGCCGGCCGGCCTTGTCGTAGTCGTAGGTGTTGTTGCCGGCGCCGGCGGTGCCGGTGGTGTTCTTGCTGGTGAGGTGGCCGTTCAGGTCGAAGCCGTAGGTGACCGAGGCGACCGTCTGACCACCCCCGTTGCGCAGCACGTCGCTTTCGATCCGGCCGTAGTCGTCGTACCCGAAGGTGCGGACGCGGCCGGCGCCGTAGTCGACGGTCTTGACGTCACCGGCGGCGTCGTAGTCCAGCTTCTGCTGCTGGCCGGTGATCCCGTCGGTGAGGGTGTCGAGGCGACCCTTGAGGTAGCCGAAGGTGGCGGTGCCGGTCAGATCGGTGCGGGTGGTCAGCTGGCCGTCGTCGTTGTAGTCGAAGCTCGCCGTGCCGGACGTGCCGGCGGTGGACAGCAGCCCACCCCTGTCATTCCAGTCGTACGTGTTGCTGCCACCGGGGGCGTTGACGCTGGTCAACCGGCCGCCCTGGTCGTAGTCCAGGGTCCGGGTCGCGGTCGGGGTGTCACCCCCGGAACCGGTCTCCACTGTCAGTCGACCGGACGCGTCGTAGGTCCGCGTGCGGCTCACCCCACCCGGGGCGCTGAGCCGCACGGCGTTGCCGTCGGCGTCGTACGCGACGGTCCAGGTCCGGTCCGCGGCGTTCGGGTGACTCGCCGTGGACGGCTCGATCGCCGACTCCGGCAGGCCCAACGTGTTGTAGGTGTAGATGGTGGAGTTGTTGCGGCCGTCGGTGTAGCGGGTCCGGTTGCCGGCGGCGTCGTACCCGAAGGTGGTGGTGATCGGGTCCGCGTCGGTCGGCTCGACCTGCGTGACGAGCTGGTCCGCGGCGTCGTACTCGTAGGTGGTGACGGTGTTGTAGGGGTCCTTCGACGAGGTCATGTTTCCGGCCTCGTCGTAGCCGTAGCTCTGGGTGCGCAGGACCGTGCCGTCGGCCTTGAGGTTCATGGTGCTGGTCTGGTTGCCGAACTGGTCGTACCCGGTCCGGGTGGTGCGACCGAGGCCGTCGGAGACGCGGACCTGGCGGCCGGCGAAGTCGTACCCGAAGATCGTGGCCTCGCCGGTCGGGGCGGTGCTGCGGGTGATCTCACCGGCTGCGTTGAAGGTGTTGACAGTGGTCGCCCCGGTCGGGGACGACGACGAGGTCAGGTTGCCCGCGTCGTCGTAGGCGAGCTTGCTGACCAGGTTGCGGGTGGTCGGCCGCCGCTCCACGACGGTCTGGGTCACCTGCCGGTCGAGATCGTCGTAGGTCGACTCGACCCGCGCGCCGGTCGGGCCGGTGACCGAGAGGACCTCACCGGTGCGGGTGTAGGTGTAACGGGTGAGCGCCCGGTCGTCGTTGGTCTTCGCCGGCTCGTCCCGGACGGTCAGCCGGTTGAGCTGGTCGTAGGTGTAGCTGGTGGTGCCCGCCGGGTCGGTCTCCTCCAGCACGTTGCCCACGGCGTCGTAGCGGCGCTTGTGTTCCGGGGTGACCGTCTGGGAGACCCCGGGAGCCTGGTACGTCGGGGCGAGGCTGCGCACCACCCGGCCGAGCTTGTCGTACTCGGAGGTGGAGACCCGTCCCAGCGGGTCCTTGACCGCGACCTGCTCGCCGAAGGTGTTGTAGCCGACCGAGCTGGTCGGGCTGGTGGGGACGGCCGGGTTCCCGTCGCTCTCGGCCAGGACGGTCGGGCCGCTCTGCCCGATCGGGCGGCCGAGTTCGTCGTAGCGGAAGGTGCTGGTGAACTTCGCCTTGTCGGCGCCGGAGACGTTGCCGCGCGGGTCGGTCACCGAAATGCGCAGACCACGCTTGTCGTACGTGTAGCTGGTCACCCGGGTCTCGCTGCCGGCGGTGACCTTCTCGGTGAGCACGTTGCCGGAGTCGTCGTAGGTGTAGTCGACGACCTCGGAGGTGGCCGGCACCAACCAGCTCAGGTTCGACGGGTTTCCGGTGCGGACGACCTGCTTGACGTTGCCGTTGAAGTCGTAGGTGAAGGATTCGGTGCGGCGCAGCCCGCTGGGGTCCTGGACGGTCTTCGCCACCTTGCCGGCCCTGTCCGGCGTGTGGTCGGTGATCTGGGTGCCGTTGGCGCCGACCTTGCGGGTGACGTTGCCGGCCCCGTCGTAGGTGTTCTCCTCCACGACGTAGTCCCGCTTGGAGCCGTCCGGGTTACGGAAGTCCTTGAGAGTGATCTTCTCCAGCAGGTCGTCGCGGTAGTACTTGTACTCCAGTCGCCGGCCCATGGCGTCGGTGTCGCTGGCCAACCGCCCGGCGAAGTCGTACGAGTAGGAGTGCAGGACGAGGTAGTCGCCGGTGCCCGTGCCGGGGGTACCGGCCGGGTCGCTGCGCCAGTCCCGCAGCCGGACCTCGGCCACCTTGTTCTGCGCGGTGTACGCCCAGTCGTAGCGGTTGCCGTTGGCGTCGGTCATTGTCGTCTTGTTGCCGAACCGGTCGTAGCCGAAGCTGGTCTCGTTGCCCTCCGGGTCGACGACCCGGACCGGCCGGCCCTCGTCGTCGTACTCGGTGCTGGTGACCCGCTCGGGGTCACCTCCGAGCAGGTCGGAGACGGTGACCTTGGTGGGGTTGCCGTCGGCGTCGTACTCGTTGACGGTTCGGCTCTGGTGCTGTTTGCCGGTGACCGTGTCGGTGGTGACCGGCCCGGTGACGGTGGCGACCCGTGAGTGTCCGTCGTAGGTGAAGGTGGTGGTGACGCCCGCGGGATAGGTGTCGGAGATGACCTTCTCGGTGATCCGTCGGCCGAGCGCGTCGTAGGTGTACTCGGTCACCAGCCCGGAGGGCTCGGTCACCTTGTGCAGGTCACCGTTGGCGTAGTACGCGTAGGCGGTGGGCTTGGTCTGGGCGTTGGTGATGCTCCTGGCCAGCATCCCGGGCGGGATGATGCCGTTGACGCCGACCTCGCCGCCGCTGGTGTAGGCGTGGGTGACCAGGCTGCCGTCCGGGTTGGTCTGGGTGAGCAGCTGTCCGCTGGGGTGGTACGTGAAGGAGGTCAGGAAGTTGTTGTCGGTCGGCCCGGTGGAGCGGCCGTCGCGCTGAGCCACCACCAGGTCGATCCGAGGGTCGAACTGGTCGGTGATGGTGGTCGAGTAGGTGTAGTAGTTCGTGAAGCACTGCGTGGGCGTACGGCAGCTCTTGCGGGTGGCGAGACGGCCCCGGCTGTCGTAGGTCATCTCGACCGTGTCGCCGTTCTCGTTGGTGACCATGCTCTGCTGGCCGTCCTCGTTGTAGGAGAACGAGCGGATGGCCATGCCGTCCAACGGGTGCCGCACGAAGATCGGCCCACCGGCGTCGCCGGGGATCACCGTGCAGAAGGCGGGGTCGTTCGGGTCGGGCTGGGTGCAGACCTCGGTGGGCGGCGGGCTCGGCGTCGGGCTGGTCTGCCCGGGCCGGTCCTCCTCCCGCGTCTCCAGTCCCAGCGGGGTGCCGGAGCGCAGCAGACGACCGGCGAGCGCGTCGTACTCGTACAGGTAGGGGCGGTTGGCCGGATCGAGGACCTGGACGCTGCGCCGCAGGTCGGTGTCGCCGCCGTAGACAGTGGGCTGGCCCACCTTCCAGGTACCGCCGTTGTCGTCGGTGTACTCCTTGACCCGGTCGGTGGCCGTGTCGTACTCGACCTCGGTGGCGACCCGGCCACTGGGCAGGGTGACCCGGGTCAGCTGCTGGGCGGCCGGCTTGGCGTACTGGAAGTGCGCCTTGGCGGTGTCCGGCCCGATCGGGTGGGAGTAGACGGCGACCTCGTCGATGGTGCCGGCGAAGTAACGCTGGGCGGTGCCGCCCCAGCCGGGCCACGAACCGGGCGTCGTCGCCGAGGCGAGGCCGACCTGGTTGAAGGTCAACAGCGAGTGCTCGATCGGCTGCCCGGTCTGCGCGGCCGGGGTGGGAACCTTGACCCCGTCGAGGTACATGGTCTGGGTGTTGGCCATCGCGGAGAGCACCACGTGGTGCCACTGGTTGTCGTTGACGACCTTGGTCGAGGTGAACGGCGCGATCGTGCCGTTGGCGAACTGGCCGCGCAGGAGACCGTCGCTGCCGGTGTAGAGCAGCGGGACGCCGCTGGTGGCGGCGGTGCCGACGGCCTTGTCCTGGTAGCCGATGAGCGGCCCGCCGGTCTGGGTCAGGCCGATCTTGAACCACAGCTCGACGGAGACGTCGCGGCTCTTCTTGATCAGGCCCTTGGGCAGCTCCAGGTATGCGGAGGTGCCGTTGAAGCCGGCGGCGGTGCCGGTGGTGCCCTCCAGCACGCCGGGCTGGCCCAGCGTGACGTTGTTGCGGTACGTGCCGGCGTCCTTGCCCAGGTTGATCGCCACGTCGCTGGCCGCGCCGGTGCCCTCGGCCTCACCGAGGTGGTAGTACGAGTCGGGTTTGGCGTCGAGAACGGCGGTGCGGTAGTGCGACCCGGGCGCGTAGGTGTAGTTGGTGCAGGCGGATTCCGGGCCGCAGACCTTGGTCAGCAGGTCACCCGTGTAGGTGTAGTTCCAGGTCAGCGCCGCGCCGTTGACCGCGTCGGTGCTGACCGTGGCGATGCGGTTGCCGTTCCAGGTGAAGCGCAGCGACCGGCCGGCGGTGTTGCTCTGGCTGTTGGCGACCTGCGCCTTGGCGAGCTTGCCGGTCATCGGGTCGGGGATCAGATTCACCGAACGTCCGGAGACGTCGGTGATCTTCTGGAGCTTGTTGAGCAGGGAGAACTGGTAGATGCTGCCGGAGCGGTCGACCAGCTTCCAGTTGCTGCTGTCGACGGTGAGCTTCGCGACCCGGCCCGGCGGCGGGGCGTACGTGCCGTCGGGGTTCTTGCCGAACCGCACCTCCTGGCCGTCCGGGTAGCGGACCACCACGTTGCCGGTGCCGTCGTTGTCGGGGACCAGCGTCATGTCGTACCGGCTGGACCACCCTGCGCCGAAGACACCTGTCGTGCGGGGGTCGAGGCTGTTGTAGGTGCGGACCAGGTTCAGCTCCGGCCCGACCGTCACCACGGTGGCGTCCACCGCCGAGGTGGCGAAGTTTCCGGTCTGCGCGTCGAACTCGCGACCCTGCTCGGCGTTGGGTGAGGTGGCGATCCGGGACAGCAGGTCCGGTTGCGGCACCGAGCTGAACATCGTCGAGTACGGGGAGGTGACCTCGCTGGCGCTGTCCTTGACGTACGACCGCCACAGGTAGCTCTTGCCCCAGACCATCCGGCCGGCAGGCACCACCCAGGACTGCCTCGCCTGGTAGCCGGAGTTGGTGCAGTTGGTGGCCGCGCCGGCGTCGGTGCGGTCGCAGATCTCGAACTTGAACGACAGGGTGGCGCCGGGTGCGGCGTCGGTGTCCACGGCCCGGGCCCAGAGCAACGGGGTGAGCGTGGGCGCCTGGTAGCCGTTCTCCGGGTACAGCTCCTGCACCACCGGCGGCACGTCGAACACCTGGAGCACGATCCGACCGGGTGGCACCTGGTGGTCGGTGAAGACCGCTCCGCCGGTACGCACCATGGTGAAGTCGAGGAAGTAGGAGCCGGGCTCCAACCGCTTGACCGTCGCGTCGAGGGTGACCTTCGCGCCACGGGCCAGGGTGGTGGGCAGGTTGGCGGCCCGCTGCTGGGTCACCGCGGCACCGGTCTGCGCGTTGTAGACCCGGTAGGCGAGGTAGTAGTTGGCCGGCGTCCACGCCTCGGCGCCGAGGTTGGTGACTGTCACCTTCACCTTGCCGTCCTGGTTTCGCAGGACGGGCGGCTCCGGGGTGGGCTTCGGGATCGCGTACCCGGCGTTGTACGGGCTGTGCGTGACGTAGAGCGCCGGCGGGTTGGCAGTGCCGGTGCCGGCGAACTTCTTCCACGCCGACGTGTCGGTGGTGGACGCCCGCAGCGAGAGACCGTTGTTGGCCTGCTGGCCGTTGGCCCACCGCTGCACCAGGTTACGGCCACCGGCGCCGAGGTCGAACATCTCCCCGGCCGCCGGACAGGCGGACCTGGACTGGCCGAGAGCGACGTACCCGTGGGCGAACGAGCGGCTGACCAGCGCGCCACCCACCGACGGACCCGGGTACGAGTAGCCGGTGCCGGCCGACCACGACCCGGTGACCGGGTGGACGGTGACCGCGCGTGCCTTGCAGGAGGCCGCGTCGAAGTTGACAGCGGAGAGCGCGGCGCCGTGGATGGTGTGGTTCTGCAGCCGGCTCACGAGGTTGCCGAACTTGAGGTAGGCCGCGGCGTTGAAATCGCCGCCGCAGTTGCCCCCGGGGCACGCCGTGGAGGGGAAGCGCCCCACGAGCAACTCGTTGGTGCCGGAGGTGGAGCTACCCCCGTGCACGGACATGCTGCTGTCGGAGTTGAGCGCGTCCACCGGCGGGCCGACAGTCGGGTCGACCTCGACCGGGTACCGCCGGGCGGGGTCAGCCAGCCAGGCCCGGTCGGGGGTTACCTTCAGCGCGGTCTGCCCACCCGTGGTGATCAGCTCGTAGGCGACCTTGGTCGAGGTGGCGGGACCAGCCGTGCCCGAGCCGGCGTCCACCATGTAACCCGGCGGGATGACCCCGCGCTGGTGCCCGGCCCGGTCGGTCAGGACGATCTGGCCGTCGACCAGTTTCGCGGTGAGGTTGCGCAGGTTCAGCGGGAACACGTACGAGGTGGGCGCCTTGGCCGAGTGCAGGACCAGGGTTTCCTTCACGCCACCGGCTCGCGGCTCCAGGCGCAGGTCGACGTCGGGGCGTACGCCGGGGTAGGTGACGGCGGTGCCGTTCATCCGTCCCGGTGCGTTGGTCGCCTCGGCCAGGCCGAAGCCGAACTCGGTGTCACCGTCGAAGCTCAGCCGGGCCAGTTGACTCGCCGCGCCGTTCCCGGCGAGGTGCAGTCCGACCGAGTCGGCAGTGGTCTGCCACCCGTCGGCGGCGGGCACCAGAGTGTGGTCGATGGCCGCCCAGCTGCCGTCGGGCTTGCGGTAGTTGATCGGGGCGGAGGAGAACTCGGTCGTCTGGGTGCCGTCGGCGTTGTCGAAGACGCGTTGGTCGACAGCGCGCTCGGCCGGTCGTTCCCGGCTGGTTCGCTTGTCGAAGCCGCGGGTGTCGTCGACGGGTGCGGTGGCCACCGACGCCTTGTTACGCCCGGGGGCCGGCTTGTCGGCGAGTTTGTGCGGCGGGTACTGCCCGCGCAGCGACGTCGGAAGGTCGCGGTTGGGTCGTCCGGACGTCACGTGCGCCTTGCCCGCCGCCGAACCCCAGGCCTGGCTTGGCTTCGCGCCGCCACCCCGACCGGTGGAGGCGACACCGTCACGGTCCCGGCTACCGCCCGCCGGCAACGCGGTCACCCCGCTGCCACCCAGGTTGAGCATCAGCACACCGGCGAGGGCCGCGGCCAGGAGGGATCGAGTGGTGCCGGAGCCGAACACCGAGCGGTGCCGGAGGAGCCGACCACGCAGATCGGTCAGCCGACCGCGCGGGTCGGGCAGATGCCGAGTGCTGAAGGACATGGTTGGTCACCCCTGGATCGAGGACGGGCGGAGCGGCAGAGACAGGCACGCACGGACCGCGAGACCGGCGAAGGCCCCACACAGTCGGACGGGTGATCGCCGTACCTCTCTACGGGCACGGCGGCGCGCATCGACCCATCGGTCGACGAGAATTTCAGGAGATAGGAAGAGGCAACCCGGGCGGACCGAATTCACGCCGGAGCGGATCGCCCAACACAATCAATAACGACTCGGCACGGCACAATGCCGCCAGGTCAACGGTCACAGCTTCACACCCCCGTGTGCTGTTACTCATCGATATGCCGCTGTAGGTTGCAGCACCGCCCATCGGCTGTCAAGGCACGGCCACAGAAAGCTCGCTGATCAGCACTGCGACCAGGGATGATTACTTTCCGCTAAGCGGCAGGTCATTTGATGGCTTAAGTCCGTTTGCCGCCCACGCCGTCCGGCTCGTTGGCCGTCCATCATGGACGCCGCCGGACTCCACCATCGAACGACGCTTCCGTCCGCCGGCCACGCCTGACAGGAGATCCACGGTCACTGATGACGAGCCTGTCATGGCGGGTGAATCCACCCGTCAACCAGCGGGCAATCACGGCCACAAAATCCATCACAGTCAATACTGTGCTTTCGGTTGAGGATTACGTGAACGTGTCGTATTTGACCAGGCAATCCGCAATAGGGACGCCTTCTCGGCGTCGACGCTTGCGTTGACCGGCGCGGCCTCAATCCGCTGGGCAACCGGGGCGGGGCCTTCGACAGCCGCGTCGGTTTGCCTACTGCCCCTACCCTGAAGGAGCCGCGGCGCCACTTCGGCAAGTCGGGGCCCTAGCGCCTGCACCCCCGGGCGGATGGAAGTAACCGCATGATCTGGACGAAGTTCAGCAGCGACCGCAACCCTCGCCGACTCCGCGCCGTGTCCGATCTGCGGTTTCCCGCCAGCGGGCGTCAGCATCTACGAAACCGGCATCCCCAGCTCAGCGACGAAGACATCGCTCTCGTCGAAACCGCGACCCGGCAGTGGTTCCGGATCATCGCCCGCCAGCCGGGCGCGAAGCTGTCGATGCCGTCGGTGGTGGTGGACGATCTGTGGCAGCAGCTGACCCTGCATGCGCAGGACTACGCCACGTTCTGCGACACCGCGTTCGGGCGCCCCCCGCAGCACCGGCCAGGGTCGGCGACAAGCGACGACACGACCGACGACAGTCGCCGTTCCCTTCTGCTCTCCACGCTCAAGCACGGCCGCCGGGACGAGGGGGGCGGCTCGGACAGCCTTCCGCTGTTGTTCCGGGTGGACCAAGAACTGCACATCCACAATGGCAACCGTTACCTCGCGGACTGCGGAGGCCGTGGCGAGTGTTTCCCGGTTTCCGACCGGGTCTGCCTGCAACACCTCGCAGGGCCGGGCAAGCGGCCCAAACCACCCGGCATTCGTGGCGATCTGCCCTTCAACGACGGCCGTCATGGCTACGCCGGCGGTGCGGGCGGCAGCGGTGGCGGCGAGTTCAGCGGAGACGGCGATGGCGGTGGGGGCAGCAACTGAGGCCCGCCCGGACGGTACGGCGCTTGCGTCAGCGGAGCCGGGTCAGCGCTGTCACCGACCGGTCCGTGCCGTCGTAGCTGCGGGCGGCGGCGAAGGCGCCCGTCGGACGCTGTCCACCGGCGACGGCGCGGGCCAGCCGCAGGTCCGCGTTGCGGAACCGCAGGGCCAGGCTCAGGTGCGGCACCCACGCGCCGGGAGCGTGCCACGGACGCTGCCCCTCAGCCTCGGCGAGTACATCCCAGACGGCGGCGTGCAGCGCGGTCAGCGCCGGGTTGGGTTGGACCAGCCAGACCAGTGGGGCGCTGCCGTCGAGAACGACCACCCGGTCGAGGGTCACCGGCACCGGCAGCGTGGCGTCGAACATCTCGGCCAAGCGGTGCTCGACCCCCGGCGGGAACTCGTCGACGGCGGCGAGGGTGAGGTGCGGCCGGTTGGTGGGGTGGACGTTGCGGTCCAGGCTGGGCAGCCCGGCGGCCGCCAGCCGGCCCCAGACCGCCCGGACCGCGACCTCCAGACCGGGTGAGCAGAGCAGTTCCACCGTACGCACGCGCCCACGCTAGCCGCAGTGCCCAGGCCGCCTTCCCCGGATGGGCAGCGGGCCGCCGCGTCACACCGCGTGACGACGGGAACGGTCCCCGTCCGGCACCGGGTTGACCTCACCCGCGATCCGGGCCCGGTGGGTCAGGTCGAAGATGGCGACGACGGTGATGGTGGCCGCGCCCAGCAGGCCGACCGCCAGCGGCGGGAGTCGCGCCGCCACGGGGCTCAGGATCAGGCACGCCACCACGGCCGCGAGGCAGTGCCTCGTCAGGCGGCCGAACACCCAGATCTCGAAGATCATCCGCCCGACGAGGAAGGTCAGTGGCCCGATCAGGATCGCCACGACGTTGCCGGCCGAGCGCTGCCCGCCGGGCTCCTTGAGCATCAACTCGCCGCCGATGCCGGTGAGCAGGATGCCCGCCACCATCACCAGATGGGTGTAGCTCGCCCGCAGGTTGAGCCGGTACGGGTCGACGGCGGTGTCGATCTTCACGGCGAGGCTGCTCGTGGTGCGGTAGAAGTAGGTCCACCAGAGGAAGACCACCGTCCAGAAGGTGAGCAGGAACGCGGTGGTGTCCGCCAGGTCCCGCGTCGACAGCCGGTAGAAGTTGCCGGTGGCCAGGATCGTCTCGCCGAGGGCCAGGATGATGAACTGCCGGTACCGCTCGTTGAGGTGTTCGCCCGAGAGGTGCCACTCGGTGGCCCGCGCCCGGCCGAGCCCCGGAACCGGCCACCCCAGGACCGGCCCCGAGTAGTCGATCGCCAGCGCGCACGCCCACAGCACGACCCGGGCGTCGTCGCCGTCGGCCGCGGCTCCGGCGAACCAGACCGTCCCGGACAGCAGATACCAGACGATTCCCCGGACCGGCCGACGCCAGGCCGGGGTGCCGCGCAGGTAGAGGGCCATGACCAGGGTACGGCCGAGGTGGATCCCGAGGTACGCGCTGACGAAGACGAAGGCCTGGTCGCCGAAGGCGTCCGGAACGTTGATGGACATCAGCAGACTGCCGAGCATCACGCAGATGATCAGAATCTGCACCGTGGGTCGTTCGCAGTCGAGGCTGTCGGTGGCCAGGTTGGTGTTGTACCAGATCCACCAGAAGGCGAGCAGGAAGATCACGGCCTGCGCGTCGGCGAGCAGGCTGGGCTCCTCGACCAGGGTCGCCGACAGCCGGCCGAGGGTGAAGATGAAGACGAGGTCGAAGAAGAGCTCGACGGCACTGGAACGCACCGGGTCGACCGGACCCGCTGCGACTTTCCTGGGCATTTGCCCATCTTGACAGCCGGCCGATACTCAGAGCCAGCCGTTGTCCCGGGCGGTGCGGACCGCTTCGGCCCGGTCGGCAGCGCCGAGCTTCTGCACGGCGGCGGAGAGGTGGTTGCGCACGGTGCCGGTGGACAGGTGCACCCGGCGGGCGATCACCGCGACCGGGGCGCCGACCTCGGCCAACCGCAGGGTCTCCAGTTCCCGTGGGGTCAGCGGGCACGGGGGCAGGGTCAGCGCGTCGGCGGCCAACGACGGGTCGACGTAGCGACCTCCGGCGTGCACTCGGCGGATCACGTCGGCGAGCGCCCCACCCGGCGCGCCCTTGGGCAGGAACCCTCGGGCGCCAGCGGTCAACGCCTGGCGCAGGTGCCCGGGCCGGCCGTGCCCGGTCAGCACGACCACCGCGCAGTCAGGCCGGACCCGGGTCAGCTCGGCGGCCACCGCGATGCCGTCCAGGCCCGGCATCTCCAGGTCCACCACCGCCACGTCCGGGCGGTGCGCCAGCGCCGCGCTGACGGCTGCCGGGCCGTCGGCGGCGTGTGCCACCACCTCGACGTCCGGTTCCAGGTCGAGCAGCGCGGCGACGGCGACCCGGATCAGCTCCTCGTCGTCGGCGAGCAGGACGCGGATCACGACCGCGCCGGCACTGTGGCTTCGAGGGTGAAGATCGCATCCTCCCGGCGTACCCGCAACTCTCCCCCGGCGGCGGCGAGTCGGTCGGCCAGCCCCCGCAGGCCGTGGCTGTGCGCGTCCGGGCCGCTGTCGTCGGCACCGTCGTTGGCCACTGTCATCCTGGCCACGTCATCCTCCCAGTCGATGCGGATCCGGCACCAGTCGGCCCGACTGTGCCGCAGCACGTTGGTGCTCGCCTCGCGCAGCACCGCCGCCAACTCGACGGCGGCCGGTTGCGGCAGGTCCGTCGGTGGCGGCACCACCGTGCACCGCACCCCGCAGGAGCGCAGCACCCCCACCACCGCGGTGAGCTGTTCGTCGAGGTCGACGGCCCGGTAGCCGTGCACTGTCTCGCGCACCTCGCTCAGCGCGGAGGCGGCCAACCGTTGCACCTCGGCGGCCTCCCGCCCGGCCCGTTGCGGGTCGACCGGGGCGAGCCGGGCGGCGAGTTCGGCCTTCAACGCGATCACCGTGAGCCGGTGCCCCAGCACGTCGTGCACGTCGCGGGCGAAGCGCAACCGCTCCTCGGCCGCGGCCAGCCGAGCCTGCGCGGCCTGGCCCTGCCGGGCCTCCACGAGCAGGTCCCAGAACCAGACCTGGAACCCGTTGACGGCGGCGACGGCCACGCCGATCCCACCGGTCACGCCGAGGTGGCGCGGGACGGAACCACCCGTGCACCAGGCCACCGCGACCGTCACCGCCAGCACACCGGCCGTCACCGCCAGGGCGGCCCGCCACCGCACCAGCAGCGGCGTCATGCCGATCAGCGCCGCACCGAGCCAGGCCCAGGTCGGCCAGCTGCCGGCCGCCACCGGACCCACCAACGGAACGGTCAGTACCGCCACCCCGACCAGGCTCAGCTCGGCCCGACGCCGCCAGCGCCGGTCGAGCCACGGCGTCACCGCCGTGTACAGCACGACGGTCTGGGCGACAACGAAGGCGAGGATGCCGGCCGCGCCGAGCGCCACCCGGCCCGGGTCGGGCTCGCGGGTCAGGCCGACCGCCGGTAGCAGGACGCTCGCCCAGACGCCGGTGGCCAGCGACACCAGCGTCGCCTGCCGGGCGCGGCGCAGCCGGCGGTCCGCCCGGGGAGTTACCGCCACGCTCGACACGCACCGATCCTAGAACCGCCGCGCGCCTGCTCCACCCCGGCGAATCGTCACTGTCGAACCGTGGAATCCGCACGGTTTTCCCGTGACGAACGGGTCTGCCGCCCACCCCGGTGACACCGGCAGGGTCGAGGCATGGAAAACACCAGGATGTACGCGGACAGCGTCACCGCCGTACCGTCACCAGCGCCGCTGCCCACCGACGACCCGACGCCTCCGGGCCCGACGCCGACCAGCGCGGCAGCGGCCCACAGCCGGCGGCGACTGCTGTGGCACCTGGGCGAGATGGCGCTGGCCATGGTCGCCGGGATGCTGCTGCTCGCGCCGTTGTGGGAGCTGGCCGGCACCGCTCTGGGCGTCGGCGGCACGTTGGCCCGGCCGGAGGTCGCCGCATTGGTGATGGCCACGAACATGACAGTCGGGATGACGGTGGTGATGCGCTACCGGGCGCACCGCTGGCTGGCGGTCGGCGAGATGGCAGCCGCGATGTACGTCCCGTTCCTGCTGCTGCTCGTGCCGTTCCGGGCCGGCCTGATCGGTGCCGACGCCATGGTCCTCGGCGGTCACCTGCTGATGATCCCGGCGATGGTGCTGGTGGCGGTCCGGCACCGACACGAGACGTCGGCGCCGGTCCGCCGGCACCCGGCCGTGGTGGCGCTCGCCCACCGCTGGCCGACCGGGTTGGCGCTGCTGATGACAGTTGACATGTGGGTCGACCCGACCGTGCTCAGCCCGTGGACGATGCTGGTGCTGCCCGGCGGCTACCTGCTGATCGGGGCGGTCCGTGGCACGCTGGGCGGGCCGGGGGTGCTCGCCACCCAACTCGCCGGTCTGGCCGGCTGGGTCGCTGTGACACTGGCCGCGGTCGTGGTCGGCGGGCGGACCGCCGCCTGGTTGGTGGCGTTCGGTTGGTTGGCGCACGCCGGTTGGGACCTGGCGCACCACCGCCGCGCCCGGGTCGTGCCGCGCGGCTACACCGAGTTCTGCATGGTGCTCGACGTGGCCCTCGCCGCGGTGATGGTGCTGGCCATCCTGACCACGGACGGCTGACCGAGGCCGCCGCCGGGACCGGGGAACGGGCACAGCACGGGCCCGGGGACAGTTCTTGTGGCAGTCGCCGCAACGGCCCGGACGGCGTGATGAAAGGCTTGGCGCATGAGTTCCGCACCTGCACAGCACGACGCACCGACTGACGCCACCCCCGACGGCACCGACGAGGTGAGCGCCTTCACCGAGCTCGGGCTGCGCACCGAACTGCTGGGCGCGCTCGCCGCCCTCGGGTACGAGGAGCCGACCCCCATCCAACGGGAGGCTATCCCACCGCTGTTGGAAGGTCGGGACCTGCTGGGTCAGGCGGCCACCGGCACCGGCAAGACGGCGGCGTTCGCGCTGCCGCTGCTGAACCTCATGGCGGCACACCGCCAGGGCGGTGACCCGGTGGCGCTGGTGCTGGTGCCGACCCGGGAGCTGGCGGTGCAGGTCTCCGAGGCGTTCCACCGCTACGGCAAGGACCTCGGCGCGCGGGTGCTGCCGATCTACGGTGGGCAGCCGATCGGGCGCCAGCTGCGGGCACTGGACAGCGGCGTCGACGTGGTGGTGGCCACCCCCGGGCGGGCCCTCGACCACATCGCCCGGGGCACCCTGCGCCTCGGTGGGTTGGCCACGGTGGTGCTCGACGAGGCCGACGAGATGCTCGACATGGGTTTCGCCGAGGACATCGAGGCGATCCTGGAGCACGCCCCGGCGCAACGTCAGACGGTGCTCTTCTCGGCCACCATGCCGTCGCGCATCGACGGGATGGCCCGCCAGCACCTGCGCGAGCCGGTCCGGATCGAGATCGGCCGGGAGCAGCCGGTCGCCGGTGAGGCGCCCCGGGTGCGGCAGAGCGCGTACATCGTGACCCGGGCGCACAAGCCGGCCGCGCTGGGCCGGGTGTTGGACGTGGAGTCCCCGACCGCGGCGATCGTGTTCTGCCGCAGCCGCGAAGAGGTCGACCGGCTGACCGAGACGATGAACGGCCGGGGTTACCGCTCCGAGGCGCTGCACGGTGGCATGAGCCAGGAGCAGCGCGACCGGGTCATGGGCCGGCTGCGGGCGGGCACCGCCGACCTGCTGGTGGCCACCGACGTGGCGGCCCGGGGGCTGGACGTCGAGCAGCTGACCCACGTCGTCAACTACGACGTGCCGTCGGCCCCCGAGTCGTACGTGCACCGGATCGGTCGGGTGGGTCGGGCCGGCCGCGAGGGCGTGGCGATCACCCTCGCCGAGCCGCGCGAGCACCGGATGCTCAAGACCATCGAGCGGGTCACCGGCCAGCGGATCACCATCGACAAGATCCCCACCGTGGCGGACATGCGGACCCGACGGTTGGAGCTGACCCAGGCGGCCCTGCGCGAGAGCCTGCTGGAGGACGACCTCGACCCGTACCGGGTGATCGTGGAGACGCTGACCGACGAGTTCGACCTGATGGAGGTCGCCCTCGCCGCGGTGAAGCTGGCCCACGAGGTGACGTCGCCGGGTTCCGACGACGAGGAGGAGATCCCGCAGGTTCCGGTGCGCGGCCCGCGCGAGGGTCGTCCGGAGTCCGGCGGCCGGGGCGGCGACCGGCGGGGCGGGGGTCGGCCGCGCTCCGGCGGCGGCAACACCGTCCAGGTCTTCGTCGGTCTGGGCCGACGGGCCGGGGTGCGCCCGCAGGACCTGGTCGGCGCGATCACCGGGGAGACCGGCATCCGTGGCCGCGACATCGGTTCGATCGAGATCGCCGACCGGTTCTCGCTGGTGGAGGTGCCGCAGGGGGTGGCCGACGAGGTGATCTCCGGGTTGCGGCAGAGCACCATCAAGGGCCGCAAGGCCACCGTACGCCGGGACCGCGGCGGCGACGAGCGCTGAGCGCGTCGTCGGCGACCGCCGGGGTACGACGGTCGCCGGCGACGCGCGACGGGAGTGCGAACGGTGGGGCGGTGACCGCGCCGCCCCACCGGCTCTACTCGATGTTGCCGGTGACCACGTTCTTGCCGCCGACCAGCGAGGCACCGCCCGCCGCGTGGTCGAAGGCGCGCATCACGTTGTTGCTGATGATCCAGTTGTCGCTCGTGCCGACGGTGACGATCGGCCGGTCCTGCCGGCGGGTGGTCGTCGAATCGGAGTAGATCTGGTTGCCGATCACCTGGCACAGGCCGGAGTCGCCGCCACGGATCCCGCTCTCACCGTTCTCGTGGATCTCCAGACCCATGATCCGGGTACGCCCGGACGAGAAGACACCGATGCCGTTCGAGGCGTTACGCCACAGGCGGCCACCGATGAACTGGTTGCCCCAAACCTGCCAGAGGTCGACTCCGTTCCCGGTGCCGCCGGTGCCGTTCGACTCGAGGTAGACGTTCTGGAACGTGTTCCGGTGCCCGCTGTTCCGCAGTTCAACGCCGTTGCCGACGCATCCCCAGACGTGCAGGTTGTCGAAGAAGCAGGCACCGTCGTGCAGTCGTAGGCCGGTCGCGCACTCACCGATCCAGACATTGAGGAACTCGTTGTCGTAGGCCCAGGCGTTCACGAAGATGCCGATGCCGACGCAGTCCTCGACGTTGATGTCGGTGATCTTGTTCGCGTGGGCGCTGGTGGCCTCGGCCGTGCCGACGAACTCGATGGCGTGGCTGCCCGAGTTGCTGAAGTGCAGGTGGTGGAAGGTCGACCGAGGGGCACGGATGGTCAGCAGCACCCCCGACGTGCGTTTGCCGTAGAAGTGCACGTTCGAGATCTGGTTGTAGATGCCCGACGAGACCAGGCGACCGGTGTAACCCGGGGCCGGCTGGATGATCGCCGCGCCGATGTTCTCCCCGGTCCAGGTCAGGCTGGTCGGGAAGGTGACCTCCGATCCGAGGCCGAGTCGGCCCACCGGCTGGAAGATCTCCCCACCCTCCTGCGGCAGCAGCTTCAGCGCGACCTCGACCTTCGCCGCCTCGTCACTGCCGTCGAGCAGGCAGCCGACCCGGGGGTCACGCAGGCTGAGCGCGCCCTCCCGTACCGTCGTCGGCTCGGCTCTGGCCGGTGTGGCAAGCGTCGCCACGACCGCAGCGCCGGCTCCGCCGGCGAACAGGGCCCGTCGTCCCAGCCCTCGGCCCGCTGGTTCCGGCCGGTGCGGCACCGTCGGCGGCAGGGCACCGGGCGTGTTGGCGTTCGCTTCCATGCGTCTCCCCGTGATGAACACTGTGCGGAGGCCGACCCTATAGCCGATCAGCGGCCCGCAGGGGGCACGGGTGCGGGCTCCGACGAGCGCGGAGAACGCCGCCGGCGACCGTCCGGGTGGGACGGTCGCCGGCGCTGCGGGTCAGAGGGGGTACGGCCCGAAGCGGCCCCAGGCCACAAGCGCGGCGAGGACGAGCAGCACCACGCACGTCACGATGCCCTGGATCTCCACCGTGCGCCGCTCCGGCACGGTGGCCGTCCGCACCCCGTGCAGGTGCACCACGGTGCCGCCGATCATGATGATGACCAGCCCGAGCGCGGCGAGCGGGGTGAGCACCGTGGCGATGCCGGTGAGGGCGGGCAGCAGCAGCCCGATGGCGGCCAGCAGTTCCAGGGCGCCGATGGCCTTGACCTGGATCGGCGTGGCGGCCTTCGTCCAGCCCATCGTCTCGTGCAGCTTCTCCTTGGGTTGGGTCAGCTTGACCACGCCGATGCCGCCAAAGATGGCAGCGAGCAGGATCTGAACGATCCACAGCACCATGTTCACAGGGGTTTCCTCCGGGGGACCGCCCTACGGCGGAGAGGTAGTTGACGTCTCAAGCACGACAGTACGGTCCTCCGGGACCCGGGCACAGCGACAGGCCCCCGCCGTCTCGTGAGCGGCGGGGGCCTGTCGCTTGGTACGTCAGACCGTGAAGAGCGCCGGACCGTCCAGCGTCTTCACGTCGGCCGGGCGCAGCGCCAGGGCGAGCACGTCGGCCACGTCGGCCAGGGTGTGCACGGTCAGCGCCTCGCGCACCTCGGTCGGCAGGTCGTCCAGGTCCGGTTCGTTGCGCGCCGGGATGATCACTTCGGTGAGACCGGCCCGGTGCGCGGCGAGCAGCTTCTGCTTCACCCCACCGATCGGCAGCACCCGACCGGAGAGCGTCACCTCACCGGTCATCCCGAACTCGGGGCGGACCGGGCGACCGGTGACCAGCGACGCCAGGGCCGTGACCATGGTGATGCCGGCGCTCGGACCGTCCTTGGGCACCGCGCCCGCCGGGAAGTGGACGTGGATCCGGCGTCCCGCGAGGGCGTTCGGGTCGATGCCGAGCCGCCGCCCGTTGGAGCGCAGGTAGGAGAGCGCGATGTGTGCCGACTCCTTCATCACGTCACCGAGCTGGCCGGTCAGGGTCAGCCCCGGCTCGCCCTCCATGCTGGTCGCCTCGATGAAGAGCACGTCACCACCGGCGCCCGTGACGGCCAGGCCGGTGGCCACGCCCGGCACCGCGGTGCGCTCGGCCGACTCCGGGGTGAACTTCGGCCGCCCCAGGTAGCCGGTGAGGTTGTCGGTGTCGACGCGTACCGGCGTGGGGTCGGTCGCCAGGGTCACCGTCACCTTGCGCAGGATCTTGGCCAGGGCCCGTTCGAGCTGCCGCACGCCGGCCTCGCGGGTGTACTCCCCCGCGATCAGCGCGAGAGCCTCGTCGGCGACTGTCACCTCCTCGGCGGTCAACCCGGCCCGCTCCCGCTGCCGGGGCAGCAGGTGGTCGCGGGCGATGGAGACCTTCTCGTCCTCGGTGTACCCGTCCAGCATGACCAGCTCCATCCGGTCCAGCAGCGGGCCGGGGATGGCGTCCACCACGTTGGCGGTGGCCAGGAAGAGCACGTCGGACAGGTCCAGATCGACCTCCAGGTAGTGGTCCCGGAAGGTGTGGTTCTGGGCCGGGTCGAGCACCTCCAGCAGGGCGGCGGCGGGGTCACCGGCGTAGCCGGCGGCCAGCTTGTCGACCTCGTCGAGGAGCACGACCGGGTTCATCGAGCCGGCCTCGCGCAGCGCGCGGACGATCCGGCCGGGCAGCGCCCCCACGTAGGTGCGCCGGTGCCCGCGGATCTCCGCCTCGTCGCGGACGCCGCCGAGCGAGACCCGGACGAAGTTGCGCCCGAGCGCCCGCGCCACGGACTCGCCGAGGCTGGTCTTGCCGACCCCGGGAGGGCCGGCGAGGGCGAGTACCGCGCCGGAGCCACGACCGCCGACCACGCCGAGGTTGCGCTCGGCCCGCCGGTTGCGCACCGCCAGGTACTCCAGGATGCGGTCCTTCACGTCGGACAGACCGGCGTGGTCGGCGTCGAGCACCGCCCGGGCCGCGGCCAGGTCGGTGTTGTCCTCGGTACGGGTGCCCCACGGCATCTCGAGCACGGTGTCCAGCCAGGTACGGATCCAGCCCGCCTCCGGGGAGGCGTCACTGGCCCGCTCCAGCTTGCCGACCTCGCGCATGGCCGCCTCGCGGACCTTCTCCGGCAGCTCGGCGGACTCGACCCGGGACCGGTAGTCGGCGGAGCCGTCCGGCTCGTCCTCGCCCAGTTCCTTGCGGATCGCGGCGAGCTGCTGACGCAGCAGGAACTCGCGCTGGGACTTCTCCAGCCCCTCGCGGACGTCACTGTTGATCTGCTCGGTGACCTCCTGCTCGGCCAGGTAGTCCTTCACCCAGCCGACCAGCAGCTCCAGCCGGACGGTGACGTCCGGCGCGGCGAGCAGCTCGGTCTTCTGCTCCAGCATCAGCCAGGGCGCGTAACCGGCCGAGTCGGCCAGCTCGGAGAGGTCGGTCATCCGCTCCACCGCGTCGATGACCTGCCAGGCGCCCCGCTGCTGGAGCACGGAGGTCACCAGGGCGCGGTACTCGCGGGCGAGTTCACGGGCCCGACCGGCGTAGGCGGGTTCGTCGAGTTCGGTCGCCTCGACCCAGAGGGCGGCGCCGGGGCCGGGCACGCCGGACCCGATCCGGGCCCGGGACAGGCCTCGGATGACGGCGGCGGGCTCACCCTCGGGCAGCCGGCCGACCTTCTCGATGGTGGCGACCACGCCGACCGGCCCGTACTCGCCGTCGATGCGCGGCACGGCCAGCAGCTTGCGGTCGCCGGTCGCCCGCGCCGCGTCGATCGCGGCCTGGGTGGTGGGGTCGAGGGTCACCGGGATGACCATGCCGGGCAGCAGCACGGCGTCGGTCAGGGGAAGTACCGGAAGAGTTGCCATCGAACACCTCGCGTTGAGTTGAGCGTGTCTCACTCAAGTAACAAAGCGTTCCCCTTGTTCCGATCTGTGACCCAGACCACTTCCCCGGCCGGTTCCGTCGGGTCGCCCAGGACCGGTGGGCGACCCGACGGGACACCTCAGGTGAGCTTGCTCTTCACCGTGTTCACCACCGAGCCGGCCACCCCCGGATTGGTGCCGTACAGGCGGGGGTCACCCGGCGGCAGCACCGGTTCCGGCGCGTTCGCCCGCGGGTTGTCGTCGTACCGGAACTCGCCCTTGCCGTCGGGCGAGGGCCCGGACGCCCAACGCCCCTGGGCGGCGTCGGTGCCCGAGGAGAAACCCAGATAGGTGTAGCCGTACTCCTCGGTGAACTCGCCCGAGTCCGGGAAGGCCTCCGGCACCGGCATCTCCTCCAGCCCGTCCTCCTTGAGCTGCTCGATCGCCGCCAGCCACATGTTCTGGTGCATCGTGTCGCGGGCCAGCAGGAAGCGCAGCATCTGCTTGACACCCGGGTCGTCGGTCATGTGGAACAACCGGGCGACCTGGAGCCGACCCTGCGCCTCGGCGGTGACGTTGAGCTGGAAGTCGGCCAGCAGGTTGCCGCTGGCGGTGACGAACGCGCCGCTCCAGGGCACCCCGTTGGAGTCGGCGGGCAGGGCACCACCACCGCCATGGATGAAGTGCGCCGGATTCTCGCCGGCGTAGGTCGCCGCACCACCGGGGTCCTCCGCGATCCCCTCGGTCAGCGACAGCGGCGCATTGTCCAAGAGCCGGGTGATCATCGTGACGATCATCTCGACGTGGCCCATCTCCTCGGTGCCGACATCGAGCAACAGATCCTTGTACTTGCCGGGCAGCCGGCAGTTCCAACCCTGGAAGAGGTACTGGTTGGCGACTGTCATCTCGCCCCACTTGCCGCCCAGCACCTCCTGCAGCCGACGGGCGAAAGCCGCGTCCGGGCCGTCTGGTTTGGCCTCGAACTGCAGATCCTTGACGTGACTGAACATCCGACCTCCTCGGTACCGGAAACAGGTAGCGAGGCCGTTCCCGCTGGGCTGACCCGAGCGGGCCAACCGGTGGCCCGCCCGGGTCATCCCAGCGGGCGGGCCACCGGCAGCAACACCTCCAGCGCCACTCCACGGGGCCGCAGCCGGTGCGCCCGCAGCGCTCCCCCGTCGGTCGCGACGAGCTGCCGCGCGATCCACAGGCCCAGACCGGACATCCCGACGGCCGGCGTCGGACGCCGCAGCGCGACCAGCAGCGCGTCGTCGACCCTGCCCTCGTCGGTGACCAGGATGCTCACGCCGGGACCGCGCACCGTGGCGTAGAGCCCGACCTGCCCGTTGGGCGGCCCGTGCCGCAACGCGTTCTGCACCAGGTTGACCAGCACCTGTCGAGTGCGTCCGGCCGGCACCGGGCAGGAGGCGGCCCGCCGGGTGGCCCGTGCCCGCCGCCGACCGGCCGGCACCAACGCGGCGGCCTCCCGCAGGATGCCCGCCAGCGCGACGACCGGCTCCGGCTGCGCGGCCAGCGCCAGCGCGCCGGTGCCGGCGGTCGCGTCGCGCAGCAGACTCTGCAGGTGTGCGGCCTGGTCGCGGGCCAGCTCGGTGATCGCCCGCCGATCGGCACTGGTCAGCTCGCGACGCTCGTCGGCCAGAGCGCGGGTCAACGAGGTCAGGGTGCTCACCGGCGTCCGGAACTCGTGGCACAACACCCGCAGCAGCAACTCCGAATCAGCCTCCGCCGCTCGCCGCTCGGCGGGTGTCGGCGCGATGGGGCGCAACCCTCGCAGCAGGTCCCGCAAACCGTGCCGTACGCGCATCCACCCGACTCCCCTCGTTCGGTGCGAACCCGCATGATCGGTACCCGCTGGGGAACGGCCCAGACATGCCGGGAAGCTCCACCTTGCGACTCGTTGTCGTGGACGATCACCCCCTTTTCGTCCGCGGCCTGGAGTTGCTGCTCCCGATCACCAGCAGCGGCCGCGCCGAGGTGGTCGCCTCAACCGGCGACGCCGCCGCGGCGGCGGCGCTCGTCGCCGCCTGCCGCCCCGACCTGGCCATCGTCGACCTGCACATGCCCGTGCCCGGCGGGATTCGGGCGGTGGCGGCGATCCGGCGGACCACCCCTCGGGTACGGGTGGTCGCGATGTCCGGCTCCGCCGCCCCCGAATCGGCGGTGGAGGCGTTGCGGGCCGGCGCCGAGGGTTTCCTGCCCAAGACCAGCGAACCGGAGGAACTGCTGCCCCCGCTGCTGGCCATCCTCGACGGCTGGGCGGTGCTGCCGGCCGAACTGCTGCGCACCATGCTGCGGCCCACGCGCTCCCCGTCGGTCGATCTCGACGGGGAGGAACGGCGGCTGCTGCGGGCGATCGCCGCCGGCCGCAGCACCGTCGACATCGCCGAAGAACTGCACGTCTCGGAACGAACGGTGAAACGTATGACCGCTGCGTTGCTGCGGAAGTTGCGGGTGTCGAACCGGGCCGAGGCTGCCGCAGTAGCCGGTCACGCCGGGATCCTCGGGGAATGAAGGCCCGGCGATCGCACCGATTCACGGTTTTGCTCTGTAACGGAATCGCGACGCGCCGAATGAATGGAAGGCATATTGTTGCGGATTACCGGGGTGATAGGTCAGACTTTGGACACATCCCGCCGCACACAGGGAGTAATCGGCAATGGCGAGAAAAGTAATCACGGTCCTGACCGACGACCTCGACGGTGGGAAGGCCGACCGGACGGTGGAGTTCAGTCTCGACGGCGTGGCCTACACGATCGATGTCTCCGACGAGAATGCCGGTGTCCTGCGCAAGGCGCTCGACCCGTACATCAATGCGGGTCGGCGGATCGGGCGCGGTCCGGTGGAGAGCGCCCGTTCAGTCCGACGGCCGGGCCGACCCGCCGGCGCGGGAATGGATCGGGAGCAGAACCGGGCCATCCGGGAATGGGCCGTCAAGAACGGCTACAAGATTTCCGAGCGCGGCCGGATCCCGGTGGAGGTTGTCGAGGCGTACAAGAACCGCTGACGCGACGCGACGACGGGGCCCCGCCAGCACGGCGGGGCCCCGTCGTGTGTCCGGGTCGCCCGTTGCGACGCGACGGCCGGCCACCCGGGGGTGGCCGGCCATCGTTGCTACCTCAGTTGACGTCGATGCGCACCGAGTCGAAGGCGGGGGTCTGGTTGGCCCGCTCCATCATCGGCAGGCGGTGCGAGCCGTCACCGGCCCAGACGGAGCACTGGGCGGTACCCGACTCCGGCAGGCCCGGAATCTGGATCGTCACCTCGTCGGGCTGGGCACCACCGCGGCCGTCCTCGGTCGCGACGAAGAACGCGGGCACCTCCTGCGGCTCCGGCGGCGCGGTCAGGCTGTCCAGCATCCGGCAGGCGGTGTGGAAGTGCCCACGGACCAGGCCCTGGTCGTTGAGCAGCGAGCTCTCCACGTAGTAACCACCCTGACCGGCGGCCAGGAAGCGGTCCCGCACCAGGTTGCGGGTGCTGACCCGCAGGGTGAAGGGCTGGTTCTGGCCAACCTGCTCGGGGAACTGGGTGATCAGCAGCGACGGGTTGTTGGCCGCCGCGCCGACCTCACCGAACTCGGTGCTCACGCAGCGGTTGCCGTTCTGGAAACCGTCGTGCGGCTGGAGCCGGCTCTCGTCGCAGTCGTTGGCGAGCACACCCAGCCCGGCGCCGGGCTCGGTGCCGCCACCGTTGTTGCCGCCGCCGTTGTTGCCGCCGCCGGGCGTGGTGGTGGGGGTGCTGCCACCGCCGTTGTTGCCGCCGGTGTTGCCGGTGGGCTGCACCTGACACTCGGCGAGCTGGGCCAGGCCCTGCGGCCGGGGTCCGACCCGGTCGATGGCGGTCGTGATCCGGTCCAGCACGGCGCGGCGCTTACCGGCCAACGGCTGGAGGATCGCGTTGCGGATGAACGCCTCACCCTTGTTGCCCTCGGCGGCCAGCCGGCGGTCCGCCTCGGCGATCTGGGTCTGCAACTGGGCGAGGTTGCGGTCCACCTCGGCCCGCGCCCGGTTCGGCACCTGCGGCAGTTTGGCCGCCACATCCGGACAGGCGACGGCGGTGCCGGTGCCCACCGTGCCGTCCTTGCCGTCCTCACACTCGGGGACCGACTGCTGTCCGTCACCCCAGTGATTACGCACCCACCGACCGTTCTGCCAGGTTCGGCTGGTCGAACCGGCGCCGGTCGGCGCGGTCGCGCCCGGGCTCGGCTCCACACACTGCCCGGCGGCCGGACGTGGCTTATTTGTCCGCCGGTCCTGGGCCGACGAAATCTGAGTCACGGCGACAACTCCGCCGAAGACCGCGAGCGTGCCGACAACTGCCAGCAGACGCTTGCTCCGCGCGTTGCCGGAAGGCCGGCGCGCCCGAGTGGACCTGCGCATCGAATTGCTCTCCTTCTCGATCCGGTAGTGGATTTCTGCCCTCGGCGGACCGACGGATGTGTGGGGGCACGGCCGCGGCAGGGACCCACCGTGACCCACCCGGTAATGCGTCGATGGCCGACGATGCCCTTTCCGCACCGTCTCCCGCGCCGGTCGACGCGGATGGGGAGATCCTGTTCATTCGCGCAGGAGTACGGGGCGGGTGCCGGGAAGGTTCAACTGACGCACAGGAAATTGCCGCGACCCGACACGGAGCCGGTACGCGGCGGGGAAGAGCAGGTGAAACGGGTGCGGTCAGTCGGCGCAGAGATGGTCGAAGGCGAAACCGCCGACCAGTTCGTGGCGGCGCTCGCTCAGCGCGGCGATCCGCGCGGTCCACTCGGCGCGCGGCAGCAGGTTCGCCACCGCGTTCTCCCGCAGTCGCTCCCCCACGGCGACGGCGGCGAGATCCTCGGCCAGCCGGGCCGCGTCGATGCCGCAGGAGAAGCGGTGTTCGGTCACCGAGACCACCTCGACGAGGCACGCGTCGGGGCGTACCTGCACCCAGCTCCACCCCTGGGCCGGCCCGTCCAGCCAGCGCACGTGCAGCCCTCGCACGATCGGGTCGGTCACCTGCCCAGCCACGTACGCCTCGACGGCCGCCGCGCGGGTCAGCGCGCCGAGGTCGTTGACCGACCCGGTACGCCCGTCGGGCAGTCGGCCCAGGATGTCCCGGAAGCCCACCGGCGCGGGCTCGGTGCCGGCGACGGTGGCCCCGGCGCCCGCGGCGTACGCGCGCGCGTCGATCACGTACTCGACCAGGCGGCGGCCGTGTTCGGCGGCCCGTAGCGTCGGCGAACCGATCCGCAGCACGGGCAGGCCGGCGGCGGCGCTCACCGCGTCCGTGAGTCGCTGCACGCGCTGTTCCGCCGAGGCGGCGCTCGGCACCGGGCCGATCTCCACGGCGACGACTGGGCGGCCGGTGTCGGCGGCGTAGACCACGAAGTCGAAGCTGGCGCGGCTCGCCGAGGTCCACTGGCTGCCGGTGACACCGGCCGGACGGCCCTGGACCAGATCACTGAGCCGACGTGCCGGCAGGACCAGGTGGCCGGCACGGCTGAGCAGGGCGTCGTGCCCCGCCTCGGCGGGCATCGCCCGCAGCCAGCCGCGGTCGTCGCTCCCGGTGCTCGTCATCTGCCTGATCCATCCGCCGGTCGGTCGAGCCGGGCCGAGTCTAGGTGGTCGATCATGGGCCACCGACTTCTGATGTGACCGGGATCACAGCAGTGCCGATGTTCCAGGGGTGGCCGCCGGGTGTATCCAGCGACCGCCGGTACCGGACCGGCCCGGAGGTGCGCATGTCGCGACAGCAGTTCGGCTTCCTCGCCGGGTTCCTCGCCGTGGCGGTCTGGGCGCTCGCCGGCGCCGGCGCGGCCGCCCTCGCCGTGCTCGCCGGCCTGCTCGGCTGGCTGGTCGTCCGGGTGCTCGACGGCGACCTCGCGGTGACCGGGCTCGGTGACCGTCGCGGCGACGCTCGGCGACGCCCATGACCACCCGTCCGTCCACCGGGCCGAACCCCGGCACCGGGATGGCCGCCGGGACGACCGGTTTGCCGGGCGACGCGGCCGATGTCGCGCGGATCGCGGCGCAGGCGGCCAGCCTCGTGCCGGGCGTGTCCGTGGTCCGCCCGGCGGCGGTCCGCCTGGATGACCGGTCCGTCGGACTCGACCTGCACCTGATCACCTGGTACGGGCACAGCGTGCCGACGATCGCCGAAACCGTCCGAACGGTGGTCGCCGACCAGGTAGCCGCCCAGACCGGGCTCACCGTGGCGGTGGTGACCGTCACCGTGGACGACCTGCTCGTCCCCGGCGTCGACTCCTCCGCAGCCGGCGCCGCCGCGCCCGAGGACGGCTGAGATGCGCACCGCCAACCGGATCGCGTCGGTGCTGCTGGGCGCCGCGCTGCTCGTCGGCGGCGCGGTGACGGCCGTGCAGGCGGTGCTCCTCACAGTGCACCGCCGCGCACCGCTGGACACCACCGGCTGGTGGGACGCGCTGAGCGCCACCCGGTGGCGCGATCCCACGGTCCGCACCGTGGCCACTGCGAGCCTCCTGCTGGGCCTGGCGCTGCTCGCCGCCCAGCTGCGCCGCTGGGCGCCGGTCCGCCTGAGCGCCGACGAGCACGACGGCTGGTACCTGCACCGGCGCTGTGTGGAACGCCGGCTCGCCGACGCCGCCGCCGCGGTGCCGGGCGTCCGCCGCGCCCGCGCCCGGCTCCGACGGCACCACGGCCAGTGGCGCCCCCGGATCCGCGCGAGCGGCGACCCGGCGGCCCGGGCGGAGATCGAGTTCGCCGTGCACCAGGAGTTGCACCGGCTCACCGCGCCCCGCCCCGCCCGGGTCGACGTCCGGCTGCTGCCCCGACGGCGGCCGGCGTGACCAACGCCGCGCACCGACTGCTGTGGACCGTCATCGCGCTGCTGCTGGTGGCGGGCGGCGCGGTGGCGCTGGCGGCCAGCCTCGGCACCCTGCCCGGCGTCGACCCGGCGGCGGCGCTGCTCAGCGCCGATCTGGTCGACCGGTGGCGGACGGCCGCGCCGTGGAGCACCCTGGCGGTGGCCGTGGTCGGGGCGCTGTTCGCCCTGGCCGGGCAGCGCCTGCTGGCCCGGGAGCTGCGGGGCCCCGGCGGCACGCTGCGCGGCACGCTGAGCCATCCCGGACGCCGGCCGGGCCGGACCCGGCTGCCCGCCGACGTTCTCACCGACGCGTTGGTACGCGACCTAAGCGGCAACCCCGGGGTACGCCGGGCCCGGGTGGTGCTCACCGGCCCGGCACCGCACCCCGACGTGTGGATCCGGGTGGACCTCACCGCCGACGCGCCGGCCGCCGGCGTACGCGAGCACGTGCACGCGGCAGTCCGCCGATTCGCGGCGACGACCCACTGCCAGCCCGCGCACCTCGACGTGACCGCCCGCATCGAGCCCGCCCCTCAGTGACCCGCCGCCGCACCGACCGGCCGGATCGGTGCCGGCGGGTCAGCCGTCGGCGCGGCGGCGGGCGGCCAGGACGCTGGCGCCCATGGAGACCGCCAGGGTCAGCACCACCACGGCGAGGGTCAGCCAGACCGGCAGCTTGCCCACCGGCGTCTCGGCGAGAATCAGCTTCAGCCCGGCGAAGGCCAGCAGCAGCGCGAGCCCGTACCGCAGGTAGCCGAAGTGCCGCAGGAGGCCGGCGAGGCAGAAGTAGAGGCTGCGCAGACCCAGGACGGCGAACGCGGTGGCCGTCCAGACCAGGAAGGTGTTCGTGGTGATGGCGAGGATCGCCGCCACCGAGTCGATGGCGAAGACCACGTCGGTGGCCTCGATGGAGACGAGCGCCACCAGCAGCAGCGTCGCCACCCGCCGGCCGGCCACCCGGGCGGTGAACCGGTCGCCGTGGTAGCGGGCGTCGGTGGGCACCAACCTGCGGAACAGCCGGACCACGACGTTGCGTTCCGGGTCGACGTCCGGCTTTCCGCGTACGGCCAGCCGCCAGCCGGTCCAGACCAGGAACCCGCCCAGCACGAACCCGGCCCAGGTGAGCCGGTCCAGCAGCTCGGCACCGGCGAGGATGAACAGCAGCCGGAAGACGAGCGCGCCCACGACACCCCAGAACAGCACCTTGTGCTGGTAGCCCGGCGGCACCTGGAAGTAGCCGAAGAGCAGCGCGAAGACGAACACGTTGTCCACCGAGAGCGCCTTCTCCAGCAGGTAGCCGGAGAAGTACGCGATGGCCGGGTCACCGCCGAGGCCCCACCAGACGACCAGCCCGAACAGCAGACCCGCGCCGATCCAGACGGCGCTCCACAGCACCGCCTCGCGGAGCTCGATGACGTGGTTGTCCCGGTGCAGGAGCACATCCACGGCGAGCATCACCGCGATCACCACGCCGACCGCCGCCCAGGCCCACAGCGGAACCGCGACCGTCGCCTCAGCCACCGACGCCCTCCGCATCGACCACCGCGCACCGCCCGTCACTAGGCCGGCCCTCTTTCGAGCCTAGGTGACCGCCCGACCCGGCATCGGGCGGTCCGACGAAGTCCGGGTCGCCGGGCCGGCCCGCTCGACCCGGGCGGCGACCGGCAGCGGGAGTCGGTGCGCGCGGTCGGGGTCGGGCGCGCGACCCGCGCTCAGGCGACCGGCATCACCTGGCCGGGGTCGAGAACCGTGTCGTCGGCGTCGTAGGCGATCGCGTTGATCACCCGCACGACGCCACTGACCTGCCCCGCGAGCCGACCGGCGAGGTCCACGGCGGAGCGACGGTCCAGCCGACCGGCCAGCGTCACGTCACCGTGACGGACCTCCACGGTCACCAGTCCGTCCCGTACGGCGAGCACCCGGCGGAGCACCTCCTGCACCACGTCCTCGCGGATCTCGGCGTCCGACCGCAGGTGCACCCGCAGCAGATCGGCACGACTGACGATGCCGACCAACCGACCGAGGTCGTCCAGCACGGGCAGCCGCTTGACCTGTTCGCGGTCCATCAGCCGGGCGGCGGCGGACAGCGCCGCCTGCGGATTCGTGGTGATCGCCGGCGCGGTCATCAGGTCACCGGCCAGCACTGCCGCGCTCTTGCCCCGGGCACCGCGCCGTCGGCGGCTCTCGAAGACCCGTCGCAGCGCCGGCTCACCGGCGCGTTCGACCCGGTGCAGCAGATCGGCCTCGGACACCACCCCCAGCACCCGACGGAAATCGTCGATCACCGGCACCGCGCTGACCCCGCGGCGCAACAGCACGTCGACGACCTCCCGGTACGGGGTGTCGGCAACCACCGTCTCGACCTCCCGGGTCATCACGTCACCCACCTGCCAGGTCCTCATCACGGCCTCCCTCTCCTGGTCCATCTCGGACGCTACGGCGGGGCGTCGACGGTCGTCAGGGTCGCCGGACCGGACCGGAGGGGGTCGAACGTCCCGGGCCGTTGCGGTCTGTCGGCCCTGCCGCCGAAAGCGCCGTGGGCGTCCACTGGAGATGCCACCGGGAAGCGCGGTGCGAAGCTGAGAAGGGACGTGGAGACCATGACCGCGACGATCGAGCGGGTCACCGCCGAGAACACCGCTGCGAAGGCCGGCACCGTGCACGACCGGGCCGTCCGGTACATCCTGGCCGGCACCCGGCTGGCGCTCGGCTGGATCTTCCTCTGGGCCTTCGTCGACAAGCTGTTCGGCTTCGGGATGGGCACCGAGCAGAAGAACGCCTGGATCAACGGGGGCAGCCCCACCAAGGGCTTCCTGACCTTCGGCGTGGCCGGGCCGTTCAAGGACGTCTACACCTCGATCGCCGGTGCCGCCTGGGCGGACTGGCTCTTCATGATCGGCCTGGCCGGGATCGGTGTCGCCCTGCTGCTCGGCATCGGAATGCGGATCGCCGCCGTGGCCGGTGGGCTGCTGCTGGTCCTGATGTGGACCGCCGTGCTGCCTCCGGAGAACAACCCCTTCATGGACGACCACCTGATCTACGCCGCGGTGCTGGCGGTGCTGGCCCTGGTCAACGCCGGCGACACGGTGGGCCTCGGCCGGGTGTGGGCGGCCCTGCCGATCGTCCGGCGGATGCCCTGGCTCCGGTGAACCAACGCACACCCCTCGGCGGGCGTCACCGATACCGGTGACGCCCGCCGCTCCGTCGGGTCAGCCAGCACCAGCGGGACCGTCGGCCTCCCGATCGACGGATGGGCTGCGGAGCAGGTGGCGGGTCCGCCGCACATCGGTGGGGGGTGATCCGGCAGGATCGACGGTGACCGGACACATCACCCAACACGGCAGGAGATCCCCGCATGAACCAGGCAGCAGGCGCCCGATCGGGTAAGCCCGAGGTTGGTCCGATCGAGGGTGCACCGCCGGCCGACCTCGTGATCGAGGACATCACCGTGGGCGACGGCCCGCAGGCCGAGCCGGGCCAGCTGGTCAGCGTGCACTACGTCGGCGTGTCGCACTCCACCGGCGGCGAGTTCGACTCGTCCTGGAACCGGGGCGAGGCGTTCGACTTCCCGCTCGGCGGCGGTCAGGTCATCGCCGGCTGGGACCAGGGCGTCGCCGGCATGCGGGTCGGCGGTCGCCGCCGGCTGACCATCCCGCCGCACCTGGGGTACGGCGACCGCGGCGCGGCCGGCGTGATCAAGCCGGGTGAGACGCTGATCTTCGTCGTCGACCTGCTCGACGTGCGCTGAGTCGTTGTCGGGGTCGCCGGCCCACCCGCCGGCGGCCCCGCGCCGACCTCGGGCGCGGCGGGTGGGAGCACGCCTCGTCGGGCGGGGTCAGGCGGCCAGTTGCAGGTCGGTGGTCGCGACCACCGGGCGGCGCGCGGCCTCGATCACCGTGGCCGGCTCCAGGATCGTCATCACGCGGTGCAGCCCGCTGACCCGCAGCACCCGCGCCACCACCGGGCTCGGGTCGACCAGCACCAGCTCGCCACCGCGGGCCCGGACGCGCAGATGCGCGGCAAGCAGCGTGCGAACGCCAGCCGCCGAGAGCAGCCGCAGCTGCGACAACTCGACGTGAAGCACCGGGCGGGCCGGCGCGGACCACAGCGCGGACCGGAACGCGGCCACCGTGGCGATGTCGATCTCGCCGGCCACCCGCATGAGGACCCGCTCGTCACCCACGCTGACCTGCACGTCGAACCGGTCGCTGTGCTCTTCCATGCAGTGAAATCTAGCCGCCACCACCGACACTTTCGTCCCTCCACGCAGTGATTCCGGGTACGCCCAGGGGCATACCCCGAGCTGCACCGTCTCCCTCTCGGGGTGGAGTCAGGGGCTCGGGCGGCGCGCCGCCCGGACGCGGAGTTCGCGGGTCGGCAGGCACGCGGGTGGAGAATAGGTCGATGCTGATCCCCCGGCCCCGGCCGCCCCGGCTGATCCGCCCGGTCCGCGAACCGGCGACCAGCCCTCCGGCGCTGGCCGGCGCCTGGGCCCCCACCGACCGGCGGCTCGACCAGGCCGAGTTGCTCCCCCTCCCCGCCGGGGCCGTCGGCCCCGAGGACGTCCTGGTCGACGGCGGCGGGCGGGTGATCAGTGGTGATGAGGACGGTCGGCTCTGGTGGTGGCCGGTCGACGCGCGCGCCGGCACCCGACCCCACCTGCTGGCCGAGACCGGTGGCCGTCCGCTCGGCATCGAGCTGGACCCGTCCGGCGAGGCCCTGGTGGTCTGTGACGCGTACCGCGGGTTGCTGCGGGTCACGCCGGACGGCGCGGTACGCGAACTCACCGGAACGGCACCGCCGGTGCACCTGGCCAACAACGCGACGGTGGGCCGGGACGGCACCATCTACTTCACCGACAGCTCCGACCGGTTTCCGGTTTCGCACTGGAAGCGGGACCTGCTGGAGCACCGCCCCAACGGGCGGGTGCTGGCCCACCAGCCGGGCAGCGGCCGCACCGAGGTGGTGACCGACGGGCTGTACTTCCCCAACGGGATCGCGCTGACCCCGGACGAGTCGGCGCTGATGGTCGTGGAGACCAGCACCCACCGGCTGCTGCGCGTCGAGCTGAGCGGCGGCGTGCGGGTGCTCGCCGACCTGCCCGCGTACCCGGACAATCTCGCCTCGGTGGGTGACGGGACGTACTGGATCGCGCTGCCCAGCCCTCGGGTGCCGATCGCCGAGCGGCTGCTGCCCCATCCGCGGCTGCGGCAGATCGCCGCTCTGCTGCCCGACGCCCTGCAACCGCAGCCCCGCCGCTACGGGCTGGTCGCGCTCGTCGACGGCGCGGGCGCGGTCCGCCGGACGCTGCACGGCCCGAGCGGGCACTACTCGATGATCACCGGGGTACGCCAGCACGGCGACCAGCTCTGGCTGGGCAGCCTGACCGGGACCGGGGTGGCCCGCGTACCCCTGGGGTGATGGCCGACAGGGCCGGCCCGCCGTGGTGGCGGGCCGGCCCTGTGCTGCCGATCGGTGACTCAGCGACCGCTGACCGAGGGCGCCGGTGCGGGCGATCCGCCGGCCACCGCGCCCGGGTGCGCCGGGGCGACCGGCGCGGGCTTGAGGCCCGGCGGCACCGGCAGGGCGCTGCCCCGGGCGAACTCGTCCCAGCTCACGTTCCAGGCGGTCCAACCGTTGCCCGGCTGCAGCTCCACCTCGGTGCCCTTGACGGTGATCAGGTCACCGACCTGCGTGACCCCCATCAACCAGTCGGCCGCCGCGGCGGAGACGTTCGCGCAACCGTGCGACACGTTGGTGTTGCCCTGGTCCCCCTCGGACCAGGGGGCGGAGTGGATGAACTCGCCGCCCCAGGTGTAGCGCTGGGCGTCGTCGACGTCGACTACGTAACCGCCGTTCGGCTCGCCCCGGGTGTCGAAGGTGGTCCGCTCGTGCTTCTCCATGATCACCATCTTGCCGCTGGAACTCGGCGTGCTCGGCTTGCCCAGGCTGACCGGGATCCGGCGGATCTGCTTGCCGTCGCGCAGCACCGTCATCTGCTTGGTGGCATTGTCGATCTCCAGCGAGACCTGTCGCCCGATCTTGGAGGTCGCGGTCCGCTCGGCGTCACCGACCTTGTCCTTGCCGATCGGCAGACCCTCCAGACCGGCCCGGACGCTGATGGTGGTTCCCGGCTTCCAGAAATCGGGCGCCCGGTAATAGACCTGAGTGCCGTCGGCCAGCCACGACCAGGTGCCCGGCTGCGGCGGATTGGTCTTTACGAACAACCGCCGCTGCACATCCGCTCTGGCCTCTTTCGGAATTCCCGGGTCGAACGCCACCGTTACCGGCATCGCGGTGCCGTACGTCCGATTACCGTTGAAATAGAGTGTGCTGGTGATCTGCGGTTTGGTCGATTTGGCCATCGTGGTGAAGGTGGTGCTGCGCGTGGTGGTGGCACCGGAGTCACCGGTCGCGGTCACCTCGGCGGTGTAGGTCCGCTTCGGCTGCAGCGGGGCGTTCGGCACCCAGCCGGAGCCGTCCTCGCGCGGCTCGGCGTTGACCTGCTTGCCCTTGTCGTCGGTGAGGCGTACGGCGGTGACCCGCCCGCCCTTGACCACGGTGCCCACCTCGGCGCTGACCGGGACGTCCCGGGCCTTGTCCCCCGGTGTCACAGCGAGTTCCGGTGGGGCGGCGTGCTTCTTGGCCGAGCCGGTCGCCGACTCCCGCTCGGCGGTGCACGCACCCAGGACGAGTGGTGCGGCTGCGATGGTTACGGCCAACAGCGTCAATCGCCGCCTAGACGTCATGTTTCAGTCCCCCCGTTTCGACTTCCCTCCGTCACATTCTCGCTTGCCGGAGTGAGCCATTAGCGGCATTCGGAAATAATTGGCCGCGCATTTATCGACGCATTTTCCGACAATGCTCCAGTTGGCCGGAACAGGGGCGCAACCGACCGGTGTCGTGCGCTTCGCGCCGCTTGAGCGACGCGACGTCGACTGTCCGGATGCCCGCAGGCGCCGGTCCCCGAGGGCGGCCTCGCGGCACGGCCGGCCGGGACCGGGCGCGGCCATCGGGTGCGGGGCGCGGGAGGCAGGAGGTCACGGCCGGTGGCGCACCTCGGGGGCGGACTTTTGTCAATTGGAGCGAAGCTTCTGCCGAACGCGACAAAGCTTTGCCTTCGTCCGAAGGCAAGGGTAAGGTCACGATCCAGATAGAGGGTTGCCCATTCGTCGATCAACTTGCCGCCACCTGTGCCGGGTCGCCGCGATCCGCCCCCGATGGGTCCGGGCCGCACCCACGAGCCGTCCCTCACCGTCCCGCCGAAGCCCACCGCGGCCGGTTCGGCGCGCCCGGCAGACGGCAGTCAGGTCGACCTCCGTCGACGGCGTACCAGCCGTCAGGAAGGGACCACCACCATGGATCAACAACTCAACACACCGGCATCCGAGCCGGTCAGCCGCCGTGGCGTGCTGCGTGCCGCGACCGTCTCCGCGGCTGCCGTCGGCGCCGCCGGTCTGCTCGCCGGCCCGGCCACCGCCGCACCCGGCGCATCCGGGGCGCAGGCCCAGGGCCGCCGTCGGGTGCCGGTGGACCGGATCAGCATTCAGCTCTACACCCTGCGTGACCAACTCGCCATCGACCTGCCCGGCACCCTGGACGCGCTGCGCCGGATCGGCTACCGGCGGGTGGAGCACGCCGGTTTCGTCGGCCGCACCGCGGCGCAGTTCCGGGCGGCGCTCGACGACGCCGGGCTGCGTTCCACCTCCGGGCACGTCGGCATCCCCCAGCCGTTCGACGCCGCCACCTGGGAGCAGGCCCTCGCCGACGCCAACGTGGTGGGCTGCAAGAAGATCGTCCACCCGTACTTCGGTCGGGACGCGGCCGGTCAGCCGATCCGCGACCCCGCCGTCTACCGGGCCCTGGCTCGCGACCTGAACAAGGCCGGACGGCTCGCCGAGCGCGCCGGGCTCGAATTCGGCTACCACAACCACCAACTCGAGTTCGTGCCGCTGACCGGGGGCTCGACCGGGTTCGACATCCTCAGCTCCCAGACCGATCCCCGGCTCGTCCACTTCGAGCTCGACCTCTACTGGACGTGGCGGGGCGCCCACGACCCGGTCGACGTGATCCGGGCCAACCGCGGCCGGATCCGCCAGGTGCACGTCAAGGACCTCGACGTCGAGGCCGGCTTCGCCGACCTCGGTGACGGCGTCATCGACTTCGGCCGGATCTTCGCCCACGAGCGGGAGGCCGGCATCGAGGAGTACATCGTGGAGCGTGACGACGCGGGCACCGCGCCGCGCTCCCCCGCCGACGCCCTGGACACCGCCCGCGTCGGCTTCGACTACCTCGCCTCACTCCGGTACTGAAAACACCTCGGGGGACACACCTGATGAACAGGACCGCACTCGCGTCCGCCCTGCTGCTGGTGACGGCCGGCCTGGCCGTGCCGCCGTCGGCAGCGGCCGCCGCGCCGGCCGCGCCGCCGGACAGCAGCTTCCAGAAAGTGACACTCAACGACTTCCCGGGCGAGCCGATCAGCCTCGCCGTGCTGCCCGACCTGCGGGTGCTGCACACCTCCCGCACCGGTGAGGTCCGCATCCACGACCCGCGCACCGGGCTGAACACCCTCGCCGCCGACATCCCGGTGTACGAGCACGACGAGGAGGGGTTGCAGGGGGTCGCCATCGACCCGAACTTCGCCCAGAACAAGTGGGTGTACCTCTACTACTCGCCGCCGATGGACACCCCGGTGGACGACCCGGCGACCCCCGACGTCAACGAGGGGGACGCGCCGGAGACCGGCACCGCGGCGGACTGGCAGCGGTTCAAGGGCGCGCTGCGGTTGTCCCGGTTCAAGCTGGACGGGATGCGGCTGAACCTCGCCAGCGAGCAGCAGATCATCGAGGTGCCGACCGACCGGGGCATCTGCTGCCACGTCGGCGGTCAGATCGACTTCGACAGCAAGGGCAACCTGTACCTGTCGACCGGCGACGACACCAACCCGTTCGCCTCCGACGGCTACATCCCGATCGACGAGCGGGCCGACCGTAACCCGGCGTACGACGCCCAGCGCACCTCCGCCAACACCAACGACCTGCGCGGCAAGTTGCTGCGCATCAAGCCGAAGGCCGGTGGTGGTTACACGGTCCCGGCCGGCAACCTGTTCAAGCCCGGCACGGCGCAGACCCGCCCGGAGATCTACGCGATGGGGCTGCGCAACGCGTTCCGGTTCGCCGTCGACAGGCGCACCGACAACGTGTACCTGGGCGACTACTCCCCCGACGCCTCCAACCCGAACCCGGAGCGCGGGCCGGCCGGACACGGCCGGTGGATGATGATCGACAAGCCGGCGAACTACGGCTGGCCGTACTGCGTGACGCCGACGATCGCCTACCGCGACTACGACTTCGCCACCGGCCAGTCCGGCAAGAAGTTCAACTGCGCGCGCCCGGTCAACGACTCACCGCACAACACCGGCAAGCGGCAGCTGCCGCCGGTCGAGCAGCCGCAGGTCTGGTACCCGTCCACGGCCTCGGCTGAGTTCCCGCAGCTGGGCACCGGCGGTATCGGTCCGATGGGCGGCCCGGCGTACGACTACGACGGGACCAGCACCTCACGGACCCGCTGGCCGGCCTACTACGACGGGGTTCCGCTGTTCTACGAGTGGACCCGCGACTACATCAAGGAGTTCCGCCTCGACTCCGACGGCGACGTCACCGACATCCGCCCGGTGGTGCCGTCGCTGGTGGTGGACAACCCGATGGACATGGAGTTCGGCCCGGACGGCGCGCTCTACGTGCTCGAGTACGGCGACGGCTACTTCGCCGAGAACCCGGACGCGCAGCTGTCCCGGATCGACTTCGTCCGGGGCAACCGGACCCCGATCCCGAAGATCAGTGGTACGCCGACCGTGGGCCAGGCCCCGCTGACCGTCGCGTTCTCCAGCGCCGGCACGACCGACCCGGACGGCGACAAGCTGAGCTACGCGTGGGACTTCAACGCGGACGGCTCGGTGGACAGCACCGCGCCGAACGCGAGCTGGACGTTCCCGGAGAACGGCTCGTACACCCCGACGCTGAAGGTGACCGACCGCACCGGCCGTTCCGCCTCGGCCACCCTGCCCCTGGTGGTCGGGCCGACCGCGCCGATCGTCGAGTTCGTCGCCCCGGTGGCCGGTCAGCCGTTCGAGTTCGGGCAGACGGTCGCCTACGAGGTGAAGGTCACCGACGACCTGCCGGTGGACTGCTCCCGGGTGAAGGTCACCTACGTGCTCGGGCACGACGAGCACGGGCACCCGCTCTCCACCTCGACGGGTTGCAGTGGGACCATCCCCACCTTCCTGGACGGTGGGCACAGCGGCGCTGACAACCTGACCGCGGTGTTCGTCGCGGAGTACACCGACGCGCCGACCGACCCGGGTGTACCCCCGCAGTCCGGCTCGGCGACGGTCGTGCTGGACCCGACCCCGGTGGCCGGCCTGGCCGGCTGACCAGTTCCACAGCGTGACAGCGGCGGCGGTCGGAGCGTTCCGGCCGCCGCCGCCCGTCGGTCAGCTCCAGTCGCTGTCGACGTGGTTGTCACGCCAGCGTCCACCCACCGGCGGGGTGTCCAGCCGCATCCCCTCCTCGGCGTTGCCGGCGAGGTCGTTGTCCTCGACCCGGCAGTCCACGCAACTGCCCCGATCGGTGATCCACAGCCCGTGCGTCTGGGTCTGGTTGTCGTGGTTGTCCCAGATCCGGTTTCCGCGGATGGTGGCCGAGTCGAACGGCGCGTTGATGGTGATGCCGGCCCGCTGCCCGGGTGCGGGGTCGAGTTCGTACGCACAGCCCGGCGGCGGCACGTCTCCGCTCCACGCGCTGAACGCGTCCGGGCGGACCGGGGCCAGGGTGAGTTCGTCGCCGGTGTTGGCGGCGACAGTGGCCACCGACCGACCGACCCGCAGGATCTTGCCGCGGTGCCCGTCGTGCGGCCAGTCGGCGGTGCGGTCCACCAGGCTCCGCTCGCTGTAGCGGACGGCCTCGCCCGCGCCGCCGGCGGCCCGGCCGTACTGCCGCCCGTTGTTGCGGATCCGGTTGTTGAGCAGCACCGCGTCGCTCATCTGGTGGTCGATCCGGACCGCGTCGAGGCCGTTGCCCCAGAACTCGTTGCTCTCGATCACCACGTCCCGGACCGGGCCCTGGTAACCGCGCCCGAGATCGCGGGAGTGGTAACCGTGCTGGCCGTTGCCGCTGATCCGGTTGCCCCGGACGATGTACGGTCCGGGGCTGTTGCCGATGCTGATCCCGTCGCGCAGGTTGCCGTCGATGACGCAGTCGGTGACGAGTCCGCCCCGCCCGGCCACCGTGGAGGTGCCCTGCGACGACACGTCGAAGCCGGCCTCCAGGTTTCCGGTCATCGTGCAGGCGGAGACGATCAGGCCGTCGGCGCCCCAGTCGGAGATGCCGAAGCGGTTGCCCTGGCTGTGGCAGCCGATGATGCGGTAGCCGCGCGGTGGGGTCCAGTAGTCCTTCTGCAGCTCCAGGAAGATGCCGTTGGTGCCGTTGGCCAGGGCGGTGCAGTTGGCGATGGTCAACCGCTCCACCGGTCCCCAGCCACCGATGCCGATCCCGATGCCGGCGCCGCCCATCTGCTCGCCGTTGTCCAGTCGGCCACAGCCGACCACCACCACCCCGTCGATCAGGGAGTCCTGGAGGAAGTCGCAGCCCAGGCCGCTGGCCGCGGTGTGGTGGATGTAGAGGTTGCGGAAGACGCCGCGCACCACGTACTGCAGGCCGAGGCCCTTGGCCAGGTAGTTGTACTCGGCCATGGCGACGGCGGAGCCGTCGATCTGGAAGTCGGCGAAGGTGCAGTCCGCGATGTGCCGGTCCCGGTCGGCGCCGTGCTGCACCGTGGTCCAGAAGGCCAACGGGGTCGGGTCGGCCCGGTTGCCCTCGTTGCTGAGCATGAACCGGGTCGCCGCCGGGCCGGCCCCGATCAGCGACACCCCGCTGCGCCACACCGTGCCGGCGTCGCGGATCGAGTAGATGCCCGGCGGGCAGTAGATCACCCGGGCCCGCCCGTCGGAGGCGTACCCGGCGCCGAGCCGGTCCACCAGGGCGGCCAGCGCCGGCTGGTCGTTGGTGGAGCCGTCGCCGGTCAGCCCGTACTCCAGGGCGTCGCAGTAGAGCGGCGCGCCGGCCGCGGCGGGCCGTCGCACCCGGACCGAGTTCAGTAGCAGCTCGTTCGCCACGGCCACAGGCCGGCTCCCTTCGACGCGTTCGGTGCGCTCCGGCGGGGCCGACTTCCCCCTGACACCGCCGGGAAACCCCCGGGCGTGCGCCGGCCCCGGCGCCGCACGGGCGACACCGGGGCCAGGGGTACGCGTCAGACGGCGGCGATCAGCAGCGCCGGGCGCTCCACACAGTCGGCGACGTGGCGCAGGAAGCCACCGGCCACCCCGCCGTCGCAGACCCGGTGATCGAAGGTGAGGCTGAGCTGGGTCACCTTGCGGACGGCGAGCTGCCCGTCGACCACCCACGGCTTGTCCACGATCCGCCCGACCCCGAGCAGGGCCGCCTCGGGGTGGTTGATGATCGGCGTGGAGCCGTCGACGCCGAACACCCCGTAGTTGTTCAGCGTGAAGGTGCCACCGGTCAGCCGGGCCGGGGGCAGGCTGCCGGCCCGCGCGGCGGCGGTGGTCGCCGCCAGTTCGGCGGCCAGTTCGGCGGTGGTGAGCCGCTGGGCGTCGCGCAGCACCGGCACCAGCAGCCCCCGGTCGGTCTGCGCGGCGATGCCGAGGTGCACCCCGGCGGACTGGACGATCCGCTGCCCCTCGGTGTCGACCCGGGCGTTGAGCTGCGGGAACCGGCGCAGCCCGCTGAGGCAGATCCGGGCCAGCAGGGCCAGGATGCTGACCGGCGCGTCGGGCGTCGCCGCGTTGATCGCCGCGCGGGTCTCCAGCAGCCCGGTGGCGTCCACGTCGACCCAGATGGTCACCTCGGGGATCTCCCGCCGGCTGCGGGAGAGCTTGTCGGCGATCACCTTGCGCACGCCGGTGAGCGGCACGATCACGTCGCCGTCCCCGGTCGGCGCGAGGGCGACGTGCGGGTCGGGCACGGCGGCGAGCCGGGCGGCGGGGGCGGCCAGCGCGGCCTCCACGTCGGCGCGGCGGATCACCCCGCCGGGCCCGGTGCCCCGCACGGTGCCGAGGTCGACGCCGTGCTCGCGGGCCAGCCGCCGCACGATCGGCGAGATGACCAGAGCGGAGGGCGATGGTGCCGGGTCGCCGGTCGGGCCACCGGCAACCGCGCCGGTCGGTGCGGTGTCGGCCGGTTCGGGGGCGACCGTCAGGCGGGGCCGACGCCGACGGCGGGTGGTGGTGCCGTGGCCCGTGCCGTACCCGATCAGCACGTTGCCAGACCCGGCCCGCTCCTCCTCGCGGTAGGTGGCGTGCCCGGCGGGCTCGTCGCCCCCGTCCAACGGCGCGATGGTGATCAGCGGCTGGCCGACCGGGCGTACCTCACCGGCCGCGCCGTGCAGGGTGACCACCCGCCCGGCGTACGGGCAGGGCACGTCGACGACGGCCTTGGCGGTCTCCACCTCGACCACGCTCTGGTCGACGGTGACGATGTCTCCCACGGCGACCCGCCACTCGACGATCTCGGCCTCGCTCAGCCCTTCGCCCAGGTCGGGCAGGAGGAAGACCTGCGTCCGTTCGACGGTGGTCATGCCGCCGCCCAACGCGCGTCCGGCTGGTCGTCCCACTGCAGGCGGGCCACCGCGTCGAGCACCCGGTCCACGCCGGGCAGGTGGGTGTGCTCCAGCATCGGCGCCGGGTACGGGATGTCCAGCCCGGCGACCCGCAGCACCGGGGCGTGCAGCGCGTGGAAGCAGCGCTCCTGCACCCGGGCGGCGATCTCCGCGCCGACGCCCGCGAAGCCGGGCGCCTCCTGGATCACCACGCACCGGCCGGTCCGCCGGACCGAGGCGGTGATGGTGGCGTCGTCGAACGGCACGATCGTGCGCACGTCGACGACCTCCAGGTCCCACCCCTCCTCGCGGGCGGCCTCGGCGGCCTCCAGCGCGACCGGCACCGCCGGCCCGTACGCCACCAGCGTGGCGTCCCGACCGGGGCGGCGCACGACGGCCCGGCCGAACGGCTCGGTGCGGGCCGGGAGCGACGCGTCGGCGCTGGCGAAGTAGAGCTTCTTGGGCTCCATGAAGACCACCGGGTCGGGGTCGTCGATCGCCTCGCGCAGCAGCGAGTACGCGTCGTCGACGGTGGCCGGCGTGACCACCTTCAGCCCTGGGGTGTGCGCGTAGTACGCCTCGGACGAGTCGCAGTGGTGCTCGACCCCGCCGATCCCGCCCGCGTACGGCACCCGGATGACGATCGGCACGCTCAGCGCGCCCCGGGTGCGGTTGCGCAGCTTCGCCACGTGCGAGGCGATCTGCTCGAACGCCGGGTACGCGAACGCGTCGAACTGCATCTCGACCACCGGGCGCAGGCCGGACATGGCCAGGCCGACGGCGAAGCCGACGATGCCGGCCTCGGCGAGGGGGGTGTCGAAGCAGCGCTTGTCGCCGAAGCGGGCCTGCAGGCCGTCGGTGATCCGGAAGACGCCGCCGAGCGCGCCGACGTCCTCGCCGAAGACGACGACCCGGTCGTCGGCGGCGAGCGCGTCGGCGAGCGCGGTGTTGAGCGCCTTCGCCATGGTGGTGGCCATCAGGCGTCACCCTCCTCGGCGCGGGCGGCGGCCAGTTCGGCGCGGACCTGCTCACGCTGTTCGATCAGCTGCGGGGTGGGTTCGGCGTAGACGTGGTCGAAGAGGCTCAGCGGGTCGACAGCGGGCTGCGCGTTCATCCGGGTCCGCAGGTCCGCCGCGTACGCCTCGGCCTGCTCGGCGATCTCGGCGACCGCCGCGTCGTCGAGCACGCCGCGGGCGCGCAGGTAGGTCTCCAGCCGGGCGATCGGGTCCCGGTCCCGCCAGGCGTCGACCTCGGCGCCGTCGCGGTAGCGGCTGGCGTCGTCGGCGTTCGTGTGCGGTTCCATCCGGTAGGTGTGCGCCTCGACCAGGAACGGTCCCTTGCCGGCCCGGGCGTGGGCGACCGCGCGGGTGAGCACGGCGAGCACCGCTACCGGGTCGTTGCCGTCGACCTGCTCGCTGGGTACGCCGTAGCCGACGCCCTTGTAGGCCAGCGACGGCGCGGCGGTCTGCCGGGACAGCGGCACGCTGATCGCGTACTTGTTGTTCTGCACGAAGTAGACCACCGGCGCCTTGAACACGGCGGCGAAGTTGACCCCCTCGTGGAAGTCGCCCTCGCTGGTGGCGCCGTCGCCGATGAAGGCCAGCGCCACGGTGTCGCGACCCTGGTACGCCTCACCGTGGGCCAGCCCGGCGGCGTGCACGCACTGGGTGGCGAGCGGGGTGCACTGCGGTGCGGTGCGTACCTCGGTCGGGTCGTAGCCGCAGTGCCAGTCGCCGCGCAGCAGGGTGAGCACCTCGACCGGGTCGATGCCCCGGGCAACCAGCGCCATCGACTCGCGGTACGTGGGGAAGACCCAGTCGGTGTCGCGGACCGCGAGGACCGCGCCGACCTGGCACGCCTCCTGGCCTCGCGAGGACGGGTAGACGGCGAGCCGGCCCTGCTTGGTCAGGGCGGTCGCCTGGGTGTCGAAGCGCCGGCCGAGCACCATCCGGCGGTACAGCTCGTGCAGCACCTCGGCGGCTGGTTCGGGGTAGTCGGCGCGGGCGGGCAGCGGCGTGCCGTCCTGGGCGAGCAGGCGGACCGGCTCGGCGTCCGGCAGCAACGAGCGGGCCGGGTCGGGCGGGGTGACCGTTCGACGGGCGCGCGGGGATGCCCTGCGGACCGCCTGGGGAGTGGTCGTCACGGCGGAACCTCCTGGGACGTGTGGTGAGCCTATGCTTCCGCTTGTGGATGATTGACTCAAGATCGACACAGAAGGCGGGACGGTTGGCATGCGGAGGGCCCAGCAGTGAGCCAGGAGACCGCCGACGAAGCGAGCGGGGGCGCGGGATCGGGACGATCGGCCCGCGCGTTGGACGAGGTCGACCGGCGGATCCTCGACGAGCTGGTCCGCGACGGTAGAACGTCGGTGCGCACCCTCGCCGAACGCATCCACATCTCCCGCACCAACGCGTACGCGCGGGTGGAGCGGTTGCTGCGCGACGGGGTGATCACCGGGTTCCGGGCCCAGGTGGCGCCCGAGGCGGCCGGGTTGGGCACGTCGGCGTACATCGCCCTGACCATCGAGCAGAACACCTGGCGGGAGGTGTCGGCCGAGCTGGCCCGGGTGCGCTACATCGAGCACGCCGCACTGCTCGGCGGTGACCACGACGTGCTCGCGCTGGTGCGCGCACCGGACAACGCCGCGCTGCGCGACGTGGTGCTGGGCCGGGTGCAGAGCATTCCCGGGGTGCTGTCCACCCGCACCTGGCTGGTCTTCGAGGAGTTCGACGGGGCCGGCAGTCCCTGGGCGTGACCGGCTGGGCTCACCGCTCCGGCGGGGCCTCCAGCCCGTCGCGGTCGGCCAACTCCAGCAACGGCTCCAGCGAGTGCCGGTCACCGTCCAGGCCGGCGTGCGGGTCGCCGCGCTCGGCGAACCGGGCCGGCATGCTGAGCACGTCGAAGTCCTCCGGGCGGGCCCGGTCCAGCTCCGACCAGTCCAGCGGCGCGGAGACCAGCGCGGCCGGCGTGGGCCGGATCGAGTACGCCGAGGTCACCGTGTGGTCCCGGGCCATCTGGTTGTAGTCGACGAAGACCGGCCGGTCCCGCTGCTCGCGCCACCAGGTCGTGGTGACCAGGTCCGGCAGCCGGCGCTGCATCTCCCGGCCCAACGCGAGCACCGCCCGACGGCAGTCACCGAAGCTCCACCGCGGCTCGATCGACAGGTAGACGTGCAGGCCCCGGCCGCCGGTCGTCTTCGGGTAGCCGGTCATGCCCAGCTCGGCGAGGAACGCCCGCACCTCGTGCGCCACCGGTACCACCTGCTCGAAGCCGACGCCGGGCATCGGGTCCAGGTCGATGCGCAGCTGGTCGGGGCGTTCCACGTCGGCGGCGGTGACCGGCCACGGGTGGAACCGCAGGGTGCCCAGGTTGGCGGCCCAGATGACCACCGCCAGCTCGCTCGGCGCCACCTCGTCGGCGGTACGGCCACTGGGGAAGGTGATGTGCGCGGTCCGCACCCACTCGGGAGCGCCCGCCGGCAGCCGCTTCTGGTAGAACGCGTCGCCCCGGTTGGTCTGCCGGGTGGCGATCGTCGCGCCCTCGAAGACCCCACGGGGCCAGCGTTCGAGCATGGTCGGCCGATCCCGCAGCGCGCGCAGGATGCCGTCACCCACCGCCAGGAAGTAGCGGACCACGTCCAGCTTGGTCAGCCCACGCTCCGGGAAGTAGGGCTTGTCGGGGCTGGAGACGCGGACCAGCCGCTCGCCAACCTGGATCTCCTCCGCCGCCGTGGCCACGCCACACACCGTACGACGAGGTGGGGTGTCGGTGCCGCACTTGACGGCCCGCGGGTTCGCGGCGACACCCTGTCGCCGCGTGCGCCCCCTCGCTCCGGGCATGGGCCACCGCGGAGCGGGGTGATCCTCTAGCGTGTGCCGGACTGTCCACGAGCCGCTGGAGACCACGTGATCATGCTTCGGAACCCACTGCGTCACGGGGTCTTGGCGCTGGCGCTGGTGCTCGCCGCCGCGAGCCTCGTCGGCACACCTGCGCTGCGCCCGACACCCGCCGAGGCCGCGCCGACCGTCGTGCCGGACGACTACCAGTTCGCTCTGGGATTTTCCAACACGCAGGGCGCGAACCAGTGGTCCTATCTGCAGTGGGACGGTGTCGCCTACACACCGATGGTGTGGGAGCCGACGCGGGACCGGTGGCGGGGCAACTGCGAGTTCTGCGTCATCAGCCGCAGCGGGCTTCACCCGGACACCAATGACGCGGTCATCGCCTGGACGGCGCCACGGGGTGGCGCGGTCACGGTGCGCGGCACCATGGACCACCAGACCTACATCGACCCCGACATCACGAACGTCGACGGTGTCCGGACCTTCGTCCGCAAGCGTAGCGGCGGCACGACGAGCAAGGTGTGGCCGTCGGCCGACTTCCAGCACCTGCGACCCGCCTTCATGGCCCAACACGTCTTCACCACCGCCGTCAACGCCGGCGACACGCTCCTGTTCCACGCGAACCGGGCAGGGACGGGGCTGCACGACGGGCTCTCGTGGAATCCGCGGATCAGTTACGACTACGAGCCGAAGTTCACTCTCGACCAGGCCGAACTGGTCATGAATCCCGCCGACTTCGACCGGATCGGTGAGCGCACCGCCCTGGATGCCAGCCTGTCGGTCGTCCCCAACGGCAGCCAGTTCGACTTCTACCACTCCTCGGATTTTGGCCGGCAGGTGCAGAAGTTCCGCGGGGACCTCGCCCGTCCCGCGCAGGTAAGGGTGTACGCCGACACGACGGCCAACCGGTTCCGCAATCCGCACGGCCTCGACGGGCAGTGGTGGATCGCGAGCGTGTACCGCACCGAGGAGGGTCACCTACTCGCGTTCTGCCACATCGAGAACGCCGACCCGCAGACGTCGGGGTGGTGGGCCGGCGGGTTGGCGTACTCCACCGACAACGGGGAGCACTTCACCCTGCTGGGCAAGACACTCGCCGCCCGTAAAAAGGCACCCGACGGTTCGACCGACAACATCGGCGGAATGCCATTCGTGCTCAAGGACGGCTTCCTCCACGTGTACTTCACCGAGTTCGGCATGCCGGTCGTCGCCCGCGCCCCGGTCGCCGAGGTGATCGACGCCGCCAAACGCGGCACGGTCAGCCCGTGGACCAAATACCACGGAGGCGCCTGGAACGAGCCCGGCATGCACGGACAGGCCACCGAGGTCGTCGCTGCCAGCCCGACGAACTCCTACGACTCCCACGCCGGCGCCGCCTACAGCACCTACCTCGGCAAGTACCTGCTCACCGGTGGCAGCGGCGGCCAGGGCCAGGGCATCTTCCTTGCGTTCGGCGACGACCCGGCACGCTTCGACACCCCGTCGTGGCTCCTGAGCAGCAACGCGAACAGCAAGGCCACCCTTCAGCCCTACGAGACCATCGTCGGGGTCGACGGTTCCACCAATGGCGTCGTGGGCCAGCAGTTCTACGTCTACTACGGCTACTTCTTCCGCTGGCCGCACGACGGAGTCGACCTCCCGAAGCACATGCGCTGGTTGTACCGGCAGAAGGTGACCCTGAACGCCGCCGGATTCGACCGCAACACCGTCAGCCTGAGCACCGATGCCAGCAAGAAGCAGGGTGAGAACGGAGTGCGCTACCAGGAGTACGACGGCACCGCGTACACCGACATGACGTGGTCGGACAGCGACCAGCGCTGGCACGGCACCTCGGCGTTCTCACTGCTGGACTCCATCGGCTGGCATCCGGATGGCAACCGCGACTCGGTGCGGGTCTGGACGGCGCCACGAGCCGGCACGGTGCGCGTCGGCGCCGACCTCGACGGCATTCGTGCCGGCGGCGGCTCCGGCGCCGACGGCGTCCGTGTGAAGATCGTCAAGAATGGGCTGCCCGTCTGGCCGGCCACCGGCTACGCGGCGGTCGAGCCAGCCAGCACCCTGCCCTTCGAACCCGTGGACATGACGGTGGCCGCCGGCGACCGGATCGCCTTCCACGTCAACCAGAACGTCACCTCCGCCTATGACACCACCCTCTGGCTCCCGACCCTGACCTACACCGGGGGTAGCCGGGTCAGCTGGTCCGGTAACGGCGACTTCGGCGGCGTTCAGGGCGCGGCCCAGTGGTCGTACGAGGAGTACGACGAGGGTGCCGGCGGCACCCCGATGACGTGGGACGCCGCCCAACAGCTGTGGCACGGCACAGCGCCGTACCTACAGATCGGGCCGGTCTCGCAGCACGCCGACGGCAACCGTGAGTCGGTGCGGGCCTGGGTCGCTCCGCGTGCCGGCAGGGTTCGGATCACCTCGGCGCTGGGCGACCTCTACACCGACAACGGCTCGGGGGCCGACGGCGTGCTGGTCCGGTTGACCCGGAACGGGACGAACGTCTGGCCATCCACCGGTAGGCAGAAGGTCGGTCCGGTGGACCGGGTCCCGTTCCCGATGATCGAGCTGAGCGTGGCCGCGGGTGACACCCTGCGCTTCCACCAACACCAGAACGGCACGAGCGCCTACGACACGACCAACTGGGTGCCGAAGATCGCATATCAGCCGTGAGGCTCCGCCCCACCGGCCCTCCTACCCCACCGGCCCTCGACTGAGGGTCGGCGAGCCGGACACGGTTACCGTCGGCGGCGCCCGGGTAGGGGGGCCGCATGGCGGAACTGGCAACCCTCTGGATCGTCCGGCACGGCGAGAGCACCGCGAACGTCGCGGCGACGCAGGCCGAGGCGTCGGGCGCGGAGCTGATCGACCTCACCCACCGCGACGCGGACGTGCCGCTCTCCGCGACCGGCGAGGACCAGGCTCGGGCGACCGGCCGATGGCTGGCCGAGCTGCCGGACGCGAAGCGCCCGGACGTGGCGGTGGTGTCGCCCTACCTGCGCGCGGTGCAGACCTCGCGGCTGGCGCTGGACGGCACCGACATTCCCGTGCACCGCGACGAGCGGCTGCGCGACCGGGAGCTGGGCATCCTCGACGGGTTGACCGGGCACGGGGTGCGCCGGCGCTACCCGGACGAGGCCGAGCGTCGGGAGCGGTTGGGCAAGTTCTACTACCGGCCGCCGGGTGGGGAGTCCTGGACCGACGTGGCGTTGCGGCTGCGGACGCTGCTGGGCGACCTGCGCCGTGATCACGAGGGTTGCCGGGTGCTGCTCTTCGGCCACGACGCGCTGGTCTTCCTGCTTCGTTATCTGGTGGAGGGGTTGACCGAGGACGAACTGATGGCGCTCACGCGGCAGGACGTCATCGCCAACTGTTCGATCACCGAGTGGTCGGCGGACGGCGACGACCGCCTGGCGCTCACCGCCTTCAACGATGTCGCGCACCTGCGTCAGCAGGGCGCCCAGCCCACCAGGGAGGACGAGATCCATGCCGAGCCGGTCTGAGGTGAAGGTGATCACCCCGGCGTTGCTGCGGGACTGGGCGCTGCCGGTGCCGGTCGGTGGGAAGGAGAGCCGGGGCACCGTGCTGGTGGTCGGCGGTTCCCGCTTCACGCCGGGCGCGGTGCTGCTCGCCGGGGTGGCCGCGTTGCGCGCCGGCGCCGGGGTGCTCCAGCTGGCCGCCGCCGAGTCCAGCGCCGCCGCGCTGAGCATCCAGGTGCCTGAGGCGCTGGTGGTCGGGCTGCCGGAGACCGCCGACGGCGCGGTGGCCGCCGACCGGGACGGACAACTCGGCGACCTGGTCGCGCAGGCCGATGTGGTGACGCTCGGCCCGGGTCTGAAGGCCATCGAAGAGACCAACCGCCTGCTGGGCCTGGTCCTGGAGGCGGCCCGCCCGGACACGTCGCTGGTGCTCGACGCGTACGCCCTCGGCGCGCTCAGCCACGCACCGGACCTGCTGGTCGGCTCCGGTCGACCGGTGGTGCTCACCCCCAACGTCACCGAGGCGGGGCACCTGCTCGGGCGGGACCCGGGCGACGACCTGGACCGGTACGAGGCGGTCGTGTCGCTGTACGGGCACGTGGCCGCCCCGGACGGGCGGGGTTGGCGGGAGGAGAGCGGCGACGCCGGGCTGGGCACCTCCGGCAGCGGGGACGTGCTCGCCGGGTTGCTGGCGGGGCTGCTGTCCCGGGGTGCCGACCCTGCGCAGGCGGCCTGCTGGGGCTCGTTCGCGCACTCGGTGAGCGGCCAGCGGCTGATTCCCCGCTACGGCCGGATCGGCTTTCTGGCTCGGGAGTTGCTCGACGAGATCCCCCGCACCCTGGCGATGGTCTGAGACGGTTTCATCTGTTTCCGCAGTCGGCGTGGGGGTACCGAAAACCCACCAGCGGAGACTTTTCAGGGAGGTCATACCGGTGTCGACCGATGCCATCGTCCTGCTCAAAGAGGACCACAAGGAAATGCGCCGCCTGTTCAAGGCCTTCCAGGACGCCGAGGAGGGGCCGGCGAGCCAGCGGCAGAAGCTGGTGGACCAGATCCTGGAGGCGCTGACGGTGCACACCTATCTGGAGAACGAGGTGATGTATCCGGAGGTCCGCCGGCTGCTGCCCGACCTGGAGGACGACATTCTCGAGTCGTACGAGGAACACCACGTCGCCGACGTGCTCTGCGCCGAACTGGCCGCCATGGACGCCGACGACGAGCGGTTCACCGCCAAGACGACAGTGCTGATCGAGAACGTCACCCACCACGTCGAGGAGGAAGAGCAGGAGTGGTTCCCCAAGGTCCGCGACGCGCTGGGCCGCAAGCAGTTGCAGGAGATCGGCGAGAAGATGATCGCGTTGCGGGCGGACGCGCCGCGTACCCCCACCGCGCCGAAGGCGATCAAGAAGGCGATGGACGCGGTGACCGCCTGAGGCCGCCACTCACCACGAAGCTCACGACGAAGGGCCCGGCTCACGCCGGGCCCTTCGTCGTGCACCGCCCGCACAAGCCCACCCCCACGCCCACGCCCACGCCCACGCCCACGCGATCTTGCAGTTTCTGTTTCTGGTTAGCGATGTTTGGTGGGTTTTGTCGCGACAGAAAGTGCAAGATCGCGGAGGCGGGGGGGCGGGCGGGTCAGGGCGGGCGGGGTGGGTCAGTTTCCTGATCCTGGCTCGGCCATCCGGCGGTGCTGCTCGGACTTGAGCTTGTCCGGGATGATCTTGCCGGCGGCGGTCTGCACCTTGTTCAGCAGCGACCCGGCGGTGACCGTCTGATCGCCCCTCATCATCGCCTCGAAGCCCTGGGCGGCGACCTTCGCCGGGTCGTCCTTCTTACCCGAGCCGACCCGGGTGTCCTCCATCTCGGCGCGGTCGAAGAACTCCGTGTCGGTTGGTCCGGGCATCAGCGAGGTCACCGTGACGCCGGTGTCCTTCAACTCGTTGCGCAGCGCCTCGGCGAAGGACTGCACGAACGACTTCGACGCGTTGTAGACCGCCTGGAACGGCCCCGGCATGGTCGAGGCGATCGACGAGGTGAAGAGCACCCGGCCCGCACCCCGCTCGACCATCCCCGGCAGCAGTCGCTTCGCCAGGTGCACCGTCGAGCGCACGTTGAGGTCGACGATCTCCAGCTCGTCGGCGAGATCGGTGCCGCCCACGAAGGCGCCGCCGGCACCCCGGCCGGCGTTGAGCGCCAGCGCGTCCAGCGGTCGTCCGGTCGCGGTGACGGCGGCCACCAACTCCGTCACGCCCTGCTCGCGGGCCAGGTCGACGCGGACCGACCAGATCTGCGGTCCGCCGTCCCGGCGCAGCTTCTGCGCCGCCAACTCGATGCCCTCGTCCTCGGCGGCGATGACCAGGTCGAAGCCGTGCTCACCGAACTGCGCCGCCAGTTCGTACCCGATCCCGCTGGAGGCCCCGGTCACCAGGGCGAGCGGCCGGTCGGAGGTGGGTGTGGTCATGTTCTCGACTCCTTCTGTGCGAACCCTGGCCGCACCCGTGACGGTGCGGTGGTCCCCTACCGTGTGCCCCGCGACGCAGCGCCCAACCACATCGGCGGGGGTCGCCTCCCGGAGGGCGGCCCGAACGACCGGGCCCGGCCCGGTACGATCGTCGCGGGCCGTTACTGGCGCGTGGGGATGGATAACCATCGGGGAGCGGCCCCGTCATGAGGACGTCTGCCGAGCGCCTGGGCCTTCCGCACGTCTGTAGGAGGTCGCATGTCCCGCAACGCCGAGTCCACCGCATTCCGCAGCGCCCTTGAGGTGATCCGGGCTGTCGAGCCGCGGGTCGCCGACGCCATCGGCGCCGAGCTGACCGACCAGCGGGAGTCACTCAAGCTGATCGCCAGCGAGAACTACGCCTCCCCGGCGACCCTGCTGGCGATGGGCAACTGGTTCAGCGACAAGTACGCCGAGGGCACCGTCGGCCGCCGTTTCTACGCCGGCTGCCAGAACGTCGACACCGTCGAGGCGCTCGCCGCCGAGCACGCCCGGGAGCTGTTCGGCGCCGCGCACGCGTACGTGCAGCCGCACTCGGGCATCGACGCCAACCTGGTCGCCTTCTGGGCGGTGCTGGCCGACCGGGTGGAGTCCCCCGCCCTGAAGAAGGCCCAGGTCCGCCAGGTCAACGACCTCACCGAGGCCGACTGGTTCGCGCTGCGCCGCGAGCTGGGCAACCAGCGGATGCTCGGCATGTCGCTGGACGCCGGTGGCCACCTCACCCACGGCTTCCGGCCGAACATCTCCGGCAAGATGTTCGACCAGCGCAGCTACGGCACCGACCCGGCGACCGGCCTGATCGACTACGACCGGGTGGCCGAGGCCGCCCGGGAGTTCAAGCCGTTGATCCTGGTGGGCGGCTACTCGGCGTACCCCCGGAAGGTGAACTTCCGGATCCTGCGCGAGATCGCCGACTCGGTCGGCGCCACCTTCATGGTCGACATGGCGCACTTCGCGGGCCTGGTGGCCGGCAAGGTCTTCACCGGTGACTTCGATCCGGTGCCGCACGCGCACATCGTCACGACCACCACGCACAAGTCGTTGCGTGGCCCGCGCGGCGGCATGGTGCTCTGCCAGCCGGAGCTCGCCGACCAGGTGGACCGGGGCTGCCCGATGGTGCTCGGCGGCCCGCTTCCGCACGTGATGGCCGCCAAGGCGGTCGCGCTCGCCGAGGCCCGCCGGCCCGACTTCGCCGACTACGCCCGGCGGATCGTGGACAACGCGCAGGCGCTCGCCGAGGGCCTGCTGCGCCGGGGCGCGAAGCTGGTCACCGGTGGCACCGACAACCACCTGGTGCTGATCGACGTGTCCGGTTACGGGCTCACCGGCCGGCAGGCCGAGCAGGCCCTGCTCGACTCGGGCATCGTCACCAACCGCAACTCGGTCCCGCAGGACCCGAACGGAGCCTGGTACACGTCCGGCATCCGGATCGGCACCCCGGCGCTGACCACCCGGGGCCTCGGCACCGCCGAGATGGACCAGACCGCCGAGTTGATCCACACCGTGCTGACCCAGACCACCGCCGGCGCCAACGCCGACGGCACCCCGTCGAAGGCGAAGTACACCCTGGACCCGGGCCTGGCCGACAAGGTCGCCCGTCAGGCCACCGACCTGCTGGCCACCCACCCGCTCTACCCCGGCATCGACCTGGCCTGAGCGGCGGCACCCGCCGACGGCACCGCCGCCGGTGCCGCTCACTCACGGTGAGCGGCACCGGCGGCGGGCCGACACCCTCAGACGATGGGGCGCTTCAGGTGGTAGCGGTGGACTTCGGTGCTGCCCTGGACGTTGTTGACGTCCTCGGCGGCGGAGACCAGCTCCCACCCCTCCCGGCCGGCGCGGTTGAGGTGCGCGATGGCCGTGTCGCCGTACGCGGTGATGTCCTTGCGTGAGCCGTCCGGCGCGTACCAGACGAACGAGACGTGAAAATTGCGGCCCTGTCCCTGATAGCGACGGACGAGCAGGGCGTACTCCCAGGCAACCATGGGCCTTATTATGTCCGTCCAACCAGGACGGCGGCACACGGGTCGTCGCGCATTGCCATCAGGTGAACGCGGTGCGTCAACCCGCCCGCCGGGCCCGCTCGTCGGTGATCAGTGCCGCCAGCCGGTCCAACCCGACGTCGATCTGCTCCGGCGTGACCGCGCTGACCGACAACCGCAACGCGTGGACCGGCGCGGTGTCGTCGTAGAAGTGCGCCATCGGCGTCCACAGCACCCCGTGGTCGCGCGCCGAGCGGTCCAGCAACGCGTCGTCGACCGGGAACGGCACTGTCACCACCACGAAGAACCCGCCGGCCGGCACTGTCCACCGCACGGCCGCCGCGCCGTCCGCCCCGGGCGGGAACCGCCGGGCCAGGCCGGCCACCAGGTGGCGCAGGTTCCTGGTGTACGCGGACCGCTCCCGGGTGTTCGCGGCCACCAGACTGCAACCGTGCTCCAGCAGCCGGCCACCGATCACCGCCTGCGCGATCGGCGACGTGTTCACAGTGACCATGCTCTTGATCATGGCGAGTTGATCGGCGAACGGACCGACCCGCCCGTCCGGGCCGGCCACCCGCTGGTCGGCGACCACGTACCCGACCCGCGCCCCGGGGAGCACGGTCTTGGCGAACGAGCCGAGGTAGACGACCCGCCGCCCGGTGTCCAACGCCTTGAGGGTGGGCGGGCGCGGTCCGTCGTCGACGGGGAACAGGCCGTAGGGGTTGTCCTCCAGCAGCAGCAGATCCTCCTGCCCGGCCAGGTCCAGCAACCGCCGCCGGTGGGCGGTGTCGATGCTGACCCCGGACGGGTTGGCGAAGTCCGGCATCAGGTAACAGGCGCGTGGCCGCAGCCCCGCCGCCCGGGCCCGGCGCACCTGGGCGGCCAGGTCGGCCAGGTCGATCCCGGACGGCCCACCGGCCACCGGCCAGACCGGCAGGTCCACCAGCCGGGCCGCGCCGGTCAGCCCGACGTAGGTCGGTGCGACCGCCAGCAGCACGTCCGTCGGCCCGGCCCGCAACGCCCGCAGCACCAGGAACATGGCCTCCTGGCAGCCGACGGTCACCACGATGTCCTCGCCGTCGACGGTGATCCCCTCGTCGACGGCGAGGTTACGGGCGATCAGGTGGTGCACGATGCCCTTGGTCCGGCCGTACTGCAGCAGCAGCCGCCGGGCCTGCTCGGGTCGGTGCCCCAGGTCGTCGACGAGGTGCCGGTGGAAGGTGTCCAGGTGCCGGTGCACCGCCGCGAGGTCGAAGAACTCCTCGTACGGCCGGCCGGCCGCGAGGGACACCGCCGCCGGGTACCGCTCGGACACCTCGTTGAGGAAGTTCATCGACGTCAACGCCGGATCGCCCAGCGCGGGGTGCAGGTCGGCGACGGCCAGGTCGACAGGTTCGGTGGCGGTCACCGCTCAACCCACCCGGAGGGTACGCAGCTCGCCGGCCGCCACCGGGTCGGCGCAGCCGGCCAGGGTCAGCGCGTCGGTCAGCTCGGCGGCGAGCAGCGCCAACGCGTCCCGGGCCGCCGGTTCGCCGCCGACGGCCAGCGCCCAGAGCAGCGGCCGGCCGACCAGCACCCCGGACGCACCCAACGCCAGCGCCCGCAGCACGTCGGTGCCGCTGCGGATGCCGCTGTCCAGCAGCACCTGGCAGCCGCCCCCGACCGCGTCGACGACCTCCGGCAGCATGGTGACGCTCGGCGGTGCACCGTCCAGTTGCCGCCCACCGTGGTTGGAGACGACCACCGCGTTCGCGCCGACCCGTACCGCCTCGGTCGCGTCCCGCGGATCCAGCAGCCCTTTGACCACCAGCGGCAGGTCGATCTGCTCGCGCAGCCACGCCAGGTCCGCCCACCGCAACGCCGGCGCGAACGACGCGGCGGTGTGCGCGGCGATCGCGGACACCCCGGGGGCACCGGAGTGCGCCAGCGCGTCCCGGCCCTCGGGGAGGTTCGCGGCCACCACCTCGGTCGGCAGCCGGAACGCGTTGCGCAGGTCCCGGGGACGTCGGCCGAGCACCGGGACGTCCACGGTGACCACCAGTGCCCGGCACCCGGCCGCGACCACCCGGTCCAGCAGGTCGCGGACGAGAGCCCGGTCGCGCAGCCAGTAGAGCTGGAACCAGACGTCCGCGCCCACGCCGGCCACCTGCTCGATCGGCGTGCTGCCCAGCGTGCTCGCCAGGTACGGGATTCCGGCCGCGCCGGCCGCCGCCGCGAGCCCCAGCTCCCCGTCCGGGTGCACCAGCCGCTGGTACGCCATCGGCGCCACGGCGACCGGCATGGCGTACCGGCTGCCGAGCAGGCCGGCGCCGAGGTCGACGGTGTCCACGCCACGCAGCACCCGGGGCAGCACCGCGACCCGGTCCAGCGCGTGCCGGTTCGCGGCGAGGGTCACCTCGGCCGCGCTGCCGCCGGCCAGGTAGTCCCACACGTCCGGCGCCAGCACGGCCCGGGCCCGCTCGGCGTAGTCGGCGAGCGAGACGGCCGGCAGGTCGGTCAGCACCCGCTCAGCCATCGGCCACCGCCGGGCCCGTCACGGCCGGCTCGTCCACCTGGGCGGCTTCCGGCCCGGCCGACAGCCCGAAGCGTTCCCGGAGAAAGGCGGCCGCGTCTTCCTGCGCCCGCCGCCCGTCGGTGAAGGTTCCCGGCATGGCGAAGAACCCGTGGATCATGCCCGGGTAGTGCGCCAGTCGGGTGGGCACACCGGCGTCTCGCAGCCGCTCGGCGTACCGCTGCCCCTCGGCGCGCAGGGGGTCCAGTTCGGCGGTGATCACCAACGCCGGCGGCAACCCGGACAGGTCGTCGGCGAGCAGTGGCGAGGCCAGCGGATCCCGGGCGTGCCCCGGGTCGGAGAGGTAGTGCCTCCGGTACCAGGCAACCGAATGCCTGTTGAACAGCGCCGGGTCGTCGTCGCCGACCGGGTCGCCGCTCTGGTCGGTGTTCGGGTAGATCAGCAGTTGCGCGGCGAGCGGGGGCCCGTCCGTCCGGCTGAGCAGGGTGACCGCCGCGGCCAGGTTCCCGCCGGCGCTGTCCCCACCCACCGCCAGCCGGGTCGGGTCCACACCCAGCCGGTCGGCGTGCCGGGCGATCCACGAGGTGGCGGCGTGGCAGTCGTGCACCGCCGCCGGAAAGGGGTGCTCCGGGGCGAGGCGGTAGCCGACGGTGATCACCTGACAGGGCACGGCGTTGGCCAGGCGCCGGCAGATGCCGTCGGCGGTGTCGATGCTGCCGAGCGTCCAGCCGCCGCCGAAGAAGTACAGCACCGTGGGCAGCGGACCCGGACCGCTCGGCCGGTACACCCGCAGCGGCAGCTCCCCGGCGGGGCCGGGGATGCGTTCGTCGCGTACCTCGGTCACCGGCTCGACCGGGCCGCCGCCGGCGCGGATCGCGGCCAGATCCGCGGCGCGCGCCTCGGCGAGGGTCTGCGTGTACAGCGGCGGGGTGCCGGCTGCGGCGCGGGCCGCCCGGTACGCCGCCACCTCCGGATGCAGCGTCATGTCGCTCCTATCCACCGGTGCTGACCAGCAGCTTGTCGATACCGCGCAGGAACAGGCTGCCGCTGTACGTCGGCGTCTCGGTGACGGTCAGCGCGGGGAACCGGGCGAACAGCCGGGGCAGCGCGAGGCGACCCTCCAACCGCGACACCGCCGCGCCCAGGCAGAAGTGCAGACCGACACCGAAGGCCAGCGACGGGGGGCCGGCACGGGTCGGGTCGAAGGCGTCCGGGGCCGGGAAGCGGGCCGGGTCCCGGTTGGCCGCCCCGATCATGATCAGCACGTTGTCGTCGGTGGCGACCGGCACGCCGTGCAGCACGGTGTCGGCCGGCGCGGCGCGGGCCAGGAAGTGCACCGGGCTCGCCAACCGCAACACCTCGTCGACGCAGCCCTGCGCCAGTGTGGCGTCGCTGGGCAGCGCCGCGACCGTCTCCGGCTGCGCCAGCAGCAACGGCAGCCCGTTGCTGAACATGTAGACGGTGGTGACGAAGCTGGCGTTGAACAGCACGATCAGGTTGCTGATCAATTCCTCCTCGGTCAGCTCCACCTCCCCGGAGTCGAGCGCCTCGACCAACCCGCTGAGCAGGTCGTCCCCGGGCGCCCGGCGGCGGTGTGCGAGCAACTCCCGGTAGAAGGCCCGCAACTCCCGCGCGGCGGTGTTGGCCGCGGCCAGCCGCTGCGGGGTCTTGCCCGCCACGTCCAGGAACTCGTCGATCCACTCCACCCGCTCGCGGTACCACGGCAACTCGGCGGCCGGGATGCCGATGAACTCGGCCATCACCAGGGCCGGGATCGGGTACGCGAAGTCGGCCACGAAGTCGACGACGCCCGGGCCGGCGTCCGCCATCCGGTCCAGCAGCTCGTCGACCACCCGCAGGATCACCGGTTCCAGCGCGCCGAGCCGGCGCGGCGTGAAGGTGCGGGAGAAGACGTGCCGCATCCGGGTGTGATCGGGCGGGTTGACGAACATCATCGAGGTCTGGAAGGTGCGCAGGATCTCCTGTTCCTCCCAGCCCGGCGGCGGCTGTTTCGTCCACTGCGGATCGCGCAGCAACTCGTCGACGAGGTCGTAGCCGACGGCGACCGCGGCCACCGTGCGGTGCTCGGCGCGCGGCGGCACCGCGCTGATTGGGCCGAGCTGGTGCAGCTGCGCGTACCACGGGTACGGGTCCTGTCTGCCCTGTTCGCTGTACAGGCCGGTCAGTATCTCCGCCACGTCCACGGCCAACTCCTCCCCAGGATGTCGATGGCCGGGGCGGCGGGGATCACCCGCCGCCCCCGGCCGGTGTCACAGGTCGAGCAGCCGCAGCGGCACCGCGTTGGCCAGTGCCTGGTTGCCGGCGTCGTTCGGGTGGATGTGGTCCCCCGAGTCGTACGCGGCCAGCAACTGGCTGGGCCGGGCCGGGTCACGCAGCACCCGGTCGAAGTCGAGCAGCCCGTCGAACTCCCGGCTGCCGCGCAGGTACGCGTTCACCGCCTGCCGGGTGGCCTCCTTCTGCGGCGTCCACACGCCCGGCGCGCCGTGCCCCTCGTACGGCGTCAGCGTGGCCACCAGGCTGGTCAGCCCGCGCTGCTGGAGTTGCTGGTTGATCTGACGCAGGGTGGCAATGATCGCCTCGGGTGTGTCGTTCGACATCCAGATGTCGTTGATGCCCAGGTGGGTGACGACGGTCCGCACCCCGGTCTGGCCGAAGACGTCCTCGTTGAGCCTGGCCGCCGCGTTCGGGCCGAGCTGGTAGTAGCCGGGGTAGTCGCCGTCGCCCGGCTCGGTGCCCTCGTGGTTGAGCCGGTTGCCGGCCAGGCTCAGGTTGAGCACGCCCGGGGTGTGCTTGTCCGGCCGGTCCGCCAGCAGCCGGTCGGCGAGCAGGTCGGGCCAGCGCCGGTTGGCGTTGACGGTGCTGCCGTTGCCGTCACCGATGGAGTCGCTGAGCACGACGAGCGCGCCGGGGCTGCCCTTGCGTTGCACGTCGACGCCGGAGAGGAAGAACCAGCAGCAGGTGGGACGGGTGGTGAACCCGGTGCCCTCGGCCGCCCCGGTCAGGTCGCCGGCGCCGATGAAGTTGGCCTGCTGGGACTGCCCGTGGAAGGTGGTCGGGCCGGTCGGCGTCGGGAAGTGCACGGTGAGCACCAGGTCGCTGTCGTCGGCGACCGGGAAGGGCAACGGGTCGCTGAGCAGTTCCGCGCCGCGGTTCATGGTCGCCGTGGTGGCGCCGGTGAAGGTCAGCGGGCGCACCGACGCCGCGTCGATGTCGGAGAGGTCGTCGGGGGTCGTGGTGTTGGGCCGGGCGACGGTGGCACGGCCGACCTGGACCGCCTGCTCGCCGTAGAGGTTGCTCAACCGGACCCGCAGCGCCGGGCCGCCCACCGACACGTGCACGATCATCCGGACGCTCTGGTTGTTGAGGCCGGTGTTGGTCAAACCGACCGAGTTGCCCCGGGTGACAGCGGTGGCCCAACTGCCCGCCCACTCGGCGCGGTCGGATCGGCTGGCGGTGGTGCCGGACGGGCCGGCGCTGGCGACGACGGCGGGTGCGCCGGCGACCAACAGCACGGCCGCGGCGGCGATGACAGGCCATCTCTTCGGGGTTGCCGTTGCCATGGAACCTCCATCGTGTGGCAGCCCAGGGCCGTCCGCTGACGGCGCCCGCCTGGACGATGGTCCAGAAACCTAGCCGCCGCCGTTGACGGGCGTCAATCAACCTGATCGACGCGATCAAATGTCCGGCGGGCCGCCCGGATCGCCCACTCGGCACGGTTCCGACCAGTCGTTTCCGGCCTAGGCTTCCAGGCGGCGGCGGTGCGGTCGCCCAAGCGCGCCACCGTCGCGTCGTCACCGGGAGCTGCCCGGGGACCGCCGCTTTTCTCGGATGGGGGCTGCCGGATGACTGACGGACCCGAGCACACCACGACGTACGTGCACACTGTGTTGGACCTCTTCGCCGGATTCGGCGATCGGGAGGCGCTGGTCGGCGCCGATCGGCGACTCACCTACACCGAAGCCGCCGCCCGGGTCCGGGCGATGGCCGCGACGTTGACCCGGCACGGCGTACGGCCCGGGTCGGCGGTGCTGGTGACCGTCGCGAACGCGGTGGAGGGTCCGCTGCTCCAACTCGCCCTGCACCTGCTCGGCTGCCGGACGATGTGGGTCGCCCCGGTGACCGCGCGCCGGGAGGTCGACGAGTTCATCAGGTTGGCCCGCCCCGACGCCCTGGTCTACGACGCCCGGGACCGGGCCAGCCTGGGCCCGGAACTGGCCGCCGCGCTGCCCAGCACGCCGGTGTGCTGCCTGGGCGCGGGCGGCGCCGGACCCGACCTCACCGCCGACGCCGACGCGACGGAGCTGCCGGCGTCAGTGCCGGCACCCGAGTCGTTCCTGCAGACCAGTGGCACCACCGGAAGTCCCAAGCTCGTGCACCACCGGGAGAGCTTCTACGCCCAGATCCTCACCCTGGCCGCCGACTTCCGCGCCGCCGGGTTCCCGCTGCTGCGGCACCTGTCGCACTCGCCGATGTGGCTGGCCAGCGGCCAGATCACCACCCTGTTCAACCTGTTCACCGGCGGGGTGCTGTTCCTGCGTGACGACTGGGACCCGGTGGCCTTCGTGGACACCGTGCAGCGGGAGCGGATCAACTCGACCTTCGTCACCCCGCCGATGCTCTACGAGGTGCTGGACCACCCGGCGCTGGTCGGCGCGGACTTCTCCGCCATGTTCATGTTCAACGTGGGCGCCGGGCCCGCCGCGCCCGCCCGGCTGCGCCAGGCCATCGCGCGCTTCGGCCCGGTGCTGCGCATCGTGTACGGCCTCAGCGAGGCGGTCGTGATCACCGCGCTGCCCGGGCTGACCGACGACCCGGACCACCCGGAGCGGCTGCGCTCCTGCGGGCGGCCCTACGGCGACGTGCGCATCGAGATCCGCGACGACGACGGGGTGGTGCTGCCGACGGGCCGCGACGGCGAGGTGTGGGTGCGGACCCGACTGAGCTTCGCCGGTTACCACGGCCAGCCGGAGCTGACCGCACAGACGCTCGTCGACGGGTGGGTGCGGACCCGCGACATCGGCCACCTCGACGACGACGGCTACCTCTACCTGGTCGACCGGGCGCACGACATGATCGTCACGCATCGGCGGAACTGGGCGATCTTCTGCCGTCCCATCGAGGATGCGCTGGTCGGGCACCCGCAGGTCCGCGCCGCCGCCGTGATCGGCGTACCGGACGAGACGGTCGGCGAGGTGCCGTACGCGTACGTGGTGCTCGGGCCGGACGCGACGGTCACCGGGGCGGAGCTGATCGACCTGGTGACCACCGAACTCAACAAGATGTGGGCACCGGCCGCCGTGGAGTTCGTCGACCGGTTGCCGGTGAACCGGTCGATGAAGGTGGACAAGCGGGCGTTGCGCGCCCGCCACGCGGCCGGTCGGGCGGCGGCGGTCGGGGCGTGACCCCCCGCCGGCAACTGGTCGTCCTGGTCAGCGCCGACCTGATCTCGAACCTGGGCACCCGCATCTCGGTGGTGACCATCCCGTGGCTGGTGCTGGTCACCACCGGCAGCCCCACCAAGATGGGCCTCGTCGCGTTCGCCGAGACCCTGCCGTACCTGCTGTCCAGCGCGTTGGGCACGCCCTGGGCGGACCGGATCGGCCTGCGTCGTACCTCGATCCTCTGCGACGCGGGCAGCGCGGTGGCGATGGTCGTCGTCGCGTTGACCCCGTGGTTGGGTTTCGTCCCGCTGGTGGCGCTCGTCGCGGTGGCCGGCGCGCTGCGGGGCATCGGGGACCGGGTGAAACACGTGATGTTTCGGCCGGTCGCGGAGGCCGCCGGGGTGCCGCTGATCCGGCTGACCTCCGCCTACGACGGGCTCAGTCGGGTGGTGACCCTCTTCGGTGCCGCGGTGGGCGGTCTGCTGATCGCCGTGTTCGGGGTGACCGAGGCGATCCTCATCGACGCGGCAAGCTTCGGCGTCTGCGCGCTGCTCATCGGTGTCCTGGTCCGCCCACCGGCCGCCCCGACCCCACCGGCCCAGCCGGAGAGCTACCTGAGCGCGCTACGGGGTGGGTTCAGCTACCTGGGTCGGGACCGGCCGCTGCTCGGCATGCTCGCCGTCATCTCGGCGCTGAACATGGTGGCCAACGCCAGCGTGGCCGTCTACATCCCGGTCTGGGTCGCCCGCGAGCTACCCGGGCCGAGCGGTCTCGGCCTGGTGCTGGCGGCGTTCTCGGCGGGCGCGCTGCTGGGCAACCTGGTGTTCACCGCGCTCGGGCCCCGGCTGCCGCGGCGGCTGACGTTCCTGATCGGTGCGCTGGTCGCCGGCACACCCCGGCTGGTGGCGCTCGCGATCAGCGACGAACTGCCGGTCGTGCTCGTGGTGACGTTCCTGTCCGGGATCGGCATCGCGGCGGTCAACCCGCTGCTCGGGGTGGCCCTCTACGAGCGGGTGCCGCCGGAGTTGCAGACCCGGGTGATCGGCATCGCCGGCTCGTTGGCGTTCGTCGGGCTGCCGGTCGGCGCGCTGCTCGGCGGCTGGTCGGTGGACGCTCTGGGGCTCACCCCGGCCCTGCTGACCATGGCGGCGGCGTGCCTGGTGATCACCGCGTACCCGCTGGTGAACAGGGCGTCCGGCCCGGAAACCCCGGCGCGGCCCGCCCCCGTCGCCACCCGGTAAACGCGTTGCGGGGGCTGGCCGGCTGCCGCAGGCTCGGGCTGATGAACACGCAACCGACACCCGGCGTCCCGGTGACCGACGTCGCCGTGGCCGACCGGATCGACGTGGCACTGGTCCGCCGACTGGTGGCCGAGCAGTTCCCGCGGTGGGCGTCGCTTCCGGTCCGCCCTGTCGCTGTCGACGGTTGGGACAACCGCACCTTCCACCTGGGCGCGGAGATGACCGTGCGGCTGCCCAGCGGCGCGGGGTACGCCCTGCAGGTCGACAAGGAACAGCGCTGGCTGCCGGTGCTCGGGCCACAGCTACCGGTGCGGATCCCCGTTCCGCTGGCTCAGGGCCGACCCGGGGCCGGTTACCCGTACCCGTGGTCGGTCTACCGGTGGATCGACGGGCAGACCGCCGCAGCTGAGCGGATCGACGACCTGACCCGGTTCGCCACCGACCTCGCCGCCTTCCTGCGCGCCCTGCGTGGCATCGACGCCACCGACGGCCCGCAGCCCGGCCCGCACAGCGCCTGGCGGGGCGGCCCGCTGTCCACCTACGACACCGAGACCCGGGCGGCGATCGAGGCGCACCGCGACCGGCTGCCCGCCGACGTCGTCACCGGCATCTGGCAGGCCGCCCTCGACGCCACCTGGACCGGCCCGGCGCTCTGGTTCCACGGCGACGTCGCGGAGGGCAACCTGCTGGTCCGCGACGGTCGGCTCGCCGCGGTCATCGACTTCGGCTGCTGCGGTGTGGGCGACCCGGCCTGCGACACCGTGATCGCCTGGACCCTGCTGCGCGGCCCCAGCCGGGCGGCCTTCCGGGCGGCGCTCGGTCTGGACGACGGCACCTGGGCGCGCGGACGGGGCTGGGCGCTGTGGAAGGCGCTGATCACCCTGGACGATCACGACCCGGCCAAGGCCGAGCGGGCCGGGCACGTACTCGGCGAACTCCTCGCCGAACACACGGTGGCCCGCTGAACCCGTACGGTGTGGCCATGGCCAGTTGGGACGACGTCCGTCGGATCGCGCTCGCGCTGCCCGAGGCCACCGAGCGGGCCTCGTACGATGGGCTGCCGGCCTGGCGGGTGCGCGACAAACCGCTCGTCTGGGAGCGACCGCTGCGGCGGACCGATCTCGACGCGCTCGGGGCCGCCGCACCCGACGGCCCGCTGCTCGGCGTCCGAGTGGCCGACCTCGGCGTCAAGGAGGCCCTGCTCGCCGACGACCCGTCGGTCTACCTGACCATCCCGCACTTCGACGGCTACCCGGCGGTGCTGGTCAGACTCGACCGAATCAGCCCGTCCGAGCTGGTCGAGGTCATCACCGACGCCTGGTACGCGCGGGTCCCGAAACGGCTGGCCGCCGCCCACCGCGCCGACCAGGAGCCGACCAGGCCCGGGTGAGCTGCCGCTGCGCCCACCACTGGCGGGCCCGCGTCACCGGATCGAGGTCAGGCTGGCCGGGCCGCCCAATGGTCGGTTAGCGTGCCGGCATGCCATCGACGCTCACCGAATCGACGGACCCGTACTGTCTGCGCCCCGGGGAGGCCGCCCAACTGCTGCACGGGCACCCGTGGCGGCGGTTCGTGGCGCTCGGCGACAGCGTCGTGGAGGGCATGTGTGAGCCGACCCCGGGTTACCCGGACGTGCAGTGGGTCGACCGGGTCGCCGCCGAGCTGACCACCGTGCGCCCCGAGTTGGCGTACCGGAATCTGGGTCGACGGGGGCTGCGCGCGCACCAGGTGCGGGCCACCCAGCTCGCCCCGGCGTTGGCCTTCGCACCGGATCTGGCCCTGGTCGTCTGCGGGGGCAACGACGCCTTCCACCCGGCGTACGACGCGGCGGCGGTGGACGTCGAGCTGACCGCGATGATCACCGCGTTGCGCGACGTGGGCGCCGACGTGATCACGGTGGGCATGTTCGACGTCTCGCACAGCCCGGCGGTGCCCGAGCACCTGCGGGCCGGCCTCAGGGAACGAATGCGCCGCCTCTCCGCCCACACGGCCACCCTGGCCGAGCGCCTCGGCACGGTCCACGTCCACCTGACCGACCATCCCCTGACGGCCGACCCCACCCTCTACAGCACCGACGGCCGCCACGGCAGCGCCCGCAGCGACGCCATAGCAACAACCGAAACCCTCCGCGCCCTCTCCCTCTCCCTCTCCCTCTCCCATTCCCGCTCCCACTCCCCCCACCGCCCCGGACCCGCGCCCGTCACCGGTGATCAAGAGGTTTCGGTCACCGAGCCCGGCGTGTCGTGACCGAAACCTCTTGATCACCGGGAGGAGGGGGGTCAGGTTTTCAGGAGGACTCCGGTCAGGAGGACGCCGTGGGCGAGGTTGAGGACTCCGTCGCAGCCGGGGTAGCCGACCCGCGCCAGGCCGCCGGAGGCCTTGCGGCCGAACAGGTACGGGGCCAGGGAGTACGGGACGTCGGCGGTGACCGTCTCACCGGTCTCGATCTGGACGAAGTCCATCGACACCCGGTCGGTCGGCAGGTACTCCTGAAGGATCGCGCCGCCCTGGCCGACGGCGGCCCGCACACCGTCGGCCCAGTCCGTCGCGCTCAGCTCCGGACCGAGCAGCACCCCGTGCCCGGCCGAACCGTCGGCCGGCTTCGCCACCAAGGTGGCCTGCTCGGCGATGGCCCGGTCGAGCACCGCGGCGGTCAACGGCACCGTGTACGGCACGTGCCGGCGGATCAGCGCCTGGTCGTCGGCGGGCAGCCCGGCCACGTCCTCCCACAGCCAGGCGAAGGTGACCTTGTTGCCGAGCAGCCAGGCCGCCGCCGACACGAACATCGGTAGCGTGCCGGCGGCGAGGGCCCGGGCCACCGCGTCCAGGCCGGCGGTCGGAGTGACCCGGTTGGGCACGAAGAGCCGGAACAGCGCGTCGACCGGCGCGCCGTCGACGACCAGGCGGTGATCGGCGTCCACCGTGGCGGTGGAGACCGGGGCGATGACCAGGTCGATGCCGAAGTCCCGGGCCCGTACGGCGAGGGGGTCGAGGATCCGGATGAACGTCTGCGGGTCGTCCAGGCCGGGGTAGTCGGCGTCGAAGTCCATCAGCAGCGCCACCCGGGCGCCCTCGGGCAGCCGCAGCTCGTCGCGGATCGCCACGAACCGCTGGTCCAGCAGGGACGGGGCGGCCCGCACCGGCAGCTCGTCGAGGATGCCCTGGTCCTGGTAGAGGCGCGCGTACCGCTGGATGACGGTGTCGGCGTCGAACCCGCCGCCGAGGCTGCTGTCGATGTTGTACTCGACGAACTTCGGCACCCCGCCGGAGAAGATCACATCCGGTCGGTACGCGGCCAGCAGTGCCTCGGTCAGCGGCTCGGCCTCGTCCAGCAACCGGGTCTCCCCGGCCGGTACGCCGAGCAGCCGGCGCAGCTCCCCGGCGGTACCGGCGCGACGACGGCAGGCGTCGAGGATGAGCTGCGCCAACCGGTCGCAGACCTCGTTGAGCTCCCGCCAGGCGTCCGCGGTGAGCACCGGGGGCCGGGCCAACCGCCACTGCTTGTTGTAGGTGGCCCGGCCGTGGAAGACCTGCTCCCAGGCCGCCGCCCCACTGGCCACCATGGCCCGACGGGCCGGCTCCGGCAGCTCGGCCCAGGCCCGGCCGACCGCCGGCCACTGATAGTTCGGGTCGATCATGATGAGTCCTTCACGGTCAGGTGGATGGCGGTGACGAGGTGGTCCCGGCCGGGTTGCACGGCGCGGTCCAGCGCCGGGGCGAACGGCAGCACCGCCCCGTCCGGTCGGGTGACCCGGCGCGGCGGGGCGAGCAGCCGGACCCGCTCCACCACCGAGGCGATGATCTCGGCGGCCATGCCGCAGGAACGGTTGCCGTCGTCGAACACCACGAGTCGCCCGGTGCGGGTGACCGACTCGATGAGACCGTCGATGTCGAACGGGTACAGGGTGCGCGGGTCGAACACCTCCACCGAGACCTGATCGGCCATCTCCTCGGCGACCGCGAGCGCGTCGTGCACCAGGTGCCCGATCGCGACCACTGTGACGTCGCAGCCGTTGCGGTGGATCCGGCCCCGGCCCAACGGCACCGGCGCCAGGTCGTCGACGTCGTCGCGCACGTCCATCGCGGGGGCCGGCGCGAACACCACCACCGGGTCGTCGTGACGGATCGCGGTGACCAGCAACCCGTACGCGTCGGCCGGGGTGGCCGGCACGACGGTGACCACGCCGACGTGCGCGAAGAGGCTGTACGGGTGGTCGGAGTGCTGCCCGGCCCACCCGGTCCGCGAGCCGGAGCCGGGCACCAGGTAGGTGACGGGGACACGGCACTGCCCACCGGTCATCAGCGGGAACTTGTGCGCGTGGTTGACGATCTGCTCGAAGACGAGGAACAGCAGCGACGGGATCTGAAACTCGATCACCGGCCGCAGCCCGGCCAGCGCCGCCCCGGTGGCGAAGCTGGTGAACGCCTGCTCGGACAGCGGGGTGTCGCGGACCCGTTCGGTCCCGAACCGCTTGGCCAGCCCGGTGGTCACCAGCGACGCGCCGACCTGGATGTCCTCGCCGAGCAGGAACACCGCCTCGTCGTGGGCCAACTCGTCGGCGAGCGCCCGGGTCAACGCCCGCCGGTACGACAGTCGCGGCACCTCACCCACCTCCGGTGCGTACGGTCAGGCCACTGGCGTACAGGTAGGCCAACGCGTCGGCCGGGTCGGGTTCGGGGCTGTCCAGGGCGAACCGCACCGCCGCGTCGACTGTCGCCTCGACCTCGGCGTTCACTGCTGCCCGGTCGGCGTCGGCAAGCCGTGAGCCCTGAATGTCCACCGGGTCCCGGGCCCGGCCCCGGGTCACCTCGTCCGGCGGCCGGTAGTCGAGGCGTACCGCGTGTTCGAAGGTGTGGTGGGCGTCGAAACGGTAGGTCCGGGCCTCGATCAGCTCGGGGCCACCGCCGGCGCGCATCCGGTCGACGGCGGCGGCCGCGGCGGCGCGTACCGTCTCGGGGTCCTGGCCGTCGACCTCGACGGCCGGGATGTCGAACGCGGCGGCCCGGCCGGCGATGCTGCCGGCCACCGCGCCGGCGACCGGCATGGTGGTGGCGTAGCCGTTGTTCTCGCAGACGAACAGCACCGGCACCCGCCAGAGCGCCGCCAGGTTGAACGCCTCCAGCAGCATCCCCTCGTTGACCGCGCCGTCGCCGAAGAAGCTCACCCCGACGGTGTCGTGGCCCTGCCGTCGCCGGGCCCAGACCGCGCCGGTGATGATCGCCCCGGAGGCGCCGACGATCGCGTTGGCGCCGAGCACGCCGATGCTCAGGTCGGCGGCGTGCATCGAACCGCCCCGGCCGGCGTTGAGGCCGGTGACCCGGCCGCACAGCTCGGCGAGCATCCGGGCCGGGTCGGCGCCGCGCGCCAGCACGTGCCCGTGCCCCCGGTGGGTGCCGGCGAGCACGTCGTCGGCACCCAGCGCCGCGCAGACGCCGGCGGCGACCCCCTCCTGGCCGAGGTACGGGTGGATGCCGCCGACGATCTGCCCGCCGTGGACCAGCTCCACCGCCCGTTCCTCGAACCGGCGGATCAGCCGGACCGTGCGGTAGAGCCGGACCCTGTCGGCGTCGGTCACGCCGGCCCCTTGATGGCGGCGAGGATGTCGTCCCAGAGCCGGGCCCGAGCGGCCAGCGCGGTGTTGACGGTGTCGGCGCACTCCTGCCACTTGCTGTCGTCGTCGCCGCACAGGTCGGCGAGCATCTGCATGGCCATCGGGGTGTGCTGTTCGCCGTCGACCTCGATGTGGCGTTCCAGGTAGTCGACGAACGTGTGCAGCCGGTTGCTGACCTCGTTGACCGAGACGACCTGGGTGAACATGTCCGGGATCAGGTCCTCCCGGCCGAACGCGAAGGCCGCCGCCTGACAGTGCACCGGGGTCGACTCGATGATCTGCCAGGTGGTCGCCGCGAACCTCGCCGACGCGGCGGGCACCCCCGCCTCGGTGAGCGCCTCGGTGACCGGACGACCGGCGCGCAGCAGCTCGATGAGGGCGTTCACCGCCGTGGTGTCCGCGCCCGCCTCGGCCATGCCCCGCACGTACAGCTCGAAGTGGCTGATGTAGCCGCCGCCCAGCTCGTCGCTCTCCTCGACCATGACGATGTCGTTGATGAGGCGACGACTGCCGGTCGGGCCGGTGGGGATCCACGGCACGCTGACGCAGGTCAGCTGCCGCTGCAAGGACTTCAGCAGGGACATGAAGTCCCAGACCGCGAAGACGTGGTGCTCCATGAAGGTGACGAGCGCCTGGTGGGTGTCGAGGTTGGTGTAGAGCGGGTGCTTGACCACGGCGTCGCGGCGGTCGGTCACCGCCCGCTCCAACCGCTCGATGCCCGGGTGCGTCCTACCCCAGTCGTATCGTGACATGTCAGCCTCCCTGCTGGGCGCGGTGGCGCCAGATGACCGGGCAGTAGTCGGGGTCCGCGTAGTCCGGCCGCCCGTCGTGGGTGCGGCGGACCAGCACGTCGTGGTTGTACGCGGCGAGCGTGCCGTCGGAGAGCGGGTACTCCCGCCAGGCGTTGTCGCCGTCCTGCAGGTGCAGCGAGATCGCCTGTCGGGGGCGACCGCTGACATTGGGGCCGCTGCCGTGGTAGGTGCGGCAGTGGTGGAAACTCACGTGTCCCTTGGGGATCACCATCGGGATCTTGCGGATCTCCGCGCCGTTGTACGCGGCGTTCTCGGCCAGCATCTCCTCCAGCTGGCTGCGGTCCCGGTCGGCGAAGTGTCGCACCACCGTGTCGTCCGCGCCGATCTCCTTCCACCGGTGCGAGCCGTCGACCATGGTGATGGTGCCCATCTCCTCCCCGCAGTCGTGGAAGGGGATGAACGCGGTGAGCATCTTCTCCGACGACGAGGACGCCCAGTAGTGCTTGTCGAAGTGCCAGGGCACGATGTTGCTGGGCTCCCCGTCGATCGGCGGCTTGTAGATCAGGGTGGACTGGAAGACCCGGATCTCGTCGGCCTGGGCCAGCCGGGCGGCGACCGCGCCGATCAACGGTTTGCGCAGGATCGCGCCGAGCCCGTCGTGCTCGTGGTGGACGTAGTCGTTGTGCCGCTGCACCGGCCCCCTGGACGGGTCCCAGTAGGCGAGCTTCGGTGGGCGTACCGGAAGCCGGCGGTCCCGCTCACCGTCGTAGTAGCGCGCCGCCGCGGCGGCGAGGGCGTCCACCTCGTCGTCGGTGAAGATCTTCTTCGACAGGTACCAGCCGTGCTCGGCGTAGTGCCGCACGTCATCGTCGGACGGCAGCAGCTCCCGCTCCTCGGCGGTCAGCGTGGGCTCGTACTCCGTAGCGGTCATGCCCCCACCCCCTGTGGGGTGGCCGCCACGGCGGCCAGTTCCCGCTCCTTGGCCTCGTAGAGCGCCTTGATGTTGCCGCTGCCGAAGCCCCGCGCGCCGCGCCGCTCGATCAGCTCCAGGAAGAGCGTGCGGCGCACGTGCATCGACTCGGCGAAGATCTGCAACAGCTGGCCGTCGTGGTCGGAGTCGACAAGCACACCCAGCTCGCGCAGTCGGTCCAGCGGGGCGTCCACCCGGCCGACCCGCGCCTCCAGGGCGTCGTAGTAGCTGGCCGGGGTGCCGGCGAAGCGCACCCCGCGCCGGCCCAGCGCCTCCACGGCGGCGACGATGTCCTCGGTGCGCAACCCCAGGTGCTGCACTCCCCCACCGGCGTGCTGGTCGAGGAACGCGTCGATCTGCCCCGGCCGCCGGGTGCGGTCCGGTTCGAGCAGGACCACGGTGACCCGCCCGGACGGGCTCTGCACCACCTTGGAGTTCATCCCCTGCCCGTCGACCTCGATGTGCTCCTCGAAGATCTGCGCGAAGTCGAACAGCGCCTCGAAGTGTCGGACCGTCTCGTCGAGCTGACCGGGCGGCACGCAGACCGCCAGGTGGTCGATCTCGGCGAGCACCGGCGGGTGGTTGTCGTTCGCCGAGGCCGCCGGGGTGATGGCGCCGGGCAGGAACTCAGCCTTGTCGCCCCGGCGCTGCACCAGCCGGTGCCGCACGTCGGCGAAGCCGTCCACCTCGGCGATCACCACCTCGGCGTCCGCGCCGGTGCGGGTGGTCGGCGGCGTCACGCCGGTCGCGCCCCGACCCACCAGCTCGGCGTACGCGGCCGACACGTCGTCGACCCCGACCGCGACGACAGCGATGCCGTCACCGTGGCGCTGCACGTACCGGGCCGCCGGATGCTCTGCGCTCAGACCGGAGGTGAGCAGCAGTCGGATGTCGCCGTGGCAGAGCAGCAGTGAACGCTGCCCTTCCAGCCCGGTCTCCGGGCCACCCTGGCCACAGATCTCGAAGCCGACGGCGGTGCTGAAGTAGAAGGCCGCCTGCCGGGCGTCCCCCACGTAGAGTTCGATGTGGTCGATACCACTGATGTCCATGCCCTGAAACCCCTCCCACACAGTTCCCCCCGCGTTGCCGTCCGGGCGCGCCCGCCCGGGATGCCGCCTCGATCACCCCCTCGGCTCGGCGACGCGCGCCAGCACCAGGCTCACGTTCTGGCCGCCGAACCCGAACGAGTTGGTGACCGCGTACTCCGGGTCGGCCTTGCGGGGCGCGCCACGGATGTGGTCCGCCGGGCAGGCCGGGTCCGGGTCGTCGAGGTGGTACGTCGGCGGCAGCAGCCCCCGACCGAGCGCCACAGCGGTGGCCGCCGCCTCCACCACCCCGGAGGCGCCGAGCAGGTGACCGGTGAGCGCCTTGGTGGAGCTGACCGGCACGCCCCCGACGCCGAAGACGTCCGCCAGTGCGGTGGTCTCCGCGATGTCACCGAGCTTCGTGCCGGTGCCGTGCGCGTTGACGTAACCGACCACCGCCGCCGGCACACCGGCGCTGCGCAGGGCCCGGCGGATGCACGCCGCCGCGCCGGCACCGTCCGGTCGGGGGGCGGTCGGGTGGTACGCGTCAGTCGTCGCGCCGTGCCCGGCCACCTCGGCGTACCCGGTGACGCCGCGCGCCGCGGCGTGCTCGGCGCGCTCCAGCACCAGCAGCGCAGCGCCCTCGGACAGGACGAAACCGCTGCGGGAGGTGTCGAACGGTCGGCTCGCCCGGCCCGGGTCGGTGCCGGCGCGCGCCAACGCCCGCGCGTTGCCGAAGGTGTCGGCGAAGGTCGGGAACAGCGGTGCCTCGCTGGCCCCGCACAGCACCACGTCGGCTTCCCCGGTCGCGATGAGCCGGACCCCGTCGGCGATCGCCTGGGCGCCGGAGGCGCAGGCGGTGCCGACCGACGAGCTGTAACCCCGGATGCCGTGGGCGATGGCGATCCGCGCCGCCGGCATGTTCGGCAGGATCCCGGTGAGCAGGTACGGGCTGACCGCCGCCCGACCCCGGGCCGCGCGTGCCAGCACCTGCGACTCCAGGGTGGCCATCCCGCCGACCCCGCCGACGATCACACCGATCCGGTCGGGATCGACGTCGCGACCCACCTCGATGCGGGCGTCGGCGAGGGCGTCGGCGGCGGCGATCAGGGCGAGCACGACGATCCGGTCCAGGACCCGGGCCTCCGGCCCGGACGCGACGGTACGCGGGTCGATGTCGGGCAGCACGCCGGCGACATCCAGCGACTCCCGCGCCGGGTGCCCCTCGGCCGGACAGGTCAGCCCGGACCGGCCGGTGGTCAGGGCGTCGAAGGTCTCCTCGACCCCCCGCCCGACCGGGGTGAACAGTCCCATCCCGGTGATCAGCGCGGTCACGAACGCGCCTCGGTGAGGTAGCGCTCCCGCAGGACCACCTTGCGGACCTTGCCGGTCACGGTTACCGGGATGTCGGCGGAGCGCACCGGCACGACCCGGCGCAGGGTGGCGCCGACGTCGGCACCGAGGGCGGCGCGGACCCGCTCGGTGCGGTCCTGCGCCTCGTCCGCACCGGCGGCCAACTCCAGCAGCACGTCGGTGACCACCACCCCGGCCTCGGCGACGATCACCACTGTGCAGTCGGTGACGTCCGGGCAGGCGGCGAGGATCCGCTCCTCGGACAGCGCCGTGTAGAAGCGCCGCCCGTCACCCGCGTCGACCGAGTCCACCGCCCGGTCCAGGTGGTAGTAGCGGCCGTCGGCGTCGGCGCGGACCAGGTCACCGGTGAGGTACCAGCCGCGCTGGCGGAAGCGGTAGGTGGTGACCGAGTCGTTCCAGTAGCCCCGGAACAGCGACGGCGAGTCGATGCCCAGGAAACCCACCTCGCCGACCGGCACCGGCTCACCGTCGGCGTCGAGCACCGCGACTGTGGCGAACTGGTACGGGCGGCCGATGCACCGGCCGTACCGGTCGGTGTCGGCGCGGTGGGTGATGTGGAACATCGAGTGCCCCATCTCGCTGGAACCCAGCCCGTCGATGAAGACCGACCCGGGCACCTTCGCCACCCCGTCACGGGTGACGGTGTCGTGCCAACCGACCGCCACGAGGCGGCGGATGTGCGGCTCGTGCGAGGCGTCGCCGGTGTTGAACCACAGCCGCACCGAGTCCAGGTCGTACCCGGACAGGTCGAAGCGGGCCAGTTCCGCCCAGGTGACCGAGAAGCCGAACACCCCGTCGGGGCGCCAGCGTTGGATCGCGTCCAGCACCTGCTCGCCGCCCTGCTCGGACAGCAGGAACATCTGCGCGCGGTTGCCCAGCGCCTGGTTGACCATCAGCACCGTCGCGGTGTGCGGTGCGGGCAACGCGTTGAGGATCCGGGTGGTGCCCTGCGCCTGCGGCATGGTGAGCAGGTGCCGGGTGGCCGCGAAGAGGCTGGCGTGTGAGTGCAGCACCGCCTTGGGCACCCCGGTCGTCCCGGAGGTGTGGGTGATGACGATCGGGTCGTCCGGGTGGTGCCGGTAGTGCGCCGGCGCGGCGGCCGGGTCGCCCGTGCCGGCCTGCGCGGGGGTGCCGAGCAGCGGCACGCCCAGGTCGTGCCCGGCCAGCAGCGCGGTGTGCGCGTCGTCGGCCAACACCCCGACGCCGCGCAGGCGGCGGATGTACTCGGCGGCGATCTCCGGGCGGAGCTTGCCGTTCATCAGCGCCGGGATCGCGCCGAGGCGGGCCAGCGCCAGGAAGCTGAGCACCATGTCGGCGGCGGCGGTGGCCCAGACGGCGACCGGGTCGCGGGGGCGTACCCCGTGTTCGTGCAGCCAGGCGGCGCGGGCGGCGACCCGTTCGTCGAGCTGCCCCAGCGTCAGTGGCGTCTCGGCGGGGTGCCCGTCGACGGCGGTGTCGAAGGTCAGGCCGGGCCCGTCCGGGTCGGCGCCGTGCGCCAGCACCCGGGCCAGGACGTTGCCCGCCCCCAGTTCGGTGTCGGCGGCCAGTGCGCCGCGCAGTCCCCGTTTCCTCATGGTCGTGCTCCTCCCCCCAGCAGCACCGCGACCGCCTCGGTCGGCCCGTCGGGTGCCTGTTCGATCAGGATCAGCAACACCTCGTCGGCGTCACCGTCGTCGCGTAGCAGGTCGGCCTCGGCGACACCGTCGGTGTACGGGTCGCCGGTCGGGCTGAGACAGACCACCGGACCGCGCAGGCCCCACCGGGCGGCGATGTGCCCGGCGACGCTGTTGGGCACGGACTGGAAGAAGAACAGCGGGCCGACCCGCCCGCCGGCCTCGACGGTCGCCCGTACGTGTCGGGCGCTGGCCAGGTCGCCGCTGGCGCTGACCAGCACGATCCCCGTGCGCACCTCGGGTGGCACCTGCTGGGTGCCGTACCCCCGCCGTAGGCACCGCTCGGCGACGGCCACCACCACCGGCGCGAAGTCCGAGTGCACGAACCCCGGCACCCCCGCCACGCCGCCCTCGTCCCCGACCTCCGGCCACCAGGCCCTCGCCCGCTCCCCCGCCCCCGCCCTCGCCCTCTCCCTCTCCCCCGGCGATCTTGAAGTTTCGGTCGTCGTTTCGGGCGCTTGGTCGGATTCGTCGGGACAGAAAGTGCACGATCGCGGGGAGTTGGCGGCGGTCATCCGACGCCGACCAGGAGCGCGGTGTTGGCGCCACCGAAGGCGGCGTTGAGGGTGAGGGCGTGGGTTGCCGTCGTGCGGCGTGGAGCGGTGGTGATGACGTTGAGTGGGCACGCCTCGTCGGGGCCCCGCCAGCCGGCGTTGACCGGCAGCTCACCGTGGCGCAGCGCGAGGGCGGTGACCACCAGTTCGAGCAGCCCGGACGCCTCCAACGCGTGCCCGTGCACCGACTTCGTGGAGCTGACCGGGACCTCGGTGGCGCGCCCGCCGAGGGCCCGGCGCAGTGCGGCCGCCTCGGCGGCGTCGCTCTGCGCGGTGCCGGTGGCGTTGGCGTTGACGTAACCGACGGCCTGCGGTGCCAGCCCGGCCCGGCGCAGCGCGCCGCCGACCGCGCGGGCCAGCCCGGTGCCGCCGGGCTCCGGCTGGCAGGGGTGGAACGCGTCACCGGCCCGTCCCCAACCGGCCACGGTGGCCACCGGATCGGCGCCACCGCGTCGTCGGCCGCTGCTCGACTCCAGCACGACCGCGGCCACGCCGTCGCCGAGCAACAGCCCCCGCCGGCCGGCGCTGAACGGGCGGACCGCCCCGTCGACCGCGAGGGCGCGACCGGCGTCGAAGAGCGCGAACTGGTCCGGCTCCACCAGGTAGCCGGCGGCGACGACCACCCGTTCGACGTCACCGCGGGTGATCTGAGCGGCGGCGTCGGCCACCGCCGTGCTCGCCGACACGCAGGCGCTGGTGTAGACCCGGGTGCGCCCGGAAAGGCCACATCGGGCGGCGAGCTGACCGGCGAGCACGGCCGGGGCCGGGCCGGTGGCCGGTCCGCCGTGGACGGCGAGCAGCAGGGCGCACCCGGTGCGGCCCTCGCGGTCCAGGCCGGCCGCCCGGCAGGCCTCGTCGATCGCGGCGGCCAGCTCGTCGGGCAGCGTGCCGACCTCGGGCACTGTGGCCGCCACGGTGACCCGACGGGCGGCGGTGTCGAACCGGCGTACCGGGCCGAAGGCCGGCACACCGGCCAGCACGCCGGCAAGCTGCGCGTCGGCGCCCCGACCGAGGGCGCTGACGGCGTACACACCGGTGAGCTGGGCGACGCGCGCCTCAACCATCTGTGGGGGCGGTCAGCGACGCCCGGAACACCGCCAGGGCGTCGTCGACGGTACGGATGCCGGCCAGCTCGTCGTCGGCCAGGTCGAGTCGGCGTTCGTAGCGCTGCTCGACGAGGTGCACCAGCCAGGCGAGCTCCATCGAGCCGATCCGGTCGGACACCTCGGCGGCTGGTTTCGCGGTGAGTTCGGCGAGCATGCTCAGCAGGTCAGCTCGCCCCAGATCGGGCTGACCGCTCATCAGACCGGGTCGCTCGTGGCCTCGGCGACACGCTTGGCGACCATTGTGGTGAACTCGCCGACAGTCATCAGGGCCAGCTGCTCGGACTCGTCGTCGGCGAACGTCACGCCGTAGCGGTCCTCGACTCGGACGGACAGGTCGGCCAGGGCGAGAGATTCCAGGTCGACGCCGGACGGGCCGAGTGTGGTGTCGTCGTCGAGCCCCTCGACGTCGTAGTTCATGTCGGCGAGCTGCTCGACGACGAAGGCGCGGACCTCGGCTCTCATGGATACCCTCTCTGCGTGGGCCAGCTGACGGTGTCCGGTCGGGACACCGCCTACGTGTGGGTCGGCCGGGACACCGGCGGTCAGCCGGATCCGGCCGCTGTGCTGTTGCGGCGGGCGGGTGCTCTGCTGCTCGGCCGCGCGGAGACCGCCGTGGTGCTGACGCACGACAGCGCGGGACGGCCGGTGGTCCGGGTCGACGAGGTGACCGGACCGGTCGAGCTGGCGGTCAGCGTCAGCCGCACCGCCGGGCTGGTGGTGGTCGCCGCCCGTCGGGGCGGCGCGGTCGGGGTGGACGTGGAACGGATCCGCCCGCTGCCGGCGCTCGCGCTGGCCCACCGCTGGTTCCCGCCCGCCGAGCTGGCCTGGTTGGGCGATCGGCCCGAGGCTGGCCGGACGGTGGACTTCCTGCGGTTGTGGACCGCGAAGGAAGCGGTCGGTAAGGCGCTCGGGCGGGGGTTGCGCGACGGCGGGCTGCGCCGGTTGATGCCGACGCCGGGGCTGTCGTTGCGGCTGGTGCCCGGCGTCGAGCCCGTACGGGTCGGTCACCCGCCGCTGGGCGAGGGCCTGGTCCTGGCGGTCGCCGGGTACGCGGCCACGCGGGTCGACGTCGAGGTGGTGCAGGGGCCCGGTCACGGGCTGACCGCCGAGCGCAGCGCGTCGGTCGAGCGGACCAGCTTGCCGGTGGTGGTGCGGGGCAACTGATCGAGCAGGTGCAGCGTCCGGGGCCGTTTGTAGCCGGCCAACCGTTCGGCGAGGAGCTTGTCCAGCGTCTCCTCCGACAGCGGGCCGTCGGGTTGGACGTACGCGGTGATGCCGTCATCCCAGACCACCACCGCGGCGGCCACCCCGGTCAGCTCGGTGACGGTGGCCTCCACCTCGGTCAGGTCGACCTTCATCCCGCCCACGGAGACCTGCGAGTCGAGTCGACCGCGCACGGTGACCAGGCCGGTGTGCTCGTCGACGGTGCCGGCGTCGCGGGTGTGCAGCCAGCCGTCGGCCCAGCGGGTCGGGTCGCTCAGCCCGACGTACGGCGACGCCGGGCAGGACACCCACAGCTCACCGCCGCGCTCCCGGACCTCGATGCCGGGCGCGGGGGCGATCGACGGTCGGTGTGCGCCGTGCAGGTCGGTGCCGATCACCCCGACCTCGGTCATCCCGTACATGTTGCCCAGGGGCACCCCGTACCGGTCGGTGAACGCCCGGGCGACGGCGGCCGGCACCAGTTCACCCCCGGTGGTCATCCGCCGCAGCTGCGGCAGGGGCCCGGCCGGTCGGGTGGAGGCGAGCAGTCCGATGTGGAACGGCACGCCCAGCACGGTGGCCGGTGTGGTGCCGGCACTGATGGCGGCCAGCACGGCGTCGCCGCTGAGGCGTTGGGGCGGGACCAGCTCGACCCCGGCGTGCAGCCCGTAGAGCAGGCCACCGACCAGGCCGAGCACGTGCACCATCGAGGGCAGCAGGATGATCCGCTCGCCGGGCAGCGCCACCCCGTCGATCCGGGTGTAGCGGTGCACCTCGGCGACCAGGTCGGCGGCGGTGCGGCCGATCACCTTGGACGGTCCGGTGGAGCCGGAGCTGAGCTGGATCACGGCGTGACCGCTGACCGCCGGACGGTCGGCATAGCGGGTGACGCCCTCGGTGACGTCGACGAAGATCTTCAGCGCGCCGCCACCGGTGCGCACCGGGGCGATCACCACCTGCGGGGTCAACCGGAGCAGCGCGCGGTCCACCTCGTGGTCGGTGAGCCGGTGGTCGAGCAGGATCGCCTGACCCCCGGCCCGCCAGGTGGCCAACAGGTTGACCACGTACGCCAGGGACGGGGGCAGACGCAGCGCGGCGGCGCCACCGGGGCGCAGTCCGGCGGCGGTGAGCCGGTCCTGCGCGGCGGTGACCAGGCGGTGCAGGGTGGCCCGATCGATCGGCTCGGGCAGTCGGAGACAAACGTCGGTCGGGCGGCCCGCGAACAGGACTTCGTCCACCCAGCCGGGGTCTGTCGCCGTAGGATCTTCTGCCGTCACTGCCGTTCACCGCCCAGCATGAAAGAGGGCGAATCCGCCCATCAGGTACGCTTGTCGGGGTGCTGCGGGGAACCATACGACGCCACCATTGCCATTGCTAGATGCAAATGGATGGATCAAAAGCAGCGGCCAGCCGGATTGCCGACAGCCCGTTCGGCGGACAGAATCGGGCGGGTGACCCGGCACAGCGTCACCGAGGCATGACGCCTCGTACAACCGTCGCGCGCCCTCAACCGGACGGCCGATGGCGTCGGTCGCCGGCTGGCCCGACGAGGGTGGGTCGCGCCCCGCCGGCTGCTGCCCGGCCGCCGTGGGCGCGCTCGGCGATGCGGGTACGCGCGCTAGTCCGGTTTGATGCTGGCGAGTTGGACCAGCAACTGAACGAGCCGGTAGGCCTCGGCGACGTCAACGGCGCGGAAGGCGACCGTCCGCCCGCCGCCGACGCGGGCCACACCCGGCACCAGCACCGCGAGGTCGACCATGTACGGGCCGTAGAGGTCGACCTCGACGTGCAACGGCCCGGCCATCGCCACCGGGGGAATCGAGGCGCGCCGGGCGATCGCGTCGGCGGCGGCGTGACGCAGCCGCTCCCGTGCCTCCTGCGGATGCAGCGCCACCGCGGCGGCCTGGCCCACTGTCTGCTTGACGGCGACGGTGACCGCCGAGGGCACCAGCTCACTGAATTCCGCGCAGGCGGTGTCGTCCCCGCTGAGCAGAACCACCGGCACGTCCAGGTGCCCCGCCATGGCGACGTTGAGGCCGATCTCGCCCAGCGATCGTCCGGCCACTCGCACGTCGAGGATGGCGTCGCTCATCGTGTGCGCCAGCACGGCGGGCCCGGCACCGGCCCGGGCGTGATAGCCGATGAGCAGCACGGCATCCGTGCCCTCGTCCAGCCCGGCGAGCATGCCCAGCGGGCGGGGTCTGCCCCGCACCAGGTGGGCACGCCGGTCGAGGTCCTCCGGCAGGAGGTTCCGGAACGTTCCGTGCGCGTCGGCGACCCACACCACCGCGCCGGGTTCAGCGTCGAGAACGCCGGCGATCGCCGCGTTCGCCTCGGCCGTCATCAACGCCCGGCCGCGCTCATAGTCGTACCGATCCGGGTTCGTCTCACTGGGATGCACAACCCCCGAGAGGCCTTCCATGTCCACAGAGACCAGCACCTTCATAAACCCCGAACCTACGCCCCCGCGCGCCCCGCCCCACCGCGCCGATCTTGCACTTTCGGTTGTCGAAACGAGTGGCATGTCCCCTATGCCGCGACACCAAGTGCAAGATCGCGGAGAGGCGAGCCGTGGGGGCGCGGACGGTCAGGTTAGGGCTGGGGTTTGGGCGTGGATGTGGAAGCGCAGGGAACGGGCGTCGGTGAAGCACTCCCGCATCGGGCGGACGAGGTCCCGGTGTTCGGGGCTGCGTTCCCAGTTCTCGAAGTCGGCCAGGGTCGCCCACTCACTGGTGATCAACCACTGCTCCGGGTCGGTCGACGAACGGCACACCTGGTCGACCAGGTGCCCCGGCACGCCACCGGCGACCAGGTGCCGCACCTGTTCGTACGCGGCGAGGAACGCCTCGGTGCGCGGCACCGGCACCCGTACCAGGAAGACCACCCGGGCCCGCTGCTCGGTCATGACGGCTCTCCCCTCATCGGCGCGGCCCCGCGCAGGACCAGCGCGCTGTTGAATCCGTCGAAGCCCCGCGCACACACCAGCGCGAGCCGGCTGCGCGGCCGGCGGTGCTCCCGGAGGAAGTCCAGCTCGCAGCCCTCGGCCACCTCGTCCGGGCCGGCCGACGCGGGCAGCGTGTCGTGGGCGAAGGCGAGCAGCGCGGTGGCCACGTCCAACGCCGAACCGCCCTGGTACGCCCGACCGGTCAGCGGTTTATGGGTGGTCACCGGCGGCGGCCGGTCGGCGAACACGGCCCGCAGGGCCTCGGCCTCGCTGCGGTCGTAGCGGGGCACCCCGAGCGCGTCGGGCAGCACCACGTCGATGCCGGCCGCGGCGACACCCGCCCGGTCGAGGGCCAGGCGCATGGCGCGCGCGTACTGGGCCGGGTTGCCGGCACTGTCGGCGGTGGTGTGCGCGGCGTCGTGGGTGGACCCCCACCCGCTCACCTCGCCGTAGACCCGGGCACCCCGGGCCAGGGCGTGCCCCAGCTCCTCCACCACGAACACCGCTCCGCCCTCGGCCGGCAAATAGCCGCTGGCCGTGGCGTCGAACGGCCGGTACGCCCGCTCCGGGTCCGCGACGTCGCTGAGCAGCCCCGAGCGCAGCTGGCAGGCCAGCGCGTACGGGCTCAACGGGCATTCGGTGGCCCCGGCGATCACCACCGGGGTGCCCCGGCGTACCGCACGGGCGGCGTGCGCCAGGCTGTCCAGCCCACCGGCCGACTCGGCGACCAGCACCCCGCTCGGGCCCTTGAACTGGTGGTGGATGGAGAGCTGCCCGACGCTGGCCGCGTAGAACCAGGCGATCGACTGGTACGCCCCGACCGTGCGTGACGTGCCGCCCCACAGGCGCTGCAGCTCCCGCTGACCGAACAGGTTGCCGCCGGACGAGCTGGCCAGGGTCACCGCGTAGCCGTACGGGTCCGGGGCCCGGTCGGGCAGGCCCGCGTCGGCCAACGCCAGCCGGGTGGCGGCGAACCCGAGGTGGGTCCACCTGTCGGTCTGCACCAGCTGCCGGCTGTCGGCGTACGAGTCGGCGGTGAACCCGGGCACCTCCCCACCGAAGCGGGTCGGGTAGCCGGACGGGTCGAACAGGGTGATCGGCCCGGTCCGGCGGGTTCCGGCGAGCACCGTACGCCAGTGCGAGTCCGCGCCGATGCCGCTGGGCGCGACCACCCCGATGCCGGTCACCACCGCCCGGGACGTCACGCCGCCACCGCGCCGACCATCCGACGGAACACCATCGCCGACTGGAAACCGCCGAACCCGCTGCCTACCGAGAGGGCCACGTCCACCGGGACCTCCCGGGCCTCGTTGGGTACGTAGTCCAGGTCGCACTCCGGGTCCCGGGTGCTCCAGTTCGCCGTCGGGGGCACCACACCGAACTCGATGGCGAGGGCGCACGCGGCCATCTCGATCGACCCGATCGCGCCGAGCGAGTGCCCGACCATCGACTTGATCGAGCTGATCGGCACCCGGTACGCGGCCTGGCCCAGCGCCCGCTTGAACGCGGCCGTCTCGTGCCGGTCGTTCTGCCGGGTGCCCGAGCCGTGCGCGCTGATGTAGGAGACCTGCTCGGGCAGGATCCGACCCTGCCGCAGCGCGTCGGTGACGGCGAGGCCCATCTCCAACCCGTCCGGGCGCAGCCCGGTCATGTGGAAGCCGTTGCTGCGGCTCGCGTAGCCGGCCACCTCGCAGTAGATGTGCGCCCCCCGCCGCCGGGCGTGCCCGGCCTCCTCCAGCACCAGCACCGCCCCACCCTCGGCCAGCACGAACCCGTGCCGGTCGGCGTCGAACGGGCGCGAGGCGTGCGCCGGGTCGTCGTTGTCCGGGCTGGTCGCCTTGATCGCGTCGAACGAGGCGACGGTGACCGGCGAGATCGGCGAGTCGGACGCGCCGGCCAGCATCACGTCCGCCTCACCGTCCACGATCATCTGATGGGCGTACCCGATGGCGTCGATGCCGGAGGTGCAACCGGTGGACACCACCTGCGCCGGGCCGTGCCACCCGTGCCGGCAGGCCACGTCCGCCGCGAGGCTGCTGGGCACCAACGCCTGATAGAGGTACGGGCCACCGCGCGCCCCGTCCACCAGCCAGCGCCGGCCGTGCTCGCTCACTGTGACGTACTCCTGCTCCAACGCCATCGTGCCGCCCACCGCGGTGCCCAGCACCACCCCGGCCCGGTCGCGTTCCGCGTCGGTGAGCACCAGTTGGGCGTCGGCCACCGCCTCGGCGGAGCAGGCCAGCGCGAACTGCACGTACCGGTCGGCCCGGCGTCGCTCGGTCTCGCTGAGCCCCGCCGCTACCGGGTCGAAGTCGCACTCCGCCGCGATCTGCGACCGGAACGCCGACGGGTCGAAGAAACTGATCCGCCGGGTGGCGGTCCGCCCCTCGGTGATGGTCTTCCAGAAGCGGTCCCGGCTGGCGCCGCCCGGGGCGACCACCCCGATCCCGGTCACCACCGTGCGGCGCCCAGTCATGATCCGCCCCGCTGTTCGACCAGTTCGGTGTCGACGTGGCCCAGCTCTGGGCGGGGGGCGAGCGGGCCCAGGTGGAAGACCACCTCGGCCGGTTCGACGCCGGTGTTGCGCAGCCGGTGCCGCACATTGACCGGAACGAACAGCCCTTCACCGGCGGCCAGCAACGTCGGTTGGTCGTCCAGGTCCACCGTGATCGCGCCGCGCACCAGGTAGAGGAACTCCTCGCTGTACGGGTGGTAGTGCTCGGCGATCCGCTCCCCCGGCGCGAGGGTGGCCACCCCGAGGAAGCCCGAGGTGCTGCCGACGGTGCGGGGGCCGAGCAGCACCCGCAGCTCACCGCCGCGCCGACGGTCGGCGGGGACGTCCCGGGCGGCGATCGGGCGGGTGCTCAGGTCACTCATCGTCGGCCTCCGTCGACCCGTCGCCCACCGAAACGCCCTGGTCGGCGCGCTGCCGGGCGATCCGCTCCACCCGGTCCTTGATCACCGCGAGTTGGATCACGCTGTTGGTGTTGATCCGTTCGGTCATCGCGGCGTTGTCGACCGGCGCGGTGGGCTTCATCGCGAAGTCCTGCGTCCAGGTCATCCGGGTGCCACCGGCCTCCTCGGTGTAGCGCCAGTGGATGCGCATGTACTCGAACGGCCCGGTCTCCACCCGGTGCGCCCGGACCTGCCTGCTCACCGGGTCGGCGGTGCGTTCACTGACCCAGCTCCAGGTCGTCCCGTTCTCGTCGGGGTACATGGTGAGCCGGAACCGCACCGTGTGACCCTCACGGTGCAGGATGTCCACCACGGCGTACTCGGTGAACAGCTCGGTCCAGTTCGCCACGTCGTTGGTGACCTCCCAGACCAGCCCGAGGGGCGCGTCGATGACCACGCTGTTCTCGGTGTGCCCGGGCGGGTCGGTGCGGCGGGCGACCAGGTCGGCGACCGCCGGGATGCTCAACTGCCCGGCCTGCTCGGGGATGCTCACCTGCCAGCGGTCGGCGACCACGGCGGACAGCTCCAGCAGGGCGAGTGAGTCCATGCCCAGCTCCTCCAGGGACGCCGCGGGCGCCCGGGCCGCGGCGTCGGCGTCCAGCCCGCAGTGCGCCACCAGGATGTCGGTGATCTCGGCGGTCATCGGGCGACCATGGGTGACGGTCATCGGGTCCTCCTGTGTGTTGCGTCGGGATCTGCGGCGGGCGCGGTGCGCGGTGCGGGGGTGGCCGTCGGCTGGCCTGTCGGCTTGGCGAGCAGACGGTCGACCAGGCCGGTGGTGTAGCGGCCCTTGCGGAATGCGGCGTCGTCGAGCACCCGCCGGACGAACGGGATGGTGGTGTGCACGCCCGGGCCGGCGACATCGAACTCGTCCAGGGCACGTTCCAGCCGGTTGAGGGCCAACTCCCGGTCGGGCGCCCAGACGATCACCTTGGCGAGCAGGGAGTCGTACCAGGGGCCGACCAGGTAGCCGGCGCTGGCGTGGGTGTCCACCCTGGTGAACGGGCCGCCGGGTGGCGTGAACCGCTCCAACCGCCCGGGGGTGGGGGCGAAGTCGCGTCCGGGGTCCTCGGTGTTGACCCGGCACTCCACCGCGACGCCGTGCAGGCGGATCTCCTCCTGACGCCAGCGCAGCGGCACCCCGGCGGCGATGTGCAGTTGCTCGTGCACCAGGTCGATTCCGGTGACCATCTCGGTGACCGGATGTTCCACCTGGATCCGGCAGTTGATCTCCAGGAAGTGGAACTTCTCCTCGGTGTCGACCAGGAACTCCAGCGTGCCGGCGCCGACGAAGCCGACCTGGAGCGCACCCCGCAGTGCGGTCTCGGCGATGGTGTCGAGGACGGCGGCGGGCAGCGCCGGGGCGGGCGCCTCCTCGACCAGTTTCTGGTGACGCCGTTGCACCGAGCAGTCCCGGGTGCCCAGGTGCACGCCATTGCCGTGGGCGTCGCAGAGCACCTGCACCTCGACGTGGCGCGCCTCGGTGAGGTACCGCTCGACGTACACCCGGTCGTCGCCGAAGGCGGCCTGCGCGGCGGCCCTCGTGCGGGCGTACGCCCGGCGCAGCTCACCCGGGGTGCGCACCACTGTCATCCCACGGCCCCCGCCACCGGCGGCGGCCTTCACGATCACCGGGTAGCCGACGGCCTCGGCCACCTCGGCCGCCGCGGCGGCGGTCGGCACCGGCGCGACGCTGCCCGGCGACAGCGGCAGGCCGGCGCGGCTCATCAGGGCCCGGGCCGAGGACTTGTCGGCCAGCGCGGTCATCACCGCCGGCGGCGGTCCGATGAACGTCAGCCCGTTGTCGGCGCAGATCTCGGCGAAGTCGGCGTCCTCGGAGAGGAACCCGTAGCCGGGGTGCACCGCCTGCGCGCCCACCTGCCGGGCCGCCTCCACGATGGCGGCGGCGTTGAGGTAGCTGCGCCGACTCGACGCGGGTCCGATGCGGACGGCCTGGTCGGCGAGGCGGACCGCCGGCGAGTCGACGTCGGCCGCGGAGTAGACCACCGCCGTTCGCACGCCGAGTTCCTTGCAGGCGCGCAGCACCCGCAGCGCGATCTCGCCCCGGTTGGCGATCAGCACGGTCTCGAACATGGTCAACCACCCCGCGTCGTCATGCCGGGTCCAGTTCGACGAGCGGCTGGTCGTACTCGACCGGCTGGCCGTCCTCGACGAGGATCGCTGCCACCCGGCCGGCCCGGTCGGCGGTCACCTCGTTCATCAACTTCATCGCCTCGACGATGGCGACCGGCTGACCGGGCCGGACCAGATCGCCGACCGCGACGAACGGCCGCGCGCCGGGCTCCGGCGACCGGTAGAAGGTGCCGACGATCGGGGCCCGCACCGCGGCGCGTCCCGGCACCGGCGGCCGGATCACCGCGGGCGGGGCGCCGGGCCCCGGCACGGGCGTCGGTGCCGCCGCCTGGGCCGGTACCGCGGGCACCTGCGCACGGGGCACGTCTTCGGGATGCCACTCGACCTCCAGCACCGCCGGCCCGCTGCGCAGCCGGATCCGGCGCACCGGCCCGGCCAGCTCGGCGATCAGGTGCTGCGCCTGCCGGCGCAGCCCGGCCAGCGCCTCCTCGCCGTCCGCCCCGACGTCGTCGGACGCCTCGACAGTCGACACCGCCGGCTCCCTGGCGCTCATCGCCGAACCGCCCGGGCACCGGTGCGGTACGCGCCGAACCGCCGGAAGCGTTGCCGGCGCAGGCGGACCAGCATGGCGGGGGGCACGTCCAGCAACGGCAGGAGGTTGGCCAGCAGGGCGGCGCGCAACCGGTGGGCGGTCTCCGCCGGGTCGTCGTGAGCGGCGGTCGGCGGCTCCGACACGACCTCGTCGACCACCCCGAGCCGGCACAGGTCGGGTGCGGTCAGTCGCAACGCGCGGGCGGCCTGCGGCGCCGCGGACCGGTCCGGCCAGAGGATCGCCGCACACCCCTCGGGGCTGATCACCGAGTAGACGGCGTTCTCCAGCATCAGGACCCGGTCGGCCACCGCCAGTGCCAGCGCGCCGCCACTGCCGCCCTCCCCGGTGATCACCGCGAGCACGGGGGTGGGCAGCACGGTGAGGGTGAGGATGTTCTCGGCGATGGCGGCGGCCTGGCCCTGCTCCTCGGCGCTCACCCCGGGGTCGGCCCCGGGGGTGTCCACCAGGGTGACCACCGGCAGACCGAGCCGGGCCGCGAGGCGCATCAGCCGCAGCGCCTTGCGGTGCCCGGCCGGGCTGGCCATGCCGAAGTTGCGGGCGACCAGCTCGGCGGTGGTGTGCCCCTTCTGGTGGCCGATGACCATCACGTGCCGACCGGCCAGCCGCGCCACCCCACCCACGATGGCCGGGCAGTCCGCGCCGAGCCGATCGCCGTGCAGCTCCACGAACCCGTCGAAGACGGAGTCCAGGTAATCGAGTGTGGTGGGTCGTCCGGGGTGCCGGGCCATCCGGACGGTGTCCCACGCGTCGCGTACCGCCGGGGGGTCGGCGGGGGTCGGGGTGGCGACGGGCGGGCCCGCCGGCCGCGGGTGGGCCGCGCCGTCGTCGGCGAGGCGCTCGTGGCGCGACGCCAGCTCCTGCCGGGGTACGGGCGTGCGCGCCGGACGCCCGGCGCGGGTCGCGGCGAGCAGCGCCACCAGCCGTCCGCGCAGCGACCGGCGCTGCACCACCATGTCGACCTGGCCGTGTCGCAGCAGGAAGTCGGCCGTCTGGAAGCCCTCCGGCAGGGCCCGCCCGGTGGTCTGGCGGATCACCCGGGGGCCGGCGAAGCCCATCCGCGCGCCGCTCTCGGCGAGCACCAGATCGGTGTTGGTGGCGAACGAGGCGGCCACCCCGCCGTAGGTCGGGTCGGTGAGGACGCTCACGGTGAGCAGCCCCGCCTCGCGCAGCGCGGCGATGGCCTGGCTGACGGAGGCCATCTGCATCAACGACAGCGCACCCTCCTGCATCCGCGCCCCACCGGAGGCGGTGACCAGGACGAGTGGGATGCGATCGTCCAGCGCCCGTTCGGCCGCCCGGGTGATCAGCTCGCCCACCGCGCACCCCAGGCTGCCGCCGAGGAAGCGGAAGTCCATCACCGCCAGGGCCACCGGGTGCCCACCGATGGTGGCCGTGGCACAGACGACCCCCTCGGCCAGGCCGGTGCTGGCCCGGGCGCCGGTGAGCCGGTGCCGGTACGGCAGCACGTCGACGAAGTCGATGGGGTCGGCCTCCGGCAGCTGGTCGGGCAGCGGGCGCAGCGAGCCCGGGTCGACCAGTTGGCGCAGGCGTTCCGGCGCGCCGAGTCGGGCGTGCTCCCCGCACTCGGGGCAGACGTCGAGGTTGCGCCGCAGCCGTTTGCGGTAGAGCAGGCTGGCGCAGCCGGCGCATCGGGACCAGAGCTGCTCGTCGCGCGGCGCGGTGGCCGTCACGACCGCCGCCCGGTGTCCGGGGCGTCGAACCGGTAGAAGCACCGGGCCATCGCGTCGCGCGGTGAGCGCCACGTCGGCAGGTACGGCGACACGTACGGACGCAACCGGTCACTGACCCTGATGAACTCGGGGTGGCCACGGGCGGCCTCCACCGCACCCTCCGTCGGCTGCGCGGTCTCGAGCAGGTGCACATAGAGGTCGTGCAGTCGGTACAGCGAACGGTGCCGGACGCCGACCAGGCGCGGCAGTTCCGTACTGTCCGACTCGGCGAAGATCTCGGCGACCCGCTCCTCGGCGGTCGGATCGACCTTCGCGATGATCAGCGATCGGTCCATGCTGGGCCTCCCCCCACAGCGTCCGGCCGGCGACGGGTGGCCCCGGACGCGCTGGACGACTGCCGACACGATGCGCCGATCCTCGTCACGGCGGCGTCACCGCGCCGGGCCGGCCATCGACGCATGACGGTGACGCTGCGTTGACGCAACCTGTGCATCAGCTATGTGTCCGCCACGCGTAGCCCGCCAATGTTTGTGCAGTTCAGAACCGATCTCGGGTTGACTGTCGCGAATAGAACGACCACTGCGACGTTGACCCACCGTGACCATCATTGATAATCTTCAGCTTGGTCAGCCCGGCGACTCGGCGGGCGGGGCCGCGCCCGGCCGCGCCGTGATCGGCGGGTCGACAGTGGCGTCGCGGGCAACCGATCCGGGACACAGCAGACAGTCGGGACGAGCGTTCCGCAGGGGGTGCCGCCGTGGCCGCTGATCCGTCCGTGCCGACCGCCGGAGACCCGCCCGAGGAGGGCGTGTCCCTGCACCTGCTCGGAGGCTTCCGACTCCTCCGCGAGGCGGTGCCGGTCGTGGTGCCGCGCGGGCTGCAACGGGTGATAGCGCTGATCGGGCTCCGCCCCGGTGCCACCCGCAGTCAGCTCGCCGGCCTGCTCTGGCCGGACGCGTCGGAGGAACGGGCGCTGTCCTCGCTGCGCACCGCCCTGTGGCGGCTCCGACAGGACCCGTGCTGCCCGATGACAGTGGCCGGCGACACCGTCCGCCTCGGCCCGGCGGTCCGGCTCGACGTGGACGACCTGGTCGGCACCGCGGCCCGGGTCCGCGACGGCGACGACCCCCGCACCGCGGCCGGGGCGCTCGCCGCCGGGCGGCACGACCTGCTCCCCGGCTGGTACGACGACTGGGTGCTGCTGGACCGGGAGCGCCTGCGCCAACTCCGCCTGCACATGCTGGAACAGGTGGCCGGGCACCACCTGGCCGCGGGACGCCATGGTGAGGCCCTCGAAGCCGCGCTGGAGGCGATGGCCGCCGAGCCGCTACGGGAGACGCCCCACCGGCTGGTGGTGCGCATCCACCTGGCCGAGGGCAACGCGTTCGAAGCCGTGCACGCCTTCTACGTCTACCGGGACCTGCTGCGCCGGGAACTGCGGCTGGAACCGAGCCCGGCCATGAGCGCCCTGCTCGACGACACCCTCGCCCCGATCCGCCAGGCCAGCCGCGCCGCCGTCACCGACCGTCCGTCACCAGCCGGTCGGCGGACGTGACGGTGACGTGACAGGCGCTGCGGCACGGTGGGCGCACAGAGCACGTGGCACCGACCCGGAGGGTCGGGCAGGCCACCGGCGGAAGGGGTCCCATGAGTCGTCTACTGATCGTCAGTCGGATCATCCCGGGAGCGGAGGGGCGGGTCGCGCAGATCTTCGCCGAATCCGACGCCACCGAACTCCCCAGCCTGACCGGTGTCACGCACCGATCCCTGTACTGCCTGCACGACCTGTGCGTACACCTGCTGGAGACCTCGGACGACGTCGACCCGGACGCGCTCGCGGCGGCCCGCAACCACCCGCTCTTCCAGCAGGTCAACGAACGACTCTCCGCGCACACGTCGCCGTACCTGCCGACCTGGCGCTCGCCCCGGGACGCGATCGCGGGCTGCTTCTACCGCTGGGACGCCACCGCCGCGCCAACGGCGCGCCCAGCCAGCACCGCCGCGCCAACGGCGCGCCCAGCCAGCACCGACGCGCCAACGGCGCGCCCAGCCAGCACCGAGACACCCGCCGCGCACCCGGCCGGCTGACATGTCCGCCGCGCCGCCGCATGTCCTGATCATCGGCGCGGGCACGGGCGGGTTGTGCCTGGCGCACGGCCTGCGCCGCGCCGGGATCACTGTCGCCGTCTACGAACGACACCGCGACCGCGCCGAGGGGCTGCTCGGCTACCGGGTCGGCATCGGCCCCACCGGTAGCCGGGCGCTGCGGGAGTGTCTGCCCCCGGAGCTGTTCGCCACCTTCCTGGCCACCTGCGCCCGTCCGCCGCACTACTTCAACGTGGTCACCCAGGGGCTGCGCCAGACCGCGTCGTTCGCGCTGCGGCCGAGCGACGACCCGGTGCGCACCGAACACTCGGTGGCCCGGATGGTGCTGCGCCAGGTGCTGCTGACCGGCCTGGAGGACGTGGTGCACTTCGACAAGACCTTCACCCGGTACGAGCAGCGCGACGACGGCACTGTCACCGCGCACTTCGCCGACGGCAGCACCGCCACCGGCGACCTGCTGGTGGCGGCCGACGGCACCCATTCCGCCGTACGCCGCCAGTACCTGCCGCACGCCGTCACCCGCGACGCCGGGACGATCAACATCGCCACCCGGGTTCCGCTGACCCCGCACACCCGCAGTCTCATTCCGGAGCGGGTCCAGCAGGGCATCTCGCTGATCTTCGGAGTCGGCGGGATGATGGGCGTGCTGCACGTCATGGAGTTCAAGTGGGACGCCGAACGGGCGATCAAGCCCGGCGTCAGCGAGGCCGACGCCGCCCTGCTGCGCACCTGGCCCGGCCTGGCCCACGACACCACCACCGACAACATCAATCTGATCATCTGGAGCGCGGCCAACCGGTTCCCGGCCGACGTCATGCAACGCCGCGGCCAGGAGTTGGTGCAGGTCGCCCTGGACCTCACCGCGAACTGGCACCCGCACCTGCGGGAACTGCTCACCCACGCGGACCCGGCCAGCGCCCTGCCCATCAAAGTGTCCACGTCCGAGCCGGTGCCGCCCTGGAAGAGCAGCACCGTCACCATGCTCGGTGACGCCATCCACACCATGACCCCTGGTCGCGGTGTGGGCGCGAACACCGCGCTGCGCGACGCCCGGCTGCTCTGCGAGCAGCTCAGCCGCGCCACCGCCGGCGACAAGACCCTGGTCCAGGCGGTCGCCGACTACGAGGCGGTGATGGCGCCGTACGGCTTCGCGCGGGTCGCCGAATCGTTGAACCGCAGCGGCACCAACGGCGACGACCGGATGTACCGGCCGGTGGTGGGCCGGCTCGCGCTGCTCGGCGCGCGTGGCTACTTCGGAGTGACCAGCCGGGTGCCACGGCTGCGGCGCCGGTTCGTCGACGACTTCCACACCTACGAGGGCGACCGGGACTGAACCCGGTTCTGCCCGACCCGGGCTCGGCCTCCCCGCCGGGCCCGGGTCTCGTCGTGTCCGGCGCGCACCACCCGACCGACCGATGGGTGGCCCGCCGCACGCCCGCCCCGGTCTCATCGGCCCCGGTTCCGGTGCGATCGGGCGACTCTGTGTCACCCGGCAGGCACCGGCTGAGGTGGCTGGCCCACCCGCGACGCTGACGACCGATCCTGTCTGTCGTCGGCAATACGCGTGTGCGAAGCTGCGGCGAGTTTTTCTCGTGACTTTTCCAACGAGCTGAGAGGGAGGTTCGCCGTGGCGTGGTCTTTCGGACACTCGCTGATAGTGGTACTGGCACTGTTGCTGGGCCTGGCCGCCGGTTGGCTGCTGCGCGGCCGGCGGGGCGTACCGGGCAATTCGATTGTGGATGGTGACCCCGTCGCCGGCCTGGCCGTGATCTCCACGCCCACGCCGGCTGCCACCACCGACGAGGCGGCGCCGGCGGCCGCCGTCGACCCGGCACCCACCGCCGTCGCCGACGAGCCGGTACCGGTCGACACGGTCAGCGCGCCGGCAGCGACGACCGAACCGGACGGTCCCACCCCGGTGCCCGTGCCAGCGGACGCCCCGAGCGGCGTCGACCCGGCGGACATGGCGCTGACCGAGGACCCGCCGTCCGTACCTGCCGCCGAGCAGCCCGACGCCGCTGAGCCGCGACCGGAGCCGGCCGTGCAAGCGGCCGCCGAGCCGGTCAGCGCCGACGAGCAGCCGGCCCCGGCGGCAGTGGTCGCTCCGCGCCAGCCCGCGGACGACCTCCCGTCCGCCGACACGCCGCTCGACGCGACCCGGACCGATGATGCGCCGGCAGTCGCGCCAGCCGACGACGCGCCGATCGACTCGACGCCGAACGATGTGACGCCGGCCGACGACGCACCGGTTGCGGCCACCCCGGCCGACGACGCACCGGTTGCGGCCACCCCGGCCGACGACACACCGGTTGCGGCCACCCCGGCCGACGACACACCGGTTGCGGCCGACCCGGCCGACGACGAGGCGACCAAGGCCACGGCGGTCGACCCGACGTCCGCAGCGGTGCCGGCCGACCCTTCGGTTGCTGAGCCGACGCACGCCGACTCCCTGCACGCCGAGCCGACGCACGCCGAGTCGGTGAGCGCGGGCTCCGTGGCCGGGCCGGCGGATGCCAGTGAGGAGACCGAGCGGTCGGCGGTGGCGACGCCTCCGGTCCGGCCGACCACCGCGGCGGCCCCGCCGGTCCGGCCGTCCTCCGACACGGCGGTCAGCAGCGTCGACGCCGACCCGACGGGCCCGGCCGACGACTTCCGCCGGATCCAGGGGATCGGGCCGAAGATGGCGGCAGCGTTGCAGGACGCTGGTGTGCGCACGTACGGCCAGCTCGGCGAGTTGGACGAGCCGGCGCTGCGCGACCTGATCCGGGCCGCCGGCCTGCGCGCCGCACCTGGTCTGGCCACCTGGCCGCAGCAGGCCCGGGTGCTCGCCGGAGCCGTCGACGAGATGGCCGCCGTGCTGCCGAACGGCAACCAGGCCTGATCGTCTGCATTCGAGCCCCCGGCAGCCGTCCACCAGGACGGCGCGCCGGGGGCTCGGCCGTAGCTGCCGAACCACCCTCCGACGCCGGCCGCACCGGTGATCGACTCGGCATTGCGGAAACCGCGCCAACCGCCCGACCCCGGCAACCGACGTCGCCCACCCCAAGATCGTGCTCGATCCTGGATGTAGGGGTGTCGGGCGCGGGCGGATGCGACTACATCCAGGATGTTGCGTGATCTTGCGAACGGCAGCGGCCGCGTGAACGGCCGCGCGTGAGGAGTCGCGCAGCCGCGCCGGAGCGGTGGCGGGCTGGGCCGGACCGGCGGAGCGCGGGTGGCGTCGAGCCTCAGGCCCGCAGCTCGGCGGCGAGGTCGCCGATCGACGCCATCGCGTACCGCTGCATTGCCGGGCCGAAGGTGATGCGGGTCGCGCCCTGCCGGCCCAGCTCGGCCACCGACTCCCGGTCCGGGCCGGCGACCATGTTGATCGGCCCGGAGATGCCGTCCCGCAGCTGCGGGAGCAGCTGCGGCGGCGCCAGGATCGGGTAGACGCAGTCGGCTCCGGCCGCCACGTAGAGGCGGGCGCGTTCCATCGCCTCGACGGGGTCACCCGTCCCGACCAGGAACGTGTCGACGCGCGCGTTGATGAAGAGCTCCTCCCCCGCCTCCGCACGCACCTCGGCCAGCCAGTCCGCGTGCCGCCGCGGATCCTTCAGGGTGCCGTGCCCGTCCGAGTCCTCCAGGTTGCAGCCGACGGCACCGGCCTCCACCAGTCGCCCGACCAACTCACGAGGGGCCAGGCCGTAACCACCCTCGACGTCGGCGGACACGGGGACGGAGACGGCGCGGACGATGCGCGCGACCGCCGCGAACATCTCGTCCGGCGGGGTCGCGCCGTCCTCGTAGCCGAGCGACGCGGCGACACCCGCGCTCGGGGTCGCGAGCGCCGGGTAACCGGCGTCGGCGAGTACCCGGGCACTGGCCGCGTCCCAGGGGCCTGGCAGGACGAGCGGGTCACCGGCGGCACGGTCGTGGTGCAGGGCACGGAAGGTGGCGGTGGTCATCGTTCGGTCTCCCGGCGGGGCTGCGAAGGGGCGGGCTCAGGCGGTGTATCCGCCGTTGGAGTCAAGCACGGCGCCGGTGATGTACGAGGCCGCGGGGCTGGCCAGGAACGCGATGGCCTCGGCGGGACCGCTGACCCGTTGGATCGCGAGGCTGGACACCAGGCCCGTGAGCATCTCCGGGTCCGGCGGCACGCGCTGCGCGCGTTCTATTTGATCTTGCGGGTGGTGCGGACCACGATGTCCTCGTACTCCGGGTGCTTGACCAGCCAGTCGGCGAGGAACGGACAGATCGGCACAACGGTCCGGCCCTTGCTCCGCGCGTCGTCCAGCACCGCCCGCGCCAGCGTCGACCCGACGCCCCTGCCCTCGTACGCCGGATCGACCTCGGTGTGGGTGTAGGCGATGATCGAGCCGGTCAGCTGGTAGGTGACGAACCCGGCGACCGCGCCCGCCTCGTCGCGCGCCTCGAAACGCTCCCGCGTCGGCGCGTCTGTCACGGTGAACTGCACAGTGCCATCCAACCACCCGCGCCGACGGCCCCCGCCGCGAGGCCGGCAGCGAAGGGCGACGTCACGCGCATCGTCGCGCCCGAAACGGGAACACGACGCCCGCCGGGAGCACCCCGAAACGGGGACACGACGCCCGCCGGGAGCACCGTGGGAGGAGACACGCCACCATGACGAACGCGTCGACGGACGGCGGCTTCGCCGTCGTCGAGATGTTCACGTCCCAGGGCTGCAACAGTTGCCCTCCGGCCGAGGAGTTGCTGAGCGAGATCGAACGCGACGCCCGGGCGCACGGACAGAACGTCTTCGCCCTCGGGTTCCACGTCGACTACTGGGACAATCTGGGGTGGCCCGACCAGTTCGCGGACCCGGCGTACACCGCGCGTCAGGAGGCGTACGCCCGGGCGTTCGGCACCAGGGGTCTCTACACCCCGCAGATGGTCGTCAACGGCAGCGTCGAGTTCGTCGGTTCGGACCGCCGCCGGGCGGCCAGCACGATCATGTCCGCCATGTCCTCGAGGGCCACCACCGCGCTGACGCTCTCCGTCGCCGGCTTCGGCGGCGACCGGGTGCTGGTGGACTACCGCACCGACCAGCCGCCGGCGGGCGCGGTGTTGAACGTGGCGGTGGTGCAGCGGGGCCTGGACAGCGACATCGCCCGGGGCGAGAACGCCGGGCGGACGCTGCGGCAGGACAACGTCGTCCGCGCCTTCAGGTCGGTGGTCCTGGACGCCGAGCGGGGGCAGGTCGAGCTGGCGACACCGCCCGATCTCGATCCGCGCGACGCCAGCGCGGTCGGCTATGTCCAGGAGAGCGGCGAACGGGCCATCGTCGGGGCGACGGCCGTCGCGCTGCCCACCGAGTAATCTCGGCACGTGCGGATGGTGGGCGGTGCGAGGGGGTCCGGTGGCTGACGCTGACGACGTACGCCGGGTGGCGCTGGCCCTGCCGCACACTGTGGAGATCGCCAGCGACGGTTTCGACTTCCGGGTGGCCGACAAGGGCTTCGTCTGGTCCTATCCGGAGCGCAGACCGGGCAAGCCGCGGGTGATCCGGCTCGACATCGCGGTGCTGTTCGTCGGTGACGAGGCCGAGAAGCAGGCGCTCCTGCTCGGGGAGCCCGAGGTCTTCTTCACCACGCCCGGCTACGACGGTCTACCCCTGGTGTTGCTGCGTCTGGCGGCGGTCGACGTCGACCGGTTGACCGAGTTGGTGACGGACGCGTGGCGGATGCGCGTGCCGGACGCGTTACTGGGCGACACCGCGGGCGCCGGCAAATAGCGACATCAGCACGCAACGCGTTCGACACATTGACGTGGATCTCAATGCTCCACTACCGTGACCGAGAGAGCGCTCTCTCACTCGACCTTCCCCCCAAATCAGACGCAACGCGCTGGACCCGGCGAGGGCCGCAACCGGCGCGCGCGATGGAGGCACGATGAAACCTCCCGTTCCCCACCGCCGGTGGGCCCTGGCCGCCGCCACCGCGCTGGCCCTGGCCGTCGGCGGCCTCGCCATCCCGGTGACCGACGCGGCCGAAGCCGCCCCCGTCGGCGCCGGCAGCTACACCACCACCCCGGTCGGCCCGCTCCCCAGCGGCTGCGGGGCGATGTCCAGCAACCCCCGGCAGTTCGCCACCGCCAACGCGCCGTCCGGGCCGATACCCACCAACGACTGGTGGTCCTCGCTGCTGTGGAAGCGCACCGACTGTTCCTTCAGCGAGCCGCTGCACGCCCACCCGATCTCGTACGACACCTTCGGCGACGGGCTCGGCTTCTCCGCCAACTCCACGCCCGCGATCAGCGGCACCGCCACCGGCGTCGGCGAGTTCCACTACCCGTACGTGCAGGACATCAGGGTCGGTGTGGCCGGGCTCGCCGCGCCACTGGTCAAGGTCGACGGCTGGACGGACTGGACGGTCAGCCCGCACTGGAGCGACGGCACGCGCACCATGCGCGCGACCATCGGCCACGGCCTGCCCTTCGCCTACTTCCAGACCACCGGCGGAAACGCGCAGATCAGCACGGCCGGCACCCCCGACGTCTGGTCCAACAGCGGCGCCACCATCGGCTTCCGGGTCAACGGCCACGACTACGTCGGGTTCGCCCCCAGCGGCGCCAGCTGGACAGTGGCGTCCGGCCGGATCTCATCCACGCTGGCCGGTCGCGGTTACTTCTCGGTCGCCCTCCTGCCGCCGACGTCGAGCACCACCGAGCGCGCCAGCCTGGCCGCCACCTACGGCCAGTACGCGCACGCCCACGTCACCGGCACCCAGGTGTCGTACGCATACAACCCGGCGACCAGCGGCCTGACCACCACGTACGCGTTCACCACGACCGCCCGGGAGGGCACCGCCACGCAGACCGTGGTCAGCCTCTACCCGCACCAGTGGAAGTCGCTGAGCGGCTCCACCGCGATCACACCGACCTATCCGTCGGCGCGTGGCCGGATGAAGGTGCTCACCGGCGTCAACCAGTTCCGCACCGCCATGAAGTTCCAGGGCATCCTGCCGGAGTTGCCGGCCGTCGGTGACGGCAGCGGCGCCGACCTGTCGACGCTCACCGGGCACCTGGCTGCCACCCGCGCCAACCCGATGGACCAACGCGGCAACGACACCTACTGGACCGGCAAGGGGCTGGGCCGCGCCGCGCGGATCGCCGAGATCGCCGACCAGGTCAACGACATCACGACGCGCGACAGCGCGCTGAACGCGATCCGCAGCACGCTCACCGACTGGTTCACCGCGTCCAGCGGCAAGACCAGCCGGGTCTTCTACTACGACAACAACTGGGGCACCCTGATCGGGTACCCGGCGTCGTACGGCTCCGACCAGGAGCTCAACGACCATCACTTCCACTACGGCTACTACATCGCCGCCGCCGCGACCCTGGCGAAGTTCGACCCGGCCTGGGCGGCCACCAGCCGCTACGGCGGCATGGTCGACCTGCTGATCCGGGACGCCAACAACTACCGCCGCGACGACACCCGGTTCCCGTACCTGCGGGACTTCGACATCTACGCCGGTCACGACTGGGCGTCCGGGCACGGGTCCTTCGGCTCCGGCAACAACCAGGAGTCCTCGTCGGAGGGGATGAACTTCGCCAGCGCCCTGATCCAGTGGGGGCAGACGACCGGCAACACCGCCGTCCGGGACGCGGGCGTCTTCCTCTACACCACGCAGGCCGCGGCCATCCAGGAGTACTGGTTCGACGTCAGCGACCAGAACTTCCCCAGCGCGTTCGGTCACTCGACGGTCGGCATGGTCTGGGGCGACGGCGGCGCGTACGCCACCTGGTTCAGCGCCGAGCCGGAGATGATCCAGGGCATCAACCTGCTCCCGGTCACCGGCGGCCACCTCTACCTGGGCAACAACCCGGCGTACGTGCGGACCAACTACGCCGAACTGGTCCGCAACAACGGCGGACAACCGACGGTGTGGCAGGACATCCTCTGGCAGTTCCAGGCCCTCGGCGACCCCGACGCGGCGCTGGCGAACCTGCGCGCGAACCCGGGCTACACCCCGGAGGAGGGCGAGAGCCGGGCACACACCTTCCACTGGATCCGCAACCTCGCGGCCCTGGGCAATGTCGACACCACCGTGACCGGCAACCACCCGCTGTCGGCGGTCTTCTCCCGCAACGGGGCCCGCACCTACGTGGCGTCGAACCCGACGGCGACACCGATCACTGTGACGTTCTCCAACGGCACCGCCCTCACCGTGGGAGCCGGCAAGACGGCAACCACCGGGGCGTACACCTGGAGTGGTGGCAACGCGGCCGGTGGCGTCCCCCCGACGACGCCGACGGACCCCCCGCCGACGACCACGCCGCCGCCGACCCCGGGCAACCCGACGCGGTACCTGTTGCCGGGTGGTGGGTTGGCCGCCGCCGGTAGCGCGGCCACCACGACGGTCGCGGCGGCGAACGGGAACCACGACGGTACGCCCACCAACGCCCAGGTCTTCACGGCGACCGGTCTCAACCTGGCCTACACCGGCGGGCAGACGGCGTTCGACCTGTTCGTGGACGCCGGGACGGCGGTCGGCAACGGGGTACAGGTGCGGATCTCCTACGACCTCACCGGCAACGGCAGCTGGGAGCGGGTGGAGACGTCACGCTACTTCGCCACCGACCCGGTTCCCGGCTACGAGCACTACACCCAGAACGCCGGCCTCTCCTCGGCCACCGGCACGTTGGGCACGCTGAGCAACGGCACGGTCCGGGTGGAGGTGTGGTCGGCGATCGGCAACAACCCGAGCACCGTGGGCATCGGGAACCAGTCGGTGCTGCGGCTTCCGTACTCCTGATCGATCTGTTCGTCCCGACACGACGTCGGCCGGTGCGCAGGACCAGGATCGGTCCCGCGCACCGGCCGACGCGTGCGATCAGTCAGTCAGTCTCAGGACGCGGTGCAGGTGGGCGTCATGCCGGCCCCACTGCCGTTGCCCTGGAAGCCGAACTCGGTGACCTGGCCCGCGCCGAGCCGGCCGTTGTAGTCCACGTTGGCGAACCGCACCGTGCCGGTGGAGCCACTGGCCGTCGCGCTCCAGGTGTTGGTGACACTCGCACCGCTCGGAAGCGTGAGGCTGACGTTCCAGCCGCTGGTCCCGGCGGAGCCGGCGGTGACCTTCACGGTGGCCACGAATCCACCGGTCCACGAGTTCAGCGACACCGATGCCGAGCATCCCCCGGTCCCCGGCGGCGGGGTGGTGGGCGGCGGGTCGGTGGGCGGCGGGGTCGTGGGCGGCGGGGTCGTCGGGATGCCGGTCCCGGCGTTGAGGGCGTTCAGGACGTTGGTGTACGCGGCCTTCTTGTTGCCGTTGCAGTCGAACAGCAGGGCGTTGTCCGAGCCACGCCACGAGTCGCAGTCCCGCACCCCCCAGACCGTGATGCCGGTGCAGCGTGAGACGTTCATGCAGGCGCGGGTGACGGCGCCGTAGATGTTGGCCTGGTTGCCACCGGTCATCACGTCCAACTCGGTGATCTGCACGTCCACACCGAGATCGGCGAAACGCTGCAGGTTGGCCTGGTAGTCACCAGCCAGCGAGGTACCCAGGTGCGACTGGAACCCCACACAGTCGATCGGCACACCACGGGACTTGAAGTCCCGCACCATGTTGTAGATCCCCGTCGACTTCGCGTTGATCCCGTCGGTGTTGTAGTCGTTGTAACACAACTTCGCACCCGGATCCGCCGCCCGCGCCGCCCGGAACGCCGCCTCGATCCAGTCATTACCGGTGCGCTGCAGGTTCGAGTCCCGACGCCCACCCGAACCACCGTCGGCGAACGCCTCGTTCACCACGTCCCACGAGTGAATCTTGCCCCGGAAGTGCGTCGCCACCTGGGTCACGTGGTTGATCGCCGCGTTGCGCAACGCGCTACCCGACATGCCCTGGGCCCAACCCGGCTGCTGCTGGTGCCACAGCAGGGCGTGACCCCGAACGCTCATGCCGTTGGCCTGGGCGTGACTGACCAGGCGATCACCACCGGTGTAGCTGAACCGACCCTGCTGCGGCTCGGTGGCATCCCACTTCATCTCGTTCTCGGCCACGACACTGTTGAACTCACGGTTCAGGATCGTCGTGTAGACGCTGGTGGACAGCTTGCCCGTCGCGACAGCGGCCCCGAAGTAGCGACCCTTCTCCGCCGCCGAGGCCCCCAGGGTCGTGCCGGCGCTGGCCGTGGAGGTCAGTGCCACCGTCATCCCGGCGGCGAGAACGCCGGTGACTGCGATGGTCACCGCCGCTCGCAGGGCTCTTTTGTGATTCATCCGGATTCCTTCTCTGTGGTGGTGCGGTGATGGAAGCGCAGCGCCCGAATCTGCTCATGCGACATCGGAGACGACAGCAGCGGTCGCCGTCGCGGAAGCAGTGCGGGGAATCCTGAACCGACGTCCGGCATGCCCTGGGCGGACGTCGCGTTCCGAGGGGCCACAGCAGGTTCGCCCGGTGAACCACAGGTGCGGCCGCCCTCAACCATCGACTGTGAGCGATAACATGCCGTTCGTCAAGTCGTAACGGGCCGGGCCGAGGCCGGGTCACCGCGGTCGGGCCGGCGGGGCGCGTCGGCGTGCTGCCGGAGCCGCAGGAACACGGCTCCGGCAGCGCCGGTCACTGGAACGAGGCGTCGTCGACGAGGAAGCTGTCGGTGCCCTGCGCCGTCTCCACGTAGAAGGTGGCATTGGACAGCGTGCCGCTCCACGACACGGTCGTGGTGCCCGTGAGCAGCGTCCAGCCGTTGACGGTCACCCCCACCGCCGGGGTCAACTGGAGATAGCTCGTCGTGCCGCCGGCGGTCAGCGACAGGGTCGCCTTCGCCGACGGGGTGCCGCTCTGTGCGCGTACCCAGACGTTGGTGGTGTAGCTCTTGCCGTTGGTGAGCCGGGCGGTCACGTCCTGACCGGGACCGTTCCACGCGCCGGTGCGGCCGGTGATCGACAACGACCCGCCGCCGCCGTGCGCGACGGTGGTGTTCCGGGCGAGCGTTCCGCTGCCGTGCACACCCCAGCCCGTCGTGCCGTTCTCCACGTCGCCGTTGGTGAGCAGGTTGGCGCTACCCGCGGTGCCGCTGAACTGCCACCAGTTGATGTTGAAGAGGTTGCCGCTGCCGCCGGCGAAGCGGAGGTAGAGGTCGTGGGTGCCGGTGGCGCCGCTGACCGCGCAGGTGGTGGTGGTCCAGGTTTGCCAGCCGCCGGTGCCGCCGACGGTGCAGGTGCCCACGGTCGGGCCGGTGGCGCTGTCGAGGCGTACCTCGATCCGGCCGCCGCTGGTGGCCGAGGCGACCCGGGCGCTGAACGCTGTCGCGCCGGCGCCGAACGCGACGCCTTTGACCTTGATGTAGTCGCCGTTCTCGATCCAGCCGACGTTCATCCCGCCCTCGCTGGACGCCTCCGTCTCGATCCCCGCACCCCAGGCGATCGTCTCGGCCTCCTGGCGCACGTACGGGTTCAACGTGCCGATCTGCGGCGCGCCGGTGGTGGTCATGTTGATCGTCGGGAACGTGCCGTTGCTGTTGTAGGTGAACTTCTCCACCGCGACCGACCGGGTGTAACCGCCACCGCCGGGCAGGGCCCCGTTGTGATAGAAGAAGTACGACCCGCCCTGGAAATCAATAACCCCGGCGTGGTTGGTGAAACTCGCCCCCTGCCTCGGCATGATCGTTCCCCGGTACGTCCACGGCCCGGTCGGCCCGGTCGCCGTCGAGTACGCGAGGAACTCCGAGCAGCACTCCGCGGCGAACACGTTGTAGTACAGGCCGTTGCGCTTGAACACCCACGGCCCCTCCTCGTACAACGTCGGCCGACTCGCGTTGCCGGTACGGGTACCGAACCCCGCCGTCGTCAACGGAATCCGGGTGGCGCTGCCGGAGAACGAGATCATGTCCGGGTTCAACCTCACGTACCACAATCCCGGGTTTCCCCAGTACAGGTACGCCTGCCCGTCGTCGTCGATGAACGCGTGCGGGTCGATCTCGTTGTTGCCGACCAGGGGTCGGCCGAGCGCGTCACGGAACGGCCCGGTCGGGCTGTCCGCCACCGCCACCCCGATGACCATCTGCCCGTTCGAGCGCTGGCGCACCGGCACGTACCAGTAGAACTTCCCGTTACGCGCGATGACCTGCCCGGCCCACGCGTTGGCGTCCGCCCACGCGAACGTCGCCAAACTCATCGGCGAGCCGTGATCGGTCCAGTTCACCATGTCCGCCGACGAGAACACCCGCCACTCCCGCATGGTGAAGTACGTCGAGCCGTCCTCGTCGTGGCCGGTGTAGAGGTAAACCCGACCGTCGTGCACCATCGGCGCCGGGTCAGCGGTGTAGATGTGCTGGACGATGGGATTGTCGGCAGTGGCCGTGCCCGGGGTCAGGGCGAGGACGCAGGCCATGCTCGCCAGCCAGGCGATGGCGCGCCTGCCCCGGGTGGTGGTTCGATCTTGCACCTTCACGATTACTCCCACAGAGAGTGTGCCGTGCGCGATGTCCGCCTCGACGCGCCACCGCTGTCCTGGCTGCCGCCCGAACGGACTCTGCTGTCCGCACGCCAAGCAGCACGACCGGCGGCCGTGTTAGCGTTAACAGCTGTTGTCGGACGCCTCCCTCCCCGTCTGACCTGGAATTTTGCGAGACGCGGGATGACCGTCGTAACCACATCGCAGCATTGATGTATCGACGTTGACATCCAAGATTTACGATGCACCGTACTGAGCGACACGGCGGGCGTCAACGGTCGGGCACCCGCTCTTCATCCATCGCCATCCGTCACACAGGGTCACATTTTGCTGGCCCGACGCCCAGCCGGTGTCCGTTTCGGACCTTTGCGGTCCTCCAGCCCGACACCTCCGGGCCAGGTCGCCGCGCGGACGGGCCGGCGGGTCGATCCGGGGGTTGCGGGCATGTTAACGACCAACTATGTTAGCGATCACATCGATGTGCCGCGATAAGCGTCAGGGGTGGGCACCCGGCGTCCACAGCGACCGCGTCCCCACCACCCGCACCGCACCCGTCGTCGGCAGTTCACCGCCGACGACCCCGCCGCCATCGATGGCGGCCCCGACGTACCGGCCACCTGGAGGTTCCCCATGCCACCCCCGCCCCTCAGCCGCCGCCACCTGCTTCAGGCCGCCGGAGCCACAGTGGTGCTCTCCGCGACCGGCGCCGCCGTCGCGCCCGGGAGCGCGTCTGCCGCCATCGTGCCCCCGGCCCGCTCCGACATCGGCGTCTCGGCGTACCCGTTCGACCCCGGTCAGGTCCGACTCACCGCAGGCCGGTGGATGGACAACCAGAACCGCACGCTCAACTACCTCCGGTTCGTCGACGTCGACCGGATGCTCTACAACTTCCGGGCCAACCACCGGCTCTCCACCAACGGCGCCGCCACCAACGGCGGCTGGGACGCGCCGAACTTCCCGTTCCGGACCCACATGCAGGGGCACTTCCTGAGCGCCTGGGCGTACGCGTACGCGGTGCTGGGCGACACCACCTGCCGGGACAAGGCCAACTACATGGTGGCCGAGCTGGCCAAGTGCCAGGCCAACAACTCCGCCGCCGGGTTCGGCGCGGGTTACCTCTCCGGCTTCCCGGAGTCCGACTTCACCGCGCTCGAGGCCCGGACGCTGTCCAACGGCAACGTGCCGTACTACTGCATCCACAAGACCCTCGCCGGGCTGCTCGACGTCTGGCGCTACACCGGAAACACCCAGGCCCGAACCGTGCTGCTGGCCCTCGCGGGCTGGGTCGACAGCCGCACGAGCCGACTGAGCTCCAGCCAGATGCAGTCGATGCTGGGCACCGAGTTCGGTGGCATGAACGACGTGCTCACCGACATCTACCAGCAGACCGGCGACTCCCGCTGGCTCACCACCGCCCAGCGGTTCGACCACGCCGCCGTGTTCAACCCCCTCGCGGCCAACCAGGACCAGCTCAACGGGTTGCACGCCAACACGCAGGTGCCCAAGTGGATCGGCGCGGCCCGCGAGTACAAGGCCACCGGGACCACCCGGTACCGGGACATCGCCAGCAACGCCTGGAACATCACCGTCGGCGCGCACACCTACGCCATCGGCGGCAACAGCCAGGCGGAGCACTTCCGGGCGCCGAACGCGATCGCCGGCTACCTCAGCAACGACACCTGCGAGCAGTGCAACACGTTCAACATGCTCAAGCTGACCAGGGAGTTGTGGCTGCTCGACCCGAACCGGACCGACTACTTCGACTTCTACGAGCGCGCCCTGATCAACCACCTGATCGGCGGGCAGAACCCGGCCGACAGCCACGGCCACATCACCTACTTCACCCCGCTGCGCCCGGGCGGGCGTCGCGGGGTGGGCCCGGCCTGGGGCGGCGGCACCTGGAGCACCGACTACAACTCGTTCTGGTGCTGCCAGGGCACCGGCCTGGAGATCAACACGAGGTTGATGGACTCCATCTACTTCTACAACGGCACCACACTGAGCGTGAACCTGTTCACCCCGTCGGTGCTCAACTGGACGCAGCGCGGCATCACCGTCACCCAGAGCACCAGCTACCCGGTCAGCGACACCAGCACCCTGACCCTGTCGGGGACGATGAGCGGCTCGTGGAGCATCCGGGTGCGGATCCCGTCCTGGACCAGCGGCGCGACGATCACCGTCAACGGCACTGTGCAGAACGTCGCCACCACCCCCGGCAGCTACGCCACCGTCACCCGCACCTGGGCCGCCGGCGACACCCTCACCGTGCGACTGCCGATGCAGGTCGCCATGCGGGCCGCCAACGACAACGCCTCGGTCGCCGCCGTCACGTACGGCCCGACGGTGCTGGCCGGCAACTACGGCAACACCGCGCTCAGCGCCCTGCCCGCACTGACCGTCTCCTCGATCGCGCGTACCAGCACCAGCTCGCTCGCGTTCACCGCCAGCGCCAACGGGTCCACCGTCAACCTCGCCCCGTTCTACGACGCCCACGGCTACAACTACACGGTCTACTGGAACACCAACGGCGGCGGCAGCACCGGCGGCAGCTACCGCCTGGTGAACGTCGGCACCGGCCTGGTCCTCGGCGTGCAGAACATGTCCACCGCCGACGGCGGGCTGGCCGTGCAGTGGGGCGACAGCGGCACCGCCGACCACAACTGGGTGATGGTGACCGACGGCAACGCGGTGCGGTTCCGCAACGTCCACAGCGGCAAGGTCCTGGGCGTGGAGAACATGTCCACAGCGGACAACGCCCGGGTCCTGCAGTGGGCCGACAACGGCACCGCCGACCACCGCTGGATCCTCGTGGACAACGGCGACGGCTCTTACAAGATCCGCAACGTCAACAGCAACAAGCTGCTGGGAATCCTGAACGGGTCGACCGCCTGGGGAGCGCAGGCCGTGCAGGATTCCGACAACGGCAGCGCGGACAACCGGTGGAGGCTCGTCCGCAACGCCTGACATCCGCCCCACCCCCGGGCTCACCGGCGCGGTCACCCGAAGGCCGCGCCGGTGACGCCGGGCGGGCGCCCGGCAGCGGCCGTACAGTGGGGAGGGTCCTGGCCCCAGTGAACGCGGCGGACGTGTCGGCTCGTGCCGCTTCCGCCCGGAAGGAGCACAGTGAACCGCCCCCTGCGCACCACACTCGTCGGCGCGTTGACCGCCGCCATGCTGGCCACCGTCGCCGTCGCGCCGGCGCAGGCGCACCCCGCCGGGCGGCCACCGGCCGTCCTCGCCCTCCCCGACGGGTTCCAGCCCGAGGGCATCGCCACCGCCGGCCGGTACGCCTACTTCGGCTCCCGCGCGACCGGCGCCATCCAGCGCGTCGACCTGGTCACCGGCCGGAGCACGACGATCGGCGCGGCCACCGGCACCCCGTCGCTCGGTCTCAAGGTCGACGCCCGTGGCCGGCTGTTCGTCTCCGGCGGCACGGCCGGCGACGCCCGCGTGCTCGACACCCGCACCGGCGAGGTGCTGGCCCGCTATCAGCTCGCCACCGCCCCGACGTTCGTCAACGACGTGATCCTGACCCGCGACGCCGCGTACTTCACCGACTCGAACCGGCCGGTGCTCTACCGGCTGCCGTTCGGTCGCGGTGGGTCGCTGCCGCCCGCCGACGCCGTCACCACGATCACCCTGACCGGCGCGTACGAGCAGGTCGGCACCGGCGTCAACCTCAACGGCATCACCACCACACCGGACGGCCGGGCGCTGATCGTCGTCCAGTCCAGCACCGGCACGCTGTACCGGGTCGACCCGGAGACCGGCGCGAGCACCGTCGTGGACGTGCCGGGGCACACCTTCACCAACGGTGACGGACTGTTGCTGCTCGGCCGCACCCTCTACGTCGTGCAGAACCGCCTCAACCTGATCGCTGTGGTCCGGCTCAACCACGCCGGCACCGCCGGAACCCTCACCGGCACCATCACCGACCCGAACTTCGACGTGCCCACCACCGTCGCCGCGGCGTTGGGCCGGCTCTACCTGCCCAACGCCCGGTTCACCACACCACCGACCGCCACCACGCCGTACACGGTCGTCGCGGTCCGCGCCCACTGAGCGACCCGAGGGGGTGCGCGCCACGCGGGTGCCCCCTCGGCCCGCCGCTCTGGATCTCCATCGTGGCTGGACCGCCAGTAGGATCACTGGCACCTCGGCGATGACTGTCGCCTCGTGCATCCGGAGTCCGTGTGGCCGCCCGTTCGAACCGTTTCCTGCGCCGCGCCCTGGCCGTGGGCTGCCTCCTCGCCGTCGCCGCTCTGCCGACCGCGGCGCCAGCCGCACGACCGACCGCACTGCGCGCCGCACCGGCCGACGCCCCGCAGGTCACCGTGCTGCGGATGCTGCAGATGAACCTCTGCAACAGTGGCCGCGCCGGTTGCTACACCGGCCGGGCGCTGGCCAGGGCCACCGAGGTGATCACCGCCGAGACGCCCGACCTGGTCACCCTCAACGAGATCTGCGCGAACGACCTTGCCGTCCTGCGCCGCGTGTTCCAGACCGTCCACCCCGGCCGGACCGTCGTGGCCGCGTTCCAGGCCGCCGGTGACCGACCGAGCGGCGACGACACCCGCTGCCGCAACGGCCAACGATTCGGCATCGGGCTGCTGGCCCACGCGCGGGCAGCGGCCGGCCCGGGCACCGTGTACGCCGGAACCCATCCGACGCAGGACCTCGCGGACCCCGAGGAACGGGCCTGGCTCTGCGTCGACGCCGACGGCGCCCTGCTCGCCTGCACCACGCACCTGTCGGCCACCGGCTACCGCGTCGCGCTCACACAGTGCCACCACCTGCTCGACGTCATCCTGCCGGGGATCAGCCGCGACGCCGGAAGCCTGCCCACCGTGCTGGCCGGCGACCTCAACCTGCGCGCCGGCCACGACCCCGACGTGCGGACCTGCACGCCGACCGGCCATCAACGCATCGACGACGGCCGGCTGCAACACATCACGGCGACCCCGGACATCACGATCTGCTGTCGCACCGTGGTGCCCATGCGCGAGGCGACAGATCACCCCGGGCTGCTGGCCACCCTCACCGTCGGCCGCAGCCGCCGGCCGGCCTGACCCGCCGCCGCACCGGCGCGGACGGCGCGGGCCGGGCCGGGCGGCGTCAGCGCGGGCCGAGCCGGGCGGCGTCAGCGCGGGCCGGGCCGAGCGGCGTCAGCGCGGCGGTGTGTCCCGGCGGGACGGGAACGGCGTACCCGGCTGGCCGAGGGTGGAGCGGGCCCGCAACCCGACCGGATCGGGAGCGGCGGTGGGCGCCGGGGCCTCCGGTGCGGCGAGCCGCCGCCCGTCCAGGTACGCGGTGGCGGCCCGGTCGTCGTCGGTCGGAGCGGCCAGCAGCGCGTAGAGCAGACCGACCACCCCGAAGATCACCGCCAGCACGATCGGCACCAGCAGGGTGCTCACCCCGGTGCCGGTCACCTCGCCGGTCCCCTCGTGGCGGTGCACCGACAGGGCGCTCATGCCGGTGAAGTGCATCCCGTTGACGGCGATCCCCATGACCAGCGCGGACGCGAAGATCACGACCCCCCGCCGGACGGTCATCGCGAGCCACAGGGCGACGGTGGCCGCCACCACCGCGATGACCACCGAGAGCACCACCCGGACGGTGTCGTAGCCGAGGCTGCCGTTGAGGCGCATGGCGGCCATCCCGGTGTAGTGCATGGAGGCCACGCCGACACCGGTGAAGAGGCCGCCGGCGATCAGGCGTACCGGATTGAGCCGGCCGGTGCCCACGATGGCCAGGCCGATACCGACCGCCACCACGGCGATGGCCGTGCTGGCCGCGGTCAGCGGCACGTCGTAGCGGATCCGGGTGTTCTCGACAGCGAAGCCGAGCATGGCCATGAAGTGCATCGCCCAGATGGCGGTGCCGCCCAGCGCCCAGGCCGACAACAGACCCCACCATGCCCGCTGACCGCCGGTCCGGGCCGTGCGAATGCGTCCGGCGCAGACCAGACCGAGGATCGATCCGAGCACGGACAGCGCGTAACTCAACGCGGGCGTGATCCACCCGTACTCAAAATGATTGATTTCCGCCACGGCGGCTTTCTCCCCATTCGTTACCGGCCCGTCAACACGACGCCTCGGCAATGATCAGGGGTGCCGTGATCAGGCGCAACAGCGCCTTGGCGGCTATTCGTAAGGTGCCGTCGCGGTAACCGTCCGCTGCGTCGATTCGCCGACGAAAAATGACGGATCGTCATTGTCAGGCGGACGTGTGGTAAGCGAGAACGCCCCGATTGACCGCCGCTATAGCCTGTCGCGCCGTGGAGCGCAGCTCACTTGCGGCGCCACCGGAGTCGGCAATCTGACCGAGCAGGTCGACGACCTGTCGGGCCCACCGAACGAAGTCACCGGCGGGCATCTCACCATCGATCTCGTGCCCGCTGCCGAGCACCTTGGCCAGCGCCTCACCCCGAGCCCACCGGTAGACCGGCCAGGCGAACCCGAGATCCGGTTCCCGGGTCGCGGTCAGCCCGCGCGCCGCCTCGTCGGCCTCGATCTCCCCCCACAGCTTCAGCGTCTCGTCCACCGCGTCGGCCACCGGCCCGCGCGGCAGCGACGCCCGCTCGTCGACATCACGGCGCGCCTCGAACACCACCACCGACACCGCGGCGGCCAACTCGGCCGGCGACAGCCCGTTCCACACCCCCCGGCGCAGGCACTCGGCGACCAGCAGGTCCGCCTCGGTCCAGATCCGGCCCAGCATCCGACCGGCGTCGGTGACCGCGCCGTCGCGGGCGAGGTACCCCCGCTCGGTCAGCAACGCCACGATCCGGTCGAACGTCCGGGCGAGGGACCCCGTACGGCCGCTGACCCGCTGGCGCAGCTCCTCGGTGTCGCGCTCCAGCCGCCGACGCCGCTCCGCCCAGCGGGCGTGCTCCTCCCGCTCCGGGCAGGCGTGGCAGGGGTGGTGGCGCAGCTCGGTGCGCAGCTGGGTGATCCGGTGGTCCTCGCCGGTCACCTGCCGCGAACGCCCTCCGCGCCGACCGCCGTGCCGGTCCAGGCCGGTCCCGCTGACCTCGGCGGCGAGATCCCGCCGGGCGGCCGGTGACCGGTGGTTGAAGTGCTTGGGCACCCGGATGCGGGCCAGCACCTCGGCCGGTGTGGTGAAGTCGCCGGGGCTGACCCGCCCGGCCCAACGGTCCTGGGTGAGCACCAGCGGCCGGGGCTCACCGAACCCGCCGGTCGCCGGGTCCAGCACCACCGCCAGACCGGCCCGCCGGCCCGACGGCACCCGGATCACGTCACCGACGCGCAGCCGCTCCAACGAGGCCACCGCGGCGGCCTTGCGCTGGGTCTGCCCCTGCCGGGCGATCGCCTTCTCCCGCTCGGCGATCGCCACCCGCAGCGCGAAGTACTCGTCGAAGTCGCCGTGGTGGCAGGCGGCCTCCGCGCCGTACGCCTCGATGGTCTCGGTGTTGCGCTGCACCTGCCGGGCCAGACCGACCACCGACCGGTCCGCCTGGAACTGGGCGAACGACGACTCCAGCAGAGCGCGGGCCGGCTCCGCGCCGACAGTGCCGACCAGGTTCACGGCCATGTTGTACGACGGCCGGAAGCTGGAGCGCAGCGGGTAGGTGCGGGTGGACGCCAACCCGGCCACGTGCCGCGGGTCGGTCTCCGGGGACCACACCACGACGGCGTGCCCCTCCACGTCGATGCCACGGCGCCCGGCGCGCCCGGTGAGCTGCGTGTACTCCCCCGGGGTCAGGTCGACGTGCGCCTCGCCGTTGTACTTCACCAGCCGTTCCAGGACGACGCAGCGGGCCGGCATGTTGATGCCCAACGCCAGGGTCTCGGTGGCGAAGACCGCCTTGACCAGGCCACGGACGAACAGCTCCTCGACGACTTCCTTGAACACCGGCAGCATGCCCGCGTGGTGGGCGGCCAGGCCGCGTTCCAGACCGTCCAGCCACTCCCAGTAGCCCAGGACCGACAGGTCCTCCCCGGGAATGGCGGTGACCCGGGACTCGACGACCCGGCGGATCTCGGCCCGCTCCTCCGCCGAGGTGAGCCGCAACCCGGCGGCGAGGCACTGCTGCACCGCGGCGGCGCACCCGGCCCGGCTGAAGATGAACAGGATCGCCGGCAGCAGACCCTCCCGGTCCAGCCGGTCGACGATGTCGGGGCGCATCGGGCCACGCCAGCGCGGGCCACGACGCCCGGCACCGGGGCCAGCGCTGCGCCCCTCGCCCAACTCCAGCCGCCGCACGGTCTCCCGGGTGTAGCGCAGCAACTCCGGGTGCACGTCGTGCTTGCGCGCGGCGTCGGCGTCGTGGAACAGGTCGAACATCCGCTTGCCGACCAGCATGTGCTGCCACAACGGCACCGGCCGGTGCTCGCTGACCACCACCGCGGTCTCGCCGCGCACGGTGACCAGCCAGTCGGCGAACTCCTCGGCGTTGGACACGGTCGCCGACAACGAGACCAGGGTGACCGAGGCCGGCAGGTGAATGATCACCTCTTCCCACACCCCGCCGCGGAACCGGTCGGCCAGGTAGTGCACCTCGTCCATCACGACGTACGCGAGGCCCTGCAGGGTGCTGGAGCCCGCGTAGAGCATGTTGCGCAGCACCTCGGTGGTCATCACGATCACCGGCGCGTCGCCGTTGATCGCGTTGTCGCCGGTCAGCAGGCCCACCTGCTCGGCGCCGTACCGGGCGACCAGGTCGTGGTACTTCTGGTTGGACAACGCCTTGATCGGCGTGGTGTAGAAGCACTTGCGCCGCGCCGGTGGGGTCGTCGCGTCGGCGGCGGGCACCGGGTCGTCGGGTCGCCCGCGCAACGCCAGGTGGACGGCGAACTCCCCGACCACCGTCTTACCGGCGCCGGTGGGAGCGCAGACCAGCACACCGCTGCCCCGTTCCAGCGACTGACACGCCTCCCGCTGGAAGTCGTCGAGGTCGAACCCCAGCTCAAGGGCGAACTCGTCCAACGCCGGAAACTGTGCGGCTTGTGCGGCCTTGCGGCGCGCCGCTGCGTACCGCTCGGCGGGGCTCGACATGGCACCAAGATTAGTGCGTGCCGAGTCACAGCACCCCACAAGGCCGTCCCGAGGGGCGGTCGGGGGCGGTCGGTAGGGTGCACGGCGTGCCGGACCATGCCGAACCGCCCCAGACCAGTCCGCCGGGCACCGCCGAGCGCCGGGCGTCCCGACGCCCGGTCAAGGCGGTGCTCTTCGACTTCCACGGCACCCTGGCCCAGGTGGAGGACTCCCAGCGGTGGGTGCTGGAGGCCGCGGCGGCGTGCGGCGTCACCCTGGACCGGGTCCGCGCCACCGCACTGGCCGACCGCCTGCTGACCGCCGGACGCGCCGGCGGGCCGCTGCCGGCGCGGGTGCCACCCCGACTGGCCGAACTGTGGGCCGACCGGGACCTCTACCAACACGCCCACCGGGGCGCGTACACCGGGCTGGCCGAGACCGTCGACGCCGGCATCGACGGCTTCGCCGACGCGCTCTACGAGCGGCTGCTGACCGCCGACGGCTGGCAACCGTACGCCGACACCGCCCCCACGCTGACCGCGCTGCGCGACGCCGGGGTGCCGGTGGCGGTGGTCAGCAACATCGGCTTCGACCTGCGGCCACACTTCGACACCTGGGGGCTGACCGACCTCGTCGACGCGTTCGTTCTCTCGTACGAGGTGGGGCGGTGCAAACCCGACCCGGCGATCTTCTGGCGGGCCTGCGGCATGCTGGGCGTCGATCCGGAGCAGACCCTGATGGTCGGTGACACACCCGCGGACGCCGGCGCGGTGGCCGCCGGCTGCTCGGTGCTGGTGCTCCCGGCCGCCGAGCCGGGTCGGGAGAACGGCCTGGGCGCGGTGCTCGACCTGGCCCTGCCGGGCTGAGCGACACCGGCCCGACCCGCGCCTTGTTGGTCACTGAGGTGGACACCGCCGCGCCGTGGCCCGGGCGCAACGCCTACCGTCGTGCCCGTGACGGACACCCTGCTGCCCACGCCACCCTCGGGCGAGACACGACCGGCCCGGCGCGGTGGCGTGGCCGCCGTGGGGCTGGTGCTCGGCGGGGCGCTGTCGGTGCAGTTCGGCGCCGCCGTGGCCGCGTTGCTCTTCCCGCGTACCGGGGTGGCCGGCGCGGTGACCCTGCGGCTGACCATCGCCGCGGTGCTGCTGCTCGTGGTGTGCCGGCCCCGGCTGCGCGGACACGACCGCTCGGCCTGGCTCGCGGCCGGCGCGTTCGGGCTGGCGCTGGCCGGCATGAACTCGCTGTTCTACCAGGCCATCGAACGCATCCCGCTGGGCCCGGCGGTGACGCTTGAGGTGCTCGGCCCGCTGGCGTTGTCGGTGTTCTCCGCCCGACGCCTGGCCAGCTGGGGCTGGGCCGGGTTGGCACTGGCCGGGGTGGCGCTGCTCGGGCAGGGCGGCTTCGACCGGCTGAACCCGGTCGGGGTGGCCTTCGCGTTCGGCGCGGGCGCCATGTGGGCCGCGTACATCGTGCTGAGCGCCCGGGTCGGCGGCCGCTTTCCCGGCGCGGACGGGCTGGCCCTGGCGCTGACCGTCGCCGCGGTGGTCACCCTGCCGCTGGGCATCGTCGACGGCGGCGCGGTGCTGCTCGACCCGCCGGTGCTGGCGCTCGGCGCCGCCCTCGCGGTGCTCGCCTCCGGGCTGCCCTACACCCTGGAACTGCTGGCGCTACGGCGGATGCCCACCGCCACGTTCGCGGTGCTGATGAGCCTCGGCCCGGCCGTCGCCACGCTCGCCGGGTGGCTGGTGCTGCGGCAGGCGCTGACAGTGCTGGAGTGCGTCGCCATCGCGCTGGTCATCGCGGCGAGCATCGGCGCGGTCCGGGTCAACGCAGCAGCCGCAGGGCGGCCGGAACCGCGCTGATCGTCACCGGCAGGGCCAGTGACCGTTCCCCGTCGGCGTACGAGGTGATGCCCTCGGCGGCCACCTCCACGGTGCGGGCCCGGAAACTGCGCACCAGCGGGTGGCTGACGTGGGTGCCCTGATAGATGCGCGGCTTCACCCGGACCAGGGTCCGCCGGTTGACCCGACCCGCCACCACCACGTCGAGCAGCCCGTCGGTCGGGTCCGCGTCCGGGCAGATCCGCATGCCACCGCCGTACGTCGGGCAGTTGCCCACCGCCACGAGCACCGCGTCCAGGTCGTGCGGCACCCCGTCGAGGCGCAGCGTGTAGCGGCGGGGGCGCAGCCGGGCCAGCTCGACCAGGATCGCCAGGTCGTACCGGCGTGGGCCGCGTGGCCAGCGCATCCGGTTGGCCCGCTCGTTGACGATCGCGTCGAACCCGGCCGCGAGGACCGCCCCGTACCACCGCTCGACGCCGTCGACGCCGACCATCCGGGCCAGGTCGACGGGTCGACTGCGGCCGTCGCGCAGCGCCTCGCCGATCATCACCGCCGCCGCGAGGGGGTCCGCCGGGAAACCGGTGTCCAGCGCGAAGTCGTTGCCGGTGCCGGCCGGGATCGGGCCGAACGGCACGTCGGTGCCGGCGACCGCCTGCAACGCCCGGTGCACGGTGCCATCCCCACCGACCGCCACCAGCGCGCCGGCGCCGTCGGCCACGGCGGCCCGGCACGCCGCCTCCGCCTCGGCGGGGCTCGACGCCGGCAGCAGCCGGATCGGCCGCCCGGCGACGGCCAACCCGTCCAACAGCCGGGGCAGCAGGGCCCGGTAGCGTCCCCGACCCGCGGTCGGGTTCGTGAGGACGGCCACCGGGCCACCGGGGAGCGGGGCGCGGTCGACCGGTTCACCGGCGACCAGGGCTCCGTCGGTCGGTCCGCCGGCGGCGGGCAGGTGATCGTCTGCGGTCACGGGCAGCACCGTACCGGTCGGACACCCGCCGTTTCCCCGGGGCGGCCGCCGTCACCTTCAGTCCCGCCGCCGACGCGGGAGGTGACGCGACGACGCCGCCCCCGGGAACCCGGGGACGGCGTCGGTGGACCGGTCGGCGCGGGGCCGTCAGGTCATGTCGTCGTAGCGGCGCTCGATCGGCGCGGGAGGGGCGACCGGTTCGGGTACGCCGATCGGCGCGGTCGAGTCGACCCGCTGCCCGGCCACGACCGGGTCCGCGTCGAACTCCAACGGCGACACCTCGTCGTCGTCGATGCCGGCGTAGATCTCCTTGCCCCGCCCACGCCGCTTGTCGTTGAGGAACGCGACGCCGACGGCGCCGAAGTAGAGCGCGGAGAGGCAGAGCGCCAACGCGGTCATCCCGAACGGGTCCGGGGTGGGGGTGACCACGGCGGAGAACGCGAAGAACACGAAGATCGCCACCCGCCACCAGCTGAGCAGCCGCTTCGCGCTGGCGATGCCCACGAAGTTGAGCATCAACACGATCAACGGGAACTCGAACGCCACCCCGAACAACAGGATCAGGTTGGTGACGAAGGAGATGTACTTGGTGATCTCCAGGGTGGTGCTGATCTCGCTGTCGGAGATGCTGAGCAGGAACTCCAGGCCCTTGGCCGTGACGAAGTACGCCAGCACCGCACCGGCCGCGAACAGCGGCGCGGCGAGGGCGGTGAAGAAGTACGCGTAGCGTCGCTCGTGCCGGTGCAGGCCGGGCGCGATGAACGCCCAGAGCTGGTAGAGCCAGACCGGTGCGGCCACGATCAACCCGACCCAGAGCGCGACCTTCAGGTTGAGCAGGAACAGGTCGGCGGGGCCGAGCTGCACGAACTCGCACTTGCCGTCGACGAATCTGGCCTGCGGGAGGTCACAGTAGGGCTGCTGGAGCAGGTGCAGCACCGGCTTGGCCAACCACACACCGAGACCGAACCCGATGAGGATCGCCACGGACGCGCGGAAGAGACGGTTACGCAGCTCGCGGACGTGCTCGATGAGCGTCATCGAGCCGTCGGCGGCCCGCTCGAAGCTGCTCGGGCCGCGCTTACGCAGGGCGAAGGCCACGGGAGTGGGGCCCTTCGGTCAGTTGTCGCGGACGCGGTGCACCGGGTCGACGACCGGCTGCTGCGGCGGGGCCTGCTGGTACGGGGCCTGCTGCGGCTGACCGGCGTACGGCGCCTGCTGCCCGGTGTGCGGCGGCAGCGGCTGGTAGGCGGCCTGCGCGTCGGCCTTCTCGGCGAGGTCGCGGTCGTCGTCCTGCAGGCTCTTCGTCTCGGCCTTGATGATCCGCAGCGACCGACCCAGCGACCGGGCCGCGTCAGGGAGCCGCTTCGCACCGAAGAGCAGGATCAGCACAACCACGAGAACAGCGATGTGCCACGGCTTGAGGGCACCCATGAGAAGCTCCAGTCGCTCTGTGTCCGAGGGGTGGTACGCAGCCCATCGTACGTGCGGATCGGCTGCCCGCCACCCGTTGGGTAGTGGTGGTTTGGCCGGGAGGGTGAAGTCTTGACCAACCCACGATGATCCGTCAACCACCACCAGGTGCGGGCCCGATCAGCCGCGCTTGGCCTTGATCACCGCGAGCCGTCGGGAGGTGGTGTCGAGCCGACGTTGGACGTCCTCGGCGCGTTGTTGCAGCGCCTCGGCGGTGTCCCGCAGCGCCTCGGCCTCGGCGGCACGCCGCTGCAACGCCACGGCCGCGCGGCGCAGCTGGGGCAACCGGGCCAGCACCGGGCGCACGGCCAGCGCGAGCACCACGAGGGGCAGCAGCACCACCGCGAGGACGATCCAGATCAGCACGGCGGTCAGCCTACTGGGTGCGGCCGGCCACCGCCGGGTCGCCCGCCGGCGCGCGCTCCGCGTCGACCTCGGACGGTCGGGGCACCGCCGGGGGCGCGGGCACGGCGTACGCGTCCAACGCGGCGGCGGCCGTCGCCCGCACCTGCTCGGCCAACTCGACCGGGGCGACCACCGTCACCTCCGGGCCGAGACCCAGCACGAACCGGCGGGCCCAGCCCAGGTCGGTGACCCGCAGGGAGACGAGCCACTGGTCGCCGTCGCCGGCCTCGACCCGCTCGCACGGGTAGTACTCGGTGATCCACCGCTCGCCCCGGCCGATCCGCAGGGTGATCAGCGGCAGGTCGGCCGTCGGGCGGAACACGCCCTCGGTGAGGTCGTGCGGCACGGCCTGCGGCGGCACCGTGGCCGGCTCGTCCAACTCGGTGGTCGCGTCGATCCGGTCGGCGCGGAACAGCCGGACGGCCTCCGCACGCCGGCACCACGCCTCCACGTACGCCCGGCCGCCGACCATGAGCATCCGCAGCGGGTCGATGACGCGCTCGGTGGTCTCGTCCCGGGCGGCCGTGTAGTAGGTGATCCGCAGGGCCTTCCCGCCCTCGACGGCGGCGCGCAGCGCCTCGACCCGCGGGGTGTCTCCGGGCAACCGGACCGCCACCGGGGCGCCCACCAGGTCGCCCGCGGCCTCGATCTTGGCCAGAGCCCGTTCGACGGCCTCCCGGTTGGCCACCCCGGGCGTCTCGGCCAGCATCCGCAGCGCCACCACCAGAGCGAGGGCCTCGTCGGGCGTCAGCCGCAACGGCCGGTCGATGCCGGCGTCGTAGGTGATGGTCACCCGGTCACCGTCGAACGCCATGTCGATGAGGTCACCGGGGCCGTACCCGGGCAGCCCGCACACCCAGAGCAGCTCCAGGTCCTCCCGGAGCTGGCGCTCGGTGACGCCCAGGTCACCGGCCGCCTCGGCGATCTCGATGCCGGGCCGGGCCAGCAGGTAGGGCACCAGGTTGAGCAGTCGGGCCAGCCGGTCGGCGGACGCGCGGGAACCGGTGCGGGCGGCCGGGCGGGTCACCGGGCACCTCCGCCCACGGCCAGCTCGTCGTGGCGCACGGCGATCTCCTTGAGTCGTTGGATGACCGCCTCGCGGACCTCCGGCGGGTCCAGCACCCGCACGTCCGGGCCGTAGCCGACGAGATGACCGGCCAACCCGTCCGGCTCCGCGTACGGCAGGACCAGCCGGTCGCCGTCCGGACCGGCGGTCACCTCCAGCGCCCAGCGGCGCAGCCCGGCGGCCCGTCCCGGCGCGGCCAGCACCGTGGCCCGGCCGGTGCGCTCCACCGGACCCGACCAGCGGGCCACGTGGCTGATCAGGTCGACGTTGGCGGGAGGCTCGTACGCGCCGGGGGCGCCGGTCACCCGGACCGCGCCGACGACCCGGGACAGCCGGAAGCAGCGGGTCGCCTCCCGGTCCTGGTCGTGGCCGACCACATACCACCGGCCGCGCCAGCAGACGACGCCCCACGGTTGCAGTCGCCGCCGACTGGGCGCGTCGCGGTCGGGCACCCGGTAGTCGAACCCCACCTCGCGGCGGTCGCGCGCGGCGGCGGTCAGCGGCGCGAACGCCGGGTCGACGGTGACCATCGGCTCCAGGCCGAGGGTCGCCTGCGGGTCCACGTCCACCCCGGCGGCGCGCAGCTTGGCCAGCCCGGACGACGCGGCGGCGGCCAGCCCGGCGTGCTGCCACAGCCGTGCGGCGATGCCGACCGCGGCGGCCTCGTCCGGTTCGAGGAGGATGTCGGGCAGCGCGTACTCGCGGTGGGCGATCCGGTAGCCGGGCTCGGCGTCGAAGGCGCTCGCCGTGCCGGTCTCCAGTGGGACACCCAAATCGCGCAGCTCGGCCTTGTCCCGTTCGAACTTGCGCTGGAACGCCTCGTGGTCGCGCGCGTCGTCAGGATCGTGCTCGTAACCGGGCACGGTCGCGGCGATCTGCGCGGCGGTCAGGAACCGTCGCGTGGACAGCAGGCAGATCACCAGGTTGACCAGGCGTTCGGTGCGGGTCCGCGACACGCGGTAGACGCTAGCAGCCGACGCGCCCACACCGTGCACCCACGCGGGCGTGCCGCACACATGTTCGGATCGGGTCTCCCCCGGCGCGTCGCCGTCCGCGGTCATAGGGTGATCCTCATGTCGGCACCGGAGGCCAGGCCCGCGAGCGAGAGCGTCGGCACCGTCGTCGTCGCCGGCGCCGCCAACCTCGCCATCGCGGTGGCCAAACTGATCGCCGGGGTGATCTCCGGATCCGCCGCGATGCTCTCCGAGGCGGCGCACTCGGTGGCCGACACCACCACCGAGGTGCTGCTCTTCCAGGCGCTGCGCCGCGGCGCCCGCCCGGCCGACCAGCGACACCCCTTCGGGTACGGCAAGGAGAGCTACGTCTGGGCGTTCTTCGCGGCGATGTTCACGTTCGTCGCGGGCGCCGGTTTCGCCGTCACCCACGGCGTCACCACGATCCTGGTGCACAAGCACAGCGGCGACTACCTGATCTCGTACATCGTGCTCGCTGTGTCGTTCGTCATCGAGTCGATCTCCCTGGCCCGCGCGGTGCGCCAGGTCCGCCGCGAGTCGCGACGCTGGCGGACCACGCCTCGGCGGTTTCTGCGGCTGACCGCCGACACCACCGTCAAGGCGGTCTTCCTGGAGGACAGCGCGGCCCTGATCGGTCTGGTGCTGGCCGGGCTCGGCGTCGGTCTGTCGCACGCCACCGGCGACGAGGTGTGGGACGGCGTGGCGTCGATCCTGATCGGCCTGCTGCTGCTGACCGTCGCCGGGATCCTCGCCAGCAACAACCTGTCGCTGCTGGTCGGCCGGGCCGTGCCGGAACGGCTGCGCCGCGAGATCGAGCAGGAGCTGGCCGGGCTGCCCGAGGTGGAGCGCATCGACACCCTGTTGACCATGCAGCTCGGCCCGGACGACATCCTGGTCGCCGCGAAGGTCGACTTCCGCGACGAGGCCACCGGCGCGCAGATCGAGACCGCCGCCGACGAGGCCGAACGACGGCTCACCGGCCGCTACCCGGAGATCCGGTTCGTCTTCCTCGACCCCACCCGCTCGCTGCCCGGGGCCACCGGCACCGCCCGGCACACCCAGGCCCGACCGAGCCCGGACGCCGGCGGCGCCGAGTCCACCTGAACCGCACCCGGGCGCGGGCCGCCGGGCCCGCGCGGCTAGCGTGCCCGTCATGGTGCGATGGCGTACGGGGACGGTGGCGACGCTGCGACGGCAGTGGACCGGGGCGGTGGAGCTGGACGTGGACCTGCCCGACGGCACACGGATGCGCGCGCTGGCCTACCCGGAGCTGGTCGGCACGCCCGAGCCGGGCGACCGGGTGCTGCTCAACGCCGGCGCGCTGCTGATGGGGTTGGGCACCGGCGGGTACGCCCTGGTGGTCGCCCTGCCGGACCGGCTGCCCCCGGACCCGCCGGAGGTCGCCGACACCCGCGACGCCGGGCACCTGGTGAAGGCCCGCTACACCCCGTTGCAGCCGATCCTGCTCGGTGTCGACGAGGAGGCGTCCCCGCACCGCGACGTGCTGGCCGACGCGGACGACCTGGGCGGCCTGCCGGTGGTCACCGCCGATCTGCACTCGGCGCTGCCGGCGATCCTGGCCGGCATCCGGGCCGACGCCCCGCGGGCGCGGGTGGCGTACCTGCTCACCGACGGTGGCGCGCTGCCCGCCTGGTTCTCCCGCACCCTCGCCGGGCTGCGGTCCGAGCTGGTCGGCACGATCACGGTCGGGCAGGCGTTCGGCGGCGACCTGGAGGCCACCACAGTGCACGGCGGTCTGCTCGCCGCCCGGCACGTGCTCCACGCGGACCTGGCGATCGTGGCTCAGGGGCCCGGCAACCTGGGCACCGGCACCCGCTGGGGTTTCTCCGGCGTCGCGGTCGGCGAGGCGGTCAACGCGGTCGCCACGCTGGGCGGGCGGCCGGTCGGGTCGTTGCGCATCTCCGACGCCGACCCCCGTCCCCGGCACCGGGGCGTGTCACACCACAGCCTCACCGCGTACGGCCGGGTGGCGCTCGCCCCGGCGGAGCTGGTGGTGCCCGAGGACCTGGCCCCGTCGCTCGCGGCCGAGGTGCACGCGGCGCTGGCGCCCCTGGCGGCCCGGCACAAGATCGTGCGGGTAGGCACCGACGGTCTCGACGCCGCGCTGCGGGCCAGCGTCGTGCCGCTGTCCACCATGGGCCGTGGCCTCGACGCCGACCACGCCTACTTCCTGTCCGCAGCCGCCGCCGGCCGCCACGCCACAACCCTCCTCCCCTGATCGGCCCGGCCCGGCCCTGGTGATCATGAAGTGCCCGCCGCCTCGGCGTGTCGGGGCAACAACTTCATGATCAACGCGGGCGACGGCGCGGGGCCGGAGCGCTGGGGGTTAGGCGAGGAAGATCAGGGCCAGCCAGCCGCCCACGATGAGGGCCAGGGCCAGGGCCAGCACCCAGGTCGGCACCGTGTAGTCACCGCGCCGGTTACGGTCGATCTCGGCGCGGATCTTCTCCCGCCGGCGTTCGATCCAGTTCTGCCGCTCGGTGCCGCGCTCGGGGCGCTCGGAACGGTCGGAAGGTCCAGAAGTCGTCATGGCGCGCTCAGCTTAACCGCTCGGCGCGCCGGGCCGACCGGCCCCGTCGGCGCAGCGCACCGCCGGGGCCGGTAACCCGTCACATGCTGGCGATCAGTCGCTCCACCCGCTCGTCGTACGCCCGGAACGGGTCCTTGCACAACACGGTGCGCTGCGCCTGGTCGTTGAGCTTCAGGTGCACCCAGTCGACGGTGAAGTCGCGGCGCTTCTCCTGGGCGTGCCGGATGAACTCGCCCCGCAGCCGGGCCCGGGTGGTCTGCGGCGGGGTCTCCTTGGCCTCGAAGATCTCCGGGTCGGTGGCCACCCGGTCGACGTCACCGCGGCGCTCCAGCAGCCCGTAGAGGCCCCGGCCGCGACGCACGTCGTGGTAGGCCAGGTCCATCTGCGCCACCCGGGGGTGCGACAACGGCAGATCGTGCTTGCGCTGGTAGCGCTCGATCAACCGCAGCTTGCTGACCCAGTCGATCTCCCGGGAGACCGGTTCCAGGTCACCGGTCTCCACCGCGTTGAGCACCCGCCCCCACAGCTCGACGACCCGCTTGGCGGCCTGGTCGCCGCCGCGCCGCTCGACGAACTCGGTGGCCTTGGCGAGGTATTCCTGCTGGATGTCGAGGGCGCTGACCTCCTTGCCGTTGGCCAGCCGCACCTTGCGCCGCCCGGTGATGTCGTGCGACACCTCCCGGATGGCCCGGATCGGGTTCTCCAGGGACAGGTCGCGCATCACCACCCCGGCCTCGATCATCCGCAGCACGATGTCGGCGGTGCCGACCTTGAGCAGCGTGGTGACCTCGTTCATGTTGGAGTCACCGACGATCACGTGCAGCCGCCGGTAGCGCTCGGCGTCGGCGTGCGGCTCGTCGCGGGTGTTGATGATCGGGCGGCTGCGGGTGGTCGCCGAGGAGACGCCCTCCCAGATGTGCTCGGCCCGCTGCGAGAGGCAGTAGACCGCGCCGCGTGGGGTCTGCAGGACCTTGCCGGCGCCGCAGATCAACTGCCGGGTCACCAGGAACGGGATGAGCACGTCGGCGAGCCGGCCGAACTCGCCGTGCCGGGAGACCAGGTAGTTCTCGTGGCACCCGTACGAGTTGCCGGCCGAGTCGGTGTTGTTCTTGAACAGGTAGATCTCACCCGCGATGCCCTCGTCGTGCAGCCGCTTCTCCGCGTCGACGAGCAGGCCCTCCAGGATCCGCTCGCCGGCCCGGTCGTGGGCGACCAGATCGGTCACCGAGTCGCACTCCGGTGTCGCGTACTCCGGATGCGACCCGACGTCCAGGTAGAGCCGGGCCCCATTGCGCAGGAAGACGTTGCTCGACCGACCCCAGGACACCACGCGCCGGAACAGATACCGCGCGACCTCGTCCGGGGACAGCCGCCGCTGCCCGCGATAGGTGCAGGTGACGCCGTACTCGGTCTCGAGGCCGAAGATTCGCCGCTCCATGGTGTGACATTAGCCGCCTGGGGGCCCGGTTCGTCACTGTCAGACCACAGGTCGTGCCCCGAGCGCTGTCACATACCGGTTGAGTGCGACATTCCGTCCGGGCCGAGGCTCGCCACGAACCGCCGGCAGCTGTCGTACTCCGGGAGCAGACCCCGCTCGCGCGCCTGGGCGAGGGTCGGCGCCGCGTCGTCGCGCGCGGACAGCAACGGAACCTCCGCCGGCCACTCGATGCCCAACTCCTCGTCCAGCGGGTGCACCGCGTGCTCGCCGGTCGGGTTGTAGGTGGCCGAGCAGAGATAGCTCAACGTCGCGTCGTCGGTCAACGCGCAGAACCCGTGCCCCAGCCCCTCGCTGAGGTAGACCGCCCGACGGTCGGTGTCGTCCAGCCGGACGCCCTCCCACCGGCCGAAGGTCGGCGAACCCACCCGCAGGTCCACGATCACGTCGAGGACCGCGCCCCGCACACAGGTCACGTACTTGGCCTGCCCGGGCGGGACATCGGCGAAGTGCACGCCGCGCACCACGCCACGCGCGGACACCGACAGGTTGGCCTGGGCCAGTCGCAGCGGATGCCCCACCGCCTCGGCGAGCTTGTCGAAGCGGTACCACTCCATGAACATGCCACGCGGGTCACCGTGCTGCTGGGGGGTGATCTCCCAGGCGCCCTCGATGCCCAACTCCCGGATCTTCACCAGGAACCCCCGTCGCGCTCAGCCTGCTCGCTGAGCAGCCGGAGCAGGTAGTCGCCGTAGCCGCTCTTGGTCAGCGGCTCGGCCAGCGCGCGCAGCTGCGCGTCGTCGATCAGGCCGGCCCGCCAGGCGACCTCCTCGACACAACCGATCTTGAGGCCCTGCCGTTCCTCGACCACCCGGACGAACTCGGCGGCCTGCATCATCGAGGTGAACGTGCCGGTGTCCAGCCAGGCGGTGCCCCGATCCAGCACCGTCACCGACAGTTCGCCCCACTCCCGGTACGCCTCGTTGACCGCCGTGATCTCCAGCTCGCCGCGCGCGCTCGGGGTGAGCTTGCGCGCGATGTCGACCACCCGGTTGTCGTAGAAGTACAGGCCGGGCACCGCGAACCGGGACTTCGGCCGGGCCGGCTTCTCCTCGATCGAGAGCACCCGGCCATCGGCGTCGAAGTCGACCACGCCGTACTCCTGCGGGTTGGCCACCTGATAGGCGAACACCCGCCCGCCGACCAGGTCACCGTGGTCGGCGAGCTGCCGTCCCAGGCCCACACCGTGGAAGATGTTGTCGCCGAGGACCAGCGCCACCGACGCGTCGCCGATGAAGTCCGCGCCGAGGATGAACGCCTGCGCGATGCCCTCCGGGCGTTCCTGGCTGGCGTACTCCAGCCGCAGCCCGAACTGGCTGCCGTCGCCGAGCAGGCGACGGAACTGGTCCTGGTCGTCCGGAGTCGTGATCACCAGGATCTCCCGGACCCCGGCCATCACCAGGGTGGAGAGCGGGTAGTAGATCATCGGCTTGTCGAAGACCGGCATCAGCTGCTTCGAGACCGCCCGGGTGATCGGCCAGAGCCGGGACCCGGTGCCGCCGGCAAGTAGGATTCCGCGCACCGGGGAAGCCTAGCCGCACCCGGACAGGTTGTGCGGGGGTCGCATACCGGGCTTAGCGCCACCCGTCGCGTATACTTCCGGACCCGTGAGGATCCTCGTCACCGGCGGAGCCGGATTCATCGGGTCGGAGTACGTCCGCCTGCTGCTGGGCAAGCCCCTCGGCGGCGCCGACGGCGTGCCGCCGCTCGAGCCGGCCGCCGTGACCGTCCTGGACAAGCTGACCTACTCGGGCAACCTCGCCAACCTCGCGCCCGTCCGCGACGACCCGCGACTGCGGTTCGTGCAGGGCGACATCTGCGACCCGGTCGTGGTCGACGAGGTCGTCGCCGGGCACGACGTGATCGTGCACTTCGCCGCCGAGTCACACGTGGACCGCTCGATCGCCGGCGCCGCGCCGTTCGTCACCACCAACGTGCTGGGCACCCAGACGCTGCTCGACGCGGCGCTGCGCCACGGCACCGGACGATTCGTGCACGTCTCCACCGACGAGGTCTACGGCTCGATTGACGAGGGCTCCTGGACCGAGACCTGGCCCCTGGCCCCCAACTCGCCGTACTCGGCGTCCAAGGCCGGCTCCGACCTGCTGGCGCTGTCGTACCACCGCACCCACGGCATGGACGTGGTCGTCACCCGCTGCTCCAACAACTACGGCCCGTACCAGTTCCCCGAGAAGGTCATCCCGCTGTTCGTCACCAACCTCCTCGACGGCGGCACCGTCCCCCTCTACGGCGACGGTGGCAACATCCGCGACTGGCTGCACGTGCACGACCACTGCCGCGGCATCGCCCTCGTGCAGCAGAAGGGCCGCGCCGGCGAGGTCTACAACATCGGCGGCGGCACCGAACTGACCAACAAGCAACTCACCGGTCTGCTCCTGGACGCCTGCGACGCCGGATGGGACCGGGTCGTCCCGGTCACCGACCGCAAGGGCCACGACCGCCGGTACTCGCTCGACATCACCAAGATCAGCGAAGAGCTCGGTTACCACCCCAGCATCACCCTGGACCAGGGCCTCGCTGACACCGTCCGCTGGTATCAGGACAACCGCACGTGGTGGGAACCCCTCAAGTCCGCCCCGGCCGCATGACCCGAATCCTCGTCACCGGCGCGGGCGGAATGCTCGGCCGGGACCTGGTCACCGTGCTGGGAGCACGACCCGACCTCAAGGTGACCGCCGCCACCCGCGCCGACCTGAACGTCACCGACCGCGCGGCGGTGGACGCCGCCGTCGCCGGGCACGACCTGGTGATCAACGCGGCGGCCTGGACCAACGTCGACGCCGCCGAAGCCGACGAGGCCGCGGCGACCGCCGTCAACGGAGGCGCCGTGACCAACCTGGCCGCGGCCTGCGCCGCCGACGGAACCCGACTGATCCAGGTCTCCACCGACTACGTCCTCGCCGGCAACGCGGACACCCCCTACCCGGAGGACGCGCCCACCGCGCCGGTCAACGCGTACGGCCGCAGCAAACTCGTCGGCGAACAGGCCGTCGCGCGCCTCCTGCCCGACACCGGGTACGTGGTACGCACCGCCTGGCTGTACGGCGCCCACGGCCCGAACTTCGTGGCCACCATGCTCCAACTCGCCGCCCACCGCGACCACCTCGACGTGGTCGACGACCAACACGGCCAACCCACCTGGTCCTACGCGCTCGCCCAACGACTCGTCGCGCTCGCCGACGCGGCAGTGGCCGGCAACGCGCCGCCCGGCGTCTACCACGGCACCTGCACCGGGCAGACAACCTGGTACGGGTTGGCCCGCGCCACATTCACGCTGGCCGGGCTGGACCCGGACCGCATTCGACCCACCACCAGCGACCGGTATCCGCGTCCCGCCCCCCGGCCTGCGTACAGTGTGCTAGGGCACAGCCGCTGGGCAGCCGTGGGTCTGCCCCCGCTTCCGGACTGGCACAGCGCCCTGGTTGACGCGTTCCACTCCCCCGCTCCACCCGCCCCGTGGAAGGTCGCATGAAGCTCACCCTCGTCACCGGCCTGACCGGCCTGCTGCTCCTCGGCACCATCGTCGAGCTGCTGCGCCGCCGTCAGCTGCGCGAGAAGTACGGCATGCTCTGGCTCGCCGTACTGGTCGTCGTGATCCCGCTGTCCCTGTTCCCCCGGCTGCTCGACAACGTCGCCGAACTCCTCGGCGTCGCCTCCGGCGTCAGCCTGGTGCTCTTCCTCGGCATCGTCTTCCTGCTGCTCGTGTGCGTGCACCTGAGCTGGGAGGTCAGCGCACTCGAAGAAGAGACCCGCACCCTGGCCGAGGACTTCGCCCTGCTGCGCGCAGAGATCGACGCGGACCGGGCGGGCCGTGACGAACTGGTGTCGACCGATGGTTAACGGCAAACGCACACTGATCATCATCCCGGCGCTCAACGAGTCCGGTTCGATCGCCGACGTCGTCGGCGAGGTCCGCGGCGAACTGCCCGGCGTCGACGTGCTCGTCGTCGACGACGGCTCCACCGACCGCACCGCCGCCGTCGCCACCGCCGCCGGCGCCACAGTCGCGAAACTGCCGTACAACCTCGGCGTCGGCGGGGCCATGCGCCTGGGCTACCGCTACGCCCGCGACCACAACTACGACGTCGCCATCCAGATCGACGCCGACGGCCAGCACGACCCCCGGTACGTGCCGAAGCTCGTCGACCTGCTCGACGACAACGACCTCGTCATCGGCGCCCGCTTCGCCGGCGAGGGCGACTACACCGTCCGCGGCCCCCGCCGCTGGGCGATGGTGATGCTCTCCGCCGTGCTGTCCCGGGTCGCCCACACCAAGCTCACCGACACCACGTCCGGCTTCCGCGCCGCCAACCGGCGGGTCATCGACATGTTCGCCACCTGGTACCCGGCCGAATACCTCGGCGACACCGTGGAGACCCTGGTCCACACCGCCCGCCGCGGATACCGCATCCGGCAGGTGCCCGTCGCCATGCGCAAACGGATGGCCGGCACACCCAGCCACTCCCCCGCCCGGGCGATGATCTACCTCGGCCGCGCGTTCGCCGTCCTCACGCTGGCCCTCATTCGCCGGTGATCCGTCGCCTGCTGCGCCTGATCCCGCCCGGCACCATCGCTGTTGGTGCCGGGCTGGGCCTTCTCGGCCTCGCCTCCTACGTGCACCTCGCGGTCGCCGGCCACAGCCTCAGCACCGCCGACTACTCCGCCCTGTCGGTGCTCTGGTCGATCGTGTTCACCCTCGGCATCGGCGTGTTCATGCCGATCGAACAGGAAGTCGCCCGGATCGTCGCCGCCCGGCACAGCCAGGGGCTGCCCCCGGGACCGGTGCTGGCCCGCGGCGTCACCGTCGCCGCCGTGCTGCTCGCCGTGCTGGTGTCCGCCGTCACCATCGGCCGCCAGCCGCTCGCCGACAAGCTCTTCGCCGGCGACGGCAACCTGGTCACCGTGCTCATCGGCGCACTCGCCGCGATGGCCGTCGCCTACGCCACCCGCGGCGTCCTCTCCGGCCTGCAACTGTTCCCCTGGTACGGCACCCAACTCGGGATCGACGGCGGCCTGCGCATCATCATGGTCGCCCTGCTCGGGCTGGCCGGGGTCACCTCCCCCGTCTGGTACGGGCTCGTACTCGTCGCCGCCCCGCTGGTCAGCGTCCTGGTCACCCTGCCACCGGTGCTGCGCGCCATCGGCGCCGGCCCGCCGGTCGCCTGGGCCACCCTGCTGCGCGGCCTCGGCCTGCTCACCGCCTCCAGCCTGCTCTCCCAGGTCGTGGTGAACATCGGCGTGATCAACGTGCAACTACTCGCGCCCTCCGACGCGGCAGCCGCCGGCGCGCTCCTGAGCGCCCTCGTGCTGGTCCGCATCCCCCTGTTCGTCTTCGGCTCCCTCCAGGCGTCACTACTGCCCGGCCTGGCCACCACCGCCACCACCGGCGACCAGGCCGGCTTCCACAGCCTGCTGCGCCGGGCACTCGGCATCGTCACCGCCCTCGGCCTCGCCGGCGCCCTCGGCGCCGTGCTGCTCGGCCCGTGGCTGGTCGGCGCCCTCTTCGACGCACCCGGCGTTCTCGGCCACGCCGACTTCGCCTGGTTGGCCGCCGCCACCCTCGCCTACCTGTGGGCGATGGTCCTCGGCCAGGCCCTGCTCGCCCTCGACCGGCACCGCGCCCAGGCGCTCGCCTGGACCGCCGGCGTCGCCGCCCTGATCGCCGTCACGCTGATCCCCGCCCCGGTCACCCTGCGAGTCGAGTTGGCGTACACCATCGGGTCCGTCATCGTGGCCGCCACCATGGCGACACTGCTGCTGCGCGGCGGCGCCCACCGACCCACCACCCCCACCCGGCCGCTCGCCGAGGCCGCCGCCCCTGCCGCATCCGGAGGCATCCGATGACCCGCCCACAGGTGACCGCGGTCATGCTCGCCTACGGCGCCGAGCCGTACCTGGTCGACGCCGCCCACGCCGTCCTCGCCAGCACCGACGTCGACATCGAACTGGTCGTCGTCGACAACGGTTGCACCGGCGACGGCATCGACATCGTCAAGGGCTTCCCCCAGGTGCGCGTCGTCCGCCCCGAGCAGAACACCGGCTACTCCGGCGGCTGCCGGATCGGCGCCGCCGAGGCCACCGGAGACTGGCTCGCCTTCGTCAACTCCGACGCCATCGTCGCCCCCGACGCCCTCGCCAAGACGGTGGCGGTCGCCGCCGAACCCGGCGTCGGCGCCGCGATGGCCTCCATCCGGCTCGCCGACACCCCCGAACTGATCAACACCGCCGGCAACCCGCTGCACTTCACCGGCCTGTCCTGGGCCGGCGGCAACGGCGAACCGGCCACCGCCCACGCCGTCCGCACCAGAGTCCCGTCACTCAGCGGCTGCTGCTTCGTGATCAGCCGGCAGCGCTGGCAGGAGCTCGACGGCTTCGCCGAAGAGTACTTCGCCTACCACGAGGACACCGAGCTGAGCCTGCGGCTCTGGCAACGCGGCCTGCGCCTGGAGTACGTCCCCGACGCCGTCGTCCGCCACCACTACGAGTTCTCCCGCAACGACCTGAAGCTCTACCTGGTCGAACGCAACCGGCTGGTCACCCTGCTCACCGCCTACCAGACCCGCACCCTGGTGCTGCTCGCCCCGATGCTGCTGCTCACCGAAGCCGCCATGCTCGCCGCCGCGCTCGCCGGTGGCTGGACCCGGCAGAAGACCCGCGGCTGGGGCTGGCTGTGGCGCAACAGATCCTGGGTGGGTGCCCGCCGCCGTCAACTCCAGGCCGAACGGACCGTACCCGACGGGGTGATCGCCGAGCTGATGACCGCCCGGGTCGCCCCCTCGAACGTCGACTCACCCCCCGGCATGGGCGTCTTCAACGCGGTCGCCGCCGGCTACTGGGCCCTCGCCCGGCCGCTGCTCCCCCGCCGCTGACCCACCACACGACAGCGCCGGGGCCCGCTCACGCGGACCCCGGCGCTTCTTGCTCACACGATCAACTGTCGGCCTGCCCCGGTCGATCCTCCAGGTCCGCGGAGCCCGCCGAACTGGTCGGCTTGCCCGCCTCCCCGGTCGGCACGCTCGGCGTCTCCGGCAGGTCACTCGCCGGCGGTGCCGCCTTCCCGTCCAGCAACGCGGTCAGCGCGGCCCCGGTGATCCGCCGGAACGTCCGGCCGACCCGTTGACGGTCCAGCACCGCCACCTCGAGCTGGTTCGCGGCGATCGTCCGAGCGGCGCCGCCCTCCCCACCGACGCTGCTGAGCGCCTGCACCGCGACCTTCACCGCCTCACCGAGCGACATGTCCGGCCGGTGGTTGGACTTCAGCACACCGGTGATGGCCTCAGCCTGACCACCCATCGCCATCCGCCCCGGCTCGTCATTGACCGAACCGTCGTAGGTGAGCCGGTACAACTCGTCATCGGCGGGGGTGGCCCCGACCTCCGCCACACAGATCTCCACCTCGAACGGCTTCGACTGCTCGGTGAAGATCGCACCAAGGGTCTGCGCGAACGCGTTGGCCAGGGCCCGACCGGTGACGTCCCGGCGGTCGTAGCTGAGCCCGTTCAGGTCGGCCATCCGCACGCCGGCCCGCCGCAGGTTCTCGAACTCGTTGTACCGGCCGACCGCGGCGAAGCCGATCCGGTCGTAGATCTCACTGACCTTGTGCAGGGCGCTGGAGAGGTTCTCCGCGACGAAGAGCACCCCGCCGGAGTAGCTCAGGACCACGGCGCTGCGCCCGCGAGCGATGCCCTTACGGGCCAACTCGGAGCGGTCACGCATGATCTGTTCGGGCGAGGCGTAGAACTGCATGGCCACGGCGGCGGTTCTCCTAACGGGGCTGTGCTGACGACTGCTGGCAGGTGGGGGTGGGCGGGCGGGCCTAGCCGCCCGGGTTTTCCATCCGGCCGGCGACCACGCCCTCGGCGATCGTCGCCGTCTCGGCGTCGGTGAGCCGGTAGGTGCCCTCGGCAGTCGCGGTCATCACCACGGGGTAGATCCGGCGGGTCAGGTCGGGCCCACCGGTCGCGGTGTCGTCATCGGCCGCGTCGTAGAGCGCCTCGACCGCCAGCCGCGTCGCGTCCTCGACGGACAACCCGGCCCGGAACCGCTTCTTCAACGCGGACTTGGCGAACAACGACCCGGACCCGATCGCGTCGTAGCCGGTCTCCTCGTACGGGCCACCGGTCACGTCGAAGCTGAAGATCCGACCGGCCCGCGCCGGGTCGGCGGCGGCCAGGTCGAACCCGGCGAAGAGCGGCACCACGGCCAGCCCCTGCATGGCCGCCCCCAGGTTGCCCCGGATCATCGAGGCCAACCGGTTGGCCTTGCCGTCCAACGAGAGCATCGCGCCCTCGATCTTCTCGTAGTGCTCCAGCTCCACCTGGAACAGTCGCATCAGCTCGATGCCGATGCCGGCGGTGCCTGCGATGCCGACCAGCGAGTACGCGTCGGCCGGGTGCACCTTCTCGATGTCACGCTGGGCGATCAGGTTGCCCATGGTGGCCCGCCGGTCGCCCGCCATCACCACACCCTCGGCGGCCGCGATGGCGACGATGGTGGTCGCGTGCGGCGCCAGGTCGGCGGCCATGCCCGGCGGCAGCGGTCGCCGACCGGGCAGCATCTCGGGGGCCACCCGACTCAGAAACGTCGTGAAGGAGGACGTCCCCGCGTTGGTGAACACATCTGGTAGACGCCCGGATGGATCAAAGCCCGCTGCCACGTGGTTCCTCTCAGGTACGTGATCGCCCTGGCCAGCCTCATGGGACTGTCACGGAACTGGCCAAGACCACCGTTGCAGTTGAAGCAGAGTATCCCGCGCACCCATCCGGTGCGATGATCGTGGTCCAGATGTTGCGGGTCGGCGCCGCCACAGATCGCGCAGACCCCGCCCTGCTCGGCCAGGAGCTCCTGAAACTCCTTCTCCCCCACGCCGTACCTCCGCCGCAGGTGGTACTCGCGTGTCCCGCCGTAGAGCCGCTGCGCCGTCTCTTTGCCGCGGGCGTTGTGGCAGGGCTTGCAGTAGCTGTACCGGCCACTGGCCTTGGTCGTGGTGGTGGGGAACTCGTCGAGCGGCTTGATCTGCTCGCAGTCCGGACACCACTTGAGCCCCTCACCAACGGGCGTCGGCGACTTCTTCTGCGGCCCGACGCCCCGCTTGCGGCGGCTCGCCTCGGACCGAGCATTGGCGCACGCCTTGCAGTAGAAGGCCATGCCGTCCACCCGGCGCCGATCACGGTGGAACTCGCTGTAGGCCAGCACTCTCTTGCACTGCGGGCATGTCTTGCCCGGCGGCTCGGTCAAATCGGACATTTACCCCTATTGACCCCCTTTCTGTACATAACCCCTCACGAACTCTTCTGCATTTTCTTCCAGGACGGAGTCGATCTCGTCGAGGAGGTCGTCGACGTCCTCGGTGATCTCGGCGTGCCGCTCGGCCACCTCGGGGTTGGCCTCGGTGGTGACGTCCTCGATTTCCTCGCCCTGACGGGACTTGCCGGACTGCGACTGGCCGCCGCTGTCATGAGTGGCCACTGCTGCCTCCTCCACGATCGTCTGCGATGAACTTACCTCGCGCGGGCGACGAAAAGCCCGCCGCGCGCCGGCTTACGGCACACGACGGGCATCCGGGCGCGTCGTCAGCCCCCGGTCAACGTCTCCAGCAGGTCCTTGGCGCTGGCGCAGCGGTCGAACAGCGCACCGACGTGCGCGCGGGTGCCCCGCTCCGGCTCCATCATCGGCACCCGGACGAGCGACTCCCGGCCCACGTCGAAGATCACTGAGTCCCAGCTCGCGGCGACCACCTCGGAGGCGTACTGCGCGAGGCAGCGACCACGGAAGTAGGCCCGGGTGTCCTCCGGGGGCTCGGTCATCGCGGTACGGGTCTCGTCGTCGGTGAGCAGCGTCTTCATCGCCCCCCGGCTGACCAGGCGGTGGTAGAGGCCCTTCTCCGGCCGGACGTCGGAGTATTGCAGGTCGACGAGCTGGAGCTTGTGCGAGCCCCAACCGAGCTTCTCCCGCTCCCGGTAGCCCTCCAGCAGCCGCAGCTTGGCCACCCAGTCCAACTCGTCGGCGCAGAGCATCGGGTCCCGGCCCAGCCGGTCCAGGACGCTCTCCCAGCGGTCGAGCACGTCGACGGTCTGTTCGTCGGCGTCGGTGCCGTACCGGTCCTCGACAAAGGACCGGGCCCGCTCCAGGTAGGCCCACTGCAGGTCCAGCGCGGTGAGCCGGCGGCCGTCGCGCAGCCGCATGCGGTGCGTCAGTGAGGGGTCGTGGCTGACGGCGCGCAGCTCGCTGACCGGGTCGGCGATGCCGAGGTCGGCGCCGAGCGCCTTCTCCTCGATCATGGTGAGGATCAGGGCGGTGGTGCCGACCTTGAGGTAGGTGGAGATTTCGGAGAGGTTGGCGTCGCCGATGATGACGTGCAGCCGGCGGTACTTGTCGGCGTCGGCGTGCGGCTCGTCGCGGGTGTTGATGATGGGCCGCTTGAGGGTGGTTTCCAGGCCCACCTCGACCTCGAAGAAGTCGGCGCGTTGGGAGATCTGGAAGCCGCTCTGGCCGCCGTCCTGGCCGATGCCGACGCGGCCGGCGCCGCAGACGATCTGGCGGGTGACGAAGAACGGCGTCAGGTACGCCACGATGTCGGCGAACGGCGTCTGCCGGCGCATCAGGTAGTTCTCGTGGGCGCCGTAGCTGGCGCCCTTGTTGTCGGTGTTGTTCTTGTAGAGGTGGATCGGTTGGGTGCCCGGGATGGTGGCGGCCCGGCGGGACGCCTCGGCCATCACCCGCTCGCCGGCCTTGTCCCAGCGCACGATGTCGCGGGGGGTGGTGACCTCCGGGGTGGAGTATTCGGGGTGGGCGTGGTCCACGTAGAGCCGGGCGCCGTTGGTGAGTATCACGTTGGCCAGGCCGAGGTCTTCGTCGGCGAGAGCCTCGGCGGGGTCGTACGCGGCGCCGGAGTAGGTGAAGCCGCGGGCGTCGCGCAGCGGTGACTCTTCCTCGTAGTCCCACCGGGCCCGACCGCCCCGGTTGAGTTCCGGGCGGGCCCCGTAGGCGTTGACCACCTGCGACGAGGTGACCATCGGGTTGGCTCCGGCCTGTCCGGGCACGGAGATGCCGTACTCGACCTCGGTGCCCATGATTCGCCGTACGCTCATGCCGCGCCCCGCTTCAGCTCGCTGACGTACCGGTCCACGCCCCCGCCGGCCGGTGCGTTACCGCTCGATCGGCCCTGCGCTCCAGCCTAGTCCGAATCCGACAGCAACGCCCGCACCGGGCGTGGTCGGCCGGTCGGCCGGTCAGCGAGCATCCGGGGCTGGCTCGGAGATCGCTGACGCCGTCTCGTCGGCCTCGTCGAGGGGGCGCATCGAGACCCGCCAGGCGAGGACGCCGAGCAGTGTCAGCCCGAGCACGCTCGCCAGCAGGGGCGTGATCGAGCCGAGCGGGGGGTGCCAGTCGCCGGCGAAGGGGTTGAAGGTGCGGAAGGTCAGGTATTTGGGCAGCCCGTCCTGCCACCGCACCATCGTCAGGATGAGGACGAAGAGGTGGATCGGCAGGAGCAGGATGACGCTTATTCGGACCAGGGTCCGGCTGCGGGTGGCGTCGAGGCCGCGTTCCTCCCAGACGTACGCGGCGAAGAGCATCACCCCGGCGAGCATCGGCAGCATGTAGCGGCCCTGGGTGACGAACCCGGTCTGCTTGACCAGTGCCACCTGCATCACGGACGGCACCACGGTGCCGGCGACGATCAGGACGAGCAGCCGCCACCGGTCGACCAGCCGGCCGAAGACGAACGCGCCGATCAGTAGTGTCGCGGCGACGAACTGCCAGGTCAGGTAGATCGGCGCGGGCATTCGGGTGTCCAGCCACGAGGTCACGCCGACCATCTGGTCGAGGTAGCCGCGCCACCGGTCGGTTTCGGCGAGGGCGGCCTGGCCGTAGGTGTAGACGTGGCCGCCGTACTTGCCGAGGTCGGAGGTTTTCATCACGACGCCCCAGCCGACCGCGGTGACGGCTGCCACGGCGATGCCGCCGACCCACCACCAGACGGCCTTCTCGCGCACCAGCCGGCCGACGTTGCTCTGCCGCCAGGGGAAGGCGAAGGCGACGAACGCGGCGGCCAGCCAGAGGGGCCCGGTCTGCCGCAGCATGGCGAGCAGCAGTCCGCTGATACCGGCGAGGATGAGGAGCCCGTGGTGCGGTTTGGGTCGGCGGTCCAGGAACAGCGGGATGGTCGCGGCGAAGAACGCCACGCCGGCGGCGATCTCCACGCCGTTGGGGTTGACGGCGCTGGCCATCTGGGCGGCCATCGGGGTGACGGCGACCAGCAGCCCGGCGATCATCAGACGGCGGCGGGACCAGGTCACCGCCACGACGAACGCGCTGGCGAGCAGCGCCGCGGCGATGCCGGCGCTGATGAACCGGGCGAGCAGCACCCCGGACCAGCCCGGCCAGAGGTCGAGTGGCCAGCCGACCAGGGCGTAGTAGACGGGGTGGTAGCGACCGGCGCCGGTGCCGGCGCGTACGGGGGTGTCATCGCTGCCCGGTGGGACCGCGCAGGCGGCGGAGACGGCCGGCTTGAACTGCCAGCACTGTTCTCTGACCAGGCCGGCGGGGACGTCCTGGAAGGCCCCTGAGCCCTTCTTGGCGTCGGCCGGCGGCGGGGCGATCTCGCCCGCCGCCACTCCGGCGGCGCGGATCATGTGTTCCCGCTCGTCCGGTGTGCCGTCGTAGGGGGCGGCGACCGACCAGGCCCCGATGGTCAGCAGGAAGCCGACGAAGGCCAGGATCCAGACCCGGCGGGTGCCGGCGACGGCGCCGTCGCCGGCCGCAGGTTGTTCGGTCATCGCGGTTCTCTGCGCTGCCTTTCAGGGGGCGTGGGTCGGATCAGGGCCCGGTGCCGGTCAGTCCGGCGTCGACTGGATGTCGAGGGTGAGCGCGGAGATCAGCATGTGGATGCCGGTCAGCAGCGGCCCGACGCAGAGCAGGACGCTGCCGGTGGTGGCGACGGGTGGGCCGAGCGTCTCGGCCAGCACCCAGATCCCCCAGCCGGAGCCGAACAGGATGAGGAACAGGCCGGTGAAGAAGAGCAGCGCGACGGCGGAGAACGAGGCGAGGACGTGCTTGAGCAGCATCCGCCGCCAGAAGCCGCGGAACAGGAGGCTGGCGATGCGGGGGGCGACCTTGTGGATGCGCATCGTCGACACCTCCTCGCCGTAGCTGGCGGGGACCGGTACGTCCTTGGCTCGGGCGTTGGCGATGTTGAGCCAGATGAGGAGGTCGTTCTCGAATTCGTAGCCGCGGGCCACGGCGGCGACGTTGAGTCGCAGCAGGGCCGACCGGGAGACCGCGGTGTAGCCGTTCTGCGGGTCGAAGAGGTTCCAGTAGCCGCTGGCGACCTTGGTCGCGAACGACAGGGCGACGCTGCCCAGCATCCGTACGGCCGGCATGTCGGCGAACGACGTGCGGGAGAAGAAGCGGTTGGCCTTGGTGAACTCGTAGCCGTCGTCGCAGATCGGGTCGAGCAGCGCGGGCAGGTAGGCCGGGTCCATCTGGGCGTCACCGGCCATCACGACGTTGATGTCGGCGCCCAGGAGGAGGGCCCGCTCGTGGCCGTCCATGATCGAACCGCCGACGCCGGTGTTCTTCTCGTGGTCGATGACGACGACCCGTGGGTCGCCCACCGCGCGGGCGCGCGCGGAGGTGTCGTCGGTGGAGCAGTCGTTGATGACCACGATGAAGTCCACGAAGTCGGGCATCGTGGTGATCGTCTTGCCGATCAGCCGGCTCTCGTTGTACGCCGGGACGACGGCGGCGATCTTCTGACCCTTGTACATGCTCAGCCGACCAGCGCGGTGTCGCGGATCTGCAGGCACACCTCGAGGGCGGCCAGGCCGTCCTCGCCGCTGACCACCGGTCGGCGGCGGTTGACGACGCAGTCGGCGAAGTGCCGCAGCTCGTGCATCAGCGGTTCGCCGTGCTGGGACAGGAAGGGGATCTCGACGCGGCCGCTCTGCCGGTAGCGCACGCCACCCTCGGAGAGGTACTCGGAGTGTTCGATGCGGTGCACCTCGACCTGCTGGCGCAGCAGGTCGGCGATGACGCAGTCGTTGCGCTGGGTGAGGGTGACGCGGCGGATCTTGTTCTGGCTGACCCGGCTCGCGGTGATGTTGGCGATCATGCCGTTTTCGAACATGAGCAGGGCGAACGCCAGGTCCTGCTCGGCGGAGCGGACGATCCGGGTCGCCGCGCGGTGCGCGACGATCTCCGAGCCGGCCACCGTGCGGGCCAGGTCGACGTCGTGGATCATCAGGTCCAGCAGGACGTCGGCGAGGGCGCGGTTGGAGAACGGGCCGACCCGGGTGATCTCCAACGACAGTGGGTCGTCCACCAGTTGCAGGAGTTCTGTCACCGCCGGGTTGAAGCGCTCGACGTGGCCGACCATCAGCACGCGGTCGTGCTTCTCGGCGAGGTCGATGAGGCTCCGCGCGTCGGCGACGGACGTCGCGATCGGCTTCTCGACGAGCAGGTCCCGGCCGCTGCGCAGGATGCGTGCGCCCAACTCGCCGTGCGTCTCGCTCGGGGTCGCCAGGACGACGGCGTCCACGCCGGCCAGCGCCTCGTCGAGGTCGGTCGTGTACTGCGCGCCGATGGCCTTGGCCAGGGTGGCGGCCCGCTGGGGGTCGGGGTCGCAGACGGAGGTGACGGTGACGTCCGGCGTGGAGAGGGCCACCCGGCCGTGGTTCGCGCCCATGATGCCCGCGCCGATGATCGCCAAATTAGGCATTGAACGCACCTCGTACGGCCTCGATCACCTGGTCGACGTCGTCGTTGGCCAGGTGCTGGTGGACAGGAAGGGAGAGCGCCTCCTCGGCGGCGCGCAGGGCACGAGGGGTGTCGTCCGTGCCGATCTGCGGGTGACCCACGTAGCAGTCGTAGTGGTGCATGAGGCGGGGGTAGTACAGACCGTAGCCGATCTGCCGCTCGTCGAGCCGCTTGCCGAGGTCGTCGCGGCTCAGTGGCGCGTCGGCGCCGATCCGCACCGTGTACTGGTGCCAGACGTGGCTGCGTCCCGCCGGCACCGACGGGGTGGTCAGACCGGGCAGGTCGGCGAGGCCGGCGGTCAGCTTCGCGGCGTTCTCGGCCCGACGGGCGGTGGTCTCGGCGAGCCGGCCGACCTGCGGCACGGCGATGGCCGCCTGCAGGTCGGTCAGTCGCCAGTTGTGCCCCGGCGCCTCGTACTGGTACCGCACCCGCATGCCCTGGTTGCGCAGCAGCCGCAGCCGGTCGGCGATGGCGTCGTCGGAGGTGGTGATCAGGCCACCTTCGCCGCACTGCAGGTTCTTGGTGGCGTACATGGAGAAGCAGCCGACGCCGAACGAGCCGACCGCCCGGTCACCGACGCGGGCGCCGTGCGCCTGGGCGGCGTCCTCGACGATCGCGAGCCCGGCGGTGTCGGCGATCGCGGTGAGGGCCGTCATGTCGGCGGGCAGCCCGTAGAGGTGCACCGGCAGGATGGCCTTGGTCCGTTCGTTGACCAGCGCCTTGACCGATTCCGGGTCGATGGTGAAGTCGTCGCGGATGTCGGCGAAGCGGACCGTCGCGCCGGACTCGAGGATCGCGTTCAGGGTCGCCGCGAAGCTGAAGGGGGTGGTGATCACCTCGTCGCCGGGCTGCAGACCGAGCGCTTCGAGAGCGGCGACCAGGGCGACGGTGCCGTTGCTGACGGCCACGGCGTGCGGCACACCGCACAGCTCCGCGAAGGACCGCTCCAGCTCGGCGACCATCGGGCCCTGCGCCAGCCTGCCGGAGCGCAGAACCGACAGGACCGCGGCCTCTTCCTCGGGGCCGATGACCACCGACGTGATGGGAATAGACATGAGGGGTCTCCTGTGAGTTCAGCGCTCTTCGAGTACGCCGGCGGGCAGCTGCTCGTCGCCGCGGGCGACCACCTCGCCGTTGCGGTTGACCCAGCCGAGGTGCCGGGCCGGGTTGCCGGCCACGAGTTGGTGCGGCTGCACGTCCCGGGTGACGACGGCGCCCGCGGCCACCAGGGCGTACTCCCCGATCTCGGTGCCGCAGACGATCGTGGCGTTGGCGCCGATGGAGGCCCCCGTGCGGACCAGTGTCGGCGTGACCTTCCAGTCCGGGTTCTGCGCCCGCGGGTTGAGGTCGTTGGTGAAGACAGCGCTCGGGCCGACGAACACCTCGTCCTCGAGCGTGACACCGTGATAGACCGAGACGTTGTTCTGCACCTTGACGCGGTCACCGATGGTGACTCCCGCGTCGACGAACACGTTGCGTCCGATGGTGCAGCCGGCACCGATGCGAGCGGTCGACCGGACGTGCGTCAGATGCCAGATCCGAGTCCCGGCTCCGACCTCGGCCCCGGCCTCCACCTCGGCTGTCGGGTGGATGGAGACACTCGGCATGTCGGTCACTGCACACCTTCGGGGGGTCTCGGGGCGATCGCGGGACGGGGAGACGATAGCGTGCTCCACCGTGACGACACATGGCGGGTCCGCATCCGAGGGTCAGCGATGAGGGCGGCGGCCTCGGCGACGATCGCAGGCCTGACACGCCGCAGCGAGGTGCGTTTTCTGATCGTCGGCGGGCTCAGCGCGATCACCGACACCAGTGCGCTCTACCTGTTCCACGGGGTGCTGGGGGTGTGGCTTCCGTTCGCCACGGTGCTCGCCTTCGCCGTGGCGTTCGTGGTCAACTTCGGGCTGAACCGGGCCTGGTCGTTCGGCTCGACCGGCGACGTCGGCGGTCAGGCGTGGCGATACCTGCTGCTGGTGCTGGTCAATCTGGCCCTCACTGTCGCCCTCGTGCAGGGGCTGACCTGGGCCGGTCTGCCGTACCTGGTCGCGAAGGTGCTCACCACCGGCGGCCTGGCGGTGCTGAACCTCTTCGTCTCCCGCAGGTGGATCTTCACCGACGGTCAGCGCTGACGCGCCGGGCGGTCCGCCGCCGGGGTGCGCAACGGCAACCGGGGCGACGCGTTTCGACGCGTCGCCCCGGTTGAACGCTGGTGCTACAGGTACTGGCCGGTGTTGCTGGCGGTCTCGATGGACCGGCCGGCCTCGGCGCCCTTGCCGCCGGAGACGAGCGTGCGGATGTAGACGATCCGCTCGCCCTTCTTGCCGGAGATGCGCGCCCAGTCGTCGGGGTTGGTGGTGTTGGGGAGATCCTCGTTCTCGCGGAACTCGTCGACGCAGGCGTCGAGCAGGTGCTGCAGGCGCAGCCCCTTGCGGCCCGAGGTGAGGAACTCCTTGATGGCCATCTTCTTGCTCCGGTCGACGATGTTCTGGATCATCGCGCCGGAGTTGAAGTCCTTGAAGTAGAGGACTTCCTTGTCACCGTTGGCGTAGGTGACCTCGAGGAAGCGGTTCTCCTCGGTCTCGGAGTACATCCGCAGCACCACGGCGTCGATCATCGCCGCGACGGTGGCCTGGGGGTCGGTGCCGTGTTCGGCCAGGTCGTCCGGGTGCAGGGGCAGCCCGGAGAGGATGTACTTGGAGAAGATGTCCTTGGCCGCCTCGGCGTCCGGTCGCTCGATCTTGATTTTGACGTCGAGTCGACCGGGGCGCAGGATCGCCGGGTCGATCATGTCTTCCCGGTTGGAGGCGCCGATGACGATGACGTTCTCCAGGCCCTCCACGCCGTCGATCTCGCTGAGCAACTGCGGGACGATGGTGTTCTCCACGTCGGAGGAGACACCGGAGCCACGGGTCCGGAAGATCGAGTCCATCTCGTCGAAGAACACGATCACCGGCGTGCCCTCGCCGGCCTTCTCCCGGGCCCGCTGGAAGATCAGCCGGATGTGCCGCTCGGTCTCGCCGACGTACTTGTTGAGCAGCTCGGGACCCTTGATGTTGAGGAAGAAGCTGGTGTGCTTCTCCTTGCCCTGACGCTCAGCGATCTTCTTGGCGAGCGAGTTGGCCACCGCCTTGGCGATGAGCGTCTTGCCGCAGCCCGGCGGCCCGTAGAGCAGGATGCCCTTGGGCGGGCGGAGCTGGTGCTCACGGAACAGGTCCGCGTGCAGGAACGGCAACTCCACCGCGTCGCGGATCTGCTCGATCTGCGACTGGAGGCCACCGATGTCGCCGTAGTCGACGTCGGGCACCTCCTCCAGGACCAGCTCCTCGACCTCGCTCTTCGGGATCCGCTCGTACGCGTACGCCGAGCGGGGCTCGATCATGAGCGAGTCGCCGGCCCGGATCGCCGAGCCGATGAGCGTCTCGGCGAGGTGCACGATGCGCTCCTCGTCGGAGTGGGAGACCACCAGCGCCCGGTCGCCCGGCCCGCCGTTCGGTCCCTCCAGGATCTCCTTGAGCATCACCACCTCGCCGACCCGCTCGTAGCCGAACGCGTCGACGATGTTGAGCGCGTCGTTGAGCAGGACCTCCTGGCCGCGCCGCAGGTCACCCACGTCGAGCGAGGGCGAGACCGCGACCCGTAGTTTCCGGCCGCCGGTGAAGACGTCCACCGTGCCGTCCTCGTGCTTGGCCAGGAAGACGCCGTAACCGCTCGGCGGTTGCGCGAGCCGGTCGATCTCCTCCTTGAGCGTCACGATCTGCGTGCGAGCCTCCTTGAGGGTGCTCACCAGCCGGTCGTTGTTCTCGGTCAGCCGCGCCAACTGCGCCTGGGTGGCCGCCAGCCGCTCTTCGAGCTGCCGGACGTGTCGGGGGCTTTCGGTCAACTTGCGCCGCACCAGGGCGAGTTCCTCTTGCAGGAACGCGACCTGCGTGGAGAGATCGTGGGCTTCCTTCTCCCACCGTGCGGCGCGCGAGTCCGCGTCGTCGCTACGTGCTGCCACGTCCCACCTCCCCGGGGGGCTTGAACGTTCTGCCCTAACACTAGCCGCTATGAGGCCGATTCGGTCCCACGCAACACCCTCGTCACCGAACCTTGATCGCCAAGGGTGGCCTGGCGGGCCGTTACCGGCGTTCGGGTACCGTCGGAGCGTGGGACGGGAGAACATGGGGGGTGCACCGGTGGCCGAGGTCGCGACCGACGAGTTGCAGGTCTGGGTTGACCAGGATCTCTGCACCGGCGACGGGCTCTGCGTGCAGTACGCGCCGGAGGTTTTCGAGTTCGACATCGACGGCCTGGCCTACGTCAAGGGCGTCGACGGTGAGCTGCGGATGGCGCCGGGCAGCCGGGTCGACGTTCCCGCGCACCTGCGACTCGAGGTGATCGACTCGGCGAAGGAGTGTCCGGGCGACTGCATCCACGTGGTGCGCGGCGACGGCGTCGAGGTCGCCGGCCCGGAGGCCGAGGACGACTGACCCACCGGCCGGGCCGCGCGGCCCGGCCGGGTCCAGAAGGGGTACGCCTCAGAGCATCGGCCGGCCGACCACCGAGGCGACCAACCGCGCGAACTCCTCCAACCGGGCGATCTGCCCGGCCCCGCCGTCGTCGAGGGTCTTACCGAACCGCAGCGCGTCGTGCCGGGGTGTGCCGGCCATCTCCTCGCTCGGCGGCGCCTCGTCCAACGAGGTGAGCAGCAGGTAGACGTCGATGCTGTCGACCCGGATCTCGCCGCTGTCGGAGCGGCTGAGCCGTCGCCGGCAGCCCACCTCGGTGACGGTGGAGACCGGCACCACCCGCAGCGACGAGGTCATCGAGCCGGGTGGGCCCTCCTCCGGCGGCACGTCCTCGCCGTGCCAGAGGATGAGCCGGCTGCCGTCACAGACGACGACCTCCTGCCACACCCCGTTGACCTCGTTGACGAAGCGTTCCAGGGTGAAGCCGAGCACCGACGCGCCGCGCAGCACGCCACCGAGCGCCTCCAGGGCGACGTCCGGGTCCCGCAGGTAGGCCCGCGCCGCGGACTCCAGGTCCTGGTAGGGCGACCAGTCGGGAAAGACCGCGGGGAGGTCTCCACCGCCGTAGCCCGGTCGGCTCATGCCAGCGTCTCCCCCTGCTCGGCGCTGCCGACACCCCGCTCGATGGTCACGGCCTGTCCATCTCCCCCGTACCGTTGGCCTGAGCGCCCGCGGCCTGGGCGGCGGCGGCCTGTCGGGCCGCCTCCGCCTCGCGCAGGTCCTGGCGGCGCTGCGCGTACGCCTCGGTGCCCTTGCTGGGTTTGCGGCGACGCGGCGGCGCGGTGACCCCCGGGGCCAGCTTGCGCGCGGACACCAGGAAGGCGGTGTGCGCGATCATCCGGTGGTCGGGGCGGACGGCGAGGCCCTCGGCGTGCCAGTCGCGCACCAGGGACTCCCAGGCCCGTGGCTCGGTCCAGCCGCCGCGCTCGCGCAACGCCTCCACCAGCTCGGAGAGCTGCGGTGTGGTGGCGACGTAGCCGATGAACACCCCGCCGGGCACCAGCGCCCGCTCGACCATGTCGAGGGTCTCCCAGGGGGTCAGCATGTCCAGGATGATCCGGTCGAAGCCGGTCTCCTGGCACTGCGCGACGTCGCCGACGTGCAGGTTCCACGAGGGGTGCGGCCCGTTGAAGAACGCCTCGACGTTGCGCTTGGCGATCTGGGCGAAGTCGTCGCGCAGCTCGAACGAGTGCAGCTCGCCCTCGGTGCCGACGGCGCGCAGCAGGGAGCAGCTCAGCGCGCCGGAGCCGGCGCCGGCCTCCAGCACCTTCGCACCGGGGAAGATGTCACCCATCGCGACGATCTGCGCCGAGTCCTTCGGGTAGATCACCTGGGCGCCGCGCGGCATGGACAGCACGTAGTCCGACAGGAGCGGCCGCAGGGCCAGGAACGCGGTGCCGCCACCGGAGGTGGTCACCACGCTGCCGTCGGGGAGCCCGATCAGCGCGTCGTGCGCCAGGATGCCGCGGTGGGTGTGGAACTCCTTGCCGGGCTCCAGCGTCACGGTGTGCATCCGCCCCTTGGGGTCGGTCAGCTGGACCCGGTCGCCGGGCCGGAACGGCCCGCGGTGCACGGGTGTCAGCGCCGGGGTGGCGGCGTCGGCGGCGACGGTGGAGGGAGTTGCGGTCACGGTGTCATCTTCCGGTTGGGTTCGAGGAGCTGTGCCAGGTCCCCGATGTGCAGAATGCCGACGACATCTTCGCCTGAGGTCACCACGTACTGCGCGCCCGGGTGGGTCTGTACGGCCTCCATCACCCGCTCGCCGTCCCACCCGAGCGACAACGTGGGAAGTGTGCCCAGCGACCGGGCGACGGCGTCCACCGCCAGCCACGGTCGGCGCTCGACCGGCACCGCGTGTGCGGCGGTCGGGTCGACCAGCGCCACCGGTCGACCGGTCGAGTCGGTGACCAGCAGCGCGGCGTTCGGCTGCCCGCTCTCGGCGCGCCTGCGCTCGGCCTCGGCCAGCGGTGTGCCGGTGGCCACCGGCCAGACCGGGCGGGCCAGCCGGGCGAGGTCGATCAGCGGGAACCGGCGGCTGACCCGGGCGGCCCGGATCGACTGCCCGGCGCCGCGCCAGAGGGTGACGGCGACCAGCAGCATCAGCGGCAGCGCCAGCGGCGCCAGCCGCCGCTCGACGGTGAGCAGCAGCACCAGGGCCGCGGTGCCGACGGCGACGATCCGGCCGGCCCACCCGGCGACCTCGGTGCCGAGGTGCCGGTCGCGGGTCAGCATCCACACGGCGGCGCGCAGCGCCCGGCCGCCGTCGAGCGGCAGCCCGGGCAGGCTGTTGAACAGCGCCACGATGACGTTGCTGACCGCGAGCTGGAAGGCGAGCTGGTGGGCCACTGTCCCCTCGGGCAGGGCGAGGGTGGCGGCGACCGCCAGGACGCCGAGCACTGCGGAGACGGCCGGGCCGGCCAGCGAGACCAGCAGGTCGACGCGGGGCGACGGGGCGTCCCGGTCCATCTCGGTGTAGCCGCCGAGCAGCTCCAGGGTGATCCCGCGCACACCGATGCCGTACCGGCGGGCGGTGAGGGCGTGGCCCAGCTCGTGCAGCAGCACCGAACCGAGCAGCGACACGACGAACCCGAAGCCGATCAGGTAGCCGCTGAGCTGCGGCAGGCCCAGTTGCCGGCGGGCGAACTCGCCGTACAGCACCGCGATGAGCACCGCGAGCAGGACCATCGAGCCGTTGAGGTGCAACGGCACCCCGAACACCCGTCCGACGTTCAGGCCGAGACGCCGGTCCGGTCGGCGCGGCGGCCGGGTTGTCTGCTCCATCGCCACGATGCTACGGACCGCCGCTGTGCGGGGCGGGCGGCGGTCGGTGTCACACCGGTGCCCTAACCTTTGCCGACATGACGGCGGAATCGGTCACCACCCCCCAGCCCTCCCCCGCGGCGCAGGCGCCGCCGACGGTGCGGGCCTCGCTGTCGCCGTCGCGGGCGGCGGATTTCAAGACCTGCCCGCTGCTCTACCGGTTCCGCAGCATCGACCGGCTGCCCGAGCGCACCACCATCGAGCAGGCCCGGGGCACGCTGGTGCACGCGGTGCTGGAGCGTCTGTTCGACCTGCCCGCCACCGGCCGCACGCCGGAGGCGGCCGGTGACCTGGTGGCCCCCCAGTGGGACCGACTGGTCACCGAGCAGCCGGAGCTGGCCGGGATCTTCGACGACGCGGAGCCGGCCGGCCCGGTGGAGTTCCTCCGCTCCGCGGCCGGGCTGTTGCAGGGTTACTTCGCGGTGGAGGACCCGACCCGGTTGGAGCCGGCCGAACGCGAGAGCCTGATCTCCGCGGTGGTCGACGAGGAGCTGCTGATCCGGGGCTACCTCGACCGGCTCGACGTCGCCCCGGACGGCGCGCTGCGGGTGGTCGACTACAAGACCGGTGGCGCTCCACGGGAGGCGTTCGAGGCGCGGGCGCTGTTCCAGCTGAAGTTCTACGCCCTGGTGCTGTGGCGCACCCGGGGGGTGGTGCCGCGGGTGCTGCGCCTGCTCTACCTGCGCGACGCCGAGGTGTTGGACTACACCCCGGACGCCGACGAGCTGGTCCGCTTCGAACGCACGGTGGTGGCGCTGTGGCGGGCGATCGAGCAGGCCACCGCCCGGCAGGACTTCCGGCCCCGGCCGAGCCGGCTCTGCGACTGGTGCAGCCACCAGGCGCTGTGTCCCAGCTTCGGCGGCACCCCGCCGCCGTTCCCGGTCGCCGCCGCGAGCGCCGACCCGCTGCGCGACTCCCGGTCCACCCCGGTGGCGCCGGGCGCCGACGAGTGAGCGCCCGCTGACCGACGCGCCTGCCCCGGCGCGGCGTCGCCGGTCGACCCCCGGGGTGCGCCCGACGCCGGTGAACCGACCGCAACGGCGCCGCATCGGTCGGGACAGGGCGACCGGCCGGCCTCTACGGTGATCCGCGACGCACCGGTTCCGGTGGGCGAGGATGACCGGTGCGCGCCACGAGGCCGGCGGGACGGGAGACGAGATGAGCGATCGGGCACCCTCGGCGCGGCCGGTGCGGATCCTGCTCGCCGACGACCAGCCGCTGCTGCGGACCGGGTTCCGGATGGTGCTGGGCGCCGAGAGCGACCTGGACGTGGTGGCCGAGGCCGGTGACGGGGTGGAGGCGGTGGAGTTGTCCCGCCGGCTGCTGCCGGACGTCGTGCTGATGGACATCCGGATGCCCCGGATGGACGGGGTGGCGGCGACCCGGGCGATCGTCGACGCCCGACTACCGGTACGGGTGCTGGTGCTGACGACCTTCGACCTGGACGAGTACGTGGTGGGCGCGTTGCGGGCCGGTGCCAGCGGGTTCCTGGCCAAGGACGTGCCGGCCGAGGACCTGATCGCGGCGATCCGCACCGTCGCCGGGGGCGACGCGGTGGTGGCGCCTCGGATTCTGCGGCGACTGCTGGACCGCTTCGCGGAGCTGCTGCCCGACCCGGCGGTGACGCCGTCGGCGGCGCTCGACGCGCTCACCGACCGGGAGCGTGAGGTGCTCGTGCAGGTCGCCCGGGGGTTGTCCAACGCCGAGATCGCGAGGGTCCTGTCGGTGAGCGAGACCACCATAAAGACCCACGTCGGGCACGTGCTGACCAAGCTGCGGCTGCGCGACCGGGTGCAGGCGGTCGTGCTGGCGTACGAGTCGGGGCTGGTCCGCCCCCGGGCGTAGCCCGCACCGGCCCGGCTACCTCACCTGGCGTACTCGAAGATCCCTCCGTGGGGGGACGGCTGGCGTTGCCGCCGTCACCTACCGTGACCGGAGACGGCCCGGTTCGGTTGACCCTCCTGTGGCGTCAGGCGGAAGTGTTGGTGCTGCCGCCCGCCCGGGGGGGTGGGGAAAAACGGTCTGTCGGTCGTCATGTCAGGGGCAACCCTGATCCGACATGGGGGTGCACCCGCAGCGGGAAATCCGCACCGGGTCCCCCCAGGGTCGGACGGGACGGGCGAGGAAAGCACCGATGATTGAACGGTCGCGCCGGACCATCGGGGGGCGGCGTGCGTTTTCGGACAGACGGAAGAGGTAGATGACGTGACCGCGACGGTAGGCCAGCAGGCGCAGGCCGCGGCCCGGGCGAACGACGTGTGGAAGGTGTACGGCAGCGGCGAGGCTCAGGTCATCGCGCTGCGGGGGGTCAGCGCCGAGTTCGAACGTGGCCGCTTCACCGCGATCATGGGCCCGTCGGGTTCCGGCAAGTCGACGCTGATGCACTGCCTGGCCGGTCTGGACTCGGTGACCCGGGGGACGGTGTCGATCGGTGAGACGACTGTCACCGGGCTGGGCGACGCGGGGCTGACGAAGCTGCGCCGCGACAAGGTGGGCTTCATCTTCCAGCAGTTCAACCTGCTGCCGACGCTGACCGCCAAGGAGAACATCCTGCTGCCACTGTCGATCGCCGGGCGTAAGCCGGACCCGGCCTGGTACGACACGGTGATCGAGACGGTGGGACTGAAGGATCGACTGGACCACCGGCCGGCGCAGCTCTCCGGTGGGCAGCAGCAGCGGGTGGCGTGCGCGCGGGCGCTGGTCTCCCGCCCCGAGGTGATCTTCGCGGACGAGCCGACCGGCAACCTGGACTCACGCTCCGGCGCGGAGGTGCTCAACTTCCTGCGTAACTCGGTGCGCGAGCACGGCCAGACCATCGTGATGGTCACCCACGACCCGACGGCCGCCGCGTACGCCGACCGGGTGGTCTTCCTCGCCGACGGTGAGATCGTCTCGGAGCTGATCGAGCCGACCGCCGAGACGGTGCTGGACACCATGAAGAAGCTGGACACTCCGGCCGAGGTGGGCAACTGATGTTCCGCGCGACGCTGAAGAGTCTGCTGGCCCGCAAGGTCCGGCTGATCCTGTCCGGCCTGGCGGTGGTGCTCGGGGTGATGTTCGTCTCCGGCGCGTTCGTCCTCACCGACACGCTGGGTCGCTCCTTCGACTCGATCTTCGCCGACGCCTACTCGGACGTCGACGTGAACGTCGCGGCGAAGCCGAAGGTGCAGGTCAACGAGATGGAGGGTGAGCAGACGGCCGCCGCGCTGCCCGCCGCCGTGGTGGACCGGGTCACGCAGGTGCCGGGGGTGGCGTCGGCTACCGGTGTCGTCGCCGCCGACGGCGCCCGGATCATCGGCAGCAACGGCAAGGTGGTGACCTCGTTCGGTCCGCCGCAGTTGGGCGAGAACTGGACCGGCGAGGGCGAGCTGCTGCGGCTGCGTGAGGGGCGCGCGCCGCAGGCCGAGGACGAGATCGTCATCAACAAGGCGTTGGCCACGGCCGCGAAGGTGCAGGTCGGCCAGAAGGTCGGCGTGCTCACCGCGTTCGAGTCGAAGAAGCGGGACTTCACCCTGGTCGGTGTCGTCGGTTACAGCGGTGACCGGGACTCGATCGGTGGTGCCAACGAGGTCTTCTTCACCACTCCGGTGGCGCAGCGGCTGATGCTCGGCGAGCCCGATGTGTTCAGCAACATCACCGTACGCGCTGCCGGCGGGGTCTCCGACGAGACGCTGCGCGACGACGTGAGCGGTGCCCTCGGCGCGGACTTCGAGGTGAAGACCGGCGAGCAGTTGGCCGCGGACGCCGCGGGTGGCCTGAAGGAGGGCCTGTCCTTCTTCAACAAGATCCTGCTCGGTTTCGCGGCGGTGGCGCTGCTGGTGGGCACCTTCCTGATCCTCAACACGTTCTCGATCATCGTGGCGCAGCGGACCCGGGAGTTGGCGCTGATGCGCGCCATCGGGGCCAGCGGGCGGCAGATCATCGGTTCGGTGGTGCTGGAGGCCATCGCGGTGGGGTTGATCGCGTCGGTGCTCGGCCTGGCGGCCGGTATCGGGGTGGGCGCGCTGCTGGCGTTCCTGTTCGGCAAGTTCGCCGGTGGGCTGACCCTGGCCGGGATCGGCGTGCCGGCGGCGGCGGTGATCGGTGCGTTCGCCGTCGGTCTGGTGATCACCGTGGTGGCGGCGCTGCTGCCGGCGCTGCGGGCGTCGCGGATCCCGCCGATCGCGGCCATGCAGGACGTGGCCACCCCGGACCGGCCGTTGACCAAGGTCACCGTGGCCGGATCGCTGGTCACCGGCGTCGGCGCGGTGCTGCTGTTCCTCGGGCTCAGCGGCAACGCCGGCGGTCAGACGCTGTCCACCATCCTCGGTGGGGTGCTGTTCGCCTTCATCGGGGTGGCGTTGCTGACCCCGCTGATCAGCCGGCCGGTGGTGAGCCTGCTGGGCGCGATCTTCTCCTGGTCGGTGCCGGGCAAGCTGGGCCGGCTCAACTCCGGGCGCAACCCGCGCCGCACGGCGATCACCGCCGCCGCGCTGATGGTCGGCATCGCGCTGGTCACCGGCGTCACTGTCATCCTCGACTCGGCCAAGGGCAGCATCAGCGCGCTCGCCCAGGACACCATCAAGGCCGAGCTGGTGATCGCCGGCGTGCAGGGCGGTCCGCGTCCGCCGTCGTTCGACCCGGGGGTGCTGGACCAGGCCAAGGCCCTGCCCGGTGTGCAGCTGGTCGACGGCGAGTACGGCGACATGGCGAAGATCGACGGCGAGAGCACCTGGGTGGCGGCGAGCAGCGACCCGGCGTCGCTGCGGCAGATCTTCGGGGCGAAGCCGACCGCCGGTGACATCGACCGGATCGGGCCGACGCAGATGTTGGCCAGCTCGGACACGGCCACCTCCCGTGGCTGGTCGGTCGGCTCGACGGTGACGGTGCAGCTGACCCGGGGCGAGGCCCGCACCTACACGGTCAGCGGCATCTACGAGTCGTCGCAGCTGACCAACCCGGTGACGCTGCCTCCGGCGGCGGCGAAGAACTTCGCCATCCCGCAGCCCATCCAGGGCTTCATCCAGCTGGCACCGGGCACCCGGGTCTCCGACGTTCAACCGCAGGTCGAGGCGTTGCTCGCGGACAGCCCCGAGGTGTCGGTGGCCGACCGGGACGCGTTCATCAAGCAGCAGACGAGTTCGCTCGACGGGTTGCTCACGATGATCCAGATCCTGCTCGCGCTGGCCATCGTGATCGCCGTGCTGGGCATCATCAACACCCTGGCCCTGTCGGTGCTGGAGCGGACCCGCGAGTTGGGTCTGCTGCGGGCGATCGGCCTGCGCCGGTCCCAGACCATGGGGATGATCACCGTGGAGGCGGTGGTGATCTCGGTGTTCGGCGCGCTGCTCGGCGTGGTGGTGGGCACCGGTCTCGGCGCCGCGGTGGTCGAGGCGCTCAAGGACGAGGGCATCACCGACCTGATCCTGCCCTGGGGGCAGATGGGAGTGTTCCTCGGTCTCGCCGCCGTCATCGGCGTGGTGGCCGCGGTGCTCCCGGCCGTTCGGGCGGCTCGGATCAACGTGCTGGGCGCCATCGCCCACGACTGACGCCGCAATCGAAGGGGCTCCCGCACCGCGGGGGCCCCTTCGTGCGTCAGGCTGCGGCCCGGTCGGCCAGCAGGTCCGCGAGAAACGCCAGGTCCACGCCGGTCAGGCTCTCCACCTGGCGTACGCCGACAGTGCTCGGCAACGCCACCTCCGCCGGTACGGCCAGCACCGCCGCGCCGGCGGCGACCGCGCTGGCCACCCCGGTCGGTGAGTCCTCGATCGCCACGCACCGCCCGATCGGCACACCCAGCAGCCGGGCGGCGGTCAGGTAGGGCTCGGGGTGCGGTTTGGCGGCCACCACCTCGTCGCCGGCGACCACCGTGTCGAAGTTGTCCCGGCCGAGGGTGTCCAGGGCGATCTCGACCAGCGCCCGGGGGCTGGAGGTGACCAGCGCGGTGGGGATTCCCGCCGCGCGGACCGCGTGCACCAGCTCGAACGCGCCGGGTTGCCAGGGCAGGCCGGTGCGGAACAGCTCCAGGATCCGGGCGTTGATCCACGCCGCGCTGATCTCCGGATCCCGTTCGGGCTGCCCCAGGTCGTCGTGCAGGATGCGCATCGACTCGGCCATGGCGGTGCCGACGATCGACTGGCGGGCGTCGACGGAGAGCTCCCCGCCGTACTCCTTCGCGAGTTCCTGCAACGCGACGTCCCACAGCTTCTCGCTGTCGACCAGCGTGCCGTCCATGTCGAAGAGCACGGCGGCGGGGTAGGTGCTGCTCAGCGGAGCCTCCAGGGTCGTGGGCGACACCGGCGATCCTGCCAGCACCGCGCGTTTGCGGTGGCGGCAACGGGCGTCGGAGTGACCCGGGCAACCCACTCAGCCCAGGTCGCACTCCTTCAGGGAACCCTCGTAGCCGCGGAAGAACATGTCGGTGCGTTGCTCGGCGGTGCCGTGCGCGCCTTCGGCGAACCACGGCTGGTCCGGGTCGTCGCCGACCGCCGCCACCCCCTCCCGGAACTCGTCCAGGTCGCCCTCGGCGAGGGTCAGGGCGCCCGAGCGCACCGAGTCGCCGAGGTACGCCCCGGCCATGCAGTCGGCCTGCAGTTCCTGCTGGATGGTGAAGCTGTAGTTGATGCCGAGCCGCACCTGGATGGCGTGCGCGTACTCGTGCCCGAGCAGGTAGAAGACGAACGCGTCGCCGACCTGGCGGAACGCCGCCACGGACCAGGCGACGTCGTAGGCGATGAAGTCGCCCCGCGAGCAGTAGACCGCGTTGTTGCGGGGCAGCCGCTGCCCACCGCAGGACACCTCGCCGTCGCGCTGGTACGGAATGATCTGCCGGATCGGTCGGAACTGCTGCCCCGATTCCTTGAACTGGGCCGCCCAGTACCGCTCGGCGACCGCCTGCGCGTCGGCGACGTCCTGTTCGAACTCGGCGATGCTGGTGGTGCTGTCGGCCCGGGTGGTGCTCGGGCCCGGGGAGGCGGCCGGCGGGTTCGCTCCGGGGCGCTCGGCCTCCGGCTCGACCAGCCCACCGCCGGCGCAGGCGAGTGAGACCAGTGCGGCGATCAGCAGGCCCGCCAACGGGCCCCGCGCGTCGCGTCCGAACCGTGCCGCCACTGTGCCTCCCCAGACATCGGTGCTCGGGCTGCGATGTACCCCGACGATACGGCCGTCACGCCCACCACCGGATTCACGCAAGCCGCGCCCAGACGGTTCACGCCGAGCGTCGCCGTGGCGGACGGTCAGGTGGATCGGTCAGCCGCTCGACTCCCGCCCGCGCTGCCAGGTGCCACCCTGGTCACCGTGCCGTTCGGCCTCGTACCGGTGCTGCCGACCCCGGGCCTCCCGCCCCGCCGCCGGATCGTCCGCGGAGTCCACCCGCCCCCGCCGAACGACCGCCGCCCAAGCCGCCCCCACCACCAACACAAACGCCCCCACCACCACCCACACCACCGTCATTCCACCAACCTAATCCCCACCCACCATCCCCTCGCTCACTGGTGATCAAGAGGTTGGCGTCAGCCCGCCCGGCGTGTCGTGACGCAAACTTCTTGATCACCAGATCGGGTGGGGTGGGAGTGTCCGGGAGCGGGGGTTGGGTTCGACGTTTCCGGTGGACGGTGCCGGGGCGGCACCGGAGACAGGAGGGCCACTGTGAAGTACATGATTCTGCTCTACGGGTCGCAGCAGGACTATGACGTGCTGTCCGGTCGGGCTTCCGACCGGCCGGCGATGTCGGCCGAGCAGATCGCGGCGATGCACCACCACATGGAGACCTTCCACCAGGCGCTGGCCGAGTCCGGGGAACTGGTCGACGCCCGGGGCCTGAGCGAGCCGGTACACGCCCGCCGGGTGCAGGTACGCGAGGGAGCGCCGGTGGTCACCGACGGCCCGTACCCGGAGACGCAGGAGGTCCTCGCCGGTTACACCATCGTGGAGTGCGCCAGCTTCGATCGGGCCACCGAGATCGCCGCCGGCCTCGTCGACCCGGACGCCCCCGGCGGGTACGTGGACGTGCGACCGGTGCTCGACGGCGTCGAGGACCTGGCCGGCTGACACGTGCCGGAAACCCCGACCGAGGACCTGCTGCGCGAACTGGCGCCGCAGGTCCTCGGCGCGCTGGTCCGCCGCTTCGGGCACTTCGACACCGCGGAGGACGCGGTGCAGGAGGCGTTGATCGCCGCGGCCGACGGGTGGCCGCGCGACGGCGTACCGGACAACCCCCGGGGATGGCTGATCACCGTGGCGTCCCGCCGGCTGACCGACCTGCTGCGGCGCGAGCAGGCCCGGATGCGGCGGGAGGACACCGTGGCGCGGTGGACGCTGCCCGAGCAGCGGCACGCGCCCGCCGCCGACCATGAGGCGGCGGACGCCGACGACACGCTCATCCTGCTGTTCCTGTGCTGCCATCCGGCGCTCTCGCCGGCCTCACAGATCGCGCTCACGCTGCGTGCGCTGGGCGGGTTGAGCACCGCCGAGGTGGCGCGGGCGTTCCTGGTGCCGGAGGCCACGATGACCCGGCGGATCAGCCGGGGCAAGCAGCGCATCCGCGACAGTGGACTGCGGTTCGCGCCGCCCACCGGCCCGGAGCGCGCCGACCGGCTCGCCGCCGTGCTGCACGTGCTCTACCTGGTCTTCACGGAGGGGTACGCCCGTACCGCCGGGCCCGGGTTGCTGCGGGCCGACCTGACCGCCGAGGCGATCCGCTTGGCCCGCCTGGTGCACCGGCTGCTGCCCGACGATCCCGAGGTCACCGGGCTGCTCGCGTTGATGCTGCTCACCGACGCCCGCGCTCCGGCGCGGATCGGCGCGCACGGCGAGCTGGTGCCGATGGCCGAGCAGGACCGCACGCGGTGGCGGGCCGACCAGATCGCCGAAGGAGTCGAGCTGATCACCGGTGCGCTGCCGCGCGGGGTCGTCGGGGCGTACCAGCTCCAGGCGGCCATCGCGGCGGTGCACGACGAGGCGCCCAGCGCGGCGGCCACCGACTGGGCGCAGATCACCGCCCTGTACGAGGTGCTCCTCGGGATGTCCGACAACCCGGTGGTGGCGCTCAACCACGCGGTGGCGGTGGCGATGAGCCGGGGCGCTCCGGCCGGGTTGGCGCTGCTCGCCGACCTGGCCGACGACAGTCGACTCGCCGACGACCCTCGACTGCCGGCCGCCCGTGCCCACCTGTGGGAGCGGGAGGGTGAGCGGGTCGCGGCGCGCGAGGCGTACCGGATGGCGGCGGCGCGCTCGACGAACCTGGCACAGCAGCGCTACCTGAACGCCCGCGCGGACCGTCTCGCGGGCGACCCGCCCCCCACCGACTGAACCAGCGGGCCGTGCCGGGGCACAGGCTGGCGGCCAGGAAGCGTCAGGGGCTGCCAGGAGACGTCACGGGCTGGCGGCCAGGAAGACGAAGGCCGCCAGCAGCACCAGGTGTACGCCGCCCTGCAACACGTTGGCCCGGCCGGGCACCACGGTGAGGACGGCGGTCACCGCGGTGAGCGCGAGCAGGGCGAGTTGGGTGCCGCCGAGGCCGAGCAGCAGCGGGCCTTCCAGCCAGATCGAGGCGACCGCTATGACCGGGATGGTCAGGCCGATGCTGGCCATCGCCGAGCCGAGCGCGAGGTTCAGGCTGATCTGCACACGGTCGCGGCGGGCGGCGCGGGCTGCAGCCAGGGTCTCCGGCAGCAACACCAGCAGGGCGATGATCACACCGACGAACGCGTGCGGCAGGTTCGCCGCGGCGACGCCGGCCTCGATGGTCGGGGAGACGGTCTTGGCGTCGCCGACCACCGCGATCAGTGCCACCAGCAGCAGTCCCAGACTCATCAGGGCCGCCCGGGTGCTCGGCGGCTTGGCGTGCTCCTCCGCGTCGATCACCTTGCCCTTGCTGTCGACCGGCAGGAAGTAGTCGCGGTGCCGACCGGTCTGCACGAGGACGAACAGCCCGTAGAGGGCCAGCGAGGCGACGGCGGCGAACGCGAGCTGGGCCGGGCTGAACTCCGGGCCGGGCCGGGCCGTGGTGAAGGTCGGAATGACCAGGCTCAGGGTGGCCAGGGTGATCACGGTGGCCAGGGCCCCGCCGGTGCCCTCCGGGTTGAACACTGCGACGCGGCGGCGCAGCGCCCCGAGCAACAGGGACAGGCCGAGGATCCCGTTGCAGGTGATCATGACGGCGGCGAAGACGGTGTCCCGGGCGAGCGACTGGGTCTTCTCCGGCCCGCTGATCATCAGCGTGACGATGAGGGCGACCTCGATCACGGTGACCGCGACCGCGAGCACCAGTGACCCGTACGGCTCCCCCACCCGGTGGGCGACCACCTCCGCGTGGTGCACGGCCGCGAGCACGGCACCGCCCAGCAGCACCGCGACCACCACGATGAGCAGGCCGGGCAGGTCCCGCCCCCAGGTGGCGACTAACACCAGCAGAGCGAGCACGGGTACGGCGAAGGTCCAGTCGGTCAGGCGGGAGCGAAGCAGGGCGGCCATGCCGTACAGAGTGCCAGGCCAGGTGATCATGTGCCCACCATCGACGCAGCGTCTGCCGTGTCGAGGTCCACAACGAGCAAACCCGTAACCTGTAGGTTACTCTTTCGGGGTGGATGAGGTGGCCGTCGCGATCGCCGACCCGGTACGCCGGCGCATCCTGAGCATGTTGCGCGACGAGCCCCTCTCCGCCGGCGTCATCGCCGCGCGGTTCACGATCAGCCGACCCGCCGTCAGCCGCCACCTACGGTTGCTGCGGGAGAGCGGGCTGGTCCGTGACGAGCTGGTCGGACGGCAGCGGATCTACCGGCTCGACCCCGGCCCGCTCGCCCCGCTGCTCGACTGGCTCACCGGGCTCGCCACCGTCGACCGCTGGGAGCGGCACCTCGACGCGCTGGAGACCGAGGTCTATCGCACCCGCCGAGAGCGCCGCAGCCGTGGCCCGGCGGAGCACCGAAGGGAGCACACGGCATGACCCGCACACCCGCAGGACGCCTGTTTCGCACCGCCACGGGGCACGATCTCGTCCTCACCCGGACCTTCCGCGCCCCAGTGGAGGACGTCTGGGCCAGCCTGACCGAGTCGGAGCGCACCGCCCGCTGGTTCGGCCCGTGGGAGGGCGAGGCCGGGCCCGGACGGACCATCCAGGTCCAGATGGCGTACGAGGAGCAGCAGCCCTGGTGTGCGGTACGCATCGACGTGTGTGAACCGCCACTGCGCCTCGCCGTGTCGATGATCGACGAACACGGCAACTGGCTGCTGGAGCTGTCGCTGACCGAGACCGACGGCACCACCGAGCTGCGATTCGTGCAGCACCTGAGCAGCGTGGCGGGCATCGCCGAGGTGGGCGCCGGTTGGGAGTACTACCTGGACCTGCTGGTCGCCTCCCGCGACGGCTCGCCCCGCCCGCGGTTCGACGACTACCACCCGGCGATGCAGCAGTACTACCAGGGGCTGGCCGCCGCGACGGCCGGCTAAGGGTCCAGCTCCCGCCGCAGCCTGGCGAACTCGGCGGTCAGCGCCGGCAGGGGAAAGTGCGCGTTCAGGCCGCTGGGGTTCGGCAGCACCCAGACCCGGGCCGGCCCGAGCGGCTCCGGTCGCGGACCCAGGACGGCCGTCGGTCGGGCGAAGGCGACCCGGTACGCGGTCACCCCGAGGATCGCCACCCACCGCGGCCGGTAGCGCTCGGCCTTCATCGCCAACCCGGTGACCCCGGCCACCAGCTCCTCCGACGTCAGCTCGGCGGCGCGGGCGGTGGCCCGGTTGCTCAGGCTGGTGATGCCCAGGCCCTGCCGCAGCAGCTCGTCGCTCTCCCAGGAGCGCAGCTGGCGGTCGGTGAAGCCAGCCCCGTGCAGGGCCGGCCAGAAGCGGCTGCCCCGGCGGGCGAACGGCTGCCCCACGGCGGCCGAGTAGAGGCCCGGGTTGTAACCGCAGAACAGCACGCGCAGCCCGGGGCCGATCACGTCCGGCAGACCTCGGCCGGCGGCATCCGCCACCTCCTGCCGGGTCGGCCGTCGCGGCGGCCCCGCACGCTCCGCGTCCACGGCACCGATCCTGCCGTACGCCCGGCGCCGGCACCGGCGCACGCTCTGACACAGTGACCCGATGCAGTCCGACGACCACCTCGCCGCCAGCCGCTACGCCCGGATGCGCTGGAACACTCCGCTCTCACCGGAGCACGCCGCGCTGCTGCTGCAACGGCTCGACGTCCGCCCCGGCTCACGCGTGCTCGACCTCGGCTGCGGCTGGGGTGAGCTGCTGCTGCGGGCGGTCGCCGCCGGCGGTGTGTCCGGCCCGGTCGCGACCCGGGGCGTCGGCGTCGACACCGACGACGCCGTTCTCGCCCGAGGGCGGCGACTCGCCGCGGATCGGTCGCTGAACCGGCACGTCGCGTTCGTGACGGGGGAAGCGGCCGCCTGGCAGGAGCCGGCCGACCGGGTCCTCTGCATCGGTTCGGCACACGCCTTCGGCGACACCGCGGCGGCCCTCGACGCCCTCGCCGCCGTGGTACGACCCGGTGGGCGACTGCTGTTCGGCGACGCCTACTGGGAACGGCCCCCCACGGCGGAGATCGCCGAGGTCTTCGGCCCGGATGTCGCGACCCTCCCCGGGCTGGTCGAGGCCGCCCGCGAACGCGGCTGGCGGCTGCTGCACCTGAGCACCGCCGACCAGCGGGAATGGGACGACTTCGAATCCAGCTGGCTGGCCGGCCGGCAGGAGTGGCTGCTGGCGTACCCGGAGGATCCTCGTGCGGCCGACGTCCGCGCGGAACTCGACGACCGGTTGCGCGAGTACGTGGGCGGTTACCGAGGTGTCCTCGGCCTCGCCTACCTCGTCCTCGGTCGCTGACGGCCCCGGTCACGTCTGGACCGAACGGCCGAGCTGAACTGGCAGGCAGGAGAACCGGAGCCGACCGGTTGACAAGCCCGTTCGGCGCCGCTCGTTCTCACGACGTCACCGGCGTCGGCTCGCGCGGGTGGGTGACCAGACGGTGCGTGCGGAGCCCGTAGGCGCTGGCGGGGCCATCCGGTCCGGGCGCCGCGCCCGCGGGTGGGTGGGCTGGTCGGCTGTGCGGGCCTCGGCAGCCCGACGGAGACGACGGCGAGCAGCACCGCCGCGACGATGCCGTCGAGCCAGTAGTGGTTGCCCGTGGTCACGACAACCAGCAGGGTGACGAGCGGATGCGCCAGCCACAGCCACCGCAGGCGCCCGCCGTTCACGGCGATGAGCGCGACGGCGACGGCGAGCGCCCAGCCGACGTGCAGGGAGGGCATGGCGGCGTACTGGTTGCTCAACGCGTCCGTGTCGGGCGGGCCGTAGACGGCGGGCCCGTAACGGCTACCGGTGTCCACCATGCCGGTCAGGGCGGTCAGTCGCGGCGGCGCCAGCGGAACCAGGAAGTGCAGCGCCAGTGCGGCCGCGGTGAGCCCGGCGAGCATGCGACGCGTCCAGAGATAGCGCACGGGGTGTCGCACGTACAGCCAGATCAGACAGCTGATCGTGGCGGGGAAGTGCACGTACGCGTAGTAGCCGTTGGCCAGGTGCACCAACAGCTCGTGGGAGAGCACGGGACGTTGGAAGGCGGCCTCGTCGGGCAGGTGGAACAGACGCTCCACCCGCCAGATCCATTCCCCGTTTCCCACCGCTGTCGACGCCCGGTCGGCCCCCGCCACCCGCGCCGCCTTGTAGACGAGGAACAGGGTGGCGACGAGCCCCAGCTCACGCATGGCCCGGCGCAGTGCTACGGCTCGCCGGGCGGGTGCCGCTGGCAGCTCCGCGGTATCCACAGACCCCTCGATTCGGTGACGTTCGCTCGTACCGGCCCTGGCTGAACAGACCGGGGCCGCCGCCGTCGGAGGACGGCGGCGGCCCCGGGTCGGATGGCCCGACGTCAGCGTGACCGGGTCGGTCCGTCCTGCGTGGTGTCGACGCGCACCTGGTCGAAGGCGGGAGCGCCGTCGACCGCGTCGGCGGCGACGGCCGCCGACGTGGCGGCGTCCGGCAGGTCGAGGCTGGTCCGCAGGGTGATCGGCTTGAGCAGGAGCGCGGCGATGATGCCGACGACCCCGATGGCGGCGGAGATGAGGAAGATGTGTCCGGTGGCGTCGCCGTACGCCGCCCGGACGATCTCCTGGACCTGCTCGGGCAGGGCGGTGATGTTGAGGTTGCTGCTGCCCGAGCCGCCGGAGGCGGGGATCCCGGCGGCGGTGAGGTCGTGGGTGATCTGGTCACCGACCCGGCGTGCGAGGACGGCGCCGAGCACGGAGACGCCGATGGTGCCCCCGAGCGACCGGAAGAACGCGACGCTGGAGCTGGCCGCGCCAATGTCCTTGAGCGAGACCGTGTTCTGAACGGCGAGGACGAGGTTCTGCATGGTCATGCCGACGCCGACGCCGACGGTGAACATGGCGGCGCCGACCAGGACGAGCGACGTCTCGTGGTCGATGGTGCCGAGCAGCGCGAACCCGGCGACGAGCAGGACCGAACCCGCGACGATGTACGGCTTGATCTTTCCGCTCTTGGTGATCAGCCGGCCCGCGACGATGGAAGAGCCGAGGACTCCCGCCATCATCGGGATGGTGAGCAGGCCTGCCTCGGTCGGGCTGTAGCCGCGGCCGATCTGGAAGTACTGACCGAGGAAGACGGCACCGCCGAACATGGCCATGCCGACCGCGAGGCTGCCGAGGATGGCCAGCGCGGTGGTGTGCTGGCGCACGATACCGAGCGGGACGACCGGCTCGGCCGCGCGCGACTCGACCCAGACCGCCAGGGCGAGCAGGATGAGCGAACCGCCCACCATGGCCGCGGTCTGCCAGGAGGCCCAGGCGAACGAGCCGTCGACGAAGGAGATCCAGATCAGCAGCACGCTGACGCCAGCGGCGATGAGGCCGGCACCCAGGTAGTCGATCTTGACATTCTCACGCCGTGCGGTCGGCAGGTGCAGGGTGGCCTGGAGCAGGATCAGCGCGATCGCGGCCACCGGCACGCCGACGAAGAAGCACCAGCGCCAGCCGAGCCAGGACGTGTCGACGATGAGGCCGCCGAGCAGTGGGCCGCCGACCGTCGCGACGGCCATGACACCACCGAGGTAGCCGTTGTAGCGGCCGCGCTCGCGCGGCGGGATCATGGCCGCGATCGCCACCTGGACGAGCGCCTGCAGACCGCCGACCCCGATGCCCTGGAACGCGCGGGCGGCGATGAGCTGGCCGGCGCTCTGCGAGAAGCCGGCGACGACCGAGCCCACCAGGAAGACCACGATGGCGACCTGGATGAGGATCTTCTTGTTGAACAGGTCGGCCAGTTTGCCCCAGATCGGGGTGGTTGCCGTCGCGGTGAGCAGGGTCGCGGTGACCACCCAGGTGTACTGGTTCTGCGAGCCGTTCAGGGCTCCGATGATCTTCGGTAGCGCGGTCGAGACGACAGTGCTGCTCAGCATCGCGACAAACAGCACCAGCAGCAGGCCACTGAGCGCTTCCAAGGTCCGCCGATGGGTCATCGGCTCAGCGCCGGCCGTGATGGTGGGTGCGCTCATCGCGCGGCCTCCAGGTTGTCGTTGTCGTTGTTTCCGAGGGCGATCTCGATGTCGCCGGTGAACCGGCCGAGGGCGGCACTCAGCGCCGCCACCTCGCCGGGAGTCCAGTCGGCGAGCGCCCGTTCGAGCACCTCGCCGTACCAGCGGTGGCTGTCGGCCAGGGCGGCACGGCCGGCCGGGGTGACCGCCAGGATGGTCGCCCGCTTGTCGGTCGGGTCTGGCCGCCGCTCGACCAGCCCGTGCGCGACGAGCGCCGCGACGGAGCGGCTGACGGTCGACGCGTCCAGCCGAGTGCGCTCGGCCAGGTCGCGGGCGTGGCAGTCGCCGGAGAGCTGTTCGATCTGCACGAGCATGCCGAGCATGCCGGCCGGGATCGCCGGGTGCTCGTCGGCCCGGCGTTGTTTCAGCAGTCGAACGCTTCTGACCAGGTCGTACAGGCGAAGGCCGAGCTCACCGGCATCGCTTTCCACATCCGCTCCCCACCCAGTTGGTTGCCTCAAGCAAGCATCTACCGATCTTTCCCACTGCGCAAGTTTGCTCATTGAGAAGTCCCTCACCCGCACGTACCCTCGGTGCGATGGACGAGACGACCGGCCTGCGGGAGCGCAAGAAGGCGGCCACCCGCCTCGCTCTGCACGAGGCGGCCCTCCGCCTCGCCGCCGACGAGGGCATCGACGCGGTGACGGTCGAGGCGATCGCCGACGCCGCCAACGTCTCCCGGCGGACCTTCTCCAACTACTTCTCCAGCAAGGAGCAGGCCCTCTTCCACGGCGACACCATGCGCCTGCACCGGCTGTTGGAGCTGATCCGGGAACAGCCCGTCGACGAGGCGCCGTGGACCGTCCTGAGCCGGGCAGCCGAGCGCCTCACCGAGGAGGTCTTCGGCGGTTCTGAGCCCTCCTGGCTGACCCAACGCCGGGAGCTACGCGCGCACCCCGGCCTGGCCCCACACCAGGTGGCGGCGTACGCCGCGATCGAGCGCGAGCTGGCCGCGGAACTCGCCCGCCGGCTGACCGGCGACGACGTGGCACTGCGCTCCCGCCTCCTGGCCGCGACCTTCCTGACCATCCTGCGGGTCGCCGTCCAGCACTGGATCGAGCACCCGGGCGAGCCGATGACGGAAACCGTCCGGACCGCGCTCGTCGCGGCCGCGCCCGCGGTGCCCCCCGGAGGCCACCGGACCAGCACCGGCACCTGGCACCGCCCTCCGATCCCCGCAGAATCCCCCAGGGCCCAGTGAGTGGTAGCCAACGGGCACGGTCTTGACGGCGCGCAGACATCGGAGGTTTACTGCGTCAGCGATAGCAGTCGATGCGCCTTGACCATCCTTTGTGGTAAGTGGGGCACCTCGGCGACGCGATCGCTACTGGTCGCCACTGCTGAGCCAGCCGTCTCCTGGCGCTGGCGGTAGCGACGCTCCCCCCTCGGCGGGCGGGGAGCACCGGCACGGCAACCCGCACGGCGCAGCGTCGCGCTCCCCGCAGGACGATCCCCACAGGTACGGCACCACCCCGAACCATCTCAGCCGAGCGTCGGCGGCCCGGCTCCGTACCACCGCCAACCTCGGCCCGGCGAGCCCACAGCTCCGTGACGCGCGCCTGGGCCGACGCTCAGCAGAGGAGCAAGATCATGCGTTCCCGTCCCCGCCTGTTGGCACTCGTCACCGGGCTGGCCGTCATGCTGGCCAGCCTGGTCGCCCTGCCGACCCCCGCATCGGCGGCACCACTGACCAAGGTCCTGGTGTTCAGCAAGACCGCCGGCTTCCGGCACTCGTCGATCCCCAACGGCATCGCCGCGATCCAGCAGCTCGGCTCCGCCAACGGCTTCACCGTGACGTCCACCGAGGACGCGGCCCAGTTCACCACCTCCAACCTGGCCCAGTACCAGGCGGTGGTCTTCCTGTCGACGACCGGCGACGTCCTCAACGCCAGCCAGCAGACCGCCTTCGAGTCGTACATCGCCGCCGGTGGCGGGTACGTCGGCGTGCACGCCGCCGCCGACACCGAATACAACTGGCCGTGGTACGGCGCGCTGGTCGGCGCGTGGTTCGACTCGCACCCGGCGATCCAGAACGCCACGGTGAAGATCGAGGACCAGACCAACCCGTCGACCGCGCACCTCGGCACCACCTGGGTCCGCTCCGACGAGTGGTACAACTACCGCACCAACCCCCGCTCCAGCGCACGGGTTCTCGCCAGCCTCGACGAGTCGTCCTACAGCGGCGGCAACATGAACGGCGACCACCCGATCACCTGGTGCAAGGCGTACGGCGGCGGACGCGCCTGGTACACGGGCCTCGGGCACACCGAGGCGTCGTACACCGACCCGAACTTCACCCGGATGCTGCTCGGCGGCCTCCAGGTCGCCGCGGGCTCGGTGACCGCCGACTGCTCGCCGCGTACGACCACCCCGCCGCCCACCGCCACCGGCTCGACCCTGCGGGCCCGCGCGAACAACCAGTACGTGAGCGCGCCCAACTCGACCACCGCGCTGATCGCCAACAAGGCTTCGGTCGGCACCACCGAGCGGTTCGACCTGGTCAACCTCGCCAACGGCAACGTGGCGCTGCGCGCCAAGGGCAACGGGCAGTTCGTCGCGGCCGAGAACGCGGGCGCTTCCGCGCTGATCGCCAACCGGGCCACCGCCGGTGCCTGGGAGACGTTCCAGCTCGTCCGCAACTCCGACGGCACGGTGAGCCTGCGGGCCACTGTGAACAACCGCTACGTCGCGGCCGACAACGGTGGGTCCTCCCCGCTGATCGCCAACCGGACCTCCATCGGCCAGTGGGAGAAGTTCGACCTGGTCACCACCAACTGACCTGATCCCCCGCTCGCTCTCCACCACCCCACCTGGTCGTGGTGCGCCCCCGCGCGCCCGTCCCCCGGTCGTCGAGAAAGGACGATCATGCCCTCGTACCCCCGGCGCTGGCCCCGGGCGCTCTTCGCGGCGGTGCTCACCGTCGCGAGCGCGGCCCTCGCTGTGGCTGCACCGTCCACCGCCCAGGCGGTGGTGATTCCCGCCTCCGACTATCAACAGGTCAAGCTCGCCACCGGCTCCGCCGAGCTGGGTGAGGCCATGTCCCTGGCCGTGCTGCCCAACCGCTCGGTCCTGCACACCGCCCGAAACGGCGTGCTGCGGGTGACCGACGTGGCCGGCAACACCAAGGTCTCCGGCACCCTGTCCGTCTACACACACGACGAGGAGGGGTTGCAGGGCGTCGCCGTCGACCCCAACTTCGCCACCAACCGGTGGGTCTACCTGTACTACTCGCCCACGTTGAGCACCCCGTCCGGGGACGCCCCGACCACCGGCTCGCAGTCCGACTGGGACCGGTGGAAGGGGCACCTACGGCTGTCCCGGTTCACCCTCAACTCCGACGACACGCTCAACCTGAGCAGCGAGAAGATCGTGCTGCAGGTCGCCAACGACCGTGGGCAGTGCTGCCACGTCGGCGGTGACCTGGACTTCGACGCCGCCGGCAACCTGTACCTGACCACCGGCGACGACACCAACCCGTTCGAGTCGTCCGGCTACGCCCCACTGGACGAGCGGACCAACCGCAACCCGCAGTTCGACGCCCAGCGCACCGCGGGCAACACCAACGACCTGCGGGGCAAGCTGCTGCGGATCAAGCCGCAGGCGGACGGGACGTACACCATCCCGTCGGGCAACCTGTTCGCGCCCGGCACGGCCAACACCCGCCCCGAGATCTACGCGATGGGGCTGCGCAACCCGTTCCGGATGAGCGTCGACAAGGCCACCGGCGTGGTCTACCTCGGTGACTACGGCCCGGACGCGGGGAGCACCAACTCCAGCCGGGGCCCGCAGGGTCAGGTGGAGTTCAACCGCATCACCGCGCCGGGCAACTTCGGCTGGCCGTACTGCACCGGCACCAACACCAGCACGGAAACATACAACGAATACACCTTCCCGTCCGGGCCGTCGCAGTCGAAGTACAACTGCACGGGCGGGCCGACCAACAACTCGTTCCGCAACACCGGCCTCGGCACGCTGCCCGCGGCGAAGCCGGCCTGGATCAAGTACGCCGGCGACTCCGGCTCACCGTCGGAGTTCGGCAGCGGCTCCGAATCGCCGATGGGCGGACCGGTCTACCGGTACGACGCGTCGCTGAACTCCAGCATCAAGTTCCCGCAGTCACTCAACGGCCAGTTCTTCGCCGGCGAGTACGGCCGCCGCTGGATCAAGGCGATCGCTGTCAACTCCGACGGCTCGCGCGGGGAGATCTCCAACTTCCCGTGGTCCGGCACCCAGGTCATGGACATGGCCTTCGGCCCGGACGGGGCGCTGTACGTGCTGGACTACGGCACCGGCTCGAACAACCAGGCGCTGTTCCGGATCGAGTACATCGGCGGCGGCAACCGCAACCCGATCGCTGTCGCCTCGGCTAACCCGACGTCGGGGGCCAACCCGCTGACAGTCAACTTCTCGTCGGCCGGCAGCTCGGACCCGGAGGGTGGGGCGCTGAGCTACCTGTGGACGTTCGGGGACGGCACCACGTCGACGGCGGCCAACCCCACCAAGACGTACACCACGAACGGCACGTACTCCCCCACGTTGAGGGTCACCGACCCGAATGGGTTGACCGGCACGGCGAGCCTGGTCATCACCGTCGGCAACACGGCCCCGACGGTGACGCTCACGTCGCCCGCCGACGGGCAGTTGTTCAGCTTCGGTGACACCGTGTCGTACCAGATCAGCGTGAGCGACCCGCAGGACGGCACGATCGACTGTTCCAAGGTCAGCCTGACGTACGCGTTGGGCCACGACAGTCACGCCCACCAGATCACCTCGAAGAACGGGTGCAGCGGCTCGATCACCGTCCCGACCGACGGGGAGCACGACTCGGCCGCGAACATCTACGGGGTCTTCGACGCCGCCTACACCGACAACGGTGGGCTCACCACGCACAGCATCAAGACCCTGCAACCCAAGCACCGCCAGGGTGAGCACTTCGGCGCGCAGTCCGGCGTCCAGGCCACCGACCACACCAACGCCGAGGGTGGCCGCACGGCCGGGTTCATCGAGAACAACGACTGGATCTCGTACCAGCCGTACAACCTGACCAACGCGAACCGCATCACCGTGCGGGCGTCGTCGGCCGGTGCCGGCGGCACCATCGAGGTACGGGCCGGGTCGGCCACCGGCACGCTGCTGGGCACCGTCTCGGTGCCGGTGACCGGCAACTGGGAGACCTTCACCGAGGTGTCCGGCACGATCAGCAACCCACCCACCGCGTCGACGACGCTGTACCTGGTGTTCAAGGGCGGGTCCGGCTACCTGTTCGATGTCGACGCGTTCACCTTCACCACCGGCACCGGTGGCAGCACGCCGGTGAGCACGCTGCGGGCGCAGATCAACAGCCAGTACGTGTCGGCGGTCGGCAGCACCGCGCTGATCGCCAACAAGGCCAGCGTCGGCAGCACCGAGCAGTTCGACCGGGTGGACGCTGGCAACGGCGACATCGCGTTGCGGTCGCGCGCCAACGGGCTCTACGTCTCGGCCACGAACGCGGGCGCCGCAGCTTTGGTCGCCAACGCCACGGCGATCGGGTCGTGGGAGAGATTCCAGCTCATCACCAACACGGACGGGACGGTGAGTCTGCGGGCCACTGTCAACAACCAGATCGTGTGCGCCGAGAACGCCGGGGCCGGATCCCTGATCGCCAACCGTACGTCGGTCGGGGCCTGGGAGAAATTCATCCTGACCACCGGCTGACCGGGGGGTGAGTGCACGGTGGGGCCCGGCCTGGTGACCGACCAGGTCGGGCCCTACGTCGTGAAGTAGGCGGCGCTCTGCGCGTCCGCCGGGTAGTAGGACTCCACAGCGATCTCCTCGATCGTGATGTCCGTCGGCGTGCCGAACGTGGTGATGGTCGAGAACAGCCGCAGCTCGCGCCCGTTGATCCGCAGGATCATCGGGATCACCACGTCGGCGTCGACCCGTTGACCCGTCGGCTCCTCCGGCAGCGGAGCCAGCAGTTCGTGGTAGAGCGCCGCCAGTTCCGCGTCGGGAGCGGCGGCGAGCTGACGCGAGATCCGGCTGCGGAACACCGCCCGCACGTCGGCCAGGTTGACCACCAGGCGGGCCAGCCCGCGCGGGTCCAGGCCCAGCCGGATCAGGTTCACCGGTGGCCGCAACAGGTCGGGGGCCACGTACGCGAAGAACGGGTCCACAGCACTGTTGGTCAGCACGATGTTCCACCGGCGGTCGAAGACCAGCGCCGGATACGGCTCGTGCGCCCGCAGCACCCGGCGGACCGCGTCGAGGGCACCGGACAGGGCGATGTCGTCGAGCGGACGCTGCGCGTACCGGGGTGCGAAGCCGGCGGCGAGCAGCAACTGGTTGCGATCACGCAGCGGCACGTGCAGCTGGTCGGCGAGCCGCAGGATCATGTCGGCGCTCGGCGTGGACTTGCCGGTCTCGACCAGACTGACGTGCCGGGCCGAGACATCCGCGGCGATCGCCAGGTCGAGTTGGCTGAGCCCCCGGCGCTTGCGCCACTGCCGTAGGAGTTCCCCGACCGCATACACGATCATGAGCCTACTCATCGTCGGTGCGGACGCCATGAAGTGCGATGTCATCGACAACCACCCGGGCCGGGGAAACACTTGCGCCCATGACCACCGAGAACAAGAGCATCGTCGCACGCGCGTTGGCAGGGATGGTCGACACGGGCGACGTCGACACGCTCGCCTCGTTCCTGAGCGAGGACTTCATCCACCACCGGTCGGATTCGACGACCTCGACCAGGACGCAGTGGCTCGCCGCCGTCCGCGCCGCGCTGGGCCCGACCGCCGGCATGCGGGTCGACATCCTGCACCTGCTGGCCGACGGTGACCACGTCGTGGTGCACTCGCGACGCCGCCTACCCGACGCGGGGCCGGAGATCGTCGTGGTCGACGTCCTGCGGATCGCCGACGGGGCCATCGTGGAGGCGTGGGAGGTCATCGAACCGGCGGCCCACGCGACCGCCAACGGGACGTGGTGGAACCCGGCCGTCTAGATCGGGAAGTGGCCGCGACGCCAGTGCCAGTGGCCGCCGTCCCGCAGGTGGTCGATGATCGCGCGCTGGAGCACGGTGCGGCGCGGCAGCTCGTCCAGCGGCGTGGTCAGGGTGCGGAACCCGAACCGCAGCATCTCGATGTCGGCGTCCGGCCCCTCCGACTCCTGGTGGGGTTCCAGCTCGAACCGGCGCTGGAACCGCAGGATGTTGGAGTCCTCCGGAAGGTACTCCCGCAGCTGCGGGTCGAGCAGCCACGATCCGCAGGAGAACACCGTGTAGCGCTCGTCGGGAAAGTGCCGGGGGAAGAACGCGCGGGCCTCGTCCAGCGACGCCGTCACCGCCTGTGGGGTCAACGGCCCCGATTCGGGGACGTGCAGGCCGAGGGCGCCGTCGCCGCGCTGGTACTGCAGCCGGCCCAGCTCGTAGAGGCCACCGCGCGAGTGCAGCGTCAGCCAGCTCTGCATGACCGGCCAGCCGTCACCGCGCATCCGTCGGTCGACGGCGAGGTTGCGGCCCAGGTCGGCGAGGGTCACCCAGGACACGGCATCGGGGACGCCGTGGTCGCTGTGGTACCCCCGCACCACGTCGACCAGGGCCAGGTACGCGTACACGTAGAGGTGCCGCCAGGCGGGCCCCCGCTCGCGCGGCAGCTCCGGGCCGGGCGGCAGCCAGTCGTAGCCCCCGAGGTCGGCGCGGACCGCGGCGATCGAACGGTCGAGCAGCCAGCGCAGCTCCGCCGTCCACAGCGGTGAGCCCGGCTCCGGCCAGCCCGCCATGATCTCGGCGGCGTCGTCCGGCGGCACGGCGAGCCGGTCGAGGATCGCGGGCGCGTCCGCCTTCGGCGGCAACGGGGCGGACGGCCCGTCACCGGCGAGCCGGTGCACGCGGTCGACCTCCTCGACGGGCACGCCGAGCCGGGCAGCGATGTCGTCCAGATCCACGCCGACGAACCTACCGCCCGACGGGCATCTCAGGAGTCCGCCGGCACTCCGGCGTCGAGCTGCCCGATCATCGGCGCGAGGAGGTCGTTGAGTTCCCGGGCCAGCACCACCACGGCCCGGCGTGCCGCCGCGGCGACGTCGTCGTCCGGACCGTCGGGCGTCGGCGGCAGATCGTCGAGTGGGACCGGCGCCTCCACCTGCAGCAGCGCGCGCAGGTGCGGGCGGCGCGTCTGGTCCTGCTCGGTGGGTGTGGTGAACTGGCCGAACATCTGGGGCCAGTCCTGCCAACCACGGTCGCGCTGCCACTGCTTGGTCCAGGTCAGCTCGGCCGGCCAGCGGGAGGCCACCGTCACCGCACAGACCAGGCTGCCGTCCCAGGGGCTGCGGGCGCAGGTCGCCGAGATGATCCGCCGGTGCCAGCGGACGAAGCCCGGCGACAGCTCGGTGGCCAGCCGCCAGGCCGTCACCGCGAACGCCACCGGCGCGAAGTCGCCCCAGGTGTCGGCGAAGTCGTCGATCCGCCGCAGCACCTCGGCCTCGTACCGGCCGCGCCCCTCGACGCCGTGCTCGCGGTCGAACTGCTCGTCCAGCCAGAAAGCGCGCGGATCCGGCATCCTCAACCCCGTTTCGCCAGTGATGGTGTCCCGCATCCTCGAATCTAGGCGAATGTCGGGGTGTGGACGGCATCCTCGCCGGTTGTCGACCCCGCGCCGGAGCAGCCCGTCGGCTGCCGCCCCCGCAGCGGCAGACGCTTGACAAGGAGTGGGTTCCAGAGTGGACGATGCACCGTGCGCATTCTCGTGGTGGGTGGCAGCGGCCTGATCGGCGCTCACGTGGTGGACGTCCTGCGGGAGCGTGGCCACGCCGCGACAACTGTGGCGCGTACCGCCCAACCGGGCGTCGACCATCTGCTCGATGTCGGGTCCGCCTCGATCGAGGACCTGCGGCAGGTGCTCGCCGGTCACGACGGTGTCGTGTACGCCACCCGCACCGACGAGCAACGGCCGCTGCCCAAGCCGATCTATCCGGAGTTCCGCCGCGACAACGTCGACCCGGTGGTACGCCTGTTCACCGCCGCCCGCCTGGAAGGTCTCACCCGGGGTGTGGTGATGGGCTCCTACTACACCTACTTCGACCGGCTCCACCCCCAGTGGCGCCTGGCCGAGCGGCACACGTACATCCGGTGTCGCCTGGAGCAGGCCCGGGAGGGGCGGGCCGCCGCCGGCGAGGGCCTGCCGGTCGCCGTCCTCGAACTGCCTTTCGTCTTCGGTCGGGCCGGCGACCGGCTGCCCAACTGGGCCGGTCCGCTGGACCGGTGGGCGCGCTCGCGTACCCCGCTGGTCGCCCCGGTCGGCGGCAGCGCCGCGGCCTCCGCGCGCAGCGTGGCCGAGGTCGCCGTCGACGCCCTGGAGCAGGCCAGCGGCGCGGACCTCCCGGTCGCCGACGAGAACCTCAGCTGGCACGACATGCTCGCGCGCATCGCCGCGGCGGTCGGCCGGCCCCGCCGGGTCGGCCGCCTGCCGGCCGGCGCGGCGCGGGCCGCCCTGCGACTCGGCGGTGCGGCGCAGGCCCTCGGCCGAAAGGAGTCCGGGGTGAACCCGACCTACCTGGGCGATCTCCTGCTCGCCGACCTGTTCATCGAGCCGACGAGTGGCCGCCCGCTGGACCCGGCGCTACGCGAGACCTTCCGGAGCGCCTGACCCTCCTTGGCACCGATCACCCGGTGGTGGCGCCGCGAGGTCGACGAACTCGTGCACCAGCGGTGAGCGGTTGTCCTCGGCCCAGGCCAGGCACACCTGGTTGGGGCCGAGGTCGGCGACGGGCACGTGGACGACGTCCGGTCTGGTGTAGAACGTCGCCGTCGACAGCGGCAGGATCACCGTCCCGGCGTACGCGGCGACATGCTCCAGCTTCTCCTCGACGGAGTTCAGCGCGGGCCGAGGGCGAGGGTCGCTGTCGATGGGACGGTTCGGCAGGTCCCGCCACTCCGGCACCGCGTCCGGGTCCTGCAACAGCCGTTCCCCGGCCAGCTCGGCGAGGTCGACCGACTCCTTGCCGGCCAGCCGGTGATCGGTGGGCAGGACGACGACGCGGGGTTCGCTGAACAGTGGCCGCAGGCGCAGGCCGCGCTGGTCGACCGGAAGCCGGACGTAACTGACGTCCGCGCGCCCGTCACGGACGATGTCGGCCTGGTCGTCGAAGGAGGTCCGGACGACGTTGACGGCCAGGTCGGGGTGTCGCTGGCCGATGGCGCGGGCGTCGGCGGTGACGAGCAGGCCGGGCATGAACGCGATGGTGAACGTCGGCCTGCCGTGGGCGGCCCGCTGCACCCGCCGCCGTAGGGCCTCCGCCGAGGCGAGCAGCGCACGGGCGTCGGTCAGCAGCTGCCGACCGGCCTCGGTCAGCACCGTGGAGCGGCGGTCCCGAACGAAGAGCTCGGCGCGCAGTTCGTGCTCGAACGCCCGGATCTGCCGCGACAGGACCGGCTGGGCGATGTGCAGCCGGGCGGCGGCCCGACCGAAGTGCAGCTCCTCCGCGACCGCCACGAAGTAGCGGAGCTTGCGCAGATCGACGTCCACAGCACCCCCGTCCGGTTGCCGCCCCGGGCGGTTCCACGATACCCGCCGGGTATGAGTGGAGTGATGCCCAACGGGCATCACAGCAGGTGAAAGAGGTCTTGGACGCGGACGTTCCCGGCGGAGCACGGTGGTAGCCGTCTCCACCACCCGACCCGGAAGGACACGGTCATGACCCTCATCGACAAGCGCGTCGTCGTACTCGGCGGAACCTCGGGGATCGGCCTCGCCACCGCCGCCCGCGCCGCCCGCGAGGGCGCCCAGGTCGTGGTCGCCTCCAGCAACCAGCGCAGCGTGGACCGCGCCCTGACGACCCTGCCGACCACCACCCAGGGGTACGTCGCCAACCTCACCGATCCCGGTGCGGTGTCCCGGCTGTTCCGCGACCTCGGCTCGTTCGACCACCTCGTCTACACCGCCGGGGAACCCCTCGCGCTGATGGCCGTCGACGCCCTCGACCTCGACGCCGCCCGGACCGCCTTCGACCTGCGCTACTTCGGCTCCCTGTCGGCGGTCAACGCGGCACTGCCGCACCTGCGCCCCGGCGGGTCGATCACCCTCACCACCGGCACCGCCAACCACCGGCCCAACGCGGGCTGGTCGGTAGCGGCCAGCATCACCGGGGCGATCGACGCGCTGGTCCGCGCGCTCGCCGTCGAACTCGCCCCGATCCGGGTCAACGCCGTCTCCGCCGGCGTGATCCGCTCACCGCTGTGGGACTCCCTGCCCGAAGAAACCCGAGAGCAGATGTACGCGCAGCTCAGCGAGTCCCTTCCGCTCGGTCGGGTGGGTGAGCCCGAGGAGGTCGCCGAGGCGTTCGTCTACCTCCTGCGGGCGACCTACGCCACCGGCACCGTGGTGACGGTGGACGGCGGCACCCTGATCTCCTGAGCCCGCCGTCGGCGGTGGCGTGGCGTCGCCAAGGGCCGCACTACTTCACTGATGTAGTGGTCTGCGCCGCTCGCGAGGCCCCGACAACAGTGAAGTAGTGCGGGTGGGACCGACCGGCGGCGGCGTCAGCGGAGCTGTTCGGCCAGGCCGACGACGATGCCCTCGGGGCCGCGGACGTAGCAGAGCCGGAAGATGTCCTCGTACCGCTCCACCTCGCCGACCAGTTCGGCGCCGTGGCCGCGCAGCCGGGCTACCACGTCCTCGATGTCGTCGACGGCGAACATGATCCGCCGAATGCCCAGCGTGTTCGCCGGCGCGTCCCTCGGTGCCGTGATGATCGCCGCTGGTCGGTGGAACATCGCCAACTCGACCTTGCCGTGGCCGTCCGGGGTCCGCAGCATGGCCACCTCCTGCCGGACGTCGTCGATCCCGATGACCCGCTCCACCCACCGCCCCTCGACCGGCCCCCGCCCCTCCACCTCCATGCCGAGTTCGACGAAGAACGCGATGACCGCGTCAAGGTCCTCGACCACGATGAGGACGTTGTCCATCCGCTGGATCGCCATGCCGGATCTCCCTGCTCTGCTGCGATCACGATGACCGCATCCTCCCCGAGGACGGAGCCACCCGGCGGTCTTCGACATTCAGAGCAGACCGTCTGCCGCGTCGCGGCTGTCGCACCGCTGGTACGGGACCAGATCATGAATGCGGACGGCACGCTCGCCGGGTGACGTGCGGTCACCGCATCTGGTGTGCCACAGCAACCGGGCTGTCGACCAGGGAGATACCGCAAGATCGGCAGTTGCGGCCGGCGTGCAGAATAGATCCATGCAGATATCCGACTGGATAGCCCTGGCAGGCACCGCGGGCGGCCTTCTGATGAGCCTGGCAGCAATTTTCGTAACTTATCATATTTATCACCTCCAAACCGAAGAGGCGAGGAGGAACGGACGTGATGTGGAAACCCCTGCGCTGCTCGCGCACATCCTGCGCCTGATCGAGATGATCCTGTCGATCATGCCCTCGGCGTGGAACGAATCGCGCAGAAAGCGAGGCCCGGACATCAGCGAACAACAGGGGACAGGACCCGTCCCGCCACGACATGTCCCGCCAGCGCCGCGACCACAGAAACGATCCGACGGGGAGTCTCCACGTCAACGGTCAACCGCGCAACCCGAGAAAGACCGCGCGCACGCACCGGAACCAGCGGGCAGAGAACCTGGCAACCTGTCCTCAATGCCTTCAGCGTCGGAAGAGTCCCCACCGCCTCCCGGTGACACTCCTGACCCCACTGTCCCCGCAGGCGAGACACCGTCGACGCGCGGCAAACAATTACTGATGGGTCCGGAGATAAGATTTACACAGGTGCCGACGGAACGCCCGCCCTACCAAGAACTCTTAGAAGAAATAGATAGAATGATGCCGTCCGATGAGCACGGGGAGAGGCACGATCCACCGAACCGTGAGCGTGACACCCCCGATTACGGCATCCCAGGGCTCTAACATCCTGCCCCAGTTGCGAAACTGGGGGCTGCGGCGTGCTGTCTGCCCGGCTGCTGCGAGGGAGCGGCAAGTGCAGTGGACCGACATCGGTCGCCAGCTGCCCGACGTTGGAGATCGTGGCACGTTGACGTTCGACGTCGACCAGTACGCCGCAAACCTGTGGCCCTTGGCCGAGCTGCGGCCCTGCGGTGACTAGTCCCGGTCCCACTCCGTCGAGGCCGTGAGCACCAGCGGGATCGTGTCGACCAACTCTTGCGGTCCCTCGATTTGCCACGCACGTACGCAGCAGCCGCAGCCGCTCTCCGCGATTGAGGTCAACGACTCGCGATATCGCGCGATCCAGGCTTCGGCGTCGACCACCTCGCTGGGGATGTCGACGCGGGCCATCATGCTGAATCGAGACACAGCGACACCGTAGCGGGAACCAGGCCCCTGCGCGCTACCAGTGCCGACGCCATTCGAGGCCACCCCGATGCGCCACCGCCGGGGCGTCACCGCGCTGGACGTACAGCACATCATCCTCAACCCACCAGACGTCAGCGGCACGAAGAAGAACCGGACATGCCAACGTCAGGGCAAGGCGACAGCCGCCCGAGCTGCCAGGCAAGCCCTCCAGCCCGTCCACGAACACCGCCCGGCCAGCTGTGACGGGCTCAGTCTCCACGCCACCATCTTGCCGGTGCCCGTGTGGCCCGGCGACCCCTTGACCTTCAAGCGACAATCGCGGCGCGCCTACCTACTCCCTGTCGAGCCCTGACTCCGGGCATGGTCCAGATACCCATCAGCCCCCTACGGCTACCCTCGCACGGTGGAGCCAGGAGGTCAGGACACCGAGGCACCCCCGCCTCGCCCCACAGGCGTCCACCGCCGATGCCCGGAATGCCGTGGTGTCGCGCGGCTCCCGGGCATGGTGAAGACGACGGGCATGGGCAAGGGAATGGGAAGCGTTTTCGGGCCCTGTCCCACCTGTGATGGCGTTGGCTACCTGACTGATGACGACGATGCGGACTGACCATGGGCAGAAACGGGGCTGATCAGCCGCAGCGGCGACAGGCGCATCCGCTGTCTGGCGTCCCGAGCGTCAGCGTGAGCCCTTCCTCAGCCGCCATAACGGCACTGCCGAACTCCACCTGCGCGGCCGCCACCGCCACCTCCCGGTCGTTGCCCGGCCAGAAGTGGGTGAGCATCAGGCGGCGGGCGCCCGCCCGACGAGCCCACCGACCAGCCTCGGTGGAGGTCAACAGGTTTCGGGTGGGACGGCTCGTCTCGCCGTCGCGGTCCGTCGCCTCGACGATGAACAGGTCAGCGTCATGTCCCAGCTCGGCCAGCGCGGGAGTCGGCCCGGTGTCCCCGGAGTAGGCCAGGACAATCCCGTCGGCCGCGATCCGGACGCCGGCGTTGGGCACGAAGTGCGGGAGAGACAGCCCGGTCAGGTCGAACGGCCCGACCCGGTACCCGCCGGGTAACGGGTGCAGGTCGAAGACCGCCTGTAGATCGACATCGGGCTCCAAGCCGCTGAGCCGGTCGAGCACGCCGGGCGGGCAGAACAACGGCAGCCGTGGCCCCCCGGGTTGACCGTAGAACCGCATCCTGAACAGACCGTGCAGGTCGACGCAGTGATCCGGGTGCTCGTGGGTGACGACGACAGCGTCCAGCACGCCGTCCGGCCAGTGTCTGAGCAGCCGCGGCAGCGTGGCATAGCCCAGGTCCAGCACCAAGCGGTAGCCGTCCCAGTCCACGGCGAAACCGCTGCAGGCGCGGCCGGGTTCGGGGAAGCCACCGCAACTTCCGAGCACTGTGACCTGTCGCATCCCGGCAGCGTCGCACCTGAAGGGCCGGCGCCGCATGCCCGGGCGGGACTGTCCCTTCCGGCTGTGCGCTGTCGGTTCACGGGTATCGCGGTGCGTCCCGTTGGCGCTCGTAGTCGGTGACCGTCGGGACGACGGGCAGCACGAGCAGCAGGACCAGGTACGCCACGCCGAGCAGCCCACCGGTGACCAGGGTCAGCAGCAGCACGACGGTTCGTACCCAGTCGACACGGAACTCGCCGTACGCCGCGACGCCGAGACAGATGCCGCCGAACCACTTGCCCTCGTTGATCCGACACCAGAACCGGCCACGCGACCTCCCCTGGACGGACGGCGGCGCGGGGCGTGCCGGGCTCACCGGCCCCAGCTCGGCCAGGATCGCCGTCATCCGGGCACCGGTCACCGCGTCGTCGCCCGAGGCCGTGCGAGCGCTCAGCCGGTCGCCGATCGCTGATTCGAGGTCTCGGACGATCTCGTCAGCGTCCGGGTCGGTGCGCAGCGCGCGTCGCGCGTCGTCGAGGTACTGCCGCAGGGCGTCGCGCGCGCCGGGGGTGGCGGGGAAGGCCGCGACATACCCGGTGAGGCGGATGGATACCGGCTCGTTCATGAATCATCGTCCAATCGTGTTGATCATGAGGGTCAGTTCGCCCCAGTAGTCGCGGAACGCGGTGAGCTGCCCCCTGCCGGCATCCGTGAGGGAGAAGTACTTCCGGGGTGGCCCGGACGGCGACTCACGCCACTCGTGGTGCACGAGCCCGTCTCGACGGAGTTTGCTCAGCAGCGGATACAGCGTGCCCTCCTGGGCGGGAAAACCTGCCTGCTGTAGAGCGGCGAGGATCTCGGCCGCGTACCGCTGCTGGGACTCGACGGCAGCCAGGACGAGTGGTTCGAGCAGGCCGCGCCGCAACGCAACGAGCTTCGGATCGGGCTGCATACCACTACATTGTCATGGCAAGGTACCTATCACAATGCCAAAGCGCGCGGCGCGCACACCACTTGACCGATCCCTGGCGATCGCCCTATGGCGCGCGGCCAACCTCAAGGGCCGCCGTCAACTGATCCAGCCCCAGCGAACCCAGCCCCAGCGCGTAGCGATGGAATGCGCGCCGGTCGCCGGGGAAGGACGAGCGGCCTGCCAGCCACACGCGCTCACCCACCTTGTAAGCCAGCGCCTGCCCTGGCCGGCCCAGGTAACGCGCAAGCTCGGCGGACGCGTACGGCCCCTGATGACAGCGGTCCCGCAGCAGCTGCAGCGCAGCATCCGGCGTCCACACTGCTCCGTCACCAGACGGCACCGGCAGCCGCAGGTGCAGACCGATGTCGAGCACGACCCGTGCCGCCCGCAGGAGCTGCATGTACAGATAGCCCAGTCGAGCACCCGGCTGGTCGTAGAGCCCGAGCTCGTCCATGAACCGCTCGGCGTACAGGGCCCAGCCCTCCTGGCTGCCGGCAAGGCCGCCGAGCAGGTTCAGCCGCTGCCCGAGGCCTCCCCGGCAGACCTCGGAGCCGAGGTGGAGGTGGTGCCCGGGAACGCCCTCGTGATAGGCGGTGCTGTACGCGTACCAGGTGGGGAAACTCGTCGCGTCCTCGAGGACGGACCACCAGACCCGGCCCGGCCGCGCCACGTCCCGCGACGGCCCGATGTAGGCAATACCGGACGACGTGGTCAACCGCGACTCGATGCGCCGCAGCGGGGCGGGAATGTCAAAATGTACGCCGTCCAGTCGCTCGGTGGTGGCCTCCAACAGCTCCTGCAACCACCCGCCGAATGCCTCCCTGCTGTGCAGCGTGCCAGGCGCGTCGGGGCTGGCGAGCCAGGCGAGCACCTCGGGCACGCTCCCGCCCAGGGCCTTCGCTTCCGCGATCAGTTCTGCCTCTGTCGCTCGGAACTCGTCCCAGCCCCAGTCGTACAACTCGCGCAGATCAGGGCGGGCCGCGAGGAAGGTACGCACCCAGAGTGCGTACCGCTGCTGACCGAACGCCTCCTCCTCAACGGCCCGTGGTGCCAGGTCTGCGGTCAGCATCTCGGCCAGTCTCTGGTACGCCGCTCGCGCGCCCGTCGCTGCGGCCTGCAACGACGCCCGCTGACGCCCATCGCCGTAGCGATCCACCAAGGCGACATCGTCGTCGATCCAGGTGCGACAGCGCTGCGTGACCAGCTCCACCTGACGCCGGGCCGGCACATTGCCGCGCTCCGCGGAAAGCAGGAGGCTGCGGGCGTACCCGTCCAGGGCCGTGGGGATCGCGGCCAGGCGTGCGCAGACACGAGCCCAACCCTCCTCGAAGGCCGCGCCCTCGGCGCCGTGGCCCGGAACCGCGGCCTCGACGGCCTGGCGGATGAGCTGGAGCGGACCGGTGGCCGCCGCGTGCAGTTCGCGCAGGTCCTCCCCGGCGTCATGCACGGCGATCCGCGCACTCAGCCGTTCGGCGAGGTGGGCGTGCAGCGCGGTCGCGGCCGGCAGTGCGTCACCCACGGTCTCGAGTTCGTGCAGGGCGCGGGCCGCGAGGTCGGCGCGGGCCTGGTGGCCCTCCGGGCTGTAGTCGGTAAGCCCGTCGACATCCTGCTCGCCGGCCTCGACGACCGCTGTGCACGGGTCGAGGCCGGCCATGTCGCGCAGGAGCCGACCCGCGAAGTCCTCGATCATGGGGCCGATGCTAGGGCCTTGCCTCAGCTGCCGTGGTGCGAGCAGCATCGATCGCGGCAAACGGACTAGCACATCTGACCGCGGCATGATCATGACTCAGCCGCCGTTCGGACGAGCTCACATGCAGGTCAGGGCACTTGCGCCGTTATTTGGCGTTGAAGTAGTTGGCCTCCGGGTGGTGGACGACGATCGCGTCGGTGGCCTGCTCCGGCATCAGCTGGAACTCCTCGGACAGCTCGACCCCGATCCGGTCCGCCCCGAGCAGGTCCATGATCTTCGCCCGGTCCTCCAGGTCCGGGCAGGCCGGGTAGCCGAACGCGTACCGGCAACCCCGGTAGTCGTTGTGCAGGATGCCGGCCAGGTCCGCCGGGTCGTCGTGCCCCAGCGGGCGGCCGTCGGGCAGGGTCATCTCGGCGCGGATGCGCTGGTGCCAGTATTCGGCGAGCGCCTCGGTGAGCTGCACGGAGAGCCCGTGCACCTCCAGGTAGTCGCGGTACTCGTTGCGGGCGAACAGCTTCGCCGCGTACTCGCTGACCGGCTGACCCACGGTGACCAGTTGCAACGCGACCACATCGAGCTGCTCGCCCCGGGGCTTGAAGAAGTCCGCCAGGCAGAGCCGCCGCTCCTGCCGCTGCCGGGGGAACGAGAACCGGGCGCGCTCCGCGTGCCCGTTCTCGTCGAGCACCACCAGGTCATTGCCTTCGGAGTACGCCGGGAAGTAGCCGTACACCACGGCTGCCTCAAGGACCTGGTCGGCGATCAACCGGTCCAGCCAGTACCGCAGGCGCGGGCGGCCCTCGGTCTCGACAAGCTCCTCGTAGGAGGGTCCGCTGCCGCCCCGGGCGCCGCGCAGGCCCCACTGCCCGGAGAAGGTGGCCCGCTCGTCGAGCAGTGCCGCGTAGTCGGCCATCGGCACGCCCTTGACCACCCGGGTGCCGAAGAACGGCGGGGTGGGCACCGCCACGTCGGCGGCGACGTCGGAGCGGACCGAGGAGTCGTGCAGCTCCGGCAGCGACGTGCTGACCACCGAGCGCTGCCGTTCCCGGCGCGTCCGCCGGGCCGCGAGGGCCGCCTCCCGCTCGGGGTCGATCACCGGCGCGCCGCCACGCTTGGCGGTCATCACCCTGTCCATCAGGGACAGACCCTCGAACGCGTCCCGCGCGTAGTGCACCTGCCCGGGGAACATCGCGCGCAGGTCGTCCTCGACGTACGCGCGGGTCAGCGCCGCCCCACCCAGCAGGACGGGCCACCGCTCGGCGACCCCGCGGGTGGCCATCTCGGCCAGGTTCTCCTTCATGATGACGGTGCTCTTCACCAGCAGCCCGGACATGCCGATCGCGTCGGCGCGGTGCTGCTCGGCGGCATCCAGGATGGCGCTGATCGGCTGCTTGATGCCGATGTTCACCACCTCGTAGCCGTTGTTGGACAGGATGATGTCGACCAGGTTCTTGCCGATGTCGTGCACGTCGCCGCGCACTGTGGCGAGCACGATGCGGCCCTTGCCGCCGTCCTCCGCGGTCTCCATGTGCGGTTCCAGGTAGGCCACCGCGGTCTTCATCACCTCGGCGGACTGGAGCACGAACGGCAGCTGCATCTGGCCGGAGCCGAACAGCTCACCGACCACCTTCATGCCGTCCAGCAGGATGTCGTTGATGATCGACAGCGGGGACCGGCCGCCGGCCATCGCGTCGTCCAGGTCGGCCTCCAGGCCGTTGCGCTCACCGTCGATGATCCGCCGCTTGAGCCGTTCGTCCAGCGGCAGCGCGGCCAACTCCTGGGCCCGGCTGGCCCGGGCGCTGGTCACGTCGACGCCCTCGAAGAGCTCCAGGAACCGCTGCACCGGGTCGTATCCCTCGCGGCGCCGGTCGTAGACCAGGTCCAGGGCGACCTCGCGCTGCTCGTCGGGGATCTTCGACATCGGCAGGATCTTGCTGGCGTGCACGATCGCCGAGGTCAGGCCGGCCTGCACGCACTCGTGCAGGAACACCGAGTTGAGCACCTGCCGGGCCGCCGGGTTGAGGCCGAAGGAGATGTTCGAGATGCCCAGGGTGAAGTTGACGCCCGGGTAGCGGCGGGCGATCTCGCGGATCGCCTCGATCGTCTCGAGGCCGTCGCGGCGGGTCTCCTCCTGCCCGGTGGCGATCGGGAAGGTCAGCGCGTCGATTAGGATGTCGGAGCGGTCCATCCCCCACCGGCCGGTCAGGTCGTCGATCAACCGGGCCGCGACCCGGACCTTCCACTCCTGGGTACGGGCCTGGCCCTCCTCGTCGATGAGCAGCGCCACCACCGCCGCGCCGTGCTCACGGACGATCGGCATCACCCGCGCGTACCGGGACTCGGGGCCGTCGCCGTCCTCGAAGTTCACCGAGTTGACCACGCACCGCCCGCCGAGCATCTCCAGCCCGGCCTCGACGACCGCCGGCTCGGTGGAGTCCAACATGATGGGCAGGGTCGACGCGGTGGCGAACCGGCCGGCCAGCTCCCGCATGTCCTGGGTGCCGTCGCGGCCGACGTAGTCCACGCAGAGGTCGAGCAGGTGCGAGCCGTCGCGCGCCTGGCTGCGGGCGATCTCCACACAGGCCCGCCAGTCGCCGGCGAGCATCGCCTCCCGGAACGCCTTCGAGCCGTTGGCGTTGGTCCGCTCCCCCACCATCAGCACCGACGCGTCCTGGGCGAACGGCACCGGGTGGTACACCGAGGACACACCCGCCTCGTGTCGGGGCTCGCGGGCCGGGGCGGTCACGCCGTGCAGCCGCTCGGACAGCACCTGGATGTGCTCCGGGGTGGTGCCGCAGCAGCCGCCGACAAGCCCCACGCCGTACTCGGTGACGAACCGCTCCAGGGCCTCGGCCAGCTCCACGGGAGTCAGCGGGAAGTACGCCCCGTCGGCGGTCAACACCGGCAGGCCGGCGTTCGGCATCACCGACAGCGGGATGCGGGAGTGCTGCGACAGGTACCGCAGGTGCTCGCTCATCTCGGCCGGGCCGGTCGAGCAGTTGAGCCCGATCAGGTCCACGCCCAGCGGTTCGATCGCGGCTAGGGCCGCACCGATCTCGCTGCCGACCAGCATCGTGCCGGTGGTCTCCACGGCGACGTGACAGATGATCGGCACCGACTGGCCCAGCTCGGCCATCGCCCGCTTCGACCCGACCACCGCCGCCTTGACCTGGAGCAGGTCCTGGCAGGTCTCGATGATCAGCGCGTCCGCGCCACCAGCGATCAGACCGGCGGCGTTCTCCTGGTAGGCGTCGCGCAGGGTCGAGTAGTCGGCGTGCCCGAGGGTGGGCAGCTTGGTGCCCGGCCCGATCGAGCCGAGCACGAACCGGGGCCGCTGCGGGGTGCTGGCCGCGTCGGCGGCCTCCCGGGCGATCCGGGCGCCCGCCTCGGACAACTCGCGGATGCGCTGCGGGATGTCGTACTCGGCGAGGTTGGCGAGGTTGGCGCCGAAGGTGTTGGTCTCCACGCAGTCCGCACCGGCGGCCAGGTAGGCGTCGTGCACCCCGCGCACCACGTCCGGGCGGGTGACGTTGAGGATCTCGTTGCACCCCTCGAGCCCGTCGAAGTCGTCGAGCGTGAGGTCCGCGGCCTGGAGCATCGTGCCCATCGCACCGTCGGCGATGAGAACCCGCTCAGCCAGCACATCCATCAATGAAGTCCGCACCCGTTCAGGTTAGTGCGATTCGGCCGGACTCCACGACCATCCTCGAGCGATCCCCTATTGTGTCACGGGGATCACCCTGTCTGGTTCGTTCGGGTATGACCTGCTGTCGGAGCGGCCGACCGGCGCGGCCGACGGGCCGTGCCCCCGCCCTGCACGTAGGCTGACGGACGTGAAGGACAACAGGGACGCCACCGTGCACCACGGCAGGACGACCGGGCGCGGTCCCGGCGCCAGCCGCGACGAGCAGGGTGAGGTGACGGCGTGACCGAGTTCGACGGACTGCCGGTGCTGCGGTCCCCCGTGGCGATCGCCGCGTTCGAGGGCTGGAACGACGCCGCCGACGCGTCCACCGCCGCCGTCGAGCACCTGGAGCAGGTCTGGAACGCCCGGCAGATCGCCGAGTTGGATCCGGAGGACTTCTACGACTTCCAGGTCAGCCGGCCCACCATCACGATGGCCGACGGCGAGACCCGGCGGGTGGAGTGGCCGACGACCCGGTTCATGGTGGCCAGCCCGGAGGGCACCGACCGCGACGTGGTGCTGATCCGCGGCATCGAGCCGAGCATGCGCTGGCGGACGTTCTGCGAGCAGGTGCTGGAGATCTGCCACAGCCTGGAGGTGGAACGGGTGGTGCTGCTCGGCGCGTTACTGGCCGACGTTCCATACACTCGGCCGCTGCCGATCAGCGGCAGCGCCTCCGACGCGCAGGCCGCGGAGCGCTACCAGCTCACCCCCACCCGGTACGACGGCCCGACCGGCATCGTCGGCGTGCTGCACGACGCGTGCACCCGCGCCGAGGTGGACGCCGTCTCGTTCTGGGTGCACGTGCCGCACTACGCCAACAACCCGCCCTGCCCGAAGGCCACTCTCGCCCTGCTGCACCGGGTCGAGGAGGTCGTCGACCTGCCGGTGCCGATGGCCGACCTGGCCGAGGAGTCCGCCGAGTGGGAGCAGCGGGTGCGCAGCGCCGCCGAGCAGGACGCCGAGTTGGGTGAGTACGTCCGCGAGCTGGAGGAACGGGTCGGCGACGAGGGCATCACCCCGTTGACCGGTGACGAGATCGCCCAGGAGTTCGAGAAGTACCTGCGCCGCCGGGGCGGTTCCGCCGGCCCCACCGCCGGTTCCTGGTAGCCGCCGCTCCCCTGCGGGCCTTCGGACCTTTGTGGTCCGGGGGCCCGTTTTGGCGTGTCCGGGGTGGCGCCGTCACACCCGCTAGGGCATCCTAGGAACCTAGATGTGATCAAGGAGGCGGGTGTGCAGATCAACCCCGGGGCCGCCGAGTTCCCGCACCGACAGATCGCCGCGCAGCTCAAGGCCCAGGTCCGCCGCGGCGACTGGGGGCCGGGCGAGCGGCTGCCGTCCATCCCGGCCATCGCCGAGATGTTCGGCGTCGCCAAGCAGACCGTGCAACGCGCCGTCGACCAGCTGCGGGTCGAGGGCATCCTGATCACCAAACCCGGCTCCGGTACGTACGTCCGGGGCACCCGCCGCCGACTCAACCGCCTCTCCCGGGGCCGCTACGGCGGCTTCCGCGGCTACCACACCGACCTGGCCGCCCGGTACCGGCAGCAGCTCGTCTCCGTCGGGCCCGCCCCCGCCCCCGCCGAGGTGGCCGACGCCTTCGGCGTGTCCGACGGCACCAGCCTGCTGTGCCGCCGGCACCTCGTACGCACCGACGACTCCCCCGTCGAGGTGGGCGCCTCCTGGTTCCTGCCCCGCGACACCGCGGGCACCTCCCTGGAGCGCACCGAGGCGTTCGGCCGACCGCTCTACCAGGAGGCCGAGGAAGCCACCGGGCGGCGCTACGTCTCGGCCACCGACACGATCAGCGCCCGCCAGCCGAGCCGGGAGGAGGCCGAGATCCTCCAGATCCGACCCGACACCCCCGTGCTGCACCTGCTGCACGTCGCGTACGACGCGCACCGCAAGCCGATCGAGGTGTCCCAGGCGACCTGGCCCGGCCCGATGACCACGCTCACCGAGGAGTACAAGATCCCCGGCCCAAGCCCGGACCCAGAACCCGACCCCGGCCTAATCCTGGGCTGACGGTCCCCACGGACCACAACCCCGCGCGCACCCCGCGCGCACCCCGCGCGCACCCCGGTCGATCATGAGGTTGACGGATCCGGCAGAGATCGAAATGCCCGCCAACCTCATGATCAACGCGGTCTGGGTTAACTGTGCGGCGTCTTGTCGGGATCGATCGGGTGTCTTGGGGTGATCGACTCGGCTTTGTGGAAGTCGGGGCATCGCACTGGTCGGGACGCCGCGACTTCCTGAAAACCGAGTCGATCATCCTCCCGCAACCGACGCGCGGCGTGCGGGCGGGCGGGTGTCCGCCGCCGGGGGCGGGGGGCTAGAGGCGGATGCCCAGGAGAGCGTCCACCGTGTTCGCGAAGAGCGCGGGGGCCTCCGGGTCGTCCGTGGCGCCGGCCAGGGCCGCCTCGGCCCAGCGGTCGGCCACCGCCAGCGCGCCGGGGGTGTCGAGGTCGTCGGCCAGTCGGGCGCGTACCTCGGCCAGCAGCTCAGCCCCGGACGGCCCGGCGGGCGCGGCGGCGGCCCGCCGCCAACGGTCCAGACGCTCGTACGCGGCGGCGAGCAGCTCGTCGGTCCAGGTACGGTCGCTGCGGTAGTGCCCGGAGATCAGCGCCAGCCGGATCGCCATCGGGTCGACCTTGTCGGCGCGCAGCCGGGACACGAAGACCAGGTTGCCCCGGGACTTGGACATCTTCTCGCCGTCCAGGCCGATCATCCCGGCGTGTACGTAGTGCTCGGCGAACGGCGCCTGACCGGTGAGCCGCTCGGCGTGCGCGGCGGACGCCTCGTGGTGCGGGAAGAGCAGGTCGTTGCCGCCGCCCTGCACGTCGATCCGGTCGCCGAGCAGGTTGAGCGCGATCACCGCGCACTCGATGTGCCAGCCGGGGCGGCCCGGGCCCAGCTCGCCGCCCGGCCAGGACGGCTCGCCCTCGCGGGCTCCGCGCCACAGCAGCGGGTCGAGGGGGTCCCGCTTGCCGGCCCGGTCGGGGTCGCCGCCGCGCTCCGGGAAGATCTCCAGCATCTGCTCGCGGGTCAGGTTCGACTCGTAGCCGAAGCGGGGCGTGGCGGAGATGTCGAAGTAGACGTCGCCGGTGCCGTCGTCGAGCCGGTACGCGGCGCCGTCCTTGAGCAGCACCTCGACCTTCTCGACGATGTCCGGGATCGACTCGACGGCGCCCACGTAGTGCGCCGGCGGGATGATCCGCAGCGCCTCCATGTCCTCCCGGAACAGCGCCGTCTCGCGCATCGCCAGGACCACCCAGTCCTCGCCGTCGCGGGCGGCCCGCTCCAGCAGCGGGTCGTCGATGTCGGTGACGTTCTGCACGTAGCGCACCGGGCGGCCGGAGTCGCGCCACATCCGCTGCACCAGGTCGAACGTGATCATGGTGGCGGCGTGGCCGAGGTGGGTGGCGTCGTACGGGGTGATGCCGCAGACGTACATGCTTCCCGCGTCGGCCGGCTCACTCGGGTGGACACCCTGCCGCGCCGAGTCGTACAACGCCAGCGGCTCGCCCCTGCCCGGCAGCCGTGGCACCTCGTGTCCCGCCCAAGACTCCATGGGATCAGCCTAGCCAGCCCGGCGACGACGCCGGAGCACCCCACGGGTGATCAAGATGACAGCGGCTCACATGGGTGGCCAGGGCATCGCCGGCCAGTCCTCCGGTGGCAGCGGGAAGCTGCCGGTCTCGCGCAGCCGGTCGACCCGGGCGGCCACCCCGGCCACCTCGCTGATCGTCAGGTGGTCGGCCAGCTCCGCGCCGAGCGGCCCGGCGACCTGCCCGGCCAGCGCGTCGAGCATCTCCACGGCGTCCGGGGGCAACTGCTTGCCGGCCCAACCCCAGAGCACCGTGCGCAGCTTGTCCTCCACGTGGAAGCTCACCCCGTGGTCCACGCCGTAGATCCGGTCGTCGGCGCCGACGAGCACGTGACCGCCCTTGCGGTCGGCGTTGTTGAGCACCGCGTCGAGCACCGCGAGCCGGGCCAGCCGTGGGTCGTCGGCGTGGGCCAGGGCGTACGCGGCGCCGTCGTCGTCCCGGGCCGCGGCGATCGGGATCCAGCGCGGCGGCAGCTCCCCGGCGGGCAGGAAACCGACGAGCGCTTCGGCGTCCTCCGGCTCGTCGATCCAGAGCTGGCAGGAGCCGGGGCCGAGCGGGCCGTCACGCAGCACGGTGGGCGGCACCAGACCCCACCCGGTGGCCCGGGAGACCAGGTACGCCGAGACTTCCCGACCGGCCAGGGTGCCGTCGGGAAAGTCCCAGAGGGGGCGCTCGCCACGGACCGGCTTGTAGACGCAGCGGGCGGTCATCCCGTCCAGGGTCAGGATGCCGCGCAGCGTCGTGTTCGACGCGTCGACCAGCCGACCCTCCAGGTCGAGGACGCCGTCACGCAGCAGCCGCAGCGCGGCGTCGCCGTCCTGGCGAGGCTGGAGGCCGGACGAGGTCACCGGTGGTAACCGTTGTGCCGCGGGCAGAGGTGCCCGGCGGGGTCCAACGGTTGGCCGCAGAGCGGGCACGGTGGCCGGCCCGCGTTGACCACTCGCCGGGCCCGCTCGATGAACTGGCGGGTCGCCTGCGGGGTGAGCCGGACCCGGAGGCGATCGAGGTCCTCGTCCGGCTCGTCGTCGTCCTCGTCGTCTTCGTCGTCGTCCTCGTCGCCGAGCTCGACCTCGGGCTCCACCTCGCCCGCCGCGATCGCCTCGATCACCACGGTCGCGGTGTCCACGTCGAAGGCCAGCCCGAGGGTCCCGACCCGGAACTCCTCGTCGACCGGAGTGTCCAGCGGCTCGTTGTCGCCGATCACCGGCGCCAGCTCGGGGAGGTCCACCCCGAAGCGACGCTGCGCCTCGGTGAGCAGCTCCTCCAGCTTCTCGGCGAGCAGGGACACCTGGACCTTCTCCAGCGCGACGCTGACCAGCCTGCCGCCGCCGCGGGCCTGCAGGAAGAACGTGCGCTCCCCCGGCGGCCCGACAGTCCCGGCGACGAACCGCTCCGGCGGTTCGAAGGCGTGCACCTGGTGGGTCATACCCACGACCCTATCCGGCCCGCCTGGGCACCGCGCACCCCACCGACGCGAATCGCCGCAGTGGCGGCGCGCCCGGCGTACCAGGGGCTGCACCCGGGCGTGGCGGGCGTTGACGCAGCGGCCGGAGGTGGGGTGGTGACCCGCCTCACCGCGACGCACCCGCCCCGCCGCCGACGGCCGCGTCCGAGTCGGCCACCCGGCTCGCGCGCCGACGCCGCTTGGCCGGGGGCGGCACCAGCGCCGTCAGGTCGCCGCCGGTGTCGTTGAGACGCACCAGAAACGGACGCAGCGGCGTGAACCGGATCGCCGTCACCGACGCCGGGTCGGCCACGATCCGCTGAAAGGCGTCCAGGTGTACGCCGAGCGCGTCCGCCACGATGGCCTTGATCACGTCGCCGTGGCTGCAGGCCAACCAGACCGCCTCGGGCCCGTGTTCGGCGTTCACCCGGGCATCCCAGGAGCGCACCGCCGCCACGGCCCGCGCCGCCATCGCCGCCATCGACTCCCCGCCCGGGAAGACGGCCGCGCTGGGGTGCTGCTGCACCACCGGCCAGAGCGGCTCCTTGGCGAGCTTCTTCAGCGGCTGACCCTCCCAACTGCCGTAGTCGCACTCGATCAGGCCGTCCTCGACGACCGGGGTGGCCTGCGGGAGCGCCAACTCCAGGGTCTGCCGGCAGCGGATCAGCGGGCTGGTCACCACGGCGGCCAACGGCACCTGCCGCAGCCGCTCGCCGACCGCGCTGGCCTGGGCGCGCCCGGTGTCGTCCAACTCGACCGGCTGGCGGCCGGCCAGACCGCCGTCCGCGTTCGCTGTCGTCCGGCCGTGTCGCAGAAGCAGGAGGGTCGCCACGGGGACCACCCTATGACCTGCGCCCGACCGGGGTCGTCGCCCGCCGCCCCGACCGGGTTCGCGTCGCCCAGGCCGACCCGGCGCGAGAGCGCCGACCAGGCGTGAAACCGTCGATCCGCCGTGAAACGGGCTGAGCCGCGTGACCGGTTCGGTACAGTGCGTTGTGCCTGGCGTGTCCGGGGCCGCTGTCGGAGGGTGCGCAACGCGATGGGCGACTCGGCATCCGCGCGGCCGTCGTTCACCGCGGACCCCCAGGACGTGTACCGGGAGTTCCGCCATCCGCTGCTGGTCCTCGCCCTCACCACCGGCACCGCCGGCTTCGTCGACGCCTTCGCCTTCCTGCACTACGGGGCCTTCGTCGCCAACCAGTCGGGCAACGCCGTCCTGCTGGGCATCGGCCTGGCCGGCAGACACGCCGCCTGGCCCGAGTCCGCGGCCTCGCTGGTCGCGTTCGCCGTCGGGACGGGCGTCGTCTCGCAGGTCCGAACGGCACCGGGCCGGTGGTCGCAGTCCTCGCGGGGGCTCGCCTGCGCCGTGCTCGCCATGGCCCTCTGGACGGCGCTCAACGTGCTGCTCGACTACGGCCGGCAGGGCGGGCCGGCGCGGGTCGGGCTGGCCGCCGCCGGCGGTCTCGCCATGGGCGCGCTGGCGACGCTGTTCGCCCGTACCGCCGGGATCACCACTGCCGTCACCTACCAGTCGGGCACGGTGGCCAAGCTCGGTGAACGCATCGGACGGTGGCTGGTCGGACCGGACACCGGCCGATCGCGGGCCCGGCAGGGCACCTTCCTGGGGCTGCTGGCGTTGACCTGCTACGCCGCCGGGGGCGGCCTCGGCACCGTGGCACAGCAACAGCCGCTCTGGGTGCCGGCCTGGGGAACGCTGACCCTGGCCAGCCTGTCGCTGCTGCTGCGTACCGGTCGGTGACGGTGGTCGGTGTCGCGCCGGGGCGTACCTGTTCAGCGCACGTCCGTCGCGAGCTGAACGTCCTGCACGAAGCACTCGGAGCGGTCCGCGCCGTAGCGGACCAGCACGTCCAGTACCGCGGGCACCGCCGCGCGTTCCACCACCACCTCGACCCGGGCCCGGCCCACGAGGTCCTGGTCCTGCCAGAACCCTCGGGGCAGCGAACGGGCGGCCGGCTCGGCGGTGGAGACCGTGGCGTCGAAGAGCACGATGGCGGTGGCGCCGGCGCCGACCAGCGCGTCGCGTAGCTCCCGGGTGGTCGGCAGCAGGGTCGGATTGACCGTCGCGGTCACCAGTCGGGCGTCCTGCGGCGGCCGGGCCGGTCGTTGCGCGTCGCGCCCGCGTTCGGGTTCGCGCCGACGCTGGGGCGCGCCGCTGCCGTTGAGACCCGCCACACCGCCCAGGTGGTACGCGTCGGCGTCCTGCTGGGCGTGGTCGAGGTTGTCCTGCACCTCGGCGCGGGCCCGCAGCCCGAGCGTGGCCTGCACGCCGGCGGCGATCGCCCAACTGAGCACGAAGGAGAAGACCACCACGGTGACCACGCCGACGACCTGGTGCCAGAGCAGGGATCCGCCGCCGCCGAAGAAGAGGCCGTCCTTGCCGAGCGGGTTGACACCGCTGTCGCCGAAGAAGCCGACCAGCAGCGAGCCGAGCATGCCGCCGACGAAGTGGACCGCGAGGACGTCCAACGCGTCGTCGAGCCGCAGCAGGTACTTCAGCCGCAGCGCGAAGTGGCAGACGAACCCGGCGATCGCGCCGATGGCGATGGCGGAGAGCGTGTTGACGTACCCGGCGGCGGGGGTGACGGTCGCGAGCCCGGCGACCGCCCCGGAGACGCCGCCGACGACGGTGCTGTGGCCGTCCTTCAGCCGCTCCGCCACCAGCCAGACGATCATTCCGGCGGCGGCCGCCAGGTGGGTGTTGATCAGCGCCTGGGCGGCCAGGCCGTTGGCCTGGAGTCCGTCTCCCCCGTTGAAACCGAACCACCCGAACCACAGGATGCCCGCCCCGAGGATGGTCAGCGGGATGGAGTTGGGTGGGGAGGCGGTGCGTGGCCAGCCACGACGGCGTCCGACGACCAGCAACGTGCCCAGCACGGCGGCGCCCGCCGAGGCGTGCACCACCATTCCACCGGCCCAGTCCTGGGTGCCGAACGCGGCCAACCAGCCGTCCGGGTGCCAGAGCCAGTGCGCGATCGGCGCGTAGACGACGATGGACCAGATCGCCAGGAACGCCACCCAGCCGGCGAACCTCAGCCGACCGGCCGTGGCGCCGGTGACGAGCGCGGGGGTGATCACCGCGAACATCATCTGGTAGGCGACGAAGGCCAGCGTCGGAATGGTCACCTGGCCGGCGACCACGTGCAGGTGGGGTGCGGGTGGGGTCTTGAGGTCGGTCAGTCCGAAGAGTTCGAGGTTGCCGAAGAGGCCGCTGCCCGCGTCGTCGCCGAAGGCGATGGTGTATCCCACCAGGACCCAGGTCAGGCTGACGACGCCCAGCGCGATCATGTTCTGCTGCAACATCGCGAGGACGTTGCGGGTGCGGACCATACCGCCGTAGAAGGCGGCCAGGCCGGGGGTCATGAACAACACCAGGCCGGTGCAGACGAGCACCCAGGCGGTGTCGCCCGAGTTCACCGCTTCCTGAGCGAGCATGGGGGCTCACCTCTCCTGTCGGGACGTCAGACGGTGTGTCGCACCGCGGTGACGACGGACTCCTTGACGCGTTCGTGGTTGGGCACCGGCGCGAAGTGCCGTTTGGGCAGCAGCAACAGCCAGGTGGTGATGTTGAACGGTCCGGTCAGCACCGGGATGGCGAGTGGGGTGAGCACGCTCGCCAGGGCCAGCTGGACGAAGAGCGTGAGGGCGATGCCGAAGAGGGTGTAGAGGGTCACCAGCGCGCCGGGGCGGTGCAGCACCGCGCCCACGGCGATCGCCGTCAGCACCGCGTTGAAGCCGAACAGTCCCTTGTCCAGCGAGGCCGAGTCGGCGCCGAACCAGAGCGCCAGCAGGGTGGCCCCGACCGCGCCGATCACCGCGAACAGCGCCGACCAGCGGGAGTTGACCAGCAGCGCGACCAGGATGATCAGCCCGGTGACCCAGCTGTCGATCAGGAAGACCTGGGACACCCCGCGCAGGAAGGTGGGGATCAGGTCCCAGTCGAAACGACCACCGGTCAACTGCCCCTCACCGGGGAACATCGGCTTGAGGTTGGTCAGCACCGTGAAGCGGTCGAACTGGTACGCGGCCAGCAGCAGCACCCACGTCGTCAGCACGAACGGCATGGTGAACGCGGTCAGGCCCCAGGTCTTGAAGATCGTGTTCAGGGCCAGCGTGACCACCGTCGTGCCGATCGCGCCGAGCACCAGGTAGAGCCACATCAGCGGCCGGTCGTCGAGGAACGTCGGCACGGCGATGCCGGTGAGGAACGGGCTGAAGCCGAACAGTCCCTTGCGCAGGGAGGGCTCGTCCACCCGCAGGGCGACCGCCGTGGCGGTGCCGACGAGCAGGCCGACGACCCCTCCCCCGAAAATCCGTGGCTGCCCGTTCTCGACCGCCCCCCAGGCGACCGCGACGAGGACCAGCAGCCCGGTGAGCGGGTTGTTCTGCAGCAGAACCTGCGCCGGCCCGCGCAGGCAGGCGTCGACGAACCCGACAAGCGGGTTGCCGTCACCGAGCCGGTCCCAACGGTGCGCCACTGCGGTCACGGAACGTCTCCTCGCCAGATCAACGCCAGCTGAACGCCGGCGGGAAGGTCCGGCCGGTCACCTCTTCCCGGGCGGCCACGCAGAAGGCGCGGACCGCGGCGCGGACCGGCTCGGTCTCCTGACCGAGCACCTTGAAGATGAGCCCGGCGTCGTTCGGCAGCCGGCCGACGGCGCTCGCCAGGGGGGTCTGCTCGTCCCAGACCGGCGTCGACGTCCGGTCGAAGACCCGGGCCGCCCGTTCGGGGCTGGTGAGCAGCACGACGTTGCCGAAGATGTGGAAGCGGTCCATCACCCCGACCCTCTCCACGCCGAACTGCCGGGGGGTCACCACGAACTTCTCCACGAACAACTGCCGGCCGTCGGGGCGTTCGGCCCGCAGGGAGCAGGAGAAGAGGTCGTACGCGAAGAGCTCACCGTCGCGGTAGTACTTGCGGCCGGGTTGCAGGATCTCGCCGTAGAGCAACGTGGCGCTCTCCGGCAGGCGCACCCGGCTGTCGGTGGCGAACCGGCTGGCCCGGTAGGGGATCGTCGGCTCCGGGAGGAACTCCAGGTAGGCGTCCTCGTCCAGGGTGAACCGCTGGACCTGCGTCCCGTAGTTCGCGTCCATCTCCTGGATCTTGGTGGCGGCCTGGGTGGTGAGGTGCGCCTGGCTGCCGGCCGCCAGTGTGACGTCCATGTGCAGGCGGTCGCCCTGCAGGACGCCCCCGGAGGTGGTGAGGATCATGACGCAGGGCAGCTGCGGCATCTCCTCGTCCCAGTAGAGCGCGCGCTGCACCAGCAGCGGCGACTGCCGGTAGAGGTCGTGCAGGATCGTGCGGTCCCCGCGCCGCTCGAACCCGAGGCGCAGGATGCCGACCTTGCCGTTGGCGGCGGCCGGCAGCTGCGCCGGTTGGTCCTGGTACGGCGCCAGCTCACGGGCACTGTCCAGTGAGATCATGCGACCACTTCGGCGTCGAAGAGCGCGTTGCGGCGGACCAGCGAGACCAGCTCGTCGACGCCCTCGCCCGTCTTGCAGTTGGTGAAGACGACCGGCTTGCCGTTGCGCATCAGCTCCGCGTCGCGGGCCATGACGTCGAGGTCGGCGTCCACGTAGGGCGCCAGATCGGTCTTGTTGATCACGAGGATGTCGGACTTGGAGATCCCCGGGCCGTTCTTGCGCGGGATCTTGTCGCCGGCGGCGACGTCGATGACGTAGATGAAGAAGTCCACCAGGGCGGGGCTGAAGGTCAGGGTGAGGTTGTCACCGCCGCTCTCGATCAGCACCACGTCGCTGTCCGGGAACTTGGACTCCATGTCCTCCACGGCGGCGAGGTTCATGCTCGGGTCCTCCCGCACGGCCGTGTGCGGGCAGGCCCCGGTTTCCACCCCGATGATCCGCTCCTCGACCAGGACCCCGGTCAGCGCCCGCCGGACGTGCTTCGCGTCCTCCGTGGTGACCACGTCGTTCGTGATCACCAGTATCCGCAGCCCGTTCTCCACGAGCCGTGGCACCACGGCCTCGATGATCGCGGTCTTGCCGCTGCCCACCGGGCCGCCCACTCCGATACGACTTGCCGACTTCATGCGGTGCCTGTCCTTCCTGGGTTCGTTTGCGCGGACTGCGGATTCAGCTCATGAACATCCGCACGTGCACGTGCTGGTGCGCGGCGGCCAGCACGTCGGCATGCGGTCCGAAGGTCTGCATGTCGTCGAGGTTCGCGGTGTGCACCTCGCGGTAGTCGTCGGCGACCCGCTCGTTGACCGCGAAGAGGATCGACTGCGCGTCGAGGTGGTCCACCGGCATCAGCCGGATCGCCGCGCTGAGCACCGTCGACGCCGCGCCGTACTGGTGGGCCGCGAACGCGTCCTGCTCGTCGACCCCGAGGTCGGCGAAGACCACGCCGAGCGCGACCGGGTAGGTGACCGGCACTCCGTTCGCCGACTCGTCGATCCGCTTCTTGAGCAGCGTCTCCCCGACGATCCGGGTGGCGGCCTCGGCCAGTTTGCGGCCCATCCGGACCGACATGGTGCGCATCTCTTCGTTGATCTTGCGCAGGTGCACGGCCTCGTCGGCCTGGCGGATCCGGTCGAGGTCGCCGGCCCGGGCCGCCCGGTGACCGGCGAGCAGCGCCACCCCGTCCCCCGTGGCGGCGAGCCGGGTGACCGTCCGGACGAAGTCCTGAAGGGTGCTCCGGTCGTGCACGACACCGTGCTGGACGGCCATCTCCAGCCCGTTGGAGAAGGAGAAGGCACCGACCGGGAAGACCGAGTCGCCGAACTGCAGGAGCTTCAGGGTCTCGGCCATGGTGCGCACCGCCCGGCCCCGCTCAGTTGAGGTCGGCGGGGAGGTGGGAGTGCGGCGTCGAGTCGGCGCCACCGAACAGCCGCCGCGACTCGTGCGGGGCGAGGTACGCGATGATCTCGGTGCCCGGAACGAACTCGTGCGTGATCCCGCTGAACGCGTGGGTCCGCATCACCGAGTCCATCACCTTGCGGTCCACTGTCAGCGGGACGTACATCCGGGTGCCCTTGACCACCGCCGGCCAGTGCTGGTTGCCGATCGCGTGACCGAGTTCGACGGCCGAGCGGATCAGCAGCTCGGCGGACTCGCCGCGCAGCTGGTCGAGGTGGACCACCATCACCTCGCCCAGCTGGACGCGGGCCACCACGGCCGTGGCGGTCAGGTCGTCCCAGGCCAGGATGTCGCCGTCGCGCAGCCGGACCCCCCGGGCCAGCGCCACCGACAGCTCCGCGCCGGAGCTGGTCATCTTGCGGATCCGGCTCTTCTGGGCGTCCCACTGGTCCAGGACCAGGTCGTCGATGCGCGCTTCCTTCAGCCGGAGTGTCCAGTCCGGCTCGTTCATGTTGCCCAGCACCGATTCGACGAGCACGGGCGTCTCCTTTCCATGGGTGCGCCGGCGCCGCACACGGCGGCGCGGGCGTCCGGGGGGGTCAGCTGAAGAAGTAGAGCTGGCTCAGAGGCAGGTTCCGGGCCGGCGGCACTGTCGCGTGCACGCCGTCCATCTTCACGGCGAAGGTCTCCGGGTCGACTTCGAGCGTGGGCAGCCGGTCGTTGCGGACCATGTCCCGCTTGGTGAGCCCCCGGGTCCGGTACACCGGCATGACCTGCCGTTGCAGGCCGAGTTCCTCGGCGATGCCGGCTTCGTGCGCGGCCCGGGACACGAAGGTCACGCAGGTCTTGCCGAGCTGGCTGCCGTACGCGGCGAAGGACGGCCGGTAGTACACGGGCTGCGGCGTCGGCAGGGAGGCGTTCGGGTCACCCATGATCGACCAGGCGATCATGCCGCCCTTGAGGACCAGCTTCGGCTTCGTGCCGAAGAACGCCGGCTCCCAGAGCACGAGGTCGGCCATCTTGCCCGGCGTGACCGAGCCCAGCACGTGCGAGATTCCCTGGGTGATCGCCGGGTTGATGGTCATCTTGGCGACGTACCGCAGCACCCGGAAGTTGTCGTTGGCGCTGGAGTCCTCGGCGAGCTTGCCGCGGGCGGTCTTCATCTGGCCGGCGAGCTGGATGGTCCGCAACCAGGTCTCACCCACGCGGCCCATGGCCTGCGAGTCGCTCTGCATCATCGAGATGACGCCCTCGTCGAGCAGGACGTCCTCGGCCGCGATGGTCTCGGTGCGGATCCGGCTCTCCACGAAGGCCACGTCCGAGGGGACCTGCGGGTTGAAGTTGTGGCAGACCATGATCATGTCGTACAGCTCGGACTGGCTGTTGATGCCGTAGGGCACCGTCGGCGTGGTCGAGCTCGGCAGCACGTTCATCTGACCGGCGACCTTGATGACGTCCGGCGCGTGCCCACCACCGGCGCCCTCGGTGTGGAAGGTGTGGATCGTCCGGCCCTCGAACGCGGCGATGCTGTCCTCCAGGTAGCCGCTCTCGTTGAGGGTGTCGGTGTGGATGCTGACCTGCACGTCGAATTCGTCGGCGACGTCCAGGCAGGCCCGGATCACCGCCGGCGGCGCACCCCAGTCCTCATGGATCTTGAAGCTCGGCGCGCCGGCCATGATCTGCTCCACCAGGGGCGCGCGGCCGGTGCTGTTGCCCTTCGCCATCAGACCGATGTTGATCGGGATGGTCTCGAAGGCCCGCATCATCGCGTGGATGTTCCACGGGCCGGGAGTGATGGTGACACCGTTGGTGCTGTCGGTCGGGCCGGTCCCGCCGCCCCACAGGGTGGTCACCCCGTTACTCAGGGCGGCGTACGCCTGCAGCGGCGTCACCAGGTGCACGTGCGTGTCGATGCCTCCGGCGGTCAGGATGAGGTGCTCACCGGAGATCGCCTCGGTGCCCGGACCGGTGATCAGCTCGGGGGTGACCCCGTCCATCACGTTCGGGTTGCCCGCCTTGCCGATGCCGGCGATCTTGCCGTCCTTGACGCCGACGTCGGCCTTCACCACGCCGAGGGTCGCGTCCAGGATGGTCACGTTCGTGATGACCAGGTCCAGGCCACCCTGGGCGTTGGTGTACTGGTTGTTGACGCCCATGCCGTCGCGCAGCGTCTTGCCACCGCCGTACATCACCTCGTCGCCGAGGACACGGAGATCCTTCTCGATCTCGATGTACAGGTCGGTGTCGCCGAGCCTGATCTGATCGCCCGTCGTGGGGCCGTACATGCCGGAATACTCTTGCCGGGAAATCTGGCTCATCGAATCATCTCTCCTGCCCGAGGCACGCAGCCCTGCGGGTTAGTCGATCTACTTCTTCTTGCCCTTGGGCTGGTCCTGCTCCTCGGGGCCGAACTTGAAGCCGCGGGTCTTGGCGTTGTGGATCGCCTCGGTCCGGTCCGGCCGGTAGCTGGGGGTCGACTCACTGCCGCTCCACCCCTGCACCAGGCCGTTGAAGCCGTACACGCGCTGCTGCCCGCCGAAGGGGATGAGCTGCACCGTCTTCTTGTCACCCGGCTCGAAGCGGATGGACGTCGTCGCCGGGATGTTCAGTCGCCGCCCGAACGCCGCCTCACGGTCGAAGGCGAGCATCCGGTTGGCCTCGAAGAAGTGGAAGTGTGAACCGATCTGGATCGGCCGGTCACCGGTGTTGTGGACGACGACCTCGGTGACCGGTCGGCCCGCGTTCAACTCCAGTGGCTGGTCGCTCAGCACGTAGCCGCCGATGGGTCGCACGTGCTTCGAGTTGGGGCCGGGATGTTGGTTGGCCATGTCCTGCTCCCTATCGGATCGGTGAGTGCACGGTGACCAGTCGCGAGCCGTCGGTGAAGACCGCCTCGACCTGGATCATGGGCACCATGTCCGCCACGCCCGGCATCACGTCGTCGGCGTTCAGCGTGCTGCGGGCCTCGTTCATGACCTCTTCGACGGTCTTGCCCTCGCGGGCGCCCTCGAGGGCGGCGGCGCAGATGACCGCGACGGCCTCGGGGTGATTGAGCTTGATCCCCCTGGCCTTGCGGGCGTTGGCGACCATCGCCATCGAGAGGATCGTCAACTTGTCGAATTCCCGTGGTGTCAGATGCACTGTCCTGGTCCTTCTGCGACGGTCGGTCGGGGCCGCCATCCCGCCGAACGGTTCGTCTCCCGGGGAGCGCTGACGGTCACCCCGAATGAGCTGTTTGTCCAACAGGTCCCTTTTAGGCGGCTTCGGGTCGACCGTACGCCCTGCCCCTGCGTCACGGGTCAGAAGCCGCGAATCAGCGGGATCCGTCGCCGGCACGGTGCGGACGCCGAGCACGGGCGTCCGCCTGCCACATCCGCTGGATCTCTTCGAGGGTCCTGCCCCTGGTCTCCGGCAGGTACCGCCAGATGAACAGGAAGCCGAGCACACAGGTGCCGGCGAAGAGCGCGAACACGCCCGAGCGCCCCAGGGCGTCGAGCATGCTCAGGAAGAACTGGGTGATGAGGTACTCGGTGCCCCAGTGCGTGGCGGACGCGATCGCCACACATCGGCCCCGGATCCGGCCCGGGAAGATCTCGTTGATCACCGTCCAGGCGGTGGGGCCGATCGACATCGCGTAGAACGCCACGAACATGACCACGCCGACCAGCAGGAAGATGCCCGCGTCGGTGGGGTGGTGCCCGGTCGCTCCGGCCGCCTGCGCCCCCGGATCCATCTTCGCGAAGCTGACGCTGACCACCACGAGCGAGACCGCCATACCCAGCAGCCCGACCAGCAGCAGTGGACGGCGGCCCAGCCGGTCCAGGAAGGCGACGGCGACCAGCGTGAAGAGGGAGTCGACAGCGCCGATCGCCCAGGTGGTGGCGGTCAACTGCGCCTGCGGGGTGTGGAATCCGGCGGCGGAGAAGATCTCGTCGGCGTAGTAGATGATCCCGTTGATCCCGGTCAACTGCTGGAACAGGGCCAGACCCACGCCCAGCGCCAACGGACGCCGCCACTCGGGCGAGAGCACCTCGCGCCAACCCGCCTTGCCGGCCGCCAGGCTCTCCTGCACGGCGTGCAGCCGCTGGGGCACCTTCTCCGCTGGCACGGTCGCCCTCAGCGACGCCTCCGCCCGGCGTTTGTCCCCGCGCCCGACGTACCAGACGGCCGAGTCGGGGATCACCGTGGTGACCAGGGCGAGGGCCACCCCCAGCAGCACCGCGGCGGCGAGCAGGTAACGCCAGGAGTTGCCCGCCTCGAACAGTTCGTCGGCGAGGTACCCGATGAAGATCGCGAACGTGGTGGAGAACTGGTACAGCGCCAGGAGGCTGCCCCGGATGCGTTCCGGCGCCGCCTCCGCCGCGTACATCGGGCCGGCGACCGAGGCCACCCCGATGCCCAGACCCAGGATCAGCCGGGCGCCGAACATCACCCCGATCATCGGCGCGAACGCCTGCACGAGGGTGCCCACCCCGAACGCGGCGGCGGCGACCCACAGTGCTCCCCGGCGGCCGATCCGGTCCGCGAGGTGACCACCGAGCAGCGCACCCACCAGCGCACCGGGGGTCACCCAGCTCGCCGCCACCTCGACGGCGAAGGTGTTCGCGTCGAAGGTCTGGCGGATGTCGCGCAGCGCCCCGCTGATGACGCCCTGGTCGTAGCCGAAGAACGCGCCGGAGAGCGCCACGATCGCGAGGACCGCGATGAGGTTGCGCCGTGGCGGCCGGTCCCGCCCGCGCCGCGCGCCGCTGGCGGTCACCGTCGCCCCTCTCCCGCGCGTCTGGGCCGGGACGTCATCCCCGACAGGGAAAGACTAGGTGCGTTCTACGACCATTCACCCCAAATGCAATGAAGTACGACAGCATCCGGTGGACGCCGCACACGCACCGGCCTCCGACCCCACTGCGGGGATCGGAGGCCGGTGCGGGCGCGGGCGGATCAGGTGGCGCTGATCGTGCCCGTCATCAGCAACGCGAGAACCAGGGTGCCCAGCGCGACCCGGTACAGCACGAAGACGTACAGGGTGTGGTGGGCGACGTAACGCAGCAACCAGGCGATGGCCGCGTACCCGATGCCGAACGCGATGATGGTGGCCACGATCATCTGCGCGACCGACGGGGTGGACGTGCCCGGCGCGGACGGCTCGAAGACGTCACCGAGACTGAACACGCCGGACATCACCACCGCCGGGATGGCCAGCAGGAACGAGTACCGGGCCGCCGCCTCCCGGGTCAGGTTGAGCAGCAGACCGGCGGTCAACGTCCCGCCGGAACGGGACACCCCGGGGATCAACGCCATGGCCTGGGCGAAACCCATCACGACGCCGTCCTTCATCCGGAAGTTCTCCAACGTCCGGGTCTGCCGCCCCCAGTACTCGGCGAACGCCAGCACGAACGCGAACACGATCAGGGTGGTCGCCACCAACCACAGGTTGCGTCCAGCCGTCTTGATCTGATCCTTGAAGAGGAACCCGAACAGCCCGATCGGGATCGAGCCGACGATCACGTACCAGCCCATCCGGTAGTCGAGGCTGGAGCGCACCGACCTGTCCCGGATGCCCACCAGCCAGGTCCGGGTGATCCGCCAGATGTCCTTCGCGAAGTAGATCAACACGGCCGCTTCGGTGCCGAGCTGGGTGACCGCTGTGAACGACGCGCCCGCGTCGCGGTCGAAGAAGATCGCCGAGGTGATCCGCAGATGCCCCGACGAGCTGACCGGAAGGAACTCGGTCAGTCCCTGGACGATGCCCAGGACGATGGCTTCGACCCAGGTCACTCGCCGACTCCCGAAAGTTCAAGTGCCTCGGCGACGGTCCGCAGGGTCTGGATCCCACTGTCCCGGTCGGCCACGAACAGCGTCACCGACAGCGTGGTGACACCGGCGGCGGCGTACTCGCGCATCCGCTCGGCGACGCGCTCCTTCGGGCCGAGCAGCGAGGTGCGGTCGATGAACTCCATCGGCACCGCGGCGGCGGCGTCGCGCTGCCGCTTGGCCAGGTACAGGTCCTGCACCTCGCGGGCGGCGTCACCGTAGCCCATCCGGGTGGCGAGCTGGTTGTAGAAGTTCTGCTGGCGGCTGCCCATCCCGCCCACGTAGAGCGCGGCGTACCAGCGCACCAGCTCGGCGCAGGACGCCACGTCGTCACCGATCACCACGGGCACCGACGGCACCACGTCGAACCCGGCCAGCTCCTTGCCGACCTTGGCCCGCCCGGCGCGCACCGAGGCGAGCTGCTCCTCGGCGAACTCCGGGGCGTAGAACACGGCCAGCCAGCCGTCGGCGATCTCGCCGGCCAGCTCCAGGTTCTTCGGGCCGACCGCGGCCAGGTAGATCGGTATGTGCTCGCGGGGTGGGTGGAAGCCCAGCCGCAGCGCCTTACCGGGGCCGTCCGGCAGCGGCAGCGTGTAGTGCTCGCCGTCGTACGCCACCTCCTTGCGGGCGATGGCCAGCTTGACGATGTCGACGAACTCGCGGGTCCGGGCGAGCGGCTTGGCGAACCGCACACCGTGCCAGCCCTCCGACACCTGCGGGCCGGAGACGCCCAGGCCGAGCCGGAACCGGCCGCCGGAGAGCGCGTCGATGGTCGCGGCGGTCATCGCGGTGGCCGCCGGCGTACGGGCGGGGATCTGCATCACCGCGGCGCCGACGTCGATCCGTTCGGTCTGACCGGCCATCCACGCCAGCATGCTGGGCGAGTCGGAGCCGTACGCCTCCGCAGCCCACACCACCGAATAGCCCAGCCGGTCCGCCTCCTGGGCCAGCGCCAGGTGGTCGGCCGGTGTGCTCCACGCCGTCTGATATCCGAGACTGAGCCCGAGTCGCACTGGTCCTCCCCCATCCGTGGCACAGGTCGCACCAGGTTACGCAATGCCGATAACGGCCTCGATCACCGGCTCGACACCTTTGATCCCCCCTCCGTCGGGGCAGCCCGGGGCGGCGGAACCGGCAGAACCGGCAGAGATACGGGAGCGAGGATATCCGTGGCGGCAGGTTCGAAATAAGGTTCACCCATGCAACAGCGACCGCTCGGCCGAAGCGGGCTGGCGGTTTCGCGGCTCGCGCTCGGCACCATGACCTGGGGCCGGGACACCGACGCCGACGATGCGGCCGCCCAGCTGAAGAGTTACCTGGACGCCGGCGGCAACCTGATCGACACCGCCGACGTGTACGGCGACGGCGACGCCGAGTCGGTGATCGGCTCGCTGCTGGGCTCCCTCGTCCCCCGCGACGAGCTGCTGATCGCCACCAAGGCCGGGTTGCGCCCCGGCAGTGGCCGACGCCGCGACGGCTCCCGGGGGCACCTGCTGCGGACGTTGGACGCGTCGCTGCGCCGGCTCGGCACCGACCACGTCGACCTGTTCCAGGTGCACGGGTACGACCCGGACACCCCGCTGGAGGAGACCCTGGCCGCCCTGGACCACGCGGTGGCCAGCGGCAAGGTCCGCTACGTGGGGGTGTCGAACTTCTCCGGCTGGCAGACCGCGCGGGCCGCCGCCTGGCAGACCGCCTGGCCGGGGCGGGCGCCCGTGGTCGCGTCCCAGGTCGAATACTCGCTGCTGGAGCGGGGCGTGGAGCGGGAGGTCCTGCCCGCGTGCGACGCGCTCGGGCTCGGCGTGCTGCCCTGGTCACCGTTGGGCCGGGGGGTACTCACCGGCAAGTACCGGCACGGCCGGCCGGCCGACTCCCGGGCCGCGTCGCCGCACTTCGAACCATTCGTCGCCACGTACCTGGAGCCGCGCTGCTCCAGCATCGTGGAGGCGGTGGCGACCGCGGCCGGTGGGCTGGGGGTGTCGCCGCTGGAGGTGGCGTTGGCGTGGATCCGGGACCGGCCCGGCGTGACAGCGCCGATCCTCGGCGCCCGGACGGTGGGGCAGCTGCTCGGCGCGCTCCAGGTGGAACGGATCACACTGCCCGAGGAGATCACCACCGCGCTGGACGACGTCTCCGCGGTGCCGGTCGGCTACCCCGAACGCGACGGCTGACCGGCGCCCGACGCGCCGGAGAATCCCGGCTTCGCCTGCCCCCGGGTCACTGCTGACCCGCCGGCCGGGTCACCGTTGATCAGCGCGCCGGGTCACGGCGTCGGGCGGTTGCCGGGGAGGTCCTGGATCGCGGTCAGGAAACGCGACTGGTCGTCGCGCAGCGCCGGCTGGGTGAGCCGGATCCACGAGCCGTCGTCGAAGAAGACGGTGGAGGCGAGCTGCACGAGGCCGCTCGCACCCCGCTCGGAGTCGACCCGGATCACCCGGTCGCGGCGCACACTCCACAGCACCCGCGGCTGACGCCGGTCGGGCCGGTCGGCGTCCGGGCGGGGGCCCATCCGCAGCAGGTGCAGGTGGGTGTCGGTCACCGCCAGCGGCGTGCCGCTGTAGCGCTCCAGGAACAGCAGCAGGCTGCCGGCGAGGGTGGCGAGGTCGCCGCTGAAGACGTACCGGCGGCGGTAGGCGATCTCGGCGAGCTGCTCGGCCAGCGGACGGTACTGGCTCAGCCGGAACAACGCCCGGAACGCCTCCTGCTCCTCGGTGAGCGGGATCGGCTCCCGCTGCACGGGTTGCTGCGGCAGGTTCGGCTCCGGCGCTGCCGACTCCGACACACCGGCGGCGAGGACGCCGGCGCTGCCGGGCAGCATCAGCACACCAGCGGCCAGCCGCACCGGCGTGAGCACCGCGTCGACCCAGACCACCGGGTTGACGATGTTGAGCAGCCCGAACAGCACCTTCGGGTCGAGCGCGTCGGCCAGCTCCGCGCCGACGTCGTCGGCGAGCTGCCGACCGGCCTGGTGGGTCTGCGACATGCGCACCGGCCCCAGCCCCACGTACCGCAGCTCCTGCCCGGTCAGCAGCGGCGCCACCAGGGCGCGCTCCGGCTCGTCGCTGGTGCGGAACTCGTCGCGCAGCTCGCGGGCCTTGTCCCGGGCGGCCCGCGCGCCGCCGAGCACCGCGTCGGTGAACCGACCCAGCCGCCCGCGCTCCCCTGACATCACCCGTCGCCTCCCTAGCGGCCCGCCGGCTGGTCTGCCGGCGGCTGCCCGAAGACATTCTGGTCGATCCAGTCCGCGCCGCTCTGCACCGCCTGGTCGATCTGGTCGCCGACCTGCTCGCTGCCGGGAACGGAGAGCCCGCTGGTCAACGCGACAGTTCCCCAGGTGACACCGTGGACGACCGAGTTCGGCACGTTCCACGGCAGGTTGGTCGCCCAGTCCCGGGCGATCACCCGGGCGCCGTCGGCGACCCCGTGCGCCCGCAACGCGGCGGCCCGGTCGAGGGCGCCCATGTCGAACGGGGAACCGGACTTGCCCAGCTTGTAGGTGCCCTTGGTGGGGTCGAGGAACTTGTGGTGCCACTTGTCGAGCTTGCCGGCGGCGCGGCGCTTGTCGGCGTACTTCTTGCCGGTGCGCAGCGCCTTCTGCATGTCGACCAGCTTGTCCAGGTGCGTCCGCAGCTTGCGCAGGTACAGCAGGACCCGCTGGAGCAGGCGGATGACCTTCTGCAGGTGCACCGCGAGCGGCCGGATGACCTTCAGCATCCGGGTGACCACGATCAGGCCCCTGGTGACGGCCACGCCCACCCCGGCCGCCCAGGACGCGCCCATGGTGACCGGCGCCATCAGCAACGCCGTCACCAGCGTCACCAGCAGGAAGTTGACGAACTCCACGCAGAGGTCCACGAGCACGTCGTGCACGGTCTGCAGGCCGTCGGCGACACTGCGCAGGTACTCCGCGGTCGCGGCGAACTGCTCGGCGACGTCGAGGAGCTGCTGCTCCACATCGGCCAACCGCTGGCCGTACGCCACACCGGCGGGTGAGCGCCACCCGACCTGCGCGGACTCCCGGGTGCCGCGGTGGCCCTGCGCCAGGTCGCGCACCTGGGTGGCCAGCGCGTCCCACTCGGCGGCCTTCGCGCGCAACACGGCGGGCTCACCGTCGACCAGGTCGACGAGCTGGATCAGCGGCCACGCCAGGGTCCGGCAGACACTGTCGACGGCGTCCTGCACACCGGAGAGCGCGCTGTCGAGACCGTTCCACAGCTGAACGGCGCTGCCAGCCGGGCCGCTCATCCGGGCAGTCCCGCCTGGATGGCCTTGAACCCGGCGTCCAGGTCCCGTTCGTTGACCTCGTACGCCTCGACCGTGTCGGCCAGCGCCTTCGCGACCCGGCCGAACGCGGCGTTCGCGGCGGCGAACAGCTCCTTGCCGCCGGTGACCTGCTCGGTGTACTTGTCGCGGAGCATGTCGCTGGCGAACGGCAGATGACCGAACGCGTCCGACGGCACGTCGCCGGCCGAGACGATCTGCCCCTCCAGCGCGGCGAGCGAGCTGGCGACCTGCTTGGCGGCTGTCTCCAGTCGACGGACCGCCAGCACGTCCACATCGATATCCGGTGCCATGCCGTTCCTCCCCCCATGAGTCGAGCGCACCGACGATACGATCTCCCGGCCGCCGGGCACCACCCGGTCGCACGATCCACGGGGAGGAATCTCATGACGGACCCGACGTCGGCGTTCGACGCGCTCGCCGGGCGGATCGCCGACATCGAGCGCCGGTTCGCCGGCCTCCGCGACGATCTGGCCGACCTGTCCGGCACCGCCGCCGACGAGAGTGGACTGGTCTCGGCGACAGTCGACGCCACCGGCGCGCTGACCGGCCTCACCCTCGCGCCCGCCGCCCTGCGCGCCGGCACGGAGGGCGTGGCCGAACTGGTGCTGGAGGCGTACCGGCGGGCTCGCGAGGTCGCTTCCGCGCACGTCGACGAGCACACCGAGGGGTTGGACGTCGCGCTCGGCGCGGGGCTCGGCGACCTGTTCGGCACGCCGGGAGACTTCTCGGCGCTGGGCCGGCTGGAGGAGACGGTGGCCCGGCTCGGACGGCTGGACGACCGCCTGCCGGGTGCACCGGCGTGACGTCGCCGTCGCCGACCTGGCCGGAGATCGCCGCCCGGCTGCGGGACACCGTGGCCCGCTGCGACCGGGACACCGACCTGGAGCTCACCGCGGGTCCGCGCGGGATCCGGCTGCTGGTGCGCCGCCAGGTGGTACGGGTGGTCTGCCCCGGCCCCGACCACGCCCGCCTGGCCGCGCTCGGCTGGCACCGCCCGAGCGGGGACGAGGGCTGGTGGTACGAGGCGCCGCGCACCCCGGAGCAGCTGGAACGGCTCAGTGTCTTCGTGACCCGTACCGCCGCCGAGGTGCTGACCAACGAGCCCGGCGCGCTCTCCTGCCGGGCGGTGCCGCCGGCCGCCCGGCCAGGCCCGGCCACGCGATCGACGCCCGACCGGCCCGCACCGGTCGGGTCCGCACCGGTCGGGTCCGCACCGGTCGGGTCCGCACGGGTCCCTGTGATCCATTCCGAGCCGACACCGGCCGGGGCGGCACCCGCCGGGGCGACACCAGCCGAGGCGGCACCCGCCGGGCCGACGCCAGCTGCGGCGGCACCCGCCGGGGTGGCGGAGCCGGCGGTGGTGGCGGTGCTCGCGGCGGCGGCCGACCGGCGTGACCTGCCCGGCTATCTCGCCGTGCTGGCCGGCGCCACGGTGTGCGTCCCGCTGGCCGGGGAACCGACGCCGGATGCCGACTTCCCGTGGGCGGTCATCGGCGACGCGACCGGCGCGCCGCTGCTGCCGGTCTTCACCTCGCCCGGGGCGCTCGCCGCGTTCACCGGCGACGGGGTGCCGTTCATCGCGCTGCCGTGCGTCGAGTTGTTCGAGGACTGGCCGGACCCGTCCTGGGGGCTGGCGGTCGACCCGGGCAGCACCCGGGCGGTAGCCCTGGCCGCGCCAGCCCTCACCGCTCTCCTGAGCGCCAACCTCCCCACGAACTAACGCCCCGAGGCCCTCTTCGGCGATCTTGCGCTTGCTGTCGTGGCACAGCGGGCTTCTCGCCCATTCCGGCAACCGGAACCGCTCGATCGGCGGGAGAGGGGCACGGGGCGGCACGAACCGCCCCGGGGGCGTCGTTGGTCACTCGGGAGGGGGTGGCGAACGGCCGCTGGGCTGGGCAGCATGGATGGCATGGACTACGAGTACGCGCCGCTGCGGCTGCCGCCGAACGTCGACCGGTTGACCGCCGCGGCGCAGTTGGCGATCCAGGCGGAGTTCTCCGGATGGGAGTTGGCCCGGGTGCGGCTGTACCGCGACGGCACGCGCCAGGTGGTGCTGCGCCGTCGGCGGATCAACCAGCCGCAGCCGGGCCTGTCGTACTGACGACCGGGCGGTGCCGCCCAGGGCCGGGTTCGGCCCCGGGCGGCACCCTGCCTAGTGCTGGTGCCCGGCGTGGTCGTGGTCGTCGTCGAGCTCCAGGAACGGGTGCTCGTCGAGCCGACCGACCAGCCGGTCGTCGGCCGCCGGCTGGAACGGGCCGACAGCGTCGTCGTCGTCGAACGACTCCAGGTCGACCGGGGTGCCGACCTCACTGACCATGACCACCCCGTCGAGCGGTTCCAACTCGGGGACGTCCAACGCGCCGAGCGAGCCGTCACCGCTCTGCAGCAGTTCCAGCACCGCCTCGCCGACGCCCTCCACCGGAGCCGGCTCGTCGTCCTCAGGGGTGCCTTCGCGACGGGCCGCCTCGGCCGCCCGCAGCAGCGCGGAGACGCTCGGCACCCGGTAGTCGCGACGCTGACGAACCGAGATCACCCGGGGGTGCGGGTCGCTGGCCTCGGCGCCCTCGCCGCCGCCGAAACGCTCGTCGGCCTCGTCCGGGTCGATCGAGTCGACATCCCACGGCGTCACCTCGCCGAAGGCGTCGAGCAGCCGCTCGTCGTACGCGAAGGAGGCGTTGTTCAACGCCACGTACGCCTGCCAGACGTCGTCGTCGTCGACGCGGCCCTGGGCGGCGCGTACGGCGGCCAGGTGGTGGCGGGCCGCTTCGATCACCCGCTCGAGAGCGGCGTCCAGCTCACCATGCTGGTCGGTCATGTGGGGCAGTCCCTTCACGATGGGGAGATTGCGCGCCGGCGGACAGGGCCGGACACGACTAGCAGGTGCGGAGGAACCGGTCGAGAACCCGCACGCCGAACTGTAGTCCGTCCACCGGAACGCGCTCGTCGATGCCGTGGAACAACGCCGAGAAGTTCAGGTCGGCGGGCAGCCGGAGCGGGGCGAACCCGAAGCAGCGGATGCCGAGCTGCGAGAACGCCTTGGCGTCGGTGCCCCCGGAGAGCATGTACGGAACCGGCCGCGCCCCCGGGTCCTCCGCCCGCAGGGCCGCCGACATGGCCTCGACCAGGTCACCGTCGAAGGTGGTCTCCAGCGCCGGTTGCCGCTGGACGTACTCGATCGCGATGTCCGGGCCGACCAGCTCGCGCAGCTGCCGCTCCAGCAGCTCGGACTGGCCGGGAAGGCTGCGGCAGTCGATGGTGGCGGTGGCCCGGCCGGGGATGACGTTGTCCTTGTAGCCGGCGCTCAACCGGGTCGGGTTGGCGGTGTTGCGGATGGTCGCGCCGATGATGTTGGCGATCGGGCCGAGCTTGGCGATGGCCGTCTCCGGGTCGTCCGGGTCCAACTCGATGCCGAGCAGGTCGGAGACCTCGGTCAGGAAGGCCCGCACGGTGTCGGTGACCACCACCGGGAAGCGGTGCCGGCCGATCCGGGCGACCGCCTCGGCGAGCGCGGTGACGGCGTTGTCGTCGTGCACCATCGAGCCGTGCCCGGGGCGACCCTTGGCGTGCAGCCGCAGCCAGTCGATGCCCTTCTCGGCGGTCTCGATGAGGTAGAGCCGCTGGTTGTCGTTGACCGAGTAGGAGAAGCCGCCGACCTCACCGATCGCCTCGGTGCAGCCGTCGAAGAGGTCGCGGTGGTTCTCCACCAGGAAGCGCGCGCCGTAGTCGCTGCCGGCCTCCTCGTCGGCGGTGTACGCGAGCACGATGTCGCGCGGGGGCCGTACGCCGGTGCGCTGCCAGTGGCGGACCACGGCGAGCACCATCGCGTCGAAGTCCTTCATGTCGATCGCGCCCCGGCCCCACAGGTAGCCGTCGCGCAGCTCGCCGGAGAACGGGCCCACCGACCACTCGTCGGCGTCGGCGGGCACCACGTCCAGGTGGCCGTGCACCAGCAGCGCGCCCCGGCTCGGGTCGGTGCCCGGGATGCGGGCCACCACGTTCGCTCGGCCCGGCGCGGACTCGTGCAGGACGGACTCCACGCCCACCTCGGCGAGCTTCTCCGCCACGTACTCGGCCGCGCGGCGCTCGCCGACGCTGGTGTCGTTGTCACCGGTGTTGGTGGTGTCGATGCGCAGCAGGTCGCGGCAGAGGTCCACGACCTCTGCGGTGGGGTCGGGTCGGGCGGAGGCGGCGTCGCTCGTCATCGCCTCTTCATACCAGCCCGAGCCGGTGGACAGGCCGGCGCGGGTGGACGCATCGACGGGTCGGTTTCGCCGTGGCCGCGTTCGGGTACCGCCGCCGACGACCGTACGTCCCTGCCGGAGCTTCCGCCCGCCAGTCGAGGAGGGCACCATGTCCGCTGTTCCCCTGCCGCCGCTGCCGCCCACGCCCGCGCCCGAGGAGGGTTACCGGCCCGCCGGTAGCAGCATCGCCGACATCGTGGACCGGGAGCACCGGCAACTGCTGGCGCTGCTGGATCAGCTGGCCGGCCCGGACAGCACGCCACAGGAGGGGCTGGCGGTGCTCACCGCCGCACTGTCGCGGCACCTGTCCGCCGAGGAGCAGTACCTGTTGCCGGCGGTCCGGGCGGCGCTGCCGACGGCCACCGAGCGGGTGGACGCGGAGATCAACGCCGATGCGGCGCTGCTCGGCGCCCTGAAGGGGCTCACCGACGAGTCGCTGACGGAGGTCGCCGAACGGGTTCGCCGGCACGTCGACGGGGTGGGCGGGTTGATCACCGAGCTGCGCGCGGTGGCCACCGAGGAGGAGCTGATCCGGCTCGGCAACCGGCTGGAGATCGCCGAGGAGGCCGCGCCGACCCGACCGCACCCGGGCACGCCGGCCACCCCACCGTGGAACCGGATCGTGGAGCCGGCGGTCGGGGTGGTGGACAAGGTCCTCGACGCGGTGACCGGACGCCCGACGTACCTGGCGGACCTGCCGGAGGCACCGCGCGAGCAGTGATCGGCGACCGCCGGCAATGCATTCATTATCACCGATCCGCTCGGGCTATTCCGCCAGCAGACCCCGTAGTCCTACCGTCACCCTATGAACCTGGAGCTGCGTCACCTGCGGGTGGTCTGCGCGATCGCGGAGACGGGAAGTGTGACGAAGGCGGCGTCGGCGCTCGGCCTGGCCCAGCCAGCGCTCACCGCCCAGCTTCAACGCATCGAGCGGACGCTGGGCGGCCCGCTGTTCGACCGGGACCGGCGTGGGGCCCGGCCCACCGCGCTCGGTGAGTTGGTGCTGGCCCGCGCCCGGGTGCTGCTGCCGGCGATGAAGGGGTTGCAGGACGAGGCCGCCCGGCTGGCCGGGGCGGGCGACGCGCCGCCGTGCTACCGCTTCGGCGGGGTGAACAGCCCGATCCTGGGCCGGCTGGTGCACCGGTTGGCCGCCGAGCAGCCGCCGGCCCAGATCACCACGTACGCGTCCTGGTCGGTCGACGAGTTGGCGCAGCTGGTGGCCGGCGGTCGACTGGACTTCGCGCTGGCCGGCGTGTGTGGCGACGCCAGCCCGTCGGCCGGGTTCGGGTTGAGCTGGCAGGAGGTGGCCGTCGACCCGGTGCTGGTGCTGCTGCCGGAGACCCATCCCCTCGCGGCGCAGGACGAGGTACGCCTGGCGGACCTGCGCCACGAGCAGTGGGTCGCCGCGCCGGGCGACGGCTGCTTCGCCGACTGCTTCGCCGCCGCCTGCGCCCGCGCCGGCTTCACCCCCCGCAAGGTGTACGAGACCGACATCCGCGGCTGCGTCGACCTGGTGGAGGCCGGCGTGGCGGTGGCCCTGTGCCAGGCGACGTTCCGCCCGGTGAGCGGCCTGGTCACCCGACAACTCGCCGGGACGCCGCTGCGGTGGCGGCTGCTGCTCGGCTGGCATCCGGACTCCCCCGCCGCCCAGGGCGCGGAGCTGGTGCTGGAGACGGCGAAGGCGGCGTACGTCGACTCGTTGGCGCCGCATCCGGCGTACCTGGCCTGGCTGCCGCGCAACCCGGGGTTCGGCGTACGGCAACCCACCGGGGTCCGACCGGGCTGAGCTGCCGGTATTCCCGGCCGCTGGCGGTGCGAACCGCCGTGGGCCGGGTATCTGGCGGACATGACCGACCTCTACCCGCCCGCCGACGACCGCGAACTGCTGCGCCAGGCGGCTGCCGCGCACACCGCCGCCACCCGTGCGGTGGAGGCGTTCCTGCGCCGCCTGCCGACGGTGCCTGACCCGGCCGACGTGACCGAGTACGCGAACCTGCTCACCCGGGAGGACCAGACCCGCGGTGACCGGGACGCCGCCGCCGACGCGGCGGGCCTGACCATCGGCAGCCTGGAGTCCGACAAGGGTCAGTAGCACCACCGCGACGGTGCCGTCCCCGGCTCGGGACGGCACCGTCGTGGGTGAGCTTCGTTCAGCGTTCGACGAGCGGGTCGTGCCCCAGGTCGAGCAGGGAGTGCCGCCAGGTGTCGTCGGCGTTGCCGCGCGAGGGCTTGGCGTCCATCAGCTCGCGGATGCGCTCGACCGCCTCCCGCATCACCTCGATGTCCTCCGGGGTGAGGTCCACCTTGCGCTTGTTGAGCACCTTGAGGATCTCCCGGCCCGGTTGGGGCAGGTCGAGGTTCGGGTTCGGGCCGAACGAGTCCTCCCCCGAACCCCGGGTCAGCAGCCAGGTCCGCAGCTGCTCCGACGGGACGTTGACCTCGGCGTGGAAGTCCTCCCAGAGCACTTCCACCTCGGGGTCGAGCCGCGCTTCGCGTACCATCAGGTCTCCTCTTCGGGTGGCGGCCCGGACGTCTCCGGGTCGTCCTGGTCGGTCTTCGGATGCAGGCCCTCCGCGGGCACCCGTGTCCGGCGGGGATTGGCGGTGGGCGGCGCCAGGATCGGGTCGGGATGCTCGTCGTCCTCGTCCCGGGGTTTCGCGGCCTCCGCGGGCTCGTGCGGGTCCTCGTGGTCGTCCCTTCGCGCCGGCCCGCTCATCGCGGGTGGGTGGTCGTGGCGGCGGTGTACCCCCGCTCGCCCGCTGTCACGTCGAAGGTGAGCGCGCCGTCGCGGACGTCCACGGTGACCTTCTGTCCGGGCGAGATCGCCGACTCCAGCAGCATCCGGGACAGGTGGTTGTCCACCTCCCGCTGGATCACCCGGCGCAGCGGGCGGGCGCCGAACTCCGGCTGGTAGCCGTGCTCGGCGAGCCAGTCGATGCCGGCGGTGGTGAACTCCACCTGGAGGTCCTGGGCGTGCATGCGGCGGCGGGTCTCCTCCAGCAGCAGCGCGGTGATGTCGCGCAGCTGCTCGGCCTCCAGCCGGCGGAAGATGATGACCTCGTCGATGCGGTTGAGGAACTCCGGGCGGAAGTTCTCCTGCAGCCGGCGCATGAGCCGCTCCCGCAGCTCGTTGCTCTCCTGCTCGCTGCCCACGTCCCCGGTGCCGAAGCCGACCGAGCGTTGGGCGCCGGTGATCAGCTCGGAGCCGAGGTTGCTCGTCATGATCAGTACGGTGTTCTTGAAGTTCACGGTGCGACCCTGGCTGTCGGTGAGCCGCCCGTCGTCGAGCACCTGGAGCAGGATGTTGAACACGTCCGGGTGGGCCTTCTCGATCTCGTCGAGCAGCACCACCGCGTACGGGCGGCGACGCACCGCCTCGGTGAGCTGGCCGGCCTCCTCGTAGCCGACGTATCCGGGCGGCGCGCCGACCAGCCGACTGACCGTGTGCCGTTCCTGGAACTCGCTCATGTCCACCCGGACCATCCGGTCCGCCTCGCCGAACAACGCCTCGGCCAGCGCCCGCGCCAACTCGGTCTTGCCGACACCGGTCGGGCCGAGGAACAGGAAACTGCCCATCGGCCGCTCCGGGTCGGCCAGCCCGGCCCGGGAGCGGCGGACGGCCTCGGCGACCGCGGTGACCGCGTCGTCCTGACCGACGACCTTCTGGTGCAGGTGACCCTCCAGGCGCAGCAGCCGGTCGCGTTCCTCCTCGGTGAGCTGGCTGACCGGGATGCCGGTGGCCCGGGAGACCACCTCGGCGATCTCCTGCGGGCCCACCTCGGGCACCTGCGAGGAGGACATCCCGTCCTCGCCGTTGGCCTGGCGGATCTGCTGTTCCAGCTCGGCGATCCGGTCACGCAGCGCGGAGGCCCGCTCGTACTGCTCGTCGGTGACCGCCTGTTCCTTGTCCCGGCGTACCTCGTCGAGCTCCTGTTCCAGCTCCCGCACGTCGGACGCGGGGGTACGGGTGCGCAACCGCACCCGGGCGCCGGCCTGGTCGATCAGGTCGATCGCCTTGTCCGGCAGGAACCGGTCGGTGACGTAGCGGTCGGACAGCTCGGCGGCGGCGACCAGCGCCTCGTCGGTGAAGCGCACCTGGTGGTGGGCCTCGTACCGGTCGCGCAGCCCCCGCAGGATGGCGATGGTGTCGTCGACGCTGGGCTCGGGCACCAGCACCGGCTGGAAGCGTCGGGCCAGGGCGGCGTCCTTCTCGATGCTCTTGCGGTACTCGTCCAGCGTCGTCGCGCCGATCACCCGCAACTCACCGCGGGCGAGGGCGGGTTTGAGCATGTTGGACGCGTCCATCCCGCCCTCGCTGCCGGCGCCGCCGGCACCGACCAGGGTGTGGATCTCGTCCATGAAGATGATCAGCTCGTCCCGGTGCGCCCGGATCTCGTCGATCACCTTCTTCAGCCGCTCCTCGAAGTCGCCCCGGTAGCGGGTGCCGGCGACCAGGCCGGCCAGGTCGAGTTGGACGACCCGCTTGCCGAGCAGGGTCTGCGGTACGTCGCCGTCGCAGATCCGTTCGGCCAGCCCCTCGACGATGGCGGTCTTGCCGACGCCGGCCTCGCCGATCAGCACCGGGTTGTTCTTGGTACGCCGGGACAGGATCTCCACCGCCTGCTCGATCTCGTCGGCGCGCCCGATCACCGGGTCGATCTGGTCGTTGCGGGCCAGGTCGGTGAGGTCCTGCCCGTACTGGTCCAGGGTGGGGGTGCCGCGGTCCGGCTTCGGCCCGGCCATCGGCCCGCGCTCGGCGTTGGCGGCCTGCAACGACTCGGGTTGGATCCGGCCGGCGGCCAGCATCCGCCCGGCGGGTGACTCCGGGTTGAGCGGCAGCGCCATCAGGATGTGCTCCGGGCCGATGTAGTTGGCGCCCATCGCCCGGGACAGCTGGTGGGCGTCGAGCAGCGCCCGCTTGGCGGCTGGGGTCAACGACAGGTTGGGCGGCACCTCCCCGCGCGGCGCGCCGTCACCCTTTCCGCCGAGGGCGTTGAGCAGGGTGTCCGGGTCGGCCCCGGCCCGGCGTACCAGGTCGCGCAGCGGTTCGCGTTGCAGCGCCGCCCAGAGCAGGTGGTCGGTGTCCAGGTCGCTGCTGTGCCGTTGCGCGGCGCGTCGGGCGGCGTCGGCCAGCATCTCCCGGGCGTCGGCCGTCATCAGTCGGGTGATGTCGACCCGGTGCGGCGGTCGGCGCCCTCCCTCGCCCCGGCCGAAGTACCTGGCCAGGAATTCGTCCCACGGGTCGGAGCCGATGTCACCGGGTCCCATCATGTCTGTCCTCCGCGGTAGGGCTCGGCACGGTCGGCAGGGGCTACCCGGCGCGCGCCCCGACAAACGCCGCAGGTGGCGGTGCACCGGCATTCCGGGAGTGGCGTCGGGCCACTGCCGCCGGGTGGTGGCAGGCTGGCGGGATGGATGAGACCCCGCTGCTGATCGTGGATGGCGCCAACGTGGTCGGCTCCCGCCCGAACGGGTGGTGGCGTGACCGTGCCGGTGCCGCGGCCCGCTTGCGCGACTCGCTCGCCCCGGTGGCGACCGTCGGGTTACCGGCCCGGCTGCCCGCCCCGGTGGAGGTGGTCCTGGTGGTCGAGGGGGCTGCGCGGGACGTGCCGGGCACCGAGGGCGTACGGGTGGTCTCCGCGGCCGGCTCCGGCGACGACACGGTGGTCGAGCTGGTGGAGGCGGAGCCGCGGCGTCGTCGGTTGGTGGTCACCGCCGACCGGGAGTTGCGCGGGCGGGTGACGGCGCTGGGCGCGGAGGTGTACGGGCCGCGCTGGCTTCGCGAGAACCCGACCAGCAACTGAGAAATTCTCGCACTGGGACTCCCACAGATCGGACTCCCGGCACTTCCGAGGGCCTTCCGGACAGGCGGGCAGGAACACCGACAGGGCGGATGTTCTTTCCCGACCGCCGATAGGCTCTAATGGAGATCTCCCCGCCCCCAGGAGGTTTCGCCGTGGCGAGCGTCGCCGAGCTGAAGGCTGCCATCGATGTCGCCCTCCAACAGATCGGAGACGGACAGACAGCCGTGCAGGCGGCCGGCGAGAAACTGTCCGAGGCCCAGCAGACCCTGGCCGGGGCGCTGGAGGGCAGCGGGCACGAGACCGTCGAGGCGGCCCAGGCCTCGCTGACCCAGGCCAGCCAGGAGCTGGAGGAGTGTCTCGCCGCGACACTTGTCGCGGTGGAGCAGGCGCAGCTCTACGTCTCCACCCTGTAGGCCGTCATGTCCATCATCGAGGATGTCGGCGGGCAGGTCCGTGCCGCCACCGAGGAGTTCCCGCACGCCCTGCTCGGGCAGGCGCTGGAGAAGCTCGGCCTGGCCGCGGAGCGGCTGCGCTGGGTACGACAGGAGTCGGCCAACCCGATGGGGGTGCCCGAGCTGTCCGCCGCCACCGAGCACGCCGAGAGCGCCGGCTACGCGCTGCGGGTGGCGCAGGAGCAGCTGTCGGCCTACCTGACGGCGATCGGGCTCGGCGCGGACGGCGGCCCGGCCCCCCGACCCGAGCAACGCGCTCCCCGACACGACACGCCACCGGCCGCCGGGCCGACCGCCGTGGCACCGGAGCCGGCCGAGCAGGTGCGGATGCGCCGCTGGTGGTCGGTGCGGGTGGCCGAGCTGACCGGCGGGCGCGAGGGCACCGACGACGAACCCGACGAGCGGGTGGGCGACTCCCAGGAGTTGCTGCGCCGGGTGGCGGGTGGGGTCCGCTCCGGCGACCGGGACCGGCTCCGCACGGAGCTGCGCCGGGCCTCCGCCGACGTGGGGCTGGGCATGGCGGCGCTGGCGCCACCGCTGCTGCGCGAGCTGGCCGGTGAGCTGCTCGGTCACCCACCCCGCGCCAGCGACCTCGGTCGGCTGCGCGGCGAGTTGGACGGGCGCGTCCGTGACCTGCTGCCCGGGCTGCCGGCGCCGGTGCTGGAGACGCTGCTGACCCGGGTGTGCCGGATGCCGCCGCCGCGCTCCTCAGGGGAGCCACCGCACGCCGCCGACTCCGCGGTGACCGCCGGGGTGGCGACCGGGCTGCTGCTCGCCCGCCTCGGGCGGGACCTGCCGGCCGGCGGCGCGAGAGAAGCCGGCGGCGCGAGAGAACCGGCGGGCGCGGGTCCGCGAGGCGACGCGGGACAACCGGCGCGCACCGGGCAACCGGCGGGCGCGCAGCGACCGGGTGGGACCGGACGGCCAGCGGTCGGGGTTCCCCGCCCCGGCGGTGCGGTGCAGCGGCCGGGCACGCCCGCCGCGCAGCGCTCCGGTGGCCTGCCGCCGCGCCCGGACGGGCTGTCGCCGCGCCCCGGCGGGCCACCCCCGCGCTCGGGCAGCCCGTGGCGGGACGCGCCGACGCGTCGGGGCTCTGATGGCTGACCGGCGCGGTCAGCTGGCCAGCCGGGTCCGGGACACCCTCGCCGAGGCGCTCGGCGCCACCCGTACCCGGCTGTCCGCCGCCCACGCCGAGCTGACCGCCGGCCGGGAACGACTGGCCCGGGTCCAGCGGGCGGCCGCCGCCGTACCGCAGCGGGTGGGCGCCCAACGCGACCGCCGCATCGCCGAGATCGACGCCCGCTACTCGGCCCGGATCGCGGAGCTGGCCCGGCGGGCCGCCGACGCGGCCCGGCAGGAGGCCCCCGGCTGCGCGGGGGCCGACTGGGCCGGGTGGGCGCCGACGCCCGCCCGCCGGGCCGAGCCGCCCGGCGCGCTGCGGGTCGGCACGGTCGGGATCGACGGCGTCGACCCGGTGCCCGCGCTGGTGCCGCTGCTCGACGCCGGGCACGTCCACCTCTCCGGAAACGACCGCGCCGGCTGCGACGCGGTGGTGGCCGCGTTGCTGCTGCGGGCCGTCGGTCGCGCCGACCCCGGGGCGGTACGACTGATCGGGTACGACCCGGACCAGCTCGGCGGTGGTCTGGCCGGGTTCGCCCCGTTGGGCACGGCGGGGCTGCTCACCTTCGTCGGCCCGGGCGGGTTGGGTCCGCTGCTGGACGACCTGGTGGAGCAGATCCGCCGGATCAACGAGACGGTCCTCGCCGGGGAGTACGCGTCGCTGCGCGAACTGGCGGCGGCGACCGGCCGACGACCCGAACCGTGGCGGGTGGCGGTGCTGCTCGGCGGGGAGGAGCTGAACCGGCACGAGCGCGGGCAACTGGACCGGGTGGTGCGTGCCGGCGCCGCCTGCGGCGTACACCTGGTGGTGCACGGTGCGCCGTTGCCGGAGGACCCGACGGTGACCCGGGTGGTGGCCGAAGCGTCCGGCGCGCGGATCGGCGGTTCGGCCGGGCTGCCGGTCCGGCTGGACCCACCGCCACCGGCGACGCTGGTCACCGAGACCTGCCGGGACGTGGCCGCCCGGGTGAACGCGGGCCCGCCGCCGACCCCCTTCACCGACCTGCTGCCCCCGCCCGAGCTGATGTGGCGGGAGGACTCCGCCGACGGGTTGACCGCGCCGATCGGTGAGGGCCCGCACGGCCGGCCGGTGCGGGTGACGCTGGGCGACTATCCACCGCACGCGCTGATCGGTGGGCCGTCCGGCACCGGCAAGACCAACCTGATCTTCGCCTGGATCGGCGCCCTGGCGGCCCGCTACTCCCCCGCCGAGCTGGAGTTCTACCTGCTGGATTTCAAGGAGGGGGTCTCCTTCGCGCGGTTCGCGCAGGGCCGGCGCGACCCGAGCTGGTTGCCGCACATGCGCCTGGTCGGCATCAACGTCAACACCGACCGGGAGTTCGGGCTGGCGCTGCTGCGCTTCCTCGCCGAGGAGTTGCGCCGACGCGCCGACGCGGCCAAGAAGCACGAGGTGACCAAGCTGGCCGAGCTGCGCGCGGTCGACCCGACCGGGCACTGGCCCCGCATCGTCGCGGTGGTGGACGAGTTCCAGATGCTGCTGGCCGGCCGGGACGTGGTCGCCCGGGAGGCGGCCGACCTGCTGGAGGACCTGGCCCGGCGCGGCCGGTCCCAGGGCATCCACCTGGTCCTCGCCTCGCAGGACGTACGGGGCATCGAGGCGCTGTGGGGCCGTCCCGCGCTGGTCGCCCAGTTCACCCTGCGCATCGCCCTGCCCAAGGCGTTGCGCATCCTCGCCGAGCGCAACGACGCCGCGCAGTCCCTGCCGCGTTGGCACGCGGTGGTCAACGCGGAGTCGGGCATGGTGGAGGGCAACGAGGTCGCCCGCATCCCGTCCGCCAGCGACTGGGAGACCTGGAGCGGGTTGCAGCACCGGCTGTGGCGGATGCGCGCCCCCGACGCGGCGCCCGCCCGGCTCTTCGACGGCGACGCGATCCCCCGGCTGGGCGACGCCCCGGACTTCCGGGCGCTGGCCGCGCCGCCGGACGGGAGCGCGCCGCGTAACCCGGTGGCGCTGCTCGGCGAGATCATCGACGTGCAGTCCCGCTCGGCGGCGCTGCGGCTGCCGCGCGCCCCGGGCCGCAACCTCGCGGTGCTCGGCACCCGGGTCGACGAGGCGTGCGCGGTGCTGGACGCGGCGGCCCGGTCGCTGGCCCGCCAGCACCCGCCGGGCACCGCCCGGTTCTCCATCGCCTGCCTCGACGCGGACGCCGACCCGGTCGCCCGCGCCCTCTACGACGACCTGGCCGACGACGCCGCCTGGTACGACGAGGAGACCGTCGGCGAGCTGATGGCCGAGACGGCCGACGGGCTCAGCGGCGGCCCGGGGAGCCCGCACTACCTGCTGTTGTTCGCAGTCGACGCGGCAGCGGGCGCGCTGGCAGTCCGGGCGGGTCGGCGGACCGGTCTGGAGCAGCTGCGCCGGATCCTGCACGACGGGCCGGAGCGGCGCACGCACGTGCTGGCCTGGTGGCGGGGTGTCGCCCGGATGCGCGCCGACCTGGGTGGGCCGGCCGCCCGCACGGACCAGATCGGCGCGTGGGTGGCCCTGGACGCGCACGGCGGGGAGCTGGGTTCCTCGCTTTACCCGGGCACCGGCGGCCCGGACTGGTATCCCCGCCCGTGGCGGGGCCTCTTCTTCGACCGGGCGGTCCACCGCACCGGACAGGTGATCATCCCGTATGGACCGACACGATGAACGAACCGGTGACCAGCGAGACGTACGCGGCGCAGCTGCGGCGGCTGGCCGACCTCACCGCGCGGGTGCGCGAACAGCGCGCCGAGGCGCACACCTGGCACGAGCGGCAGTGCGCCGCCGCCGAGCGGGCCGTCGCCGACGCGGCCGAGCAGCTCCGCAGCGCCGAGGAGGAGCTGGTCGCCGCCCGTGAGCTGCAGGAACGGGTCGACGCCGAGGTGGCCCACCTGTGGCAGCTGGTGCGTTCGCGCCTCGGCGCCCGTCGCCTGGGCGGCCCGCCCGCCCCGGCCAACGGCGTCGGGGCCACCGACCCGGTGCTGCTGCTCGCCAAGGCCCGCGACCTGCTGGACCGGGCCGGTCAGCCGGGCGAGCTGCCGGGCTCGGTCAACCCGCTGCTGGCGCTCTGCGGGGTGGCCGGCGGGGTGCTGGCGTACGCGCTGGGTGCCGGTGCCCGCGCGCTCGGTGTCGGCTACGGCGGCGACCTGGCGGTCGGTCTGCCGGTGCTGGCGCTGGTGGTGACGCTGCTCGGCCCGCTGGTGGGTCTGGTGCCGGCGCGGGTGCTGGCCGACCGCCGGCACGCGGTGCTCGGTCCCCGGCCGATCACCGTGGTCTTCGGTGCCGGTCTGCTGACCACCGTGCTGCTGCTGGTCCTCGGCCGCTGACCCCGCGTGCGGCGGTCCCGCCGGCGCGGGGCCTCCCGCCGTGCGCGCCCCGTCGTGATCGACTCGGCTTCCTGGAAACCGCGCTGTCCCTGCCTCCCGGACACCGCGACTTCCTGAAAAGCGAGTCGATCACGGCCGGGACCGCTCGATCACGGCCGGGACCGCTCGATCAGCCGGTCAGAGCCGGGACGAGTACTGCCTCGCGGAGCAGCCGTCGGGCCAGGGTGACCCGGTCGGCGTCGTCGGGTAGACCCGGCAGGTCACCGACCCGGGTGACGGTGCCGGTGAGCAGGGCGCGGGCGGCCGGCTCGCAGCTCGCCGGCAGGGTGATGGTGCGATCGAAAAGCCGCACCGCCACCGTCTCCGGATCGTGCGGCACCAGCTGCCAGCGCAGGCCCGGCCGCAGGGTGAGCCGGGAGTCGGCGTCCAGGGTGGCCAGCGCGTCGGCCTGGGCGAGCGGCCGGATCGGCGCCGGGCGGGCGGCCGGCCAGGCGCGCTGGCGCAGCCGCGCGGCGACCGCGCCCGGGTCGGCGCGCAGCAGCCAGTCCCGCAACGCCTCCACGGTCTCGGTCAGCTCCGGCTCGATGGCGTCCGGGTCGGCGACGTCGGTGCCGAACGGCAGGCTGGCCCGCAGCCGCTGGTCCTCGGCGGCCAGCGCCAACAACTCCTCGACCAGGGCGTAGCGGGTGAGCGCGCGGATGCCCACGGTCAGGTGCAGCGAGCTGGCGTCCTGCGCCTGCGCGCTGTGCAGCCACCCCCGGGGCAGGTAGAGGGCGTCACCGGGGGCGAGCACCACGTCCAGCGCGGCCGGGCCCTGTGCGGTGGCGGCAACCTCGTCGGCGCGGCCACCCCACTGCTGCTTCTCCAGCGGGTCGGGCAGCACCGGCGGGTGGATGCGCCAGTGCTTGCGGCCGTCGACCTGGAGCACGAACACGTCGTGGGTGTCGTAGTGGGTGGCGAAGCCCTGACTGCCGGCCGGGGTCAGGTAGGCGTTGATCTGCAACGGCTGGTTGAGCGCGAGGCCCAGATCGCGGGCGAAGTCGACGAGCGGTGGCCAGATCCGGTGCAGACCCTGCAACACCAGGGTGGCCCCGGAGGCGTACTGCTCCAGGACCCGCTCGTCGAGGACCTGGTCGCCGATCTCGGCGCCCGCACCGCCGCCGCCGGTCCAGCGCGACGCCGCGACCAACTGGCCGTCCTTGGCCACGCGCAGGAACGGGGTACGCAGACCGCGCCGACTCAGCAGTTCGTCGGCGTCGGCGGGGCTGAGCAGGTCGGTGAAGCCGGACGGGTCGGGCAGGTCGGCGGCGCGCGAGAGCAGCGGGGTGTGCCCCCAGTGCGCGGCGGCGAACTTGGCCGGTTCGACCGAGACGCAGCGGGCCAACGCGGCGGTGGCCTCGGCGGACGGAACCGCCGGGCGGCCGTGGTGGCCGCCCGGCGGGTCGAGGTACGTCATGGCGTGCCGCTACCGGGCGCTGCCGTCAGCGCCACCGTCCTGCTGGCCCGGGGTGGCACCGCCGTCGGCGGGACCCTCCGCGCTGCCGTCGGCGCCACCGTCGTGCTGACCCGGGGTGGCACCGCCGTCGGCGGGACCCTCCGCGCTGCCGTCAGCGCCACCGTCGTGCTGACCCGGGGTGGCACCACCGTCAGCGGGACCCTCCGCGCCACCGTCAGCACCACCGTCGTGCTGACCGGGGGTCGCGCCACCGTCGGCCGGGCCCTCCACGCCGCCGCCGCCAGTGGTCTGCATGTCGTCATCGTTGAGTGCCATCGGTACTCCCTCGGGTGTGCCGCCCCGCCGTGCGCCGGGGTCCGTCGTGCTGCGGGTGGTACCCCACGCGCGATCTTCTCTAACCCTCACCGTAGACGCCGAACCGGAGCGACACGGGCGGTTCGCGAGCGGCGGCGCAGAGTGCCAGGATGGGCTGGTGATCGTGGTGGGCACGTCCGGCTGGCAGTACCGGGACTGGCGCGGCCGTTTCTACCCGCGGGGTCTGCCCCAGCGGCTCTGGCTGGAGCACTTCGCGGCCGGGTTCGCCACTGTCGAGGTCAACAACGCCTTCTACCGGCTGCCCGAGCGGGACACCTTCGCCGCCTGGCGGGCGCGGACCCCGGCGGACTTCTGCGTGGCGGTGAAGATGAGCCGCTACCTCACCCACATCAAGCGACTGCGCGACCCGGCGGAACCGGTGGCCCGGTTCCTCGACCGGGCCACCGCGCTCGGTGACCGGCTCGGCCCGGTGCTGCTGCAGCTCCCACCGAACCTGCGGGCGGACGTCGAGGCGCTGGACGCGACGCTGCGACTGTTCCCGGCGCAGGTGCGGGTCGCTGTCGAGCCCCGGCACCCCTCCTGGTGGACCGACGCCACCCGGGCGGTGCTGGAACGGCGTCGGGCCGCGCTGGTGTGGGCGGACCGGCTCGGACGGCCGGTCGCCCCCCGCTGGCGCACCACCGACTTCGGCTACCTGCGGCTGCACGAGGGGCGGGCGCGGCCCTGGCCCCGCTATGGTCGCGCCGCGCTACGGTCCTGGGTGCGCCGGCTGACCGACGACTTCGGCCCGGACGAGCCGGCGTACGTCTATTTCAACAACGATCCGGGCGGCGCGGCGGTCGTGGACGCTGTCGCGTTCGCCGCGCTGGCCCGCCGGGCCGGGCACCCGGTGTCGCGGGTGCCCACCGCTGCCGAGGCAGCCGGCACCGACGACTGAGCCCGCCCGACGACGGTCGGGCGGGCCCACGCTGTCAGGCCGTCACGGCATCATCACCGCGAGATCCCTGGGCATGGTGTCCTTCACGTCCTGCCACTCACCCTGGGTGACGTGGCGGCGCAGCGTGTCCAGCACCACCTGCGTCACCCGCTCCGGGCCACCCTCCGCGTCGTACGGGAAGCCCTGCCGCACCTCGTAGAGGAAGTCGTCGCGGTTGAGCTTGATCGGCACGTCCGACGGCACCCAGCCGTCGAAGTAGATGCCCCGGACCAGCACCGGCAACTGCTGGGCGAACTCCACGCTCTCGTTCACCGGCAGCCGGTCGCGCAGCAGGTGCAGCACCGTGCGCAGGGCCGCGTACGACTGGTTGCGTCGCTCCTTCGGCCAACCGTAGGCGTCCTCGATGTCCTTGAGAATGATGTTCGTCTTGTCCAGCGAGGACTCGAACGCCGAGATCATCGAGTCAGCCATTGGTCGACCCCCGTTCCGTGGTGTCCCACCGTCGGTCATCGGCGCGGCGCGGCGGCCCCGCCGGCCCACGGCGGGCCCGCACCGGGCTGCCCTGCGGTGCTCGCCGGGCGTTGTCGGCCGAGCCGACCACGTGCAGGACGGCACCACGCCGTCGATCCGTCACCAGTCGAACCGTCATCCCCGTCACCTCCGTGTCGTCTCCGGCGTCGACCGTCCGCGGACGGCCGTACCCACGCGTCCACCCTCGCCGCGCGGCGGGTGATGCGGCACCACCCGAATCGGGTGAGGTCAGTCCACGTCGAGGAGACCGGCGAGGGTCTTCGCGTTGGTCTGCGCATAGTCGCGGTAGCAATTGTTCATGAGAACGTGGGTCTGCCCGGCCTCGTCGGCCAGCTCGCGCAGCTTCGGCGCCCAGTCGGCCAACTCCCGCTTGGAGTAGTGGTAGCCGAACTTCTCGTGGATGTCCTTGCTGGTCCACTTGTCGCTGTGGCCGTGGAAACGCATCACCGCGAGGTCCGCGGTGGCGGCCAGCACCGGCGGCAGCGACGAACGATGGCCCTGCGGCATGTCCACGCACACGTACGGCAGGTGGTGCTCGCGCAGGAAGGCCAGGGTCTCGTCGGCGTTGTCACCGTCGAACCAGGAGGCGTGCCGGAACTCGTACACCGGGCGCAGGGGCGCGCAGCGCTTCGCCACCTCCAGCAGGTACTGCTTGTTGGCCCGCTTGATGGTGAACCAGGGCGGGAACTGGAACAGCAGCGCACCCAGTTTGCCGGCCTCTACCAGCGGGTCCAACGCGGACAGGAAGCGCGTCCACACCTCCTCGTACGACTGCGCGGGCAGGTCGTCGGGGTAGACGTTCTTCTTGTCGGTCTCGGGGCGCAGGTCCTTGTAGAGCGCGCTGACCCGGGTGGGGTGCCCGGTGAGCAGGCTGAACGCCTTGACGTTGAAGGTGAAGCCGGGCGGGGTGCGCTCGGCCCACAGCCGCGCGGTCGCCTCGGCCGGCGGGGAGTAGTAGGTGGCGTCCACTTCGACGAGTGGGAACTGCCGGGCGTAGTACGCCAACCGCTTCTCCGGGGTGTCTGCGGTCTGCGGGTACCACCCCGAGTCCAGCAGTGTGCGGTCGGTCCAGGACGCGGTGCCCACCAGGATGTCACCCATTGGTGCAGTCCATCGCGTCGCGGACCGACCGGCAACCGCTGGCGTGGCTCAGGCCGCCCGCCGCTCGCGCGTCTGCTTGCACGTCACGCAGGTGGTGGCGGACGGGAAGATCTCCAACCGCTCCACCGGGATCGCCGCCGAACAGCCCTCGCACCAGCCGTAGGTGCCCTCCTCGAGCCGGCCGAGGGCGTGCTCGTACTGGGCGCGGCGGTCGAGGATGGTGCGCAACAGGGACTGGGCGGTGTCCCGCTCGGCCGTCTTGGTGCCGCTGTCGGCCTGGTCGTCGCCGGCGGTGTCGCCGACCTCCACCAGCCGCAGCACCTGGCTCTGGAGCACCGCCTGGTCGTACTCGCCGGTCAGCTCGTCGTAGCGCGCCTGGAGCGACTGCCGGATCTGGTCGATCTCCGTCTGGGACCGGGTCGTACCGACCGTGTCGTGGACGAGCATCGCTGCCTGCCTTTCTGGGCCTCTGCCTCAAGCTGAACCGGATGCCGGCGGCACGGGGCCTCGGTCACGGTCGCGTTCGGTGCGCGGGCGATCACCCGCGCTCTGTGAGCCGGGCGAGTACCCGCCCGATCAGCCGCGCAAACCGACAGATTCTCGGTTGTTGTCAGCCGTCCTGGTCGGGCTCCACGAGCGCCGGTCGGCGGGGGTCGTCGGCGCGTACCACCACGTCGGCGAAGCTCGCCGGGACGACCTCCTCGGCGTACCTGTCGAAGGCCGGCAGCGCCCACTCCTGGGCTGCTTCGGTACGCCGGCGCAGTGCCGCCGGGGACAGCTCCAGGTGGACGGTCACGTCGAAGGGCAGGCCGCCGCCGAGCAGCAGGGGGCCGCTGACCAGGACGACGCCGCCGGGCGCCAGGTCGACGTAGCGGGCGCGGCTGGCCCGGTCGGCGTCGGCGTCCCAGAGCGACGGGAGCAGTCGGCCGCTGCCGCCCGGACCGGCCGGGTCCAGCACTTCGCGGCGCAGCCCGGCCTCGTCGACCCAGGCCTCGTAGAAGGAGTCCGGGTTGGTGCGGCCCAACTCGAAGCGCAGCGACGCCGGGCGCAGGAAGTCGGTGGCGCGGACGTGCAGCACCGGGTGGCCCTGGGCGCGCAGCGGGTCGACGAGCGCCGCGGCCAGTTCGTCGGCGCCGGCGGCGGGAGCGCCGTCCACTGCCACCCGTAGCCGCGCGGGCCCGGCGGCGGCGCTCGCGACGCGGGTGGCCGCGTCGGCCAGCCGACCGGTCAGCTCGGTGACGAGCAGGTCGGGCGAGATGGGGCGGATGCGCACCGGACCATCCTGCCCCGCGCCGGGCGGCTCGGCGACGTCGGTCAGCCGGTGCGGTCGATGGTGACCCGGGCGTCGTCGGCCAGGCGGTAGCCGACGCCGTAGACGGTGGTGACCAGCGGAACGTCCACGCCGACCTTGCCGCGCAGCCGACGCACGTGCACGTCGACGGTACGCACGCCGGCGTGCTCGTAGCCCCAGACGGCGTTGAGTAGTTGCAGCCGGGTGAACACCCGACGCGGGTGCGCGACCAGGTGCAGCAGCAGGTCGAACTCCAGCCGGGTCAACGGCAGCGGCTCGTCGTCGCGCAGCACCGAGCGCGACGACGCGAGGATGTGCAGGGCGGGAATGGTCGGGCTCATCGGGCGGGCCGCCGACCGGGCGGCGGGCGCCTGGTCGGGGCGGCGTTCGGCCGGGACCGAACCGATGATCACGCCTTCGCCCCGTTCCAGCATCTCCCGAGCGGCCTCGAGCAGCCGCCGTGCCGCCGGGGTCAGCGACTCCTCACAGGCCAGCGGGATGGACAGCGTCACGGTGAGCACGGGCGCGGCGGTGTTCGCCGGGCGACGCTGCCCGCCGGGAGGTCGACCGGGCACCGCGGGCTGGGACGTATGCCATCCGGCGCGCGACGAGGCGGGGCTGACCGACATGGTCCTCCTTGGGCTGGTCCGGGTATCTCCCCACGGCCCGGGACGCCGCTTCATCGATGCTTCCCGGCGCCTGGGCGAGGGTCAAGAGGCGGCTGCGTTGCATGAATGTGACAATTGACGAACACATCGGAGCCAGATGCTCGCTCTGCGTACGAGGCCTGATGATTACAGCAGAGTCGCCGAGATGCCCCGATACGGGGGTCCCCGACCGGTTCACCAGGCCGGTCACGTGCCGCCGGACCAGCGCTCAGCCGCTGTGGTCCACGCTGATCGCCGCCGCGTCGGCCAGCCGGTAACCGACCCCGTAGACCGTGGTGATCACCTCCGAGCCGGCCAGCTTGGCGCGCAGCCGACGGACGTGCACGTCCACAGTCCGGGCCACCGCGTGCTCGTAGCCCCAGACGCTGGAGAGCAGTTGCAGGCGCGTGAAGACCCGGCGCGGCCGCTCGGCCAGGAACAGCAGCAGCTCGTACTCGATGCGCGTCAGCGCGATGACGTGGTCGCCCCGGCGGACCGTCCGCGACCCGGCCAGGATGCGGACATGGTCCTCGTCGGCGGACGGCTCGGCGGCGTCGGGAGGCGGGACCGGGTGCGGCCCCAGCGTGGCGTCCCGCACGGCACGCAGTTGACCCTCCCCCGACTCGGCCAGCTCACCGAGCAGCTGCACCAGCCGGGCCAGCCGCGGGCTCAGCGGCCCCGGGGCGAGGTCGAGGGTGATGGTCAGGGTCGGGCCGGTGCGCGGGCGGGCCGGGCGTACCCCAGGGTGGCGGCGGGTGGGGATGGCGACGACGGACATGGTGCCTCCTGAGTGGCGGTGGGCCGCCACGCCGGGTGTGGCGTGACGGTCAGCGGCGCGTCCGGCCGGCGTTGACCGGGGACGCGTGGGGTGCGCGGTGGTGCAGGGGGGTCGGGCCGAGGGCGGGCAGGCCGGCGATCCGCCAGGCCGCGAACCCACCGACCACGTCGGTGGCCCGGTGCAGGCCGACGTCCTGCAACGCGGCAGCGGCCAGCGACGAGGTGTAACCCTCCTGGCAGAGGATCACCACCGGTACGTCGTAGTCGACGGCCTGCGGCAGCCGGGCTGGGCAGCGCGGGTCGAAGCGCCACTCCAGCACGTTGCGCTCGACGATGAGCGAGCCCGGCACCACGCCGTGCGCGGCCCGCTGGGCGGCCGGGCGGATGTCGACCAGCAGCGCACCGCTCCGGTACGCCAGGTGCGCCCGCTCCGGGTCCAGTCGGCGCAGCCGGGCCCGGGCGACGGCCAGGATCTCGTCGATGCCCCGGGAGCCCGGCGGCGGCACGGGGGCGGGACAGTGCTCGGCGGTCATCTGCATTCTCGGTTCCTTCCGGTGACAGGGGATCTCGGTGCGCCGACCTACCAGGACCGGCCGGCCTCGGCGATCTCGGCGACCCGCAGCCGACCGTCCCGCAGGTGGTAGCGGGTCATGCGCAGCAGTGCCGGTCGGTAGACGTGCACGCTGACCGCCGGGTCCGCGCCCCGGTTGGTCACCTGGTGCACGTGCCGGGGGCCGAAGCGCCGGCCGGCACCGGCGGGCAGCAGTCGGGGGCGGAGTCGGCCGGCGCTGACCGTCTCCTCGGTGAGCACGCCGGCGACCACCCGGAACGCTCCGGAGGAGCCGCCGTGGTCGTGCAGGTCGGTGCCCTGCCCAGGCAGCCAGCTCAGCGCCCACACCTCGTGCTCGTCGGTGACGGCGAGGCGGGCGTACCAGCGCTCGGCGGGGTCGAACCGCAGCGCCACCGGCCAGCCGGCCGGGTCGGCCCACCCGGCGGCAACGGTGAGCAGGTCGGGCTCCGGACGGTGGTGCGTCATGGCGGTTCCTCGCGGGTCGTTCGGCGGGGTGCCCTCGTACTCTAGACGGCAAAGCCTATAGGTTTAGTAGGTAATTCCGCCTGTTGGGACGCCGATCAGCCCCACGGGTCGATCAGCGCAGCACGGGCGGGTCCACCCGGTAGCCCGGCAACGACGGCCATCGCACTGTCAACACCACCGACGCGCTCTCGGCGAACCAGGAATGGTCCACCCCACGAGCCCACACCACGTAGTCGCCCGGCGCGGCCAGCCGTACCGTCCGGTCCGGCAGCTCCACCCGGAAACACCCCTCGACGAGGACGAGCAGCGTGGTGCGCAGCTCGCCGGTCGCCCACCGCGACCGCGCCTGCCCGGGCGGATGCACACCCCACTTCACCTCGACGTCGGTGCTGTGCCGGATCTCTCCCGGCGGCGCGAAATGCCCGAGCAGCCAACCGGCGTTGGTGGCGCCGTCGACACCCGCGTTGCCCACGTACACCGTCTCACCCATCGGATCCCTCCCCCAGCGCGCCGGCCGAGCAACCTATCAGCAGCGGTGCGACTAACCTGGGGCGGTGACCGAGGACCTCGACGCCGAGACGCTGGCGTTCGCGCACCGGATGTTCGACCTGGCCCGGGCCGGCTCCACCGACGAACTGGCGGCACAACTCGACGCCGGCCTGCCGGTCAACCTCACCAACGACAAGGGCGACACGCTGCTCATCCTCGCCGCGTACCACGCCCACCCGGACACGGTGGCCGCCCTGCTCAGCCGCGGCGCCGACCACACCCGGGCCAACGACCGGGGTCAGACCGCGCTGGCCGCGGCGGTCTTCCGCAGCAGCACCGAAGCGGTCCGCGCGCTGCTCGCCGCCGGCGCCGACCCGGCACACGGCAACCCGTCGGCCCTCGAAACCGCGCGCTTCTTCGACCTGCCGGAGATGACCGAGCTGCTGCGCGTCGGCTGACACCGGCCCGGCCTGGCGGTATACAGGGGCGGTGGAAGATCCCCTGCCGGAGCAGATGCGGGCCGCCGGCACCGCGCTGCTGACCGCGCTCGACCCCGCCGCCCGCGAGCGCGCCGCGCACTCGTTCGACGACGAGGCGGCCCGCCGCTGGCTGGAATACCGGCCCCGCCCCCGACCGGGCGTCTGCCTCGCCGACCTCGACGTCACCGCCCGCAAGGCCGCGCACCGGCTGCTGGCCACCGCGCTCAGCCCCTCGGCGTACGCGCAGGCCATGGCCATCATCTCCCTGGAGGAGGTGCTGGACCGGGCCGAGGGCTGGCAGCGCGGGCGGCACAGCGCCGACTACTGGGTGGCCGTGTTCGGCGACCCGGCGCGCGACGACCGCTGGGCGTGGCGACTCGAAGGCCACCACCTGTCGGTGAGCATGACAGTGGTGGACGGTCAGGTCTCCCCCGCGCCGATCTTCTTCGGCGCCAACCCGGCCGCCGTCCGCTACGCCGGCCGGACGGTCTCCCGCCCACTGGGCGTCGAGGAGGACCTGGCCCGCGCCCTGCTCGACGCGCTGGGCCCGGCCGAACGGGCCGCCGCCATCATCGCCGACGAGGCGCCGGCGGACATCATCAGCGCCACCCGTGGGCGGGTCGACGGGCCGCTGGAGCCGCTCGGCGTACCGGCGCGGCGGCTCGGACCGACCGGCCGCGCGCTGCTCGACCAGGTGGTCGCCCTCTACCTCGACCGGCTGCCGCCCGAGCTGGCCATCCGGGAGGCGACCCGACTGGACGCCGGCGCGCTGCACTTCGCCTGGGCCGGCCCGACCCAACCCGGGCGGCGGCACTACTACCGGGTGCAGGGCGACGACCTGCTGATCGAGTACGACAACACCACAGCGGACGGCAACCACGCGCACACGGTGCTGCGCCGCCCCGCCAGCGACTTCGGCGCCGACGTCCTGGCCACCCACCACCACACCCACCCCCACTGACCCCCGCGCCCCCACCCGCGCCCCACTCCCACTCCCACTCCCGCCGATCTTGCAGTTTCGGTGGTCGGTCTGTCCGGGTGGGCGGCTTTTGCGGCGACCGAAAGTGCAAGATCGGCGCATGTTCAGGGGGGTCAGGGGTGGGTGGCCTCGATGAGGAAACGGTGGGCGTGGGCGACGAAGGGGCCCTCGTCGACGATGCGGCGGTGCAGGTTGGCCAGGGGTGCGCGGTAGCGCTCGACAGTGAACCCGGGCACCGTCCAGATCACCTTGCGCAGGAACCAGACCACCGCGCCGATGTCGGCGAAGGTCGCCCGCAGGGTGGCCCGACGCAGGTCGACCACCCGCAGGCCAGCGGCTTCGGCAGCGGCGGCCGCCTGCTCGGGGTGGCGCTGCGCCGGCGGCGGCAACGGCCCGAGCATCGCCTCACTCAACTCCCGCATGGTGCCGGCCCCGATCTGCTGCGACAGGAACGTCCCGCCCGGCCGCAGCACCCGGGCCGTCTGCACCCAGTCGGTACGCACCGGATGCCGACTGACCACCAGGTCGAACGAGGCGTCGCGAAACGGCAGCGGCCCGTCCGGCGCGACCGCCACCACCGACGCACCGATCCGACGCAGGGTCCGTCGGGCGACCTCGACGTTCGGCGGCCACGCCTCGGTCGCCGTCAGCAGCCTCGGTCGACGCGGCACCTCGGCGAGCACCTCCCCGCCGCCGGTGTCCACGTCCAGTGCCGCATCGGCGTACGCCATCCGGTCGGCGACGAGCCGCGCGTACCCCCAGGGTGGACGTTCCTCGGTGGCCCGGCCGGCCAGCCAACCGAAGCCCCAACCATCGACGGGCGCCGCGGCGGCCTCCGCTATCAGGTCCTCGGCGTCACGCTCGACAGTCATGGCGGTCAGCCTCGCGGCCGGTCACCCGGGCGGCAACCCATTTGCCGCCGGCTGAGCGGCGGCGGTGCCTCAGCCGAGACCGAGCCTGTGCTCTTCGAGGGCGGACTGCAGGATGTCGAGCGCCTTCGGGCCCATGCCGTGCAGCCTGGCCAGATCCGCCCGGGGGACGCCCGCGAGCTGACGCAACGCGGTGTAGCCGGCGCCGTGCAGGGCCCGGGTGGCCGGCGCACCGATCTTCGGCAGCGTGTCCAGCGAGGAGGTCATCCGCGGATGGTAGACCGCAAACCGCCCGGATGCTCGACCCCGGTGCGGGCGACTCGACGCCGTGCGGGTGACCAGACGCAGTGGGGGTGACCAGACGCCGTGCGGATGACCAGACGTCGTGCGGGTGACCAGACGTCGTGCGGGTGACCAGACGTCGTGCGGGTGACTCGACGCCCGTGCGGGTGACCAGGGGCCCGGCTCACGCGCCCGGCGGTCCCGGCGGGCGGGTCGGTCAGGGGCGGGCGATCTCGCCGGTGGAGCCGGCGAGCGCGTCCAGGCCGCCAGCCTCGACACGGCCGCTGTCGAACTGACGCATCAGCCGGGCGCCCAGGTGCACGCCGACCCCGCCGACGGCCAACGCGACCAGCTCGGTGACCAGGATCGCGACCGACGCGCCGCGCTGCGGGGAATGTGACCGGACCAGGCAGGTGAGCAGGAACATGGCGGCCATGACCGCGTTCACCAGATTGAAGGCGACTGCGGTGCGGCGGGTACGGTCACCCGGAACGTCCCACAGGTCGACCATGCCGGCCACGGCGGTCAGCGCGGCAGCGACGAGCGCGGCGATGCCCGTCCAGTAGCCGACCTCGCCGAAGAACGCGGGCCCGCCGACGACGTCGGTGAGATCGAAGACGGTGGCACTGACGAACAGCCCGAGCGGGAACGTCACCAGCATCGGTTGGATCGGATGCCCCTGCACCCGCAGCCGGCTCTGCATCGGTCCTCCCCCGGGTCGGCGCAGCTCACCTGACCAGAGTGCTACCCGGGGTCGGTCGAGACGAAACGAAACGGTCCGACTCGTCGCTGACCGGACGAACGGACACCACCCGCCCTGATCCACTCGCGTTTCAGAAAACCGCGCCATCCGGGCGGCCGGGACACCCCGACATCAGGAGTGATCCACTCGGGTTTCAGAAAACCGGGCCGTCCCACCGACCCGGACACCCCGACTTCAAGAAACGCGAGTCGATCAAGCGGGGACCGCGCGGACGCGCGGACGCGGGGACGCGGGGACGCGGGGACGCGGGGACGCGGGACCGCGGGACCGCGGAGACGCGGAGACGCGGAGACGCGGAGACGCGGAGACGCGGAGACGCGGAGACGCGGAGACGCGGAGACGCGGGGACCGCCAGGACGCGGGGACCGCGCGGAACGCCAGGACCGCGCGGAACGCCAGGACCGCGCGGAACGCGGGGACGCCGGAATGCGGGGACCGCGCGGGACGCCGGGCCGGGGTGGTCAGGTGTCGCGTGAGCGGGAGACTGTCCGGACCAGCCGTTCGGCCACCTCGCGCAGCGGTATGTCCAGTGACGACGCGGCGGTCCGCAGCACGTCGAGGGCCTCGGCCGGCGGGCAACCGCGCTGCGTCATGATCACGCCGACGGCCTGGCCGACCACTCCGTCCTGCAGGAGCGAGGCGTCCCGAACACCTGCGAGGGTGAGCTGCCGGCTGCGGTCGCGGACGGCGGCGAGCAGCAGTCCGGCGTGTTCGGCGAGCAGCATCGCGGTCAGCTGGTGTTGCGGGGTCAACAGGTCCGGCGCGGCGGCGTACAGGTTGATCGCGCCGATCACCTGGTCGTCGATGTCGACCGGCGCGGAGATCACCCCGCGTACGCCGAGGTCGCGGGCGCGCGCCGTCCAGGCCGGCCAGCGGGGCTCACCGTCCAGGTCGGCGGCGAGGATCATCTCGCGGCGACGGATCGCGCTCATCGCCGGCGAGTCCGGACCGTGTCGCAGGTCGTCGAGCCCGGCCAGCCCTTCGTCGGAGGCGGCCACCCCGGCCGGCTCGCCGGCCCGCAGCGCGGTGAACCCGCACCAGCGCACCCCGGCGACGGCGTCCCGGGTGACCCGGACCAGGGCCAGCAGAGCCTCATCAAAGTCGGTCAGGGCGATCAGCCCGGCGGTCAGCTCCCGTAACAGCGCGGCCGCTTCCAGGACGCCGAGTGTCTGCACCACCGGTTCCCGCGTGTCGAGGTTCACCGGTGTGCAGCCTCCGTGCCGTTTCGCGCCTGCCCGGCACGCATCGTCACCTGTGTCATCGTCTGCTCTCTCCCGACTCGACCGACCAGCCCTACTACCCTCGGAAACCCGGGTCGAAACGGCGTAAATCGGGGCCCCTGTCGCGCCGGAAGGCGCGACGGGGCCCCGACGTCCGGTAACTCAGCGCGAGGTGCCGCTGAGCCGCCGCCCGATCGACGCGATCAGGCGGTCGAGCTCGGATCCGAACGGGTTGTCGTGCACCAGGTACGTCCACGTGGCGGTGGGCCGGACCAGGGTGCCGTCGTCGGGCTGCCAATCCTCATCGAATTCGGTCTCGTTGAAGGTGGCGATGGTGCGGGCCTCGATCTCCGGGATCAGGTCGTTGAACGCGGGCACCGCGGCCCGGTGGAACTCGTCCAGCGGGTCGAGCCGGCCCAGGGCGCGCAGGTGCACGCCCTCACGGACCTCCGACAGCTCGGCCAGGTGCTCGGCCCAGAGCCGGTCCAGGTGGTAGAGCGCGATCGACCGCGCGGCACGGGCGAGCAGGTCCTCGTCCATCTCGCCGGCCTTCTCGGGCTCCTTCTCCAGCAGCATCACCGCTGCCACGTCGCTGGTCAGCAATCGCTCCCGGCGCGCGGCGAGGGCCTTGCGCTGCTGCTCGATCACCACGCTGTAGCGCCAGGTGTTGCGGTGGATCTCGTGGTTGACGCCCTCGGCGACCCGCTGGGCGTGCTCCACCGCGTAGTCGACCTGGTCGTCGGTCACCAGGCCGTCGGCGTTCATCCGCGGCGAGGCCGGCACCGAGTCGGCGGCGTGCCGGACCACGAGGTCGTCCTCCAGGCTGACGAAGAAGACCGAGCCACCGGGGTCGCCCTGCCGGCCGGCCCGGCCGCGCAGCTGGTCGTCCACCCGGCGGCTGTCGTGCCGGCCGCTGCCGATCACGTAGAGCCCGCCCAGCTCGGCGACCCGCTCCCTGTCGCTCTGGTCGCTGCCGCCGAGCCGGATGTCGACGCCCCGGCCGGCCATCTGGGTGGAGACGGTGACCGCGCCGTACGCGCCGGCCTCGGCGATGATCGCCGCCTCCTCGTCGTCGTTCTTGGCGTTCAGCACGACGCAGGGCACGCCGGCAGCGTTCAGCCCGGCGGCCAGCCCTTCGGACTCCTTGACGTCCAGGGTGCCGACCAGCACCGGCCGTCCCTTGGCGTGCGCGCGCTGGATCTCGTCGACGAGCGCCTCGTCCTTCTCGGCCCGGGTGGCGTAGATGCGGTCCGGCTCGTCCTCGCGGATGCACGGGGTGTTCGGCGGGATCACCGCGACCTCGAGGTTGAAGAACTCCCGCAGCTGGTCGCCGACGTGCACGGCGGTGGCGGTCATCCCGCACACCTTCGGGTAGAGCGCGATGTACGCCTGCATGGCGATGGTGCCAAGCACCTCACCCTCGGCGGTGGCGTCCAGCCCCTCCTTGGCCTCGACAGCGGCCTGGAGGCCGTCCGGCCAGCGGCGGCGCTGGGCCACCCGGCCGCGCATCTCGTCGACCAGCTCGACGGTGCCGTCCCGGACGATGTAGTCCACGTCGCGGTGCAGCAGGGCGTGGGCGTGCAGCGCCACGTTGACAGCGGAGAGCTGCGCGACGTGCTCCTCGTCGTACAGGTCGATGCCGAGCTTGGCCTCGATGGCGGCCAGGCCGGCGGAGGTGAACGCCACGCTCCGCCCGTCCTCGGCGACCGTGTAGTGCTTGCCCTTGCGCAGGCCACGGACCAGTGCGGCGGCGGCGTGCACCGGGTCCTGCTCGCCCGGCACCGCGCCGGCCAGGACCATCGGCACCCGGGCCTCATCGATCATGATCGAGTCGGCCTCGTCGACGATGGCGGTGCTCAGCGCGGGCTGCACCCGGTCTTCCACGTCGGTGGCCAGCTGGTCGCGCAGGTAGTCGAAGCCCGCCTCGCTGACCGAGACGTAGGTGACGTCGCAGGCGTACGCGTCGCGCCGCTCCTGCGGGGTGGACGCCTCGTTGACCCAGCCGACGGTGAGGCCGAGCAGGGTGTAGACCGGCTCCATCCACTGGGCGTCGCGGCGGGCCAGGTAGTCGTTGATGGTGAGCACGTGCACCGGGCCGTTGCCGAGCCGGACGTGCCCGTACGCGGCGATCGTGGCGGTCAGTGTCTTGCCCTCACCGGTGGCCATTTCGGCGACCTTGCCGGAGAGCAGCGACATCGCGCCCAGCAGCTGCACGTCGTACGGCCGCTGGTCGAGGCCACGGCGGGCGGCCTCGCGGCCGACGGCGCAGATCTCCTCGTAGTCGGCGGCGGCACCCGCGGCCTGGGTCAGCTCGGCGTCGTCGAGCGCGGCGAGCTCAGCCTCGCGCGCCTCGATCGCCGGGAGCAGTTTCTCCAGCGGAGCAAGATCCACGGTCGAGCCGGGGCGCTGGAGGAACCGCCGGAACTTGCTCTTGAACCGTTGAGACACACCCATGAGCGGCAACGGTACGCGATTCGGGGCACCATGTGCGGCCCGGCCGCCCGGCAAGTCGGCGGCACCGGGGCGGAGTCAGCCGACCAGCAGCTGGTGGCTGGCGAGCTCCCGGTACAGCGGGTCGGTGGCGGTCAGTTCGGCGTGGGTGCCGACGGCCACCACCCGGCCACCGTCGAGGACGACGATCTGGTCGGCGTCGACCACCGTGGCGAGCCGGTGCGCCACGATCAACAGCGTCCGGCGGACGGCCACCGCGTCGATGGCGCGGCGCAGCGCGACCTCGTTGCGGGAGTCGAGGTTGCTGGTCGGCTCGTCCAGCAGCAGCACCGGCGGGCCGGCGAGCAGCGCGCGGGCGATGGCCAGTCGCTGCCGTTCACCCCCGGAGAGCAGGACGCCGCCCTCCCCCACCTGCACGCCGAGGCCCTGCGGGGTGCGCTGCGCCAGGTGTCCCAGGTTGACAGCGTCGAGGACCTCGCGCAGCCGGTCGTCGGCGGCGTCCGGAGTGGTGATCAGCAGGTTCTCCCGCAGCGTGCCGGCCAGCACGGGGGCCTCCTGCTCGACGTAACCGAGCCGGGCCCGCAGCGCGTCGCGGGGCAGGTCCCGCACGTCGGTGCCGTCGAGTCGGATCGCGCCGGCGCTGACCTCGTAGAACCGCTCGACCAGGGCCAGCAGTGTGGACTTCCCGGCGCCGGAGGGGCCGACCAGGGCGGTCCGGGTGCCGGCGGGCACCGCGAAGGTGACCTCGTGCAGCACCGTCTCGCCACCCGGGTAGCCGAAGCCCACCCGGTCGAACTCGATCATCGGGGTCGGGCGGCGCGGGGTCGCCGTCGCGGTGGCGGGCGCCGGCCGGTCGTCCGCGCCCTCGGCGGGCACGGCGAGGATCTCCTCGATCCGCTGCAGGGCGCCCAGGCCGGACTGCAACTGGGTGTACGCCCGCAGCACCTGGCCCAGCGGCAGGGCCAGCAGGAACAGGTACATGACGAACGCGACCAGGTCACCGACGGAGATCGCCCCGGCGGCGACCCGCGCCCCTCCGATGCCGAGCACCAGCAGGAAGGCGCCCTGCACGGTGACCGAGCCGATCGGGCCGACCAGCGCCTGCACCCGGGCCACCCGCAGCCCCGCCGTGTACGCCTCCCGGGCGCTGCCGGTGACGGTCTGCGTCTCCCGGGTCTCGGCGCGGCTGGCCCGGATGGTCCGCGCCGCCGAGATGGCCCGTTCCACCGCCGAGGTCATCTCACCGATCCGCTCCTGGGCGGTCCGGGCCAGCGCCCGGACCCGACGGGCGAAGGTGGCGGCGAAGGCCAGCCCCAGCGCCACCCCGAGCAGGGTGACGCCGAACAGCAGCGGGTCGAGCAGCACCATGGCCGTGCCGGCGCCGACCACCGTCACCGCCCCGGTGACCGTCTCGAACAGCCCGGAGGTGACGACCGCGCGCAGCAGTGTGGTGTCCGAACCGACCCGGGAGAGCAGGTCGCCGGTGCGCCGGCGGTCGTACTCGGCGATGGGCAGCCGCAGCAGGTGACCAGCCAGCCGGCGCCGGGTGCCCAGCACCAGCCCTTCGGCGGTGCGTTGCAGCAGGTAGTCGCGCAGCCCGCCGATCGCCGCGCCGAGCACCACGAGGGCCACCAGCACCGCCACCAGCTCGGACACCCCCTGCTCGGCGCCGATCCGGTCGAGCACGGACCGGGTGAGCAGCGGCTGCGCCAACGACGCCGCCGAGCCGACCAGCGACAGGACGCCCACCACGACCAGGGTGCCGCGGTGCTCCCGCAGGTACGGCAGCAGCGCGCCCAGGCCAACCGGCCGGTCCGCGGCGGCCCCGCCGCCCGGCCGGTCTGTCGCGGTGCCGCCGGCCGGCCGGTGCGTCGAGGTGCTCATGCCGGGAACGGTAGTCCGCCGTGTCACCAGGGCGGGCGCGCTCCGGCCCGGCGGGTCAGGTGGCGAGCACCACCTGGAGTTCCTGGCGGCGACGGTCGGCCAGGTCGGTGAGGAGGGCGGGGGCCTCGTCGAACGGCACCACCGCCGAGACGAGGTGCTTGCGGATCGTGTCGCCGTACGCCCGGAGCAGGTCGATGGTCTCGGCGGAGAGCCGTTCGCGGTCCCAGGTGGGTGCGAGCCCGCGCGGCACCCGGCCGATCTGGGCGCAGCGCAGCGACAACCCGTTGTGGTGGAACTCCTCACCGAGGCGGACCGCGTCCGCGCCGCCCTGGTAGAAGGCGAGGTCGATGACGGTGCCCTGGGGGCGCAGCAGGCGCAGGGCGAGGTGCAACGCCCACGCCTGCCCCCGGCACTGGAACACCACGTCGGCGCCCCGGTCGCCGGCGGTGTGCGCCCAGCGGGTCTTGAGCACGACCGCCGGGTCGTCCGCGTCCGGGTCGAGGGTTTCCAGGCCGAGCGCCTCGGCGACCTGCCGGCGGTGCGGGGTCGGGTCGAGCACCACCACCGACGCGGCCCCGTTGCGCCGGGCGAACAACGCCGTCAGCAACGCCACGACACCGGCGCCGATGACGGCGACCCGTCGGCCGCGTACCCCGTCGCCGAGCGCCCGGACGTCGGTGCCGTGCAGGTCGGCGGCGGCGTGCAGCAGCCCGTTGGCGCAGATCGGGCCCATGTGCGCGACGTACACGCCGAGCAGTGGGTCCAGGTCGTCGGGCAGCGCCACGAACCGTTCGGCGACCGGGTCGGCCAGCCACCCGGTGCGGTGCCCGTACGTCATGGCACCGACAGTGCCCACCGCGACGGCCGGCGTTTCGCTCTCCACCACCCGGCCGACCTGCATGTAGCCCAGTCGCGTCACCGGGTAGGGAGTGCTGGCCGGGCCCGGCTGGAACAGCCCCAGGTCGGCGTTCCAGGTGACGTTCAGGTAGGGGTTCGTGCCCTTGACGTAGCTCAGCTCGGTGCCGGCGGAGACACCGCTGAACAGCGTCTCGACCCGGAACGTGCCGGGACGCAGCGGCGCGGCGTCCTGGTCGACCAGATCGACCTGGCCGGGACCGGTGACCACCACGACCTTGTCACGCATCGACGGTCACCCCGCTGGCGAGCACCGCCGGCGCGGTCGCGGTGACGAGCCGCACGGTCGTGCCGGTACGGGCCGAGTCGGCCACCGCGAGGGCCAGACGTTGGGTCGCGAGGGCCTCGGCGTACGGGACGCGCACGTCGTCGCCGATGCCGCGGACGGCGTCGACGAAGGCGCGGTCCACCGCCACCCGGGCGGCTTCCGGGTCGGCGGGGAGGTGTCGTTCGCCGTCGGCGTCGCGGATCGACAGCCCGTCCTCGGTGATCGCGAGGGCCAACCCGTCGGCGAGGATCTCCAGGCCGGCGCGGTGCTTCCAGCCGAGGACGCAGGCGGCGCTGAGCGTGCCGACCGCACCGTCGGTGAAGCGCAGTGCGGCGGTGGTCACCGAGTCGATGTCGGCGCCGTCGACCGGCGGCGGTGTGCCGTTGCCGTACGCGGTGACCTCGGTGACCTCGCCGGCCAGCACGCGGATCAGGTCGAGCACGTGGGCGGCCTGCTCGACCACCGGGCCGCCGGAGCGGTCCCGCCGCGACCACCACGCCACCGGGGGCACCTTGTCCAGCCAGGTGCCGCTGACCATCCGCACCGGGCGGTCGGCGAGCAGGTCGCGGGCCTGGTCGAGCACGCTCAGGTAGCGCCAGTGGTGGCCGACGGCGGTGCGCAGTCCGCGCCGCGCGACCAGGTCGGCGATCCGCTCCGCGGTGTCCAGGTCGACAGCGACGGGCTTCTCCACGAACATCGGCACCCCGGCCTCGATGATCGCCTCCTCGACGGGGCCGTGCGCGAACGGAGGCACGCAGACGTACACGGCGTCCAGGCCGGTGGCCAGCAGTTCGCCGACGTCGGCGCGGGCCCGTCCGCCGTGCTGGGCGGCCAGCGCGGACGCGGCCTCCGGTGCGACGTCGGTGACGCCGACCAGTTCGACGTCGTCGAACCCGGCCAGCACCCGTGCGTGGCGCTGTGCCACGCCGCCGGCTCCGACCAGACCCACCCGGCATTTCCGCATCCCGACACCCCTTCGAAGACTTTTCAGCTGCGCTGGGAGCAGTCCCCTGGGCTGTGCGCAATCAAACGTTCATCCCCCGGGAACGCACTGACGTCCCCTCTGTGATCAAGCTGTTGCCAGGAAAGCGGTTAGCGCGTGATGCGGAATGGGAACAACCAAATTCGGTTTTTCCACGCACGAATGGAGGGGTGCCCGTGCGGGATACGACATCGAGCGTGTCACCGGTGGTGGAGGCGTGGGCCACGTACCGGACGACGTCGGCTGCGGACTGGCCGACCCGTCGGCTGATGCGCGCCAAGGGTGAGACCCGGGTCAGCGTGGTGCTGCCGGCGCGCAACGAGGAGGCCACCGTCGGCGCGATCGTGTCGACGATCCGCGAACACCTGATGGATCGGGTCGCGCTGGTCGACGAGCTGATCGTGGTGGATTCCCGATCGACGGACCGGACCGCTCAGGTGGCCCGCGCCGCCGGCGCGGAGGTGGTCAGCCAGGATGCGATGACCCGCGGGTTGCCCCGGCTCACCGGCAAGGGCGACGCGCTCTGGGCCGGGCTGGCCGCCGCCGAGGGCGACGTGGTGGCGTTCATCGACGCCGACCTGCGGGAGTTCCGGCCGCACTTCGTCAGTGGGCTGCTCGGCCCGCTGCTGACCGACCCGTCGGTCGACTTCGTGAAGGGCTTCTACCACCGGCCCCTGGTGGGCACCGCCAGCGTGGAACAGGACGGTGGGGGCCGGGTGACCGAGTTGATGGCCCGTCCGCTGCTCAACCTCTTCTGGCCGGAGCTGGCCGGTTTCGTGCAGCCGCTGGCCGGCGAGTACGCGGGTCGCCGCGACGTGCTGGCCCAGGTGCCGTTCGTCTCCGGATACGGGGTGGAGACGGCCATGATGATCGACCTGCTCGATCTGGTCGGCCTGGACGCGCTGGCGCAGGTCGATCTCGGTGAGCGCAAACACCGGCACCAGGACACCGCCGCCCTGGGTCGGATGTCCGCGCAGATCATGTTGACCGCCTGGTCGCGGTTGCAACGGCGTGGGTGGGCCACCCCCGGGTTGGCGCCGGAGGCGTTGCTGACCCAGTTCCGTCGTGGCGGTTCGGACACCCTGCCGAACCTGGACCGCGAGATCGTGGTCAGCGACGTTTCCATCGAGGAACGCCCGCCGTTGGCCGAACTGCGTCACCGGGTTCCCCGTCGCCGGGTGGCCGCCGCGTGAGCGCGCAGAGCCTCACCGTGCTGATGAACGCCGGTCCGTGGCTGTCGGTGCCACCGCCCGGCTACGGCGGCATCGAGAACGTGATCGCCACCCTGGTGCCGGAGCTGCGGCGACTGGGCGTACGGGTGGTGCTCGCCTCGGTGGGCACCAGCACGCTGCCGGTCGACGAGCAGGTCTCGGTCTTCGCCGACGGGCAGTTCGCCGCGTTGCAACGGCCGTACAACCAGGTCTGTGGAATCGCCCAGGCGCACCTGGCCGGGGTGGTCCGTGAGCTGCACTCCCGCGACGACATCGACCTGGTGCACGATCATGTCGAGGCGGTCGGGCTGGCCACCCTCGCCGCGATGGGGCCGGCGGGGCCGCCGACCCTGCACACCCTGCACTGGGACCTGGCCAAGCACCCGGCGCTCTACGGCAGCCTGGACGGCGGCGACCGGGTCCGGGTCAACGGCGTCTCCGCGTCGCAGCTGGCTCGCGCCCCGCTGGCGCTGCGGGAGCACTCGGTGGGGCACGTGCACCTGTCCACCCCGCTGGCGGTCGACGCCGACCGGCGACGCCGGCCGGAGAAGGGCGAGCACCTGCTCATCCTGGGTCGGATCAACCCGGGCAAGGGGCAGGACGTGGGTGCCCGGCTCGCGCACCGGGTCGGTCTTCCGCTGGTGCTGGCCGGCCCGGTCGGGCCGTACCATCGGCCGGCCGATCTGGCCGCGGCGGGCGACGAGGCCCGGCAGAACCCGGACGTGCGGTTCTTCCTCGACGAGGTGGCCCCGCACGTCGACGGTGACCTGGTCCGCTGGGTCGGCACCGTGGCCGGCCAGGAGCGCGACGACCTGCTGGCCAGCGCCCGCGCGTCGCTGTTCCCGCTGCGGTGGGAGGAGCCGGGCGGCACGGCGGTCGTCGAGTCGCTCGCCCTGGGGACACCGGTGGTGGCGACGGCCCGGGGTTGCCTGCCGGAGCTGATCGAGCACGGTCGCACCGGGCTGCTCACCACCGACGAGGAGGAGTTGGGCGATCTTCTGCTCGCCGCCGAGTTGCTCGACCCGGACGAGTGCCGGCGGGTGGCCGCGCAGCGCTTCACGCCCGCGGTAATGGCGCAGCGCTACGTCGAGCTGTACGAGCGGGTCCGGCAGTCGGCGCGCGCGGCCAGCCGGTTTGTCGGTAGCGGCAGCGGGTAGCCGGCAGCGCTCATGCCCGCCGTGCGACGAGGAGCCGGGAATGGTCGGACCGATGGCGCACTCCCGGGCCCGGGCCAACCCGGCGGACGGTAAACCGCCGGTCCGGCGCGCGGCGGCGACGGTGGCGGTGCTGTTCCTGCTGCTCGGCGTGCTCGGCTTCGTGCCGGGGATCACCAGCGGCATGGACGCGCTGCGCTTCGCCGGCCACGCTTCGGGCGCGTACCTGTTCGGTGTCTTCCAGGTGTCGGTGCTGCACAACCTGGTGCACCTGGCGTTCGGGGTGGCGGGTCTGCTGCTGGCGCGGACGGTCACCGGCGCGCGGGCGTTCCTGGTCGGCGGCGGCGCGGTGCTCCTGGTGCTGTGGCTCTACGGGCTGGTGGTGGACCAGGGCACCGGGGCGAACGTGCTACCGGTCAACGACGCCGACGGCTGGCTGCACCTGGGCCTCGGCGTGGTCATGATCGCATCGGGTGCGCTGACCGGCCGGTCGCGTCGCTGACCGGCCGGTCGCGGCGGGTGACCTGTCTCGCCTCCGCCGTCGGTCCGGTTTGACGGGGAACGGCGTCGGGTAGTTGGCAGATCCCGACCCAGCAGCGAATTGAGGCGCCGATGTCGAGCGGGATCACCTGCGAGGTGCGCACCACGGCACCGGTGGCGGTCGTCCGGCTCACCGGCCCGCTGCACCTCGGCACGATGCGTACGGTGCATCAGATGCTCAGCGACGCGCTCGTCGACCAGCCGGAGGCGCTGGTGGTCGACATGGCCGGGGTGACCGTCGAGGACCGGCTGGCGCTGTCGGTGTTCGCCGCGACCGCCCGGCGGGCCGAGGAGTGGCCGGCCGTGCCGGTGCTGCTCTGCGCCCCGTCGCCGGTGGCGGCGCGGTGGCTGGCCGAGTCGAGCACCTGCCGGGTGCTCCCGGTGTCCGCGGACTGCGCGGAGGCGACCCGGTTGGCCGACGCGTCGTCCGCGCCGCGGATGCGGGCCCGGCTGGAGCCGGTGGCCGAGGCCTGCCGGCGGGCCCGGGAGTTGGTCACCGACGCGTGCACGCGGTGGAACCTGCCCGACGCGTCCGGCCCGGCCGCGTTGGTGCTCAGCGAGCTGGTCGGCAACGTGGTCCGGCACGCCGGCACGCCCATGCAGGTGACGGTGACCCTGCGCCGACCGTACCTGCACCTGGCGGTGGTGGACGGCAGCAGCGCCCAGGCGCGGGCGGGCGGCACGGACCTGCGCGCCGAGGGCGGGCGCGGGCTGATGCTGGTCCGGGAGCTGGCCCAGCGGTGGGGCAGCGTGCCGGCCGGCCAGGGCAAGGCCGTCTGGGCGATGCTGCCGGCGACCTGACGGTTCGAGGCGCTTGCGCCCGGTACCAGCGTTCTGACCGAATTTACCGCTCTGGCCTGGTTACATGGTGCGAGGGTCGGGTAGGCACGCCCGTCCTTTCTGCCGTCACGACGGGGTGAGCAGCCATGCCCAAGCGGGTAACCACGGAACCCGGTCGCGATCGGGGCCCGGCGATCCTGGCACCGGCCCGGTTCGGGGGGTTCCCGGGAGCGGTACGGACACCGATCCCCGGCAACACCTTGATCAAGTTCCTGGCCACCACCGACCACAAGCAGATCGGCCTGTTGTACCTGCTGACCTCCTTCGGCTTCTACATACTGGCCGGCCTGGAGGCGATGATGATGCGGGCCGAGCTGGCCCGCCCGGGGATGCAGTTCCTCTCCCCCGAGCAGTACAACCAGCTCTTCACCTCACACGGCGCGGTGATGCTGCTGCTGTTCGCCACGCCCGCGGCCTTCGGGTTCGGCAACTACATCGTGCCGATCCAGATCGGCGCGCCGGACGTGTCGTTCCCCCGCCTCAACGCGCTGGCCTACTGGTTGTACCTGTTCGGCGGGCTGATGGTGATCGGCGGGCTGATCACACCGCAGGGCTCGGCCGACTTCGGCTGGACCGCCTACACCCCGCTGAGCAGCGTCGAGAACTCCCCCGGGGTGGGCGCGAACATGTGGGTGCTCGGCCTGGTCGTCTCCGGGCTCGGCACCATCCTCGGCGCGGTCAACCTGATCACCACGATCCTCACCCTGCGCGCGCCCGGCATGACCATGTTCCGGATGCCGCTGTTCACCTGGAACATGCTGTTCACCAGCCTGCTGGTGATCCTCGTCTTCCCGCTGCTGGCCGCCGCACTGCTGGCGCTCTCCGCCGACCGGTTGCTCAACGCGCACGTGTACGACGCGGCCACCGGCGGCCCGATGCTCTGGCAGCACCTGTTCTGGTTCTTCGGCCATCCCGAGGTCTACATCATCGCGTTGCCGTTCTTCGGCATCATCACCGAGATCATTCCGGTGTTCTCCCGCAAGCCGCTGTTCGGCTACACCGGGATCGTGCTGGCCACCGTCGCCATCACCGTGCTGTCGATGACGGTGTGGGCGCACCACATGTTCGCCACCGGTCAGGTGCTGCTGCCGTTCTTCAGCATCCTGAGCTACCTGATCGCGGTGCCGACCGGTGTGAAGTTCTTCAACTGGATCGGCACGATGTGGAAGGGGCAACTCACCTTCGAGACGCCGATGCTGTTCGCCATCGGCTTCCTGGTCACCTTCCTGCTCGGCGGGCTCACCGGCGTCCTGCTGGCCAGCCCGCCGGTGGACTGGCACACCCACGACAGCTACTTCGTGGTGGCGCACTTCCACTACGTGGTGTTCGGCACCGTGGTCTTCGCCCTCTTCGGCGGCTACTACTTCTGGTGGCCGAAGATGACCGGGCGGCTGCTCGACGAGCGGCTCGGCAAGGCGCATTTCTGGACCATGTTCATCGGCTTCCACGGCACCTTCCTGGTGCACCACTGGCTGGGCAACGAGGGTATGCCCCGCCGGTACGCCGACTACCTGCCCACCGACGGGTTCACCACCCTGAACACGATCTCCACCGTCTTCGCGTTCATCCTCGGCCTGTCCACCCTCTTCTTCATCTACAACGCCTGGAAGTCCTGGCGGTACGGGGCGATGGTGACGGTGGACGACCCGTGGGGCTTCGGCAACTCCCTGGAGTGGGCCACCAGCTGCCCGCCGCCGCTGCGCAACTTCGACCGGATGCCCCGGATCCGCTCCGAGCGCCCCGCCTTCGACCTGAAGTACGGTCCGCTCGTCGCCGATCTCGGCCGCGACCTGCCGCAACGCACCACGAAACCGCCGCAGCAGTTCAGCGACGAACTGCGGTTGGAACACCACGTCCCGGAGTCGCCGGCCGCCGAGGGCGCGCACGGCGCCCGCGAAGCGGCCGACTACCAGCCGGCGCCGCGCTCCGGCGCGCGGCCGGTGGACGTGCCGGAGCCCGAGGGCGTCCGCCGGCCGAGCTTCGAGCAGAGCGACCCGCCGCAGGACGCCGAGGACGCGCCGAAGCCGCACGAGCGCTGGCGGCACCCGCACAGCGACGGCAACCCCGAAGAGCACTGACCACTGGTACGCGAGCAGCGGGGCCGACACCCAGCCGGGTGTCGGCCCTGCGCCTGTGCGGGTACCTGGTGCGTGCGGTGCGGGTACGTGGTGCGGTCAGTCCCGGGCCGGTGCCAGTCCGGCGGCGGTGAGCGAACGGCGTACCGCGGGCTGGACCCGGGTCAGCCGCAGCGGCACCCCGGTCCGCTCCGCGGCCTCCCGCCCGGCCATCAGCGCGGCGATCCCACCGGCGTCGAAGCCGCCCGCGCCGACCAGGTCGACGACCACCTCGCTGGGCTGACCGGTGACCGCCTCCAGCATGGCCCGACGCAACTGGTCCGCGCCGTCGCGGTCGATCTCGCCGCCCACCTCGACGACCACCGAGTCGCCGTTCTGCTTGACCGAGATCCGGGTCTTGCCCGGGTCGGGTTCGGCGGCGCCGTTCTGCCACGGCGGCGGCGCGTCGGCGAGCATCGCCTGGCGCAGCCAGGTGAGCGCCCGCGACAGCAGCCGGGACACGTGCATCTGCGAGATGCCGAACCGGGCGGCGATCTCCGCCTGGGTCTGGTTGCCGTAGAAGCGCATCGCGAGGATCCGCCGTTCCCGCCAGGGCAGTCGGTGCAGCAGGCCGCTCACCGTCACCCGGTCGTCGACCGACTCCAACGCGTTGTCCGACTCGCCGACCAGGTCGCCGAACTCGGCGGAGCTCTCCCCACCCACCGGGGCGTTGAGGGAGGCCGGGCTGTAGCCGGCCGCCGACTCCAGGGCGGCGAGGATCTCCTCCTCCGGGGTCTCCAGCCGGGCCGACAGCTCGGCCACCGACGGGGCCCGGGACAGCTCACTGGTGAGCGCGGCGGTGGCCTGCCCCACCTCCAGGATCAGGTCCCGCAGCCGGCGGGGCACGTGCACGCCCCAGGTCCGGTCCCGGAAGTGTCGTTTGATCTCGCCCACGATGGTGATCGCGGCGTACGCGGTGAACGAGCCCCGTTCCGGGTCATAGCGGTCGACGGCGTTGACCAGCCCCAGCCGGGCCACCTGCTCCAGGTCTTCCAGCGGCTCTCCGCGCCCCCGGTAGCGGCGGGCCAACCGCCCGGCGAACGGCAGCGCGAATCGCACCAGGTCGTCCCGAGCCTCCCCCCGCCGCTCCGGCGGCAGCCCGGCGATCCGGGCCGCGTACGCCATCGCCGCCGCGTCGAGATCCTCCAGACCTCGATCGGTGGGTGGTGGTGTGGTCGTGGTCGTGCTCGTCTGTCCGAACATCCGCGCCTCCCTCAGGAAGGTCCCCCGCCCGGATCGGGAAACCGGTCGTGCGCGTGGTCGAGCCACGCACCGGGCCGGAAAGTGGGTCAGTGACTGGGATGCCAGCGGGCGACACCGCCTCTACGCAGCGCAATTAGGCCGTCGCAGCCAGCGATGTTCCCGCTCCGTAGGTACTCAATCACGGGACCCCGGGTTCGCGAGGATGTTTCGGCGTCCTCCGTCTCAGGAGACCAACAACCCCTGGTGGCCGCCGCTGTCGCGGAGCACTGCCAACGCCTCGGCGACCCCCAGAGGGGGCGGCGCGGGCAGGTCGTACGGCTGGGCCCGCAGCACCTCGGTGGCCCGGCGGGTGGGCACCGAGGTGACCGGGTAGCCCCGGGCGGTGGTGCGGTCCAGCGCCCGACGCCGCCGGCCGAACCCGGCGACGGCCAGCCACTGCGGCAGCCCGGCCAGCGCGGGCGAGCGCACCCCGGGCGGCTCGGGCAGCACGTCCACCGAGCTGAACGCCTCGCTGCCGGCCAACCACCACTCGGCCTCGTCGACACTGCGGCGGGTGGCGTTCTCGCACCAGTACGGCACCAGCCCCGCCCGCACCACCTGCCACGGGTCGAGCAGCCGGCCGCATTCCACCACCAACCGATCACCGGTCTTGCCGGCGCGCCGCAGCCACCGCCGGTACAGGTCGGCCACGCCCGCGCTCAGCGCCGCCGGCCGGGGCACCAGCACCCGGTGCAGCGGGTGCTGGTGCTGGGCGGTCCAGTCCCGCGCGGCCAGCTCGAAGCCCGGGTCGACGCCGTGCTCGGCGTCCGCCGACGGTACGGACACCTCCGGTGGCTCCCACCGGGTCGCGTCGCCGCCGACGGAGCGCAGCACCTGCCGCAGGGCGTGGCTGTCCGGGTGGAAGTCCACCGGGTCCAGCCCGCTGCCCGGGCAGCCGACCTGGAAGCTGTGCCCCGGGGCGCGCTCCAGCGCCGGCCAGGTGCGCGCGTCGCGGACGAGCAGCACCGGCGCACCCGGCATCAGCCGGTCGGCCAGAAACGTCGCGTACGCGGCCGGTAGGGCCCGCCACGCGGCGGTCAGCGACACGGTCGCCCCGGTCAGCGCGCCACGGCTGGCCGGGCAGTGCACCTGACGCAGGTGCAGGTCGGCGTTGCCGGCGAGCAACCGGGTGGCGAGTGCCGCGCCGTGCTCCGCGGCGTCCGCCGGGCGGTCCACCCCACCCTCGGACCAGTGCACCGTCATTTCGAATCCCGCGGGCAGCCACGGCACGCCGAGAGCCACCGCGAGGTGGGCCACCGCGCCGTGCGGGGAGCCGATCAGCACCCCGGGGTAGCGCCGCCGGGGGTACTGGTCGACGAACCAGCGGGCCACCCGGGCGGCGTCCACCTCGTCGGTCTGGGCCACTGTCAGCGCGACCCGGCCGGCGGCGCGGGTGGCGGCCGCGCGGCGTACCGGCTCGGGGGCGCCGGGGAAGCGCGACGTCGGCCCGGTGTGCCCGAGGTCGGCGCAGTCGACCCCGCGCAGCGCCCGCGCGGTGGCGGCGACCAGCACCCGGGCGCTACTACCCGCTGCCACGACCCGGTCGCCGGCGAGACCGGCGCCATCGGCCGTGAGCCCCTTGCGCACCTTGTGCACCGGCCCCACCTTGCCTCGTTCGCTCACCACGCGGCCCGGCTTCCCGTCCCGATGGGGTTCAAACGGGGCATCACCCACCCGGCGGCACATTCCGCTGGTCAGCGGGGTGCCCCGGTCATCACCGGCGTTCGGTCGCGCGGGTTTCGGCAGGGTCAGGGCGGGCACTTCCGGGGCCATGCACACCGACGACACCAGCGAGCCCGCCGCCGCCACGATCACCCCGTACGAGGACGGACCGCTGCTGGTCCGTGGCGACTTCGCGCTGGTCACCCCGGACGGCGAGCGCATCGACGCGCGGCGCGGCACGGTGGCGCTGTGCCGGTGCGGCAAGTCGGCGCTCAAGCCGTTCTGCGACGGCACCCACAAGGCGATCAACTTCCGGGCGGGCACCACCCGCGAGCGCTGACCCAGGTCGTCGCGTCACGCCGCGCAGGCGCACGGTCGGGCCACACCAGAGTCACGCCGCCTTTGCTCTGCACCCGCCCACGCGCCAGTTACGCAGCGTGCGTGGTGCGCAGGCGGGTGCAGAGCAAAGGACGGATTCCGCGCGGCAGGCCCCACCCCGACAGCCGGCGGTGTGGATCAGACGAGCGCGGGCGGAGACGGCGGGGCCACCGCGGGCAACGCGACAAGCGACACCGTGGGCGGCAGGTCCGGCGGGGCTGGTGTCCGCAGCGAGCTACGGCCGTCGGCCCAGCTGTCCAGCAGGTGCGCGGCGAACAGCCGGTCCACCGCGAGCCCGGCCGCCGCGCCGAAGAGCACGTCGGAGGCGAGGGCCGGCTCCAGGCGGACCAGGCCACCGCACATGTCGTGCGCGGCGATCTGCTCGTGCACCGCGTCGGCCTCGACGTGCTCGTCGTAGAAGCGGGTGGCCACCTCGTCGAAGCCGAGCCGGCGCAGCCCGTTGCCGTAGCGGCGGTTGGGCAGCGAGGAGGTCATCTCGAACGCGGCCAGGTGCCCGAGCAGCGCACCGCGCAACCGTCGGTGCAGCCCGAACAGCGACATCAGGTTGTTGGTCGCCAACGTCACCGCCGGCACCACGTCGACGTGGGCGCCGTAACCGGTGTCCAGGCCCAGCCGGTCGAGGGTGCGCCGGAACAGCTCGGCGTGCATCCGGTCCAGCCGCCCGTTGCCGTACTCGTCGGTCTGGATCTCCACGAGCGCGGCCTTGGCCGGACCGCCGAGGCGGGGCAGCGCCCAACTGTGCGGGTCCGCCTCGCGCAGGTGGTACACGGAGCGGTGGGCGACGAACTCGCGGAACTGGGCGAGATCGGCGCGTCGTTGCAGCTGCGCGGCCAGCGCCGGTCCGTCGTCGGCCGCGACCAGCTCGGTCAGGCCGGCCGCCACCCCGGCGGCAGGCACCGACGGCGCCCCGACCAGCCGGCGCAGCGCCGCCTCGAAGACGCGTTCGCCGCGGGCCCGCAACGCCAGCAGTGTCGGCTGCCACTCCCACGACTCGTCCACCCCGAGCCAACCCCGGTAGTGCAGCTCGTAGCAGAGGAACAGCGTCAGCTGAAGGTCCTCGTCGACGATCGGGTCCGCCGGGTCGAGGCCGACGCCGAGATCGGTCGGCAGGTCGTGCGGCGGACGCCGCAGCGCTTCGATGACCGCCGTGGAGAGCGGACCCCGCGCCCTCGGCAGGGTCGCGGGACCGTAGCGGCGGTCGGCGGGTACGGACATCGGACCTCCAGCGTCGTCGGGCCGCTACTGATGCCCTGGTCCAGGGTCGCTAAACGAGATCATCCGCGGTCACGGTGACCTCCACCTGCTCGCGGACCTTCCGGGCCGCGGCGCCCTCGGCGTACAGACCGCGCAGGTCGGCGAACGCCGGCTCCGGCGGCGCCAGCGACACCGCCGGGTCGACGACCGCCTCCAGTACGCAGGGGCGGTCCGCGGCGAGGGCCTCGTCCCAGGCCGCGCCGACCAGCTCCGGACGGTCCACCCGCACCCCGTGCAGCCCCAGCAGCCGGGCCCAGCCGGCGTACGGCACGTCGGGCCGGCGGTGGGTCGGGTCGGACGACGGCTGCCGCCCGCCACCCATCCCGTTCTGGTCCCGGTTGTTGAGCACCAGCACCACCAGCCGGGGGTCGCTCCACCGCTGCCAGAGGTGCGACACGGTGATCAGCTCGGCGAGCCCGTTGAGCTGCATCGCCCCGTCGCCGACCAGCGCGACCACCGGCTGGTCCGGGGCGGCGAGCTTGGCCGCCACCGCGTACGGCAGCGCGCAGCCCATCGACCCGAGGGTGCCGCACAGCTGCGCGTTGACCCCGGGTGGCAGGGTGAGGTGCCGGGCGTACCAGTAGAGGACCGAGCCGACGTCGACAGCCACCGCGCCGGTGCCGGGCAGCCGGGCGGACAACTCCTGCAGGACGAGCTGCGGGTTGACCGGGTCCGCGGCGGCGGCGGCCCGCTCGGCGGCAGCCTCCCGCCACCGGTCCACCGAACTCTCCACAGTGGCCCGCCACTGCTGCTCGGGCCGACCGCGCACCCGGCTCAGCAGCGCCCGTAGGGTCTCGGCGGCGTCACCGACCAGCGGCACGTCGGCCGGGTACCGGGTGCCGATCCGGCGGCCGTCGATGTCGATCTGCACCGTGCGCGCCTGCTCCGGCATCGGGAAGTAGTCGGTCCACGGGTCGTTGGTGCCGACCATCAGCAGGGTGTCGCAGCCACCCATCAGCTCGGCCGCCGCCGGTGTGCCGACCTCGCCGAGCACCCCGGTGTGAAACGGCAGCCGCTCGTCGAGCACCGGCTTGCCCAGCAGTGAGGTGGCCACCCCGGCGCCGAGCCGGTCGGCCATCTCGATGATCTCGGCAGCGGCGTCCCGACCACCCTGGCCCACCAGGATCGCGGTCCGCTGGCCGCCGCTGAGCAGCTGCGCGGCGGCGTCCAGGTCCGCCTCGTGCGGCAGCACCCGGGCCAGCGGCTCACCGGGGGTCGCCGTGATCACCCCGGCGCTGTACGACTGGAGGTCGGGCACCAGCGCCTCCTGCAACTGCCGGGGCAGCACCACGCAGGTCGGGCTGCGGGTCGCCGCCGCCGTCCGGAACGCCTGGTCCAGCAGCGCCCCCACCTCCTCGGGGCGGCGACCGTACCGGACGAACTGGTTGCACACGTCAGCGAAGAGCCGACTCAGCCCGATCTCCTGGTGCGCGCCGCCGAGCGGCCCGGAGATGTCCTCACCGACGATGGCCACCACCGGCTTGCTGTCCAGCTTGGCGTCGTAGAGGCCGTTGAGCAGCTGGACGGCGCTGGGCCCCTGGGTGGCGAGGCAGACCCCGATGCCGCCGGTGAACTTGGCGTGCCCGGTGGCCATGAACGAGGCGGTCTCCTCGTGCCGGGCCGGGATGAACGCCGGCTCCCCGCCGGTGCGGTCCAGCGCGTCGACCAGCGGGGCGATCGCCTCCCCCGGGTACCCGAAGGCGCGGGGCACCCGCCAGGCCAGAAGCCGCTCGACCACCACGTCGGCCACCGACCGGTCAACCATTGCCGCGCCCCGGTGTGCTGGGGTCGACGTAGCGCAGTACCGCGCCCACGCCGTCGGTCAGGTCCGGCGCCTCGTCCGGGCCGAGCACGGTCAGTGCCGCGTCGGTGCCGACGAGCGCCCGGACCAGTGCCGCGTCGGCGCGTACCCGCTGCGGGTCGGCCACCGACATGGCGGCCAGCTGCCCCGGGTCGACGGCGATCTCGGTGGGTTCCGCCCCGATCCACAGCTCACCGTTGGCCGACGGGTCGTCCACGATGAGCATCATGTCCACCTGGTTGCGTTGCAGGGCCGAGACGACCGCGTCGAGGCCGCCGCCGACGTCCTCCTGCACGCCGAACTTGTCCAGCGCGGCGCTGATCCGCTGGTCGGCGATCTCCGCGATGGTCTGCACGGTGAGGTCGTCCAACATCGTCTGGTCGGCGCCGCCGGCCCGGGACCCGGCATCGGTGCGCACCACCAGGTCCTGCCAGCGCTCCGGCATCTGGGCGGCAATCATGCCGGTGGCCCGGACGTCGCCGGCCACCACCACCACGTCCGCGCCGACCCGGTCAGCCAGTTGCACCGTCGCCGCGGTGACGTCGCCGGCGTTCTGGTGCCACGCCTCCATGGCGGCCCGCTGATAGCGCGACTGGGACCAGCCACCGGGCTTCGCCCGCCGCAGCGGGTACTCGTCCCGGCCGGCGACGTGCGCCCGCCGGGGCACCCCGCCGGCGCTGACCGCCATCGCGTCGGCGCCGACCCGGTCGGCGACCACCCGCACCCAGGCCACCTGCTCGCCGCGCTGGGCGAGCAGCGGCATCACGTGCGGCAGCGGGCCGACGTGGGCCAGGTCGCGCAGTGGTGGCGCGGACAGGTACTCGGAGAGCACCACCCGGCCGTGACTGGCGAAGACCGCCAGGCCGTAGTCCCCGACCATCGGGTCGTGACCTCGGACCACCCGGTCCAGCGCGGCGATGCTCGCCTCGTCCGCCCCCTGTTCGGCCAGGCGGCGTTCCAGGGCACGCCAGCGCAGATCCAGGGCGGGGTGGGCGTCCTCCGTGTCCGCGGAGGCGTCCAGATACACCGAGCACCACGGCCCGGGACGGTCGTAGAGCGGGCGCAGGAAGGACAGCTGCATGCTCGACCCCTTTCCAGCTCGGCCCCCCGCTTACCCGGGTCGTCGGGGATGTCACCTCGCGGCCGTGAGCCCGTGACCAGGTTTCATTCACGTCGTTCAACCGAAGACGTCGATACGATCTGTGAACACACGCGAACTCTCGATGGTGGAAATGGACAGCGGACTCGATACCCGACGGATCGTGTACCCGACGGAACGAATCGTCACCGGGCGGCTGATCCGCCTGCTCGACGGCTACACCCGGGAGGTACGCATCGGTCAGCCGGTGCTGGTGGCGGTGCTCGCCGCGGCGGCCTTCGCCCGGCTGCCCGCCCTGCTGCTGCGCTCGCTCTTCTCCTTCGGCGGCGGCGGCACCCGACGCCGCTGGAAGGAGCTGAAGCAGGGCCCGGAATACCTGGTCACACCGGTGCGGCTGCGCAACGCCGCCGGTCAGCTCTGCGAGGTGGAGCTGCACGGTCACCTGCCGCAGAGCGCCCTGCACCCGGCGGATCAGGTGCAGCTCACGGTGCGCCCGCAACGCGACCCGGAGCTGCCGCCCCGGATCGAGCGGATCGTCAACCTCACCACCGGGCAGCTGCTGACCCCACGGACCGCGACGCTCTGGTCGCACCTCGGGCCACCGCTGCTGTTGCAGGCGTTGGTGGGCTCGCTGCTGCTGGCCGGCGTGGTGGCCTGCTCCGCGCTGACCTGATCGGTCCCGGCGGGCTCGTCCGCCGGTCGGTGGTTCAGCCGACGGGGGCGGGCTCGCGGACCGGCTGCCGGTCGACGCCGAGCATCGCGCGGCGGCGGGCCCAGCGCTCGAAGGCCAGGGTGGCGAACGGCGGCACCGCGCTGGCCAGGGCCACCGCCGTGGCCAGCAGGCTCCACCGGTGCAGCCGGGCCACGGCGAGCACCAGCACGACGTACGCGACGAACAGGCCGCCGTGGATCGGCCCGAAAATCTTGACGCCCAGCTCGTTGTCGGTCGGGCCGTACTTGACCAGCATGCCGACCAGCAGGGCCAGCCAGGAGCAGGCCTCGGCGATCGCCGCCGCGACGAACAGCCGGGTCACCTTCTCGCGCATTCGCACGCCACCACCTCTCGGGCCGCAATGCTATCGGTCGGCTCTGGCCGGGGTGGCGGGGCGGGCGACTGGGTAGGAAAGGACCATCGGGTCTTCCCCTGCCCGCCGATCAGTGCGAGGTTAGGGGGACCAGCGGTGACGGGGTGGTGACCATGGGCGAGGACGTCGGCGTGCGGACCTTCAGTCGGGAGGATCGGGCCCGCTATCGCGACAAGGTCCGCCGCTGCCTGGACGTCTTCGCCGAGATGCTGCGCGAGTCCCGTTTCGACCTCGACCGGCCGATGACCGGCGTCGAGATCGAGCTGAATCTCGTCGACGAGGCGTCGAACCCGGCGATGCGCAACGCCGACGTGCTGGCGGCCATCGCCGATGAGAGCTTCCAGACCGAGCTGGGCCAGTTCAACATCGAGATCAACGTGCCGCCGCGCCGGCTGACCGGCACCGGCACCGCCGAGTTCGAGGAGTACGTGCGGGCCAGCCTCAACGCCGCCGAGGTGAAGGCCCGGGCGATCGGCGCGCACATGGTCATGATCGGCATCCTGCCGACGTTGCGCCCCGAGCACCTGACCGCCGAGACGCTGTCGGCCAATCCACGCTACAAGCTGCTCAACGAGCAGATCTTCGCGGCCCGCGGTGAGGATCTGCCGATCGCCATCAGTGGGGTGGAACGCCTGGCGGTCACCGCCGACACGATCACCCCGGAGGCGGCCTGCACCAGCACCCAGTTCCACCTGCAGGTCAGTCCGGCCCAGTTCGCCGACTACTGGAACGCCGCGCAGGCGGTGGCCGGCATCCAGGTCGCTGTCGGCGCGAACTCGCCGCTGTTCTTCGGCCGGGAGCTGTGGCGCGAGACCCGCATTCCGCTGTTCCAGCAGGCCACCGACACCCGGTCGGAAGAGATCAAAGCCCAGGGGGTACGCCCCCGCGTCTGGTTCGGCGAACGCTGGATCACCAGCGTGTTCGACCTGTTCGAGGAGAACGTGCGCTACTTCCCGGCGCTGCTTCCGGTCTGCGACCCGGAGGACCCGGCGCAGGCGCTCGCGGCCGGCGAGGTGCCCAATCTGGCCGAGCTGCGCCTGCACAACGGCACCGTCTACCGGTGGAACCGCCCGGTGTACGACGTGTCGCGTGGTCGTCCGCACCTGCGGGTGGAGAATCGGGTGCTGCCCGCCGGGCCGACCGTGCTGGACACCGTCGCCAACGGCGCCTTCTACTTCGGGTTGGTGCGCGCCCTCGCCGAATCGGACCGGCCACTGTGGTCGCAGATGTCGTTCAGCGCCGCCGAGGAGAACTTCACCAGTTGCGCCCGGCACGGCATCGACGCGCAGGTCTTCTGGCCTGGCCTGGGCTACCTGCCGGTCACCGAACTGGTGCTGCGCCGGTTGCTGCCGATGGCGCATCACGGCCTGGACCGGTGGGGGCTCGACCCGGGCGAGCGCGACCGATTGCTCGGGATCATCGAGCAGCGCTGCCTGACCGGCCGCAACGGGGCGACCTGGCAGGTGGAGACACTGCACCGGCTGGAGACCGCCGACCACCTGGACCGGCCGGCGGCGCTGCGCGAGGTGGTCCGGCACTACGTGGACCTGATGCACAGCAACCGGCCGGTGCACGAGTGGCCGATCCCGTGAGCGCCCCGGGTGGCCCGATCGGCGCGGGGCTCAGCCGCGCGGGGTGGGAACGCCGAAGAGATCGGTGATGCCACCGGGAAGCTGGGCGAACAGGTCGTGTCGCTCGTCGTCATTCAGCGCATCGGCGACGGTTCGCAACACCGCCTGGGCGTGCTGGCGCACCTGGTCCGCGTTCGCGACCTGCTCCCGGTCGCCGACGTGTTTGAGAAACTCACCGACGTCCCACCGGCGACCCTGGGGATTGCGGGTGACGGACGCGTCCAGTCCGTCCGGTAGCTGGGCCGCCAGGTTGTCGGCCTCCTGTCCGGCGAGCCGTTCACCGAGCACCGACAGGACGGCCTGGATGGACCGGACGGCCTCGTTCTCACCGAGGCCCGCGCGCTGTCGTACCGTGGCGATCATCTGCTCGTACTCCATGCCCCGCTCCTTCGGTCTCGTCGGCATGCCGTCAGGCGCGCCTGCGGACGAACGGGGCGAGTTCCCACGCTCTCGGGCCACAAACGGGTCGCGCGCGGACCCGGACTTCCCGCCGTCGACGCCCGAGGCCTCGCAAGCCGCCGCGAACCGGACGGGTCACCGGTGCCCTCCAATACCGGGGCACCGCGCGCCCGCCGGGGTGAACTCGGTCCCTTGTGGACCCCGCATCACACTGATGACTGTCGTAGGCTGGGGCCGCTCGCACATCGTCTGATCACGATGAGGGGACGCGCCGGTGACCGCTTCTGGAACAGACCGAGCCACGATCCAGGGGTCCGCGCGGGTCCCCGTGTCCCGTCGACGCATGCTGCGGATGGGAGCGGCGGCGGCCGGTGGCGCGGCGCTCGTCGGCTCGGCGGAGGCCGCGTCCGCGCAGACCGCGCCGGGTGGTGCGAAGCGCGTCCTGCGGGCGCCGGTGCTGTCACCCGGTGACCGGGTCCGGGTCGTGTCGCCCGGCGGCACCCCCAACCCCACCGCCATGGCCCGCGGCATCGAGATCCTGCGCGGCTGGGGCCTGGAGGTCGAGCTGGGCACGAACGTGTTCGCCAGGTACGGCTACCTCGCCGGCACCGACGCGCAGCGGCTGGCCGACCTGAACGCCGCACTCAACGACCCGGGGGTTCGTGCTGTCTTCGCCGCCCGTGGCGGGTACGGCACCCAGCGGATCGTCGACCAGATCGACGTGTCCGGTCTGCGCCGGGATCCTCGGGTGGTCGTCGGCTTCAGCGACATCACCAGCATCCAGGGCAAGCTCTGGCGTGAGATCGGCCTGGTCACCTTCTACGGCCCGATGGTCAACTGGAACGACGCCCGCACCGGCCCCGAGTCGGCCGAGGCGCTGCGCAAGGCGGTGATGACCACCGAGCCCGTCACGATCACCAGGGATCCGGCCGAGACGGCAGCCCCCGTCCTGGTGCCCGGGCGGGCGTCCGGTCCCCTGCTCGGCGGCTGCCTGACGTTGATCTCCACCTCGCTCGGCGCGGAGGACGCCCCGAGGTTCGACGACGCGATCCTGTTCTTCGAGGACGTGGACGAGGCTCCGTACAGCATCGACAGGATGGTGACCGAGCTGCGCCGGGTGGGTGTGCTGTCCCGGGTCGCCGGGGTGGCCATCGGCCAGATCACCAACAGCGTCGGTGGTCCGGGTGAGTGGGACGCGGCGGCGGTGCTGAAGGACCGCCTGTACGACCTCGGCGTGCCGGTCCTGGGCGGGTTACGGCTGGGACACGGCAACGGGCAGCTCACCGTTCCGCTCGGCGCACGGGCCACCATCGACGCCGAGGCCGGGACCTTGACGGTGCAGCCGGGAGTCCGCCCGCGTTAGCCTCCGGTTACCGCGTCCCACGGGGAAGGGTCGTCGCGCAGCCGGCTGTAGAGGTACCCGTCGCGCCACCGACCGGCCCGGAACTCGCTGGCCCGCACGATGCCCTCCAACTGGAAGCCGGCCCTTTCCAGCGCCCGCTGCTCGGCCACGTTCTCCGGGTGGGTGCCGGCCTGGATGCGCTGCGCCGGGGTGTGCTGGAAGAGGTAGTCGCAGAGCAGCGCCTGCGCGCGCCAGCCGATGCCCCTCCCCCGCCACGGTGGCAGCAGGACGATACCGATCGACCAGTACGACGCCCGACCCGCGTAGCACCCCGCGGTGTAGCTGACGATGCCGGCGGCGGCCCGCTCCTGTTCGACCTCGACGATGAGCCGCCCGTCGTCCTCGCCGAGGTAGCCGTCGACGGCGAACCGCCGCGCCGGTGCGCCGGCGTCCGTGAAGCCGGCCCAGTCCAGACCGATCAGGCCCGGCTCGGTGCACAACCGTCGGAACATCGCCAGGTCGGGCTCGGCAACCGGCCGCAGCCGGACGGTGAGGTCGGCCGATGCCGGCAGCGATGTGTCACCACTGTCCATGGCGACACGCTAGCTGTCCGACGTGGTTAGGCGCGCCCCGCGTTCGCGCCGTGTGGACGGGGGACGACCTGAGGTGGCGGCCACGGTGGCGACCGAGGTGGTGGTCGGGGTGGTGGTCGAGGTGGCGACCCGGGGTGGCGGCCGGGGTGATGGTCGGGTCCTTTAGAGCTGATTCACTGACGGCATCACGCGCCCGGAGCGTTACGGCTGCACGCATCCGGCCGCTCGACCCCCGGCAGGAGATCCCGGACCAGCCGGGGCTGATTCGTTTGCGGCATCAGCTCCAAAGGCGGCGCGGCACTTCCCCGCCCCGCCAGCACCTCCGCGCTTGGTCAGACCTTGAGCGGCACTCCCCCGCCAGCACCTCTGCGCCTGGTCAGACCTTGAGCAGCACCTTCGTACAGTCGTCCTGCTTCTTCTGGAAGATCTTGTAGCCCTTCGGGGCGTCGCGCAGCGGCATCCGGTGGCTGACGATGAAGCTCGGGTCGATCTCGCCGCGCTGGATGCGCTCCAGCAGCGGTCGGGTGTAGCGCTGAACGTGGCACTGGCCGGTCCGCATGACCAGCGACCGGTTCATGAACGCGCCCATCGGGAACTTGTCGACGAAGCCGCCGTACGCGCCGATGACCGATACCACCCCTCCGGAGCGGCAGGCCAGGATCGCCTGCCGAAGGGCGAACGGCCGTTCCGTCTCGACCCGCGCGGCCTGCTTGGCCCGGTCGTACGCGTACATGGCGGTGTTGCCGTGGTGGCTCTCCATGCCCACCGCGTCGATGCACGCGTCGGGGCCCCGGCCGGCGGTCATCGCGTTGAGCGTGTCCAGCACGTCGACGGACTCGTAGTTGATCGTCTCGGCGCCGATGTGCTTCTCGGCCAGCCGCAGCCGGTACGGGAACCGGTCGATGATGATGACCCGCTCCGCGCCGAGCAGCCGGGCGCTGGCGGCGGCGAGCAGCCCGACCGGCCCGGCGCCCCAGACGGCGATCACCTGACCGGGTTTGATGTCGCACATCTCGGCGCCCATGTAGCCGGTGGGGAACACGTCGGCGAGCATGACCGCCTGGTCGTCGCTGATCTCGTCGGGCACCTTGATCGGGCCGACGTCGGCGAACGGCACCCGGGCGTACTCGGCCTGGCCGCCCGCGTACCCGCCGAGCAGGTGCGAGTAGCCGAAGATGCCGGCCGGCGAGTGCCCCATGATCTTCTCGGCGATGCCGGCGTTCGGGTTGGAGTTCTCGCAGACCGAGTAGAGGCCGCGCTGGCAGGAGGCGCAGTGCCCGCAGGCGATCGGGAAGGGCACCACCACCCGGTCGCCGGGGGCGAGGTTGCGGACCTGCGGGCCCACCTCCACCACCTCGCCCATGAACTCGTGGCCGAGGATGTCGCCCTTGCGCATCGCGGGAATGTAGCCGTGGTAGAGGTGCAGGTCGGAGCCGCAGATCGCGGTGGTGCTGATCCGCACGATCGCGTCCCGGGCGTTCATGATCTTCGGGTCGGGTACGTCGATGACCTTGACGCTGTCGGCGCCCATCCAGGCGGTGGCCTTCATTATCGGTCCCTTTCGGAGCGTGGACGGTCAGCGACGCGACGGCGGCAGCGGCTGGGCGGGACGCTGCATGGCCTGTTGGCGGACGGAGATGCCGTTGGGGCTGCCCTCGGACCGGACGACCTCGCCGGTCTCCAGCACCTGCTTGAACCGGCGCAGGTCGTCACGGACCTGCTGCTCGGGTTCTTCGCCGAAGAGCTTCGCCACCGCTCGACCCAGCGCGCCGGCTGGCGGCGCGTAGCGCAACTCCACCCGCACCTCGGTGCCCCGGTCACCGGGGGCGGGTACGAACCGGACCCGGCCGGCGTTTGGCACCCGGCTTCCCGGCAGCGACCGCCAGGTGATCGACTTGTTCGGCTGGTCGTCGATGATCTCGGCGTCCCACTCGACGCGGCGCCCGGCCGGCCCCCTGGCGATCCAGTGCGAGCGGCGCAGGTCGTCGGCGCGGACGGATTCCAGGTGCGCCATGAACCGGGGCAGGTTCTCCATGTCCCGCCAGAACCGGTACGCCTCGGCGGGCGACCGGTTCACCGTCACCGCGATCTCCATCTGGATCACCCGGGCGCGGGCCCGTCGGGCCCGGCCGGTGCGGACGGCGGCGAGCACGTCCACGGCGGTGATGCCGGCGATGGCGAGGGTGGTCAGCGCGACCCGGCGGCGGCGGTCACCAGCACGGTCGGCCAGGGCCCGCCCGAGCACTGCGAGGTCCATCGCGTCGCCGGCCACCCGACTCCAGGCCCAACCGGCCGGGCGGCGGCCGCTGAGCAGGCCGGCGGCGCTGCCCAACTCCCGCAGGCCGATGGCGGGGAGTACGGACCGGGCGGCCGGGCTGTCGTCCACGCCCGTCATCCGCGCGACAGGACCGGGCGCGGCCAGGGCGCCCACGCCCAGGGCCAGGCTCAGCAGGCCGAGCGCGCGCGGCAACGTCGCCGGCACCGGCCCGTCCAGCTCGGGCAGGAGCACAGTGTCGACACGACTCATGTCCGGTCCTCTCAGGTGGCGTCGCCGCCGGTCCGCTGCCGGGGGCGGCGGTGGTCCCGCCCCCGTGACGCTATGTCGTACCGGTGCCGTCCGCGCCGGGTTCGGGGGAGAACGTCCGATCCGGGAGGGGGTGGCCGGTTACCCGACCGGCGACGGTCGACATGGCGACATTGACCGAAATGGATCACTGTCTGCGGTTACCGTCGGCCCACCCGTGGCGCCGTCGGAAGGACACCCCATGAGCCGCGCACTCCTGCGCCAGCTGACCGCCATCGCCGCCGTCGCCCTGCTCGTCGTGGAGGCCGCCGCGCCGGCCGCCGCGGCTCCCCCCGGGTCGTCCGCGCCCGGCGGCGTCCGGACGGTGGTGCGCGACGCGGCGAGCGGCGCGCCGGTCCCCCGGGCCTGCGCCGCGCTCGTCCCGGTGGACGCCGCGGCGTTGGCGGCGGTCACCCTCGGCGAGGATCAGCTCGGGCGGTACGGGGGCTGCGCCGACGAGCAGGGTGTCCTGGTGACCGGCGATGTCGCACCGGGGCGGTACCGGCTGCTGGTGCGCCCCTACGACACGACGACGCACGGCTGGCAGTGGGTCGGCCGGCACGGCGGCACCGGTGAGCGCGAGCGGGCCCGGGTGGTCCAGGTGCGCGCCGGTGCGGTGACCGCTGTGCCGGACGTCCGACTCGACCCGCCCGGCACCGTCGTCGGGGTGGTGACCGACGCGGCGACGGGCGCGCCGGTCCCCCGCGCCCGGGTCATGGCGGTGCCGTACGTGCCGGATCCGAAGTACGGCGACCACGGCCCGACCACCGACGACGACGGCCGCTACACGATCACCGGTCTCGGCCCGTACCACTGGCCGGTCCAGTTCGCCGCCGCCGGCCTGGCGACCGTCTGGTCCGGTGGGGTGGGCAGCCGGCAGCAGGCGCGTCCGGTGCGGGTACGCGCCCAGCAGACGGCGACCCTGAATCAGGCGCTGCCCGCCGGGACACCGCTCAGTGGGGCGGTACGGGTCGACGAACTGCTCACCTACGCCCAGGTGATCGCGTTCGACGCGGCCACCGGGGACCTGGCCGGTGTGGCGGACGTGGGCAGCGGTTACGACCTGCGCCTGCTCCCCGGGCAGCGGGTGAAGCTGCGCTGCGACTGCGCGTACGCCCCACCGGTCTGGCACCGCGGCGCCGCCGGCTTCGACGCCGCGACCGCCGTGCGGGTCGGGCGGGCACCGGTCGTGGTGGACTTCAACCTCGACTGACAGGGATTCTGGCCAGCCACCGGAACCTTCTCCCCGGCCCGTTGGTGGGAGTGGTGGAGAAGGGGGGTGGCGGTGTCCGACGGCGATCTGATCTCCGAGCTGTACGCCGGCTGTTTCCGGCGCCTGGTGGTCCAGCTGTACGCGGTGACCGGCGACCTGACCGAGGCGCAGGAGGCGGTTCAGGAGGCGTTCACCCGTGCGCTGGTGTCGCCGGGGCGGTTCGCCGGGCTGGACAACCCGGAGGCGTGGTTGCGTCGGGTCGCGGTGAACTGGGCCCGCAGCCGGTACCGCCGCCGTCGGGTGCTGGACGGGCTGCTGCGCCGGATCGGCCCGCCGCCGGCCGTCGCCGACCACTCCCCGGAGCACCTCGCCCTGCTCGCCGCGCTGCGCGTGCTGCCGGAGGGGCAGCGGCAGGCGCTGGCCCTGCACTACCTCGTCGACCTGCCGGTGGACGAGGTCGCCGCCACGCTGGGCGTGTCGTCCGGGACGGTGAAGTCTCGGCTGTCGCGGGGCCGGGTCGCCCTGGCGGCGCTGCTCGCCGACACCGACGACACCACCACGGGGGAAACCGACGCTACCCAAGCCGGGAGGATCGATGTCCAATCGTAAGTTCTCCGGATTCGACCTGGACACGATCACCGAGGCCGTGTCGCAGCCGCCTCTCGACGAGCTGCACGCCACGGCCCGGTCCCGTCGACGCCGGTCGGTCGGGGTGGTGGCGACCGCGTTGGTCGCACTGGTCGGGCTGGCGGTCGTACCGATGGTGTCCGGGCCGGAGCGGGCCGCGCCGGCCGAACCGCCGCCACCGTCGGGTGGGTCGGTCAGCCAACTCACGCTGACCGGGCCGACCTCCGGGGTCGACGTGCGCCACGACGGCTGCGTGGTGCGCTTCGCGTACACCGGCGACGGCGGCCGCAGCTGGTCGGACTGGGACGCGGCGCGCTTCGAGGGCACCAGGTGCGCGGCCGGCACGGCGGCCGGGACACCTGGCAGTGGCACTGACTTCTCCGTCCTCGGTGAGCGGTCCTATCTGGTCACCGACTCGGGGGTGACCCACCTGTCCACCGACTACGGCCGCACCTGGCGCGACGGCAACTCCGCGATCGTTGCCGTGCCGGCGTTCCCGGTGACGGCTCGGCCGGTGCCCTGTGGGTTCGGCTGTGGGCCGGTGGCGGAGCCGCTGGCGGTGGATCCGTCGAGCGGAACGGTGTACCGGCTCACCGCTGCGGCACCCTCGTGGCGTCCGCTGTTCAGCCTCTATCCGGCGGCCGACGGCAGCATCTGGGCCACGTACCGGATGGGGAGCGGCCGGGGCTCGACTGTCGCCCGCAGCGCCGACCGCGGCGCGACCTGGACCAGCTGGGAGGCGGGTGACGACGCCGGGGTGATCACGGCGGTCGGGCTGAACGACCGGGAAGGGTACGTCTTGACCAAACCGTCGGCCACCGGCGGCGGGGTGCGGCTGTTGCGGACCACGGACGGCGCGAAGACCTGGACGGACACGGGTGCCGAGCTGTCGAATCAGATCCACTACGACCTCACTGTGGGGTCGGACGGGTCCCTGCTGGCGGTCACGCCCGGTGGGGGCACCGAACCGGACCGCCGCGCGCGGCTCTTGGTCAGCCGGGATGGCGGGCGGCACTTCACAGTCGCCAGGGAGTACGGCCGACTCGTCGGTTCGGTCAGCGTCGCGCCCGGCTTCGCCTGGCTCTTCGGTAGCGACGACGGCTCGACGGGCGAGCCGGACCACGTCCTGGTCACCACGGACGGAAGCACCTGGACCCGCTTCTCGCTCGCTCCCTGAACCACTGGTGCCGCCCGGCGTTAGGTGTTACCCGAACCGGGTAGCCGGCATCGGCTGATACCAGCGCCCGAGGAGGTGGGATGTCGGAGACCAGCGACTTCTTCGAGCGGTTGGCGGTCGCCGGCCAGGATCCGCGGTTCAGCAAGGTCCGTGGGAGTGTCCGGTTCGACATCCACGACGGTGGCCGTCTGGAGCAGTGGCTGCTGGACATCGACCATGGCCAGATGCGGGTGATCAAAAGCGGTGGTCCGGCCACCACGGTGATCAAGGTGTCGGCGCAGGTCGCGGACGCGATGGCGCGGGGCGAGGTGAACGGGCTGGCGGCGATCACCCGGGGCGAGGTCATCGTCGACGGTGATCTCGCTCTGGCGTTGCGCATCGGGCGGCTGTTTCCGCGAGCGTCCGGCCGGTCTCAGCCCGACGATCCCGACAGTGGGGCGTGACCGGTGAGGGACATCGCGGGCACCGTGGCGTGCATCGACGGGAACACCTTCATGGTCTCCGACGCCAGCGGGGACGTGGAGTCGTCCCCGAGCACTCCGGTCGGCCTCTTCGCCGCCGACACCCGCTTCCTGTCCCGCTGGCGGCTCACCGTCGACGGTGAGTGCATGACGGCGCTGTCGGTGGACGACAGCCAGTACTTCGAGGTGACGTTCTTCGCGGTGCCGGGTCGGGCGGTCGACTACGTGGAGGCGGACGTGTCAGCCATTCGGCGCCGGCGCATCGGCCCGGACCTCACCGAATCGCTCACGATCTTCAACTACGGCGAGGAGGACATGACGCTCGACGTACGCCTGGAGGTGGAAGCGGACTTCGCCGACATCTTCGAGATCAAGTTCGACATCGAGGAGAAGGCCGGCACCTACTACACCAAGGTCGGCAAGAACGAGTTGCGCCTGGGCTACCGGCGGGGCACCTACCACCGTGAGGTTGTCGTGTCGGCGAGTGAGCCCGCGCAGTTCGACCCGGGCGGCCTTCGGTTCGCGGTCCGGCTACGCCCGGGGCAGCAGTGGTCGACCCGGTTGCAGGCCGTCATGCTGGCGCTGCGTCCGGACGGCGTCGACCTGCGCTCCGCCCTGCGGGCCCAACGGCCGGACGACTCCACCCTGCCCACCAGCATGCGGGACTGGGTCGCGGCGGCCCCGACCCTGGACACCGACAGCGTCGGCCTCCAGCAGGTCTACCACCGCAGCCTCGTGGACCTGGCGGCGCTGCGCTTCGCCCCGCTGTCGCTCGGCGGAGCGAGCGTGCCCGCGGCCGGGTTGCCCTGGTTCATGACCCTGTTCGGCCGCGACAGCCTGTTGACCTGCTTGCAGACCCTGCCCGTCACCCCGTCGCTGACCCCACCGACGTTGCGGATTCTCGCGTCGTTGCAGGGCGCCCGGACCGACGACGTGTTGGAGGAGGACCCGGGCCGGATCCTGCACGAGTTGCGCTACGGAGAGTCCGCCGCGTTCGAGGAGCAGCCGCACTCCCCCTACTACGGCACTGTGGACGCCTCGCCGCTGTTCGTGGTGCTGCTCGACGAGTACGAGCGGTGGAGCGGTGACACCGCGCTGGCGCTGGAGTTGGAGCAGGAGGCTCGCGCGGCGCTGACCTGGATCGACAGGTACGCGGACCTGACCTCCACCGGCTACGTCTGGTACCAGCGACGTAACCGGGCCACTGGCCTGGACAACCAGTGCTGGAAGGACTCCTGGGACAGCATCTCCTACGCCGACGGGCGGCTGCCGGGCTTCCCGAGGGCGACCTGCGAAACCCAGGGGTACGCCTACGACGCCAAGATCAGAGGAGCGCGGCTGGCCCGTACCGTGTGGGGTGATCCGGCCTACGCCGAGCGGCTGGAGAGCGAGGCGGCGGCGCTGTACGAGCGGTTCAACCGGGACTTCTGGCTTGAGGACCGCGGCTTCTACGCCCTCGCGCTCGACCACGACGGCACGGCCGTGGACAGCCTGTCGTCCAACATCGGGCATCTGTTGTGGAGCGGCATCGTGCCGCCGGAGCGGGCGCCCCGGGTGGTGGAGCACCTGATGGGTCCGGCGCTCTTCTCCGGTTGGGGTGTGCGGACGTTCGCCGACGGGCAGCGCCGCTACAACCCGCTCGGCTACCACAACGGTACGGTCTGGCCGTTCGACAACTCCTTCATCGCCTGGGGACTGCGCCGGTACGGGTTCGGCAACGAGGCGGCCCGCATCGCCGAGGGCATCCTGTCCGCGGCCACCTACTTCGAGGGTCGGCTGCCCGAGGCGTTCGGCGGGTTCGACCGTGACACCACCAAGTTCCCGATCCGGTACCCGACCGCGGGCAGTCCGCAGGCGTGGTCCAGCGGGGCGACCATGCTGCTGCTCCGCACCATGCTCGGTATCAACCCACACGAGGACCATCTGGCCGTGGACCCGGCGTTGCCCGCCACCTTCGGGCGGATCGCGCTGCTGGACATCCCCGGCCGGTGGGGCAGGCGCGACGCGTTCGCCCGGCAACGCCCGACCAGCGCTGACGGCACGGTCAGCTGACGGCGAAGCCGGCGCGCGGGCTCTGAAGGATCACCCGGTGGCCCGGAAGGTACGCCGGTAGGCGTCCGGCGGGACGCCGACGGTGCGGTGGAAGTGTCGACGCAACGTCGTGGCGGTGCCCAGGCCGGCTGCCTGGGCGATGGCGTCGATGCTGTCGTCGGTGTTCTCCAGCAACTCCTGGGCGCGGCGGATCCGCTGCGTCGACAGCCACGACAGTGGGGTGGTGCCGGTGGCCGACCGGAAGTGGCGGGCCAGGTTGCGCGAGCTCATGTTCGCCTGCCGGGCCAGGTCCTCGACTGTCAGCGGCCGGTCGAGGCGGGCCAGCACCCAGGGGAACAGGGTGGTGAGCGGGTGGTCGTCGCGGGCGGGTACCGGTGTGGTGACGTACTGGGCCTGACCGCCGGCGCGGTGCGGTGGCACGACCAGGCGGCGCGCGACGGCGTTGGCGACGGTCGGGCCGTGGTCGCGGCGGATCAGGTGCAGGCACAGGTCGATCGCGGCGGCCTTGCCGGCGGAGGCGAGCACGGTGCCGTTGTCGACGTAGAGCACATCCGGGTCGACCCGGACCCGCGGATAACGGGCGGCCAGCGTGTCGGTGTGGGCCCAGTGGGTGGTGGCCCGCAGCCCGTCGAGCACCCCGGCGGCGGCGAGCACGAACGCGCCGGTGCAGAGCGCAACCATCCGGGCGCCCGCCCGGTGGGCCGCGCGGACCGCGTCGAGCAGGTCGGGGGGTACGTCCACGTCGACGTCCTCGACGGACGGGATGATCACCGTGTCGGCGTGGGTGAGACGGTCCAACCCGTCGTCGGGCTCCAGCAGGAAGCGGCCGACGCGGACCGGGCCGGGGCCGCAGACCATCAGGTCGTACCAGGGGTCGGCCAGGCCGGAGGGGTCGTGGGCGAAGACCTCACAGGCCAGCGCCAACTCGAGGTGCAGCATCCCGTCGGTGGCGGCGATCGCGACAAGGGCCATGTCCGAAACTGTACGCGCGTTGGCGTTCCCGACACTGGTCGGTAGCGGGCCGCTGCGGAAGGCTGGGCTCAGTCGATCTTTCGAGGGGGCAGTGATGGGCCACAGCGTGGCGGTGTTCGGTGCGTACGGGCACACCGGACGGTTCGTGGTGACGGAATTGAGCGAACGCGGGTTCGACGCGTTGCCGGTGGGTCGCGACGCGGGCCGGCTGGCGTCTCTCGGACTCCCCTTCCGGGTGGCGTCGGTCGACGACCCGGCCTCGCTCGACGCGGCGCTGACCGGTGTGGACGCGGTCATCAACTGCGCCGGCCCGTTCGCGTCGACCGCCGCCGGGGTGATCGAGGCCGCGTTGCGCGCCGGGATCCCGTACGTGGACGTGGCCGCAGAGATCGAGGCCAACCTCGACACGTTCACGCACTTCACCGAGCGCGCCCGGGCTGCCGGTGTCGCGGTGGTCCCGGCGATGGCCTTCTTCGGCGGGCTCGGCGACCTGCTCGCGACGACGGCCATGGGCGACTGGACGTCGGCCGACGAGGCGCACGTCGCGTACGGACTGAGCAGCTGGCACCCGACGGCCGGGACGGTCGCCGCGGGTGTCGTGTCCCGCGAGCGCCGCGCCGGCCGTCGGGTCCGCTACACCGGGGGCCGGTTGGAGTACCACCCCGGCGGGGAGCTGCCGAGGATGGACTGGGACTTCCCCGCGCCGCTGGGCCGGCGCACCGTCCTCGGCGAGTTCAGCATGGCCGACGTCGTCACCATCCCCCGTCACCTGGTCATTCCCGAGGTCCGGACCTACATGACCGTCGACGCCACCACCGACCTGGCTGCTGGGGCGGCGCCGGTCGCTGTCGACGGGCTGGGCCGGTCGGCGCAGACGTTCACTGTCGACGTCATCGTCCGTCGCGGCGACGCGCGCCGCCGCGTCGTCGCCAGTGGCCGCGACATCTACGCCGTCAGCGCACCCTTGGCGGTGGAGGCGGTCCGGCGCATCCTCGATGGTCAGACGAAGGCGAGCGGGGTCGCCTCCGCCGGTGAGATGTTCGACGCTCCCGACTTCCTGCGCGCGCTGTCGCCGGCCATCCGCGTCGAGCCGGTCAGCGACTGAGGCCCGCCCGCGGCTGACCATCGCCTCCGTTGTCGACGGACGGCCCCCGCTCAGGCGTGGGGGCCGTCCGTCATCGCATTACGTCGGTCAGAGGATCACATTGATTCCGGCGGCCTTGCACGCGGTGCTGATGTCCTTGCCGGCCTTCTCGAAGGCCGGGTTGTCGGCGGCGGTCGCCGGGTCCGCCGCGGCGGCGGCCTTCGCGGCCTCGGCGCCGAAGGCCCGCAGGGCATCGGCCAGCTTGCCGTCGCCGGTGGCGGCGACCGCGCTCACCTTCTGCTCCAACTCGGTCAGGATCTTCTTGAAGTCCGCCGCCGAGGCGTCGCCGGTGGTGGCGACCTTCACCAACTCGGCCCGCATCTCGTCGTTGGCCTTCTTCACCGACTCGCAGACCTGCTTGTCGTTCGCGCCGCCCGCCGCGGCGGACGAGGCCGGCGTGGCGGCGGCGGAGGTGGCCGCCGAGGACGGGGCTGCGGACGTCGGGGCGGGGGTGGTGGATCCGGCGTTCGTCGCCTTGTCGCCGTCGCCGCAGGCGGCGAGCGCCGTGGTGGCGGCAAGGATCAACAGGGCGGAGGTCAGACGAGATTGCTTCACGGACGCGCACGATAGCCGATGTCCCATCGGTGATCAATTCGCCCGCGACCCTCGTGGTGCGACAGGTCCAGCAGGTCGGGTACGGCGGTAGTAGGACCAGCCGGCCACCGGCAACGCGAACATCCAGGCCAGCAGCAGCGGGAGACCGATCAGGACACCGGTCGGGGTGAAGATCTCCTCCCCGCCGGGGTCCGACAGGTCAGCGGCGAACTGCCAGGGCAGCGTCGCCGAGTAGCCGATCATCAGGGCGGAGCCCAGCACCGTCGGGGTCAGCGGTACCCACGGCGGAACCCGACGTCCGCGCAGCCACGGCACCCAGCGGGGGAAGACCACACCCCAGTCCTTGATGAGTCCCAGCGCCAGAACCCCGCCGAGTCCGGCGAGGACGCACAGCAGACCCAGGTAGAACGCACCGGCCGGCAGGCCCAGGAACCCGTCGACGGGGTACTCCCCCACCCCGGGGCCGCGACCGTGGTACCACTCGCGGAACCGGTCGGGATCGGCGAACATCGGGATGCCCAGGATCCACGGCACGTGCAGCGGGATGAACCCCAGCACGGGGGCGATCCAGGCCACGTGGCCGGCCCGGCGGGCCCAGGTCGGTGGCGGGGCGGGCGCGGGCGGGTGTCGAGTCACGGTGTCGTCTCCCTGTCTCTGGCCGGGTGTCGGCCTTCCGAGACCACCCTGGCTGAGTGGCGCGACGAACGGATCGCCGCGCGGAGGGAGTCCCCTCCCCCGGCCCGGGGACGCTGTCTGTCCGGCGCCGACAGCACGTCCCGGCGGTGTGCCCCGCTCCGGACGCCGGGCTGCGCCTGGACCCATCGGAAGCGCCGCTGCAATTACTGTGCAGACATGGTCGATCGGCACCAGGTGATGAACTTCCGGGTCCGGGCCCAACAGCTCGACCGGGAAGAGGGCACGCTCGCCGACACCGCTGTGCTGGACATCGGGGTGCAGAACACCGGCCCGGACGGCGCCCGGTGGGCGTTGGCGGTGCGCGGGGTCGACGTGAGGGCGCTGTCCGACCGGGACGTGGTCCTGCTGTGGACCGTGCGGGGCGCGCCGCACCTCTACCGCCGCGCCGACATCGCGCGGGTGGCGGCCGCGGTCGAGCCCTTCTCCGAGGCCGACGCGGGCAAGCGCGTCTACGACGCCGCGAAGCCGTTGAAGGCCGCCGGCATCGACACTCTCGCGGCGCTGGACGAGATCGCCGCCCGGATGCGGGCCATCGTCAGCACACCGACGGTGAAGGGGGACGTCTCCGGCCGCCTGGCCACGGCGCTGCCCGAGCCGTATCTGCGGTTCTGCCGGCCGTGCGACGCCACGCACCTCTACGAGATGCCGTTCCGGCTCGCCGCCGTGCGGGCCGGACTGGAGTTGCGGCTCGACACCTCACCGCCGGTCCTGGAGCGCATCACCAGGTTCCGCAAGGCGTCCGCTGCGGGTGACCGGTTCGACCTCATCCGCGCGTACCTGCGTCTGCTCGGCCCGGCCACGCCGAAGCAGGTGGCCGACTATCTCGACGCCCCGCTGAAGGATGTCAAGGCACGCTGGCCCGACGACGTGATCGAGGTGACCGTCGGCGGCGAGGTGCGTTCCCTGCTGGCCGTGGACGAGGAGGCGCTGGGGTCGGCCGACGGCACCGGCACCCGCCTGCTCGGCCCGTACGACCTGTTCCTGCAGGCCAAGGACCGGGCGACGCTGGTGCCGGACAGCGCCCACGCCAAACAGTTGTGGCCGGTGCTGGGTCGCCCGGGCGCGGTCCTGGTCGACGGCGAACTGGTCGGCACCTGGCGCCCCCGCAAGTCCGGCAGGACGTTCACGGTCGCCGTCCAGCCGTGGCGCCGACTGTCGGACGCCACCCGTAAGGCCGTCACCGGGCAGGCCGAACGCCTCGCCACGTACCGCGCCGTCTCCCTCAGCGGTGTCGAGTTCGGCAGCTAGGGTGCGCGGTCGTCCTCGCCGTACTCGCCTCGGATGGGCAGGTAGTAGGTGGGCAGGAAGCCGGCGATGATGACGACGCCGGCGATCGGCGCGAACGCGCCGACGAGGACGCCGGATCCGATCCAGACCAGCGCGAGGAGGAATCGGCGGCCGATGGCCCGCGCACCGCAGGGGCCGAGGCCGGGGTCCAGCAGTCCGGCGCGGCGCAGGTGAGCCCAAATGATGTTGAACAGGGCCGCCGCCGTCCACAGTGTGCCGCCGTAGACGACGACCGCCGCGCGCAGCCCCTGCTCTGCCCGCAACGCGTCGGCCAGCAGTGAGGTGGAGAACGGCAGGAACGCGATGACCATCAGGAGCAGCGTGTTGAGGAACAGGACGCCTCGGTCGACGTGCCGGACCCGGTCGAACATCACGTGGTGGTTGACCCACACCTGCCCGATGAGCAGGAAGCTCAGCGTGTACGCCAGGTACGACGGCCACAGCGCCCTGAGCCCCTGGACGAGGTGCTCGAAGTCATGCGGCGGTTGGATCTCCAGCACCAGAAGTGTCACGGCGATCGCGAAGACGCCGTCGCTGAAGGTCAGTAACCGGCCCGAACCGCGGGTTAGCCGTGGAATTTCCCTTTTGGGGGGCAAGGCGAAAATTATGCTATAGGTCAGCTTTTCTCGTCGGCGGAGCCGGCCGTCCTGCGCAACACCCGATCCTCCGGCCCGTCCGGGTACGGCGTGACAGACTGCGAGGTGCCCTCGGCCGCCGACGCCGGCCAGCGAATCCCCCCTCACGTTCGGTTCCGGGAGGCCCTGGGAACGGAGTGCGGAGAGGGCGGGGATGCAACCGACGTGGCTCGTGGCGCTCTCGTGGGCGTCCCTCACGGTCGGCGTGGTCAGTTTCGCGATCGTGCTCGCCGACACCTATCTTCGCGGGCACCGCCAGCCGGTCAGGGTCATGGAGATCGTCTGGCTGGTGACCGTCCTCTATGTCGGCCTGGCCGCCGTCCGCCTCTACTGGAACTGGGGCCGGCCCGAGGCGTTCGCTCAGCGTCGGCGGGAGGATCAACCGCGACGGCCCCGCCGGGGCATCGTCGTCACCCACGTGTCCCGCTGTGGCGCCCACTGCGCCCTCGGCTTCGTCGTCGCCGAGGTCGCCCTGTTCGCGGTGAGATTCGACCCGGCGAAGGACCCGCTCTGGGTCGGCTACGCCGGCGACTATCTGGCGGCGGTGACGATAGCCGTGCTCTTCCGGTACTTCGCCGGGCCGGGGCGCGGCCTCGCGAAGGTCGGGAACGCGCTGTCGGGCGTGGGCAGGATCGAGCTGCTGACCATCACCGTGTTCGAGGCGGCGTTGTTCGCGTGGTTGACGGTCGCGCATCACATGTTCTTTCCGGAGCCACCACTGCGACCCGACAACCCGACGTTCTGGTTCCTCGGTCAGCTCGGGCTGATAGCCGGCTTCGTCGCGGCCTGGCCCACCGCCTCCTGGCAGATCGGCCGACGGCTGCGCATCGAGCCGCGCCCCGACGAGTGAGCGCCGCGATCGGCCGCCAAAAAACAAGCGGCAAGGAGATCACACTCCCTGCCACTTCTAACGTATATCGCACCTGGGGGCTTGCCGCAAGACCCCGGTCGTGGCGCAGAATCGGCGGCCGGACCAGCACAGACGAGGTGACGGGGGCGCGACGTGGATGTGTTGTCGATGGGCGAGGACCGCGGCGACCGGGTACCGCTGGTGGATCTTCGAGAGGTGGACGAGACGCAGGTGTCGGTGGTCGGCGGCAAGGCGGCGCACCTGGGCGCGCTGGCCCGGGTCGACGGCATCCGGGTGCCCGCCGGATTCTGCGTGACGACAGCCGCCTTCCGGCAGGTCATGGCGCAGGTGCCGGCGGTCGACGACCAGCTCGAACAGCTGTCGCGGCTGAGCCCGGACGACGCGGAGGCGATTCGGACGCTCAGCGCGGCGATCCGCCGCAGCATCGAGGAGAGCGCGATCCCGGGCGACCTGGCCGCCGCGATCACCGGCGCGCTCGCCCGGTTCGGCGATCGGGCCGCGTACGCCGTGCGCTCCAGCGCGACGGCGGAGGACACACCGACGGCGTCCTTTGCCGGGCAGCAGGACACCTACCTGAACGTGGTGGGGTCGGCGGCGATCCTGCGGCACGTCAGCCGGTGCTGGGCGTCGCTGTTCACCGAGCGGGCCGTCATCTACCGCCTGCGCAACGGTGTCGACCACCGGACGGTTCAGATGGCTGTCGTCGTACAGAAGATGGTTTTTCCGGATGCGGCGGGCATCCTGTTCACGGCGGACCCGGTGACGGGCAACCGGAAGGTCGCGACGGTGGACGCCAGCTTCGGCCTCGGCGAGGCCCTGGTGTCCGGCCTGGTGAACCCGGACGTCTTCCGGGTGCGCGACGGGGAGGTGGTGGCCGGGTCGGTCGCCGTCAAACAGCGCGCCGTCGCTGCCGTGCCCGGCGGCGGAACGCGGGAGGTGGCGATCGAGGCGCAGCGGCGGGACCAGCCGGCGCTGACGCAGGCGCAGGTCCTCCGGCTGGTGCGGCTCGGGCGACGGATCGAGGCGCACTTCGGCCGTCCGCAGGATATCGAGTGGTGCCTGGTCGACGACGACTTCCAGATCGTGCAGAGCCGACCGATCACCACGCTGTTCCCCGTCCCCGAGGCCGACGACCAGGAGAACCACGTCTACCTCTCGGTCGGTCACCAGCAGATGATGACCGACGCCATGCGGCCCCTGGGGCTGTCCATGTGGCAGTTGACGGCCATCGCCCAGATGCGGGAGGCCGGCGGCAGGTTGTTCGTCGACGCCACCGGGCTGCTGGCCTCGCCGGCGAGCCGCGCCAATTTTCTGGAGATGGTCGGGAAGTCCGATCCGCTGACGAAGGACGCGTTGGAGACGCTCCTCGACCGGCCCGGCTTCATTCCGACGACGCCCCCGAGCGGTGCCGGTCCGGCCAGGCTGCCGGCCGGCGGCGCGTCGGTCGAGGCCGATCCGGCGATCGTGCCCGAGCTGATCGCGCGCAGCGAGGCGTCCATCGCCACCCTGCGGCGCGACATCGCGACGGTGACCGGTACGGCGCTGTTCGACTTCCTGCTGGAGGCCTTCCAGGAACACAAGCGGGTCCTCGCCGATCCGCTGAACATGCGGGCGATCATGGCGGGCATGGAGGCCACCTGGTGGCTCAACGACCGGCTGCACGAATGGCTGGGCGAGAAGAACGCGGCGGACACCCTCACCCTCTCCGCCCCCGGCAACATCACCTCCGAGATGGGGTTGGCGTTGCTGGACGTCGCCGACGTGATCCGTCCGCACCCGGAGGTGGTGGCGTTCCTGCAGGACGTCGCGGACGACGACTTCCTCGACGAGCTGCCGAAGGTCGCCGGCGGGGCCGAGGCGCGCGCCGCCATCGAGGCGTACCTCGACCGGTACGGGATGCGCTGCGTCGGCGAGATCGACATCACCCGGCCGCGGTGGAGCGAACGCCCGAGCACCCTCGTGCCGGTGCTCCTCGACAACGTCAAGCTCTTCGAGCCGGGCGCCGCCCGGCGGCGCTTCGAGCAGGGCCGGCAGCAGGCGCAGCGCAAGGCGCAGGAGGTGGTGACGCGCCTGCGGGCGCTGCCGGACGGGGAGCAGAAGGCCGCCGAGACCGAACGGATGATCGACCGGGTACGGACCTTCATCGGCTACCGGGAGTACCCGAAGTACGACATCGTCACCCGCTACTTCATCTACAAGCAGGCCCTGCTGGCCGAGGCCGAGCGGCTGGTACGGGCCGGCGTCCTCACCGCTACCGAAGACGCCTTCTACCTCACCTTCGGGGAGTTCCACGAGGTCGTCCGGTCGCAGCGGGTGGACGTCGACCTGATCCGGCGACGGCGGGACGCGTTCCGGGCGGACCAGGCGCTCACCCCGCCCCGGGTGCTCACCTCGGACGGCGAGATGATCACCGGATCGTACCGGCGCGACGACGTGCCGGCCGGTGCGCTGGTCGGTGTGCCGGTGTCCGCCGGGACTGTCGACGGGCGCGCCCGCGTCATCCTGGACATGGCGCAGGCTGATCTCGAAGCGGGTGACATCCTCGTCACGACCCACACCGACCCCAGCTGGACGCCCCTGTTCGTCGGCATCGCCGGCCTGGTGACGGAGGTCGGCGGGTTGATGACGCACGGCGCGGTGATCGCGCGGGAGTATGGCCTGCCGGCGGTCGTCAGCGTGCTCGACGCGACCCGGCTGATCAAGGATGGGCAGCGGATCCGCGTGCACGGCAGCGACGGGTACGTCGAGATCCTGTCCTGACCGAGGAGGAGGCGATCGCCGCAGGAATGCCGGAACGTGCCGGCATCTCCCATGAACAGATGAACGCGATCGGGCGACCCGCCCGCCCGGAGCACGCGCGGGCCCTCGGCATTCCGCTCACGACCTTCGCGGAGTGGACGCGCCAGTATCTGCGCGACGAGCGGGCCGGCGGGCACCGCGACGTTCGGTCCCTGTGGAGCTGAATCGTCTGTGATATCAGCTCCACAGGGACCCACCTCCCCGAACGGCGCAGTGCCGGCCAGCACCCTCGGCACGGTCAGGCTGCGGCGACTGCCTGGCCGAGCGGGAACCGCACGCCGGTGAGGTCTTCCGAGACGGCCCAGAGGCGTTGCTGCACGGCCAGGTCGTAGGACTCGGGGCTGGAGGTGACCAGTCTCGGGTTGCCGCGCGTCTCGCCGAGGCCGTCGGGGCCGTAGTACTGCCCGCCGAGGACGGACGGGTCGGTGGCGGCCCGCAGCGTGGGCAGCGCGCCCGCCGCGGCGGGCTGGGTGATCACCGGGGCGAGCCAGGTGATCGGCGCGCGGACGACCGCCGGGGCGTTGCGGACCAGCTCGGTGTTGGAGACGCCGGGGTGTGCGGCCACCGCGACGGTGGTGCCGTGCGCGGCGAGCCGGCGCTGCAACTCGTAGGTGAACATCAGGTTGGCGAGCTTCGACTGGCCGTAGGCGGCGACGCGGCTGTACGAACGCTGCCACTGCAGGTCGTCGAAGTGAATGGCGGCGCGGATGCGGTGACCGACGCTGCTGACCGTGACCACCCGGGAGCCGGGCACCGGCAGCAGCAGGTCGAGCAGCAGTCCGGTGAGGGCGAAGTGGCCCAGGTGGTTGGTGCCGAACTGCAGTTCGAAGCCGTCTCTGGTGGTCTGCTTCGGGGTGTACATCACCCCGGCGTTGTTGATCAACAGGTCGATCCGCTGATGGGTGGCGTGCAGGCCGGCCGCGGCGGCGCGCACCGATTCCAGCGAGGTCAGGTCCAGTTCCCGTACGGAGACGTCGCCGTTGATCCGGGCGGCAGCCCGTTCGCCTTTCGCGGTGTCGCGTACGGCCAGCACGACGGACGCGCCGCGTTCGGCGAGCAGCCGGGCGGTCTCGAAGCCCAGCCCGGTGTTGGCCCCGGTGACCACTGCCACCCGGCCGTCCTGGCGCGGAATCTGCTGCTCGGTCCACTTCATCTCAGGCTCCCCAATGTACCGCCGGTAACTTATGCTCGAAACGGTAAGGTACCGCCGGTACACTGTCAAGGGACCGGCGGTACCTAAGTTAGGGTTGGTGTCATGACGTTCCAGCGGGCGCGCAGCGAGGAGCAGCGTGAGATCCGGCGCCGGGCGATCCTGGAGACCACCTCGGCGATGCTCGACGAGATGCCGGTGGCCGAGGTGACCCTCAACGAGCTGAGCCGGCGGGTCGGCCTGGCCAAGACGGCGGTGCTGCGCTATTTCGAGTCCCGCGAGGCGGTGCTGCTCGACCTGATGGACGACCGGACGGCAACCTGGCTGGCCGAGCTGGAGCAGGAGTTGGCCGACGGCGTCGACAGCAGCCGGTCCGCGCCGGAACGGGCCGAGCAGATGGCCGACGTGCTCAGCCGGTCACTCGCCGCCCAGCCGGTGCTTTGTGATCTCTACGGCGCGCAGGGCGGGGTGCTGGAGCACAACGTGTCGGTCGAGGCGGTCCGCCGCCACAAGCGGGCCTCACTGGGCAACCTCGCGGTGATGGCCGCCCTCGTCCGGCGACACCTGCCCGAGGTCGGCGACCCCGCCGAGCTGTTCTGCCTGCACGCCCTGCTCATCGCTGGCGCGCTGTCCGCCTACGACTCGCCGCCGCCCAGCCTGCTCGCCGTCTACGAGTCCGAGCCGGCGCTCGCGGTCCACCATGTCGACCTGCGGACGGCCCTGCGGGTCGCGATCATCACGTCGCTCGTGGGCATGCTACCGCGCTCCTAGCGTCTGGGTCGGAGCGCGAAATTCGATGGCCGTGAGGCCGTTCGCGGTCTACCGTGGCCCGCCGTGCCCTCACACGAACAGATCATCGGACAGGCCCTGGACCGGATCGAGGCCGGGTACGTCTTTCCTGAGAAGGTCGCGGACATCGACGCCGCGATCCGGCGCCGTCTCGCAGCAGGAGAGTACGACGACCTGGAGGGACCGGCGCTCTGCGAGACGGTGACCGCCCACCTTCAACAGGCCTGCCCGGACAAGCATCTGCGGTTGCTCTGGACGGACCAGCCGCAGTCGCTGGACGCCGCCGACGAAGACGGAGGGCGAGCCGCGTTCCTCGCACTCCTCAGGACGGAGAACCAGGGAATCCGCCGGGTCGAGCACCTGGACGGGAACGTCGGGCTCATCGACGTGCGGCGCATCGCGTACGCCGACGAAGGCGCCGCCGCGATCGGCGCGGCCATGCAACTGGTCGCCCTCAGCTCCGCGCTCATCCTGGACCTGCGCGCCTGCTCCGGCGGAACGCCGGAGGGAGCCGCGATGTGGTGCAGCTACTTCTTCCGCGACGACCAGGTGCACCTCAACGACTTCTACGAGAGGTCCACCGGCAACACCCGCCAGTTCTGGACCGACCGCGCATCTTCCCGCGCCGCGCTACGTGGACCGCCCGGTCCACGTGCTCACCAGCGCGATGACGTTCTCCGGGGGCGAGGATGTGGCGTACACCCTCCAGGCGCACGGCCGGGCCGTCGTCGTCGGTGAGACGACCCGCGGCGGCGCACACCCGACGGCCCGCCACCCGGTCACCGAACACATCCTCGTGACCGTGCCGACCGCCCGGACCATCAACAGCGTCACCGGCACCAACTGGGAAGGCGTCGGCGTGATCCCCGACGTACCCGTCCCGGCGGACCAGGCACTCGACGCGGCACTCAAGGCCATCTCGAGTGGATAGGCGCTTGTTCGCTCACGCGCGCCGGCGGGACTGTCAGTCGGGCGGGGGCGGACACTCCAGGACCGCTATCGAGTTCCCGGCGAACAGCCGCAGGTGCGGATGCTCGGAGAAGATCTGAACCGGGGCGGCCTTTCGAGGGTGGTCCCTGCGCTGGTCGGGGTCAGCTCAGCTTTTGGCCTTGCTGCGACGGGCCCGCCGACGGGGCGTCTCGTCGCCGCCGGCAAGCCGGGTGAAGGTGAGCATGTTCGCCAGCGCCACGGCGATGACCGCGACGCCGACCTGGATCGCGAGCACGATCCAGTCCCAGCGCAGCACCCAGACCCGCACGCTGGCTTCATCGTCGATGTGCAGCGCCTTGGCGACCACTGTGCCCAGCACCGCCGAGCCGACGCCGATAACGAACGTGGCGACGACGCCGATCCGTTGCCTCCCCGGCAGGATGAGTCGTCCGAGCAGGCCGACGAGGGCACCGATGAGCACCGCGCCGAGATAGCCGTATACCAGCATTGCCGTCACTCCCCTCCAGCAGTGCAGAGATACATGCCCGATTCTCACGTTCCCGGAAACCCCGCCGGCTCCATGCCCGGCAACCCACGCTGCGGCTCGTCGGCTCCTGGCCTAATCTATCGATATCAGTCGTTGTCGTTCTGAGGTGCGCGACGGCTGGCCGACCCGATCCGGGTCCGACCGTCGGCCAGCTCACGTCGAGGAGAGGAATCCCGATCGTGAACGCCGACAGTCGAACCCTTCCGCGACTCCTCGCCGCCCTGTTGGCCGCCGTGCTCGCCACCGGCCTGCCAGTGGTCGGCGCCGGGCCGGCGGCGGCCGGGCAGACCAGCCTCCGGGCCGCCGACCCGAGCGTGATCCGCGTCGGTTCCACCTACATCTCCGTCCAGTCGCTCAACGGCGGGATCGCCGTACGGCAGGCAGCGTCACCCGACGCGCTGGCCGCCGCGACCGCGCGGCAGGTGTGGACGGACAGCCGCAACCTCGGTGAGGTCTGGGCTCCGGAGATCGTCACCGATGGTGGCCGCTACTACATCTACTTCTCGGCCGGGCGCAGCACCGCCCACCGCATGTACGTGATCCACTCGGCGTCGCCGGCCAGCGGCTACACGTCCGAGCGGCAGCTCGCGCTGCCGGGCGGCAAGTGGGCCATCGACGGCAGCCTGTTCACCTTCAACGGGCAGCGATGGTTCGTCTGGTCCGGCTGGGCCGGCGACACCAACGTCGAGCAGAACATCTACCTCAGCCGGATGAGCGACCCGCTCACCCCGACCGGTAGCCGGTACGTCATCTCCCAGCCGCGCGAGAGCTGGGAGCGTGTGGTGGGCAACCCGTTCATCAACGAGTCCCCCGAGGCGATCAGGGACCCGAACGGGCAGCTGCACATCGTCTACTCCGCCAACGGCAGCTGGAGTGACCAGTACTGCCTGGCCGACCTGCGACTGCGCGCCGGCGGCGACCCCACGTACGTGTGGGACTGGTACAAGTCCAACGGCTGCCTGTTCGGCTCGAACCGGGCCACCATGATGGCCGGCTGGGATCCCACCCTGTACGTGAACGGCCCCGGGCACCACAGCTTCGTGCTGCTCAATGGCGACATCGCCACGAGCCCACCCGCCGGGCCGAGGTTCCCGCTGATGTTCCACGCCGTACCCAAGGGCACGGCGTACTCCTGGGCGAACCGGTACTGGTACACCGGCACCTTCTGCTGGTGGGGCAACACCACCTACCGCCGCGCCAACGTGCCCGGCCCGACCAGCGACACCGGGTTCAGCCTCAAGTTCTTCGAGTGATCGCGCAACGCGCACGCCGGCTCCACGCGGTCGGAAGGTGCTAGGCGTCGCGGCGCAGCGTGAACCAGAAGGTCGGCACCGAGTTGGTGCCCGGCGTGACGTCGATGAGTGCCCAGCCGGGGAACCTGTCGCGGAGTTCGTCGGCGGTGACGCCCGCCGCCCATGACGTGATCTCGGAGACCGGATTGTCGAGTGTCTCGGGGCCGTACCCGAACATCAGCAACAGCGCTCCGGGAGCGGCGCGGTGGGTGAGCCCGGCGGCGTAGGCGTCGCGGCGGTGCAGCGGGATTCCGCAGTAGCAGCTCAGGTCGAAGAACAGGTCGAACGGGCCCGGCACGTCCAGGTCGTCGAGGCGGGTGGCGTCTCCGTGCCGCACCCGTACCGCCACTCCCGCCGCCGCGGCCTTCTCCCTGGCCTGGTCGACGGCGCTGTCGATCAGATCGACGGCGGCCACCTCCCAGCCGTGCCGCGCGAGGTAGATGGCGTTGGTCCCGGTGCCGCAGCCGAGTTCGAGAGCCCGGCCGGGCGGCAGCGCGCCGTGCCCCTCGATCAGGTCCACCAACTCGGGCGGCGTCACGCCGGTGTCCCACGGCGGCTTGCCGGTGCGGTAGTAGCCCTCCAGGGCGCGGTGAACGGCCTCCTCCTCCGGGTCCCGCCGCGTCGTGGCCGGGTTCTGGCTGGCGTCGAGCTGGGACATCGTCTCCTCCAGAATATTAGAGTTGAACTCTAGTGACGTACTCTAAAGATAGGCTCGCACCATGGAGAAGGTCAAGCGGCCGGACAAGCGGGCCGAGCGCTCACAACGCACCCGCGAGAAGGTCATCGAGGCGGCTCGCGAGCTGTTCGTCGCGCAGGGTTACGGGGCGACGAGCCTGCAGGAGGTCGCGGACCGGGCGGGCGTGGCCGTCCAGACGGTCTACTTCGTCTTCCGCAACAAGCGCACGCTGTTCAAGGACGTCGTCGACACGTCCATCGCCGGGGACACCGCGCCGGTCGCCACCATGGACCGTGAGTGGTTTCGCGCCGCGTGCGCCGAGCCCACCGCAGCCGGGCAACTGCGCGCGCACGTGCACGGCGCCAGCGAGATCCTGGGCCGGGTCGCCCCGATCATGCCGCTGATCGCGGCCGCCGCAGCCACCGACCCGGAGATCGCCGCACAGTGGCCGGACGACGCCGATCCGCGTTACACGGTCCAGTACGCAGCAGCCGAAGCCCTGGTGGGCAAGCCCGACGCCCGCCCCGGCCTCTCCGTCGAGATGGCGGCGGACCTGCTGTACGGCGTGCTCAGCCCAGAGCTCTATCTGATCTTCGTCCGCGACCGCGGCTGGTCACCGGACGCGTGGGAAGAGTGGGCCCGCGCCACCCTGACCTCCCAACTCTGCGCCGACGGCGGCTGAGCGGAAGGCGTCACTGTCGCTCGCCAGCCCAGCGCCACGCCCCGACCAGAGGTTGCCCGCCGGTGGCACCATCGCTCTGATGAACGTTCGTCGCCTGGCGGCCATCGACATGCACGGCAGCCGGGGAACCACCCGCCGACGGCGGATCATCGTGGCCGAGTTCCTCGTCGGCGTGGTGCTGATGGTGACGTGGGGCGGTTGGCTGTTGGCGTCGTCGACCGGCTTCGGCAGCCGAGCGCTCGGCGTGTGGCTGGTCGGCGCGGGTCTCAACTACGCGCCCCTGTCCCTGTACGCGCTCGCGCTGATGCGACCCGGCGTCCTCGACGCGGAACTGGCCGGCGCCGACATCGACCGGGAGCTGCGCCGGTACACGGTGCTCCAGCTCTGGGTGGTCGTGCCGCTCTCGCTCGTCGTTCTCGCCATCCGCGACGCACTCGCCCAACGTCGCAACGCCTAGGAAAGCACTTGGTTCGAGATACAGGTGAACACGTACCACGGCGGCTACAACGATCCCAGCTGCTGAGCACCGCGCGACTGTGACCTGACGCAGGAGCGGCCCTTGAGCGACGCCGGACATCGGTGTCGCCCAAGGGCCGTTCCCCGGCCGCCCACTCCCCCGCCGACCATCCCCGGCCCTGTTTGCCCGTGCTACCAGTTCAAGGGGCCGAGCTCGTCGGTGAAGGTGCCGGTCGGGCCGTCGGGGCCGAGGGTGGCCAGGCGTACGACGGTTCTGGCGCTCTCCGCTACCGGCCGTCCGATTCCGAGGGCGGCGGTCATGTCGGTGGCGGTGGTGCCGGGCTCCAGCGCGTTGAACTTGATGCCCGGATTTGCCTTGGCGTACTGGATCGTGAGCATGGTCGCCGCCGACTTGGAAGCCGCGTAGAGCGCCGCCGGAAGATTGAATTCCGGCCGTTCCGGGTTGGTGACCGCCCAGAAGGACCCCATGCTGCTGGACACGGTGACCACCGTCGGGTTCGACGACCGTCGGAGCAGGGGTAGTGCCGCCTCGGTGACGCGGACGATCCCCACCGCGTTGGTGTCGAACACCCGCAGGGCGGTGGGGCCGTCGACGGGGCCGTCGCCGAGGATGCCCGCGTTGTTCACGAGGACGTCGAGTCGACCCTCCGCCGAGTCGACAGTCGCCAGCGCGCCGCTCACCGACGCGTCGTCGGTGACATCGAGCTGCACGAACCGTGCGCCCAATTCGGCTGCGGCCTTCTCGCCCCGCTCGACGTCGCGGGCACCGATGTAGACGGTGTGGCCCAGTTCGAGAAGCTGCCTGGCGGTCTCGAACCCGATGCCCTTGTTGCCACCGGTGATGAGCGTGACGGTCATTCTTATCTCCTACATGTGCAGCCACGGGGCGCCCTGTGAGCGACCGCCGCTGGTTTTGTACCGCTCGGTTGCCAATGACCGTAACAGGGTTTTGTACTGATCAGTTGGTGACCCGGGTCACGATCTGTACCGAGCGGTACGCTGGCGCCATGAGCACCGAGACGCCCGCCGTGGGACGCCCCCGGGCCTTCGACGAGGAGACGGTCCTCGACCGGGCAACCGAGGCCTTCTGGCGGCACGGCTACGAGGGCGCGTCCCTGAGCGTCCTCACCAGCGCGATGGGCATCAACCGGCCGAGCCTGTACGCCGCCTTCGGCAGCAAGGAACAGCTGTTCCAGCGTGCCTTCGCCCGCTACCACGACACCCAGGTGGCCAACGCCCGCGCCGCACTCGGCCAACCCACCGCGTACGCCTCGATCGAAGCCTTCCTGCGCGCCAGCGCCGACGGCCTCACCGACCGTGACCACCCGGCGGGCTGCCTCTCCATCCAGGGTGGCCTGGCCTGCTCGCCGGAGAACGCCCGCATCTCCGAGATCCTGGCCGCCGGCCGCGCCGCCACCGAGGCGGCCGTGGAGGAGCGACTGTCCCGCGCCGCGAAGGAGGGGGACCTCCCGGACGGCATGGATCCCGGCGCGCTGGCGCGGTTCGTGATGGCCCTCAGCGAAGGGCACGCTGTCCACGCCGCGTCCGGCGCGAGCCGCGAAGACCTCCACGCCTCGGTCGACATCGCCCTGCGAGCCCTCGCGCTGCGTCAGTGAGCCGCGCCGCGTCGGCGGCGCTCACCGCACCCGGCGGCCGCAGGGGCCCTGGAACAGCAGCTCCCACCCACCGCCCACATTCTGCTGACCGCGAAGTGACTTCCCTGAGGTCTGGTCCACCAACCATGCTGGCTCGATGAAGTCGCCGGATCTCGCAACGTCGGAGAGGCTGCTCACGAACCTCTACGCGGCATTCAACGAGCGCGACATCCCCGCACTGCTGGCCGCCATGACGCCGGATGTGTCGTGGCCAAATGGCTGGGAGGGAGGCCTCGTTCACGGCCGCGACGAGGTGAGTGCCTACTGGCGCAGGCAATGGGACCAGCTCGAACCGACCGTCATGCCGACCGCGTTCGTCGCGGAGGCCGACGGGCGAATCGTCGTCACCGTCCACCAGGTCGTCCGCAACAAAACCGGAGCGACAATCGCGGATCACACCGTCACGCATGTCTACCGATTCAACGACGGGTTGGTGGCAGAGATGGAAATCCGAGCATAAAGACGTCCGCAGTTGGCTGGCACTGCCGCTGAGCCCGGCGTTTGACGGCTGGCGACGGCACCCACGGTCGGAGTGCGCTCGTGACATCATCGCCGGCTGGACGTTCGTCGCCTGGCGGCCATCCGCGGCACGCTGGCGCGGCGGGGGCGGCTGCCGTGATGGTCAGTGCCTGTGGAGCTGAATCGTCTGCGGCATCAGCGGCCGGGCCGCCGGGTGGGGTCGATGAGCGTGGCCCGTCGCGCCCACACCGGCGGCCGACGCTACGCGGCTAGCAGGAGCCGTGCCAATTCACCTTTGTCACGATGACCTGAAGGTAGAAAATGTTGCCGCGCGGAGTAGCGCAGTGCGTGATGACAGTCGAGTCGTCCTGCCACGTGTGGTGGTATTCCAATTCGACGTTCGCGGTCGTGTAGTTGTAGAAGGTCTTCGTCGGGGCGCTGCCGGTCCACGGGCCGGTGGTCACCAGGGACGGAGTCTCCGTGGGGCCGGTGTTCACCGGAGCCCAGTTGGGCCAGGCGCAGAAGGTGCCCTGCTGGCAGTTGCCGGGCGGCCACGGCTCCTCACTCGGCCACGGGCCGGCGGCGGAGGCCGACGCGGCGGGGATGGTGGCCAGCAGGCCTGCGGTGGACAGGGCAAGGGCGAGGGACTTCAGTCGCACAGATCTCTCTTTTCCCAGAGGCTTCGGTCAATGGAAGTTACCACCGGGAAAGTTGAAAGGTCAAGCATCTAATTCACTGTCGTCTAACCTTAAAATATTCTGTGATTCCGCTTAAATCGCTCCGGCAACGAGTGCCCGCTCGTTGCGTACGAGCACGCTGAAACGCACCGCCTCGGCGGCATCACCCCGCGAGGCTGCCACCAGCACCCGCGACAGGTCGACGGCCACCGGCCCGAAGCTGGTGCGGTGCGTGTCGTCGTATCGAATCGTCTATCGGGACCGGCGGCGTCGGTAGGTGAGGACCGCCAGGGTCGCGGCGGTGCCGGTGACGGCGAGGACTGGCAAGGGTTTCGCGCGCACCGAGCTGCCGATCTTGGTGGTCATAACGCGAGCGGAGGTGACCACTGACGACTCCGCCTTGCCGGCGGTCTGCGCGCCGGCTTTCGCCGAGCCTTGTATCGCGCCAATGGTGTGCTGTGACTTCTGCTCGACCGAGGTGACACGCTGGGAGACCTTCTGGCTCACCGTGCGGGCGAGCTGCGTCGCTCTGGTCTTCGCCGACTGCCCGGCCTCGGTGACCCGCCCTCGCAGTCCGCCGACGGCGGTGGTTGCTTTGCTGCGTGCACGGGTTTTGACGTCGGTCTTGGCGGCCAGTGCGGCTACGGTCTCGCCGAGTTCCGCGCGGGTCTGCTGAATGTCCCGGCGGGTCTGGTCGCTGCTTCCGGACGGCGTGCTCATGGCCGCCTCCGACCCGCTGCGCCACGTATCGTCTCGGCGTCGGCTCGCACGCTGTCCATCGTGGCTGCGGGCGTGGCGGGCATGGCCTGGCTGACCTGCTTCTTACCGCGTTGGGCGGCGATGGCGGCGGCGATGGCCAGGATCACGGTGACGATCAAGGTTGCCACAGCGTCGGGCATGACCGCGGCCAGGAGCACCACGACCGTGGCGACGGCGGTCCCGCCGGCGAAAATCCCGAGTATCGCGCCGCCGCCGAGCAATCCCGCGCCGGTGCCCGCGCGTTTGCCCTTGGCGGTCATCTCCGCCCGTGCCATCGTCAGCTCGTCGCGCACCAGTCGGGTGATCTGCTCGGTGGCACGCTGCACCAACTCCGCGACCGGCGTGTCAGCAGACGCGGCGCCGGGTTTGCCGCTAGGCCGTTCTGACATCAGTGCTCTCATCTCTCTCGCACACCGCAGTGGTCCCAGACGCTGCCCAGGTCAGCCGTGCTGCGCCGCACGGGCGCTCACGGGCCCCTGAGGGGAGGCGTCGAAACGCCCGCCCAGCGGCGGAGCGATGCTCTCATCGAGCTGCCCAGCGACGTCACCTCTCGCGAAGTCACCATCCTGCCGGGCACGTCGCAGCGTGAGCATGCCCGCCGCTCCGGCCACCGTCCCGGCCGCGAAGGCAAGGATGAGTGCCTGCCTCGCGGTGGACTTTTTCTTGCGTGCCATGACTACCCCCTGAACCCAACGTGACCTCATGGTGCTGATTGTCGGACTTGACGAACGAAGCTCGCAGCCGATCGGCAGACTTACCCGAGAGGGCGAGTGCCTGGTCATGGCTGACGGCGGAGCCGACGAGCTGATGGGCGTGGCTGACAAGGGAGTGGCGACGTTGAGAGATACGGATCTTGGCACCCGCAGCGACCGGGGTAGTGAGTACGCCGACCTTTCCCGCCTGGTCCGAAACACGGGCCTCCTCGACCGACGACCCCGCCGCTACGCGGCCCGGGTGACGGTGATCCTGGCTTGTCTCGTACTGATGGGCGTGCTGTTCGTGCGGCTCGGGTCGTCGTGGTGGCAGACGGCCATCGCGGCCGGCGTCGCGGTGCTCCTCGCGCAGCTGGCGTTTCTCGGTCACGATGCCGGGCATCGGCAGATCTTCCGCTCCCGCCGGGCGAACGACGTGGTCGGCCTGGTGTGCGCCAACCTGGTGACCGGGATCAGTTACGGATGGTGGGTTGACAAGCACAACCGCCACCATGCGAATCCGAACACCGAAGGCCGCGACCCCGACCTCGTGGTGACTCCGCTGTCCTTCACCCCCGGTCAGGCTGCGGCGCAACGCGGCCTGGGGGCGCTGTTCGTCCGGCACCAGGCGGCGCTGTTCTTTCCGCTGCTGCTGGCGGAGGGTCTGCACCTGCACGGCGCCAGCGTCCGGGCGGTCGTCAGCCGCGGCGGACTCAGGCGTCGACGCACCGAGGCTGGCCTGCTCGTCGTGCATTTCGCCGGCTACCTCGGGGCCGTCTTCCTGGTCTTGAGCGTTCCGCAGGCGATCGTGTTCATCCTGGTCAACCAGGCCCTCTTCGGGCTCTACCTGGGCAGCTCCTTCGCCCCGAACCACAAGGGCATGCCGATCCTCACCGAGGCCGACAACCTCGACTACCTACGCCGACAGGTCCTCACCTCCCGCAACGTGCGCGGTGGCCCGTTCCTCGACGCGCTCCTCGGTGGGCTCAACTACCAGATCGAACACCACCTCTTCCCCAGCATGCCCCGACCCAACCTCCCCCGCGCCCAGCCGCTGATCCGTCGGTTCTGCGTGGAACACGACATCGCCTACCACGAAACGAGCCTCATTCAGTCCTGGGCGCAAGGGCTGGCACACCTACGGGCAATGGGTGCCGCATCGACGCGATCGGGCAACCGCTGAGACTGGTTGGTCTCCGGCCACTGTTCTTGGCCTTGCCGAGGGCCGGCCGGGGTCGCGGTCGCCTGGCCACTCGGCTGCCTCGGCCGGCCAGGGGAACCGGTCGGGCGTTGCGCTCAGGCGGGACCACACCAGCGTCAGCCACTCACGCGGTACTCATCAGATGCTCATCGGTCTGCGGCAAGGTCGAGAGGAGCGCCTGCCGACTTGCGGCAGGTGCACCGGTCGGCGACCACTCACTAGGAGAGCAGCACGTGGACCTGCAACTCAGCGGCAAGACGGCATTCATCAGCGGATCCAGTCAAGGCATCGGTTACGCGACCGCGAAGGCCCTGGCCGGCGAGGGCGTCGACGTGGTCCTCAACGGCCGCGACCCGGCAAAGCTGGCCGAGGCTGTCGACGTGTTGCGTCGGGAGGCGCCCGGCGTATCCGTCACTGGCATTCAAGCCGACTTCTCGGTTGCCGATGACGTCGACAGGCTGTGCGACGAGCTGCCCAGCGTTGACATTCTCATCAACAACGTCGGGCTCTTTGAGCTCAAACCTTTCGAACTCATTTCCGACGAGGAATGGCGGCTCTACTTCGAGGTGAACGTGCTCAGCGGGGTCCGGCTCGCGCGGCACCTCATGCCGGCGATGCTCGATCGGGGGTGGGGCCGGATCGTGTTCGTGAGCAGCGAGTCGGGCGTCAACATCCCCGCCGACATGCTTCACTACGGCACGTCCAAGACGGCGATGCTCGCAGTGGGTAACGGCCTGGCGAAGCTGACGAAGGGCACTGCGGTGACCGTCAACTCGGTGCTGGGCGGCCCCACATATTCCGCCGGCGTCGCCGAAACGGTCAAGTCGCTGGCCGATGCCCAATCCCTGCTGGAGGACGACCTGAAAGTGGCGATCATCGGTGCCAACCAGACCTCCCTGCTGGGACGCTTCATCGAACCGAGTGAGATCGCGAACACCGTGACCTTCCTCGCCAGTCCCGCCGCGTCCGCAATCAACGGATCGGCGGTACGCGTCGATGGAGGCGTGCTGACAACGATTCTGTGAGTCCGCGGCGGCGACGCTGCTTCCGTCGCCGGTCGAGCAGGACCTGGGCTGCGGTCCTGACCGCGATGCAGGGCATCGGGGTCAGGACCGCGCATCATGACGCCCCGGCGTAGCCACGCGCCGTCGTCCTGGGCCGGAGTAGCCGGCCAGTCAGCGGGTGAGGCCGACCAGCGTCGCCAGTCGCGCCACGCCGGCCGGCGCCGGGTTCGCGCGGGCGATCTCGGCGATCACGGTACGCGCCAGAGGCCGGCACCGAACCTCAGCCGGCGCGACACTGTCCGCGTCCACCAGCGCGCGAGCGGCCCCGCGCAGGTCACCCACCTGGAGGTACGCCCCTGCGACATCAACCAGGTACGCGCCCCGATACTCGGCCGGCAACCGCCGGAACGCCTCCCGCCGGATCGCGGCCGAGTGCCTGTGCAGCGCCTCGTCGGCATCACCCCGTTGCGCCGCTGACAGCACCCGCGCCAGGTCGACGACGATCGGCCCGAAGCTGGTGCGGTGCGTGTCGTCGTACCCCCGAAGGTTTGCGGCAACGCCCATGGCCCGGTCGGTCAGCTCCCCCGCCCGGTGGTGGTCGCCGCTGCCAGCGGCGGCGAGAGCGGCCTGCACCAACAACGTCCCACCCACAGCCCACTCCCCCGCGCCCTCACCCTCGCCCTGTCGATCATGAGATTGACGGGCACTTTGATCTCCACGGAGCCCGTCAACCTCATGATCAACGCGGCGAGGTGGGAGTGGGAGGATGCGGTTTGCCGCAGTGAGGGTTGCCGTTAGGGCCAGGTGGTTTCGGGCTGCGGCGCGTAGCGCCTGGGCTACCGAGATGGCTGCTGTTGCCGCCAGGATCTGGTTGTCGCCGGCGGTGGCCATTGCGCGGTCGGCGGCCAGCCAGGCCAGGTCGGGCTCGTCGAGCTTCACCAGCAGCGACGAGGTGATCCGGTACGCCTGCACCAGCAACTCCGCCGACCGCGCGCTCTGGGCGGCGTCGAGCAGACCCGGCAACAGGCGCACCAACTGCCCGTAGTGCGCATGCTGGTAGGTCAACCAGGCATGCCCGACCTGCCGTCGCAGCTCGTCCGTCTGCGGTGGAGCCTGCGGGACGTCGTAGCGGGCGAGCGCCGCCCGGATATCGTCCACCCCGTCCGGCGTGCCCGCCGGAGTGCTCCGCGGCTGGCCGAGCAGCACCTCCGGGTCGACCCGCAGGACGTGGGCCACCTCCTGAATCACCGAGTACCGGTCCAGGGGGCGGGCACCCCGCTCGATCTTGTCCACCCAACTCTTCGACCTGCGCAACCGATCGGCGAGCATCTGCTGCGTCATCGACCGCCGTATCCGCCAACTCGCCACCCGGCGGCCGATAGGGATGTCATCGCTGGTCACGCCGCCACCGCCGGTCCGGGACCGCGCGGGTCGTGTCATCAACGGGTACGCGCTCCGCCTCGGCCTGGGCGAGGAGGCGCTGCTTGGCAGCCTCCCGCTCGGCCGCCTCGGACTGCTTACCCTTGTTCGCTGACTCGTCGCCCTGCATTGACACCTCCGCCGGCCGGGGTGTGACGTTTGCCGTCACTCAGAACCCCTGCGATCAGCGAAGCGGGCTGCCGGTCGACGGACCAGATGGCAAGCGATGCGCTCGGTTGCGCTGCTCAGGACGTGGGTTGCGCAGGGTTGCGCGGGTCCCCGTAGGACTTCGGCAACCCATAGGCTCGTCACTGTTGGTAGTTGACTGATGCCTGGAGGCGGAACCATGGCGCGACCGGTGACGAACGTAGCGTTCGAAGGGCTGCTACTCGCCGCCGGCTACGGTAACGCTCACGCCGCCTTCGCTCGACAGCTCAACCACGCCGGCCGCAATGTGGGCGCTTGGCGCTACGACGCTGCCAGCGTCTATTGGTGGTTGCGCGGTCGGCGGCCTGGCGAGCACGTCCAGGCCGCAATGGCTGAGACCCTAGCCCGCAAGCTCGGTCGTTCGGTCGGCGTGACCGAGCTGGGCTTTGGCGCGGCCGAGAGCATCGGCATGTGCGTCTACCCCGCGACCGTCGATGGGGCGATCGCTACCGCCGAGCTGATCTGGACGAGGTTGACCAAGCGCCTCAACCAACAGGACAGCGGGGTGTTCGATAGCGGCAAAGCGCTAGAGGCGGCGCTTGGCTGGCGGTATGACCTGCCCGACAAGGCGGTCAGCCGGAGCGGCCGGCAACAGGTCACCCCCACCGACGTTCAATCGCTGTACGCGCTGGCGGACCACTTCACCGATCTTGATCGACGTCATGGCAGCGGCTCTTCGCGCACCCGTGCCGTCATGGCCGACTTCCTGGTGCGTCAGGTCGCGCCGATGCTGCACGGCACCTACACCGATGCCGTGGGATGCGACCTCATGCGCGCAGCGGCAACGCTCTCCGGCCAACTCGCCTTCATGTCGTACGACGCCGGCGAGCACGCGATGGCGCAACATCATGTGACGCTTGGCCTGCGGCTCGCCAAGGCCGCCGACGACCGCCTCTACGGTGCTCACCTGCTGGCCAATCTGGCCACTCAGGCTGTGTTCTTGGGGCACGCCCGAGAGGCGGGGCGGCTCATCGAAGCGGCCATTGACGGGGCCGGACGCGCACCCGCCGCAGTCCTCGCTCGCCTGCATGCCACCGCAGCTACCGCCTACGGACAGTCGGGCGAGCGACGTGCGTGCCAGCTCGCCCTCACTAAGGCTGAACGCGCTCTCGACCGGACGGGCACAGAGCCCGGTCCGCGCTGGGTCGGATACTTCAGCCCCGCCCACCTGGCCGGGGCCGCGCTGAGGTGCCTGGGCGACCTGCACCTGTACAAGCAGGCCCTTCGACACGCTCCGGAGGCGCTCACCCTTGCCGGCCAAAACACCCGGACGCGCGCCCTGCACACCGCCCTCGTCGCCATGACTCATGCCCGCGCTGGAGACACCGACGCCGCCTGCAACTGGGCCTCAAAGATCGGGCAACCTGCAGCGAGCATCCAGTCGGAGCGTGTTCAACAGCGCGTCCGTGAACTCATCGCCACGCTAAGCCCTCGGCGGGCATCGCCCCAGGTCAACGAAGTCCTGCACACCCTCGCTGCCATGCCAACACCTATCTAGAGCCGAACGCGCCCAGACATCTCCGCTAGCGTCACCGAGGTGACCTGGACTGAACCCGCCACGTGGTATGCGAACCTAGCTTCCTTCTACGCCGCCGCTGCAGCCTTCATCACTGACCAGGACGACAACGTGTTGCTTGTCAAACCCACCTACCGCGACTATTGGGCCTTTCCGGGCGGCTACGTCGACGAGGGCGAGTATCCACACGATGCGTGCGCCCGCGAGGTCCGCGAGGAGTTGGGCGTCGCCGTGGAGGTGGGCGACCTACTAGTCGTGGACTGGGCACCGCCCGCCGGGGAACGACCTCGCGCGATCATAAGCTTCACGTTCGATTGTGGGACAATAACGAGTCTCGACAAGCTTGAACTGGCCGGTGAGGAACTGACAGGGGCCGCCTTCTTCTCAGAGGGTTCTGCCGCCCAGCGTCTTCCCGCCAGCGTTGCTCCAAGAGCCCGCTCCGCGAGACTAGCCCGAAGCCAATGCACCCCGGTTTACCTCACCGCCGGCCGGAGTGTTCCGGGCAAGAGGGGGAAAGATCGTCGGTAGGCACGGTCAATCGCATCCGGGCAGCAACATCGCAACCAGCCTGAAGAGTAGAAATATTCGACAGGACTTCTTATGGATGCCTGCATCTGAAGACTCGGGCGCGAGCAGCTCAGCGCTCGACACCGTTGAATGATTGATCACCGCCAGACGACCTTTGCGGTGGGGCACTGGGCGCCTTCTTCAACTTCATCTCTGGAAGAACCGACGACTCGGACCAACCTAGGCCAGTGGAGCCCTTCCGGACAGCAGCTTCGCGAACCCGGTTGGTCAAATCGTCACGGAATTTCTCAATGTCGACAGCCTGCATAATGCCACTTTCAATCAAGTACTTGACCAGATCCGCGAATCTAGTGTCGCGCGCCTCCTCCTGCTCCACCCCTGCCCTCCAAGCCTCGTTAAGCATCTCAAAAAGCTTCTCAGATCCATTCGGATGTTCAGCAGCATGTGCGAGCAGCAATTCGTAGGGATCCATCTCGAGGTCGCGCATTGCAATCAACGCAGCCTTGCGCCTTTCCAGCTCTGCAGCATGCTCGATTTGCTTGATCTCGTTGAGACGGATCGCCTCGACCTTAGCGCGTTCGTGTTGTTCCGCCGCAAGATCGCGGCTGCGCGACGCACCTCTTAGATCCTCAAGATACTCAAAAGCCGTCCGGTCGGGCGTCAGTCGCACATTGAGACGATAGATCGTTATTCCTTCAGGAAGCGGGATATCCCGATAGAACTCTGCGTTGAATTTATCCTCGGCTAGATGAATCTCCTCAAGATCGAAACTTCGGGTGACGGCCCTGAGCTCGCTACTCACATAATTGAGAATCACAGAGGCGCCGTACGTCACATAACGACGGACTATCTCGGCTGGATCCGTCACGCGGAAACCTATATCGACCACCGCTTCCAAGAAATGGGCGTTCCTGGCGGTTGGTAAGTCCATACCCCCAAGCCTGGCGATGCGACGTTGATCAGATACGTCTACTTCGTGTCGGATCCAGCTAGATGTGGTTGAATGCCGAGCCCAGGGGCGCCCACCGCCTTGCGGGATCTGCACCCTGCCATCCGCATCCGAATACACAATCGCGACACCCGGGCGCAAGGCTGGGTTCTTTTGCCAGCCAGGCCGAACGAGTGCAGATCGAAGGATTGGACGAAACCCATTTGTCATAGCGAAAACTCCGAGCTCGTCGTGTTCAGATCGAGTTGCTCAAGTTGCCGCTTCAACGCAGCGGCGGTGGCCGTCAAAGGCTGCAAATGGTCCGCCTGCCCCCAGTGATCCACTATATGATGAACTATCTCCCGGACGCGAGGACTGTACGAGCTGACACCCACAAGCAGATATGTTAAAACTTGGCGCATCGCTGGAGTTCTCTCCGCCATGACAGCCCAATCAGTGAGAGTGGTAGCAGCGTCAAGAGAATTTCCGGAGTGCAGCACGCTCGCCCACATAAGGCAAAGCTCGCTCCGAATTTCTTGATCCCGGTCCGCTAAAACGAGGAGTGTCGGCCACAATTCAGGAGTGAGATCTGGGTGAACATCGGGCACCTCGGTGAGCAAGGACGTCGCGGCTTGGAGAAAAGCCATTTGTGCAGCAAATTCCCGCCGGTAGTTCGGAAGCCACTCACAAAGAGACGTCAGCACAGAACCGGATAGTTCACAACTATCCCTCCCGGCTAGGTCAGACAAGCTCCGGGAAACAGCTGCCGTGACGTCGAGATCACCGCACCCTGCAAGCCTACCGAGCCGATCGATCAGCCATGTTGGATCGCTCAAAGCTAGACTAACCCCGTAACTACGGGCAGCGGTGGCCTGTTTCCTTCGCTCCCGCTGCAATCCGTGCCATGTCTCGATAAGGCGCAGGACGTTAGCGGCCGTGAGCGGATTCGCTGCCGGCACCCGCAGCGCGTTAGCAACTGCCTCACGCCGCAGATAGCTCTCATCACCCGCCCATCGCTCGAACATAGAATGGTGAAGGTAGTCGAAATTTAGAATTGAGAGCAGCCCTAAAGCAGTGGCCGCTCGAATCCGGACACGTTCTGACTGCTCCTCTCCAGCCGCGAGATCCAGCAGCCAGGCGAGCATCTCCTTACTCCTACCGGACCGCTGCCAGAAATGCTCAATGACACGTCGCGGATAGGTCCGATCTGCATACTCGACAGCTTGGACCACTGAACGCCCGTAAGGCCCGCGGGAGTACACCTTCCGTGTACGCGCTCGGAACTCTTCGAGCCTTGCGGCGGAGGCCGTCCGTCCCACCTTAGTCCCGCGCCTATTCTTCGCAGGTTCTAGCCCTTCAGCAAGGACCGTAGAGGCATCGGAAACAACCTCGTACGGAAGACCGTCGAGTACCGCGAGCGTTACGGCGAAACAAGCGTCTTCGAGATCATTGAATCCTTCCATCCAGATTGTGAAGTTGTCGACATCGCGCCGATTCATCATTCGCCTCAGAACAGCTAGGTCGACGGTGCCGTCTTTCGTTATCTGATGGATGATGTCAGCAAGATGACCTGCCCGCCGACAGGGCAGCGTTGGCGGTAGCAGTTCATCAATAGCTTCACGAACACCCTCTTGCGAAAGCAAATCGTTCGCCTGCTTGTCGAAGCGCCACCGAAGATGCTTCTCGACGATGGCACGGTGGGAGGGTGGCTCGAAGGGAGGGAGCCGATAGTCTAGTGCCTCTTCATCATCAAGCCGAGTTTCCGTCCCAGTGACTATGATCAGTCGAGTCTTCGCCTCGATTAGCGCGTGATCCAAATTCCGTAGGTCACGTCCGGACAAGCTTGACATCGCGGCAGGCTCCGTAAGTATGAGGCCTACGCCGGATATGGCGTCGTCGGAACTGGTTCGTCCGGCACTGATTGCATCGTTAAGCTGCGCAAGATTGACGTGGGAATCTACCATGTATATGGGTTCGTGGTTTGCCTCTGCAAGAAGTCGAATGGCAAGCGTTGTTCTCCCACTACCCGCGACGGATTGCATAATGGATGCATGCCGGGTCATGAACTCAGTCTGGATGCTGCTCCACTCGCGCGGCGGAACAAATGCATGGATGGACCGATCGAGCAAGAGAGGCGAGATTTGACTCATACGGGCTAGATTTTCAGCACGACCGAATGAAATGACGTACTTGTCACCGCCGACTAGGTCGCCGCGAATAATTACCTGTTCTGCTTCTTGCAGCCATTCCTGTCGATCAGTGGCGGCGCCAGGCCGACCTCTCGCTTCACCGCCCCGGAGGGGTGCACCTGTGCTGGGCTCGTGAACACCATTGGTAGGTGGTCCGCCATCGGATCCCCCATTCACGTTTTTAGAGGTTTCGCTGGAATCGCTGAACTTGGCAGCCTTTCGTGTCTCGCCGCCGCCCTGAATCGGGACCTCTGAGGTAGCGGCAGCGTCGTCACTCATTACGCATCACGTACTTTGAGCCGTTGACGACATCTCCACCTACCCGTACAGCACCATTGAAGGTGATACCGGTTGATGTGAGCCCGGAACTGCTCGCCTCAACTTTCACACCTGGACTTTCGGAGACCATAAACTCTCGAAGACCACGAAACAGGCGCGTGAGGTCTTGATCAATGCTTCGGTGACGGAACGTGAGGTATTGCCTATCAGCTAGAGCGCTAAGCGACGCTGGGAGCTCACCGGCCTTCAGCCTGACGGCTCCCCCAACCAGGACGGGGATGACACCGATGCCTATTTGCAGCGCAAATTCAATCTCCTGTCGCACAAAGTCGTCCTCGCGGTCTATACGCCTTCCACGCTCCCCGTCGCGAAGCAACCACTTGGGCCCCACTACGACGACCATCGCAACGCATTTCGCGAGCTGCCCCCATAGAATTGACCGAAAGTCAGATCCGAGCGGGATTGATTTACTGTCGAAGAACGCTGTTCCCTCTCCAAATTTTTGGTCGATGGCTTCGGCCAAGAGCACTGCTGTCGACGGATCGTCGTTGTTGCGGTAGCTGACAAACACCTTCGCCACTTGGGCCCACCCCGAGGTTAGATCACATGAACCGAGACCATTCAGATTTGCGATCGATGCTATATGTCATACAGGCACCCTGGGGTGCACCGTATCGTTAGACCTGACTGCCCGAAGGTCCATCACTCGATGATCGTCCGTTGAGGATTCTGGGGCCACCCGGTGACCGTTGACCGCTTCAGGAGACACGGGAAACCTTGTCAGGAGAGGCAGCCAGCTTCCGTCTCGCGGACAACCCCAAGCGGATGCACCTGCAGCGATCGCCCAACCGAACGCAAGTGCAGAGGTTAGTTCGGGCCACAAGAGGGCCACCGCTGCGCCACTGAAGGTCAAGATGCCGACGGGCACCCAGCGGGTTCGGCTTGAACGAAGGAGTTTCACTTAGATCATCCAATCCTTGGGATTCAGGCCGCCGGACTCTTCCAATGAATCACGGTCGTCGGCTAGGTTCGTTTCAGCGCTCGTGATTAACAGCTTGCACGTCGGTGAGATCAACGGAAACCGTTGACCGGCTCGCTGGCCCTTAGGAAACGGGAGACCATATGAACAACAACATCGAGGGAGATCCCGCGCATTTCGGAAGTAGACTGCGGAAGCTGCGCATTGATGCGGGGCTATCGCTTGCTGACCTAAGCCGGATAGTCCATTACAGTAAGAGCTACCTCAGTAAGATCGAGAATGGCCTTAAGGTCCCCAGCCTAGATCTTGCGCGTCGATGCGACGCACAGTTGGAGGCAGGCGGAGCTTTGGCTGCGCTCGTCCAAGAACTGCCGCCAGCCGCCACTCTCAGCGCAGCACGGCCTGCGGATATTTGGACCATGGGGCTCAGCCCCGACGGGCGTAGTGAATTCACCGGCCTGCATAGACAAGACCTTCATTCGGCGGGAGTGGTGACGGTCTTCAACTGGCATCTGCGGCCAACGGTTAGTCCACGGCATACCGAGGGCGCGACCTTACCCGCGTTCTTAACGATGTTCCAAGAGGCGCGTCGGCTTGGACAGACGATCTCCCCTGCGGCGCTGATCCCGGTGCTCGTTGCGCAGACCAACGCCCTTCGGGTAATGGCGCCACAGGCGCAACCTGACGAGCGAAGTCGCCTGTTGATATTGGCTGCGCGTTTTGCCGAGTACACCGGCTGGATGGCTCAGGAAGCGGGGGATGATGATGCCGCAATGTGGTGGACAGACCATGCCTGTGATCTAGCGGAAGCGGCCGAATTCCACGACCTCGCCGCATACGCACTTGTCCGCCAAGCTCTGATTACGATGTACCGCCATGACGCAAGCAATACCATCGAACTGGCGAGGCTCGCGCAAGAACAGACGCAAAATCCGAGGGTCTGCGGGCTAGCAGCACAACGGGAAGCCCAAGGCCACGCGCTCGCTGGAAACTACGAGGAATGCTCTCGCGCACTTGACCGCGCGCGTGATTTTCTTAGTCGGCCGCACATCGAGGAGGGCCCTATTATCGGAACATCCACCCTGAGCGATCCCGTTACGCTAGTCACCGCCTGGTGTTTGCACGATCTCGGACGCCCACGGGAATCTGCCGAGTTATTCGAATTCGCTCTGCCGCAAATCCCTGCACATGCCCACCGAGCGAGAGCACGCTACACCGCCCGGTATTCACTTGCCCTCGCCGCAGTCGGAGAGACAGAGCGTGCGTGCCACGAGGTCGATCAGGTTCTGGAAACCTTAGCGCGTGCCAACTCCGCGACGATCCAGCTCGATCTGCGGAGGCTGATGCAAGAACTGAGTCGGGCACAGCACAATCTCGCCGCTCGTGATGTTGTGCCACGTCTGGCCGAGGCGCTGTCACCGGCGAAACTGTTGTTCTGACGGCTCGGCAAGCAGATCCGAAGTGGAACCAGGCAGAGCAGATCGATATGAATCGATCGCTGCCGACAACGGCCAGATCACTCTTATGATCGATTTCGCACGGCTATGCAGGCAATTCCGTGAGCATGCTAGGAGTAGCTCCTTGGGCCACGACCGCAGATTGATCCGAATTGAGCAGCCTGTCAGAGCGCCACAATCGCCGCAGTCTCCGCAGGCAGCTCGATCCGGTCCCGCATCACGGTGACCCCCTCCCCCGTGGCAAGAAGCACCCGCCGAGCCACCCCAGGCAACGACACCCCCTGCCCACGCCCAGCCAAGTTCGCCACGACCAGCGTGTCCCCCCGCCGCATCACCAAAAACTGATCCCCGTGCTGCACAGAAACCGCGTTCAACCGAGGATCCGAGAGATCAGGAAGAGACCGCCGCAGCCCAATCAACCGCTGGTAAAACGACAACATCGAAGCATGCTCAGGCTTGTCCAGCTCCGCCCAGTCCAACCGCGACCGTACGAACGTCTCCGGGTCCTGCGGGTCCGGCACGTCCCCCTCAGGCCACCCGTGCGACGCGAACTCCCTTCGCCGCCCCGTCCGCACCGCAGACGCCAACTCCGGCTCGGGGTGCGACGTGAAGAACTGCCACGGCGTGGAGGCCGCCCATTCCTCCCCCATGAACAGCATGGGAGTGAACGGCGCGGTCAGCAGCAGCACAGCGCCAACCCGCAGCAGCGCGGGCGACAACGAAGCGGAGATCCGATCCCCGGTAGCCCGGTTGCCGATCTGATCATGGTTCTGCAAATACGCCACGAGCCGATGACCAGGCACCCGCGAATCCAGCGGCCGCCCATGGTGCCGATTGCGGAAGCTCGACCAGGTCCCCGCGTGGAAGAACCCACCGGTCAGCACGTCCGTCAGCGTCTCCAGGGAGCCGAAGTCGCCGTAGTACCCCTGCCGCTCCCCCGTCAACAACGTGTGCAGCGCGTGGTGCGCATCGTCGTTCCACTGGGCGTGCAGCCCGAACCCACCAGCCTCCCGAGGCGTGATCAGCCGCGGGTCGTTGAGGTCGGATTCGGCGATGAGCGACAGCGGCCGACCCAGGTGCGTCGACAGAGCCTCGACCTCAATCGCCAGCTCCTCCAGAAGCGGCACCGCCCGCGAATCCGGCAGCGCGTGCACGGCGTCCAGGCGTAGCCCGTCGACGTGGTAGTCGCGCAGCCACATGAGGACGCTGTCGATGATGTAGCGGCGAACCTCGTCGGACTGCGGGCCGTCCAGGTTGACCGAGCGCCCCCAACTGTTGCTCTGCTCGGCGAGGTAGGGCCCGAACTGCGGCGCGTAGGCCCCGGAGGGCCCGAAATGGTTGTAGACAACGTCGAGGATCACCCCCAGCCCTTTGGCGTGGGCGGCGTCGACGAACCGTTTGAGGCCGTCGGGGCCGCCGTAGGGCTCGTGTGGGGCGTACCAGCAGACGCCGTCGTACCCCCAGTTGTGTTCGCCGTTGAAGGCGTTGACCGGGAGCAGTTCGATCAGGTCGACACCGAGCGAGACGAGGTGGTCGAGGCGGTCGATGGCGGCGTCGAAGGTGCCGTCCGGGGTGAAGGTGCCGATGTGCAGCTCGTAGAGGATGCTGCCGGGCAGTTGCCGCCCGGTCCACGAGCTGTCGGTCCACGCGAAGGCGGAATGGTCGTAGCGGCGGCTGGGCCCGTGCACTCCCGCAGGCTGCCACGGTGACCGGGGGTCGGGCAGTGGGGTTTCGTCGTCGTTCAGCAGAAAGGAGTAGTCGAGGCCGGCGTCGGGCACCTCGACCCGCCACCAGCCGTCGGCGGCGGCGCGCATCTCGTGGTCGGTGTCGCCGGCCAGGCGCAGCCGCACCCGGGTGGCGTCCGGTGCCCAGACGGAGAATTCGGTCATGAAACGGCCTCCTCGGCAGCGGTGGGAGGAGCCAGCAGAGCGACGGGATAGTCGGCCAGGAGAGTGTCCAGCGGCGTCTCCCCGCCACTGTAGACCCGCCCGGTGAACAGGTCCTTCATCTCGTGAACGGGAAGTGACAGGGCTGTGTCGCACCACCCGCCGGCGCGGGCCAGGCCCAGCGGCAGGCGGGTCGCCACGGCGATCACGCCACCCCGGTCGAAGGCCAGGGCGTGCCGGCCCAACGGCCCGTGCGCGGGCACCGGTCGGTAGGTGGTGAACAGCTCCGGGTGCGCCCGCCGCAACCGCAGGGTCCGCGACACGACGAGCAGCTTCGCCGCTCCGTCGGTGTCGATCGGGGGACGCCAGCCGCCGTCGATTCGTGCCAGCAACTCTCGGCGTACGTCGAAGTCGACCGGGCGGCGGTTGTCGGGGTCGACGAGGGAGTTGTCCCACAGCTCGGTGCCCTGGTAGGTGTCCGGCACCCCGGGCATGGTGAGCTGGATGAGCTTCTGCCCGAGGGAGTTGCACCAGCCGGCCGGGGTGATCGCGGCGGCGAGTTCGGTCAGCTCGTCGTGCAGGCTCGGGTCGTCGTACATGCGGTCGACCACCTCGTGCAGTGCCTGCTCGAAGGCCGGGTTCGGGTCCGCCCAGCTGGTCGAGGCGCCGGCCTCCCGGGCGGCCTTCTCGACGTACGCGTGCAGCCGCTCCCGTTCGATCGGCCACGCGCCGACGGCGGTCTGCCAGAGCAGGTGCGCGAACGCCGGGTCGGGCAGCGGCGCGTACTCCATCCAGGTCTTGACCTGCTCGGCCCAGCGGCCCGGCAGTTCGCTGAGCACGGCGAGGCGGGCGCGGACGTCCTCGCCGCGTTTGGTGTCGTGGGTGGAGAGGGTGGTCATGCTGGCCGGCCAGCGGACCTGCTGGGCGGCGGCGAAGCGGTGGAACTCCGCGGGTGGCACCCCGAAGCGGGTGGGGCTGTCGCCGACCTCGTTGAGCGCCACGAACCGGGTCCACCGGTAGAACGCGGTGTCCTCCACGCCCTTGGCCATCACCGCGCCGGTGAGCTGGGGGAACCGCATGCCCAGCTCGTCGTCGGGGTTGCGCAGCCGGCGGGTGATCGCGTCCAGGGCGGCGGCAAGGTCGGGGCGGCGGCGGCCGGCCTCGGAGCGGGCGGCGGCGAGGTGCCGGGCGCCGTGCGGCGGGTAGCCCCGGTAGACGTCGAACGCGGCGGCCAGCTCGGCGAGCGCCGCGCGGGCCTGCTCGGTGGGCACCTCGGGGGCGAGAGCGGCCAGCCGGGTCAGCTCGGCGGCGAGCAGTTGGGTGGCGGCGGCCAGCTTGGTGGTGTGGGTCAGGTCCTCCCAGGAGGTACGCCGACCGGCCAGCTGGGTGTCCAGCACCGTGAAGTCACCCTCGGCGTCGATGTCGATGAACAGCCCACCGGCCATGGCCAGGGCGTCGTAGCCGGTGGTGCCGTCCACCGGCCAGTCCGGCAGCTCCTCGCCGTACTCCAGGATCTTCTCCACCACGAGCCAGGCGTCCGGCGCGGCGGCCCGCAGCCGGGCCAGGTAGCCGGCCGGGTCGCGCAGGCCGTCCGGGTGGTCGACGCGGATGCCGTCGACCTCCCCGGCGGCGGCCCAGCGCAGGATCAGCTCGTGGGTGGCGGCGAACACCGCCGGGTCCTCCACCCGCAGGCCCGCCAGGCCCGCGATGGCGAAGAACCGGCGGTACGTCAGCTCGGCGTCACCGCGCCGCCAGGACACCAGCTCGTAGTGCTGCCGGTCGTGCACCTCCCGCGCGGTGCCGTCGCCGGTGCCGTCGGCGACCGGGAAGCGGTGCTCGTGGTAGCGCAGCTCCCCGTCGACCAGCTTGAGGTCGTCCAGGGCGCCCGCGTCGTCGGCCAGCACCGGCAGCAGCAGCCGGCCACGGTCCCAGTCGATGTCGAACCAGTCGGCGTACGCCGAGTCGCGCCCCCGGCGCAGCACGTCCCACCAGGCCGGGTTGGCGGCCGGGACGGCCACCCCGGCGTGGTTGGGCACGATGTCGACGACCAGGCCGAGGCCCTTGTCGCGCAGCGCGCGCAGCAGCCGCTGCCGGGCGGCCTCCCCGCCCAGCTCCGGGTTGACGGCCCGGTGGTCGACCACGTCGTAGCCGTGCTGGGAGCCCGGGGTGGCGGTCAGCAGCGGGGCGCTGTAGAGGTGGCTGACGCCGAGGTCGGCCAGGTAGTCGACGATCGCGGCGGTGGCGTCCAGGTCGAAACCGGGGCGGACCTGGACGCGGTAGGTGGCCTTCGGAGGGGTGGCCGGCATGTCAGATCATCCTCTCCAGCACGACGAGGGAGCGGTCCGGCACCCGGATGGTGCCGCCCGCGCTGATCACCGTGGCGTCGTCCGGCTCCGGCTCGGCGGTGCTGATCACCCGCTCCCACTTCTGGCCGTACTCGCTGCCGGGCATGGTGAAGTCCAGTGGCGCGTCGTGGGCGTTGAAGCAGAGCAGGAACGACGCGTCGTGGTGCTTCTGGCCGTACTGGCCGCGCTCGCGGATGCCCTCGCCGTTGACGAAGAGCGCCACCGAGCGGCCGAAGTCGTTGCCCCAGTCCTCGCCGGTCATCTCCCGCCCGTCCGGGGTGTACCAGGCCAGGTCGGGCAGCGGCTCGTCGATGCCGCGCCCGCCCACCGGCAGGCCGGTGAAGAACCGGCGGCGGCGGAACACCTGGTGTCGTTTGCGGAACGCGGTGAGCGTGCGGACGAAGTCCAGCAGCTGCTCGTCGGCGTTGTCCCAGTCGACCCAGGCCAGCTCGCTGTCCTGGCAGTAGACGTTGTTGTTGCCGTGCTGGGTGCGGCCCAGCTCGTCACCGTGGCCGATCATCGGCACGCCCTGCGACAGCATCAGGGTGGCCAGGAAGTTGCGCCGCTGCTTGGCCCGCAGCGCGAGCACCGCCTCGTCGTCGGTGTCGCCCTCGACCCCGCAGTTCCAGGACCGGTTGTGGCTCTCGCCGTCCCGGTTGTCCTCGCCGTTGGCCTCGTTGTGCTTGTCGTTGTACGACACCAGGTCGTTGAGGGTGAACCCGTCGTGCACGGTGACGAAGTTGATGCTGTGGAACGGGCGGCGGCCGTCGTCCTGGTAGAGGTCGGCCGAGCCGGAGATGCGGGACGCGAACTCGGCCAGGGTGGCCGGCTCACCGCGCCAGAAGTCCCGCACGGTGTCGCGGTACTTGCCGTTCCACTCGGTCCACAGCGGCGGGAAGTTGCCCACCTGGTAGCCGCCGGGGCCGACGTCCCACGGTTCGGCGATCAGCTTCACCTGGCTGACCACCGGGTCCTGCTGCACCACCTCGAAGAAGGTGGACAGGCGGTCCACCTCGTAGAACTCGCGGGCCAGGGTGGCGGCCAGGTCGAACCGGAAGCCGTCGACGTGCATCTCGGTCACCCAGTACCGCAACGAATCCATGATCAGTTGCAGGGAGTGCGGGCTGCGCACGTTGAGGCTGTTGCCGGTGCCGGTGTAGTCGACGAAGTAGCGGGGGTCCTCCTCGCTGAGCCGGTAGTAGCTGGGCGCGTCCACCCCCTTGAAGCTCAGCGTCGGCCCGAGGTGGTTGCCCTCGGCGGTGTGGTTGTAGACCACGTCGAGGATGACCTCGATGCCGGCCGCGTGCAGCGCCTTCACCATGCCCCGGAACTCCTGGACCTGCTGGCCGAGCCGGCCCAGCGCCGAGTAGCCGTGGTGCGGGGCGAAGAAGCCGATGGTGTTGTAACCCCAGTAGTTGCGCAGCCCCAGGTCGGCGAGGCGGTTGTCGTGGATGAACTGGTGCACCGGCATCAGCTCGATCGCCGTCACCCCGAGCCGGGTCAGATAGTCGATCATCGGTGGGGAGGCGATGCCCGCGTACGTGCCGCGCAGTTCCTCCGGGATGTCCGGGTGGCGCATGGTCAGCCCGCGTACGTGCGCCTCGTAGATCACCGAGTGGTGGTAAGGGGTGCGCGGCGGCTTGTCGTTGCCCCAGTCGAAGTACGGGTTCACCACCACCGACTTCGGCATGAACGGCGCGGAGTCGGTTTCGTTCATCCGCTCCGGCTCGTCCATGTCGTAGTCGTAGACCGCCGGGTCCCACGTCACGTCACCGTCGATGGCCTTCGCGTACGGGTCGATCAGCAGCTTGTTCGGGTTGCAGCGCAGCCCGTTCGCGGGGTCGTACGGACCGTGCACCCGGTAGCCGTAGCGCTGGCCCGGCTCGATGCCCGGCAGGTACGCGTGCCACACGTAGGCGTCCACCTCGCGCAGCTCGACGCGGCGCTCCGCGCCGGTGTCCCACTCGTCGAAGAGGCACAGCTCGACCCGCTCGGCCACCTCGGAGAAGATGGCGAAGTTGGTGCCCATTCCGTCGTAGGTGGCGCCAAGGGGGTACCGCTCGCCCGGCCAGACCTGCATCTTGCTCCCTCAACCCATGGTGATGTGCGCACCGGCCGACGCTGCCCCGCGCGCAGGCAGGTAGTGCCCGCTGCCCGTGCGCGCCAATCCATCCTTTCAGGCGGTGCCCGGAAACCACCTGTCTGATGCGACCTAAACCATCGGGTGTCCTCCGTCACGATGGCCCTTTTCGAGATGCGTTCTTGGGCCGGATGCCCTTTCCTTGTTCGGGGGCAAGCGTCCGCTCGCGCCCGCCAGGCCCTCGGCCACCCCTTACACCTCTCGCTCCGCCGCCACTGACGCCGGCGCGCACCACCATGCATGGACGGAGATTGATGTGACGACCCTGCGGGTCGACGAGCAGCTCGCTGCCACCAAGGACCGGGCCCACCGGCCCACAGTCACCTCACGGCCCAACGCGCAGCCCGGCCCGAGCCCGCAGTCCGGCCCGGTCGTGCCGGCGCAGTCCGGCCCCGGGGTGCCCCCGCAGACCCGCCGCATCCTCATGCTGTCCTGGGAGTACCCGCCGGTGCTCGTCGGTGGCCTCGGCCGCCACGTGCACGCCCTGTCGGTGGCCCTGGCCGCCGCCGGCCACGAGGTCACCGTGGTCACCCGGCACAGCGAGGGCGCGCCCCTGGAGGAGTACGCCGAGGGCGTACGCATCCTGCGCGCTCCCGAGGACCCGGTCACCTTCCCCCTCGCCACCAGCTCGCTGCTGGCCTGGACGATGGCCTTCAACCACACCCTCACCCGCACCGCGCTGCGCGCCACCCAGGCCGGCTCGTACGACGTCATCCACGCCCACGACTGGCTCGTCGCCCACACCGCGATGACGCTGCGCGAGCACCTGGACATCCCGCTGGTCAGCACGATCCACGCCACCGAGGCCGGTCGGCACCAGGGCTGGCTGCCGGAGGAGATGAACCGCACCATCCACGGTGTCGAGCACTGGCTCAGCAGCGAGTCCAACCGGGTGATCGTCTGCTCCGGGTACATGCGCGACGAGGTGAACGCGCTGTTCGGCGTACCGGCCGGGAGGGTCGACGTGGTCGCCAACGGCGTGGAGCCGCACCGCTGGCGGGTGCCCGCGAGCGCGGTGGCCGCCGCCCGCGCCCGGTTCGCCGGGGACGGCCCGCTGGTCACCTTCGCCGGCCGCCTGGTGTACGAGAAGGGCGTGCAGCACCTGATCGCCGCGCTCCCCCGGCTGCGCGAACGGCACCCCGGGCTGCGTGCCGTGATCGCCGGCGACGGCCCGTACCGCGCCGAGTTGGAGGCCGAGGTGCACCGCCGCGGCCTCGGCGGCATGGTCAGCATGCCGGGCTTCCTCGGCGGCACCGACCTGCCGGCGCTGATGGCCGCGTCCGACTGCTTCGCCGTGCCCAGCATCTACGAGCCGTTCGGCATGGTCGCCCTGGAAGGCGCCGCGGCCGGTGCGCCGCTCGCCGTCGCCGCCACCGGTGGCCTCGCCGAGATCGTCGAACCGGGTGTCACCGGGATGACCTTCCGCCCGCACGACCCGGACAGCCTGACCGACGCCGTGCACGCCCTGCTGTCCGACGCCGACCGCACCCGTGCCATGGCCCGCCACGCCCGCCGGATGGTCCACGACCAGTACGGCTGGGCCGCGATCGCCCAGCACACCGCCGCCAGCTACGCCGCCGCCATCCAGCACGACGCCGCGTTCACCGCCGAGCGCGCCGAGCAGCGGATGTCGCAGGGCCGTGCGCTTCCGGCGCTCCCCGAGGGCAACCTGCTCGCCGCCGCCGGCCTGCGCTGACCCACACTGGCTGCTTGCGGTTGATCGACTCGGTTTCCTTGAAGTCGGGGTGTCCCAGTGCCGGGGACACCCCGACTTCCTGAAAGCCGAGTCGATCACGCTGGGCCCGTCGGGTGTGGTGCCGGTCGGGCCGAGTCGATCACGCTCGGCCCGCCGGGTGTGGTGCCCGTCGGGCCGGGCCGCGCCGCTCGGCGCCTGTCGGCCGGTCCTGCCAGAATGTGCTGATGTTTCGCGCTGTCGACGCCCTGGATGCCGCCTTTCCGACCGCCGCCGCCGTCGCGCTGGACCTGATCCGACGCCCCGAGGTGACCGAGCGGTGGTCACACCCGAGCGCGCTGCCACACCTGTCGGTGGGTGGCCTGGCGTGCCACCTGGGACGTCAGGCGGTCCGCGCCGCCGAGTTGCTGCCGATGCCGACCGACCTACCGACGTTGGATTCGGCGGACGACCACTACGCGCAGGCACCGTGGGTCAGCGAGGGCACCCCGGACGAGAAGTCGGTCGCCGAGAGCAACGACGAGGCGGACGCGGCCCGCGGACCGGCCGACCTGCACGCCCGCTGCGCCCAGGCGCTGGAAGTGGTCGGCGACCTGCTCTCCCGGGGTGCCGCCGGTGAGGTCGTGCCGATCCCGTGGCAGGGCTGGTCGTTGCGGCGCGGGGACTTCCTGCTCACCCGCCAGCTGGAGATCGTCGTGCACTCCGACGACCTCGCGGTGAGCGTCGGCGTACCCACGCCGGAGTTCCCGGCGGACGTCTTCGACCCCGTCCGGGACCTGCTGGTCCGCCTGGCGGTGCGCCGCCGTGGTCAGTCGGCGCTGATCAGCGCCCTGAGCCGCAGCGAGCGGTCCCAGGACATCTCGGCATTCTGACTCCCGGCGGTGCCCGGTCGTGATCGACTCGGCTTCCTGAAAGTCGGGGTGTCCCGGACCGAGGAACACCGCGCCTTCAAGAATCCCGAGTCGATCAAGGCCGATCGGGCACGGCCAGAGCGGAAACGCGGCAGGCCGCCGACCCGGGGGGTCGACGGCCTGCTGTGCAACGAAGAGCGGGTCAGCGCTCGCCGAAGGGGACGTAGTTCCGCTCGGCGGAGCCGACGTAGACCTGCCGCGGGCGGCCAATCTTGGTCTCCGGGTCGTTGATCATCTCGCGCCACTGGGCGATCCAGCCGGGCAGCCGGCCGAGCGCGAAGAGCACAGTGAACATCTTGGTCGGGAAGCCCATGGCCTTGTAGATCAGACCGGTGTAGAAGTCCACGTTCGGGTAGAGCCGACGCGACACGAAGAAGTCGTCGGCGAGGGCGATCTCCTCCAGCTCCATGGCGATGTCCAGCAGCGGGTCGGGCTTGGCCATCCGGCCCAGCACGTCCTGCGCGGCCTTCTTGACGATCGCCGCCCGCGGGTCGTAGTTCTTGTAGACCCGGTGGCCGAAGCCCATCAGCTTGACGCCGTCCTGCTTGTCCTTGACCTTGCGGACGAAGGACCGGACGTCGTCGTCGCCAGCGTGGATCTGCTGGAGCATCTCCAGCACCGCCTGGTTGGCGCCGCCGTGCAGGGGGCCGAACAGCGCGTTCACGCCGGCCGAGACCGAGGCGAACAGGTTGGCGTTGCTGGAGCCGACCAGCCGGACTGTCGACGTGGAGCAGTTCTGCTCGTGGTCGGCGTGCAGGACGAAGAGCATGTCCAGCACCTTCGACATCACCGGGTCGACCTCGTACGGCTCCGCCGGCACGCCGAACGTCATCCGCAGCAGGTTGTCCACGTAGCCCAGCGAGTTGTCCGGGTACAGCAGCGGCTGACCGATGGACTTCTTGTACGCGTACGAGGCGATGGTGGGGACCTTGGCCATCAGCCGGACCGTGGAGATCTCCACGTGCTCGGAGTCGAACGGGTCCAGGCTGTCCTGGTAAAAGGTGGACAGGGCGCTCACCGCGGACGAGAGCACCGCCATCGGGTGGGCGTCCCGGGGGAAGCCGTCGAAGAAGCGACGCATCTCCTCGTGCAGCAGCGAGTGGCGCCGAATCCACTCGGTGAACTCGGTCAGCTGCTGCTCGGTCGGCAGCTCACCGTAGATGAGCAGGTAGGAGACCTCCAGGAAGGAGGACTTCTCGGCCAGCTGCTCGATCGGGTACCCCCGGTAACGCAGGATGCCCGCGTCGCCGTCGATGTAGGTGATCGCGGATGAGGCAGCGGCGGTGTTGACGAAACCGGGGTCGTACGTGGTCATCCCGGTTTCCTTCAGCAGCTTGCTCACCCCGATACCGGCGGGGCCCTCGACCGCAGGATGCACCGGCATCGACAGCTGCCCACCGGGGTGATCGAGCTTGACTTCCGTCATGTGGTTCCTCGCTTCGCCGGCAGATCTACGTTGAATTGCCTTCGCTTCTACCGTAATTGCGGCTCGGGGGACAACGCCCGCCGTGGTTCGGCGGTGAGGTATGCGTCACCCGATTCCCGACCAGGCGGCCGGGAAACCCGGCATCCCGCCAACCGGGACCGGACCGGACCGGACCCGGAAGCCAGGCCGGACCGACCCCCGGCAACCAGGCCGGGCCAACCCCGGTAACCGGGCTGGGCCGACCCCGGAGGCCAGGTCACGACAGGGTGAGGCGGCGCAGCGCACCGTCCGCCGCGACCTGGTAGACGTCGAGTGTGTTGGTGCCGGCGTGGAACAGCTTGTCGTCGGCGAGCAGCGCGGCGAACCGGCGTCCGCCGGGGTCGGCCGGCACCACCGGGACGACCGCGCCGACGCGACCGTTGACGGCGACGGCGAGCAGGGTGCCGTCCGGGATCCGGTCCGGGACGTCGCCCCAGACCAGCGCCGGCAGGGTGCCGGTGTCCGGGTCGGTGGCGGTGAACGCGGCCAGGTCGGCGACCCGGGCGCTGCCGGCGGCCGGGCCGGCGCGTACCTCGGTGCCGACCAGAGGGTGCGGTGTGGGCAGCGGCGGCGGGGTGGGTACGCCGCCGGGGAAGGTGACCGGTTCGCCGGGGCGGTCGTAGAAGTGCTTCGTACCGTCGGTGCGGGGCGCCTGCCGGGCGGAGCGCCCGTCGACCCGCCAGGGCAACCGGATGCCGGCCTCGTCGGCAACCGTCGGCAGCAGGTCGACGTGTTCCCAGTTGCGATCGTCGACCCGGCCGGTCTGCTGCCGGGGTTCCTTGACGAACGTCGGCACCCAGGCGACCTCGCCGGCGGCGGCCTTGATGGCGTCCATGCCCCGGCCCTGGGCGCCGGGGCGGAAGCTCACCCCGTGGTCGGCGGTCACCACGACGAGCGCCTGGTCGTAGAGGCCGCTGGCGCGCAGCGTCCGCAGTGTCTCGCCGATCAGCCGGTCGGTGTAGCCGAGCTGGGCGAGGTGCCGCTGCCGGGCCAGGTCGACCCAGCCGGCGCCGTCGTTGGGCAGGTCCTCGGGGGCGTCGTAGCGCGCACCGGACGGCAGGTACGCCCACGGTGAGTGCGGCATCAGCAGGTGCAGGAAGTGCAGGGTGGGGCGGGCGGTCGGCTTCAGGCCGGCCAGGAAGCTGGTGAACCGGGCCGGTTGGTTGTCGTCCAGGCTGTCCCACCGGAACTTCGGGTCGGCCGGCACCGGTTCGGCGGCGTCCAGGCCGGCTTCGGCCCGGGTCTGCTCGCGATAGGAGTCTTCCGGGTCGACGGTGCTCTCGGTCGGCCCGGCGACCCGGCCGAGCAGTTTGCCGGTCTCGCGGACCAGCACGCCCATCCCCTGTTCCGGGGTGACCGGCTGTTCGCACCGGCTGGGTGGGCACAGCCGGGTGATGCTCTCCTCGGCCTTGATGTCGTAGAGGCCGCCGAAGGCGGTGAAGATGTTGTCCGGGTACTGCGAGTAGTGCGGGGCGACGGGCTTCGCCGGGTAGCGGCCGGTCAGCATCGCCGGCAGCGCGTTCGGTGTCCACCCGCTGACCCCTGTCGAGTTGCGGTACCAGGTGGAGGCTCCGGCCAGTTCGGCGAAGTGCGGGTACCGCCCGGCGTCGATCTGTCCGTCCGGGCCGAGCAGGCTGACCAGTGGCAGCTCGTCGAGAATCAGCATGACCACCGGTGGGTGCACGGCCGAACCCTGCGCGGTCCCTGCCGCACCGCCGTCGCCGCGCGGCAGGACCACCGCCGAGGTGGGCGAGACGAGCAGGAAGAGCGCCACGAAGGCCACCGGGCCGGCGGCGGCCAGTCGCAGGACCCGGCCCGGCGCCCGCCACCGCCGGTGCGCGAGCGCGCCGGCGGCTCCGGCCAGCACGGCCACCAGCAGCAGCGGTACGCCCCGAAGCGGCGTCACGTGCCGGCCCACCTGCACGGCGAGCGCGGCGACCAGCAGCCCGACCAGCCCGGTGTGGGTGACGGCGCGGGCGGTCCGGCCGGCGAGTCGGCTGAGCGCCCCGAGCAGCGCCACCGCGACGGTGGGGACCACCGTCACCAGGGCGACCAGCAGCAGGATCTCGGCCGGGTCGGCGCGGTGGAAGAGGAAGAAGTCGGGGCTGCGGCCGAGCACGTCCAGCAGGGGTTGGGTGACCACGAGACCGACCAGCGCGACGATCTCCAGCAGCCGGCCCAGCTCTGCGCGCCAGCCCCGCTCCCACCGCCCGGCCGGCGGGTCCGGCAGGGCGGGCGGGTCGACGGAGGCCGGTTCAGCCACCCATCACCGTCCGGTAGAGGGTGCGGGTGCCCGAGGGCAGCTCCAGCCGGTCGGTGATCCGACCCCGGGCGGCGAGCACCGTCTCGAAGGCGTCGCGGCGGTAGTCCGGGAAGAGGCCGGCGGGCTTGTTGGCCAGCAGCCGGGTCGCCATCGGGTCCTCCGGGTGGACGAACTCCACCACCACCGCCCCGCCCGGTGCGGTCAGCCCGGCGAGCCAGTCGACGACCTCCGGCAGCGGCACGTTGCGCCCGATCGCCAGGTGGTGCACGACGGCCAGGGCGAGCACCACGTCGGCGGACGCCCGCTCGGCGAAGCCGGCCCGCTCGACGCCGCGCCAGCCGCCGCCCGGCGAGGGGTCGGCCAGGTCCAGCACCAGCGGCAGGATGCGGCGCTGCCCCTCGGAGCGCAGTTTGCGGTACAGCTCGTCGACGACGGCCGGGTCCTGCTCGACGGCGACCACGTAGTCGGCGTGCCCGGCCGCCAACCGGGAGTACCGGCCGTCGTTGGCGCCGAGGTCGAGCACCAGGCGGGGGCGGGTGCCGGCGGCAGCCACCGAGGCGGCCACGAACTGCTCCTTCGCCACCCGGTCGCGCACCGTGTAGCCGCAGGTGCGCTGGTAGTCCGACCAGTGGGTCCCGGCCGGGCGGTGCTCCAGCTTGCGGACCAGTTTCTCGATGCCGCGGACGGTGGCGAGCAGCAACTCCCGGGAGAAGCCGGCAGCCCGCAGTTGGTCGCGGACCTCGGTGGTGCTGGCGGCGGCGTTGCGTTGCTGCATGGCCCCGTGCAGGTGCAGGTGGGTCAGCACGCCGGGGCGCAGCCGGCGGGCACCGGTGAACAGGGGCCGCAGCTCGTCGGCCTCGATGCCGTCGACCCGGGCGCGCAGCCAGGGTTGGAAGTCGACGCCCAGGTGGGCCGTGAGCATCAGCGGGTAGAGCACTGTCTGGCAGAACTGCCGGTAGCCGGCCCACGGTTCGCCGTCGCGGACCGGTTCGAACGAGCCGATGTCGATGAAGACCGGTTCGGCGCCGCGCCACTGGAGGTTGTACGCGGAGCCGTCCTTGGTGGTGAAACCCTCGCCGAGCGCGGCGTTGAGGATCTCCAGGTGCAGCAGGGCGGCGTCGCGCAGCATGCTGAACGACCACTCGTACGGGTGGGAGACGAACGGGATGCGCTCGTGACGCAGCACGGCGGCCCACGGTGTTCCGGTCGCGGCGGGCACCAGTGTGGGCGGGGCGTCCTCGGTGGCGCAGACCTTGCGCGCGGCGACGAGCGCCGGAAAGAACGTGCTGCCGGTCAACGCCCGCCAGTGCTGCGCGGCCTGGGGGTCCAGCCCGCGCAGCACCTCGTCGCCGACGTGGAAGACCCGGTTGGCCGGGTCGCGGAAGGAGGCCGGCTCGGGCCGTACCCCGGTGGGTGAGATCGCCATGGTCGGGACTGGCCTGCTCAGCGCTGGTCGGTGGGTTGCCGGCGGAACCGGTCGACGAGCCGTCGCCAGTAGAGCTTCGCGGCGACCGCGGCGCCGGCCACCCCGCCCACGACCGCCTGCACGATCAGGCTGCCGGACCCCGCGTCCAGGTAGGCCAGATGTTCCACGGATCGCTCCTTGCCCTCGCCGTCTCGACACCGGCATCCCGGTCATCACCAATGAGGCTTTTAACCCGGAAAGCCGGACTTGTCCATCACCGTACGCTGGTCCCCGTTGCCGTCGCGGCCACATCGGCGGACTCCCAGACTCGGCACAGAATGCGGCAGCGACGGCCGGGCACGCCGGCACGCTGCGGACACGCGCTGGGACCTCACCGAGACGCGGTCAGCCGTCGGCTGTTCCCGGTCGCGCCGCCCGTTGCGCCCACGCGTGCAGCGCGTCGCGGTCGCCGGCACCGTCGAGGTTCAGCGCCGCCTCGATCAACGCCAGGTGGGTGAAGGCCTGCGGGTGGTTGCCCAACGCGGTGCCGTCGGCGTCGAGCTGCTCGGCGTACAGGCCGAGCGGCCCGGCGTACCCGCACAACTGGTCGAACAACTCGGCGGCCTGCTCGCGTCGCCCCGCCAGGACCAGGGCCGAGACCAGCTCGAAGCAGCAGAGCAGGAACGCGCCCTCCTGCCCGGGCAACCCGTCGTCGGCCGTGTACCGGCGGATGAGCGCCGGGGCGACGGCCAGATCCCGCCGGATGCGATCGATGGTGGACAGCACCCGTGGGTCGTCACCGGAGAGGAAGCCGACCAGGGGCATCCGCAGCAACGACGCGTCGAGTTCGGTCGAGTCGTACGCCAGCACAAAGCTGCCGATGCCGCTGTCGAAACCACGCTCGACGACCTCGGCGTGGATGGCGTCGCGCTCCCCGCGCCACCGCTCGACGGGGGCGTCGTGGTCGCCGACCAGGTCGGCGAGGCGGATGCCCCGGTCGAGGCAGACCCAGGCCATCATCTTCGAGTTGACGTAGTGCCGCAGCGGCCCGCGGATCTCCCAGACGCCGTGGTCCGGCTCCCGCCACCGGGTGGCCATGGTGTCCACGTGCCGGCGCAGCACCTGCCACTGCTCAGTGGTCAACTCACCGGTGAGCTGCTGGTACGACAGCGTGGCGTCGAGCACGTGCCCGTACGTGTCGAACTGCAGCTGGTGGGCGGCCTCGTTGCCGATACGCACCGGCCGTGAGTCGGCGTACCCGTCGAGGTGCTCAAGCACCGCCTCCTCGCGGGTCACCCCGTGGATCCCGACGAGGGGGGTGAGAACCTCGCCGGCACAATCGCACATGGTGAGCAGGAAGTGCAGGTAACGACGGCCCTCCTCGGCGTGACCCAGCCGGAACAGCGCGAGCAGCAGCAGCGCGGCGTCGCGGTGCCAGGTGAAGCGGTAGTCCCAGTTGCGCACGCCGCCGATCTCCTCGGGCAGCGAGGCGGTCGGCGCGGCGAGCAACGCACCGGTCTCGTCGAACGACAGGCCCCGCAGGACGGCCGCGCTGTGCCGCACCTCGGCGCTGCCCCGCCCGGTGTAGTCGGTACGGTCCGTCCACTCCCGCCAGGTCCGGCAGGTCCGCGCCAGCAGCTCGGCCGGGTCGACCTCGTCGATGCGGCCGGGGCCGTAACCGAGCAGTACGTCGACCGTCTGCCCCGCGCGCAGCACCGTTTCGGCGCGCAGCGTCGCGCCGTCGACCCGGAACGACAGCCCGGAACGCAGCCGCAGCCCCGCCTCGGCGGCCACCCACTGGCCGTGGTCCCACCGCCAGTCCACCGGGCGGGAACCGTACCCGGGGCGCGGTGTCACCTCGGCTCGTACCCGCACCGACCCGGCGCGCACGTGCAGGCGGCGCACCAGCAGCATGTCCGCGCGGAACGGCTGCGCCTCGTCGCCGGTCCGGACGGCGAGGAAGTCCTGACCGGTCGCGGTGCCACCGGCGGCCCGGTACGCGCTCTCCACCACCAGGGTGCCGGGCAGGTACCGGCGGACCGGCGCGGCGTCAGCGGCGACGGAGAAGGTGAACGCGCCACCGACGCGACGGTCCAGCAGCCGGGCGAAGACCGCGTCGCCCTCGAAGTGCGGCACACAGAACCAGTCGACAGCGCCGTCCGCGCCGATCAGCGCCCCGGTGTGGGTGTCGGAGAGGAACGCGTACGAGTCGATCGGCGGCGTGCTCGCGGAGCCGAAGGCCGGCACGCGACTGCCTACCCGGCGGGTCGGCGCGGAAACGCGACTACCGGTCATGCCGGTGGGTACCCCGCCGCATGCGACAGTTCGTCAACTGGTCCGGCAGCCTCTCGTTCACCCCGAGGGAGTTCGCCGAGCCGGCCGACGAGGACGCGGTGCGGGAGCTGGTCGTCCGGGCGCGGGAGTCCGGGCGGACGATCCGGCCGGTCGGGTCGGGCCACTCGTCGAGCCCGCTGACCCGCACCGACGACATCCTGCTCAGCGTCGACCGGCTCGCCGGTGTCATCGCCGAGGACGCCGACCGGGCGCGGGCCTGTGCGGGCACCAAACTCAAGGCCCTCGGTGAGGGCCTGTACGACGCCGGGCTGGCCATGGACAACCTCGGCGACGTGGACTACCAGTCGATCGCCGGCGCGACCGCCACCGGCACGCACGGCACCGGCGTCGGTTTCGGCAACCTGTGCACCCAGGTGGTCGGCGTCCGCCTGGTCACCGGCACCGGCGAGGTGCTGGACATCTCCGCCGACGACAACGCGGACCTGCTGCCGGCGGCCCGGCTCTCGCTGGGCGCTCTCGGGGTGGTCACCCAGGTCACCCTGGACGTGCAACAGCAGTACGAGCTGCGCCGTCGGGCGTGGTGCGCGCACGTCGACTGGACCCTCGACCACCTCGCCGAGTTGCAGCACACCAACCGCAACATGGACTTCTACTGGTACCCGCGCAGCGACCAGACCCAGATCCGCACCCTCAACCGGTCGGACGGGACGTCCGGCGAACGGGTGTGGGCCGCGCCACGGGTGCCGGACTCCGGCCCGTGGGGTGCGCCCCACGAGATCCGGTCCGGTCCGATCCACCGCACCATCCCCCGGGAACGGGAGCTGCGGTTCGAGGAGATCGAGTACATGCTGCCGTCGGAGGCGTTCCCGGCCTGCTTCGCCGAGGTCCGACGCCGGATCCTGCAACGGCACCGCACCGTCGTCGGCTGGCGGGTCCTGGTGCGCACCATCGCCGCCGACGACATCTGGTTGAGCAACGCGTACGGCCGACCGACCACCACCATCGCCTGCCTGCAGAACACGTCGCTGCCGTACGAGGACTACTTCCGGGACATGGAGGCGGTCTTCCGTCAGTACGGCGGCCGGCCGCACTGGGGCAAGAAGCACTGGATGACTGCCCGTGACCTGCGGCCGCTCTACCCGCGGTGGGACGACTTCCAGGACGCCCGCCGCCGGCTCGACCCGGACGGGGTGTTCCTCAGCCCCGACCTCGCCCGGCTGCTGGAGGAGAGCTGATGACCGAGATCGGGGCCCGCCTGTGGGTCGTGCCGGGCGGGCACATCCCGTTCCCCAGCACCGGCCCGGAGCCGGCGTTCACCAGCTTCGACCAGCTGTGCGTCCTGAACACCACCGACACCCGCGCCGACACCGAACTGCACCTCTACTACGCCGACGCCGAGCCGGTCGGCCCGTACGCCATCACCGTCGACGCCCGTCGGGTGCGCCACGTGCGGCTCAACGACCTGATCGACCCGGAGGCGGTGCGGCTCGACCGGCCGTACGGCTGTCTGCTGCGCTCCCCGGTCCCGGTGGTGGTGCAGTTCCTGCGCCAGGACACCCGGCTGCCCGGGGTGGTCGCCCTCACCGCGGCGATGGCGTACCCGGCGTAGCCGTTCGCCGCAGGTTCGGTCGGGGGCCGGGCCGGGTAGCCCCCGCCATGAGACTCACGGCCGGGACGCGGACGGCGGGCAGGCTGCGGACCCGCGCCGGGCGGGCCGTGCGGGAGAGTCGCCAGCGGATGCGGCTCTATCTGATCGTGGCGCTCCAGGCCGGTGTGGCTGCCGCCCTGGCCTGGCTGGTGGCCCGCGAACTGCTCGGCAACCCGGAGCCGACCTTCGCACCGGCCGCGGCGGTCGGTGTCATCGCGGCGTCGCTGGGCAACCGTGCTCACCGCGCGCTGGAGCTGGTCGCCGGGGTGGTGCTCGGCATCGGCGTGGGTGACCTGCTGATCAGTCTGTTCGGCACCGGCCCCTGGCAGACCGGTGCGATCGTCTTCCTGGCGATCACCGCGTCGGTGCTGGTACGCGGCACCGGCGCGCTGATGACCCAGGCCGGTGGTACCGCCGTGCTCATCGCCACCCTCACCCCGACCGCGCCGGACCTGGAGCTGCCCCGAACGATCAACGCCCTGGTCGGCGGGGCGGCGGGGCTGTTCGTGATGCTCGTCCTGCTGCCCCTCAACCCGATGCGGATGGTGCGCCGCTCCGCCGAGCCCGCCCTGAACCTGTTCGCCCGGGAGATGACCGCCTCGGCGCAGGCGCTGGCCGAGGCGGACTGGGGCCGCGCGCGGGCGGTGCTGGACCGGATGCGTGCCGCCGACCCGCAACTGCGCCAGCTCGTCGCCGTGACGACCGCCGCCGACGAGGTCGTCCGGCTCTCCCCGGTGCGGTGGCGACGACGCCGGGCGATCGCCACCTACCGGGCCGGGGTGACGCACATGGAGCGGGCCTTCCGCAACAGTCGCGGTCTGGTCCGCCGGATCGGCACCGCCCTACGCGACGAGGAACCGGTGCCGGCGGCCCTGCCCGCCGCCGTGGAGCACCTCGGCGAGGCGGTCCGGCTGCTGCACCGGGAGTTCGTGGCCGCGCAGGAGCCGGTGCGGGCCCGGGAGCGGGTGCTGCACGCCGTCCGGGAGGCGGGCGTGGCCTGCCGGCAGGATCTGGGTTTTTCCGGGACGATAGTGGTCTCCCAGCTGCGGACCGCCGCCAACGACCTCCTCCGGGCCACCGGCGTGCCCCGGGACGAGGCACGCCGGCTGGTCCGCGAGGCCGCCGCCGGCTGACCGGCGACCCGGTCACGCCGGTTCGGCGTCCGCTGTGGGATTCGGCAACCGGACGGTGAACACGGTCCGACCCGGACGGCTGTGCACCCCGACAGTGCCGTGGTGGGCCTCCACCACCGCCGCGACGATCGCGAGGCCGAGACCGGTGCTGCCCTGCGCGCGGGACCGGGAGCTGTCGCCCCGGGCGAAGCGCTCGAAGATCTCCGGTTGCAGCTGCGCCGGCACCCCCGGCCCGTCGTCGGCGACGGTGAGCACGGCGTCGGTGCCGTCGACGGCCAAAATGGTGGTGACGGTGCTGCCCGGCGGGGTGTGCACCCGGGCGTTGGTGAGCAGGTTCGCCACCACCTGGTGCAGCCGGGCGGCGTCGCCGGGCACCCGGATCGCCACCTCGGGCAGGTCGAGCTGCCAGCGGTGGTCGGGGCCGGCGACGTGCGCGTCGCTGACCGCGTCCACCACCAGGGCGGTCAGGTCGACCGGTTCGACAGCGAGGGGACGGCCGGTGTCGAGGCGGGCCAGCAGCAGCAGGTCGTCGACGAGGCTGGTCATCCGGGTGCTCTCCGACTCGACCCGGCGCAACGCGTGCGCCACGTCGGCGGGTACCTCGTCGCGGCCGCGCCGGGCCACCTCGGCGTAGCCGCGGATCGCCGCGAGTGGCGTGCGCAGTTCGTGGCTGGCGTCGGCGACGAACTGGCGTACCCGGGTCTCGCTGGCCTGCCGGGCGGCGAGCGCGTCGGCGACGTGGCCCAGCATCCGGTTCAGCGCCGCGCCGACCTGACCGACCTCGGTGCGTGGGTCGGTGTCGGCGGTCGGCACCCGGACCGCGAGCGCCACCTCCCCACGGTCCAGGGGCAGCTCGGTGACGCGGGTGGCGGTGGCGGCCACCCGGTGCAGCGGTCGCAGGGTGGCCCGCACGATCAACGCCCCGGCGGCACCGGCGATGACCAGCCCGATCGCGGCCACCCCGAGCTGCGCCGCGATCATCCCCCAGACGATCTCCTGGACGCCGGAGAGGGGGATCGCGACGACGCGTACCCGGCCGTCCCAGTACTGCCGGGCCACGGCCCGGTAGTCGCCGCGGTCACCGAGGTCGACGGTGCGCGGTGTGGTGTCGACCGGCAGGTCCGCCAGCGCGGCGACCTCCCCCACCGGCACGGACCGCGGGTCGGGGAACGCGTTGGAGGCGCTGTTGGTCAGGGTCCGGGCGCTGGTCACCCGGCCGTCGGTGATCTCGGCGACCACGGTGCCGGACGGCAACCCGGGTGGGATGCCCGGTCCGTTGCCGGGGAAGGCCGGCCGGCCCGGCCGGTCCCCCCGCATGGCCGTCGCGGGGGCCAGCTGGGCGTCCAGCCGGTCGATGAGGAAGTGCCGCAGCGCCACGGTGGTCAGGCCACCGATGGCGACGCTGACCAACGCCAGCAGCGCGAGCAGGGCGAACACCAGTCGGGTACGCAGGGAGCGCCCGGCCAGCCAGCCACGGACGGCGCGCAGCGGACGGCGGTGGCTACTCGGCGGGTTTGAGGACATAGCCCGCGCCGCGCAGTGTGTGGATCATCGGCGGCCGACCGGCGTCGATCTTCTTCCGCAGGTACGAGATGTACAGCTCCACCACGTTGGCCTGGCCGCCGAAGTCGTAGTTCCACACCCGGTCCAGGATCTGCGCCTTGCTGAGCACCCGGCGCGGGTTGCGCATCAGGTAGCGCAGCAGCTCGAACTCGGTGGCGGTGAGGGTGACGAGCTGGCCGCCCCGGCGGACCTCGTGGCTGTCCTCGTCGAGGCTGAGATCACCGACGGTCAGCACCGCCTCCTCCCGGGCGGCGACCGCGAGCCCGGAGCGGCGCAGCAACGCGCGCAGCCGGGCGATCACCTCCTCCAGGCTGAACGGTTTGGTGACGTAGTCGTCGCCGCCGACGGTCAACCCGGCGATGCGTTCCTCGACCGCGTCGCGGGCGGTCAGGAAGAGCACCGGCACGGTCGGGGCGTTCTCGCGCAGCCGGCGCAGCACCTGGAAGCCGTCCAGGTCGGGCAGCATCACGTCGAGCACCACCGCGTCCGGTTGGAACTGTCGGGCGGTGCTCAACGCCGCCATGCCGCTGCCGGCGGTGCGCACCTGCCACCCCTCGTAGCGCAGGGCCATCGACAGCAGGTCGGTGAGCGTGGGTTCGTCGTCGACGACCAGCACCCGGACGGGTTCACCGTCGGGGCGACGCAGCTCGATCCGGCTCGGCGCGGCCTGCCCGTTCATGACCATGCCCCCATCGTGGCCACGATGCCTGTGCCGGGCCCCTGCGGACGCTGTGTGCCAGCTGTGCGGCCGGGCCGCCGCCACCGGTCAGCCCCGCCTCATGGTCACTCGGACACCCCGTAGGCGTCGGTGCGCACGAAACGCATGCTCCAGCCACCAGCCTCGTCGGGCCGGTCGCGTTCGTAGAGATGGTCGGGGCCGGGCTGCACCGGGCCCGTACCGTCCGGGTGCCGCATGATCCAACGCTGGGGTGGGGCGCCGTCCGACCCCGCCGGCAGCAGCCGGACCAGGCCGTCCGCGGGCCCGCCGACGAAGCGTACGGTGACCTCGCCCATCGCGGTGTCCCCCCAGGTGACCGTGCCGGCACAATCGGTGACACCGGCTCTGGCTCGCAAGCTACCGCACCCCGCCGCCGGGGCGCAGCGAGTGCCCGGGGCCGTCCGGCCTCGGTTTGCCCAGTTCGGAGTACGGGTACCGCGATCGAGCACCCGGCCGTCGGCGGGGCGAGGGCGAGGAGTGGTCGATGCGGACGCTGGACGGGCGGTACCGGCTCGAACAGCGCATCGGGGTGGGCGGGATGTCCGAGGTGTGGCGGGCGTACGACGAGGTGCTCGACCGGCCGGTCGCGGTGAAGCTCATCTCGCCCGGTCGCGACGACCAGGACGGCCCGGTGGACCGGATCCGCGCGGAGGCCCGGTCGGCGGCCCGCCTGGAGCACCCGAACGTGGCGAGCGTGCACGACTTCGGCACCTCCTCGACGTGGCCCGGCCGGCCGGTGTCCTACATCGTGATGGAGCTGGCCGAGGGTGAGACGCTCGCGGTGCACCTGCGCTCCGGGCCACTGGACTGGCGGATCGCGGTGCGGGTCTGCGCGGAGGTCGCCGCCGCGCTGGCCGCCGCGCACGCCGAGGGCATCGTGCACCGGGACGTCAAGCCCGCCAACGTCATGCTCACCCCGGCCGGGGTGAAGGTGCTCGACTTCGGCATCGCCATCGCCGCCGGCGCACTGGACCCGATGCCGTCCGGGATGGTGCTCGGCACCCCGGCGTACCTGGCGCCCGAACAACTGGAGAAGACGCCGGCCACCCCGGCCGCCGACATGTACGCCCTCGGCGTGCTGCTCTACTACAGCCTGACCGCTCGCCTGCCGTACCGCGCGGAGACCGCCAGCGAACTGCTCCTCGCCCGCCGCTGTCAGCCGCCGGAGCCGCTGCCCGACATCGCCGGGCTCCCGGCGGAGGTCGCCGAGCTGTGCCACTCCTGCCTCGCCGACGACCCCGAGCAGCGTCCGAGCAGCCTGGTCGCGGCGCTGCTGCTGGCCGAGGCGGTGGACGCCCGGGTGTACGTGCCGATGACCATCCCGACGGCCCGACGGCCGGCCCCGACATCGCCGTGGACCGAACGGGCCGCCGCGGAGGCCACCGAGGCGGTGGCACTGGTGGACGAGCCCTCGCGGCGCTGACCGTACGGCGCACGGCGTTTCGCCGGGCGACGGCGGGGTAGCCGGCCTGGTGAGCGACGGGAGAAACGCGATGCCGGATCAGAGTTCCTGGCTGCGTGAGGCCACAGCGACCGCCGAGGGCGGTCACGTACGCACCGACGATGGCGGGCTCTCCACAGCGCTGGCCTCACCGCTGGCGCCGCACTGCACCGGGCTGACCCCGGAACAGTTGCTGGCCGCGGCCTTCGCCTCCTGCCTGCACCACGCGGCGGTGGAGGTGGCCGGGGAGATCACCGACGAGGCGCACACCGTGCAGGTCCGGGCGGAGGCGAAGCTGGGACGCGACAACGACGGCCGGTACCGGGCCGACGTGCACGCGGAGATCTCCTCGGCCGGCCTGAGCCGAGATCAACTGGCCGACCTGGTCGAGTACGCCGACCGGCTCTGGCCGTTCTCCAGCGGCGACGCCAGCCGACACCGGCTGACCGTCACCCCGGCCGAGAACGGCCGACACTGACCCGCCGGGCGGCCCCGACCCGACGATCGTGACGCGTGTCGGCCCCGCATGATCGTGCTCGATCCTGGTTGTAGGTGCCTCGTTCCTGCTTGAGGGCCCTGTTTCCTGGATCGAGCACGATCTTGCGGGGGGCCTCGGCGACTTCGTCTACGACGCCGACTGGCACCGCGGCCATCACCCGCTGATCGACTCGGGTCTCTGAAAGTCGCGGCGTCCAGGTGGGGGGTTTACCCCGATTCGTCTACGACGCCGACCGGCACCGCGGCCATCACCCGCTGATCGACTCGGGTTTCTGAAAGTCGCGGTGTCCAGGTGGCGGGGATACCCCGACTTCATGAAAGCCGAGTGGATCATGTCGGTCTGCGTCGTTCGCGCAGCCTGACTGGGCCGACCCGGGCGCACCGCGCCGTGCGGCAACCCCGATGATGGTGAACAACCGGTCGATCAAGACCCTTGCCCGGCCGCCCAGCAGGACCCGCGACCAACCTGCGCCGGCCAAACCGGCCTCCGCCGGCCTCGCCGGGCGAACGAGGCACCGCACCCTCAAGATCGTGCCCGATCCAGGAAACAGGCCCCTCCCCATGCCGAGGAGGCCACTACAACAAGGATCGAGCACGATCATCGCGAGCGGCGAGACCGCCCCCACCACCAAGCGAACCGACGGCGGTCAGTGGGAACACCCCCGCGGGCCGAGCCAGGGGGCCGGGTGTCGCAACCCGGCACCGTGACGCGGCACCATGACGCGGCACCGTGACGCGGCACCATGACGCGGCACCATGACGCGCCACCATGACGCGCCACCATGACGCGGCACCATGACGCGGCGCCGTGACGGGGCACCGTGACGGGGCACCGTGACGGGGCACCGTGACGCGGCACGCCGATGCCTGCCGATCGCGGCACTTCGCTGCGCCGCCGCCGGAGGATCGGCCGAGGGAGCGGTGGGCTTTCCGGGGGCATCGCATCGGGTGTTCGGTGGAACCTGGAGCGCGGTCGGACGTCGGACCGACGGCCCCTCGCCGCGAGCGCATTCAGCCGGCAAGTCGGGAATAACCGTCTGGAGGCATCCGCGACGTTGATCAGCTTCGCTCTGCTTTTGCCCGCTAAAGTCATCATGATCAGGGCAAATTGTGGCGCATGCCACCGTACCGGCCTATGGCATCGAGCATTCAGCTCTTTAGCCTCGGCAGGTGCATCCCGACGACCCCTCCGCCCAGAAGCTGACCGACGCGCGCCCGACCACCCCACCGGACGACGCCGCATCAACCGAACGGACGATCGGCCGTCACCGCGCTCCCGAACCGCGACGACGGGCCCTGCTGGGCTCGACCCCGGTGCGGGTGGCGCTGGCCACCGGTGTCACCTGCTGCCTCAGCCTCGTCGCGGTCGCCACCGCCCAGGGCAACGACGACACCCCCCGTACGGTCGAGCCGCTCGCCGAGGCGGTGGCCGAGCGCGCCGCCATCGCCGACGAACGCGCCTCCCGGTCACTGGACCGCGACCTCGCCCCCGCCCGGGTCCTGCCCAGCCCGACGGCGAAGCCGACACCCACCCCCACCGCCGTCCGCAAGACACCCAAGAAGCCGGTCAAGCCCCGCCGGCCCCGGCCCGTCGCCGGCCTCGACCAGGCCCAGATGGACAACGCGAAAGTCATCGTGGACGTCGGCCTGGAGATGAAGATGCCGCGCCGCGCCCTGGTGGTGGCGTTGGCGACCGCCATGCAGGAGAGCAACCTCTACAACCTGGCCAGCGACGTCCTGCCCGAGTCGGCGCAGTACCCGAACCAGGGCAGCGGCTCCGACCACGACTCGGTCGGGCTGTTCCAGCAGCGGCCCAGCAGCGGCTGGGGCACGGTGGCCCAACTGATGCGTCCGTCGTACGCCGCCCGGGCCTTCTACAGCGCGCTCAACGAGATCCCCGGCTGGCAGGACATGAGCGTCACCTCCGCCGCCCAGGCCGTCCAGATCTCCGCCTACCCCGACGCGTACGCCCAGCACGAGGACCGGGCGACCACCGTCGCGGCCGCGCTCACCGCCTGAGCCGGGCGACCGACCCCGCGCGCACAGGCCCAGCGACGACCCGGCGGCTGCACGCCCGGGTCCGGCCCACCGGCCTCGCGCCCACGGGCCTCAGCGACGACCCGGCGGCTGCGCGCCCGGGTCCGGCCCACCGGCCCCGACGCGGCTGCCCGGCACCCCGGCGGCGGCGGTCGGGGTGTCCGCGGGCACCTGGTCGACCGTCACCTGGCTGAGGATCTCCTCCACCCGCGCCTCGCGCCGTCGACGGGCGTCCAACGCCGCCTCGACGTCACGTCGGGCCTGCACGGCCTCCGCGTACGCCTGCTCGCGCACCCGCCGTGCCTCCTCGCGAGCCTCGTCCAGCTCGACGCGGGCCCGGGCCAGGATCTCGGCGGCCTCGCGCCGCACCGCGTCCCCGGCGTGCCGGGTGACGGCGGCGTCGCCCAGGTCCAGCCGTTGCAGCAGCCCGCTGAGCCAGGCCGCCTCCTGACGGATCTCGTCCCACTCCCGGGCCGCCCCGGCCGCGCTCTCGGCCCGCGCCGCGAGCCGGGACAGCCGGATCCCCAGCTCGTCCAGGCAGTAATCCACCTGCCGCTGGTCGTAACCGATGTCAACGACGGAGAACCTCATACTGTCGCCCCCAGGCAGCCGCTGTTACTTCCCCACCTGGATCCTCGGCCGGGACCGCTCGCGCCGAGGAGGTTCGGGGAAAATGTTCAGCATCCGCTCAGGTGGCGGCGGCGTCAGGTGCGCTTGGGCAGCACCACGACCCGACCGAAGAACTCGTCGATGCGGCGGACCACGTCGTTGAAGTCGTCCAGGTCGATCGGCTTGGTGACGTACGCGTTGGCCTGCAACGTGTAGCTGCCGACGATGTCGGTGTCGGCGTTGGAGGTGGTCAGCACGACGATCGGGATGGTCCGCAGATCCTCGTCCTGCTTGACCGCACCGAGCACCTGCCGACCGTCCATCCGCGGCATGTTCAGATCCAGCAGGATCACGTCCGGTCGGTGGGCCTGCTGGTGCCGGCCCTCGGCGCGGAGAAACTCCATCGCCTCCTCGCCGTCACTGACCACATCGATGATCTTTTCGACGTCGGAGTCCGCCAGCGCCTCCTCGATCATCAGGACGTCACCCGGGTCGTCGTCGACCACCAGGATGCGTACCGGCTGCGGGCTGTCTACGCCCATCACTACCTGCCTCAGAGTCGGCGGAGACGGGACCCTGACGGTCACCGCGCTGGCGGGAAAATGCTGGCGGGGAAATCTAGCCCATCAGGACGCACTGCGGGACGCGGGGTCGACCGACTCCGGTTCGTAGCGCAACACGTCGGCGAGGCCCGTCACCCGCAGCACCCGCTCGACCCGCCCACGGGCGCCGGTGAGCCGGAGCCATCCCCCGTCGGCGGCCGCTCGGTTGTCACCCCGGACGAACACGGCCATCCCGGTGGAGTCGCAGAACGTGAGGTCGGTCAGGTCGAGCAGCACCCGGGTCTCGCCCGCCGCGGTGAGCCGGTCGATCACGGCGGACAGCTCGGGGGCGGTGCTCAGATCCAGCTCGCCGACGAGCCGCAGGTAGGCGCCACCACCGCCGCGCTCGACGTAGTTGACGCTGAACGTCACCGTTCTCCCCCTCGCTCCACCCATGGGTGGGACGTTTGCAGTCCGGCAAGTATACGCAGAGCTGACCGTGCCGCCGCTGAGCGCGGTGATCGATCCGGAGCCACCAGTGGGTCGGTCAGCGGGGCCTGCCAGGCAGCGTCGCCGATCCCAGCGCCAGCGCCCGCGCCGCCCGCGGAAAGTCCCGCAACGCGCCGGCGTAGTGCTCCAGCGGCAGGGCGATCGCCCCGACGGGCACCCCACGACTGAGCAGAATCCCCGACAGCCACTGCACGAACTCCGTGAACAGCGAAGCGTCGTCGACGTAGACCGCGGCGGCCAGGAAGTCAACGATGTGGCCCAGGTCGCTCACTGTCGCGTCGAGCTGCGCGGCGGTGTACTCCCGGGTCGCCGGCACCCGCTCCCGCAGCTCCGCCAACGCGCTGTCGATCAACTCACCCCGACGACGCAGGAGGCTCGGGTACTCGTCGTCGGCCAGGTGGGCCAGCCGGGCCGGCGGCGCCCCGCGCAGCGCCCGCTCGTCGGCGATCAACTCGGCCGCCGAGGGCGCGTCCGGTGCCCAGGCCACCCCGAGCCGGCCCGCCCACCGGCCGTCAGCACCGAACCCGCGCCCGCCGACCACCACCGGCACGTCCGAACGGCGGCACGCCTCGATCATCCGGTGGGCGTACGGCAGGCGCATCGGCAGCGCGCACGCCAACGCGACCGCGTGCGCGTCGTAGCGGTGCAGATACGACACGAGGTGCGCGGCGGGCACGCTGGCCCCCAGGAAGGTCACCTGCCACCCGCGCAACCGCAGCACCTCGGCCACCAGCCGGGGCGGCAGCGCGTGCCACTCGCCGTCCATGCAGGCGACCACCACCCGACCGCCTGTCGGCCGCGGCTTCACGTGCGCCGACACCGCCGCCACCACCTGCTCGCTGATGTGGGTGGCCGCGTGCTCCTGGGCGACGCTCCACTCGTTGCGCGCCCACCGCTCGCCCACCTCGGCCTGGGCGGGAGCGACCAGGTCGAGCAGCACCCGTTCCGCCGCGACGCCGGCGTCGAGCAGGCCGATCGCCAGGTCGGTGGCGGCGTACTCGTCAGCGTCGGCGAGGTGGTCCAGGTAGCCGGAGTACGCCTCACCGAGGTCGGGGGCGGCCATGGCGGCGGTCACGCGTCGGTCTCCTCTGTCCGGTCGATGCCGGCGGGCACCGAGTGCAGGTGCCGCCCTCCGCGCCCGCCCGGGCCGGCCGCCCGCAACGCCAGCACGGCGATGTCGTCGTGGTCGCCCTGGGCCAGCCAGTCGCAGGTGACCTGCTCGACCCGTTCGGCCAGGGCCGGCGCGGGCATCCGCTGGCAACCGGTCAGCGCGGTGACCAGCCGCTCGGGGCCGAACAGCTCGTCGCCGCGCCGGCCACCCCGGGCCTCGGTCACGCCGTCGCTGTAGAGCAGGCAGGTTTCGCCCGGTGCCAGCCGCACGGTCACCTCTCCGACGCGGGGGTCGGACACCACCCCGATCAGCATGCCGCGTAACGGCACCGTCTCCACCTCGCCGGAGGCGCGCAGCACCAGTGGTGGCAGGTGCCCGCCGCCGGCCATGGTGAGGGTGAGGCCACCGTCGCGCTCCGGGCGGGCCACGCCGAGCACGATCGTGGCGAAGCGACCCTGGCCGTGCGCCTGGGTGGTCTCGAGCAGCGCGTCGTTGAGCAGCCGCAGCAACCGCGCGGGGTTCGACTCCAGCCGGTGCAGCGCCTGAAGGCACTGGCGCAGTTGGCCGGTGAAGACGGCGGCCTCGACGCCCTTGCCCGACACGTCGCCCAGGAAGAACACCGAGCCACCGTCGGTGAGCCGGTGCGAACCGTAGAAGTCCCCGCCGATGCGCAGCCCCGCCTGCGCCGGGCGGTACGCGGTGCCCCACTGCACGCCGACGGCCTCGACCGGCTCGACCGGCAGCAGGCTGGCCTGAAGGGTGTCGGCCACCTCCGCCTGGTCGCGGTAGAGCAGCGCGGTGGTCAACGCCGCTCCGGCGCGGGCCGCGAACGCGCGGACCAGCTCCACGTCGTCCTCGTCGTACCAGCGGGTGGCGCGGCGGGCCACCAGCAGCACACCGACGGGGGCGTCGCGGCCCGGCAGCGGGACGACCCGGGCGACGGTCTCGGTGTCGGCGAGCCCCGGCAGCCACCCGGCGTCGACCGCCTGCTCGACCAGCCAGTCCACCGCGTGCGGCTCGGCCCCGGTCAGCCCGTCGGCGATGGCTGTCGGCAGCTCGCCGCCGACCAGCACGCCGCTGTCCACCGCTGGCGCGTCGTCGTCGGTGCGCGAGGCCCGCCACCAGCGGGCGCGCCCCCCGCGCGGGGCCAGCACCAGCACCGCCACCTCGGCCAGGGTCGGCACGGCGAGTCGGACGACAGCGGCGGCGGCCCGGTCCGGGTGCAGCGGGTTGCCGAGCTTGTCGCCGACCACGGCCAGGAACGCCGAGCGGGCTCGCTCGGCGAGCAGCGCGTCGGCACGGCTGACGCTGTCGGTGACGTCCTCGACGTACCAGCAGCAACGGGCACCGGAGAGGGGCACCCGGCGCGCGGTGAGCCGACGCCCACGATGGGTGAAGCCGCCGCGGGCGTCCTCGCTCAGGCCGGGCACACCGGCGGAGCTGAGCGGCTCGCCGGACGTCACCTCGGGCAGCAGCCGCTCGGCCACCGGGCTGACGTGGCGCACCACGCCGTCGGCGTCGCAGACCACCAGGCCCTCACGGAAATGCTCGACGACCTCGAACCAGTCGGGTGGGGCCTGACCCCGGTCGGGGGCCAGTGGCGGCAGGGCCGTTGTGGTGCGGCGAACGTCGGCGGACCACGCCGAGGGTCGTGTCGTGCTCGGCGTGGAGAGCCGTCCGTCGCCCGGGTCACAGTCCCTGACGTCGGAAGCAGTCACCAGCTGAGCCTCACTCCTTGTCGTTCACCGAACCCGTGCCGGAACCGGCGTCCACTGTCAAAAGTCTCCAGCCCACCCTACGCCCGAACACGGACAGCGGCATCCCACGGCAGGTGGCGGGCACCGACACGGCGGCGGACGCCACACCAGGGACACGGGTGCGCGGTCACCGCCCCGCTTTGCGTTTTGTCGGCTGGCAAGGAGAATGGTGGGGTGCCTGATCAGCCGTTGACCATCGAGACAACCCGGCTCGCCGCCGGGCACGTCCGACTCCGGCTGACCGGCGAGCTCGACTACGACACCGCGCCCGAGCTGATCGCCGCGGCGGCCGAGTTGCGCAACGGCGTCCCGGTGCTGGTCGACCTGACCGGGGTGACCCTCTGCGACTCCTCCGGGCTCAGCGCGTTGCTGGTGGTGCACCGTGCCGCCGGGGCGATCCAGTTGACCGGGGTCAGTCCCCACTTGCAGCGGATGCTCGACCGCACCGGCCTGAGTGAGTTGCTGGCCGTGGCGTACTCCGACGACGTGCGCGCCATCGGCTGATCCGCCGGCCGTCCCCAAATCCGTTCGGGGATGGCCCCCGACCCTGGGACCTGGGGTCGGGGGCCGGAGGAATGTCTAGGGCGCCGTCATCGGCTGGAGCCGGGGGCCGTCGGCACGCAGATCGCCGACCGGGGTCTCATCGACGTCCTCGGGCTCCCCCGAATCGGGCGTCTGGTACAGGTAGCGGACGAACTGCCCACCCGCCTCGTTGTCGTCCGCGCCGGGCCACTGACCGATGCAGTCCATCCCGATCACCTCGCGGCCCGTTCCGTCGGCCTCCTCCAGCAGCGCCCACAGGCTCACCGGGTAACACCTGGTGACCTCGGGCGTGAGCTGCCAGCGCGCGTACCAACCGGGTCGGGCGGGGACGATCTCGACAACTTCCTTCATGACGACCTTCCTTCCGTGTACCTCGGAAGAACTCCGGTCCTGACCCGATCCTGCGGGCCGAGCGGGTGAGCACCCCTCACCCCCGGCGGATGAAGCGTGGCGGAGGCCGGGCCGACCCGGCCGGCGGCCGCCGTTTCGTTCTCTGGAACGGCGGGAAGGCGACTGGCGCAGGCACGATCCCCAGCGGAAGGGGTGCCACCATGCGCAAGCAGATGGAGGGCGACAACCAGCGGCGCCGGGCGTTGGCCCGGCAGGCCCGTGAACAGAGTCGCCAGCCCAGCGAGATCGGCGCCAGCCTGAGCGCCTCCAAGCAGCTCACGAGCCTCGATGCGGGCAAGCGGGCCGGCCCACCAGCGGCCGGACCGCACAAGTCGGATACAACCCGCGGCGGGCCGGCACCGCCGCCGGTCGGTAGCGCCGACAATCCGCGACCGCAGCCGTCCCCGCCGGGCGGCGCGGCCGGGGTGAGCAGCATGGGTTACCACGACCTGGTCGACGAGGTCCGGCGTCGCGCCGGGGTCGACTTCAAGACGGCGAAGGTGGGCACCGAGGCGACAGTGCTGGTCCTCGCGTTCGCCCTGGAGGCCGCCGAGCGGCAGCGGCTGCTCGCCGCCGTGCCGTCGTCGCTGCACGACGTGCTGCCGGTCGACGGCATCGAGCGGCACCGGGACCTGCCCGGCTTCCTGGCCGAGGTGGGCCGGATCAGCGGCAACACCCCGGAACAGGCCCGGTACCAGGCGGAGGCGACGATCGCCGCGCTCGCCGAGCAGGACAGCGACCTGGTCGAGTCGTTGCACGTACCCGACGGGTTGCGCGACCTGCTGAACCCGCCGGAGGCCGGCGGCGGTCTGGTGGGCGCCTCCACCACCACACCCACCCTGGACGACGACGAGATCAGCGCGGCGCTGGACGACCTGCCCTACTGGTCCGGCGACAGCCAGGGCCTCTACCGGGTGGTCGCGCTGCCGCCGGACAACCTGGACCGGGTGCTCGCCCGGCTGGATCGGCTGCGCCAGGACAACGGCCGCGGCCCGAGCATCGGGCGTCCGGGCGACACCGCCGCCGTGTTGACGGTGCGGACCAACCAGGCCAACGGGGTGACCGCGCTCGACGTGGACCTCGCCCGCCAGATCGACGACGCGATCGACGAGGTGGGAGCCGGGATGGCCGGCAGCTGACCGGACAACCGCGACATGGCGGGCCGGCGGGCCGGGGCGAACCCGGTCCGCCGGTCCGTCGGCCGTGCCGGGCCACCGGCCGGGTGGGCCATGGGCTCGGCTAGCGTGCCGGACATGAACCGCGCCGCCGACCGGCTGGAACTGGTCGCCGACCCGGTCCGCCGGACCGGGCGGACACTGCTGTCCGCCGGGGTCGAGCAGTCGTACGTGGATCTCGAGGATCCGCGCCACCTGCATTTCGAGTACGTCCGGCGGATCGCCTCGGCGGTGGACGTGGCGGCCCCGGCCGGTGCGCCGCTGAGCGTCCTGCACCTGGGCGGCGGGGCGTTGACGTTGCCCCGCTGGTTGGCTGCCACCCGGCCCGGCTCCCCGCAACGGGTCGTCGAGCGGGACGCGGCGGTGGTCGACCTGGTGGCCCGGGAGCTGCCGCCGCTGCCGCCGCAGGTGCGGGTGGAGGTCGCCGACGCCCGGGACGCCCTGACCGCCACCCCGGACGACCGGTACGACCTGGTGATCGCCGACATCTACCGGGCGGCCCGGATGCCCCGGCACGTGCGCACCGTCGAGTTCGTCGCCGAGGTGGCCCGCGTCCTGCGCCCCGACGGGTTGTACCTGCTCAACGTCACCGACCTGCCGCCACTTGTCGGCACCCGGGTGCAGGTGGCCACGCTGCGGGCGGTCTTCGCCGACGTGTGCGTGGTCGGCGACCGGCGGATGTTGCGCGGCCGCCGGTACGGCAATCTGGTGTTGGCCGCCACCTCCCGCCCCGGCGGGCTGCCGGTCGCCCGGTTGGCGGTGGCCGCCCTGCGTGACCCGGTGCCCGGGGGTCTGTTGCACGCCGCCGCGCTCGACACGTTCGTCGCCGGGGCCCACCCCGTCACCGACGCGGACGGCACCTCCGGGCGCTGATCGCCGTTGCGCCCGCCGTGCCGGGTTTCCGACGGTCTGCGCGGGGAAGGCGCGCCGGATGAGCAACACCGACGTCCGGGGCACCGCGCGTCGCACCCTGGTCGTGATCGGTTTGGTGCTGGCGACCGCCCTCGCGCTGGGCTTCGTGTACGCGACCCGCCGGGTGCTGGTCTGGGCGGTGCTCGCCGCGTTCTTCGCGGTCGCGCTCAAACCCCTCGTCGACCGGTTGCAACGTCGCCTTGTCCGCCGTCGGGCGCTGGCCACGCTGCTGGTGTTCCTCGCCGCGTTCGTGCTGCTGGCGATCCTGGCCGCGCTCATCCTGGTGCCGCTGTTCGGGGAGTTGAGCCGCTTCGCCGACCGGGCCCCCGAGCTGGTGCGCGACGCCCGCGCCGGGCGGGGCCCGGTGGGGCAGCTGCTGGAGCGCACCGGGGCGCGGCGCTACGCCAGCGAACACTCCGAGCAGCTGCGCGGCGTCGTCGAGTCGATCGCCGGGCTGGTCACTGTCGTCGTGCTCGCGTACCTCATGGTGTTGGAGGCGCCGCGGATCACCGGCGGCCTGCTCGCGGCGGCCGGGGACGGTCAGGGCGAGCGGCTGCGTCGGGTGGGCCGGGAGGTGTCGCGCACCGTCACCGGCTACCTCACCGGGAACCTGCTGATCAGCGTGATCTGCGGGGCGCTGACCTACGCGGTGCTGGCTCTCACCGGCGTGCCCTTCGCAGCCGTGATCGCCCTGCTGGTGGCGGTCGCCGACCTGATACCGCTGGTCGGGGCGACGCTCGGCGCGGTGATCGCGGCCGGTGCCGGTTTCCTGCACTCCCCCACCGCCGGAGTGGTGGTGCTGGTCTTCTTCGTGGTCTACCAACAGGTGGAGAACCACCTGCTCCAGCCGCTCATCCTGTCCCGCGCGGTCCGGCTGAACCCGTTGACCGTGCTGGTCAGCGTGCTGCTCGCGGCGGAACTGGCCGGTCTGCTCGGCGCGCTGCTGGCCATCCCCGCCGCCGGCATCATCCAGACCCTGCTGCGCGAGTACGGCCCGCGCCGGTTGCGGCCCGCCCCGCCGGCCGGTCCGGCCGCACGGCCGGGACGACCGGCCGGCTCCACCGACTGACCGGCGCGGCTACGACGCTCTCCTCCCCGGCGACCGGCCGGGTGACCGCTCTCAGCGGATCCGGGTCGCGACCTCCGGCGTGGTGCTCTCCAACGGCACCGCGTTCGCCGGCACCAACCCCAACTGGACGGCCGAGCGGGTCAACGCGGCGTCCAACGCCCAGTCGGCACTGACCCGCGTGCGGTTTCCCGGCATCGCCATCAGGTGGTACGCCCGGGTGACCGCCTTGGCCGGCAACCCGGCCAGGTTGACCTGCAACGGGTTCGCCGCCGCGTCCTTGCCACCGAGGTCGACGACCCAGCCCAGGTCGTGGTGCTTGTACGGCTTGCGCCGGCCGAACCCGTACGACGCGGCGATGTTGTACGCCGCGCGCTTGCCCTGCCGCTGCGCGTGCTGGGCCGTCATCCCGCAGACCTTCCCCGGGTTGACCAGGTCCGGCACGGCGGCGGCGTCGCCGCACGCGTACACCTCCGGGTAGCCGGGAACGTTGAGGAACTCGTCGGTGACCAGTCGACCCCGGTCGGTCCGCAGGCCCAACTCGTTGACGAACGGGTCGGGGCGCACCCCCACACACCACACCAGGGTGCAGGTCGGCACGTACTCACCGTCGGTGAGCTTCACCCCGTCGCAGGTCGCCTCGGCCACCGAGGTGCCCATCCGCACGTCCACCCCACGGCGGTTGAGCACCTTGTGCGAGGTGTCCGACATCCGCTTGTCCAACTCCGGCAGCACCCGCGACGCCACGTCGAGCAGCATCCAGCGGGGGCGGACGGTGAGCCGTGGCCGTTGGGCGTGCAGCGCGTCGGTGAACAGCTGCCCGTGCGCGGCGACCTCGGTTCCGGTGTAGCCCGCCCCGACCACCACGAAGGTGGCCCGGGCCTGCTGCTCCGCCGGGTCCTCGGCCTGCTCGGCCAGCTCGAGCTGGCGGACGATGTGATCGTGCAGGTAGACGGCCTCGGGCAGGCCGCGAAAGCCGTGCGCGTACTCGGTCACCCCCGGGATGGGCAGCAGCTTGTTGACGCTGCCCACGGCGAGGATCAGCCGGTCGTACGCCAGCCGGTTCTTGTCCCCCTCGGCCTGGGTGAAGCCGACCCACCGGTTCTGCAGGTCGACGTGGTCCGCCTCGCCGACCACCACCCGTACGCCCTTGAGCGTCCCCGTCAGCGGCACGGCGATCCGCTTGGGCTCGACCACCCCGGCCGCCACCTCGGGCAACAGCGGCAGGTACAGGAAGTAGTCGGTGGAGTTCAGCACCACGATCTCGGCCCGGTCCCGGGCGATCCGGCTCAACGTCTTCGCCGCGTGGTAACCGGCGAACCCGGCCCCCACGATCACCACACGAGGTTTCGTCATTGCGGGCCGTTTCCCGTCGAAGCCCCGGACAAACGTCGGACGCGGCACCCGCGCTCGGCTCGCACCGCAGCCGAACGTGGTCGCTGCGACCGTCCCCGCCCGTCGGAGCTCCGACGGTCAGGCGGGGGCGGGCGCGGTGATCGCCCAGCGTTCGTGGTCGCGCCAGGCGCCGTCGATGAACAGGTAGTCCGGGGAGAAGCCCTCCAACCGGAATCCGAGCTTGCGGGCCACCCGCCGCGACGGCTCGTTGCCCGGCTGGATGTTCGCCTCCAGGCGGTGCAGACCGACCGAGGTGAACGCGTGGTCGATCGCCAGGGCGATTCCCGCCGAGGCGTGCCCGGTCCCGCTGTACGGCAGGAACGCCGCGTATCCCAGGAAGCCGCCACGCAGCGCGCCGAGCACGATGCCGCTGATGTTCACGTAGCCGGCGATCGCGCCGCTGGCCCGGTCGCAGATCAGGTAACCGGCGCTGTCGCGGCGACGGATCCGGCGCAGGTAGAGGTCGTACTCCTCGGGGGTGGCCGGCGCGGCCAACCACGGATGGTGCAGGTCCCGACTGCGCCGCGCGGCGGCGACGAACTCGCCGGAGTCGGTGGGCCGGGGCCGCCGGATCGCGGCGGGACCACCGCTACGCAGGTATCTCACGGCCGACCACTCTGACCGACCGCTGCCGCCGTTGTCCAACCGGCCGGCCGGTGCGTGGCGCCCGCGGTTCCGTGATCGTGCTCGAACGTCGCGTGATCGTGCTCGAACGTCGCGTGATCGTGCTCGAACAAGGATGTAGTGGCATCCGGCGGCGCACGTGACCACCACATCACTGATCGAGCGCGATCATGCGGGCGTTGGTCGCCGCTAGCGAGGCATCAGCAGGCTGAACTCCTGACCATCAGGGTCGGCCAGCGCGAGACGGCCCGTTCCGTCCGGGTCGGTGCCGAGCCGGGTCGCACCGAGTGAGAGCAGACGGTCGACCTCGACCTGCCAGTCGACCCCAGCGGCCGGGGCGAGATCGAAACGCACCCGGTCCCGGCCGCCGTTCGGCATGTACGGCGGACCGCCCCAGGTGATCTTCGTGCCGCCGTTCGGTGACTGGATGGCGGTCTCCTCGCCCTCGTCCCAGACCAGCGGCCACCCGAGCGCCCGGCTCCAGAAGTACCCCACCGCCGGCGATCCGTCGCAGGCCAGCGCACCGACGAAGCCGCAGCCGGCGAGGAAATTGTTGCCCGGTGCGATGACGTCGAACTCGTTGCCCTCGGGGTCGGCGAGCACCACATGATCGATCTCCGGGCCCTGCCCGATGTCGGCGTGCCGCGCGCCGAGATCCAACGCCCTGGCCACCGTCTGCCGCTGGTCCTCCAGCGAACTGCTGGTCAGGTCGAAGTGCATCCGGTTCTGGACGACCTTCGGCTGATCCCAGGGCACGAAGCGCAGGCGCAGTTCCGGGTCGGCTCCCGGCAGGACCAGGACGCCGTCCTGCGGATCCTCCACCATCTCCCGACCCAGCAGCGCGGACCAGAAGCGGGCGAGCCGCAACGGCTCACGCGCGTCGAAGCTGATCGCGAACAGGTGTGCGGTCATCGCAGCGCTCGTCTCCCCTCCGACCGGACGCCGTGCCGGCCGTCGGAGCGGAAGCCTAGGGGTGTGCCAGGTCGACCGCACCCGAGTTTCGGCGGTGTCATCCCCGGTAGGGCGCTGCCACACCCCAGCCCCAGCGTCGGCTCACCGAGGAAGGACTCAGCCTGGCCCCGGTGTGGCAGGCCCTGTACGACCGGGGCGCCTCAGCCGGGCGAGCGACCCGTCAGAGCGGGCCGGGGAACGGCTGCTCCATCGGCATCGGCACCTGGAGGTAGGTGGTGCCGCGCATGTCCAGCCAGGCCCGGTCCGGCCCGCGCACCAGGCGCACCATCACCTCTTCGCAGGAGGGGCAGCGGGCGACCAGGCCCGGGGCGTGCGAGTAGACGTGCAGGCTGGCCATCGAGCCGGTCATCCCGCAGTTCTCACAGCGGCCCATGGCGCTGCTCAGGTCGACGGTGAACAGCTCACGCATCGGGCCGTCGAGCATGTTGCCGTCCACGTACGACATCTCGGTCATCGGATCTCCTCGACAGGGCGGGCGTCAGCCGGTGGGGCCGAAGCGTTCGGTCTTGACCCGGCGTGACGGGTGACCCAGCCCCACCAGCAGGTCGGCGACGGTCTCCACGAACGCGGTCGGGCCGCAGACGTAGGTGAGCGGTTCCAGGTCCGGGGGCCACCCGTGCGTGTTGACGTCGGCCAGCCCGATCCGGTGCGGTTCGCCGCGCCAGCCGTCGGGCGCCTCGCGGGTGTAGACGTACGCGACGTCCAGCCCGAAGTCGTCACGGACCCGGCGGCGCAGCTCGTCGGCGTAGATGACGTCGGCGGGGGTGCGCACCGAGTAGATCAGCCGGAACGGGGCCTTGCTGCCCACCGCCCGCCGGGCCCGGATCATCGCCATCAGCGGCACGATGCCGGAACCGCCGGCGACGAGCTGCACCGGCGCGGTCTCCTCGGAGCGCCAGATGAACCAGCCACCGAGCGGTCCGCGCACCTCCACCGGGTCGCCGGCGGAAAAGACATCGATGAGGTACGGGGACACCTCGCCGTCGTGCACCCGCTGCACCGTCACCTCGATGCGCGGGCCGCCGGGCCCGTCGACGGCCGGCCCGGCGATCGAGTACGAGCGGGCCGCCTGGTAGCCGTCCGGGGCGGTGAGCCGCAGGTCGACGTGCTGTCCGGGCAGGTGCCCCGGCCAGTCCGGCACCTCCAGCACCAGGGTCTGCGCGGTCGCCGTCTCCACCCGGCGCTCCACCAGCCGGCCCACCTGCCAGCGGTTCGGCGTTCGACGCTGGGTGCTCGTCGCCACGGCGCGCTCAGTCACCCTGGTACCGCTGTTCGCGCCACGGGTCGCCGTAGTCGTGGTAGCCGGCGGTCTCCCAGAACCCCGGCTCGTCCATCGTCTTGAGCCGCAGGCCGCGCACCCACTTGGCGGACTTCCAGAAGTACAGGTGCGGCACCAGCAGTCGGGCCGGCCCGCCGTGCTCGGCGGGCAGTGGGGCGCCGTCGAAGGTGTGCACCACCCACGCCTGGCCGCCACGCAGGTCGTCCAGCGGCAGGTTGGTGGTGTACCCGCCGTAGGAGTGCGCCAGCGCGAAGTGCGCCCCGGTGTCGACGTCGGCGAGCAGCGTGTCCAGTGAGACGCCCTGCCAGCTGGTGCCGAGCTTGGACCAGCGGGTGACGCAGTGGATGTCCACCGTCGGCGTCTCCTGCGGCAGGGCCATCAGCTCCTGCCACGACCACCGGTGTTCGCTGCCGTTCTCGGCGGAGATGACGAACTCCCAGGTGTCCAGGGACACCCGGGGCGTCGGGCCGGCCGAGAGCACCGGAAAGTCCTCGGTCAGGTACTGACCGGGTGGCAGGGCCGGCTCCTGCGTTCGGGGCCGGCCCTGAAAGCCGGGTGACACGATTCCCATTGCACAGTCGTACCACCCGCGCCGGCCGGGGCGGGAGCTTTCCCGCGTACCCCCTCGTCGGCTGGCGCGGCGCGGTCAGTGCCGCTTCGCGACGACCTCGCGGTCCGCGGGCAGGTCGCCGCCGCGGGTGGCGCGCAGACTGGTCACCGTGACGACCACCAGCACACCGATGATCACGCCGAGCGAGGCCAGGGTGGGGATCTCCGGCACACCCTCCCAGATGCCGTGCGCCCAGTGCAGACCCAGCTTGAGGCCGATGAACGCCAGGATGATGGCCAGGCCGTAGCTGAGGTGCACCAGCCGGCTCAGGGCCGCGTGCAGGACGAAGTAGAGCGCCCGCAGGCCGAGCAGGGCGAACGCGTTGGTGGCGAAGACCAGGTACGGGTCCTCGGTGATGCCGTAGACCGCCGGCACCGAGTCGACCGCGAAGACGATGTCGGTGGCCAGCACCGCGACCACCACCAGGGCGAACGGGGTGAGTGCCCGCTTCGCGCCCTGCCGGACGGTCATCCTGGTGCCGTGGTAGTCGTCGACCACCGGCATGACCTTGCGCAGCAGCTTCACCGAGCGCATCTTGTTGATGTCGACTTCCTGCTGATGCCCGGACATGGCGTCGCGCAGCAGCTTCACCGCGGTGGCGAGGAGGATGATCGCGAAGAGCAGGAACGCGAAGTCGAGGGTCTGCAACGCCGCCGCGCCGAGGGCGATGAAGACGGCCCGCAGCACCAGCGCGCCGGCGATGCCGTAGAGCAGTACCCGCTGGGCGAGCACCGCCGGCACCGCGAACGCGGCCAGCAGCAGCATGAAGACGAACAGGTTGTCGACCGAGAGCGACTTCTCCACCAGGTAACCGGTGAGATATTCCACGCCCTGCTGGGAGCCGTAGCGCGACCAGATCCAGGCGCCGAACGCCAGCGGCAGCGCAATGTAGAACGCCGACCAGCCGATGGCCTCCCGCATCGACACCTCGTGCGGGCGACGCGTGACCAGGAAGTCCAGCACCAGCAGCAGGAGCACGCCGATGATGGTGACCGCCCACAGCGTGGGCGTGCCCACCGACGACAGGTCACTGGCGGCGGACAGATATGACACTTCGCTCATGTGGGGTCTCCTCGAACACCGTCATGTTCGAGGTCTCCTTCACCCACCACCTGATGGGCAACCACCCGAGGCACGCCGGGCGCGCCGTACTGACCGGAATGGTTCGTGGGAAGTACTCCCCTCGCACGACCAGGTTAGGCCAGGCTGAATCACCGCGCCAAGCGGGACATCGATGGTTGCCCTGGTAAACCGCTGTGCGTACCCGCACCGGGCGCGGTCAGCCGCGGCGCAGCGTCGCTCCCGGGGCCATCGCCTGCTCGACCAGGCCCCGATAGTCACGCGGCAGTTGAGTCGCCACGTCATCGAACTCACCGCCGGTGATCGCCTCCCGCAAGGTGGTGAAGACCGCCCGACTGGCGTCCCGAGCGGCCGGCTCCTGCACACCGGCGCGCAACGCGACCCGGGCGACGAACTCCGCAGCGCCGAACCGGTCCGCCTGCTCGGTGCTCGGGCTCGGCTTCAACACGAGTTGCAGCGGTTGGGGCATCTGGGCGGCCAGGTCCAGAACCTCGCCACCGGTCAACCGCTCGGCGAACGTCTCCAACACGGCCCGGGTCAGCTCGACCGCCCGCTCGGACGACGTCGCGGTGCGCTGGGAAACCTGGTCGATGAAGGTGTCGTAGTTCATCGCGTACTCCCTTGGGCTCGCGTCGGCGTCAGCGGGTACCCACGCCGGGCGAGGAGAAACGGCAGCCGGTTGACCCCGGCGGGTGGGCGTGACCGGCCGGCAGACGGGTAACCGCCGCCGGTCGTCACCACATCGATGCCCGAGGGAGCCCACGCCATGGCGAGCTACGCCGACGTCCTGCAGTACCTGTCGAGCCTGGACTACCCGGCCGAGAAGGACGACGTGGTCCGCGAGGCCGAACGGGAGGGTGCCCCGCCGGACGTGCTGAAGGCGCTGCGCGCCCTGCCGCCGGTCGACTACGCCAACGGGACCGAGGTGGCCCGGTCCGCCGGGATCGAGGCCGCGCCCGAGGTCGGCCCCTCCCAGCGGGCCGAGCAGGCCCGGGACAAGAAGCACAACCGGGTCTCGCAGCACCTGCGCGGCATCTGACCCAGCGGTGACGCCCACAGCCCGGCGAAGGAATCGTCACCGATGACCTACACCGGTGGCCCGTCCCGGCCGATGGAGGTGCGCTTCCCCGCCGCGCGGCAGCTCGCCGTGGTGGCGGTGGTCGGGGTCGTCGCCGGCTGCGCCTTCGCGCTCGTGCTGCCGCTGCCGCTCGCCGCGCTGGCCGGCTGGGACGTGGGCGCGCTCAGCTGGCTCGTGCTGATCTGGCACAAGATCTGGCCGATGGACGCCGAGCGGACCGCCCAACTGGCCGTGCACGAGGACCCGAACCGGGCGGTCCGGGACGCCCTGCTGCTCTTCGCCTGCCTGGCCAGCCTGCTCGCCGTGGGGTTGGTGGTGGCCAGCGCGCAGAGCGCGCCCCCCGGACTGGCCCGGGAACTGCACAGCGGCCTGGGCGTTCTCAGCGTCGTGCTCTCCTGGTTCGTGGTGCACACAGTGTTCGCCGCCCGGTACGCCCGGATCTACTACACGGGCCCGGATGGCGGGGTGAACTTCAACCAACCCGAACCGCCGCGCTACTCCGACTTCGCGTACGTCGCGTTCACCATCGGGACGACGTTCCAGGTCTCCGACACCAACCTGACCAGCAACGAGATGCGTCGTACGGTGCTGCGCCACTCGATGGTGTCGTACCTGTTCGGCGCGTTCATCATCGCCGTGACAGTGAACCTGCTGGCGGGTCTGGCGCGATGACGACACCGGCTGGCCGGTCCCCCGGAGCGCGACACGGGGCGGGGCCGATCGAAGGGCCGGGACAGGCGGGCGCCCCTGGTCACGAACCGCGACCGAGGGCGCCACGCAAGCCTGCCCAGGCGGTGAACCGCATCCGAACCGGTCGCGGTCACCAGGCGGTGGAGGCCCGCCCGAACCGAGCGGCCAGCACTGCCGGGTCCAACCATACGACAGAACATCCCCCGTTTGGTCAGAATTTGCGGAAGTGTGGGCCAGGGCACGTCACCGCCGACCGCTCACCTCCGCGTACCGGTGCTCCAGGTCGACCCGGGCCAACGCCCCCACCAGCCAGGCCAACTGCTCCGACTCGCCACTGGCCAGGCCGGCCAGGTCGTCGGCCGACCTGCCCAGCCCGAGTCGGCGCGCGGCAGCCAACGCCCGCCGGTCGGCGACCGGGGCCACCTCCCGCCACAACGCCTGAGCCTCGCGCAGGAACAGGTCGACGACGTGGTTGTCCACCCCTGGAAGCTCGGCGAGCAGCGCCCGCTCCCGGACCGGATCGTGGTGCGCCACCGCCCGCAACCGGCGCAGATCACCCCGGTACTGCTCGGCCACCGTCCGGGCCAGGTCACCCAGCACACTGGCGAGCCCGTCCACGTCGCCGCGCTGGCCGCTGGCGCGCAACACCCGCACCCGGTCCTCGTGCAGCGAACGAGCCAGCCGGGCGGCGCTGTCCCACCCCTCGTCCCGCAACGCCCGCGCGCCGTCCAACGCCCGCCGGAAGTCACCGCGACGGGCCAGCAGCACCGACAGACACAGCACCTGGAACAGGCTCGCCGGGTTGTTGGTCACCCGGAACCCGTACTGCTCGGCGAAGCCCCGCCCGCTGCCGGCGAGCCGGCGCGCCAGACGTTTACGGTCCTCCACCGGGGTGATCAAACTGGTCGCCATCCCAGCGACTACCCGCGCCGCCCCCGGCCACACACCCCCCCGCCCGGCCCCGCCCCGCCCCCCCTCCCGCCGATCTTGCAGTTTCTGTCGCGGCAAAAGCCCGCAGGATCGACATTCCGGGGACCGAAACTGCAAGATCGACGAGGTGTGAGGGCGTCAGCCGTGCAGGCCACCGGTGCGGTCGCGGGCCTTGAGGCGGGTCGTGGGCAGGGCGGGCGCCGGCAGCGGCGGCGCCGAATCGTCGGCGACCACACCGAAGCGCCCGTCGCCGGCCATCCAGTCCTCCCGGGCGGCGGCGATCTCCTCGTGCGACCGGCCCACGAAGTTCCACCACATCACCAACGGCTCCTCGAACGGCGTACCGCCCAGCAGCAGCAACCGGGCCCCCGCCCCGCCGCGCACCGTCAACTCCCGGCGGCCCGAACCCAGATACAGCAGCGCCCCCGGCTCGAACCCGACCCCGGACGCCTCCGCGGACCCGGACATCGCCAGCACGGCGTACTCGAAATCGGGCCGCAACGACATCGTCGCCGGCGCCTCGCCGCGCAGCTCCAGCTGCGCCCCCACCAGCGGGGTGTGCACCACCGCCGGTGACCGTTCCCCGGCGAACTCGCCGACCAGCACCGTGCCGTCGAGATCGCCGTCGCGCCAGCGGGGCAGGTCGGCGTGGTGCGCGAAGTCGGCCGCCCCGGCGCGCGCCGGATCCGGCAGCGCCACCCACAACTGCACGCCGTGCATCACCGGCGGGTGGGTGGCCGGTGACCGCTCCGAGTGGGCGATGCCGTTCCCGGAGGTCATCACGTTCAGCTGGCCGGGAACGATCGGCTGGACGTTGCCGAGGCTGTCCCGGTGCAGAATCTCACCGTCGAGCAGCCAGGTCACCGTCTGCAGCCCGGTGTGCGGGTGCGGCGGCACCTCCATGCCGGGCCGCTGCGCCACATCGTCCGGGCCAAAATGATCAACGAAACACCACGCGCCGACCATCCGGCGGGCGCGCTGCGGAAGCAGCCGCCGCACCGTGGTGTACCGACCCAACGGCACGTCGTGGCCGGGCAACAACACACTGCCGGGGTCGACGTCGGCCACGCCAGGCGGTCGGGTCTGCGCCAGCATTGATTCAGTACGCTCCACCGCCCGACTGTACGCTCACGCCCACCTGCGTCAGCGGCGCTTCCCGCCAGGGCCGACAGGCGTCACCAGCCCGCGGGCTTGGCGACGCGGGCTTGGCGACGCGGGTCAGCGGTTGCTGGAGGACACGATCACGCTGTTGGCACCGGCGACCAGGTCCAGGTACAGGCGCTCGGCCGACCGGTCCCATCCCGGCGTACCCAGCACCGAGCCGGCGGCCACCCCGTCCCAACGCTCGTCGCGTACCACCACCGAGCCGGCGCCGACTCCCGCCCGCACCCGAACCGGCGTCTCCCCGGGGACCCGGACGTCGAGCTGGCTGGTCCCGCCGGTGAGTCGCACGGTCAGGCTGCCTGAGGTCGGACCGGCGAGGTCGTCCGGGCCGGCCGCGGTGATCGGTGGCAGGAGAATTTCGGTACGGCTGGAACCACCGGCGAGGTCCACGCCCAGCAGCCGGGCCCGGCTCAGATCCAGCACCTGGCTGCTCACCCCACCGACGAGGTGCAGACGCCAGGCGACCCGCTCGTTGAGCAACACCCGCACGGCGCGCGGCCCACGCGTCCCGGATTCCACGAGGTCGAGCCGGGCTGTTTCCCCCCGTACCGTCGGACGTCCCGCCACCCCCGAGCCGGCCGGGACACTGATCCGGTACAGGTCCTCGCCCAACTCGGTCACCCGCAGCTCGAACGAGGTCAACCCGTCCGCGAGCACGAAGGTGCCCTTTCGCCAACCGGCCACCGGCGCTGTCAGCAGTTGCTCGGCAGCAGCGCCCCCACCGCCGCGGCGACCGTCGGACGCGTCCGGGTCAGCGCCGTCCCCCGGACGACCGTCGCCACCGGGCCGGGTGCCGTCGTGCCCGGTGCCGTCGGGCCCGGCGCCGTCGGGCCCGGCGCCGTCGGGGCGGGTGCCGTCGGGGAGGGTGCCGTCGGGGAGGGTGCCGTCGGGGAGGGTGCCGTCGGGGAGGGTGCCGTCGGGTTGGCTGGAGTAGGTCATGCCGAGGCGGCCGGGATCGGCAACGATCAGGGCCACCGCCGCCGCACCCAGCAGCAGCACGACGACGGCGGCAGCCACCAACAGGCGAGCCCCGGTCGACCACCGCTCCGGCGCGGTCGCACCGGAGGGTTCCGGCCCCAACCCCGGTTCGCGATCCACGCCGTTCCCCACTGCGGCCATGCCTCTGTCCCTCCGCCGGTCCCCGTCCAGGGGTACGTACCCGCCGGCCGATCGGATCACTCGGCGCCGATCACGCCACTCCGCTACGTCGCCGACGGAGATCTTGGACAGTTTCCGTTCGGGGCGAACGGAAACTGTCCAAGATCTCCGGACACCCGCCGGTCAGACGACACCATCCGCCTCCCCACACCCCTGGAGCGCGAGATTCCGGCCCCCTCAGCCAGGGGCGGTGGACGGCAGGCGGGGGCGGCGGACGGCAGGCAACGGACCGCGGACCGTGGACGGCAGGCGACGGGCGGCAGGCGACGGGCAGCGGACGGCGGACGGCGGACGGCGGACGGCGGACAGCGGACAGCGGACAGCGGACAGCGGACAGCGGACAGCGGACAGCGGACAGCGGACAGCGGACAGCGGACAGCGGACAGCGGACAGCGGACAGCGGACAGCGGACGGCGGACGGCGGACGGCGGACGGCGGACGGCGGGCGGCGGACGGCGGGCGGCGGACGGCGGGCGGCGGACGGCGGGCGGCGGCAGACGGGGGCGGGAGGCGACGGACGGGGGCGGGAGGCGACGGACGGCGGGGGATGCGACGGGTGGCCGGCGACGGCGACCGGTGGTCGCGGGCGCGCGTGGTATGGCTACCGACCCGCACGGCGACAGCAGGAATGCCGCTGGCCGGCACCCCGTGTTGCGGGTGCCGGCCAGCGGTCGGAGTCGTGCGGTGGTCTTGCTGTTCGGTCGTGCGAATCCGAGTCAGCTGTTCCAGTACTGGGCGACCAGGTCAGCGGCCTGCTGCTCCCACTGGGCGTAGGCGTCCGGGTAGGCCGAGACCTGCACGGTCTGCGCGGCCACGGTCAGCGGCATGTCCTGCCACCCGTCGACCTGCTTCAGACCCTTGAGGAACGCGGTCGTCGAGTACTCGGGATCAGTGATCTGCTCCGGGGTACCCCAACCCGAGCTCGGGCGCTGCTGGAACAGACCCAGCGAGTCGTGATCGTTCCTGTCGCCGAGGTGGCCCAGGTTCTCCAGCTTGGACTCCTGCAGGCTCGTCGCGATCGAGATGACCGCGGCGCGCTCGGGCAGGCCGGCCTTCTTCGTGGCCGCGATGATCGCCTTGACGTTGGCCGTCTGCTCGTCGTTGAGGGTGATGTGCGACTGCTCGCCCTGGGTGCCGTGCGGGATCAGCTTGCTGATGTCGGGCTTGTCAGCCTGCACCGTGACCGCGGCCGGCTTGGTGTCGGCCTGGTTGGCCACGTGGGCGATCGGGCCGGCGAACACACCGCCGACCAACGCGAGACCAGCAACGGACAGCACGCTCTTGCGCATGATCGTGTTCATGGGGGTAGCTCCTTCGGGGGTAAGGACACCCACACGTCGGGGGGACGCACGGGTGTGAGCACCTCGTCCGGCGCTGCACAAACAAACGGGAAAAGTCTGAGGGGTCGGCGGCCTGCGAGCGGGGGGGCTCGTGGCACCGGGGGTCCAGGTGTAACGACCGGGGGGCCGGGGTCATTCCGGGCTGGCCCAACCTGTCCGCACCCAGGTGGAGGCGGTGCGTGCGGTCGATCGTGGGGGTCACAACGACCGGGTGGAGGCTGGCATTCCGACCTGCGCGACCAGGCTCAGCGCCCGGGGCCCACTCGGTGGTGCTGCGATCGTCAGGATGTGTAACGACCCCGGCCCGGCCATGATTCCAGCCTGCGGGTGCGCCCGGTCACCACCCACTGACCCCCACAACCCGACAAACCACCCAGGCAATGGCGGACGGTCGGTGTCGAACCGCCCTCACCGGGATGATCCACTGACAGCGGGGTGTCCCGGACGACGGGACAGCCCGCTGTCAGGGAAACCCAAGTCGAGCACGGAAGCATCAGGCGCGCATTCGCCCAGATGCGGTCGGCCTGCCATGGCCCGGCAAGGGTGGGTGGGCGTAACCGGACGCTACCGACGGTCCTGGTCTGCCAGGCGGGAACGCACCTTCGCGGCGCAGGCGTCCAGGACCGTTTGCGCGTCCAGACCCAGGCTCTCGATGGCCACCAGCGCGGTGAAGGCGACGTCGGCCAGCTCCGCCGCCACGTCATCGCGGGTGTGGGTGACACCCTTGCGCGGATTCTGCCCGAGCAGACCGATCCAGGCGGCCGACGCCTCCCCCGCCTCTTCGGTCAGCTTGAGGATGCGGCAGGTCAGCTCGGTCTGCCCGGTGCCGTTCGCCGCGTCCAGCCAGCTGCGCGACACCCGGGCCGCCTCCCAGATCGACTCGTCCACGGCGACCAGTCAACCCGATCGGCCCACCGACCCCGACGACCGGGTTCGGCCGGACAGTCGTGGTTGAGCCGCCGGTCAGCGTACCCATTGACACTGGTCGACGGCGGTTCTAGGTTCAGGACGCTACCGGCCGGTAGGCAACCGTCCCGCTGGTCGCCCCCGGGCGACATCCGTCCGATGGGGAGCATCGATGCTGTCCACACCCGTTCGCACCCTCCGCCGGCTGCTCGCCGCCACCACGACGCTGACCCTCGCGGTCGGGCTGGTCGGTGCCGCACCGGCCGGCGCCACCGGCCGCGACGCGAGGGGCGGCGAGCCGCTGCCCGGCTACACCATCGAGAATCCGCCGTTGGCGCCCCTGGTCGTCGGCGGCAAACCGACGACGGTACGCCAGGGAGTGCACCGCCACGCCGGGTACCTCATCGAGGTCCCCGCCCGGTGGAACGGCGACCTGGTGATGTGGGCGCACGGCTACCGTGGCCAGGGCACCGTGCTCTCGCCGGAGCCGCCGGGCTTCGGGCTGCGCCAGCGACTCCTGGAGCAGGGGTACGCGTGGGCGTCGTCCTCGTACGACCGCAACGGCTTCGACATCCGCTCCGGTGTGCTGGGCACGAAGGACCTCGCCGACCATTTCGCGCGAACGGTCCGCCGACCGCAGCACACCTACGTCGCCGGGGTGTCGATGGGCGGGTACGTCATCGGTCGTTCGCTGGAGCAGTATCCCGGCTTCTACGACGGCGCGTTGCCGATGTGCGGGGTGCTCGGCGATCAGACGCTTCTCGACTTCTACCTGGACTACAACCTGGTCGCGCAGGCGCTCGCCGGGGTGCCGGCCTATCCCACGCCGGCCGACTACCTGACCAACGCGGTGCCGCGCATCCAGGTGGCGCTCGGCCTGGCCGGGCTGACCCCCACCGGGCCGGACACCACCACCGAGCGGGGCAAGCAGCTGCGGGCGATCACGGTGAACCGCTCCGGCGGGCCGCGTCCGGGAGCGGACGCCGCGTTCGCGGTGTGGAAGGACTTCCTCTTCTCGATCAGCGTGCCCACCAGCAGCGGCAACTCCCCCGCCCAGCAGCCCGGCCAACTGTCCACCAATCTGCTCACCCGCTACACCCCGAACAGCCCGGTCAACGTCAACGCCACGGTGCGGCGGGTCGCCCCGGAGAACCTGCGGCAGCGGCTCCTGCCGACGTTGACCGAGGTGCCGCGGATCGCCGGCCGACCGACCGCGCCGGTGCTCAGCCTGCACGGTCTGGGAGACCTGTTCGTGCCGTTCAGCATGGAGCAGGCGTACGCCACCGACGTGGCGCGGCACGGCCGCGCCAAGCTGGTGGTTCAGCGGGCGATCCGGGCCACGCAGCACTGCGAGTTCACCCCGGCGGAGGCCGGCACCGCCTGGGACGACCTGGTGTCCTGGGTACGCACCGGCAAGCGCCCAGCCGGCGACACCGTCACCGACCCGGCGGTGGTGGCCCGGCCCGACTACGGCTGCCGGTTCAGCGACCGGGACGCGTACGCCGCCGGGGTCGGCACCCGCCGTCTCTACCCGGCCTGCTGAGGGCACGACGAACGCCGGCCGGCCCCTGAACGGGACCGGCCGGCGCGGGATGTGCGGGTGTCGTCACCAGAGCTGCTGGACGATGTCCGCCGCCTGCTCCTCCCACTGCGCGTACGCGTACGGGAAGGCGGAGACCTGCACGGTCTGCGCGGCGGTGGTCAGCGGCAGGTCCTGCCAGCCGCCGACGTTCTTGAGTGCGGTGAAGAACGCCGTGGCGGCGTACTCCGGGTCGGTGATCTGGTCGGGCGTGCCCCAACCGGACGACGGACGCTGCTGGAACAGGCCCTGCGAGTCGTGGTCGTTGTACGCGCCGAGGTGGCCGAGGTTGTACAGCTTCGACTCCTGCAGCGAGGTGGCGATACCGATCACCGCGCCCCGGTCACCGACGCCGGTCTTCTTGGCGGCGTCGACGATGGCCCGGGCGTTGGCCAGCTGCGCGTCGTCGAGGGGGACCCGCGACTGGGCGCCCTCGATGCCGTGCGGGATGAGCTGCGCACGGCTCGGCTTGCCCTCCGGCGGCTTGCCGGTGGCGGAACCGGTGGTCAGGCCCGACTCGACGGGCTGCTCGTCATTCTGCTGTGCCGAGGTGGCGGCCTTGCCGGTGGCGAGGTCGATGGCGGCGACGGCGCCCTGGTGCGGTCCGGAGGTGATCGGGGCCGCGGCTGCGGTCGGCGCGAGCGCCAGGCCGCCGAGGGCGGCCACACCCGCCACGCTCAGCGCGGTCTTGCGGTACGAGTCCTTAGCGATGGCGGGGAGCCATCGAGTGAAGTCGACCTTCACGATGGTTGCCCTTTCGATCGTGCGAAGCGCTCCGGGGTGAACACTCCTCGGGAGATGACCGCGGAAATGGGTTTGGGCTCCGGCGGTACGGGGGACACAACCAGGTTCACGTGTCGGTCATTCCGGAAATGACCTCGCGTCGGCCGGCTGCGGTCCCGGTCACGACGCAGAACCGGACAGACGCGGCTCGTCGCCCGTCACACCTGACAATGGTGACGCAGGGTGAATTCAGCGGTCGGAGGCAGAACGCCGTTCACACCCTTTGCTCTGCACCCACACACGCACCAGACACCGTGCGTGACGGCTGTGCGGAACGCCTACGGGGGGCGGAAACGGCTCATCCGCAGCTCAGGTCCGTGGCGCCGATCTGGGTGCAGAGCAAAGGGCGAATTCACCGTGGTGGGGAGGCGGGCGGCTGGCGGTTTTGCCGCTACCGTGAGCGACCGACGGACCCGGCACTGTGGGTGAGATTGGCGTGTGGCTCGCCGTAGCGGACGAGAACGTGCCAGAGCTGCTTGAGGTGCTGGAGGGTTTCCGCGACCGGACCCCGGTCGGTCCACCGCTCCGGCTCGGTGACCACCGAGACCGCGCCCCGCCCGACCAGCGCCGCGTCCACCGGCTCGCCCGGTCCGGCGAACTCCCGATGCAGCCGCGCCGCCAGCACCGGAATCGCCGGCCCTCGGAATTCGGCGTCGACCCGGTCGACGGCCAGCGCGAAGCCCGGGTGCCACAGCAGCGGGAAACCGTGCCGCTCAGCGATTGATTCCAGCGTCGCCCCGGTCAGGGTGCCGGCGAAGGCCTTGTCCACCACCAGTTCCTCGACATCGCGCGCGAGGTCGAGGGTGCCGTGGATCTGGGCCTCCACGTAGTCATCGAGCGCGCGACCGACAGTTTCCGGCGTGGTCGGAACGTCCCGCACCGTCCGAACGAAGGTGCCGACGTCCGTTCCGGTGCGTCCCAGACACTCACCGGTGGCGGCGACACCGACCAGGAGCCCGGCGAGGACCGCCTCGAAGGCGTCGGCGGTCCCCACCACCCGCGGACCGAGGTGGCTGTCACCGAGACAGAAGGTCGCCCGGGTCAGCACCGCCGGACGCAGCCGCAGGTGACAGGAACCGAATCGGGGACAGGCGCCGTCCGCGTGACCGAGCAGGTTCATTCCGCCGTACGTGGGGCGGTCGGCCGCCGTGACCCCGGTTCGCTGGTACGCGCCGTCGAACATCCGTTGTTCCCAACGGTCCCGGTCTCCGCCCGGATAGGCGGTGAGCCCGCCGTTGGAGATTCCGGTGACGAACTGGCTGCGGTACACCCCGTCCTCGGCCAGGGCGGCGGCGACGGTCCGCCCGTCGACGCACAACCGGTCGGGGTGGAAGTTGACGGTCAGGCGACCACACTGGACCACTGCGGCGAGCAGCTCTTCCGGCCGGTCGTGGAGGCCGGCGGCGGTGAGTTCCCGGGCGATGATGTCCAGGGCGGCGCGCCGCTCGGCCACGGCCAGGGACCGGACGTGGGCCAGGGCCGCCGTCTGCGCCGGGGTGAGAGCGGCAGCCCGGGAACTGCCGGACTCAGTTGTCGCTGTCACGTCCGGGCTCCGCATGCCGCGTCCCCTCCCGCACGTCCGGCGCGAGCAACTCCTGGAAGACGGTGATGTGCAGGCCGGCGGGCGCGTCGAGGCGGGAGTTGAGCGACTGCCACGGTGTACGCGTCGGCGGCGCGACCTCGCTCGCCCCGGCGGCGACCAGCCGGGCCGTAGTCGCCTCGGCGTCGTCCACCTCGAAGGCCACCCGCAGGCGGGGGGCGACCTGCCGCCCCACCTCGACCTCGTCGATCATGCGTTTCTGGGCCGGGTTGGCGATCTCCAGGGTGGCCCGGCCCGCATCCAGGATCACCACCCGGGCGTCTCCGTCGCCGACGAACGCCGCCTCCTCGGGCAGGCCGAGCGCGTCACGGAAGAACGCGACGGCAGCGTCGTAGTCGTCGGCCTCCACCACGAGGCGGAGCTGACGGACGGCGGGGGTGGGGTGCTCGGCGGCCATGCGCGATCCTAACGCCGTAGGCTCGCACCGTCGGCAAGGGAGCGTCATGGCTGGGACAGCTCAGGACGAGACGTACCCTCTGCGCCCGGTCGGCCGGGTCGCCTCGCCGCTGACCGACGCGGCGAGCGCGCCACGACAGGGCGACGAGGGCGCACCAGCGGCGTGGCTGGTCTTCGACCCGCACGTCGAGCGGGCGCTGCGTGACCTGCGGGTCGGCGCGGAGCTGCTGGTGCTGACCTGGTTGGACCGGGCCCGGCGCGACGTGCTGGCGGTGCACCCACGCGGCGACGAGACCCGGCCGGAGACCGGGGTGTTCAGCACCCGCTCCCCGCACCGGCCCAACCCGATCGGGCTGCACCGGGTGCGGGTGCTGGCCGTGGACGGGCTGCGCGTCGAGGTGGCCGACCTGGAGGCCCTCGACGGCACCCCGATCCTGGACGTCAAACCGGTGCTGGGCGCGGCCGACGAACGCTGAGCCCGCCGACCGCACACCAGCCCACAAGCCACCAGGAGTCAGTGGCCGCGGGCCAGCCACTCCTGCAGGTGCGGCGCCTCCGCGCCGATCGTCGTGTCGTCGCCGTGGCCGGTGTGCACGACCGTCTCCGGCGGGAGGGTCAACAGGCGGGTGCGGATCGACCGGACGATGGTGTCGAAGTCGCTGTACGAGCGGCCCGTCGCGCCCGGACCACCGGCGAAGAGCGTGTCGCCCGTGAACACCGCGCCCAGCTCCGGCGCGTGGAAGCTGCACGCGCCCGGGCTGTGCCCGGGGGTGTGCAGCACCCGCAGCGTGGTGCCACCCACCTCGATGCTCTGCCCGTCGTGCAGCTCGCCGTTGGGCGGCAGGTGCGGGTGGACCATGTCCCAGAGGACCCGGTCGGCGGCGTGCAGCAGCACCGGCGCGCCGGTGGCCTCGGCCAGCTCGGGCGCCACCCGGACGTGATCGTCGTGGGCGTGGGTGGCCAGGATCGCCCGGACCTGCCGGTCACCCACCAGGGCGAGGATCGCCGCCACGTCGTGCGGCGCGTCCAGGACGACGCACTCGCGGTCGTCACCGATCACCCACACGTTGTTGTCCACGTCGAAGGTCTGGCCGTCGAGGGAGAACGTGCCCGAGGTGACCGCGTGCTCGACCCGGGCGGTCATCAGAACACCACCACCGAGCGGAGCACGTCGCCGTGGTGCATCCGCTCGAACGCGGTCTCCACCTGGTCGAGTGCGATCTCCTCGGTGACGAACGCGTCGAGGTCGAGTCGGCCCTGCAGGTACAGCTCGGTGAGCATCGGGAAGTCCCGGCTGGGCAGACAGTCGCCGTACCAACTGGACTTGAGGGCACCGCCGCGCCCGAAGACGTCCAGCAGCGGGAGCTCGATCTGCATCTGCGGGGTCGGTACGCCGACCAGCACCACGGTGCCGGCCAGGTCGCGGGCGTAGAACGCCTGCTTCCACGTCTCCGGTCGACCCACCGCGTCGATCACCACGTCGGCGCCGAAGCCACCGGTGGCGGCACGGATCGCCTCGACCGGGTCGGTCTCGGACGCGTTCACGGTGTGCGTGGCGCCGAACCGGCGGGCCCAGTCGAGCTTGCGGCTGTCGGTGTCCACGGCGACGATCGTGGTGGCGCCGGCGAGGGCTGCCCCGGCCACCGCCGCGTCCCCGACGCCGCCGCAGCCGATCACCGCGACCGAGTCGCCCCGGGTGACGTTTCCGGTGTTCATCGCCGCGCCCAGCCCGGCCATCACCCCGCAGCCGAGCAGGCCCACCGCGGCGGGTCGGGCGGCCGGGTCCACCTTGGTGCACTGCCCGGCATGTACCAGGGTCTTCTCGGCGAACGCCCCGATGCCCAGCGCCGGGGCGAGTTCGGTGCCGTCGGTGAGGGTCATCCGCTGGGTGGCGTTGTGGGTGTTGAAGCAGTACCAGGGCCGGCCCCGGCGGCAGGCCCGGCAGACCCCGCAGACCGCCCGCCAGTTGAGCACCACGAAGTCGCCCGGGGCGACGTCGGTGACGCCCTCGCCGACCTGCTCCACGATGCCCGCCGCCTCGTGACCGAGCAGGAAGGGGTAGTCGTCGTTGATGCCACCCTCGCGGTAGTGCAGGTCGGTATGGCACACGCCGCACGACTGGATCCGGACGATCGCCTCACCCGGCCCCGGATCGGGCACAACGATGGTGGTGACCTCGACCGGAGCGCCCTTGCTGCGGGAGATGACTCCCCGGACTTCCTGGCTCACTTCGCCTCCTGCTGGTGGTCTGCGGCAGGGCCGGGTGCCGGGGTGGGCGGGTGTGCCACGGGCTCGGCGCTGGGCCCCCGGCGAACCTACCGCGACCACCACAGCCTGCCCAGCCGCCCCGGCGGGTTATCGCGGGCGCTGCGGGGTACGCGGGCCGCATTCGACCACTGCCAACGGGGGTAACAATGAAATTCGCCCACCTGCCGCTGCGGCTCACCATCGGCGCGTACGTCCTCAACTCGGGTCTGGGCAAGCGCAACCTGGAGGGCGCCGCGGCGGAGGGCATGCACGGGATGGCGGTCGCCGCCATGCCTCAGCTCGGCCAGCTGGAGCCGGCGCGCTTCGCCAAGCTGCTGTCGTACTCGGAGATCGCCCTGGGGGCCGCGCTGATCGCGCCGTTCGTCCCGGCGCCCCTGGTCGGGCTCGGCCTGACCGCGTTCGGCGCGGGCCTGGTGCAGCTGTACCTGAAGACGCCGGGGATGCGGGAAGCCGGCAGCGTCCGGCCGACCCAGGCGGGTTCGGGGCTCGCCAAGGACATCTGGCTGGTCGGCGCGGGGCTGACCCTGGTGCTGGAGGGGCTGACTCACGGCCGTCGGCGCGGCTGAGGCCACCTGAGGGTCCGCGGTGACTCACCCTCGGTCGGTGCGGCCGTTCTACCGGCCGATGCGGCCACACCGTCGCGACGAGCCGCACCGGGCCGCCACCCCGCTGGAACTGTTCTTCGACCTCTGCTTCGTGGTGGCCGTGGCGCAGGCCGCCACCAGCCTGCACCACTTCCTGGCCGAGGGTCACCTCGCCCACGCGGTCACCGGCTACGTGATGGTGTTCTTCGCGATCTGGTGGTCGTGGGTGAACTTCACCTGGTTCGCCTCGGCCTACGACACCGACGACGACGTCTACCGGATCACCACCCTGGTGCAGATCCTCGGGGCGTTGATCCTGGCGGCCGGGGTGCCCCGCGCCTTCGCCGACAACGATTTCACCGTCATCACCTACGGGTACGTGGTGATGCGGCTGGCCGCCGTCGTGCACTGGAGCCGAGCGGCGGCCGGCGACCCCGCGCACCGTGCGGCGGCGCGCCGCTACGCGGTCGGGGTGACGGTGGTGCAGCTCGGCTGGCTGCTGCGCCTGTTGCTGCCACCCGAGTGGGGGCTCGCGTCGTTCGTGCTGCTGGGGCTGGCCGACGTGCTGGTGCCGGCGGTGGCCGAACGCCCCGGCATGACCCCGTGGCACCCGGCCCACATCACCGAACGGTACGGGCTGTTCACGCTGATCGTGCTCGGTGAGGCGGTGGCGGCCGTCTCGTTGGCGATCCAGGACGGGCTCGACGCCGGGGAGCACGACCTCTGGTTCCTCGCCGCCTCCGGCGCGGTCATCGTGTTCGCGCTGTGGTGGCTCTACTTCGATCGGCGCAGCGAGGCGCCCGACCGGCTGCCGTACTCCCTGGTCTGGGGTTATGGCCACTATCTGATCTTCGCGGCGATCGCCGGGGTCGGCGCCGGCCTGGGCGTGGCGGTGGACTACGAACGGCACCTGGCGCACATCTCGGAGCGGACCGTCGGGTACGCGGTGGCCGTCCCGGTCGCCGTCTTCCTGCTCACCGTCTGGGTGCTGCACGTACGCCGCAAGCAGCACGGCGTGACGGCCGTCGCCTTCCCGGTCGTCGCGCTGCTGGCACTGCTCACGCCGCTGGGCCCGGCCCCGGTGTACGTGCTCGCGGCGCTGCTGGTCGCCCTCGTGACGATCACCGTGCTGTTCCGCGGCCGCGACGTGGGGCGGACCGCGGCCGTGGCCGACCAGGCCTGACCGCGGTCACCCCACCTGGCGGTCAGCCCTCCGACGCCCGGGTGAAGGTCATGATCCAGTTGGTCTCCCAGGTCTGCTCGCCGTCGACCGAGAACGCCTGCTCCCAGCGGGCGGTGGTCGCGCTGATGTCGGACCAGACGAACCGGCACCGCACCGGGCGTCCCTCGTGCTGGTCGTCGGAGTAGAAGCGGCCGACCCCGTCGACGAAGCGGCCCACCATCGGTGGCTGCCCCAGCACCCCGGTGTCGCTGCTCATCCAGTAGATCGACCACTCCTGCCGGGCCGGGTCGAAGATCCGGACCGTGGCGCCGGCGGAGCCCCGGGTCGGAAAGGTGATCTCGTCGAAGTGACCGCCGCCGGCGAAGAAGCCGTGCGCCACCGACACCCCCGGGAACTCCTCCCACTCGTCGGAGAGGACCAGCCGCTCGCGCAGCCGCCGGTTGACGACGTTCCAGGTGCCCACAAAGAAGTCGAAGTCGCCCATCAGCGGCCCACCGGCCCTTCCGCTCGCGTGTCGTGCAGGTATCCGGCCAGGTGGGGAGCCTGCGGGGCAAGCATGTGCCGCACCCAGGCCGCCCGCTCGTGCTCCAGCACCGCCAGCTCCCAGACGCAGCCGACGGCGGGTCGACGGACCTCGACGAAGTGGGTCGGGTCGTCGTCCGGGCAGTCCAGCGCCGGCTGCCCGGCCGCCGCGACGCGGACCTCCACCGCGTTGTCCCAGACCCAGGTGTACGCCAGCAGGTACGCGCCGGTGTCCGCGCCCCGGTGCAGCACCACCCACCCGGCGGCCGGGGTGCCGTCGTCGACGACGTCGGCCAGCAACGCCGGCAGCAGGTCGTACGCGGCCTTCTCCACCTCCGGTTCGAGCGGCCGTTCCGGCTGGTCGATGTGGTAGCGCTTGAGGTGCCGACCGTCCACCCTGATCGGTCCCGGTGTTCTCAGATCCTTGTCGCGAAATGCCATGCCGGGACGGTACGAGCGGTCCCCTGACAACTAGTGTCAGTGAAGTGCGGGCCAGTCGACTCCTCTCCATCCTGTTGCTGCTGCAGTCACACGGGCGGTTGACCGCCGGGCAGCTCGCCGAGCGGTTGGCCGTCTCCCCCCGCACCATCTACCGGGACGTCGAGTCGTTGCACGCCGCCGGCATCCCGCTCTACGGCGAGGCCGGGCACGCCGGCGGCTACCAGCTCGTCGACGGCTGGCGGACCCGGCTCACCGGGCTGACCGCCGAGGAGGCCGACCGGCTGTTCCTCGCCGGCCTGCCCGGCCCGGCCGACGAGCTGGGCTACGGCGACGTGGTGGCGGCGCTGCAACTCAAGCTGCACGCCGCGCTCCCCGCGCCGCTGCGCGACCGGGCGACCCGACTGCGGCAACGCTTCCACCTGGACACCCCCGGGTGGTACGCCGACGGCGACGCCTCCCCCGAGCTGGCCCGCACGGCCGAGGCGGTCTGGCGACAGCACCGCATCGAGGTGCGCTACCGCGGCTGGAACGGCGAGGTGACCCGGGTCCTGGAGCCGTACGGCCTGGTCCTCAAGGGCGGCCGGTGGTATGTGGTGGCCGACCAGCCCGGCCGGGGCGCGCCGGCCACCTACCGGGTCAACCAGATCCTCACGCTCACCCCGCTCGGGCAGGAGTTCGACCGACCCGAGGACTTCGACCTGCCGGCCTGGTGGCGGGCGCACGTGGTGCGGTTCCGGGAACGGCTGCACCGCGACGATGCCACCGTCCGACTCTCCCCGGCCGGGCGGGAGCGGCTGCGCGAGATCGGCAGCGACCCGGTGGTGACCGCGATGGACACCAGCGCCGGGCCACCCGACGCGCGGGGTTGGGTGACCGCTGTGCTGCCGATCGAGTCGCTCACCCACGCCCACGGTGAGCTGCTGCGCCTCGGCGCCGAGGTCGAGGTGCTCACCCCGGTGGCGCTGCGCGAACGGCTGGCCGCCACCGCGGCCGGGCTCGCCGCGCTGTACTCCCCCACCTGAACCGGGCCGGTCCCCTCCACAGTGGAAGGGTCGGGGGCGTCGGTTGTCGGCACGGTGTGCCACCCTGGGACGGTCATCAACGGTCACCGGAGGTGAGGGTCACGTTACGGCTACGCGCACTGGTCGCCGTCCCCGGCACCGGGCCGGTGACCCTCGACGTTCCCGCCGGCACGCTCGCCGCCCTGGTCGCGCCACCCCGGTACGGCACGGCGGTCGCCCGGGTGCTGGCCGGGCTCGCCCCACCGGTGACCGGCCGCATCCTCGTCGGCGACCGGGACGTCACCGCCCTGCCGCCGCCCCGCCGGCAGATCGGCTACGTGCCCGCCGGTGGCGCGTTGCTGCCGCAGCTGACCGTGCGCCGCAACATCGAGTACGGCCAACGCAAACGCGAACGGGTGCACGAGGTGGCCGACGACTGGACGGCCACCGTTGTCGACCGGCTCGAGTTGGCGCTCTCCCTCACCCTGCTGCCGCACCAGATCTCCGCCGCCCAGCGGTTCCGGGTGGCGCTCGCCCGAGCGGCGGCCTGCCTGCCCGAGGTGCTCGTGATCGACCTGCCGGCCGGCTCGGCGGGCGACAGTCGCCTCGGTGACCTGATGCCCCGTCTCTCACCATCGAACGCTCCCGGGGTGGCGGTGCTGGTCTGCAGCGCCGACCCGGCCACCCTGGCCGAGATTCCGGTGCGCCACGAGCTGGTCACCGAGCCGAGCGAGGTGCCCCGATGAGGCCGACGATCCGGGCGAGTCGTCGTACGCTGCTGCGCGCCGCCGCCGTGGGCGCCACCGCGCTGGCCGCCGGCTGCTCGGGCGGGAGCCGGTCGGTGCAGGTGGCGGTGGTCTGGAGCACCAGCGAACTGGACCGGTTCCGTGAGGTCGTCGCCGGCTACCCCGCGCCGGTGCAGGTGGTCAGCGCCGGCAACGACATCGACGCGTTCCTGCGCGCCCGGCACCTCGCCGGCACCAGCCCGGACGTGGCGATCCTGCCGCGCCCCGGCCTGGTCACCGAGTACGCCCAACGCGGGTGGCTGAGCCCGGTGCGCCCGTCCACCGGGTACGCCGTACCCGCCGGGCTCAGTGAGCTGCTGACCGCCGAGGGTCAGCGCTACGGGGTCTGGGTCAAGGCGGCACACAAGTCGCTGGTCTGGCACCTGCCCTCGATGCTGCCGGTGCCGCCGGCCAACTGGGACGAGCTGGTCCGGCGTACCCGGGAGCTCGGCGCGCTCGCCCGGCGCGACGGCGGGCCGGCGCCGTTGGCCATCGGCGCCGCGGACGGCTGGGTGCTCACCGACTGGTTCGAGAACGTCCTGGCCGACGTGGCACCCGAGAGCTACAACGCCCTCGCCCGGGCGGACGCCGACTGGCAGGGCAGCGCGGTGCGCGAGGCACTGGACCGGCTCGCCGGGCTCTGGAGCATCGACGGGGCGTTCGTCGGCGGCGGCCGTCGCGCCCTGCTCACCCAGTACGAGGAGTCGGTGATCCAGGTGGTGCACACCCGGCGGGCGGTGATGCTCGTCGGGGCCGACTTCACCGCCGACGTCGCCGACCCGTTCCAGCGCGGCCCGCAGGCGCCGGTGACGTTCCGGTTCCCGGGCGCCTCATCGGGCGGTGGCCCACTGATCGTCGGCGGGGACGCGGCGGTGGCGTTCGCCGACGCCCGGGGCGGTGTCGAGCTGGTCGAGTGGCTCACCCGGGCCGACTCGTTCCAGCCGTGGCTGCGCTCCGGCGGCTACCTCTCGCCCAACACCAACGTCACGATCGACAGCTACCGCGACCGGGTCGCCCAGCGCCTCGCCGAGGAGATGCGGACGCCCGGCACGCTGCGGTTCGACCTCTCCGACCAGTTGCCCGGCCCGTTCACCGGCTCCGACGGGGTCGGCATCTGGCGGATCATGCAGGGGTTCTTCGCCGACGTCACCGACGGGGTCCGGGCCGGTGAGGCGATCCGCCGGGCCACCGGCCTGCTCGCCGCGGCGGCCCGCAACGCGGGGGGCGGCCGATGAGTGAAGTGTGCGTCCTCGGCGAACTGGCGGTCCTCGACGACGTCGGGCCGGCCCGGCGGGGTCGGGCCTATCCGGCGGCGGGAGCGACGTCGGCCCTGCTGCTGCCGGCCGCGGTGCTGCTCGGTGGGCTGGTGCTGTGGCCGGTGCTGCGGACCATGCACGCCAGCGTCACCACCGACGGCCGCTGGGTCGGCGCGGCGCACTTCCGGACCGCCCTCGCCGCCCCGGGCACCGGCGCGGTGGTCGGCCGGACGGTCCTCTGGGCCCTGCTGGTGCCGGCGGTGGTGACGGCGTTGGGCTACCTGCTGGCCGCCGCGTCCCGCCGCTCCCAGGAGGGCGGCCTGGTGCGGTTGATCCTGCTGGTGCCGGTGGCGTTGCCGCTGGTCGTCACCGGGGTCACCTTCCGGCTGATGTACGACCCGGACCCGAGCCGCGGGCTGGCCACACTGGTCGCGACCCGATTGACCGGCCGCTCGGTGGAGGACGCGCCGCAGCTGCTCGGCCCGGGGATGGTGACCGTCGCGTTGATGTCGGCGTTCGTCTGGGCCTGGGTCGGGTTGGCGGTGCTGGTCTTCCGGTCCGCCCTGGACGCGGTGCCGCCGAGTCTCGCCGACGCGGTCCGCGCGTACGGCGGCGGGCGTCGCCACGTGCTGTGGGACGCGCAGTGGCGGCCCTTGCTGCTGCGGACGACAGCTGTGGTGTTCGCGTTGGTGGCGGTGGGCACCAGCCGCACGTTCGACCTCATCCTGGTGATGACCCCCGGTTCGGTCCGCGACGAGGCGTCGGTGCTGGCGTTGCGGATCTGGCAGACGTCCGGCGGCACCACCACCGGCGACGGCGCGGCGCTCGGTGTGGTGTGGCTGGTGGCGGTCATCGGCGGGATCATGGTGGCCGCGCTCTTCGTCCGGCAGGCGTGGCCCCCGCCGCGCGTCGAGGCGGCACCGGAACCCGCTCCGGTCGCCCCGCCCCGGCGGGTGTTCCGGCTGCTCGCGGCGGGTGCCGCGGTCGCCTGGCTGGTGCCGCTGGCGGTGCTGGTCGCCACCTCGGCGCACGGCAGGGTGGACGCCGCCGCGCGCGGCTGGTGGTCCGCGCCGCCGAACGCCGAGTCCTACCACGACCTGGTCACCGGCACCCAGCTGTGGCGCACGCTGGGCTTCACCCTGGTGCTGGCCACCGCGGTGACCGCCACGGTGCTGGTGGTCGCGCTGCTGGCCGCGTACCCGTTGGCGTGGTTGACCGGGCCGGCCGCGCAGGCCACCGGGTTGCTGCTGCTGGCCGCGAGCGTCGTGCCGATCCAGGTCATCGCCGGGCCGGTCAACGAGGTGCTGGGCCTGGTGCTCTCCTCCGGCACGGCTCAGGGCCTGGCCCTGGTGCACATCGCGCTGGGTGTGCCGTTCGCGGTGCTGGTGCTGCGCAACGCGTTCGCCGACCTGCCGGTCGAGCAGGTCCGCGACGCCCGGCTGGGTGGGCGCCGGTGGTGGCACACCCTGCGCCGGTTGGCCCGGCACAACCTGTCGGCGGTGGTGGCGGTCTCCGTGCTGGAGTTCGTCCAGGTCTGGAACGACCTGGTGGTGGGTCGGCTGTTCAGCGCGTCGGGAGCGTCGCCGCTCGGGCCGTTCCTGGCCGAGCAGACCCGCAGCTTCGTGAGCAACAGTGGCGCGCTGGCGGCCAGTTCGGTGCTCGCCTCGGTGCTGCCGGTGGTGCTCGTGGTCCTCTCCCGGCGGCACCTGGTCGCCGGGCTGGTCTCCGGGGGCGTGCGGTGACCGGGCCGGGTGGCGCGCGCGGTGGTTCGCGCTGGCCCGCGCTGATCGCGATCGGCGGCGTGGTCGGCAGCATCCTCGCCAACGTGGCCGGCAACCTGGCCGGCAATCTCCTCTCCGAGTTGGTGGCCAGCGTGCTCGGGCCGGTGACCATCGTGCTGGCCACCGGCGGTGTGCTGGGTTACGTGGTGTACGAGGTGCGCCGCCGCCGGGCCGGTCACGAGGTCGGCCCCGAACCGACCGAGGTGCTCACCACACCGGCCACCGGGGCGCCCACCCTGCCCTACACGGCCGAGTTCACCGGTCGCCGCGAGCACGTCGACGCGCTTGTCGCGCTGCTCGCCCGGGAGCACGCCGTGGCGGTGCTGGGACGACGCGCGGCGGGCACCTCCGCGTGCGCGGTGCAGGCGGCGAACCAGTGCCGGGAGGACTTCCCGGACGGGCAGTACTACCTCGACCTGCGGCGGCGTGGCCGACCCCGCTCGGCCCGGCAGGTCCTCACCGCGCTGGCCCGGATCCTGGGCACCGCCCCGCCGACCTCCGGCCGGCCGGACGCGCTCGCCGCCGCCGCCGACGCGCTGCGCGGTCAGCTCGACGGTCGCAAGATCCTGCTGGTGCTGGACAACGTCGACCGTCCCGACCAGGTCCGGCCGCTGTTGCCGCCCACCGCGCGCACCTGCCGCCTGCTCCTCGCCGGCGGTCCGGCGCTGGTCGGTCTGGAGGGTGTGGTCGCGCACTGGATCGCCGAGCCGGGCACGTCCGAGGCGGTGGAGCTGTTCGCGACGGCGGGCGGGGCCGCGCCCGCCGCCCGGATCCGGCGCGCCGACCCGCGCACCGACCCGGCGGTCCGCGAGATCGTCGACCTGTGCGGGCGGCAGCCGCGCACCGTGCGTGCCCTCGGTTATCGCACGGCCCAACACGGCTGGCGGCACTCCGACGTACTGGAGGCGCTGCGCCGCGCGGTGCAGACGCCACCGCACCAACGGCTCGCCGTGTCACCGGCGGCCCGTCTGGTCACCGAACGGGACATCGCGTACCAGGCGTTGCCCCGCCAGGCCCGACGGTTGTACCGGCTGATGTCGCTGGTGCCCGCCCCGGTGGACCGGCCCACCATCGCCGCGCTGGCCGGGCGGCATCCCGAGCTGGTGACCGCGCTGCTCGACCGGTTGGCCGCCGCCGCGTTCGTGGTCGGCGCGCCGGGCGACCGGTACGAGATCCGCCCCCTGCTGGCCGGCAGCGCCCGTCTGCACCTGCGCGACGCGGATCCGGCCCGGGCCCGGGTCGCCGCGCAGGCCCGGCTGACCCGGCACCTGGCCCGCCGGGCCGAACGGCACGCGGCCAACCTGGCGGTGCTCGGCTCCCCACCGGACCGGGAGTGGTCGCTGCCGCTCGATGACGACCCGTACGGCTGGTTCGACCTGCACCAGGAGCTGCTGCTGGCGGTGGTGCGGGTGCCGGCCGGCGCGAAGGAGACCCTGCCCCGCCGGGTCCGCCGGTGGTGGTTCCGGCTGGCCGTGGCGCTGTGCGGGTGGCTGGCGTACGCCGAGCGGCTCGACGAGTGGGAGCAGGTCTGCCGTACCGTGCTGGCCACCCCGACCGCCGACGACCGCCCGGAGATCGCCGGGTGGGCGCACAACGAGCTGGGGGTGCTGCGTCGACGCCGGGGCGACCCGCAGGGGGCCGCCGCCGCGCTCACCCTCGCGGTCAACGAGCGGGGCCGGCGGGGCAACGCCCAGGCGCGGATGAACCTCGGCCTGGCCCTGCTCGACCTGGGGCAGCTCGACGACGCGGTGGAGCACCTGGAGATGTCCCGCCGGCACCGCTCCGGCGCGGACCGGGCCGGGCACGCCCTCACCGACCTGGGCCTGGGCGCGGCCCACCTGGCCCGGGGAGAACCGGACACCGCCCACCACCACCTGGTGCGGGCGGCCAACACGTTCCGGTCGGTGGGCGACGCGCGCGGGTACGCGGCGGCGCTGACCAACCTGGTGCTGGTGCACGCTGCCCTCGGCGAGCACCTGGACGCCGCCCAGGCGTGGCGGGCCGCGCTGCGCGAGTACGAGTCGGTCAACGACCCGACCAGCCGGGCGACGGCGCTGCTCAACGCCGGGGCGACGCTGTTGAGCAGCACCCCGGGGCAGGCGCGGACGGCGTACGAGCTGTTGGCCGAGAGCCGCCGGCTGCGCGAGGAGACCCGAGCGAGCGCCGGGCTGGCGCGTACCCTGCTCTACCTGGGTGACGCCTGCGCCGCGCTGGGCGACCGGACCGACGCGCGGCGGCACTGGGCGGACGCGGCGGCGGTGGCCGAGGAGGTCGCCGACGTGCAGGGGTTGGCCGCCGCCGACGCCCGACTCGAGGAGGACGCCGAGCGCCGCGTGACGTAGGTCGCTCGGGTTGGTCGGTGGCACCGCTCTGCGAGACTCTGTGATCGTGGACGCGCTCTCGGTACGGGGACTCAGCCGCAATTTCGGCGACCTGGTGGTGCTCGACGACGTGAGCTTCACGCTCCCGGCGGGCCGGATCGCGGTGGTGCTGGGCCCCAACGGCAGCGGGAAGACCACCCTGCTGCGCTGTGTCGTCGGCGCCGACCGGCCGGACGCGGGTGAGGTGCTGGTGCAGGGCCGCCGGGCCGACGAGACCGACCCTCAGGTGCGGGCGCTGGTGGCGGCGGCCCTGGACGACATCGACTTCTTCCCCGACCTGTCGGTGGTCGAGCACCTGGAGCTGGTCGCGTACGCCCACGGGGGTGACGCCGAACCGGTCGGGGAAGTCCTCGCCGAGCTGGGTCTGGAGGCGGCCCGCGACCAGTTGCCGGTGACGCTGTCCAGCGGGCAGCGCCGCCGGTTGGCGCTGGCATCCTGCTTCGTCCGCCCACGCCGGGTGCTGATCCTGGACGAGCCCGAGCAGCGGTTGGACGTCCGCGGGCGGCAGTGGCTCGCCGACCGCCTGCTGCGGGAACGGGCGGCGGGCGTGGCCGTGCTGCTGGCCTCGCACGACCCGGAGCTGATCGACGCGGTGGTCGACGAGCGCATCGAGATCGGCAAGTGACCGCCGCACCGGCCACCGTCGCCGACGCACCGGCCGGAGTGCCCACCGCCCGGCAGGTGCGGACGCGCCTGCGCCGGGCCCGCAGTCGACACCACGACCATTCCCTCGGCGACGTGCTCGGTGACGCGTACGTCATTGTCCTGTTCGTGGGCATGTACGGCTGGTTCGCGGTCAGCGCCAGCCGCAACCTGCTGGACTCCCCCACCGTGGGGCAGGCCGAGCCGGGGGTGCGGTGGTGGCTGGCGGTCGCCGCGCTGCTGGCCGGCGCGGGGCTCGCCTGGCGGGGCCTGCGGGCGCTGGGGCCGCTGCTGGTCACCCCGGCCACGCAGAGCTGGGCGACCAGCGCGCCCATCGACCGGCGGGCCTGGCTGGCGCCGCGCTTCGTGCTGCTGCTGGTGGGCGCGGCGACCGGCACCGCAGCGCTCGCCGTGGCCGTGGCGGCGCTGGCCGGGGTCGGCGAACCGGCCGCGCTGGGCTGGGCGGCGGCGGCCGGCGCGGGGTGGGGCGTGGCCGCGTTGGCGCTCAGCGTCGTCGCCCAGAGCAGCCGGTCGGGGCGACGCTGGCCGACGGTGGCCGGGGCGGTGCCGATGGCGGCGGCGGCCGTGATCACCACGGTGGTGGTGCTCGTGGGTCGCCTCGGCGACGGGCTGCCCCGGCCGGCGACGACGCCGACCGTCGCGCTGGTCGCCGTCGCGGTGCCCCTCGCGGTCGTGGGCACGGTCCGCGCGGTACGCGCGCTCCCCCGGGTCGACCGGGCCTCGCTGACCACCGGCGCGCAGTTCGCCAACGCCGCCGCCACGGCCACGATCCTGCTGGACCCGAGCCTGCTCGCCGGCCTGGTGGAGAGCCGCCGCTGGCGCCGGATCGGCCGGGTGCGCAGCCGCCGGTTCCTTCCGGGCCCCGGCTGGTGGGCGCTGCTGCAGGCCGACGTACGCCGGCTGCGCCGCCACCCGAGCGCCGTGCTGATCTGGGCGGCGCTGCTCGGGGTGCAGTACGCGGCGGCGCTCGCCCTGCCCGGGTTGGCGGGGGCCGCGCAGGTGGTGTTCGCCTACCTCGCCGCCGACCGGCTGACCGGCGGTCTGCGGGCGGTCAGCCGCTCACCCGGGCTGCGCCGGGCGCTCGGCGGCAGCGACAACCTGCTGCGCGGGATCCACGTGGTGGTGCCGGCCGTCGGCGCGGGCCTGTGGTGGTTGCTGACCCTGCCGACCGTCGACCCGGGGCCGCCCTGGCTGGCGCCCACGCTGGCGCTCGGGGTGGTGGCTGCCGCGTTCCGCGCCGGCACCCGCCCGCCGATCAACTACGGCGGCGCGACGGTGAACACGCCGTTCGGGATGATCCCGGTCGACCTGCTGCGGCAGGGCTCACGGGGGCCGGCGCTGCTCGCCGTGCTGGTGCTCGTCCAGCTGTTCCTGGGCTGACCGGTCAGTTGCCCGGTCGGCCCCAGGCCCGATCACGGCACCACCCGCTGTCGTTTTCATCCAAGACAACGCCGCAGTCGCGATCTAGCGTGGACCCGGCAGCCCGCTCGAGCAGGAGGAGACACCACAATGCGCGACCTGGTCTACACCGGTTTCATGTCGCTCGACGGCGTGGTGGACTCGCCCGGCGGCGGGCCGGGCGAGGAGCACCGCAGCGGCGGTTGGGTGTTCAAGGACCTCGAGTTCGTCCCGGAGGCCTGGTCGCTGAAGGGCGAGGAGCTCGCTGACACGACAGCGCTGATGTTCGGCCGTCGCAGCTACGAGGCGTTCGCGCCGGTCTGGCCCGGCTCGGAGGACCACGCCAGCTACAAGGAGCTGCCCAAGTACGTGGTGTCGAGCAAGCTGTCCGACGACGCGCTCGTCGACGGGTGGGGGCCGACGACGATTCTGCGCTCGACAGGGGACGTCGCCGCCCTCAAGCAGGGCGATGGCGGCGCGATTTTCATCCACGGGAGCGCGGAGCTGGCCCGGCGGCTGTCCGATGAGGGTCTGATCGACCAGTACAACCTGCTCGTCTTCCCGGTGCTGCTCGGTGCCGGTAAGAGCCTGTTCGGCCGGGCCGACCGAGAAAAGCACATGCTGACGCTGCGGGAGTCGGAGAGCTATTCGAACGGGATCCTCAAGTTGATCTACGACGTCAAGCGCTGACCCAGGTCGAGGGCTATGGCGCCGACGCTGCCCTCGCGCAACTGCCGGACGGTGCGTCCGACGTAGGAGCGCAGCGCCCGGGCCAGATGCGGCTCGTCGAAGTAGTCGAGCTTGGCGACCACGTCGGCGACCGGGTCGCCGCCAGCCAGCAGCTCTGCCGCCCCGCGGGCCCGCTCGATCTGCCGGACCGCGCCGCGCGTCAGTCCCGTCGCGGCGCGGAACCGGCGTTCGACGGTGCGCTCCGAGACGGCCGGGCGGTGACCCCGCAGTAGCTCGGCGACGAGCGGGTCACCGACCACGGTCCCGGCCCGGACGAGCCCGGCGACCAGGGCTTCGGCGTCGTCGGGGCCGGGCGTCTCCCAGCGCGTGCCGTCCAGCCGAAACGTCCGGTGCATGGTGTCGGGGAGCTCGATGCCGCCGTCGACCAGCGCCGTCGTGGGCACGGCCCGCAGCGAGGTGCCCACGACGAAGTCGATGCCGGTGAAGGTCGCGCCCTCCGGCACCGACGCTGTGCCGGTGCGGGTCTCGGGACCGGTGATGCCCGCGTACGACCGGCCAGCCTGTTGCCAGAACACCAGGCCCCACCGCACCCCCGCGACAGAGGTCATCGCGGTGACCTGCTCGCTCGTGCAGGTCCACACGGTGTCGACCCAGGGCGAGTCGGACCCGCGCGTCTCGAACCGCAGTCCCACGGGCGAAGGGTACGCGGCGAGCACGGTGGACGGGTGGTCCTAGCCGGAGCCGAGCGCGGCGGCGAGGGCGGCGACGCCGTCGTCGATCTCGGTGGGCGTACGGGCCGCGTAGCCGAGCACCAGGCCCGGCCGGTAGGGCCGCTGGCAGTGCCAGGACAGCGGTTGCACCTTCACCCCCCGGGCCAGCGTCGCCGCCGCCAACTCGGTGTCGACCACCGCGTCGTCCAGCGTGATCATCAGGTGCAGACCGGCGGCGGCGCCGTGCACCGTCGCGGACGGCAGCGCGCGGGCCAGCGCGGCGATCATGGCGTCCCGTCGGCGGATGTGCCGGCGGCGCAGCAGCCGCAGGTGCCGTTCGAAGGCACCGGAGGTCATCAACTCCGCCAGCACCAGTTGCGGCAGCACGGCGTTGCCCAGGTCGGCGTTGCGCTTGGCGGCCACCACCGCGTCGCGCAGTCGCGGGGGCACGAGCAGCCAGCCGACCCGCAGGGCGGGGGCGAGCAGTTTGGAGACGCTGCCGGCGTAGCAGACCTGCTCGGGCAGCAGACCCCGCAGCGCCGGCACCGGGGGGCGGTCGTAGCGGTGCTCGGCGTCGTAGTCGTCCTCGATGATCAGGCCGCCGGCCCGCGCCCAGGCGACGAGGTGGCGGCGGCGGTCACCGTCGAGCACCACGCCGGTCGGGAACTGGTGCGCGGGGGTGAGCATCACCGCCGGAGCGCCGCTGGCGGCCAGGTCGTCGACCCGCAGTCCGGCGTCGTCGACGCTGATCGGCGGGGTGGCCATCCGCCAGTTGTTCAGGTGCTGGCGCACTCCGAGCGAGCCCGGGTCCTCGACCGCGATCCGGTCGACGCCGGCCGCGGTGAGCGCCTGGGCGAGCAGCCCCAGCGCCTGCGAGACGCCGGCCACAATGATCACCTCGGCGGGGTCGACGCTGATGCCGCGGTTGCGGGCCAGCCAGGCGGCGACGGCCTGTCGTAGCGCGGGCGTGCCGCAGGGGTCGCCGTAGCCGAGGTCGGCCGCGGCGAGGCGGCGCAGCACTGTCCGTTCGGCGCGTAGCCAGTCCGTGCGGGGAAAAGCGGCCAGGTCGGGTACGCCGGGCGTCAGGTCGATCGTCGCGGGCGCCGCGCGTACCGCGTCGAAGATGTCGGTGCCCGGTGCCGGTGGGAAGGTCGCGACCGGTGCCGGCGCGGCGGCCGGGGCGGGGGTGGGCGCGGTCGGCGCGGCGACGACCACGGTGCCGGCGCGGCCCCGACCGGCGACGTGCCCCTCCTCGGTCAGCCGCTGGTACGCCTCGGTGACCACGCCCCGGGAGACGCCGAGGTCGGCGGCGAGCACCCGGGTCGGGGGCAGTCGGTCACCGACCGGCACCCGACCGTCGGCGATGGCCTGGCGCAGCCGGTCGGTCAGCCAGTCGGCGCGCCCGCCCGGCGCCGCGTCGGCGATGGTCAGGTGCAGGAAGTCGGACCCGGCCGATATGGACCTCTCGGACGCCGTCGGTTTGGCTCTGCCCATCGGACCATTGTGGCAGCAGAGTGAGCAGGAGCCAGACCTGCCAACTCCGCCGGAGGACGACCGTGACCATCCCGTTCCTGATCACCACTCTGATCGTGGTGGTCACCCCCGGCACCGGGGTGATCTTCACGCTCTCCGCCGGGCTGTCCCGGGGCGCCCGGGCCGGGGTGCTCGCCGCGTTCGCCTGCACGCTGGGCACGTTGCCGCACCTGCTGGCCGCGATGACCGGGCTGGCCGCGCTGATGCAGACCAGCGCGGCGGCGTTCGAGACCGTCCGCTATCTCGGCGTCGGCTACCTGCTCTACCTCGCCTGGTCCATCGCCCGCGATCGGGACGCCTTCGCCGTGACCACCGACGCCCCGCCCCGCCCGGCGCTGCGGGTGATCGTCTCCGGGGTGCTGGTCAACCTGCTCAACCCGAAGCCGACGCTGTTCTTCGTCGCGTTCCTGCCGCAGTTCGTGGACACCACGGCACCGGGCTCGACCCGCGCGATGCTCGGCTGCGGGGCGGTGTTCATGCTGCTCACCTTCGTGGTGTTCAGCGGCTACGGCGTCTTCGCGGCCCGGGTCCGCGACCGGGTGCTGACCCGACCCCGGGTCACCGACTGGCTGCGCCGATCCGCCGCCGGCACGTTCGTCGCGCTCGGCGTGACCCTCGCCCTCACCGAACGATAGGACCACAGTGCAGTTCGAACACTCCCCACAGCTTCGCGACGCGTACCCCGATCTGATCGCCGGGGTGGTGCTGGCCTCCGGAATCACCGCCACCGCCGACGTGACCCGACACGCGGCCAGCTACCTCACCGAGGCCCGGCGGCGGTTGGCCGCCGGGCCCGAGAGCGGGTTCCCGGAGATCCAGGCCTGGCGGCGGGCGTACGCGGCGATGGGCCTGCGGCCCACCAGGTACCGGTGCGCCGCCGAGGCGCTGCTGCGCCGGCTGCGCCTGGACGGCGAACTGCCCCGGGTGCACCCGCTCGTCGACCTGTGCAACGCCGTCTCGGCCGCGTACGCCATCCCGGTCGCCGCGCTCGACCTGGAGCGGGTCGACGGCGACCTGGTGGTCCGGCCGGCGCACGGCGACGAGCCGTACCTGAGCTTCGCGGGCGACACCGAGCATCCCGAGCCGGGCGAGGTGACCTTCGTCGACTCCGTCGGGCGGGCGCACGCCCGACGGTGGACGAACCGGCAGAGCGGCTGGTCGGCCGTGCGGGCGGGCACCTCGTCGGTGCTGATCGTCGCCGAGGCGCTGCACCCGGGCGCCGAGCCGGCGGTGACCCGGCTGGTCGCCGACCTCGTGACCGAGCTGACCGACGAGTGGTCCGCAACCACTGCCGCCGCGGTGCTCACCAGAGCCGCGCCCCGATTCCGCACTCCGACGGCCGGTGACGACAGAGGTCAGGCGGTGTCGCCGGGCATCAGGTGACGGTAACCGGGGATCGTCTCGCCGAACCAGCCGGCGACGCTGGCCAGGCCACGGTCGTTGAGCTGCGCGTCGTGGACCGGGTACGCCGCCGCCGCGCCCACCGCGCCGGCGAATCGGATCGCCTCGTCGAGCCGCAGCCAGGACCCCTGGGCCGGGACGAGCACCGTGTGCACCGGCTCGTCCGGCACGTGCAACGCGTCACCCGGGTGATAGAGGTGATCAGCGATCAGGTAGCCGAGGTTCGGGCAGTCGGGCTGCCCCTCGTGGATCGCGGCGTGCCGTCCACCGTGCGCGCTGACCGACATGCCGGCGGCCGTGAACCGCTGCCCCGCGCGGACCCGGGTCACCGGCAGCGCGGCGAGATCCGGCAGTTGGGCACCCTCCGGGGCGTACACGGGGACACCGAGACCGGCGAGCCGCAACACGTCCACGTGGTCGGTGTGCTCGTGGGTGACCAGGACGGCGTCCGCGCCGACCAGGGCAGTCGGCTCGCTCCACGTCCCCGGGTCGACGACCAGCACCCCGCCCTCGTGCTCGATGCGGACACAGGCGTGGGTGAACCGGGTGATACGCATCAGGCGACGCTACGCCGCCGGCGGATCGGTCCGGGTGCCTGTGGCGGTTGGGCCGGCGCTGCCGGGGTAGTGCGCCAGCATGCCGCAGCGATACGAGAACTACCCGAGGATCGCCGTCGTCACCGGCGCGGACTCCGGCATCGGCAAGGCCTGCGCGGTGGCGCTGGCCACGGCCGGCTTCGAGATCGGCATCACCTGGTACGGCGATCCCGACGGCGCCGAGCGGACAGCCACCGAGGTCCGCGCGACGGGCCGGCGCTGCGAGCTCGCCGAGGTGGACCTGACCCGACTGCCGGACGCGGCGGCGGTGGTGGACGAGCTGGCCGACCGGCTCGGCGGCATCGGGGTGCTGGTCAACAACGCCGGCGTCGGGGCCTCCACCCCGTTCGTCGACACCGGGTGGGAACAGTGGCGCGAGGTGCTCGCCGTCGACCTGGACGCGCCCTTCCTGTGCGCCCAGCGGGCCGCGCGACGGATGCGGGCCGCCGGCACCGGCGGGCGGATCATCAACATCACCAGCGTGCACGAGCACGCGCCGCGGGTGGGCTCCGCCGCGTACTGCGCCGCGAAGGGCGGGCTCGGGCTGCTGACCCGGGTGATGGCCCAGGAGTTGGCCGCCGACGGGATCACCGTCAACGCCGTCGCCCCGGGCGAGATCGCCACCCCGATGACAGGTCAGGAGGACGTCGACCCGTTCACCCAGGAACGGCCCGGCGTGCCGGTGGGTCGGCCCGGCGACGCCCGGGAGGTGGCCGCCGTGGTCGCGTTGCTCGCCTCCCCCGCCGCCAGCTACGTCACCGGCGCGTCCTGGCCGGTCGACGGGGGCATGTTGCTGATGGGCCCCCAGGCAGCGGCGTTGCCGAACGACGACTGGCGATCGGTCTGACCAGCATCGGCGGCGACGGCCGCTGACACGCACGCACGGTGACCCCCGACCGGTCCGGTCGGCGCGGCACAGGAAACAATGGTGACCACCTGATCGTCAGGAGGACCGTCGGCGTGTCGGACCGCACCGCACCGCCGTCCGGGGCGGCGCAGCTGCGCGCCGACTGCGGACGCTGCTTCGGGCTGTGCTGCGTGGTGCCCGCCTTCGCCGCGTCGACTGACTTCGCCATCGACAAGCCGGCCGGCTCGCCCTGCCCCAACCTGCGCCCCGACCACCGCTGCGGCATCCACACCGAGCTGCGGCAACGCGGTTTTCCCGGCTGCACGGTGTTCGACTGCTTCGGCGCCGGGCAGCAGGTCGCCCAGGTGACCTTCGGCGGGCGGGACTGGCGGGACGCGCCGGAGACGTTGCCGGCGATGGCGGAGGCTTTCGCGGTGCTGCGACCGCTGCACGAACTGCTCTGGTACCTCACCGAGGCGGTGGCGCTGCGCCCGCCGGCCGACCTGCGCGCCGATCTGGAACGCGTCCGCGCGGAGACGCTGACACTCACCGAGGGTGACCCCGCGCGGCTTCGCGCGGTGGACGTCGACGCCCACCGGGCCCGGGTCAACCCGCTGCTGTCCCGGGCCAGCGACGCGGCCCGGGCCCCCGACGGTGCCGACCGGCGGGGCGCGCACCTGCTCGGGGTGGACCTGCGCCGGGTCGACCTTCGCCGGGCCAACCTTCGCGGGGCGCTGCTCATCGGCGCCGATCTGCGCGGAGCGGACCTCGGCCTGGCCGACGTCACCGGCGCGGACCTGCGCGGGGCCGATCTGCGGGGCGCGGACCTGCGGCGCACGCTCTTCCTGCACCAGACCCAGCTGGACGCCGCCCGGGGCGACACCCGCACCGGGCTGCCGCAGACGCTCACCCGGCCGGCGCACTGGACGGCGCTGCCACTCACCCCGGTCCGCCAGCCGACCCGATCCCCGGCCCGCGCCCATCGGGGCCGCCGCCGCTGAGCACGAGGTTTCGGTCGGGACGACGCCGGGTAGCCAGCGCCGACGCGAACCGGCATCGACGGGGGGCACGGCGTGGGCTACCGAAATCGCCAAGGTGAACAGCCGGGCGACCCGCAGCACAGCGAGGACGAGGCCGGCCAGACCTCACTAGTGCAGGTCGAGACGGACACCGAGGTCCCCGCACCGGCGGACACCGACGTCCGGCCGGACATCGTGACCGAGCCCGACAACTCGGGCGTCGCCGGTGGTTCCTCCGGCAGCAGCGGTGGTGGCTCCAGCATGCCGGGGCACCCCGACGCGACCCGCTGACCCCGGCTCAGCGGCTGGTCAGCGCGGCCCGCGCCTCGGTCATGCCCTTGTTGGCGAGCCCGTCGGCCCGCTCGTTCTCCGGGTGCCCGTTGTGCCCCTTGACCCACAGCCAGGTCACCTCGTGCCGCTCGCAGGCCGCCTCCAGCCGCTGCCACAGGTCGGCGTTCTTCACCGGCTGCTTCGCGGCCGTCCGCCACCCGTTGCGCTTCCACGACGCCAGCCAGCTGGTGATGCCGTTGCGCACGTACGTGCTGTCGGTGTGCAGCTCCACGGTGACCGGCCGGTTCAGGCTCTCCAACGCCTGGATGGCCGCCATCAGCTCCATCCGGTTGTTGGTGGTGGGCGTGGCCTCACCGCCGCACAACTCCCGCTCGTGATCGCCGTAACGCAGCAGGGCACCCCAACCACCCGGGCCGGGGTTGCCACTGCACGCCCCATCGGTCCAGATCTGCACGCCCCTGCCGGCCACCGCGTCCACCATGCCCGGCAACCTACCGGGCGCGGACGTCGTCCTCCCCGCTCGGGGCCGGCGCGTCGCGACGCCCGCGCCGCACGGCACCCGCTCGGGGCGGGAGTCGACCCCGGTCAGGTCGGACGCGGTGCGCCGGCCGCGCCGGGCGCCGAACCCACCACCGCCGGTGGGATGGCCGGCGCGGGCCGGGTGGGGCGCAGCCGGTCGCGCACCCGGTCTGCGGCGTCACCAGCGGTCGCGGCGATCATCGGCACCAGCCGGGTCGACTTCATGATCGCGACCTCCTCGGCCGGAGTGGTGCCGCCGTCGAGGAAACGCAGCACCCGCTCGGCCGGGTTGCGGTCGAAGAGCCGGTCGAAGAACTCCGGACCGCCCACCCCACCCCGGTCCAGCGCCCGCAACGCCACCGCGTCCATCCAGCGGTGCCGGCGCGGGTACGCCGGCGCGGGCACCGGCGCCCGGCCGGCGGCGAGGGCGCGGGCCACCTGGTCGGCCTGGCGGTACATGGCCGAGAAGGTGAAGCCGGTGGAGGGGCGGGTCGCGCCACCGGCCGTGCCGAGCCGGACCACCCGGGGGGTGGGCCGGGCCGGGAAGGGCGCGTCGGTCATCGGGATGACCCCGTTCTCCACCTCGCGCACCCGCAACCCGGCCGGGTCCAGGCCGAGCAGGTCCCGGTAGCCGGTCAGCGCCGCGTCGTAGCCGGCGTCGGTGAGCAGGTCCGGCGAGAACTCGGTGTACTCGACCAGCGCGTAGCGGTCGCTGACCGGCAGCACGTAGCCGAAGGAGACGCCCCGGGGCGGCTGCGGGGTGCGGAAGTCCATCAGCACCGCGCGGGTCGGGTCGAACACCGGCCGGTCCGCCTCCAGCCACCACCCCCGGAAGTGCTGCAACCAGGTGGTTCGCCCCGCTCGGGCCGGCGGGCGGGGACGCGAGTCGAGCACCCAGCCGGCCCGTACGGTGCGCCCGTCGCCGGTACGCACCAGCACCCGGGTGCCGTCGTCGCGCACCGTGTCGGCCGGCGCGACGATCCGGGTGGCGTGCAGGCGTCGCTCGGCGTCGGCAGCCCGGTCGTAGACCGGGCCGGAGCGGAGCATGGCGTACCGCAGCGGGGTGAGGTCCAGGACGCGGCGGCGCGCCGCGGTCGCCACCTCGACCTGCTGCCAGCTCGCGCTGAGCAGCGGGTCCAGGTCGGTGTCGGGGTGGCCCCAGAACGCCCAGGTGCGGTCCTGGCCGCGTCGGCGCACCGGGTCGACGATGGCGATCCGCTGATCCCGGACGCCGTGCCGATCCAGTGCGGCGAGCAGCAGTGACGCCGCGCCGCCGCCACCGAGCAGCGCGAGGTCGACGTCGAGCGGCGCGGAGTCGGTCACCCGCACCACGCTGCCACACCGCCGCGCCCGACCGCGCGTCGCCATGGTGGCGACGACGCCGAGCCCATCGGGGCGGACGCGTCGGCGCGGGCGTGCGAGCCCGATTGACAGGCAACTTGCTGGTTGCCTATGTTGATAGGCAACCGCTGGGTTGCCTATTGTCGGGAGGGTCGATGGACGACGCGTTCCGGGCGCTGGCCGACCCCAGCCGGCGTCGCCTGCTCGACCGGCTCAACGACCGCAACGGACAGACCCTGCGGGAGCTCTGCGACGGGCTGGCCACCAGCCGACAGGCCGTCAGCAAGCACCTGTCGGTGCTGGAGGCCGCCAATCTCGTCACCACGGTGCGCCGCGGCCGGGAGAAGTTGCACTACCTCAACGCCGCCCCCATCAACGCCATCGCCGACCGGTGGCTCAGCCGCTACGACCGCGAGCGCGCCGCCGCCCTCGCCGACCTGACCACCGCATTGGAGCGACAAGCCATGGAAAGCCCCACCTTCGTCTACACGACCTACGTCACCACCACCGCCCAGCGACTGTGGGCCGCGCTCACCGAACCGGCGTTCACCCGCCGCTACTGGGGTGGGGTGGCGTTGGTGTCGGACTGGCAGGCCGGGTCGCCGGTGCTGTGGCAGGACGCACCCGACGCCGAGCCCCGCGACCTGGGCCAGCGGGTGCTCGTCGCCGAGCCGTACCGCCGCCTCTCCTACAGCTGGCACGGCTTCCAGCCCGAGCACGCCGAGCACTTCGGCTGGTCCGCCGAGGAGCTGGCCGCCCGGCTCGGCGAGCGCCGGTCGAAGGTGACCTTCGAGATCGAGCCGCACGGCGACGGAGCCGTCCGACTGACAGTCATCCACGACGGCTTCTCCCCCGACAGCGAGATGCACCGGGCGATCAGCGGCCAACTCGACGGCAGCGGCGGCTGGCCGGAGCTGCTGGCCAGCCTCAAGACGCTGGTGGAGACCGGCGAGCCGATGCCCGAACCGACCCCGGCGGGCTGACCCAGCCGAGCGGGCCGGCCGTTGCCGCCGGCCCGCACCGAAGCAGCGCCTCATTCGCGGCGTCGCCGGCAATACCTCGCCATCGGCCCAGCGGCGACAGCTCGCGGCTCTCCCCGCCTTCGGGTGGACACGTGACGGCAACGAGGATTTCTCATTTTCACCTGATCGAGGACCCAACCCACCTAGTGTTGGGCACACCGGTGCTAGTCACGGAGTTGGCCACCCGAACGACGTCCCACGCAGTCAGCGGACGAAAAGTGAGGGAAGACGCGTATGAAGGTCTCAACAGCACTCTGCTCGGCGGCGCTCGGCGTGGGCCTCGGCACGCTCCTGCTGCCAGGCGCCGCACTGGCCGACACCACCGTGTCACCGGCCACCACCCCGGTCGGTGGAACCGTCGTGCTCACTGCGACGACCTGCAACCCGAAGTCGGGTGATGCCCTCTTCCGGGTCACCGGCCCCAACCGCGACCAGAACGTCCGATCCACCACGGCCGCCGCCGGCGGCGGGCTGAGCGCCGAACTCTTCACCGCCGGGTTCACCCTGGGCACCTACACGGTGGCGGCCACCTGCGGCGACGGCAGCTCGGCCGGCACCGCCACCTTCACCGTCACCCCGATCGGCGGCGCGCCCGCCGGCTCCGGAGGCGACAACCGTGACACCGGCGCTCTCGCCGCCGGCGGCACACTGCTCGGCACCGCCCTCGCCGGCGCGGTGATCCTGATCCGCCGGCGCCGTCCGGTGTCCACTGTCGCCTGACCGGCGGCCGTTCCATCCCTGAGACGGGTGCCCGCGCCGGTGACACCGGCGCGGGCACCCCGACGAACCCACCCGGAGGTGCGCAGGTGTGGTGGCGGCGGACCCTGCCGGCCGTGGTCGCCCTGCTCGGCGTGACCGGGCTCGGGCTGATCACCGTCGGCCTCACCGCCGACCCGGCCCGGCCACCGCGACCGTCGGCCGACGCGCCGACCCGCACCCACCCCGCACCGGACCTGGCCCCGCTGCCACCCGCCGCGCCGGTCCGGGTGCAGATCCCCGCCATCGGCGTCCGCGCCGACATCGTTCCCGTCGGCGCGGACGCCAGCGGGGTGCTGGAGGTGCCGCCACTGGACCGGCCCACCCTCGCCGGCTGGTACCGGCACGGGGTCAGCCCCGGCGAGACCGGCAACGCCGTCCTGGTGGGACACGTCGACGCACCGTCGGGGCCGGCGGTCTTCTTCGACCTCGGTCGGCTCCGCGCCGGGCAGCAGGTCCAGGTCACCCGCGCCGACGCACGGGTCGCGACGTTCACAGTGGACGCCGTTCGCGCGTACCCCAAGGAGCACTTCCCCACCACGCTGGTCTACGGCCCGGCGGACGCCGCCGAGCTGCGCCTGATCACCTGCGGCGGCCGGTTCGACGCCACGAGCGGCAACTACGTCGACAACGTCGTCGTCTTCGCCACCCGCACCGCCTGAACGGGGTCGCCCGCCTAAGTCACCCGCACCGCCGCCCCGCTGCCGTGCGCCGGGCCCTGCTCGGCAGAATGCGGTGGCACCATCCCTGATCGAGGTGGTGCGTCGGCGGCGGGGAGGCACGCGGTGGATCAGCGACCGGTACGGGACCGAACAGGTCGACGCGTACGGGCCCTGGCCCGTCGACTGCTCGGACGGATCGAGGACGGCTCCCCCACCCCCCGTCGGTCCAACCCGGACGCCGTGGTCGACTGCGCCGTCTACGTCAACGGCCGCCGGGAACCCGGTCACCTCCACTACGCCGACGCGTACGCCCGGGCCCGGCACGGCCGCGACGCCTTCGTGTGGCTCGGACTGCACGATCCCGGCGCGGCCGTGCTCGCCGCGGTCGGCCGGACCTTCGGCCTCGACGAGCTGACCGTCGAACAGGCGCTCGCCGACGGGCACCGGCCCACCGTGCAGCGCAACGGGCCGGTCACGCTGCTGGTCCTGCGCACCGCCGGGTACGTGGAGCACGACGAGCTGACCGACACCTCCGAGGTCATCGACACCGGGGACGTCATGGTGCTGCTCGGTGACCGCTTCGCCATCACTGTGCGGCACGGTGCCGCCGGGGCGCTGCGCAGCGTCCGCGCCGACATCGAGCGCCGCCCCGCGCTGCTGGCCGCCGGCCCGTGGGCGGTGGCGTACGCGGTCTGCGCCCGCATGGTCGACTCCTACCTGGAGGTGGCCGGGCACGTGGAACGCGACCTGGAGCGGGTCGAGGAGGCGGTGTTCGCCCGCGACCGCACGGCCGACATCCAGCACATCTACCAGCTCAAACGGGAGGTGGTGGAGTTCAAGCGGGCGGTCCTGCCGTTGCAGACGCCGATGCGTACGCTGCTCGAACCCGACGGCCCGCCGCGCGCCCTGCACCGCTGGTTCGTCGACGTGGACGGCCGGCTGAGCCGGGCGGTGGATCGGGTGGCCGCGTACGACGACCTGCTCACCTCGATCGTCCAGTCGCGGCTGGCGCAGCTCGCCGTGGAGCAGAACAACGACATGCGCAAGATCGCCGCCTGGGCGGCCATCGCGGCAACCCAGACCGGCATCGCCGGCATCTACGGCATGAACTTCGACCACATGCCCGAGCTGGCCTGGCGCTACGGCTACGCCGGGGCGCTGACCCTGATGGCGGCGGCGGCAGTGTTCCTGTACCGCCTGTTCCGCCGGTCCGGCTGGCTGTGAGGCCCGCCGGCGGGCCGCTCAACGATGCGCGGAGAGGAAGGCGCGGATGCGGTCGCGGGGGTTGTCGGTCAACTCGGGACCGTGGGTGAAGGCCGCCAGGTCGTACTCCAACTCGCCGAGCACGTGCGCGGTCTCCCGGGTCATCTGGAAGTCGCTGCACAGCCACCGCATCGGCCACCGGACGCCGAGCACGTTGAACAACGCGTCCCCGGTGATCAGCAGGCGGGTCGGCTCGTGCAGCAGCGACACGTGCCCGGGCGAGTGCCCCGGGGTGTGCACCACCCGCAGGCCGCCACCGACGTCGAGCAGGTCCCCGTCAGCCAGCGGCTGGGCCACCTCGACCGCCGGAAACCGGCCGCTGTTGAGCCGGGCGAAGAGCCGGCCGCCGGTCACCGCCGGGTCGCTGACCGGCGCGCGGCCCGCCTGCGCGTACGCCACGTCGGCGGCGTGCGCCGCGACCGGGGCACCGGTACGGCGGGCCAACTCCGCCGCGCCGCCGGCATGATCGGGGTGCGCGTGGGTGAGCACGATCCGGGTGACGTCCGCCGGCACCTTGCCGATCGCCGCCAGCCCGCGCACGATCCGGGCCGGCGCCTTGGCCAGCCCGCAGTCGACAAGCGTGACGCTGCCGTCGTCGTCGACGAAGGCGTACGAGTTGACGGCCGAACGGCCGACAGTGGGGATACGCCAGACGTTCGGGGCCAGTGCCACCGCAGGGGCTCGCGTCATGTCGCGAGTCTAGGGAGGATCGTCAACCGTCGTTGTCGACCGGTCGACGGTCCACCCGAGGTGCCGGAGGGCTAACCTCGCCCGGGTGATGTGGCAGCGGTACGTGGCGATCGGCGACAGCACCACCGAGGGGCTCGACGACCCGGACGGCGCCGGCGGCTACCGGGGCTGGGCCGACCGGTTCGCCCTGGCGGTGGCCCGCGCCCAGGGCGGTCTGGAATACGCGAACCTGGCCATCCGTGGCCGGACCACCGCGCTGATCCGGGCCGAGCAGCTCCAGCCCGCCCTCGACCTGGCCCCCGACCTGGCCACCGTCGTCGCTGGCATGAACGACGTGTTGCGTCCCTCCTTCGACGCGGACCAGGTCGCCGGTGATGTGGCGGCGATGCAGCAGGCGCTCGTCGATCAGGGGGCCACCGTGCTGACGTTCACGATGCCGGACCCGGCGCCCGTGATGCCGCTGGCCCGGCCCCTGCGGGGTCGCATGCTGGCGCTCAACGAGGCGCTGCGGGCCGCCACCGCGCGGACCGGCGCCACCCTCCTCGACCTGGGTGCCCACCCGGTCTCCTCCGATCCCCGGCTGTGGAGCGACGACCGGCTGCACGCCAACAGCGCCGGGCACGAGCGGATCGCCGCCGCGCTGGCGTACACGGCGGGTCTGCCCGGTTTCGACGACTCCTGGACGCAACCGTTGCCACCCGCAGCGCGGCGACGCCGGGGTGAGGTGTTCGGCGCCGAGCTGGCCTGGACCCGCCGGCACCTGCTGCCCTGGCTGGTCCGGCACCTGAGCGGCCGGTCCTCGGGCGACGACCGGGTGGCCAAGCGGCCGGTGCCGCTGCCGGTGCCGCTGGACTAGAACGGGTACGGAAGGATAGCGACGTGGGCAAGGGTGCGGGACGCCGGCGGGCGAACGCGACGACGGGACGGGTGTGCCCGTGCGGCTCCGGCCGGGCGTACGCGGACTGCTGCGCCCCGGCGCACGCGGGCGACGCCCCGGCGACGGCCGAGGCCCTGATGCGCTCCCGGTTCAGCGCCTTCGCCCTCGGCGACTCCGGTTACCTGCTGCGCAGCTGGCACTCGTCGACCCGGCCGGCCGCCCTGGAGCTCGACCCGGGGCAGCGGTGGACCCGACTGGAGATCGTGCGGACCGAGCGGGGCGGCCTACTCGACGCCGCCGGCACGGTGAGCTTCCACGCCCACTACCGGCACGGGGGCCGGCCCGGCACGGTGACCGAACACAGCCGGTTCGTCCGCGAGGACGGCCGGTGGGTCTACCTCGACGGTGACCAGCCCTGACGGCTGCGCCGACGGCCGGTCGGGGCGTACGATGACGTCGGCGTCGTCCTGCGCCGCACCTCCCTCCCGGCGCTCACGCCGCCGGCAACGCGGAGGCAAAGGGGGCCTGGAGCCCTCGGGACGTGGTGCCACATGCCCCACTCCGGCGGGGTCGGCGGGAGCGTGAGTCCCGGTGACCGTGCCGTTGACCGGGAGCATGTGATGACCACCCAGAGATCGTTCAAGGCCCGGGTTCGGACCCGGATGGAGAAGACCGGCGAGAGCGCCCGTTGGCTGCCCGACGTCGAGGTACGCGTCCGCACCGCCACCGCGCCCCGGATCTTCCGGGCCGACTGGGCCGGTGGCCCGACCCGGATTGTCGTCGGCATCGACGCTGTCGGCGAGTCAAAGGCCCGGGTCATCGTCCTGCACGGGAAGCTGACCGGGGCTGAGCAGGCCGCGGAGCTGAAGGCGTACTGGCGTGAACGACTCGCCGCACTCAAGGCACTGCTCGAAACGGACGGAGGCCACCGATGACCATGACGTTCATCAACCTGCCGGTGCGCGACCTGACCACCGCCGCCGAGTTCTACCGGGCGATCGGCTTCACCAGCGACCAGGGCGAGCCGGACGGCGACAGCATGGTGCTCACCATCTCCGACACCACCCGGCTGGTGCTGCACCTGCGCTCGGGTTTCGAGAGGTTCACCGGTGTCGCCACCCCGGACACGGAGACCAGCCGGGAGGTCATCGTCGGGCTGTCGGCGCAGAGCCGGGGGCAGGTCGACGAGCTGGTCGACCAGGCGGCCGTCGCCGGTGGCGAGTCGCTCGGGCCGGGGATGGCCAACGGGCCGATGTACATGCGTGGCTTCCGGGACCTCGACGGCCACCAGTGGTCGTTCCTGCACCTGGACGGCTGACCACACGGCCCGGCGGCGACCCCCTCGGGCCGCCGCCGGGCCCCGGTCAGTGCCGGCCGGGCGTCACCGCCGCGACCACACCGGTGGGCACCACCGCGCGGCGCCGGCGGCGGGTCAGCAGCACCAGCGCCACCACGAGGTACGCCCCGGCGGTCAGCGCGAACGCCACCGCGTTGCCGGCCGCCGTGGCGAGCAGGCCGTAACCGGCGTACGTCACGATGATCAGGACGTCGGTGGCCATCCCGGCAAGGGATGTGACGGTGGCGCGGCTGGTGCCGGTGATCCGGGCCTGCAACCGGGCGTCGGCCAGCACGGTGGCCAGCTGCGCCGCGCCGAAGGCCACCGCGATCAGCACGAACCCCGCCGGGTGCCGCAGCAGTGCACCGCCGGCCAGCGCGACACCGACCAGCCCCAGCAGCGCGGCGTACCCTCGGCTGCCCAGCCGCTCCCCCGCCGGGGCGAGCAGCCCACCGACTGTCACCCCGGCCCAGAGCAGCAGGAGCAGCAGTGGGACGGCCTGCGCCCCGACACCGGTGTCCAGGGCGAGCAGCGGGGTGTACTCGTCCAGGGCACCCCAGTCTGCGGCGACCACCGCCACCAGCAGCACTGCCGACCGCACCGGTGCACGGGTGCGGACCTGCGCCACCCCGGCCCGCAGCGTGTCCCACCATCCCAGGTCGACATCGTCGTCCGGGCCCGCCGGCGGGACGCTGTCCGACTCGCCCGGGTTCGCGGGTGGGGCGGTGCCCGGCTTGTCCGGGTTCGCGGGTGGGGCGGTGTCCGGCTGGTCCGGCCGGGGTGGTGCGGCATTCACCGGCCCGGCAGCCGGCACCGGCTCGGCGACCGTGACGCGTGCGGCGGCTGGCGCGCGGTGCTCCGGAAAGCGGGTGGCGGCGATCGCGGCGAGCAGGCAGGCGGCCACGCTGGCCGCGCCGACCGCCGGATACCCGCCGACGGCGAGCACCGGACCGGCGAGCACTCCGGAGAGCACCACGCCCAGCACACCCGCCGTCCGCGCCCGCCCGAGCACCCGGGCGTACCGGCCGACCGCGCCGAGCCGGTCCAGCTCGGTCCAGACCAACGCCTCCAGGGCGCCGGACACCAGCGCGCCAGCGGCGCCCCAGAGCAGGAAACCACCAGCGAACGCCGGGTACGACGGCAGCAGCACCCAGAGCGCGAAACCGGCGGCGGCCACCAGCGGGGCGAGGCACAGCAGCAGCCGGCGGGACAGCACGTCGGCCCACGCGCCGGAGGGCACCTCGAACAGGATGCCGGCGGCCGACCAGATGACGAACAGCGACGCGATCTGCCCCACCGACAGCCCGGTGTCGGCGAAGAACACCACGTACAGCGGGTAGAGCAGGACAAGGTCGCTGAGGAACGCGTACCCGTAGAGGGTCGCCGTCAGCCGGCGGACCGCCGGGTCGGGCACGCGCGAGACGATGGAGATCATGGGGCCTTCCCGTGGGAGTGGAGACGGACACCGGACGTGCGGTGCCCGTGGTGGCCCACGGGATCGGCCTAGGCCGGTGGATCAATGTCGCCAGGTCATGCCCGCGATGCTAGACAACCGGCGCGGTGGCGGCCAGCGCTTTCGGCGTGCCGGGCAGCGCGAACCGGGCCGGGTAGGCGAGGCGGTGCGCAGAACGCGAGGCGGGGCGGGATCAGGTCGATCCCGCCCCGCCGTAACGCCGGATGTCAGCGCCGGTCGACCGGCGGAATGACAGTGGTGGTCTCGCTGTCGTCGCTGGTGCGCTGCCCGGGCACCGCGCGGTCGGTGCCGCCGGTGACCACCTGGGTCGTGTCGGAGTCGGCACCGGCACCCACCACCTGCGTGACGTCGGGGTCGGCCGAGCGGCTGACCACCTGGGTGGTGTCGTCGGTTCCAGAGCTGACCGGGAAGCGCACGACCTGGGTGGCGTCGGTGTCGGCGGGCCGGGTCACCACCTGGGTGGCCTCCGGGTCGCTGGTGGGGGCCGACGCGCGGGCCAGTTCCGCCTCGGCGTCGCGACGGCCGGCCCGGTACGCCTGCGCGTGCTCGGCGATCAGCCGCGACTCCCGCTCGGCGCGGGTCAGCCACGACTCCCAACGGCTCTGCATCGGACGGATCAGGCCGCCGCCGACACCGACGACGAGGATGCCGCCAATCGTGGCCAGCACGGCGATCAGCACCGGAGTGGTGACCGCGGTGGCCACCCCGATCTGGTTCAGCGCGGCGATGACGCCGAGGCCGAGGATGAACACCGAGGCGATGGTGGCCAGCGCCCGGCCGTACGACAGGCCGCCGAGCGCGCCGCTGATGATGTCCTTGACCGCGTTGGCGATGGCGGCGGCGACCACGACGATGACGATCGCGACGAAGGCCCGGGGCAGCCACGAGATGACCGCACCGAGCAGGTCGGAGATCGGGTTCGGCCCCCAGATGCCGAAGGCGAGCTGGAGGGTGAACAGCAGCACCGCGTAGTAGGCGAGCTTCGCGACGATGTCGCTGGCGTCGTACCGGGAGCGACTCAACGCGCGGCGGATGCCGCCGCGTTCGACGGCGCGGTCGAAGCCCACCCGTTCGAGGACCTTCTCCACGATCTTCAGTACCGCCTTGGCGATCAGCCATCCGGCCACCAGGATCGCCAGGAAGGCGACGGCCTTGGGCAGGAAGAGCATCACCGAGCGGAGCGCGTCGCCCACCGCGTCGCTGACGTTGTCACTCATCTGGTCATTCCTTAAGGGGCAGCCGGATCGGTCTGCCCCGACCTACCCCCGACCCGGCGCGCGGAAACACCGGTGATCACGAGCTCTGCCGGTCCTCTAGCGCGCGGGCGAGTATTGGCAATATTCTCCGGAGTACGTGCGGCCACTGGAGCTACTTTTCATCCCCGCCGTCGGCCGCAGGAGGAGATGCCATGCACGTCGACCATTCCGAAGTGGATCGCCGGACGCTGCTGCGGGCCGGTCTCGGCGCCGCCACGGTCGCCGTCGTCGGGAGCGAACTCGCCTTCCCGGGCGCAGCGCAGGCCGCGCCGGGCACCGACCTGGACTGGATCATCAGCTGTGACGAGTGGGCCGCCCGCCCGCCGAAGGATCCGCTGTCGGTGAGCGCCATCGCCACCAACAAGATCATCGTGCACCACATGGCGTTCCCGAACGTCACCGACTACTCCCGTGAGCAGGCGGTGAAGCTCGCCCACGACTGCCAGGACCTGCACATCGACGGCAACGGCTGGTCGGACACCGGCCAGCACTTCACGGTGAGCCGCGGCGGCTACGTGCTGGAGGGCCGCCGAGGCAGCCTGGAACGGCTCGAAGCCGGCGACCGGCAGATGATCTCGGCGCACTGCCCGGGTGAGAACGGCCGGGCGATCGGCATCGAGAACGAGGGCACCTACGTCACCGAGACCCCGCCGAAGGCATTGACCGACTCGCTGGTCAAGCTCTGCGTCGCGATCTGCCGGCAGTACGGGCTGCACGCGCACGACATCTTCGGCCACTGGGACTTCCGCACCACCGAGTGCCCGGGCGCGGCCTTCTACCGGCAGTTCCCCGAGCTGCGGCGGCGCGTGCACGCCGCCCTCGGCACCACGCTCGGTGACGTGCCGGCGCGCCGCTGGCCGGACCTGTGGCGCTTCGTCAACTCCCCCTCGGTCCGGGTGGTGCAGCACCTGCTCGCCTTCCGGGGCTACCCGGTGACCGTCAGCGGCACGTTCGACGCCGCGACCGTCGCGGCCGTGCAGGACTGGCAGGCCCGCAACGGCATCGCTGTGGACGTGGACGCCACTCTCACCACCCCGACCTGGGAAACCCTGGTGCCGGAGCTGGACCAGCACGCCAGCGGAGCGCCGGTGACTGCCGTGCAGGAAATCCTCGCCACCAAGGGGTACGCGGTCACCGTGACCGGGGCGTACGACCACGCCACCCGGAGCGCGGTGCAGGACCTTCAGGCGCTGCACGGGCTGCCGCGCAACGGCAAGCTCAGCACGAGCACGTGGTGCGCTGTCGTCGGCGGATCGGTCCGCGAGTCGTTCCGGCACCGCTGAGCACGGGGTGGCGGTGTGGGGCGCACCCGCACCGCCACCAGCCAGCTCACCGGTTTGATCCGCCGTCCGGGCGGAAAGACTCCCGGGCATGACCTGGGCCCGTCGAGCCGTACCCGCCGTCGCCACCGCCGTCGCGGCGCTCGCCGCGCGGGACCTGATCCAGCGCGATCACGCGCTGCTGCGCAACTTCCCGATCCTCGGCCGCGCCCGTTATCTGTTGGAGACGATCGGGCCGGAGCTTCGGCAGTACATCGTGGCCGGCAACAACGAGGAGCGGCCGTTCACCCGCGACCAGCGCCGCTGGGTGTACGCGTCGGCCAAGCAGGAGAACAACTACTTCGGTTTCGGTACGGACAACGACATCGAGTACACCCCCGGGTACCCGATCATCAAGCACCGCACGTTCGGCCGTGCCGTGCCGCCGTCGTCACCGGCCGCCGGGCACGATGTGCGGTTGCCCTGCGCGAAGGTGCTCGGCGCGGCACGGGGGCGGGCCCGGGCGTTCCGCCCCGAGTCGGTCGTCAACATCTCCGGGATGAGCTTCGGCTCGCTGTCCGGCAACGCCGTCACCGCGCTCAACAAGGGTGCGGCCCTCGCCGGCTGCCTGCAGAACACCGGTGAGGGCGGCCTGTCGCCGTACCACCGCAACGGTGGTGAGCTGGTCTTCCAACTCGGCACGGCGTACTTCGGCTGCCGCGACGAGCACGGCCGGTTCAGCCTCGACCGGCTGAGGGACCTGGTCGCCGGGGCCCCGGTCAAGGCGTTGGAGATCAAGCTGAGCCAGGGCGCCAAGCCGAGCCTCGGTGGGTTGCTGCCCGGGGCGAAGGTGTCCGCCGAGATCGCCGCCACCCGGGGCATCCCGGCCGGTCAGGACTGCGTCAGCCCGTCCCGGCACGCCGAGTTCTCCGACTGCGACAGCCTGCTCGACTGGGTGGAGCTGCTGGCCGCCGAGACAGGTCTGCCGGTCGGCATCAAGTCGGCCGTGGGTGACCTGGGCTTCTGGCAGGAGCTGGCCACCCTGATGCGGGACACCGGCCGTGGTGTGGACTTCGTGACGATCGACGGCGGTGAAGGCGGCACCGGCGCCGCACCGCTGATCTTCACCGACTCCGTGTCGCTCCCGTTCCAGCAGGGCTTCTCCCGGGTGTACAAGATCTTCGCCGAGCACGGCCTGCACGAGCAGGTGGTCTTCGTCGGCGCCGGCAAGCTCGGCCTGCCGGACAACGCCATCGTGGCGTTCGCGCTCGGCTGCGACCTGGTCAACGTCGGTCGGGAGGCGATGCTGTCGATCGGCTGCATCCAGGCGCAGAAGTGCCACACCGACACCTGCCCGACCGGTGTCGCCACACAGAACGCGTGGCTCGCCCGTGGCCTGGACCCGGCGTCGAAGTCGGTCCGGGCGGCCAACTACGTGCGGACCCTGCGCCGGGACCTGACCAAGGTCGCCGAGGCCTGCGGCGTCGAACACCCCGGCCTGATCGGCACCGACGCCGTGGAGATCCTGGACGGCCGCACCAGCTCCACGCCACTGCACGAGGTGTACGGCTACCGGCCGGAATGGGGGCTGCCCTCGCCCGCCGACCGGGCGGAGATCATCCGACTGATGGTCCCGGAGGCGCCGCAGGGCGGCAGCGCCCCGCCGTCAGCCACCGCCGTCGGCTGAGCTTGATGTCTGTGAGTCATCATGATGACTCACAGACATCAAGCGTCTCCCCGCCATGTCCGCGAAGTGCCGCCCGCCGGCCACCACGACCGCCGTCCACGACGACCGCCGGCAGATCGGTGCCGGCGATAAACGCGTGGAGCCGGCAACTCACCGCGTCTATGGTGGCGCGGTGCTGATCAGACGCGAGACACCCGCCGACGTCGACGCGATTCGCGCGGTGCACTCCGCGGCCTTCGCCAAGGCCGATGGCGGTGACGGCGTACCGGTCGAGGCGACGCTCGTCGACGCGCTCCGCGCCGACGAGGGTTGGCTGCCCGCGTACTCCCTGGTGGCGGTCGATTCGGACGGCCAGGTGGTCGGTCACGTGGTGGCCACCCGCGGCCTGGTAGGCGGCGCGGCGGTGGCGCTGGGCCTGGGGCCGCTGGGAGTGCTGCCGGACTGGCAGCGGCGCGGCGTCGGCAGCGCGTTGATGCACGCGGTGCTCGGCGCGGCCGACGCGCGGGACGAGCCGCTGGTGGTGCTGCTCGGGCACCCCGACTACTACCCGCGTTTCGGGTTCCGGCCGGCCGTCGAGCTGGGTGTCACCCCGCCGCAGCCGTGGGGGCCGCAGTACTTCATGGCTCGGCCGCTGCACGCGTGGAACGAGTCGATCCGGGGCGAGTTCCGCTACGCCAGCCCGTTCGACGACCTGTGAACCCACCGCGCATCCGCCGACGGCGCGCCACCGACCTGGACGGCTGCGTCGCGGCGCTCGCCGAGGTTCACCGGGTCGACAGGTACCCGATGAACTGGCCCGCCGACCCGCACCGCTGGCTCCGCGAGCCGCAGCCAGCGCGGGCCTGGGTGGCAGTCGATGACGACGCTGCCGTCGTGGGTCACATCGCCGTGCACCGGCTGCCCGACCCGGCGGGCGGGCCGCTGGCCCCGCCGACGGCCGAGGTCGCCCGTCTCTTCGTGGTGCCGAAAGCCCGGGGGTTGGCGCTGGGCAGCGCGCTGCTGGACCGGGCCCGCCGGTGGGCGGCCACACGCGCGACGGACCTGGTGCTGGAGGTGGCCGCCGGTGACACCGCGGCCGTCGCGCTGTACGAGCGCGCGGGATGGCGGTGCGTCGGCACGAGCACGGCGCCGTGGACCGCTCCCGACGGCGGCCCGGTGTCGCTGCGGCACTACACGCTGCGTCACCGCGCGTCGGGCTCCGACGTCGCACCGGCCAGCACCGCGAGGCGACGGGCCAGCCGGCCCGCGGCCTCGCGCAGCTCGGCAGGCTCCAACACCTCGACCTCGTAACTCAGCCGGGCGAGGTGCGCGGCGAGCCAGTCCAGGCTGTCGCCGCCGAGGACCAGCACCGACCACCCGTCACGATCGTCCTCGACCCGTCCCACCTGGGGCGGGACCACCTCGCGCAGCTGGTCGGCCGGGGCGTGCACGCGCACCCGGGCGAGGTACCGGTACGGCGCCCCGGTCACCGCCCGCTGCACGAAGGCCACCGGATCGGGGTGCTCGCGGGCCCGGAACCGCCAGGTGGTCGCCACCACCGCCCGCATCCGGTCCAGCCGGAACGTCCGCCAGTCGTCGCGGTCGACGTCCCAGGCCATCAGATACCAGCGACGGCCGGTGGTGACCATCCGGATCGGTTCGACCGTCCGTTCCTGGCCCCCGGCGCCCCGGCCGGGATAGTCGAACCGAACGCGCACCCCGTCCCGGCAGGCGCGGGCCAGCGTCACCAGCAGCTCCGCGTCGATCTCGGCGACCGGGCCGATGAGGGTGTCGGTGGCGCCGTGCACCGCCCGCACCTCGGCGCGCAGCCGCGACGGCATCACCTGGTCGAGCTTCGCGAGTGCCCGTAGCGCCGCCTCGCCCGCCCCGGCGACGGTGCCGCCGGAGGCCAGCCGCAGCGAGACCGCCGTGGCGATCGCCTCCTCGTCGTCGAGGAGCAACGGCGGCAGCCGGGTGCCCGCACCGAGTTGGTAGCCGCCGCCGACGCCCGAGACGGCGTGCACGGGGTAACCGAGCGTCCGCAGGCGCTGCACGTCGCGGCGCACGCAACGGCCGGTGACCCCCAACTCTACGGCGAGTTCGGCGGCCGTCCAGGACGGTCGTCGTTGCAGCAGCGCCAGCAGGCGCAGCACCCGCTCGGTCGTCGCCTCGACGGTCATTCGTCGATCGTTGCACGGATAGCGGAACAATCCTGTCCGCTATCCGCGAGAGGCTCAGCTCATGACCGACCAGATCAGACACCAGGGATCCGCCGTGATCCGCGACGTGCAGATCACCTTCGACTGCGCCGACCCGGCCCGGTTGGCCACGTTCTGGGCCGAGGTGCTCGGCTACCAGGTGCAGGGCCCACCCGGAGACTTCGAATCCTGGGACCAGGCACTGGAGGCGATGGGTGTGCCGCCGGAGAACCGCAACGACGCGTCGGCGGTGGTCGACCCCGAGGGCGCGCGACCACGGCTGTTCTTCCAGCGGGTGCCGGAACGCAAGCAGGTGAAGAATCGCGTCCACCTCGACGTCCGGGCCGCCCCCGGGCTGACCGGTGACGCGCGGATGGCGGCCCTGGAGACGGAGGCCGAACGGCTCGTCTCGCACGGCGCGAAGCGCCTCGGCCGGCACGAGCCCACTCCCCCGTTGGCCGCCGGTCACCTCATCATGGCCGACCCCGAGGGCAACGAGTTCTGCCTCGACTGATCGGGCGTTCGCCCAGCTCACTGCCGCATCGGCCGGGCGCCATGCGAACATGTGTACGTGTCGCCCGGCGCCAGCATCCTGCACGCCGACCTGGACGCGTTCTACGCGTCGGTCGAGCAGCGCGACGACCCGCGCCTGCGGGGCCGACCGGTGATCGTCGGTGGTGGGGTGGTGCTCGCGGCCAGCTACGAGGCGAAGGCGCGGGGTGTCCGCAGCGCGATGGGCGGCCAGCAGGCGCGTCGGCTCTGCCCGGACGCGATAGTGGTGCCGCCCCGGATGTCGGCGTACACGGCGGCGAGCCGCGCGGTCTTCGAGATCTTCCGGCAGACCACGCCGCTGGTCGAGGGGCTCTCCATCGACGAGGCGTTCCTCGACGTGGGTGGGCTGGGGCGGCTGGTCGGGCCGCCGGCCGAGATCGCCGAACGGCTGCGCCGGGAGGTCCGCGACCAGGTCCACCTGCCGATCACGGTGGGGGTGGCCCGCACGAAGTTCCTGGCCAAGGTGGCCAGCGCTGTGGCGAAACCGGACGGCCTGCTGGTGGTCGCGCCGGACGATGAGCTGGCGTTCCTGCATCCACTGCCGGTGGAACGGCTCTGGGGAGTCGGCCCGGTCACTGCCGCCAAGTTGCGGGAGCGCCGGATCCGTACGGTCGGGGAGGTGGCCCGCCTCGGCGAGGCGGCGCTGGTGTCGATGCTCGGGGCGGGCGCCGGCCGGCACCTGCACGCGTTGGCGCACAACCGCGACCCCCGGGCGGTGCAGGTGGGGCGGCGGCGCGGGTCGATGGGCGCGCAGCACGCCCTCAGTCGCACCCCGCACGCCTCGACGGAGTTGGAGGCCATCCTCGCCGGCCTGGTCGACCGGGTCAGCCGGCGGATGCGGGCGGCCGGACGGTCCGGCCGCACGGTGGTGTTGCGGCTGCGCTTCGGCGACTACACCCGGGCGACCCGCTCGCACACGGTGGGGAAGGCGACGGCGGACACCACGCCACTGCTCGCCGCCGCGCGTGCGCTGCTGCGCGCGGCACTGCCCGAGATCGATCGCCGTGGTGTCACTCTGATCGGTGTCTCGGTGGGCAATCTCGACGACAACCCCGTCCAGCCTGAGCTGCCGTTCCAGCCTGACGCCGGTTCCGATCTGGACGCTGCGGTGGACGCGGTCCGCGACCGGTTCGGATCGGCGGCGCTGACCCGGGCGGTGTTGCTCAACCGGGAGCCGGGGGTGGAGATGCCACTCCTGCCGGACTGACCGATACGCGTGCGGCGTCCGCGGTCGAGTTGCGAGCAGAGACACATCACAGCAGGTCGGCGGTTTAGCTGGCGGCTGACGGGTGACCCTTGGGGGGTACAGCCTGACGAGGGGGGCCATGATGTCCGACGACACCAGCAACCGACCGAGCCGCACCGCCGAGCGTCCGCACGACGTGACCGACCCGCTGCTGTGGCAGTTGGCGGTCGACGTGCTGAGCGCACACGAGCCGGACGACGAGGGCCGGTGCCGCAACCTTCAGTGCGCCGGGCAGTCGTGGCCGTGCGTGGCGCGTGCCGGTGCCGAGCACTCACTGCGACTGGCTCGCAGCACCCCGGCCTCGGTCGAGCTGACCGTCGACGGAGCCGACAGTGACGACGTCGAACCGGACGGACGTCGTGACTCCTCGGTGCCGGCGCCGCGATGGGGCTGGAACGCCGGCCCGGCGGCGTCGCACCGAGGGTCGAAGGCCGCCTCCGCGGCCTGACGGGTCGCAGGCACCCGAGCTGCTCCGGCACCACCCAGGTGAACGCTCGGCCGGCGATCCGGCCGAGCGTTCACCTGTTGTCGGTCGGCCGCCGGTTACAGGGTGCGGGCCAACCGGTCGGCGAGCGTCCGGGTGAAGCGGGCCGGGTCGGTCAGCTCACCACCCTCGGCGAGCACCGCCAAGCCGTAGAGCAGCTCGGCGGTCTCGGTCAGGGCGGTGGAGTCGCTGCCCTGTTCATGGGCCTTGCGCAGCCCGGACACCAGCGGGTGGCCGGGGTTGATCTCCAGGATCCGCTTGGTCGGGGGAATCTCGTGCCCCATCGCCCGGTACATCTTCTCCAGGGTCGGGGTGAGGTCGTGGGCGTCGCCGACGACGCAGGCCGGTGAGGTGGTCAGCCGGGATGACAGGCGAACCTCCCGGACGCTGTCGGTGAGGGTGGTCCCCAGCCAGTCGAGCAGCGCCGCGAACTCCTGTCGCTGCTGCTCACGCTCGGCCTCGGCCTGCTGCTTCTCCTCGTCGGTGTCCAGGTCGATCTCGCCCTTGGCGATCGAGCGCAGCGTCTTGCCGTCGTACGTGCCGACCCGCTCGACCCACACCTCGTCGACCTGGTCGGTGAGGAGCAGCACCTCGTGTCCCTTGGCCCGGAACGCCTCCAGGTGCGGCGAGTTCTCGATGGCGGCGCGGGATTCGCCGGTGGCGTACCAGATGTCGCTCTGCCCGTCCTTCATCCGGGACACGTAGCCGGCCAGGTCGGTGGGTTCGGCCGGGTCGTTGGTGGAGGCCACCGACAGGATGTCCAGCAGGGTGTCCCGGTTGTCGGTGTCGTCGATCAGCCCCTCCTTGACCACGGCGCCGAACTCGGTCCAGAAGGTGCGGTAGCGCTCGGCGTGGTTGGCCTTGAGGTCCTTGACCGTGGCGAGGATCTTCTTGACCAGGCGGCGGCGGACGATCTGGATCTGCCGGTCCTGCTGGAGGATCTCCCGGGAGATGTTCAGCGACAGGTCGTGCGCGTCGACGACACCCTTGACGAAGCGCAGGTACGTCGGGACCAACGCCTCGCAGTCGTCCATGATGAAGACGCGCTTGACGTAGAGCTGGACGCCTCGGCGGCCCTGTGGGGAAAACAGGTCCAGTGGGGCGTGGCTGGGCAGGAACAGCAGCGCCTCGTACTCGAAGGTGCCCTCGCCCTTCATGTGCACGACCTCGAGCGGGTCGGCCCAGTCGTGGCTGACGTGCTTGTAGAACTCGTTGTACTCGGCGGCGTCGACCTCGTCGCGGGGCCGCGCCCAGAGCGCCTTCATGGAGTTGAGGGTCTGCACCTCGCTGGCGGCGGGCTCACCGTCGGCGCCGGGGCGTTCGACGCTCATCCGGATCGGCCAGGCGATGAAGTCGGAGTAGCGCTTGACGATGTCGCGGACGGTCCACTCGGCGGTGTAGTCGTGCAGGTTGTCCTCGGTGTCGGCCGGCTTGAGGTGCAGCGTCACAGTGGTGCCCTGCGGCGCCTCGTCGACCGCCTCGATCGAGTACGTGCCCTCGCCGGTGGACTCCCAACGGGTGCCGCCGGTCTCGCCGGCCTTGCGGGTCAGCAGGGTGACCCGGTCGGCGACCATGAACGCGGCGTAGAAGCCGACGCCGAACTGGCCGATGAGGTCCTGCTTGGCGTGGGCGTCGGCGGACTCCCGCAGCTGGCGCAGCAGCTCGGCGGTGCCCGACTTGGCGATCGTGCCGATCAGCTGGACGACCTCGTCGCGGGTCATCCCGATGCCGTTGTCCCGCACGGTGAGGGTGCGGGCGTCGCGGTCGATCTCCAGGGCGACGTGCAGGTCGTCGGTGTCGGCGACGAGGTCCTTGTCGACGAGGGTGGCCAGCCGGAGCTTGTCCAGTGCGTCGGACGCGTTCGAGATGAGTTCCCGCAGGAAGACGTCCTTGTTCGAGTAGATCGAGTGGACCACCAACTGGAGGAGCTGACGCGCCTCGGCCTGGAATTCCAACGTTTCGGCCTGGTTGCTCACACCGTCTCCCATCTCGGCTCGTACGGAGGTTCGCGGAAAGGATACGAGTCGTCACCGGTGCGGCTGTGGGCGCGTCCGGGTCGTATTCCCGATTCGGTCGACCTGCTCCGGTGAGATAGCTGACTTTGCCTAACAGAAGTCAGCCCGGATAGCGTGACGGCCATGAAGCTCGCTGGAAGCACCGCCCTCGTCACCGGCGCCAACCGTGGCCTCGGCCGCCACCTGGCCGCCGAACTCCTCGCCCGGGGCGCCACCGTCTACGCCGGCGCCCGCAACCCCGACAGCGTCGACCTGCCCGGCGTGACGCCGGTACGCCTCGACATCACCGACCCCGCCTCGGTGGCCGCCACCGCCGAACTGGCCGGCGGCGTGAACCTGCTGATCAACAACGCCGGCATCGACACCCGGACCGACCTCCTCGACGGCGACCTGGACCTCGTCCGGCTGGAGCTGGAGACCCACTACATCGGCACCCTGTCGACCATCCGGGCGTTCGCACCGGTCATCGCCGGCAACGGCGGCGGAACGATCCTCAACGTGCTCTCCGTGCTGTCCTGGTTCGGCTCGCCGAACCACCCGGCCTACAGCGCCGCCAAGTCCGCCGAGTGGGCGATGACCAACGTGCTGCGCGTCCAACTGGCCGAGCGGGGCGTCCGGGTCTCCGGCCTGCACGTCGGCTACCTGGACACCGACATGGCCGCGGACATCACCGGCCCGAAGTCCGACCCGGCGGCCATCGCCAAGATCGGCGTGGACGGCATCGAGTCCGACGCGTACGAGATCGTCGCCGACGACATCAGTCGGCAGGTCCAGGCCGGGCTCGCCGGCGGCGTCGCCGCGCTCTACCCACAGCTCCCCTGACCCACGACGTGACGGGCCGCCACCGGCGAGAACCGGTGGCGGCCCGTTGACGGGGTACGCGGTCAGCTCGCCTGCAACGTCACGTCGTCGATCACGAAGCTGGTCTGCAGCGAGGAGTCCTCGGTGCCGGTGAACGTCAGCGTCACCGTCTGCCCGGCGTACGCAGCCACGTTGAGCGTGCGCTGGACGTAACTGCTGGAGGCGTTGAGGTTCGAGTACGTCGCCAGCGTGGTCGAGCCCATCCGCACGGTCAGCTTGTCGTACGCCGTGGACGTGGTCGTCTCGGCGGTGTCGATGCGCGTCCAGAACGACAGCGTGTAGCTGGCGCACCCGGCCGGCACGGTCACCGACTGGGACAGGGTCTCGGTGCGGGTGCTGCCGTACCCGTTGAGCCACGCCTTGTACGACCCGGTCCGGGCCGGCTTGCTGCTGGAGTTGGTGATCACCCCGGAGGATGCGGTCCACGGCGTGCTGCCGTTCTCGAAGCCGCCGTTTCCGACCACCTGACCACCGACGCAGGTCGGGGTGCCGCCACCCACGGCGAGTTGCCACAGCGCGTACGCGACACCGTCGGCCGCCCGGTTCAGCACCGTGGCGCTGACGTTGGCGGTGGTGTCACAGGACCGGTGGTAGCACGGGTCGTACGCGGAGTTGGCGGTGCCACCCCACTTGGCCGCCTGGGCGCTGGTCTTGCGGGCGCTGGCCCCGGCGGCGTAGCCCGAGGTGGGGATGCCGGCCTGCTGGAAGTAGTAGTCGTCGGAGCGGCCCTGCCCCTCGACGTTCTCCTCCGGTTGCAGGCCCAGGGAGTCCCAGTACGCCTTCAGCGGCACCGCGGTGGTCGAGGTGACCCGGTTGATGAAGTAGCCGCCGTTGACCGAGCCGACCATGTCGAAGTTGTAGTAACCCTTGATGTAGCCGCGCTGGGTGCTGGTGAGCGAGTTGACGTAGAACCGGGAGCCGTTGAGCCCCTGCTCCTCGTCGGTCCACCAGGCGAACCGCACCCGCTTGGTCATCGTCGGGTTCTGCACGGCCAGGACCAGCGCGTTCTCCAGCAGGGTCGAGGAACCCGTGGCGTTGTCGTTGATGCCCGGACCGGCCGAGACGCCGTCCAGGTGCGCGCCGAACATGACCACCTGGTCGGCCGGGCCGCCGGGCCACTCGGCGATGAGGTTGTTCGAGGGGTACGTGCAACTGGAGCAGTACTGCTCGCTGACGGTGTAGCCGGCCGACTGGAGCCTGGTCTTGACGTAGGTGAGCGAGGCGGTGTAGCCGGCCGAGCCGGCCCGTCGGTTGCCACCGTTGCTGGTGGCGATGGCGTTGAACTGGGTCAGGTGCGCCTGGACGTTGCTGACGGAGATGTCCGGCGCTGCGAGTGCGGCGACGGACCCGGCGATCGGCCGGGCCACCGTCGTGGCGGTCGGGGGTGACGCGGTCACCGGTTGGGCGGCCAGCGTCACGGTCGTCGCGGCGAACACGGCGAGCGCGACTCTCGCGCTCAGCGTTCTGCCTCTCATGGGGGCTCCTCGGGGTCGGAGGGATACCCGAGACAATTACAGATGTCGATGTACTAGGCATCGGTCGTTCGTCCCGAACCGCCGCCGGTTCGACGGTGGGTACCGGCGTCAGCACAGCTGAGTAGAAGTGTCAGGATGGGTAGGTAACGCGGCAGGGGTCGTCAGGCCCGGAACGGGGGCTTGCGATGGGGTCGGATCGAGCGTGACACGACCCAGCAGCGACCTGTTCCTCGGCGGCGGCGAAACCGGGCGGTTGATGGCCGAGCTGGACTGGGCCCGCACCCCGCTCGGCCCGGTCAGCGAATGGCCGCAGAGCCTGCGCGCCGCCGTCCGGATGGTGCTCTCCTCCCGGTACCCCATGCTGCTGCTCTGGGGCGAGAACTACTCCCAGCTCTACAACGACGCCTACTCGGCGCTGATCGGCGACAAGCACCCCGCCGCGCTCGGCGACGACGTGCGGGTGACCCTGGCCGAGGTCTGGGACGTGCTCGCCCCACTGGTCGAGGAGGCCATGGCGACCTCGGTGGCCAGCTGGGTCCCCGCGCTGCAACTGCTGCTCAGCCGGGCCGGCTACCGCGAAGAGGCGTACTTCAGCGTCTCGCACGCCCCCGCCCGCGACGACGACGGGCGCACCGTCGGCGTGCTGACCGTGTGCAGCGAGGTCACCCAGCAGGTGATCGGCGAACGTCGGCTGCGCCTCCTGCGCGACCTGTCAGTGCTCGGCGACGGGCGCACCGTCGACGTGGACGCCACCGGCGCACGGCTGGTCGGCGTGATCGACGACCACCCCCTGGACGTGCCGTTCGCCGCCATCTACCTGCGCGACGGCACGACACTGCGCCGGATCGCCTGCACCGGCGGCGACCGGCGGCACGCCCAGACCCTGCCGGACGCCGTCGAGCTGACCGACCCGGGCCCGCCCGCGTACGCCTGGGGGCTGGCGGACGCGGCCGAGGGCCGGGCGACCGAGGTGACCGACGTCGCCGACCGGTTGCCGCTGCCCGCCGGCCCGTGGGACGACCCGGTCCGCACCGCGCTGGCGCTGCCGCTGTCCTCCGCCGACGAGGGTCAGCCCCGCGGCGTCCTGCTCGCCGGGGTGAGCCCCAGCCGTGGGCTCGACGAGGCGTACCGCTCGTTCCACCAGCTCCTCGCCCAGCAGATCTCGGTGGCGTTGCGCAACGCCCAGGAGTACGAGGAGGAGCGGCGCCGCATCGAGGCGATGGCGGAACTGGACCGCCTCAAGACCGACTTCTTCGCCAACGTCAGCCACGAGTTCCGTACCCCGCTGACCCTCATCCTCGGCCCGCTGACCGACGCCCTCACCGACGCCACCGCGCCGCTGGCACCGGTGCAGCGGGAGCGGGTGGAGACCGGCTGGCGTAACGCGACGCGACTGTTGACGCTCGTCAACAGCCTGCTCACCTTCTCCAGCCTGGAGGCCGGGCGGGCGCGCAGCGACGCCCGGGTGGTCGACCTGGCCGCGCTGACCGCCGAGCTCGCCGGGGTGTTCCGGGCCGCCGTCGAGCGGGCCGGGTTGACCCTCGAGGTGAGCTGCCCACCGCTGCCCCGGCCGGTCTCTGTCGACCCGGTCAACTGGGAACGCATCGTCACGAACCTGCTCTCCAACGCCCTCAAGTACACGTTCATCGGCCGCATCCGGGTCACCCTCGACGCCGACGACGAGGAGGTGCGTCTCACCGTCGCGGACACCGGCATCGGCATCGCGGAACGGGACCTGCCGAAACTCTTCGAACGCTTCCATCGGGTACGCGGCGCCCGCTCGCGCAGTCACGAGGGCACGGGCATCGGTCTGGCCCTGGTGCACGAGTTGGCCCGGCTGGAGGGCGGCGACGTCCGGGTGACCAGCCAGGTGGGCGTCGGCAGCCGGTTCACTGTGACGCTGCCGTGGTCGGCGACGCACCGCACCGCGGTCAGCGGCCCGACGGTCGGCGGGCGGGGTGACGCGGCCCGGGCCGCCGTCGAGGAGGCGGTGGGCTGGCTCACCGAACCGAGCGACGCGGTGACCGAACCCGACCCCGCGACCCGAACGACCACGGACGAGCTGGCCGGGGCCCGGATCCTGCTCGCCGACGACAACGCCGACATGCGGGCGTACCTCACCCGGCTGCTCACCGCGCAGGGCTGGCGGGTGCGGGCCGTCACCGACGGTCAGCAGGCCTTCGACGAGATCCACCGCGACCTGCCGGACCTGGTGCTGACCGACGTGATGATGCCGGTGATGGACGGCTTCGACCTGGTGCGCCGACTCCGGGCCGATCCGGCGACCCGGGCGCTGCCGGTGCTGGTGCTCTCCGCCCGTGCCGGCGGTGAGGCCAGCGTGGAGGGCCTGAGCCTGGGTGCCGACGACTACCTGGTGAAACCGTTCGCCGCAGCCGAGTTGGTCGCCCGGATCCGAGCCAGCATCCGCCGGGCCCGCGACCGTACCCCTGCGACGGCCCTCGGCGGCGAACCGGCGACTGCCGCCGCCGCCCCCGCTCCGCACCCGACCCCGGTCAGCCCCGTCAAGGCGGATCCGGCTGCCGAACCCGTCCGCGACGCGGTGGTGCTCGCGCCGACGCCGGCCGACCCGGACGCGCTGGGCGATCTCCTGGACGTCGGGTGGACGTACCCGTCCGAACCCACCTCGGCGGCGGCGCTGCGTCGGGACGTACGCGGCGTCCTGGGCGAGCTGGACGTCGACACGGACGTCCTGGAGGATCTCCTGCTCGCGGCCTCCGAGGCCATGAACAACGCCGTCGAGCACGCGCAGCGGCCCAGCCGCCCGGAGGTGCGGGTGCGCGTCCAGCTGGGTGGCGGCCTGGTCCGGATCTCGGTACGGGACTTCGGCACCTGGCGGGACCGCCGACCGGCCATGGACCGCGGGCGCGGCGCGCTGCTGATGAACGCCTACGGCGACGTGCGGCTGGTCTCCACCGCCGAGGGGACGACGGTGACCATCGAGCGTCGGCTGGGCTGAGCGGCGGCAGCGCGTCAGAGTCGGCGACCGCCGCCGTCGCGGGCGATGATGCCGTCCAGCCGCTCCCCCGGGGTGAGGTGCTCCGGGTCGAACCAGAAGATCACCACCTGGCTGTCGACACTCCACCGCGTCACCCGGGCGTCGACCTGCCGACCGTCGACGGTGCCGATGATCCGCTCGGCGGGGCCGACGAAGTAGCCGAAGGTGGGCACCGGCGCGGCGGCTGACCCCTCGTCGTAGCCGATCTGGTGGAACCCTGCGCTGCGGTCACTGCCCTCGACGTCGTTGACCAGGATGTCAGTGGTCAACGAGCCGCCGGGGGTTTGGCGACCGGCGGCCAGGCCGATGGACACCTTGGGTTCGCCGGGCACGGACACCGGGACGAAGTAGTACATGCGGCGCTCGCTGCCGTGCCGTACCCCGCTGTCCACCAACTGGCCCAGGGGCTTCGCCAGCGGCTTGTCGGTGGCCAGCGTCGGCGGCGGCGTGGCGTCCTGCGACTTCTGCGCCGTCGGCGAGTCGGCAATCGTCGGCGGAGCGACAGCGGCCGGCGGCAGAGGCTCGGTCGGCGTCGGATCGCCCGGCACGGACACGCCGACCGCTACCGCGACGACCGCGGCGGCCAGGCCGGTCGCGAGCGTCGCCGCCCCGGCCGCGGCGACGCGCCGACGGGTACGCAACCGACGTCCCTCGCGCATCACGGCGCCCAGATCGAGCCCGGCGTCGGGACGCTCGGTCGCCCGCATGGCCTGGCGGAGCCGTTCCAGCTCGCTCATCGGCGCGCCTCCTCATCGGCCATCCTGGGCGTGGCGCTGCGCAATTTCTCCAGAGCCCGCGAACTGGTGCTCTTGACGGTGCCGACGGATACCGAGAGTTCCCGGGCCACCTGCGCCTCCGGCAGGTCGAAGTAGTAGCGCAGGACGACGATGGCGCGCTCCCGGGGGCTGAGCGCACCGAGGATGGCGATCAACCAGCGCCGGGTTGCCACGTCGTCGGCCACATCGCCACGCCGCTGTTCCGGCACCTCGTCGGTCGGGTACTCCCGCATCGGCCGTCGCCACCCGTCCACCAGATGGTTGACCAGCGTGCGGCGCGCGTACCCGTAGGCGTCGTCGTCGTGGATCCGTGACCACGACGCGTAGGTACGGACCAGGGCGGTCTGCGCGGCGTCCTCGGCCTGGTGGTGGTCGCCGGTCATCAGGTACGCGGCGTGCACCAGTCGCGCGGACGCCGCCCGCGCGAACTCCACGAAATCCGCGTCCCCCCGCGCCACCGCGAACCCTCCCCGTGCCACAGAGCTAGAGACGGGCGGGGCCGGTAAAAGGTTGAGCCTGGGTCACATCAACTTTTCGCCACGGTCACCCGTCTTCTCCTCCGCGCCGCCGCCGAGCGTTGCGCGAGGGGAGAGACATGTCGACGAAGGTTACCCGCCGCTGGGGTCCCGCCTCGATGGCATCACTGCTGGTGATGGCATTGCTCACCGGATGCGGTCTGCCGGCCGCCGGGGAACCGGCCACCGATCCGGTCGCCGCCGGAGAGCTGCCCGCCGGGCCGGCGGCACCCGCCGGGCGGCCGAGCGCGACCACCGAGGTACTGGCCAGTTCCGCACCGGTCATCCCGGTGAGCTACCCCGCCACCGGCGGTAACCGCTGGTCGGTGGCGTCCGGCGAGACGACGCCGGGACGCGCGACGGGCGGCCGGTTGCTGCGCTACCGGGTCGCCGTGGAGCGCGACATCCGGGGCCTGGCGACGGCTGACATCGCTACCGCGATCACCACGACGTTGAACGACCCGCGCGGGTGGACGGCGGGCGGCGCGTGGCGGCTGCGCCGGGTCGGTGCCGGTGAACCGACCGACTTCACCATCTACCTGGCGACCCCCGGCACCCGCGACACGCTCTGCCAGGACGTGCCGGACGCCTACACCTCGTGCCGCAACGGTGCCCGGGTGGTGCTCAACGTGGCGCGTTGGGTCAAGGGGGTGCCGCGGTACGGCGCGAGCCTCGACACCTACCGGCAGTACATGGTCAACCACGAGGTGGGACACAAACTCGGGTACGGCCACGAGCGGTGCCCCGGGCGGGGACGGGCGGCGCCGGTGATGCAGCAGCAGACGCTGGGCCTGCACGGTTGCACCGCGAACGCCTGGCCGTACCCGAAGGGCAGGACCCGCTACAGCGGCCCGGTCGGGGCGTACGACGACGAGATCCCCCGGCGTGAGGGCGGCTACCCGGCGCGCTGAGACCGTCGGCGGCGGTGCGCCATCAGGTGCGCCGCCGCCGTTCCTGTTCGAGTCGCTCGTCCAGCCGGCCCATCTCGTAGATGGCGTTGAGGCTGGTCGGCAGGCGGCTGACGTTGTCGTTGTCCGGAACCGGGTCGGGATCCGGTGCGGGACCGGAATCCGGCACGGGACCGGGGTCCGGTGCGGGTGCGGCAACGGCGGGGGCTGGGGCGCGGCGGCGCAGGAGCAGCAGCGCCAGCACCGCGAGCAGCACCCCGACCAGCAGGTACGACGCGGGTGGCCAGGCATCGCGGGCGGGGTTGGCGAGCACCGGCGGGGCGGCCGGTTCGGGGGTGTCGCCGTCGCGCTGGGGCACGACGACCTCGCGGGTGTCGGTGCTCTCGCCGACGGTGCGGCGATCAGGGGCGGGGGCTGCGGGTGCGGGAGCATCACCCACCGGACCGGCGGGCGCCGGGATCGCCGTGGTCCGCACCGGGGTGGGCTGACCGGCGGCCGGCGGCCGACTGGGCGTGGGCACAGCGGTCGCGGTGGCGCTCGGCGTCGGAGCGGCACTGGGCGGGTCACCGCCGCCGCCGAGCAGGTCGTCGACGATCTGACCGACCCCACCGATGATGTCGCCGAGCGGATTCGACGTGGCCGACGGCGACGGCGACGGCGCCGGGGCGAGGGCGAGGGTCAGCGCGAGGACGACGACGGCGGGCATGAAGCGACCTCCGATGTGCCGAGATGCCACGCACGGTACCGCGTCCGGCGAGCGCGTGGTGACACCGGCACACCGGGGCGGGGGCGCGTGCGTCGCGCGTCCCCGCCCACGGTGTCAGTGCCGGTCAGACGGGCAGGCCGCCGACCTGAGTGGAGATCCACGAGCGGATGGACGGCAGGTCCACATAGATGGACGGGCCGGTGGCGCAGGTGGAGTTGTTGTTGCCGGCCCGACTCGTCGCGCCGATCAGGTTCCACACCCCGTTGACCTTGCGCACCTGCGGCCCACCCGAGTCGCCGTAGCAGGCGCCGGAATTGCCGTTGGTGTTGTTGGTGCAGATCTCGTACGGGCCGTTGATGCCGGAGCACCGGCTGTCGGACACGATGGAGGTGTCCAGTTCGTTGGCCACCGTCGGCGCGGACCCGCAGCCCCGGGGGGCACAGGTCTGACCCCAGCCGATGATCCGGGTGGCGGTGCCGACCGCACCGGAGGTGCTCGGGATCGGTGCCGGGGCGTACGTGACCGAGCTGGCCAGTTGCAGCAGCTTGACGTCGACGCTCGGGTGGTTGACCGCCCGGGTGACCGGCACGACGGTCCCCCCGCTGGAGCGGTTGATGCTGCCCACCCGCACCGAGGACGGCGTCGAGCAGTGCTTCGCGGTGACCGCCCAGTTGGCCTTGATCAGCGTGCCGGTGCAGCCGGAGACGTACACCATGAACGGGTAGTTCTCCGACGCCGGCCGGCCGCCGACCACCAACGGCGCGATGTCCGAGTCGCCGCTCCAGGTGTACGTCGTGCTCACGGGCGCGGCCAGGCTGCCGGCGAACAGCGAGTTCACCCGGCTCGCCTCGGTGGAGCTGGGGTTCGCGTTGCGGCAGGACACCGGGGCGCTGCTGCCGGACATCAGGTCGGTGCACAACCCGGTACGCCGGTCCGGCAGGCCCAGGATGTGGCCGATCTCGTGGGCGGCGATGCGGTTGCGGTCGTAGCCCTGGTTGACGGCCGTGCGGCCCATCCAGATCCGGCCCGACCCGAGGCCGGTCGGTTGTGCCCGGGGCCAGCCGTCGTCGACGTAGATGGTGATGCTGGCCGGGGTGCCGGCCAGCAGCCGGACGTTGCTGACCCGGCTGTTCCAGATCTGCGCCGCCTGGTCGAAGTTGGTCCGGAACTCACCGGTGCGGCTCGCGTCGTAGTAGACGGTCCGGACGGCGGCGGCCGGAGCGCCGGTGGCGAGCTGCATCCCGGCCGCCGCCAGGATCGCCACCAGCATGGCCAGCGCCGCACGTCTCAGTTGTCGTCGAAGCATCACGCACTCCCCTGCGCTCGTCCGGCGGCCACCAGCCACCGGGTCATCGATGCACGTAGATGTTACTGTGACGGCGATCGATGTCAGGCATAGCGGAAGCGTCATACCGTGGCCGCGTCCAGCACCCCGGCCGCCGGCGGTCACCCGTCGCGGCGGACCGACCTCAGGTGGCACTCGCACCACTGGCGGCGATCAACGCCTCAGCCGCTGTGGTGCGGGCGTAGAGCACGAAGCGTCCGACGCGGTGCGCGCCCACCAGGCCGGCTTCGCGCAGCGCACCAAGGTGCTGCGACACGGTGCCCGGCGCGAGGCCACACCGACCGGCCAGTTCCAGGGTCGAGGTCGGGACCGCCAGCTCGTGCAGCAGCGCCGCCCGGGTTCGACCCAGCACCCGCGCCAACCCTCGCCCGCGCGGGGTCGGATCCCGTTCCCAGAGCGTGCCCACCGCCCGCGCCGGGAACCGCAGCACCGGCTGCCCCGCGGAGTCGAAGTTCGACCACACCCGAGCGCCGATGAACACCGACGGTACGAGCAGCAGACCCCGCCCGTCGAGTCGCACCGTGCCGGCCACTGTGACGTGCTCCACGGTCAGCGTCCCGGCCTCCAGCCGGACGAACCGGTTCAGGTGATTGAGCAGACCGTGCACCCCGTCGGTGGCCATCCGCTGCGCGCCGAGCAGCACCTCCCGCTCCAGCAGGGCTCGCATCCGGGGCCAGTAGGGCGCGATGACCGCGTCGGCGTACCCCCGGATCGCCGTGGCCAGCCGGGACAGCTCGGTGGCCGGGTCGGCGTGCAGCGCCGCCAGGCGCGGCGAGCGCGGCTCGGGCAGCGCTTCGACACCGGCCCGAACCGCCTCCGGAGAGGTGGCGAGCAGCGTCGCCAACTCCACGTCGAGGGTGGGCTGCGACATGGCCGGAGGCGGGCAGAGGAAGGTGGGGATGACCGGCGTCGGCATCCGCACCAGGTCGGCGAAGAGCCGCCAGTCCACCCCGGCCAGCCGGGGCCGGACCCGCTCGTACCAGGCCAGGTGCTCCGGGAACTGCTGCGGCCGCTTGATGACCCGCACGCTGGCCACCGCCTCCCACAGTGGCGACACCGCGAAGCGCGTCATCGCCAGGTCCCGCGCGTCCATGCCGACCAGCATCATTGGCGCTCCCGACGGATTCGGCGAGAGTCGAATCTATCGGTTCGACGCGGCGCGGCCGGCACCGTGGACGGTGTGACCACCGCCCCGACGACAACCACACCAACGCACCGGAGCCCCTGGCCGCGCTCCTTCCGACTGCTCTACGCCGCGGCCCTCATCGACGGCATCAGCTTCCACATCGGCCAGTTGGCCGTACCGGTGATGGCCGTGTCCCTGCTGGCGGCAACGCCCGCTGAGGTGGGTCTGCTCGGTGCGCTGAGCACCGCCGCGTTCCTGCTGATCGGCCTGCCGGCCGGGGTCTGGGTGGACCGGCTGCCACGGCGCGCCGTCCTGGTCACCGCCGACCTCAGCCGCGCCGCGCTGGTGGCGTCCGTGCCGCTGGCGTGGTGGGCCGGCGTGCTGAGCATCCCCCAGCTCTACCTGGTGGTGCTGCTGACCGGGGTCGGCACCGTCTTCGCCGACGTCGCCGCGCAGAGCTTTCTGCCGCAGGTGGTCGGTCGGGACCGACTGGTCGCGGCGAACGCACTGATGATGAGCACCAACGCCACCATGCAGATCGCCGGACGAGGACTCGGCGGGATCGTCGTGCAGGCGCTGACCGCGCCGGTCGCGATCGTGCTGGACGCGGTGGCCTACGTGGTCTCCGGGGTGATCCTGGCCCGGATCCGCGCCGAGACGCCCCGCCCGCGCCAGCCCCGGGCACCGGGCGGCTTCGCCCAGCAGCTCGGCGCCGGTGTCCGGCACGTGACCGGCAGCCCTCTGCTGCGTCCGCTCGCACTGTCGACCGCGAGCATCAACCTGACCATGCAGCTGACCACCGCCATGCTGCCGGTGGTGTTCCTGCGCGAACTCGGGCTGGGCCCCGCCGCGCTCGGCCTCTTCCTCGGTGCGGGCGGAATCGGCGCTCTGCTCGGCGCGGTGACCGCCCGCCCACTCGCCGAGCGGATCGGGCACGGTCGCGCGCTCTGGCTACCCGGCCTGCTCGTGGCACCCCTCGGTGGACTGGTCACGCTGATCGACACCGGACCGATGCTCTGGGTGGCGGCGAGTGGCTGGCTGGCACTGGCCTGGCGGACGGGGGTGGGCAACGTGATCGGAGTCAGCCTGCGCCAAGGCGCCACCCCGGACGAGTTGCTCGGCCGGATGAACGCCACCTTCCGGTTCCTGCTCACCGGGGCGCTCGCCATCGGCGCGGTGCTCGCCGGGGTGCTCGGCCAGTACGCGAACGTCCGCACCGCACTGGTGGTGGGCGCGGCCGCGAACGCGTTGACCTGGCTTCCGGTGTTCTTCTCACCGTTGCGCACCCTGGACCGGCCGCCCTCGGTCGACTGACCCCGTCCGCTGTTACCCAGCGGTTACGCCACGGCGAAGCCCCTGTGGCGGGGCGGGACGACGGTGGCGGCAGAGGGTCACCGGCAGCGCCGCCGCGACGTGGCCCCGACACCGAACGGAGAAACCACAATGAGGATCAGGAGCGCACTGACCGCGCTGGCGGTCGTCCTCGCCGGCCTGGTCGCCAGCGCCGGCAGCAGCACCGCGGCGGGCGGCACGACGGCCGCGTACTGCGGGATCACCTGGGGCAGCGCGGAAAAGTCGGCCGGCGCGTTGAGTGACGCGCCGCTGGTCGAGGTCCGGACCGGCCGGCACGACTGCTACGACCGGGTGGTGTTCGAGTTCGCCGGCCCGGTCAACGGTTACGCGATCGGCTACGGCGAGACGTGGACCGAGGGCGAAGGGTTGGCCCTGTCGCCGTACACCGCCGGGGGCGCGCTGCTGCGGGTCTCGCTGCGGGCCCCCGCGTACGACGACGACCACCTGGGCACCGTGCCGTACGCGGTCGGCGAGCACGTGAGCAACCTGTTGCGCTATCCGACGCTGCGCGACGTGGTCTTCGGCGGCAGCTACGAGGGCTACAGCACCTTCGCCGTCGGCGTACGGGCGCGGTTGCCGTTCCGCGTGCTCGTACTGGCCGGACCGGGCACCCACAGCCGGGTGGTGCTCGACGTCGCCCACCAGTGGTGATCGGATCCGGCCGAGCCGCGTGGCCGTCCGCCCGTACCCGGCGGGCGGCCACGCGCAGAACACCTAGCCCACCTCGCTGCGGCGCGCCGTACTGAACCGCCGTTGGTAGGCGGCGGGGCTGATCGACAACTTCCGGGCGAAGACCCGTCGCAGGCTCTCGTAGCTGGGGAACCCCGCCAGGGTCGCGGCTCGCGTCGCGGTGTGACCCTGGTCGAGCGTCCACCAGGCCGGCGGGCACCTGGGCGCTCGGATAGTGGTCGGACCCGGCCACCAGCAGGGTGTCGAACGCTGGCTCGGCGGCGATCGCACCGTCCACCGCCATCCGGACCCCGAGACTGGAGGTGACCTCCGCACCGGTCGGCGACAGCAGCACGATCCGGTAGTCGGCACCGAAGCGGTTCGCCTCCTTGAACACCTCCGCCGGACCGGCGACGTCCAACAATGTCACCCCGTCGTAGACGAGGATCGCGACCCGATGCGGACCGGTGTTCGGCACCGCTCATTGGTAGCACGCCCTCCACCAGCCGCAGACCGCGTCCGGATATGAGGGATTCCTGGCCGGACGAGGGCGGCGCCGTACGACGATCGGTGGGCAGCATGGGGGGCGTCAACACGGCTGCGCACAGTGCCGGGAAGGTCGGAGGACATGTCAGAGGTCATCGCGGGGTTGGAGATTCCGGATACAGCGGCGGTCGCCGAAGCGACCCGGCACATCCAGGAAACCACCAGGCCGGTCATTTACCACCACTCCCGCCGGGTCTTCTTCTTCGGCCTGATCCACGCCCACCGGCTCGGCGTGAAACCGGACCCGGAGCTGCTCTATCTGGCGGCCATGTTCCACGACACCGGCCTGCTGACCCCGTTCTCCGACGTCGAGCAGCGCTTCGAGATCGACAGCGCCGACCACGCGCGCGCGTTCCTGATGGGCCGGGGTTTCTCGACCGCCGCCGCCGAGACCGTGTGGACGGCGGTCGCGCTGCACACCTCGCCCGGCATTCCCGACCGGATGGGCCCGGAGATCGCGACCACGTACCTCGGTGTGCTGACCGATGTCCTCGGCCTCGGTCTGGACGGGCTGGACCACGATCAGCTCGGCGACATCCTCGCCGCCCATCCACGCGGGGACTTCAAGAACGAGTTCCTGCGCGCCCACGTCGACGGGCTGAAGAACCGCCCCGAGACCACGAACGGCACCGTGAACTCGGACATCCTCGAACACTTCATCCCCGGCTTCCAGCGCGTGACGACTGTCGAGCGCATCGTCGGGTCGCCCTGGCCGAGTTGATTGGACACTCATGCGAGCGATCACCGTACGCGACCGTGACGCGGGGATCAGCGGGCTCACGCTGACCGACATGCCGCACCCTCATGCCGCGGAGAACGACGTCATCGTGCGCGTTCACGCCGCGGGCTTCACCCCCGGAGAGCTCGACTGGCCGGCGACGTGGTCCGATCGTGCCGGCCGCGACCGGACACCCAGCATCCCCGGGCACGAGTTGTCCGGAGTCGTGGTCGAACTCGGCTACGGCACCACCGGCCTCACAGTGGGTCAGCGGGTGTTCGGACTGACCGACTGGGCGCGCAACGGGTCGCTGGCCGAATTCACGGCGGTGGAGGCTCGCAACCTCGCCCCGCTCGCGGCCGACATCGACCACACCGTGGCCGCGGCGCTGCCCATTTCCGGACTGACCGCATGGCAGGGGCTGTTCGACCACGCTCACCTCGCGACCGGTCAGACCGTCCTCATTCACGGCGCCGCGGGAGGCGTCGGCTCGATCGCCATTCAACTCGCGCGGGAGGTGGGCGCGCACGTGATTGGCACCGGCCGGGCCGACGACCGGGACCTCGCGCTCAGCCTCGGCGCGCAGACGTTCCTCGACCTGGACGCCGACGATCTGCGCCGGGTCGGCGAGGTGGACGTGGTGCTCGACGTCATCGGCGGCGACATCCTCCGGCGGTCGACCGAACTCGTACGCCCCGGCGGCACCGTCGTCACCATCGCCACGCCGCCCACCGTCCAGCCGAAGGACGGGAGAGCCGTCTTCTTCGTCGTCGAGCCTGATCGCGCCCGGTTGATCGACCTCGCCCAGCGCCTGCGGGCCGGACGGCTCAAACCCATCGTCGGCGCCGTGCGACCGCTGCACGAGACGGCCTCGGCGTTCGCTCGTCACCGCCGCGCACCGGGCAAGACGATCATCCGGGTCGCGGACGATGAGGCACCGCGGCACCAGAGCGCGGACAGCTGACCGGCGCGTAGGCGGCTCAGGCGTGCAGGGTGGGCCGGTAGCTGAGTTCCAGGGACCGGCCGTCGAGGGTCCGGCTCCCGATCAGCTCCAGGTCGAAATCGGCCGCGCCCTGGAAGATCGGCTCAGTTCCGGTCTGACCGGTGATCACCGGGCCAGTCGAGGGAGCCCGCCAGCGTGTTCGACACCACCGTCGCCGGGGGGCTCCTCATCCGGGTCACCCCGGCGTCGCGGACCTCGGGCTCTCCATTCACGTGTCAGTTGGCGGCGACGGGTCCGCAGGTAGGCCCGCTCGGTCTCGTTGGTAGCCAAAGCCATGGCCTGGTCGTAGGCGGCTCGGGCCTCGTCGTCCCGTCCGAGCCGGGCCAGCAACTCGGCACGGGTGGCGGGCAGCCGGTGAAAGCCCGGAAGGTCGACACCCTCCAACGCGGCGAGGGCCACCGTCGGTCCGTGCACCTCGGCCACGGCGACCGCACGGTTCAGCGCGACGACAGGGGTTGGCGCGAGCGCGAGGAGCTGGTCGTAGAGCGCCAGGACCTGCTGCCAGTCGGTGGCGGCGCCGTCGGTGTGCACCGCGCTGATCGCGGCCTGGATCTGGTACGGGCCGGGCTGGTTGCGGCGCAGGCATCGACGGACCAGGTCGTGGCCCTCGGCGATGAGGGCCACGTTCCACAGCGACCGGTCCTGGTCGGCCAGCAGCACCAGTTCGCCGGCCGGGTCGAGCCGGGCCGGGCGGCGCGCCTCGGTCAGCAGCAGCAGCGCGAGCAGACCCAGGACCTCGGGCTCATCGGGCATCAACGCGGCGAGTTCGCGGGCGAGCCGGATCGCCTCGGTGCACAGGTCCGTTCTGATCAACGGTCCGGCGGTGGACGCGTAGCCCTCGTTGAACATCAGATAAAGCACGGTGAGCACGGGCGGCAACCGGTCCGGCAGCTCATGTGCGGCGGGCACCCGGTACGGGATGGCGGCGTCGCGGATCTTCTTCTTGGCGCGCACGATCCGCTGAGCGACCGTCGCCTCCTGAATCAGATAGGCCCGGGCGATCTCCGGCACGTCGAGGCCACCGAGCAGGCGCAGCGTGAGGGCCGTCCGCGCCTCCGGAGCGAGTGCCGGGTGGCAGCAGGTGAACATGAGTCGAAGCTGGTCGTCCTGCACCGGTCCCACCTCCCTGGGCTCGTCCTGTTGGTGCAGCAGCAGGGCCTGGGCGTGCCGGGCCTCCCGGGTCGACTCCCGGCGAAGCCGGTCGACGGCCCGGTTGCGTGCGGTGGTCACGATCCAGGCGCCGGGGTTCGGCGGCGGGGTCTGCCACTTCTGCAGCGCTGTGGTGAACGCGTCCTGCACCGCCTCCTCGGCGAGGTTGATGTCGCCGAGGAGGCGGGCAAGGGTGGCGACGCAGCGGCCGTACTCCGCGCGGTAGATGCTCGCCAGGTCAGTGTCGGGAGACTGGTCCACGTCGGGAGGCCGGCTACTGGTCAGGCCTGGGACAGGTCGTCGAAGGGGCGTACCTCGATCGGGCCGCAGGCCGCCGCGCACCTCTGCGCCCAGGCCAGCGCCTGGTCCAGGTCGGCGCACCTGATGACCCAGAACCCGGCGATGTGCTCCTTCGTCTCGGCGAACGGCCCGTCGCTCATGGTGGTGGCGCCGTTGTCGACCCGGACGACGGTGGCGCTCTCGGGCGACGTGAGTCCCCCGCCGAAGACCCAGGCTCCCGCGGCCTGCATGTCGTCGTTGATCCGGCCGGTCTCCCGGAACATGGTCTGCACCTCCTCGTCGGACGGCGTCGGCGCGCCCTCGACGAAGTGCACGGACAGCAGGTACTGCTTCATGACGATCCTCCAGTAGGTCGAACGGGCAGGTCAGGCGGCCAGGCGGCGGGCGATCGCGGGGATCACGATCGCGGCCGCGACCAGGTGGGTGAGCATCAGCAGCGCCTTGGTGGCCGCCCCGGCGTCGGCGACCACGTCCGGCACCAGCGACAGGACCGTCAGCGCCACCGTCGTGCGGACGAACGTGTGCCGCGGGCGCCGGGCGAAACGCGCGAGCAGCGCCGCGATGGCGACCCCGATCAGCGAGAAGACGGCGGTCAACACACCGAACCCCGACACCGGGATCGGGGTGCCGCTCAGATCGAGGCTGACGCCGGCCAGGTCGCCGGCGGCGGCGACGGCCATGGTGGCGGTGCTCGCGACGACGGCGGCGATGACACCGGTCCGGATCAGCGCGCCGACGGTCGACGTGGTGGTGCGGGTCGGGTTCACAGTGGCGGTCATCGTGCCCTCCGGTGGCTGGGTGCCCGGCTCGTTGCCGGGCTCTCACCAGGGCTACGAACGGAACCGGTCCCAATCGACAGCACGCCCAGAAATTCTTGGCGACGGCGTGAGGCGAGGCAGCCCCTTTTGTCGCCGGACGCCTCGCCTCGCAACCGCCCGAGGGAGCTAGGCCTCGTCGGCGAGGTGCCAGACCTCGCGCATCGGAGCCCACCAGTCTCCCGACCCCGGCTCGGCGATCGACTCCTGGCACGGGTCGGTCAGTTTCCACCACTCCTGCGTGTGCGGGTCCGCGGCGATCAGCCGCTGATCGGCCTCGTAGTCGTCGCCGATGTACTCGTAGTAGCCGAACAACAGGTCGTCGTGGAGGAAGATCGTGTAGTTGCGGAAGTTCGCCTCGCGCAGCGTCTTCTCGACGCTCGGCCACACCTCGGCGTGTAGCCGCAGGTAGTTTTCCCGCTGCTCGGGGCGAAGTCGGATCACGCAGCCATGACGTTGCACGTCGTGCCCTTTCGAGTGAGCTGATTCACTGGTGCCGAAGGCACCTGACCGTAGCGGTTGGACGGTGCCGGTGAGGGGCCAGCCGGGCACCGATGCCGACCGTTCCGCCAGGACTACGGACGGTCGCAGCGGGTCTACCCTCGGGTGATGGAGGGCCGCGTGTTGGTCGTCGAGGACGACTTCTCGATCCGGGAGGTCACCGCCCTCGGTCTGCGCCGCGCCGGCTTCCGGGTCGACACCGCTGTCGACGGGCGGCAGGCCCTGGCCGCGTTCCGCGCGCACCCGGTCGACCTCATCGTCCTCGACATCATGCTGCCGGGGCTGGACGGTCTGGAGGTCTGCCGGGAGATCCGGCGCGGCAGCCAGGTGCCGATCCTGATGCTGACCGCGCGCACCGACACGATCGACGTGGTGGTCGGGCTGGAGTGCGGCGCGGACGACTACCTGCGCAAGCCCTTCGACCTGCCCGAGTTGGTGGCCCGGATCCGTTCGGTACTGCGCCGGGTGAACGTGCCGGCGGCGTCGACAGTCATCGAGGTCGGCGGCCTGGAGATCGACCCGGGCGGCTTCGTGGTCCGCCAGCACGGTCGGGAGGTGACGCTGACCGCCACCGAGTTCCGCCTGCTGCTGGAGCTGGCCCGGCGGCCCGGCCAGGTCTTCACCCGGGAGCTGCTGCTGGACCTGGTGTGGAACCACGACTTCCTCGGCGACTCCCGACTGGTCGACGTGGCCGTGCAGCGACTACGCGCCAAGATCGAGGACGATCCGGCGCAGCCCCGGCTGATCCGGACCGTGCGCGGTGCCGGCTACAAACTGTCGACGGGCTGACGGGGGGGTGGGGCGATGGCCGGACGCGCGGTGCTCCCCGGCCGCCTGCGGCGCCGGCTGACGATCGCGTTCGTCCTGGTCGCCGGCGTCTCGGCCGGGCTGCTCGCCGGCGGGACCGGGCTGCTGCTGCGGCAGTCCTGGTTGGACGCGTCGCTGCATGAGGCAGCCGCCGACGCCCGCTACCAACTCGTGCTCGCTGGGCAGTTCCTGCCGCTGACCGAGCAGCGCAGTACCGAACTGCTGACCAGCTTCGAGGCCAGCGGTCGGCACGTCGTGCTCGTCGACGGCCCGGCCCGCGCCTCGCACCCCGCGTACGCCCCGGTGCTGGGCACCCGGTTGCGGGCCGTCGTCGCGGACGGGCGGCTCGGCTACCAACGCTCCGCGCCGGCGGAGCGTCCCCGGCTGCTGATCATCGGCGGGCGCATTCCCGGCTCGACCGCCGAGCTGTACGTCCTCACCGTCGAGGACGGCGTCGCCGCCGACCTGGGTCAGCTGCGCACCGCGCTGCTGGCCGGCTGGGCGCTCGTGGTGCTGCTCGCCGCGGCGGTGGGTCACGCGCTGGCCCGCCGCACGTTGGAGCCGGTGGGTCGGGCCAGCCGGGCCGCCCGAGCGCTCACCGAGGGCCTGCTCGCCACCCGCCTGCCGGTACGCGGGCGCGACGAGTTCAGCGTGTGGGCGGCGACGTTCAACGAGATGGCCGAGGCGCTGGAGGCGAAGATCGCGGCGTTGTCGGCCGCGCAGGCCCGCGAGCGGCGGTTCACCGCCGACGTCGCGCACGAGCTGCGTACCCCGGTGACCGCGTTGGTGGCCGCGGCGTCGCTGCTGCGCGAGCACCTCGACCAGTTGCCTGAGGACGCCCAGCCGTCCGCCCGGCTGTTGATCGGCGACGTGGTCCGGTTGCGCCGGCTGGTCGACGATCTGATGGAGATCTCCCGGTTGGACGCCGGGCGGGAGCGGTTGACGGTGCGGTCGGTCGACGCGGTGGCGCTGCTGCACGGCATCGTCTCGGCACGCGGCTGGTCGGCGCGGGTGCGGGTCACCGGTGACCCGTTGGTGTTGCGCACCGACCCGCGCCGGCTGGAGCGCGTGCTGGCCAACCTGGTCGCCAACGCTGTCGAACACGGCGGTGGCGAGATCACGGCCACCGTGGCGGGTGCGGGCCCGCTGGTCGTCTTCGAGGTCACCGATCAGGGGCCCGGCATCCCGGCCGAGCATCTGCCCCGGGTGTTCGACAGGTTCCACCAGGTGGACACGTCCCGCTCGGCGCCGGGCAGTGGGCTCGGGCTGGCCATCGCGCGCGAGCACACCGATCTGCTCGGCGGCGCGCTGGGCGTGCACAGCGAACCGGGCGAGGGCACCCGCTTCCGGCTGGAGTTGCCCGCCGACGGCCCCGCCGGCCCGCAGGGTGACGTGCCGCGCCAGGACCAGCGCGCCGACCCGGGTCCGGTCGGGCGTACCGCCGGCACTGTTGGCGGTGCTGGATGAGCCGCAGCGGCACGGTCCGACTGGTCGTACCGGTGCTCGTCGCGGCGCTCCTGCTCGGCGGCTGCGGCACGTCCCGCTCCGGTGACCTGGGCCCGGCGCCCACCGCGCCGCCGACGAGCGCCGCACCCGGCAGCCGCCCGGCACCCGTCCCGACCGTGGCCGCGCAGCCGACGCCACCACGACCACCAACCGACCGCCCACCGCGTCCGTCGGCGGCGGCGTCCTCCGGCACGCGCCGGCCCGACCCGGTGACCATCGAGCTGTGGTACGTCCGCGCCGGGCTGTTGGTGCCGACCCGGCGCACCCGGCCGGCCACTGTCGCGACGTCCCGGCTGGCGCTGGCCGAACTGGCCGCCGGGCCGAGCCGGGCCGAGGCCGCCACCGGGATGACCACGCTGCTTCCGGCCGGCGTCGAGGTCACCCGCATCGCCGACGGCGTCGCGACACTGCGGGTGCCGTCCGTCGGCGACCCGGCCATGCGACGACTGTGTGAGGCCCAGGTGGTGTGGACGTTGACCCAGTTCCCCACCGTGCGGCAGGTCCGCCTCGACGGCGCGGCTGCGGTCGATCGGGCGGACTACGCGGATCTGCTGCCGCCGATAGTGGTCACCGGCCCGGTCCCCGGCGAGCGCGTCTCCGCGCCGCTCGTCGTCACCGGCACCGCCGTCGTGTTCGAGGCCACGGTGAGCGTCCGGGTGCTGGACGCCGCCGGCCGGGAGGTGGCCACCGGCTTCGGCACCGCCAGTTGCGGCAGCGGCTGCCGGGGTGGCTACCGGGTGGTGGTCGGCTGGCGCGCGGTCCGCGAACAGCAGGGCACTGTCGAGGTGTACGAGGTGTCCGCGGTGGACGGCGCACGGATCAACACGATGGCCGTGCCGGTGGTCCTCGCTGGCGGCGACTGACCATCCGAGAGCCGCGGCTCAGCGGCTTTCCGGGTCGGTCGATTGTGATCAGGTGGGCGATACTTGCCGGCGGGTCGTCCACCTGGCACAGACCTGTCACCGGCGCCGCGAAACGGGGATCCCGCATGCCGACCACGTCACCTGCCGCGTCGACGGGCGGGCCTCGCCGGCCGGTCCGCTGGCTGTCGACCACAGTGCTCGCCCTGCTCCTGCTGGCGGGCCTGGTCACACCGGCCGGCCTGGTCACACCGGCGGCGACCGTCGGGCGGCTGCCGGCCACCGCGCCGGCCGCCAGCACCTACGGCCCGTTCGACGTCGGCTTCGCCGAGGGCAGCGGTCTGCTCGACACCGATCTGACCCGCCGGCTGGACGACCTGGTCGCCTACGTTCCCGGCCGCTCCCCGATGATCCGCATCGACCTCGACTGGTGGTACGTGCAGCAGTGCCGCACCTGCGCGTTGCGCTGGGACCGGCTCGACCCGGTGGTGGATGCCGCCCGCGCCCGGGGCATCCGGGTGCTGATGGTGCTCGCCTACGCGCCGCCCTGGGCCAACGGCGGCAACAGCACCGACAAGTGGTTCCCCACCGACGACGCCGACTGGACCACTATCGTCAGCGCCACAGTGCGGCACTTCGCCGGCCGGGTGCACGCGTACGAGGTCTGGAACGAGCCGAACAACGGGCGGTCCGGCAGCTATGAAGGTTTCGGCAACTACGCCACCGACCGGAAGACCCGCTACTGGCAACTGGTCCGGCTCGCCCACCCCCTGATCCAGGCCGAGTGCGCGGACTGCGTGGTCCTCGCCGGCGGCTCGGGGGGCGGCACTCCGGTCACCAGCACCGGCAACGTGAACGAGGCGGCGCTCTGGTTGGACTGGGCCTATCGCAACGGGTACGGCCCGTACTTCGACGCGGTGGCGCTGCACCCCTATCCGGCCTGGAACTCCGGTCTGGGCCCGGCCGCGCCGGAGTGCGTCAACCGCTGGTGGAACCTCTTCGGCCCGCCCGGGGAGAACCCGCCCTGTGGCGAACTGGCCTACCTGCGCTCGGTCATGGTCAACCACGGCGACGGGGCGAAGAAGATCTGGGGCACCGAGTTCGGCTACCCCACGTCCGGGGCGACCGGCCTGGGTCGGGAGACCCTGCGGGATCACCTGGTCCAGGGCGTGTCCATGTGGCGCTCACTCAGCTACACCGGGCCGCTGTTCCTCTACTCGTACCGGGACGCCTGCACCGATCCGACCAATCCGGAGTGCAACTTCGGGGTGGTGACGAGAGATTTCACCCAGAAAGAGCCAATATTTACCGATTTGTCGGTTCAGCTTTCGGACACCGCGCCGGCCGACCTGCGTACCGGGCAGACCCTGCGCCGGTGGGCCAAGCTGCGCTCCCTCGACGGCCGTTTCGAGTTCTGGTTGCAGGACGACGGCAACCTGGTGCTCTACCGGCGCAGCTCCGCCACCGCGCTCTGGGCCAGCAACACCCGCGACGGCGTGCGGCTGGTCAACGGCCCCGACGGGAACCTCGCCCTGTACCGCGCCAACGGCACGATCGCCTGGTCGACCCAGACCGGCGGTCACGGCGCCGCCAGTCTCTGGCTCCAGGAGGACGGCAACCTCGTCCTGTACCGCGACAGCGACGCGAAACCCATCTGGGCGAGCAACACCATGGTGAGCTGACCAGACCCCCGATCCCCCGCTGAAACGCCATCGTTTCGCCGGCCAGATGCGAGGCAACTCACGAAAGCCTGCACGATCAGCGAACTGCGAACTAGGGTCAGTACGACATCGTTTCGCGGGGGGTCGAGATGCTGGGTGGTCAGCAGGTGGACGCGGGCGCCGGGGTGCCGGCTGCCCGGGCTCCGCGCTGCACCGACAGCGACCTGTTCACCGTCGTCATCGACACCCTGCGCGAGGTCGGCTACGACCGGATGACCATCGACGCCGTCGCCGCCCGCGCCCACGTCAGCAAGGCCACCATCTACCGGCGCTGGGACGGCAAGGCGGAGCTGGTCGTCGCCGCCCTGCGCGACCAGCGCGTGGGTGTGCACAACCCGCCGGACACCGGCTCCCTTCGCGGTGACCTGATCGAGTTGCTGCGGGCCACGGCCGCGATCTGCACTGCCGACTGCGACCTGATGCAGGCGTTGACCTTCGCCATGCGGACCAACCCCGAGCTGGAACGTCTGGTCCGTCACCAGGTGCTGCCGGCCGGGCGGGTGGCCAGCACCGCCATCCTGGTCCGGGCCGCCGCCCGCGGGGAGATCCCGCCGGAGGCCGGCGAGCGGGAAATGTTCCACGATCTGGCGCCCGCGCTCACCATGTCCCGCATCGTCGCGCACGGCCTACCCGCCGATGACGCGTTCCTCACCCAGGTCGTCGACCAGGTGCTGATCCCGGTGCTCCGCTATCAGCACGACGGTCCGTCGCCGGCCTGATTCACCGATATCCGTAACACGGAAGGCTTCACCATGCCCGGAACCACCTCGACCGCCCCCGGCGCGCCCAACGCCGGGGTGTCGACCGGCGCCCCGCATCCGCGGCGCTGGATCGCGCTGGCGGTCATCGCGGTCTCACAGCTGATGGTCGTCCTGGACGCCACCATCGTGAACATCGCACTGCCGCAGGCCCAGGCCGACCTGGGGATCACCGACGCGAACCGGCAGTGGGTGATCACCGCCTACACGCTGGCCTTCGGCGGTCTGCTGCTGCTCGGCGGTCGCATCGCCGACTACTGGGGGCGCAAGCGCACCTTCATCGTCGGCATGACCGGTTTCGCGCTCGCCTCGGCCCTGGGCGGTCTGGCCACCACCGGTGAGATGCTCTTCGCCGCCCGCGCGTTGCAGGGCGCCTTCGGCGCGCTGCTCGCCCCGGCCGCGCTGGCGCTGCTCACCGTTCTCTTCACCGAGACCACCGAGCGGGCCAAGGCCTTCGCGGTGTACGGCGCGATCGCCGGCGGTGGATCGGCTGTCGGTCTGCTGCTCGGCGGGGTGCTCACCGAGTACGCCGACTGGCGCTGGTGCCTGCTGGTCAACATCCCGGTCGCCGCGATCGCCATCGCCCTCGCCCTCCCGCTGGTGCCGGAGAGCCGGGCCCACGGCAACACCCGCTACGACGTACCCGGTGCGATCGTGGTGACCGCCGGCCTGGTCTCCCTGGTGTACGGCTTCACCAAGGCCGCCGAGGACGGCTGGGACGCCACCGCGACGCTCGGTTTCATCGCCGCGGGCGTGCTGCTGCTCGCCGCGTTCGTGGTGATCGAGCTGCGCTCCAGCCACCCGCTGCTGCCGCTGCGGATCCTGCTGGACCGCAACCGGGGCGGGGCGTTCCTCACGTCGACGCTGATCGGCGCGGGCCTGTTCGGGGCGTTCCTCTTCCTGACCTTCTACTTCCAGGTGGTGTTGCAGTACAAGCCTCTGGAGGCCGGTCTCGCGTCCCTGCCGGTCACCGCCGGTGTGCTGATCGCCGCGGGTGGCGCCAGCCAGCTGATGCCCCGGGTGGGGGCCAAGCCGCTGATGGTCGCCGGTTCGGCGCTCGCCGCCCTGGGCATGCTGGTGCTGACCCAGATCGACGTGGACACCCCGTTCCTCACCCACCTGCTGCCCGCGCAGGTCGTCCTGGGCCTCGGGTTGGGCTTCACCTTCGTCCCGCTGTCCAGCCTCGCCCTGGTCGGGGTGCCGGAGCACGACGCCGGCGCGGCCAGCGCGACGCTCAACGCCACCCAGCAGATCGGCGGCTCGCTCGGCACCGCGCTGCTGAACACCTTCTACACCAGCGCGGTCGCCGCCTACCTGGTCGGCCGGGCGCCGAACCCGGTCAACCAGGTCGAGGCGCTGGTGCACGGCTACCGGGTGGCCTTCGCCTGGGGCGCGGCGCTGATCGTGCTCGCCGGGCTGGCCACACTGGTCCTGGTGAAGGTCCGCAAGGAGGACGTCCCGACCGGCAACACCGTGCACATGGGTTGAGCTGACCGCCGTGGCCGCCGGCCGGAGCGCCCCGAGCCTGGGGTGGGCCGGCCGGTGGCCACGTCCGGTAACGTCCCGATCATCGTCGAAAATCCGTTGAGGAGACCCATGTCGACCCCTGCTGACCAGATCATCACCGCTCTGCGCGCGGGCCACGAGGAGCTCGCCGCGCTCGTCCGGGACCTCAAGGAAGACGACCTGCTCCGCCCGTCCGGGGCCAGTGAGTGGCAGGTGTCGCAGGTGCTGAGCCACCTGGGCAGCGGCGCCGAGATCAACCTGGCGACGCTGGAGGCGGCCCGCATCGGCACGCCCGGCCCGGACGGGGACTTCAACCGTGGCGTCTGGGCCCGCTGGGACGCGATGTCCCCGGCCGAGCACGCCGCCGGCTTCCTCGCCAGCAACGAACGACTGGTCGAGGCGTACGAGGCGTTGGACGCCGAGAGCCGGGCCTCGATGCGGGTCGACCTCGGCTTCCTGCCGGAGCCGGTCGACGTGGCCACCGCGGCCCGGTTCCGGCTCAGTGAGTTCGCCCTGCACCAGTGGGACGCCGAGGTGGCGTTCAACAGGTTCGCGGCGGTGACGCCGGGGGCGGTGGCGCTGCTGCTCGACCAGATCGGCGGCATGCTGGCCTGGACCAGCCGACCGCATGAGTTGGACGGTCGGGGGGCCACCCTGCTGGTCCGGCTGCACGCGCCCGAGCGGACGTTCGGGCTGCGGCTGGGTGAGCAGGTCGAGATCGTCGACGCGCCGGAGCATCCCGACGGCGAGCTGGTGGCGCCGGCCGAGGCGTGGCTGCGGCTGGCCACCGGACGGCTGGGTCCCCAGCACACCCCCGACGGGGTGCTGGTGACCGGTTCGGTGACCCTCGACGACCTGCGCCGGGTCTTCGTCGGCTTCTGAGACGGTGCCGCGCGGGCCGGTGATCCGGCCCGCGCGGTGTCTCAGCCCTTCACGCAGACCACCTGCTTGAGGTGCGCGACCACCTCGACCAGGTCCTCCTGCTGGGCCATCACCTCGGTGATGTCCTTGTACGCGCCGGGGATCTCGTCGACCACCCCGGCGTCCTTGCGGCACTCCACCCCGGCGGTCTGCGCGGCCAGGTCCGCGGTGCTGAACGTCCGCTTGGCCTGCGCCCGGGACATCCGACGCCCCGCGCCGTGCGACGCCGAGCAGTACGCGTCCGGGTTTCCCCGCCCCCGCACGATGTACGACCCGGTGCCCATCGACCCGGGGATGATGCCCAGGTCACCCCGGCCGGCCCGGATCGCGCCCTTGCGGGTGACCAGCACGTCCACCCCGTCGTAGCTCTCCTCCGAGACGTAGTTGTGGTGGCAGCTGATCGGCTCGTCGTAGCCGACCTGCGGGAAGTGCTCACGCACCACGCGGCAGAGCAGGGCCAGCATGACCGCCCGGTTGCGCCGCGCGTACTCCTGCGCCCAGAACAGGTCCCGCCGGTACGCGTCCATCTCGGGCGTCCCGGCGAGGAACACCGCCAGGTCCCGGTCCGGAAGGTCGGCGTTGTGCGGCAGCCCCCGGGCCACGGCGATGTGCCGCTCGGCCAGTTCCTTGCCGATGTTGCGGGACCCGGAGTGCAGCATCAGCCAGACCCGGCCCTCGTCGGCGCCGCCCTGCTCCAGGCAGACCTCGATGAAGTGGTTGCCCCCGCCGAGGGTGCCGATCTGCCGCTGCGCCCGCGTCTGCAGCTGCGCCACCCGCCGGTCCAGGCCGGCGAACCGGCCCCAGAAGTCGGCCCAGCCGGCCTGCTCCAGGCCCCGGATCCGGCGCGGGTCGACCGGGTCGGTGCGCTGGGCGAAGCCGACCGGGATGGTGGCCTCGATCGCGGAGCGCAGCCGGGCCAGGTCGTCCGGCAGGTCGGCGGCGGTCAGCGAGGTCCGCACCGCCGACATCCCGCAGCCGATGTCGACGCCGACCGCGGCCGGCGAGACGGCCTGCCGCATCGCGATCACCGAGCCGACCGTGGCGCCCTTGCCGAAGTGCACGTCGGGCATGACGGCGACGCCCTGCACCCACTGCAGCGCGCCGATGTTGCGCAGCTGCTTGGCGGCCTGCGGCTCGATGGCGTACGGGTCGGTCCAGACCCGGACCGGTGCCCGGGTACCAGCGAGCGGGGTGAATCCCATCGTGGTCTCCTTGTGTCGTGCCGGCACCAACGTCGCATGGTGACCGGAAATGATCGCGTACCGGAAGGCCGGGCGCGGAAGTTCGTCGGATACGAAAAGGCCGCCCGACCCGCAGGGGTGGGCGGCGACACCGGACGCGTTGGCGTCAGCGGTGGCGTCGCCCTGGTCGCCGGCCCTCAGCGAGCTGACCGAGACAAGTGGGCTGACCGAGATACCGGCACCGTGCGCCCGAGGGCAACCCGGCACCCGCACCTGGCGTGCGCCAGATGATCGTGGTGCGGTCGCGCTGCGACACGGCGTACTCCCCGGGGTCTGATCGGTTGACCTTGCTTCGATGACGGTAGGCGGGCCGCGGCCTGTCCGCAAAGGATATTGCGCGCCGGTCGCCCTGGGCTCGGACGTCGGCCCGAGCGGCTCAAGATCGTGCTCGATCCAGGAAAGAGGGCCCTCAGGATGCGACGAGGCCACCACATCATTGTTCGAGCGCGATCAGACGAGTTTCGCCGACGCGGACACCCGTAGCCCGAGGCACGGCCTCGTGGCGGTGGCCGTCGGGTGGCGGGCCGCTTCGGCTCCGGCACCGTCGGTGAGGGTGGCGGTGACGGAGCCGAAGAACTGGCCCTTGTCGTAGTGGCCGATGGTGCTGGCGCGGTAGTCGGGCTCGTGCGCGATGGGCACCAGGTCGGGAATCGCCATGGCCGCGAAGCTACCGCCGGGCTACGACACGGGCACCACCCGGAAGGACTGCGCGGCGGTGCCGTTGCAGGCGTACTGGATGAGCTGGACGCTGTCCGCCGTCGACGCTCCCGGCACGTCGAGGCACTTGCCGCTGCCGCGGTTGACCAGGCGGTAGTAGCCGCCGCCCTCGGGCTCGGCCCGCCACTGCTGGTTGTTGCCGCCGCTGTAGGACCAGAGCTGGATGGGCGCCGAGTCGGCCGTCGACCTGTTGGTCACGTCGAGCACCTGGGCGCTGTTGTTGCGGTTGTTGACCCGCAGGTACCCGTCGCTGGTCGGCACGAACTGGTACTGCTGGGCGGCGCTGCCGTTGCACGCGTACTGCTGGATGGCGGTGCCGTTCGCGCTGGCCGCGGCCCGCGCGTCCACGCACTTGCCGTTGCCCCGGTTGACCACCGTGTGCCAGGCGGTCGGCGAGATCGTGCCGTCGGACGGCGGGGGCGTCGTCGGCGGGACGGTGCCGGCACCGGCGAGCCAGTGCAGCCCGTCGATCAGCAGCTGGTTCTGCTGCGGGCTGTCGAAGGTGGAGGACAGCCCGGTGTTGGTGCTGTAGTTCATCGCGTTGTGCCCGAAATTGGCGTAGAGCATCTTGTACTGCCGGTTGCTCCAGACCAGCGGGTAGTAGCCGCCGTACCAGGACTGGTTGGGGTCGGTGCCGACCGGGAAGCTGGACGGGTCGACCGAGGCCAGGATGTCGATGTTGGGGTTCTGCCGCAGGTCGTTGCTCCAGGAGTACCACTCGCTGATCGAGGACGGGAAGGTCGCCGGGAGGTTCCGGGTGGCGGGGTGGGTGCGGTTGTCGGCGCGCATGGTGACCCGGGTGGGCCCCCAGGTGTTGGTCTGGAACGCCCCGGTTCCGAGGAAGGTGTTGTAGTACCAGCTCCAGCTCGACGGGTTGTCGGTCCACGCGCTGACGTGGAAGCCCAACCACGCTCCGCCGTTCTGCATGTACTGCTGGAACGCGGCGCGTTGCCCGATGGGCGGCGCGTCGTCAAGGAACATGACGACCTTGTACTGGGCCAGGTTGGCGGTGTTCAGCAGGCTCCAGTTGTTGGTGGCCTCCCAGGAGAAGCCGTACTGGGCGGCGGCCTGCGGGAACCAGGCCCGGGCGTCCTTGACGAAGTCGATGTGCGCGGCGTCCCAGGTGCCGTTGTAGAAGGCCAGGACCTTGAACGTCGGCGCGGCCTGCGCACTGCGCGAGGCGCTGACAGCGACACCGGCGGTCAAGGCGACGACCAGGGCGACGAACAACGACAGGATCCTTCTGGTACGGGAGGAAAGTTCTGCGATCACCTGATCGTCCCTTCGGTGGGGACGCGCGCCGCCGCGTCGAGGTACATCTGTTCACAAGGTTTACAGATAGACGAAAGGTTATTCCTCTGACCTGATCGCGTCAATCGCCGATCGCCCGAACGGGTGGGATTCCTCCGGCAACGGGTACCCCCGCCGGATGACCAGCCCGGACGCCGTCGACGTCGACACGCCGCTCGCCGTGGACGTGCCCGCCGCGCCGCACGACGCCAGCGGCGAACACGTGCCGATCCGCGACCTGGCCGGCCTCGCGCCGCCGACCCGGTCGGCGCGCCGCTGGACCCCGAGCCGGGTGGTGGCCACCCCCGCGGCGCTCGACCACCCGCACGGCCAACGGATCGTCGAACGGGTGCGGGCACTCGGCATCGAGGTGGAACACCTGCGCGCCAACCGGCTCACCGGGGTACGCGGGCAGACCGACCGGGAAACCTACGCGCGGGCCAAGTCGACAATGGCGATCGTGGTGAGCCCACCCTCGCGGCGTGTCCTGCAACCCATCGCGCCCAGCGCGGACTGGCGGGTCGACCTGGCCGAGGGCTGCCCGGCGCACTGTCAGTACTGCTACCTCGCCGGATCCCTGTCCGGCCCACCGGTGACCCGGGTGTACGCCGACCTCGACGACATCCTCGCCGGGTTGGCCGCGTACGCCGGGCGCGGTACGGTGACCAGCCGCAACGCGCGGCGCGCCGACGAGGGCACCACCTTCGAGGCGTCCTGCTACACCGACCCGCTCGCCCTTGAGCACCTGACCGGCAGTTGGCGGCGCGCGGTGCAGCACTTCGCCGACTGGGACGCCCCCGTGCAGTTGCGCTGGACCACCAAGTACGCCGACGTGGACACCTTCGTCGGCCTGCCGCACGCCGGCCGGACCCGGGTCCGCTTCAGCGTCAACTGCGCCCCGGTCAGCCAACGGTTCGAGGGCGGCACCGCCCGGGTGCCGGACCGGCTGGCCGCGCTGCGCCGGCTCGCCCTCGACGGCTACCCGGTCGGGCTGACCATCGCGCCGATCATCGCGCTGCCGGACTGGCGGGAGCACTACGGCGACCTGCTCGACCAGGTCCGCGCGGCGGTCGACGGGGTGCCCGATGTGGACCTGACCGCCGAGCTGATCACCCACCGGTTCACGCCGGGCAGCAAGGAGGTGCTGCTCGGCTGGTACCCGCGTACCCGGCTGGAGATGGACGAGGAGTCCCGCAGCCGCAAGCACGGCAAGTTCGGCGCGGTGAAGTACGTCTACCCCCGCGAGCAGATGACCGAGCTGCGCGACTGGTTCACCACCGAGCTGACCGCCCGCGTCCCGGCCTGCCGGATCCTCTACTGGACCTGACCCCGGGCTAGACGCCGACGGCGCCGTCGATGCCCTCGCGGAGAAAATCGGCGTGGCCGTTGTGTCGGGCGTACTCGTGGATCAGGTGCAGCATCACCAGCCGCAGTGACACGGTCTCGCCGGAGCGGGCGTTGCGGCCGGTCACGTCGAGCGACGCGGCGGCCCGCTCGATCCGGCGGGCGTGCGCGACCTCACGCTCCCAGGCGTCGAACGCCTCGGCCCGGGTGGCCGAGCTGGCGTCGTACGCCTGCTGGAAGTCGCCGGTCTCCGACCACACCAGCGGGATGTCCTCGCCGTCGATGACCCGCCGGAACCAGGCGCGCTCCACCTCGGCCATGTGTCGCACCAGGCCGAGCAGGGACAGGGTGGAGGGCGGCATGGACTGCCGGCGCAGGTCCCCGTCGGAGAGACCCTCGCACTTGAGGGCCAGCGTGGCGCGGTGGAAGTCGAGGAACGCGCGCAGCGTCTCCCGCTCGTCGCCGGTAACCGGGGGGCCGATCCGTTCGGTGGTCATTGAAACGATCATGCCGGACGGCGGCTGCAGGGTCCGGCCTGGGTCAGCCGACCGAGGATCGGGCGACCGGGGCGGCGAAGAACGTGTCCGGGTACGGCTCGTCGCGCAGACTGTAGTGCCACCACTCGCGGTCGTAGTTGACGAACCCGGCGTCGGTCATCAGCCGCCGCAACAACTGCCGGTTGTCCCGCGCCGTCGCGGTGACTGAGGGGTCGGCGGTGTGCGCCCGGGGGTCGAAACAGTCGAAGCCGGTGCCCATGTCGATGCTGTTGTCGGCGAAGCGCTGGGCGCGCGGCGCGGTGCAGGCGACCAGCGGTTGCCCGACCCGGTACGGGGGTTGGCTGGCGGCGGGATCGTCGACAAGGGTCAGGTCCAGGGTGCTGCCGCGGCTGTGCGCGGTGGGCGCCCCGATGTAGCCGTCGGCGAAGAGCCGGTTCTTGGCGAGGTCCGGGTAGAACTCGGCCTTGGTCTGCTGCTCGTCGGGGCGCTTCGACCAGGCCACGAAGTCGTCCACCGCCGGTTGCGGGCGGTAGCAGTCGTACACCTTGATGCTGTGTCCGCTGGCCAGCGCGGCGTCCTGTACGCGGCGCAGCGCCTGGGCCGCCTGCCGGGTGAGCAGGCACAGCGGCTCCCGGTAGCCGCTGATCGGCCGGCCGACGAAGTTGTGCGCCGTGGCGTAGCGGATGTCGGCGTGGATGCGCGGGTCGACGTCGGTCACCACCACGAACCCCGGCAGCGGGGGTGCCCCGGACGGGGTCGGCGCGGGGGTGGGGCTCGCCGACGTGGGCTGCGGCCCGGTCGGCGCGGGTCGGGGCTCCGCCCGCGAGCAGCCGGCGAGCAGCGCGACGAGCGCGACGATGACGGCCAGGCGGTGACGCACCAGTCCTGTCTATCAGCCCAGCCAGGGCCGCTGTCCCAGGATCCGCTCGCGGTGCGCGAAGTCGCCCTGCCCCCGGCCGCCGGACACTGCGAATCCACGAAAGTCGATTCCACCTGGAGCCATTTGTCGACGCAATCAACGAAAGTTGGCGAAAAAGCTCCGGAAGTTTTCCGCAACTCCAGCCAAGCTTCGGTCGACCTGGCATGTCGTCAAACCCCATCGGTGAGGCAAGATGACCCGTGGAACGGGCACGCCGTTTCGGGACACACGGTGGACGACGACTTCTGGTCGTTCCTCCGGCTCGGTGAAGGAGACGCGGGTGGGCGCGGACGACGGACGCAGGGTGACCATCACCGCGATCGCACGGGAGGCCGGGGTGTCGGTGCCGACCGTGTCACGGGTGCTCAACGGACGCTCCGATGTGGCCCCGGACACCCGCGAGCGGGTCGAGGAGTTGTTGCGCCACCACGGCTACCGGCGTCGGACCAGCCGCAGCGTCCGCCGCGCCGGCCTGGTCGACCTGGTCTTCAACGACCTGGACAGCCCCTGGGCCGTGGAGATCATCCGCGGTGTGGAGGACGTCGGGCACGGGGCGGGTGTCGGCACCGTGGTCTCCGCGATCCACCGGCAGCCCACCGCGGCCCGGCAGTGGTTGCAGAACCTGCGCACCCGGGCCACCGACGGCGTCATCTTCGTGACCTCGCACCTCAGCGCGCCGCTGCACGCGCAGCTGCGTCGCCTCAACGTGCCGGTGGTGGTCGTCGACCCGGCCGGCGTGCCGGCCATGGACGTGCCGACGATCGGCGCGACCAACTGGGCCGGCGGGCTCGCCGGTTTCGTGGCCGGGCCGACGCATCTGCTGTGCAGCCGGGCGCGACTCGACGGTTACCGGGCCGGGCTGGAGGCCGCCGGCGTGCCGGTCGACGACGCGCTGATCTACCCGGGCGACTTCTACCACGCCTCCGGGTTCGCGGGCGGGACCGCGCTGCTGGACCTCGCCGACCCGCCGACCGGCATCTTCGCCGCCAGCGACCAGATGGCCTTCGGCGTCTACGAGGCGATCCGCCGCCGCGGGCTGCGTGTCCCGGACGACGTGAGCGTGGTGGGTTTCGACGACCTGCCGGAGGCCCGCTGGGCGTCCCCGCCGCTGACCACCGTTCGCCAGCCGTTGGTCGAGATGGGACGGTTGGCAGCCCGGACGGTGCTCCGCCTCGCCCAGGGCGAGGGCATCGACTCGCCCCGGGTGGAACTGGCCACCGAACTTGTCGTGCGCGACAGCACCACCGCCCCGCCGACCGGGTCACCCGCCTCGGCGTGACGGCCGGACCTGCCGCAGAAACCGGTTGGACCGGTTCCGGTCCGTTCCGGAAAGTTCCGGCCAGGTCGTGGCCGGCCCGGGCGCGGTGAGCGACCGACGGTCACCCACCGCGCCGTACGGTCAGTGGTGGTGGTGCCAGCGGACCGCCTTGCGGATGGTCACCGGCAGTGCCGGCGCACCGTCGACCGGTGCCGGGTCCTCGGCGGTCGGCGCCACTCCCCCGGCGGCGATCCGGTCCAGGGTGGCCAGGCCGGCCGCGTCGACCTCGCCGAAGATCGTGTAGTTCGGGCGCAGCGCGGAGTTGGCGTAGACCAGGAAGAACTGGCTGCCGTTGGTGTCCGGCCCGGCGTTCGCCATCGCGAGGACGCCCCGGGCGTACACCCGGCGTTCCCCGGTCGGGTCGGTGGGCGCGGGCGGCAGGTCGGTCGGCAGTTCGTCGCGGTACCGGTAGCCCGGGCCGCCCTCGCCGGTTCCGGACGGGTCACCGCACTGCAACACGCTCAGCGTGGGGTACGCGGTGAGGCGGTGACACGGGGTGCGGTCGTAGAAACGCTTGCTGACCAGGTGCAGGAAGCTCTGCACCGTGCACGGCGCGGCGGCCCGGTCCAGTGTCAACCCGATCGGCCCGTGGTTGGTCGCCAGGGTCACCCGGACGCTGCCCCGGGCCGGGGTGCGGCGCGGGTCGGGCGGCAACGGCACCGGTCGGGCCGCGGGCTCGTCCGGGGTCTCGGTGTACGCGCACGGGCCGTGGGTGGTGCGCGGCGGTCTGGCGGCGGCGTCGGCGGCGGTGGGCGGCGCTGCGGACACGCGCACCGCGTCGGCCGCCGGGGCCGGCGCGGCGAGCGCGGTGGCGGACACGCCGACGACCAGTGCCCCGGCGAGCACTGTCACCCCCGCGAGGCGGGTCAGGGCGCGCACCGACCGGCGGGGTGCCGCCACTGCGAGGCGCGGTTCGGGTTCACTCGGCACAGGGATCCTCCTGGACTGGTGGTGCCAGAAAGACCGGAGTCTATGGACGGCAACGCCCGATGTCGATCCGTCAGGGCAACCGGCGGCGACGCCGCCACAGCAGACCGCCCATCAACGCCACCACCGTCGCGCCGCTGAGCGCGGTCACCGACCAGAGCCACCCCGCGTCGCTACGCGCCGGTCCGCTGGCCGCCGCCGGCCGGGGCGCGCCGGGTGCCGCCAGCGCGGACGGCGCCGCCGACGGGGTGGCGGTCAGCTCGCCGGGCTCGACCAACCGGCCCACCGCGGCGTCGCGGGGCAGCGTGAAGCCCCAGTCCAGCAGGGCGGCACCCTGCTCCCAGCCGCGAGCCGGCGTCGACTCGGCGCCCAGCAGGGTCACCACCAGCCGCCGCCCGCCGCGTTCCGCCGCCCCCACATAGGTGTGCCGGGCCAGGTCGGTGAAGCCGGTCTTGCCGCCGAGCGCCCCCGGGTACCGGTAGATGAGCTGGTTCTCGTTCTGGATCTCGAAGCCCTTGGTGCGTTGCGCCGGCTGGGCCGGTATCGACGTCTGCTCGGTCAACGCGTACCGGCGGAAGGTCGGCTGGGCAAAGCAGGCCCTTGCGATCAACGCCAGGTCGTACGCGCTGGTGAACTGCCCCCTGCCGTCCAGCCCGGACGGGGTGACCGCGTGCGTCTGCAACGCGCCGAGGTGGTGCGCCTGCTCGTTCATGGCGCGGACGCCGGCGGCGCTGTCCGTCCCGCTGCCCAGTCGGGCCAGCGCGTTGGCGGCCTCGTTGCCGGAGTTCAGCAGCAACCCGAGCCAGATGGTCTCGACGGTGTACCGGCCGCCCGCGACCAGGCCCACGGCCGAGGAGCCGGGTTCGATGTCCATGTCCGCCTCGGTGACGGTGACCAGCTGCTTCGGGTCGAGCTTCGGCAGCATGGTGGCCGCCAGCAGCAGCTTCTGCACGCTCGCCGGCGTGCCGTACTCGTGCGGGCCGCAGCCGCCGAGCACCTGGCCGCTGTCCAGGTCGGCGACCAGCCACGACGTGGCGGTGATCTTCGGCGGTGCGGCGACGCCGGCCGGCACGACCAGGCCGGTCGTGTCGAGCGCCGCGCCGCCGACCATCCGCTGGCCGGGGACGGCAGGCGGCGGCGACGGCCGCGGTGGGCGCGACGCCGCCGGCGCCGGGACCCGGGGGCAGCGCACCGTCGGCGCGGCGGACGCTCCCGCCGTACCGACCGGCACGGGAGCGAGCAGGACGGCGGACGTCGTGGCCGCCAGCAGCGCAGCTCTCATGAGCCGACCCTAGTCACGACGATCGCTGCGCGGGACGGGATGCGGGTCAACCCGCGTCGCCGCGACCGCTCAGATAGTCGTGCAACGCGGCACTGCCGCGCAGCCTGCGCAGGCTGCGGGCGTGCAGCTCCTGCTCACGGCGCGCCAGCTCGGCACGGACCCGCTGCGGGCTTCCGGTGGTCCGCAGCTCACCCAGCACCGCCTCGATGATCTCGAACGGGTACGCGCCTCGGCGCAGCAACGCGATGACCTGCGCGGCGCGTAGCTCCGCCTCGTCGTACACCCGGTAGTTGGTGCCCGGGGTGCGGCCCGGCCGCAGCAGCCCGCGCTCCTCCCAGAGCCGCAGCTGCGCGGTGCGGACCCCGACCAGGGCGGCGACCTCGCCGATGCGCGCGCCGTGGAGAGGCGCGGGCCGGGCCGCCGGTGGGCTCGCCAGCACGGTCTCGAAGGCGCCGAGCACGCGGCGGATCTCGGCGCGTTCCCGGTCCATCTCGGCGTGACCGCCGTCGAGCGCCGCCAGGGCCGCCGGCAGGTCACCGGAGTGCACCGCCGCCATGATCTCCCGGGTACGGGACCAGCCGTGCCCCTCGGCCAACCGCCGCGCCACTGTCAACGCCCGGGCGTGCTCACCGGTGAAGATCCGGTAGCCGCTCGCGGTGCGGCGCACCGGCGGCAGCACCCCCGCCTCGACGTAGTTGCGCACCTGCTGCACCGAGATCCCGACGGTGGCCGCCAGGTCCACGGCGCGCAGCCGATCCTTCGGAGCGACGTCCACGCGAGCCACCGTACCGCTTACGACGTGATTTGAGACTTTCCCGGACGTCCTGCGGCAGTGCACGCTCAATTGTCGGCGAAAGTCTCCACGCGCGGATGAATGAGACAATTGAAGCTGCCAGTGCCCGGCGGGAGAAGTCCCGCCACGATTCCGTGAAGGGTTCGAATGTCGCAGCCAGCATGGTCCGCCGCCGACAGCCACGACATGATCGAAGTACGCGGGGCGCGGGAGAACAATCTCGCCGACGTCTCGGTGGACATCCCCAAGCGCCGGTTGACCGTCTTCACCGGCGTCTCCGGATCGGGCAAGTCGTCGCTGGTCTTCGGCACCATCGCCGCCGAGTCCCAGCGCATGATCAACGAGACGTACAGCGCGTTCCTCCAGTCGTTCATGCCGAACCTCAACCGGCCGGACGTCGACTCGCTACGCAACCTCAGCGCGGCCATCGTCGTCGACCAGGAACGGATGGGCGTCAACTCCCGCTCCACCGTCGGCACCGCCACCGACGCGTACGCCATGCTGCGAATCCTCTTCAGCCGGCTCGGCCAGCCGTCCATCGGCGGCGCCGGGGCGTTCAGCTTCAACCTGCCCGAGGGCATGTGCCCCACCTGCGAAGGGTTGGGCCGGGTCTCCGACCTCGACATCAACGAGTTGGTGGACGTCGAGCGCTCCCTCAACGACGGCGCCATCACCGTGCCGAACTTCGCCGTCGACTCCTGGTACTGGCAGACCATCGTCGGCTCCGGCCTGTTCGACCCGGACGTCAAACTGCAGGACTTCACCCCACAACAGTGGGAGGACTTCCTGCACAAGCCGGCCACGAAGATCAAGGTGGGCAGCAACAACTGGACGTACGAGGGCCTCGCGGTCAAGGTCAAACGGCTCCTGCTCGCCAAGGACCGCGAATCCATGCAACCGCACATCCGCGCCTTCGTCGACCGGGCGGTCACCTTCACCATCTGCGGCGACTGCGGCGGCACCCGGCTCAACGCGGCGGCCCTGTCGTCGCGGATCGCCGGGCACACCATCGCCGACTGCTCCGCCATGCAGATCAGCGACCTGGTCGCGTTCGTCGGCACCATCGACGACCCGGGCGCCGCGCCGCTCGTCGCCAACCTCCGCGACCTGCTGGACTCCCTCGTCGAGATCGGCCTGGGCTACCTCAGCCTGGACCGTGAGTCGGCGACCCTCTCCGGCGGAGAGGCGCAACGGGTGAAAATGGTCCGCCATCTCGGCTCCAGCCTCTCCGACGTCACGTACGTCTTCGACGAACCGACAGTCGGCCTGCACCCGCACGACATCGCCCGGATGAACGACCTGCTGCTACGGCTGCGCGACAAGGGCAACACCGTGCTGGTGGTCGAACACAAACCGGAAACCATCGCCATCGCCGATCACGTCGTCGACCTCGGGCCGGGCGCCGGCACCGACGGTGGCCGAATCTGCTTCACCGGCGACGTCCCCGGCCTGCGCCGCTCCGGCACCCTCACCGGGCGGCACCTGGACCACCGGGTGCGGGTGCGCGAGACGGTACGCCAACCGACCGGGCGCCTCGCCATCCGCAAGGCCGACCTGCACAACCTGCGCGACGTCGACGTGGACATCCCGCTCGGCGTGCTCACCGTCGTCACCGGCGTTGCCGGCTCCGGCAAGAGCTCACTGATCCACGGGTCGCTACGCGGCCGGTCCGAGGTCGTCATCGTCGACCAGTCCCCGATCCGTGGCTCACGACGCAGCAACCCGGCCACCTACACCGGGCTGCTCGACCCGATCCGCACCGCCTTCGCCAAGGCCAACGGGGTCAAGGCCGCGCTCTTCAGCGCCAACTCCGCGGGCGCCTGCCCGGCCTGCAAAGGCATCGGGCTCATCTACACCGACCTGGCGATGATGGCCGGCGTCGCCAGCATCTGCGAACGCTGCGAGGGGCGACGCTTCACCGACGAGGTGCTCACGTACACGCTGCGCGGCAAGAACATCAGCGAGGTGCTGGCCATGTCCGTCACCGAGGCGTACGCGTTCTTCCCGCACCCCATCCTCAATCGACTGGTCGACGTCGGGCTGGGCTACCTCAGCCTCGGCCAACCACTGACCACCCTGTCGGGCGGGGAGCGGCAACGCCTCAAACTCGCCATCCACCTCGCCGAGAAGACCACCACGTACGTCCTGGACGAGCCGACCACCGGTCTGCACCTGGCCGACGTGGACCAACTGCTGGCCCTGCTCGACCGCATGGTCGACGCCGGCAACACGGTGATCGTCATCGAGCATCACCAGGCGGTCATGGCCCACGCCGACTGGCTCATCGACCTCGGCCCCGGCGCCGGCCACGACGGTGGCCGCATCGTCTTCACCGGCACACCAGCCGAACTGGTCGCCACCGGCGGCACCCTCACCGCCAGCCACCTCCGCGAGTACGTCACCGACCCGGCGGTCATCTGACGCGGCGCAGCCAGCGCCGCTGCCAGGGGGTCTCCACCGCCTTCGGGTGGTAGCCAGCCCGAACCCACGGCACGGCCCGCTCGACCGGCAAACCGTCGAGGATCGCCAGCGCGGCCAGGGCCGTTCCGGTGCGGCCCACCCCACCGCGACAGGCCACCTCGACGCGTTCACCATCGTGCGCCCGCCGCAGCGCCTCCCGCAGGGCGTCGAGGGCATCGGCGCTGTCGAGCGGTACCCAGAAGTCGGGCCACCGGATCCGCCGGTGCGGCCAGGCCGGCTCCGGACCAGGGGCCAGCAGCACGGCGAAGTCGGCGGGCGAGGTCGCGGCAACGATGCGGCGTCCGCGCACCAACGCCCCACTGGGGAGTACGAGTACGCCCGACTGCTCAGACCACGGCAGCGTCTCAGTCACCCGGACATTGTGCCGCGACGCTCTGACGAATGAGCACAGACAGTGCCGCCCCCGGCCGGTGAGCCGGGGGCGGCACTGGTGTCGGTGTGCAGGTCGCCTCTCGGCGAGTGGCACGACGCGGCTCCAGCCGAACGGTATTCCGCGAAGGCGATATTAGGTGAGGCCCGGGGACACTGAGTCACACCGACACTGTCCTCAACCTGCCGGACCCCCACCTTGTTCCCGCACCCGCCGCGTCCATGCACGCACCACCCGACAGTCCCGCGACCCCGTCCGACGCCCCCGCCGATCGCCCCGCCGCACGGGCGGCCAGCCGATCCAGCGGCCAGCGGCCAGCGGCCAGCGGCCAGCGGCCAGCGGCCAGCGGATCGTGCGGCCAGCGGAGCACGCCGCGAGATCTTGGACAGTTTCCGTTCCGCGCTAACGGAAACTGTCCAAGATCTGGAAACGGGCGCCGCTTGATGACGCCATCCGCCTCCGCCGAGGATCCCTTCAGCGCGGCATCTCCCGTTGCGGCCCGCTGCGGCGG